>NZ_PVRH01000004.1:0-389740 GCF_002998735.1 Bacillus sp. NMTD17
ATCAGGTTGATAGGTCTGAGGTGGAAGCGTGGTGACACGTGGAGCTGACAGATACTAATAGATCGAGGACTTAACCTATATTCTAATGTGAAGTTTGAACATTGTTATCTAGTTTTGAGAGAACATTCTCTCCATCAGGTTTGGTGGCGATAGCGAAGAGGTCACACCCGTTCCCATACCGAACACGGAAGTTAAGCTCTTCAGCGCCGATGGTAGTTGGGGGTCTCCCCCTGTGAGAGTAGGACGCCGCCAAGCTTTTTGTTTATATCCTTCCAATGGAAGAAGTTACTTTATCATTCCGCAGTAGCTCAGTGGTAGAGCTATCGGCTGTTAACCGATCGGTCGTAGGTTCGAGTCCTACCTGCGGAGCCATGCTTCCATAGCTCAGTAGGTAGAGCACTTCCATGGTAAGGAAGAGGTCAGCGGTTCGAGCCCGCTTGGAAGCTTTCCTCTAAATTATAATGATTAATGTTTAAGGTTTCTCGATGATGAGAAGGCTTTTTTTGTTTTCATATATATTTGAACTCATTCACGTTGGATCACAAACAAGATTGCTATACGAATGGATTGGTTTGCATTAGATTTTTACATGTGCCGTTTTTTGTTTTGGTCTACAGTACCCTATTTATGCTTACGAAAGTGACATATCCTCTCTAACAAAAGACTCTGTACGTTCCTCTTTTCCCCCGAAAGTGAAGCATTGTTTATTTTTCTTTTCTTCATCTCCAGGTTTGGTTAACCTCATTTTTCCATGTTCGGTATGTATATAAAAAGGAGTAGATGGTTTGAAAGATTTATTTGTAAAGCAAGAATGGTTTGGGCATGTGCGTCAGGATGTGCTTGCGGGTATTTTAGTGGCTCTGGCCTTAATTCCAGAGGCGATTGCGTTTTCGATTATTGCGGGCGTTGATCCGAAGATCGGGTTGTATGCTTCGTTTTGTATTGCAATTGTGATTTCGTTTGTTGGTGGACGGCCAGGTATGATTTCGGCCGCTACAGGGGCTATGGCTCTGGTCATGGTTAATTTGGTTGCCGATCATGGATTGCAATATTTGTTTGCAGCTACGATTTTAACAGGTCTGATTCAAATAGTGTTTGGACTCTGCCGAGTGTCTCGTCTGATGAAATTTATTCCGAGGTCCGTGATGGTTGGTTTTGTGAATGCGTTGGCTATTATGATCTTCATGGCTCAGCTTCCACATTTCGTCGGAGAATCAATGGCCATGTATATCATGACAGGTGGCGCCTTGTTGATTATTTATTTATTGCCGATGGTGATAAAGGTGATACCTTCCCCACTCATTGCGATTATTGTCATGACGATCATTGCTGTATTTGGACATATTGATGTTAGAACGGTTGGAGATATGGGAGAGCTTCCTAGTTCTTTGCCTGCTTTTCTGATTCCTCAAGTACCGTTTAGCTGGGAGACACTTACTATCATTTTTCCTTATTCTTTAGCACTTGCGATGGTTGGTTTACTTGAGTCTCTTTTAACTGCACAGATTGTCGATGATATGACGGAGACGTCTAGTCGTAAGAACAAGGAAGCGAGAGGTCAAGGGATTGCTAATGTGGTTGCAGGATTCTTTGGTGGTATGGCTGGCTGTGCGATGATTGGTCAATCAGTGATTAATACGAAGGCAGGCGGGCGTGGCCGTCTTTCTACCTTTGTAGCGGGCGCATTTCTAATGGTGCTGATTTTTGTACTCGGAGATGTGGTGGTTCAAATTCCGATGGCTGCTCTTGTGGCTGTGATGATTATGGTCTCCGTTGGGACATTTGATTGGAGTTCCTTTCAGCAGCTAAAAAAGAATCCGAAAACAGATTCTATTGTCATGATTGTCACGGTCGTGACTGTGGTGTTGACTCATGATTTATCAAAAGGTGTGTTTGCAGGTGTGCTGCTTAGTGCGATATTCTTTGTAGCAAAAATATCAAAGCTTCATATTACCTCTACAGAAAGCCAAGCGGGTATTTGGGTGTATCGAATTAAAGGGCAAATTTTCTTTGCTTCTGTCACTGATTTCATCCAAGCGTTCCATCAGGAGAAAGATCTCCAAGCCGTTGTGATTGATTTGTCTGAAGCGCGTATATGGGATGAATCAGGCGTGGCAGCGATAGAACGTGTAAAGGAAAAGTATCAAGCAGCTGGTGTACAGGTAGACGTAGTTGGAATGGATACCTCGAGTCGAAAGCTTGTGAAACAGGTGAATGGTTCTTAAAAAGATCTTTCTGTTTGTTACAATAGAAAAGGTAAGAAAGTGAAGGATGGAGGTGGCCGGCATGCTTGTGCGTTTGAACCAAGTGCTCGGCCGGATGATGCCGCTTATTACGCCCATTAGTGTGTTACTCGGTGTATTATTGTCGGCCTATTTAAAGGATTTTACGTTTATGGTGCCCTGGGTATTTGCCATGATGACATTTTCAGGGAGCTTGTCATCTACTTTTTCAGCTTTAAAGCATACGGTGATGCACCCATTGCCTTTGATTTTATCGTTTATGATTTTACATGTGCTGATGCCCCTTTATGCCTGGTCAGCGGGGCATTTGATATTTGCGGGTGATTCCATGACGATCACCGGTTTGACGCTTGCGATGGTGATTCCAACAGGTGTTTCTAGTTTAATATGGGCGGCGATGTATAAAGGGAATGTCGGGTTAACGTTATCTATCATTTTAATTGATACATTGCTTTCGCCATTGATTGTGCCAGTAAGCTTGTCACTCTTCGTCGGTACACAGGTCCATATGGACATGGTTGCGATCATGAAAGGGCTGTTTGGTATGGTGGTACTGCCCTCTATTTTAGGGATGCTCGTTCGCCAGTATGCAAAGCCATCGGTGACGAAAACAATTAGTCAGACCCTGTCTCCTTTTTCAAAATTAGGCTTGTTTGTTGTCGTATCGATTAACAGTTCTGTTGTCGCCCCATATTTGCGTGAACTGGATGTTGCATTTTTTAGCAAAGCAGCGACTGTCTTTTTCATTGCGATGAGTGGATATGCTTTTGCATGGTTGATTGGAAAGGTGATGAAATGTACTCAAGGGGAGATTGTGGCCATTGTGTATACGGGCGGCATGAGAAATATTAGTGCCGGAGCTGTGCTTGCTATTAGCTTTTTCCCGCCTGCTGTTGCTGTCCCTGTTGTGATTGGCATGCTATTTCAGCAAGTGCTTGCTGCCTTGTTTGGTTTCTTACTCAATCGTTTTGAGCTGAAGGCGCCTGCTGTGACTAAATCTTTATCATGAAAAGACCTCCATCTTATGAGATGGAGGTCTTTTTGCGAATTAATAGATGAGATATTTCTTCCGTTTCTTTTCGAACGATTTGAGGTCATGATGATAGCGCTTCATGATGTGTTTGACGGAAGTACCTTGATTGATTTCTTCTTTGATCCAACCATTTCCGATGAGTTTATCAAAGCTGCCTGTTTGAAGGAACTGAAAGTCTTTTGGATATAAATCATGTATGGCTTTGATGATGGATAACCCTGTTTTTACCGCTTCGAATGAAGAGCTGTCTGTGACGTATAGCTGCACACCGTGTGATAGCTTACCTGCATGTTTAGAAAAAGTGGGGGTGAATGATACTGGTCTAAATTGTACACCCTTTAGTTTTAACTGATTTAAATGATCTGCTAGTTCGCTGCTATTGATATATGGAGCGCCAATGAGCTCGAACGGTTTTGTTGTTCCTCTGCCTTCAGAGACATTTGTTCCTTCAATTAATCCTGTGGCGGGATATACAAAGGTACTATCCACTGTCGGCATGTTAGGTGAAGGAAGGACGAACGGCAGCTTCGTGTCATCAAACGTCATGGAACGCTTCCAATTTTTCATTTTGATGACTGTGACATCAGCATTGATATGAAACTCTTTGTTAAAGAATTTTGCTAGTTCACCAGTGGTCATTCCATGTCTTAATGGTATTGGATAGAGCCCTACAAATGAAGCGTGCTCAGGTTCTAAGACAGGGCCTTCTACTTTTAGTCCGCCAATGGGGTTTGGACGGTCTAGGACAACAAAGGGAATGTTGTTTTCTTTAGCGGCCTCCATCGCATAAGCCATCGTGTAAATATAGGTGTAATAACGAGCACCAACATCTTGGATATCAAACAGCAAGACATCTACATTTTTGAGCATGTCAGGCGTGGGTTTTCTTGTTTTTCCATAGAGAGAGTAAACAGGGAGACCTGTTTTTTCATCAGTATAGGATTCGACGCCTTCTCCTGCTTGTGCATCGCCGCGCACACCATGTTCTGGTCCATATAGAGCAGTAAGCTTGATACTTGGATGCTCAAATAGGAGATCGACACTGCTTTTCATATTTGCATCAATACCAGTTGGGTTCGTAATGAGGCCGACCCTTTTCCCTTTTAACCATGCAAGGTTGCCTGAGAGTAGTGTTTCGATCCCTGTTTTGACCGCTGCTTTTTTTCCTTTTGTATCTGTTCGTTCTTGGTTTGCGGGGGAGGCGGCGGTCAATGTGCTCATAATGAGAATGCTTGCGAGTATCAAGCTTGCTGTTTTTTTCAAGAGAATCCCTCCTATTTGATCTGTTTCCCTTTCAAGTTGAGTCCATAGCCGAATGGATACAGGGTTTGATTTGGATGAGTGACAGATGGGATATCCACAGGCAATTTGCCCTTAGGTGATGCAGCGCCAAATATCACTTCTAATCCAGCAGGAATATTTGGCTGATTGAATTGCCCGTTTGAGTAGCCTTTAAAACCGTAAACGGCTAGTAAGGCATCAGCCTCCTCAAAATTTGCCGCATCGTAAGGATTTCTTAGACTCATGATGACCATTTTTTTGTTTTGTGCTGCTGCTTCTTTCATAACAGCACGAGGGAAGGCAGTAGCCCATTTTTTCGGGTCCTGTACATTGTCATCAATCACACCATCATTCACAGCTGGGTCATTTTGGACAACGTAAGAGCCGGTAATCACATAGTCAGCATCTTGTATTAGTTTGGCTGTTTCTTTAGTGAAGGTCTTATCCGCAAACGCATATGATTGGATACGTACAGGCTTGATCTTTTTTTGTTTGATCAGAGAGTCAATTGTGACAGACATGGCTTTTGTCTGATCTTCGTAAGGTGCCATGACCAAGATCTTGTTATTCTTTTTAGGCTTGAATGGTAAGGTCTTTTCGTTGTTTTTAAGCAGGGTGATCCCTTCACGTGCCATTTTTTGTTCTGCTTTCCGGTGCGACTTTTTCCCAACGACTTGAGTGGCTTTTTTGATTTTTTTCTCAAGGGTGATGGGTTTCTTGGAAGAAATGATGCCGCGTTTGATTTTCAATTGAAGAATTTTTTCGACAGATTGGTTGATTTGAGACATCGGAATTTCTTTCTTTACAACCGCCTGTTTTACAGCATTGAACACATTCTCTAGGTTTTTTTCTGTTTTTAGAGAGGTGACTGGTGCTGGCATAAGGGCGATGTCGACACCTGCCTTAATAGCCATCACCACGGCTTCTTCCTGCCCAAAGTTATCTGCAATCGCTTTCATATTTAGGGCGTCTGTTACCACAACACCTTGAAAGCCCATCTCTTCTTTTAATAAGTGTGTGATGACTTTTTTCGATAAGGTTGCTGGAACCATAATGTCCTCGCCATCTTTTTTGCTTTTGTACGTTGTGTGGTCAATGGCAGGGAATTGAACATGAGCGGTCATGACCATATCCGCACCAGCGTTGATGGCTTGTTGAAACGGATACAGCTCCACTTTTTTAAGACGATCTAGGTCATGTTCTACGAGCGGCAAGCCGTAGTGACTATCGACAGCTGTATCACCATGTCCCGGGAAATGCTTGAGTGTCGAAATAGTTTTTTCCTTTTGAAGTCCTTTCATGGTTTGAAGGCCAAGCCTAGTGACAAGAGCAGGATCAGAGCTAAAGGAACGGACACCAATGACGGGGTTGTTTGGGTTATTATTCACATCAAGCACAGGAGAGAAGTTTGTATTGATCCCTAGTGCGTTTAATTCTTTACCGATGATTTTTCCTGTGTCGTATGCATTTTTCTTACTTCTAGAGGCACCAATCGACATATTTCCTGGGAAATGTGTTCCCTTTTGTAATCTTGTGACGATTCCACCTTCTTGATCAATTGAAATGAGTAATGGAATCTTTGGTGATGCTTTTTGAAATTCATGGGTGAGTTTGACGGTTTGTTTCGTATCAACGACATTCTCCGCAAATAAGATGACACCGCCTAGATGATATTTTTCAACAAGATGGGACACTTCTTTATTCATCTTTGTTAAGCCTGTAGGTGCAGATTCATCTTTTGTTTGCCAATTGCGAAAGTCTGGCATGAGCATTTGACCTATCTTTTCATCCAGGGACATGTCTTGCACCATTTGTTTTGCGGTTGGAAGAGGGGCAGAGCTAACCTTTTCCGTTGGAATGGAAGAGGTTAGCAGGGCCAAAACCAGAGTAGCGGGGAAAAGAGCTTTTAACATCGAATTCCTCCTTTTACTTAAAAGATTCGTAGATTGCGGTCATGATGCTTCCATAAGTACCAGTTGGGAAAAGGTCACCTTCAAATTGATTTGGGTTGGTTTCAGGTGAAACGACAGGCGAATGTTTCTTATTTGTCAGCAAGACGATACCTAGATTATGTTTTGGATCAATCAATGTCATGGTTCCGGTCCAGCCAGTATGTCCATAGGCTTCGTTACTTGCATATTTTCCAAACATCCATTCCATGTCAGTATGACCGTTTTTACGCCAGCCTAGCCCGTAAGTTGGGTTTGTATCAGAAGAGGCTGTAAAGAGATCGATAGAAGCTTGATCAAAGATGGTTTTTTTTCCATAGCCTCCTTTGTTCAGCATGAGCTGGAGCAGCACGCCCATATCTGACATGTTAGAGAAAAGTCCGGCATGACCAGAGATACCTGCCATTGAGTAATATGCTTTCTCATCGTGGACTTCGCCTAGCAGGGTGTACCTGCGAATGTTTTCAAAATCAATGACACCATCTCGCGAATTACCTAAACGTTCGGTTGCTGCAAAATGCTTCGGTTTAAATCCTTTTTGCAGTGGATTGAACATTGTATGTTTGAGACCTAGCGGCCGATAGATCGTCGACTCTACATATTGATCAAGAGGCATACCTGTTTTTTTCTCAATGATCATGCCTAACAGCATGTAATCAATGTCACTATAAATGTGCTGGGTGCCTGGTTTGTATTGCAGCGGCACCTTCGGCAGCCATTTCATCGTTGTCTTTCTATCTTGAGAGAAAAAAGAGCCGGCGGCTTCTTTGCTATAAAATAAGACACTGGAAGGGAGCCCGGCAGAATGGGTCAGAAGATCTTTTACACGGAGCTGATCTTTGCCGGTTACCTTTGCATCTGGTTCATCTTTAAAATCTGGCAGGATGGCTTGTATTTTTTCGTTCACATCCAGTTTTTTCTCGTAGACGAGCTTTTGCAGGGCATAGTTCGTCGCATACATTTTGGTGTTGGATGCTAAGTCGAACAGTGTATTCTTTTTCATTTTCTTATATGATTTGAGTTCAGTTGTGCCTTCGTATTTTTGCCTGTAGCCATAGGCTTTTTGATGGACGATTTTTCCGTCTTTGATAATGATGAGTGCGCCTCCTGGAAATCCTGCTTTGATGTCGTTTTGAATCATGTGATCAACCTTCCTAAGCTGCCTGGAAGAAAAACCTGCTTGTTCCGGTCGTTTTGCCTTTTTTAAGACGGGATATTCTTCAGGTGCTGTTTTAGACAAAGACGATACAGGATGGGAGCTAGTTGCAAATGTTTGTACGGGTAATCCAAGGAGCATGAGCAGACTTGTTATTAAGAGAAAGTATTTCTTCAAGAGTTAGACCTCCTATTGCTTATTTTTCCTCAAATTCAACAGCCATATCATCATGAAAACCAAATAAGTATGTGAAAATAAATCCAGCGACATATGCAATAAAGAGTCCGATTAAGTAAAGAAGCATTTGATGTGTGTGAACAATAAAGGTTAATGGGAGACCTGATACACCAATCGCCTTCGTTGCAATTTGGAAGTAGGCTTGAAATGCGCCGCCGATTCCAGCGCCAAGACAAGCAGTGAGAAATGGTCGTCCCAGCGGGAGTGTAACACCGAAAATGAGTGGTTCACCAATGCCGAGCATCCCTGAAGGAAGTCCACCTGCGATGGCTCTTTTGAGTTTTTTCTTTTTTGTTTTCATATAAATGGCGAATGCCGCACCTACCTGTCCTGCACCGCCCATAGCGAGAATTGGCAAAAGCGGGTCATCTCCAATGGAATTAATGAGTTCCATATGAATTGGTGTCAGTCCTTGGTGAAGTCCTGTCACAACAAGTGGAAGGAAGGTCGCACCAAGAACAAATCCAGCGAAGATTCCGCCCATATTTAATAGATAAGTTAATCCTGAGGTGATGGCATCCGATATAAATCCGCCGACTGGCATGAAGACAACGTACGTAAAAATGCCTGTAATGAGTAGTGTGATGGTTGGTGTGACGATGATATCAAGTGATTGCGGGACGAAGCGTCTAATTCGGGTTTCCACAAGTGCCATAAAGATGGCGGCTAGAAGAACACCGATGAGCCCGCCTCTGCCTGGTAGAATATTTGTGCCAAATAACATAATGTCTGCGGAGGCTGGGTTAATAATGAGGATACCAGCTAATGCGCCTAATGCAGGAGAGCCTCCAAACTCCTTTGCGGCATTTGATCCGACTAAAATACCGAGATATGCGAACAAGCCTGAACCAATAACGGTTAAAATGATCGCTGCTTGAGACTTTTCATCGAGCCAGCCTGCTTGCACGATTGCTTTCGTAATCCCTGTAATAAGACCTGATGCAACGAGTGCCGGAATGATAGGAATAAAGATGCTGGCAATCCGTCGTAAGAACAGCTTGAACGGTGTGCGGTTCTTTTGTGAAATGGCTTGCTTGTTTTTTTGTGCTTCATTGTTTAAATCATAAGAGCCAGAGGCATTTAGCAGCTGTTCAAACGCACTTGATACTTGGTTGACAACACCTGTACCTAAAATGATTTGAAGCGTTTCTGCCTCAACGACACCAATGACGCCATCGAGTTCTTTAATTGCTGTGATGTGAACTTGTTCATTGTCAATCGGTGTAATTCGGAGACGCGTCATACAATGTGTATGGGAAGAGATGTTTTCAGAACCACCACAGAGAGAAAGAATGTCTTTCGCCAACTGCTGATATTTCTTTTGATGACTCATGTTGAATCCCCCTTTGATTTTCGTTTCATGGAGCGGATGGCATGTCTTGTCTTGTCAATATATTGCGCTGTCTCTTCATATTGACGGGAAGCTAAGCTGAGGAACAAGACATCAATTAAGTAGAGCTGTGCCATTCTAGAGGAAGTGGCTGCACTGCGAAAAGGTGCTTCATTGGAACCGGACGTCGATAGGTGAACATCACTTAAGGCAGAAACGCTTGTTTGACCAGGATGCGTTAAGGCAATGATTTTCACTTGATTGTCTTTTGCGAGCTGAAGGGCTTGAATGATGTCTAACGTTTCTCCTGAAAAGGATATACCGAACACGATGTCATTCTTTCCTGCATTTGCGATGACCGTTGATGCGATGTGCATGTCAGTGAAGGCAGTCGCTGCATAATTGATTCTGAGAAATTTCTGCTGGGCATCCGCTGCGACGATGCCAGATGCACCGACGCCGATAAAATGGATTTGGTTTGCATGCAGCAGTAATTGAACAGCTTTTTCTAATGCTTCTGCATTTAAAATAGAAGCGGTGTCCTTAATCGATTGAATCGAGTTTCCTGCTGTTTTTTGAATAATGGATTGAAGCGGTTCATCTTGTTCGATATCACGATAGCCTTGTTTATCGTCGTGCATCAAGTCTCCAGCGATTCGCATTTTTAAATCGTGATAGCCATCTAGCCCGAGAGATTTACAAAGGCGGATGACAGCAGAGCTGCTTGCTCCGGCTGCCTGACTGATCTCGTGTACTGTGCTTTTAATGACTTTGTCAGGATGGGCAAGGATATAGTCTGCAATGATTTTTTCAGATTGGGGGAGCTTTGCTTTCATTGTGTGTAGTAGGGTGAGTCCACCTGCTGACATGAGCTCTGCCTCCTTTAGGATTGATGATGAGAGATGGCTTTGTCGATATGGCCATTCGCTTTGTTGAGTAAATCCTTGGCTGTTTTTTTGTCTGTGTTTGTTTGGAGCATGACGATGGCGGTTTTGACTTCTAAGTCTGCTGCTTCAAGAGTCTTCACGGCTTGTTCATAGGAAGCGTTTGTCACATGTTGAATGATGGTGATGGCGCGTTCTTTTAATTTATGATTGCTGACTTTTACATCAACCATCAGGTTTTCATATACTTTACCTTGTCTGATCATGACAGAGGTGGAAAGCATATTTAAAATCATTTTATGAGCGGATGCGGCTTTCATTCGTGTTGACCCAGTGATGGCTTCTGGTCCTACAATGACTTCAATGGCGCAGTCTGCCAGCTCGCTAATTTCTGCTTGTTCATTGCAGCTGAGGGCTACTGTTTTTGCGCCGATGGATTTAGCGTAGTTTAAAGCGCCGATGATGTAGGGTGTCCTGCCGCTGGCGGCGATACCGACGACCGTATCTTTTGATGTCAGGTGAATGTGTACTAAATCCTGTTTGCCGGCTTCTTCACTGTCTTCCACATCTTCGGCAGCATGTGAAAAAGCAGAGTCGCCGCCTGCCATGATACCGACAATCACATCAGGTGAGACGCTATAGGTAGGGGGACATTCAACAGCATCCATCACGCCAAGTCTGCCGCTTGTCCCGGCTCCTAAATAAACGAGTCTACCCCCATTTGAAATGGATTCATAGGCGAAGTCACTTGCTGTTTTGACATGTGGTAGGACACGGTTCACTGCTTGAGCGACCTTCATATCTTCTTCATTGATCAGCTGGAGTATTTCGAGCGGATCTGCTTGTGATATTCCCATTGTGTTAGGGTTTCTTGATTCTGTTGTCAAAGAACGCAATTGAGATGGCTGCATGCGACATTCCTCCTTATTTCTTCATTTTCAGTATATTCAGTGTGATATGAAATTTCAACATTATATTTAAATATTGAAATTATATTTCACTCGAAACGTTGTGCTAACTGGAGGTAAATAATTAGAAAATAAAAAAAATAAAAATCCCCTTTACAAAAGGGGGACAACCTGTATATAATAACTTTTGTCAGCTTCACGGAAACAGCAAACTTGACAAACTGGCCCGTTGGTCAAGCGGTTAAGACACCGCCCTTTCACGGCGGTAACACGGGTTCGAATCCCGTACGGGTCACCATGATGTGGAGGATTAGCTCAGCTGGGAGAGCATCTGCCTTACAAGCAGAGGGTCGGCGGTTCGAGCCCGTCATCCTCCACCATATGCCGGTGTAGCTCAACTGGTAGAGCAACTGACTTGTAATCAGTAGGTTGGGGGTTCAAGTCCTCTTGCCGGCACTGTTTTTTCTTTATCAATTCCATATGTGGAGGGGTAGCGAAGTGGCTAAACGCGGCGGACTGTAAATCCGCTCCCTCCGGGTTCGGCGGTTCGAATCCGCCCCCCTCCACCATTTTTGGGCTATAGCCAAGCGGTAAGGCAACGGACTTTGACTCCGTCATGCGTTGGTTCGAATCCAGCTAGCCCAGTTAAGACACCTTTTTCAAAAAGGTGTCTTTTTTTATGTTGGCAGACGGAATGTATAACTATTCAAAATATTGTTGAGTTGAGTCAGAAGGCATCGAGAAAGTAAAATATAAGCATGAACGGAAAGGGGATGTACATATGGGAGATCAAAAGAAGGTCACGATTGTCGGAGTTCCGATGGATTTGGGTCAAATGAGAAGGGGCGTCGATATGGGACCGAGTGCGATTCGGTGTGCAGGCGTAAAAGAAAAATTGGAATCGCTTTCATTTGATGTGGAGGATCTCGGCGATATTTTGGTTGAACAAAGAGATGATGAGAAAGGTTTATATACAAGTGAAAAGCTAAAAAATTTAACGGAGAATGCTAGTGCGAATCAGCTGCTAGCTGAGAAGGTTGACAGTATTGTGCAATCAGGCTCATTCCCGCTCATTTTAGGCGGTGATCACAGCATTGCGATAGGAACACTTGCGGGGGTAGCCAAGCATTATGAAAACTTAGGTGCCATTTGGTATGATGCACACGGTGATTTAAATACAGAGGAAACCTCTCCTTCTGGAAATATACATGGTATGCCGCTTGCAGTCAGTCTCGGCCTTGGGCATGCTGATTTAACGAACATTGGTGGTTATTCCCCTAAATTGAAGCCTGAGAATGTTGTTATAATTGGTGCTCGATCCTTAGATGAGGGAGAGCGGGCATTGATTAGAGAGAAAGGCATTAAAGTGTATACGATGCATGAAATAGATCGTTTAGGGATGACAAGGGTGATGGAGGAAGCCATTTCATATTTAAAGGAAAGAACAGATGGTGTCCACCTGTCGCTTGATTTAGACGGACTAGATCCAGCGGAGTGCCCTGGTGTAGGAACTCCTGTGGCGGGTGGCATTAGTTACCGGGAGAGTCATCTTGCCATGGAGCTTTTAGAGGAAGCGGGTATTTTGACTTCAGCTGAATTTGTTGAGGTGAATCCGGTATTAGATGAAAAAAATAAAACAGCCGAGGCAGCTGTTGCGTTGATTGGTTCGTTAATGGGCGAAAAGCTATTGTAGAGCGGGACTTGTTCCCGTTCTTTTTTGTTTTGGAGAAATTTAAGGATATATTAAGGTTTTTACCGGTGGATATGCGTAACACGCTGTCAAAAATTTGTTACACTATTTTTTAGAGGAGAATGAAACCTTTTGGAAAGAGATTCGTATACATAAAGACCGGTGAAGGCAGAGGTTGAATATACTATGGACACAATGATTAAAAAGAGAATTAAGCAATTGAAAAAAGGCGACCAGAACGCATTTGCAGACATCGTAGACCTGTATAAAGACAAAATTTATCAGCTGTGCTATCGTATGCTTGGGAATGCACACGAAGCAGAGGATATTGCACAGGAGGCGTTTATTCGTGCCTATGTGAATATTGAAAGCTTTGATGTGAATCGTAAGTTTTCTACGTGGCTGTACCGCATTGCAACCAACCTGACCATCGATCGTATTCGCAAAAAAAAGCCGGATTATTATTTAGATGCAGAGGTGGCAGGAACAGAAGGATTGAATATGTATTCTCAAATTGCTGCTGATGGCATTTTGCCAGAGGAAGAGGTGGTGTCTCTTGAATTATCGAGTACCATTCAGCAAAAAATTCTAAGATTACCCGATAAATATCGTTCGGTCATCGTTTTAAAGTATATTGATGAACTCTCGTTAAAAGAAATTAGCGAGATTCTGAATATACCCGTTGGTACGGTGAAAACGAGAATACACAGGGGTAGAGAGGCTCTCCGGAAACAGTTGAGAGACCTTTGAGTGAGGTGATTTTGATGAGCTGTCAGGAAAAAATCGTCCTGCTTATGCATCAGTATTTAGACGGGGACATTGAGCCCCAAGACGAAAAAGAATTAAAAAGCCATCTGCAATCGTGTGAGGAGTGCCGTACTCATTTTCAACAAATTGAGAAATCCATCGCGCTTGTGCAGAGTACATCTCATATAGAAGCACCATCTGATTTCACTGCAAAGGTGATGGCAGGTCTTCCAAAGGAAAAAAAGCGTGTGTCGGTTCAAAGATGGATCAAAGCTCATCCGCTGATGGTGGCCGCTGCCCTCTTTCTCATTTTGATGGGAGGCAGTCTGTTTACAAGCTGGAATACCGATCATAATTTCAGTGTGTCAAAACAGTCGAATCTCGTCGTTGTAAATGATACAGTGACCGTACCTAAAGGGGAAACCGTAAAAGGTGATGTCACTGTCAAAAATGGCAAGCTGATTGTAGAAGGCAAGGTTGATGGAAATGTCACCGTCGTCAATGGGGAACAGCTGACTGCTTCTGCCGGACAAGTCACTGGTCAAATTAATGAAATTAATGAAGTGTTTGATTGGATTTGGTACAAAATGAAATCCACAGCACAAAATGTGATGCGGGTCATTGGACCAGAGGAGCAAAAGTAATCATACGGGTCGAGAGCAGTCTCTTTATGGGGCTGCTCTTTTTCTATATTATAGGTCAGAATGTATGCGAACTAGCACGCCAGACATATATGGCAACTGTTTTCCTTGCTGAAACAAAATGTGGTATAATAGCCACGCTATGTATTTACACATAGTCTCTTTTTTTATTAAAAATGCATCAAACGAAGAATAACTGAAAATTCTGGAGGACGAGGAAATGGCTTTAGGGGATATTCCTTTTTTGCAGTACCTCGGTAATGCTGTTGATGTTCTCGTTGTTTGGTATGTGATATATAAATTAATGATGGTCATCCGCGGAACAAAAGCGGTTCAGCTTTTAAAGGGAATTGTGGTCATTGTTCTTGTCAGGATGGGAAGTGCGTATCTCGGTCTTAACACACTTCAATGGCTGATGGATCAAGCGATTACGTGGGGATTCCTTGCGATCATTATTATTTTTCAGCCAGAGCTAAGGAGAGCGCTTGAGCAGCTTGGGCGCGGCCGTTTCTTCTCAAGAAGCGGGACACCTATAGAGGAACAGCAGCAGAAAACGATCGAGGCAATTACAAAAGCAATTAAATATATGGCAAAACGCAGAATCGGCGCGCTGCTGACAATTGAGCGTGATACTGGGATGAATGATTACATAGAGACTGGAATTCCTTTGAATGCAAAGGTGAGTTCAGAGCTGCTCATTAATATTTTCATTCCAAATACACCGCTTCATGACGGTGCTGTCATTATGAAGCGTGATGAGATTGCAGCTGCGGCTTGTTATTTACCGCTGTCAGAAAGTCCTTTTATCTCTAAGGAACTGGGGACGCGTCACCGGGCGGCAGTCGGAATTAGTGAAGTGACAGACAGCTTAACCGTCATCGTTTCTGAAGAGACAGGCGGCATTTCTGTCGCAAGAAATGGTGATCTCCACCGAGAATTGACAGAAGAAGCGCTTGAAGAAATGCTGATTGCTGAATTTAGTAAGAACAGCAAAGATGCTTCCTCGACCAAATGGTATTGGAGGGGCAAGAAAAATGGATAAGATTTTGAATAATCGCTGGGCCGTAAAGCTTCTTGCATTGGTCTTCGCTTTATTGCTGTATGGTGCAGTCAATTCAGCGCAAGCGCCCACGCCGAAAAAAATCGGTGAATCCTTTTTCCCAACATCGACGACAGATGAAGCAACCTTAACCGACATTCCTGTTAAAGCGTATTATGATGACGAGAAGTACGTCGTTACTGGTGTGCCGCAAACAGTCAATGTGACGATTAAAGGGTCAACGAGTGCTGTGAAAACAGCAAGACAAACAAAGAACTTCGAAATATATGCAGATATGCAGAATTTATCCACAGGTACCCATAAAGTGGAGCTGAAGGCAAGAGATGTATCAAAAGGGCTCACACTATCGATCAACCCATCTGTGACGACGGTGACGATACAAGAAAAAACAACAGCAGAATTTCCTGTTGAAACTGAATTTTATAATCAAAATAAAATCAAAGATGGCTATTCACCTGAACAGCCTATTGTGAATCCGAAAAAAGTCACAGTCACTGGTTCAAAGGACGTAATCGACAAAATTTCTGTCATTAAAGCATTTGTGAACCTAGAGGATGTCGATCAGCAAATTGAAAAGGAAGCGAAGCTCACTGTGTATGATAGCAGCGGGAATGAGCTGCCAGTCGAATTGAGTCCGTCTGTGGTGAATATTACAGTTCCCATCTCAAGTCCAAGCAAAAAGGTTCCGTTTAAAATAGAGCGGACTGGCAGTTTGCCGGATGGGATCAGTATCTCAAGTATTGAGACAAGCCCGAGTGAGGTCACAGTGTACGGCTCTCAAAAAGTGCTGGATTCGCTTGATTTTATTGATGGCGTCAAGCTGGACCTAAGCAAGATCAAAGATGATACGGAGATTGATGCCGACATTCCCCTGCCAGATGGTGTGAAAAAGGTATCGCCCGAAACCGTCAAGATCAAAGTGAAGGTTGCAACAGCGCAAGAAAAAAAGATCGATAATGTACCAATTTCTGTCGTAGGTCTGAGCAAGGATCTCACCTCTGATTTTGTGAGCCCATCTTCTGGACGACTCACGTTAACAGCAAAGGGATCAAAGAGTGCGATTGATAAACTAAAGGCTTCAGACGTTGAAGCCTATATCAATGTTGGGGACTTGAACGAAGGAACACATGAGGTCACAATTCAAGTGAACGGTCCTCAAAATGTGACGTGGACATTATCGAGATCAAAGGTCAAAGTGAAACTGACTTCTACTGAGACAGAAGATCAGCCAGCGTCTACGAATGATCGCAAGGATCCATCTTCTGATGACGATGATCAGGATGAGAAGAGTAAAGAAGAATCCACGCAAGATAAAGCAAAGAAAGAATCAAGTCAAAGACAGCAGATCAAAGAAGATAAAAAAGAGGACGAAGCGTCCTCTTGAATGGTAAAAAAGGAGCGATTGAAACATGGGCAAGTACTTTGGAACTGATGGTGTAAGGGGTGTGGCGAATAGCGAATTAACGCCAGAGCTCGCATTTAAAATTGGGAGATTTGGCGGCTATGTGCTCACGAAGGATAAAGAACGTCCAAAGGTACTCGTTGGACGAGACACACGTGTATCCGGTCATATGCTAGAAGGAGCGCTCGTTGCAGGCTTACTTTCAATTGGCGCTGAAGTGATGCGTCTAGGTGTGATCTCAACACCTGGTGTGTCTTATTTAACGAAGGCAATGGACGCAGAAGCGGGTGTCATGATTTCTGCTTCTCACAACCCAGTTCAAGACAACGGAATTAAATTCTTCGGCGGTGACGGCTTTAAGCTGTCTGATGAACAGGAGAATGAAATTGAGCAGCTGATGGATCAGCCGGTCGATCAATTGCCACGCCCAGTTGGAGCGGATCTTGGAACGATGAATGACTACTTTGAAGGTGGTCAGAAATACTTGCAATTCTTGAAGCAGACAGCGGACGAGGATTTCACAGGTATTCACGTGGCGCTTGACTGTGCTCACGGTGCAACCTCTTCTCTAGCGACACATTTATTTGCGGATTTAGATGCTGATGTGTCCACAATGGGAACATCACCAAACGGATTGAATATCAATGATGGTGTCGGCTCAACTCATCCAGAGGCACTTTCTGCTTTTGTGAAGGAGAAGGGTGCAGATATTGGTCTTGCGTTTGATGGTGACGGAGACCGTTTAATTGCTGTCGATGAAAAAGGTGATATTGTAGACGGCGATCAAATTATGTACATATGTGCACGTTATTTGAAGGGCGAAGGCCGATTAAAGGATGACACTGTCGTATCCACGGTCATGAGTAACCTAGGCTTCTATAAAGCGCTGGAGAAACAAGGCATTAAGAGCATCCAAACCGCTGTTGGTGACCGCTATGTGGTCGAAGCGATGAAAAAGGATGGCTATAATGTCGGCGGTGAGCAATCAGGCCATTTGATTTTCCTTGATTACAATACGACAGGTGATGGCATGCTTTCTGCGATCATGCTTGTCAATACACTCAAAGCAACAGGAAAAACATTGTCAGAGCTTGCAGCTGAAATGGAAAAATTCCCGCAGCTTCTAGTGAATGTGAAAGTGTCTGATAAATATAAAGTGGAAGAAAATGAAAAAGTAAAAGCAGTGATTCAAGAGGTCGAAAAAGAGATGAACGGTGATGGCCGTATTCTTGTTCGTCCATCTGGAACAGAGCCGCTTGTACGCGTGATGGCAGAGGCGAAAACAAAAGAGCTGTGTGATGAATATGTGACTCGAATTACCGCTGTTGTGAAAGAGGAAATGGGTATCGAGTAATAGATGAAAGCAAATCGCCAGCGGCGGTTTGCTTTTTTTTCGAATAAACGTCATAAATGGATGGATTTGTACGAATCTTATAAGCGAGGGCAATTTGCTGCCTTCATACATAGGAGAGCACATCAAAGGTAGAACATGACAAGCCTCATCGCATATAGTGTATGGAGGTCTCACTTTCTTGAGCGGGATCACCCGCTAAATTGTGATTGACGGAGGTCAGACCTTATAGTACAATCATCCTTGTGTTACTGGATTTTTATTCTATCAGGAAAGGCAGGGTAGATGTTCAGCAACTCTCTTATAATTATAGCGCCCGAACTAAGCGATCGGACGAAAGATGCTTAGTTGACGAGGATGGAGGTTATCGAATTTTCGGCGGATGCCTCCCGGCTGATCAAAAAAGAGATCACAGCCGTAAGTGTTTCTTTAAAGCAAAGAGGTGACTCTTTGTACAAAGGGAATACACATGATCTCCCAAATTAAACATGTAGAGAGGGACGAAGAAATGTCCCTTCTATTTTAGTAGGCTTTCTTTGTCCCTTTCACATGATCGGGAGGAAGAATATTTATGTGTGGAATCGTAGGTTATATTGGTCAGAATGATGCGAAGGAAATCTTATTAAAGGGTTTAGAGAAGCTAGAGTACCGCGGGTATGACTCAGCAGGTATCGCTGTGGCAAACGAAGAAGGCGTGCATGTGTTCAAAGAAAAAGGACGTATCGCTGAGCTTCGTGAAGTTGTTGATGCAAATGTAGCATCTTCAGCTGGAATCGGACATACACGCTGGGCAACACACGGTGTACCAAGCCATCTAAATGCGCATCCGCATCAAAGTGCTTCTGGCCGTTTTACGCTTGTTCATAACGGTGTCATCGAGAACTATGTACAATTGACACGCGAATATTTACAAGACGTCACACTAAAAAGCGACACAGATACAGAGGTTGTTGTTCAAGTCATCGAACAATTTGTGGACAGAGGTCTTGATACAGAGGAAGCTTTCCGTCAAACGCTTCTTCAACTAAAAGGCTCTTACGCAATTGCCCTTTTCGATAACGAAAACAAAGAAACAATCTATGTGGCGAAAAACAAAAGCCCATTATTGGTTGGTTTCGGAGAAGATTTCAACGTTGTAGCTTCTGACGCAATGGCGATGCTTCAAGTAACAAACGAATATGCGGAATTAATGGATAAAGAAATGGTCATTGTCACAAAAGACGAGGTGATCATCAAAAACCTTGACGGTGATATCATGACACGTCCTTCTTATATCGCTGAGCTAGATGCAAGCGACATCGAGAAAGGCACATATCCTCACTACATGTTAAAAGAAACGGATGAGCAGCCGCTTGTCATGCGCAAAATCATCCAAGAATATCAAGACGAAAACGGCAAGCTGTCAGTCGCTGGCGATATCGCAAGCGCAGTAGCAGAAGCAGACCGCATTTACATTGTGGCTTGCGGAACAAGCTACCATGCAGGACTTGTCGGTAAACAATATATTGAAGACTGGGCGAAAGTACCTGTAGAAGTCCATGTAGCAAGTGAATTCTCTTACAACATGCCGCTTCTATCGAAAAAGCCGTTGTTCATCTTCCTTTCTCAATCTGGGGAGACAGCGGACAGCCGTGCTGTACTTGTTCAAGTCAAAGAGCTTGGTCATAAAGCATTAACGATCACAAACGTACCAGGTTCAACGCTTTCTCGTGAAGCGGACTTCACATTGCTTCTTCATGCAGGACCAGAAATTGCAGTGGCTTCAACAAAAGCTTACACAGCACAAATCGCTGTTCTTGCGATCCTTGCATCAGTTGCAGCCGAATTAAATGGTCAATCTCTTGACTTTGATCTTGTGAAAGAGCTTGGGATTGTAGCAAACGCAATGGAAGCCCTTGTCGATCAAAAGGATGAAATGGAACAAATCGCTCGTGACTTCTTCACAGTGACACGTAACGCATTCTTTATCGGAAGAGGACTTGACTACTATGTGTGCCTTGAAGGTTCACTAAAACTAAAGGAGATCTCTTACATCCAAGCAGAAGGATTTGCTGGCGGAGAACTCAAACACGGCACGATTGCTTTAATTGAAGAAGGCACACCGGTCATTGCCCTTGCAACGCAAGAGCACGTGAACCTCAGCATTCGCGGTAACGTCAAAGAAGTCGTTGCACGTGGTGCAAACCCATGTGTCATCTCACTAAAAGGCCTAGAAGACGAAGGCGACCGTTTCGTCCTTCCAGCTGTACACCCAGCACTTGCACCACTTGCATCTGTTGTTCCATTACAGCTAATCGCTTACTACGCAGCCCTTCACCGCGGGTGTGATGTGGATAAACCACGTAACCTTGCGAAGAGTGTGACGGTGGAGTAGGTTTAATTAAATCGGATTTTTGACACTCCTTTAGATAATATCTAAAGGAGTGTCTTTGTGTCTAAAGAGCTAATTAAAATTAAAGGTAGAATCAATAAATCGTACATTCATTTTTAATTTAAAGGGAAGAAAATAATTATAAGTGAATGTTTAGAAAAATAGGAAGTTGCTTATTTCTTGATTGTTGTTCCTACGTCAAGAGGAGGGGCTATTGGTGTATTTCTTGTATTGTGGATCGTCCAATCTCTTAAATATAGGGATTTTAAAAAATAAAGGAAATGAAAAGCAAAACAAAAATGCTGTATGTCTTCTTGAAACCATCAAAAGGGTATTTTAGGTGTGGATTATAATGAATAAAGAGTTAATCATGTTATGCTCTTCGAAGCTAGGCTCAGTTGGTATGATTATAAAAGGGGCTAGGCGTGGAATCAACAAATAAATTTACTAGGTTAGAGTAACAATTATAAAACTTGAAGTATTATATTTTGAATGAGGAAGAAACAAACTGTGGCATCATGTAAGAAAACTTAAAAATAGACATGTTTTTAAGGTTTTCTTTTCCTTATAGTGAATATTTACAATAACTTTGTACACTAAGATGCTATAGCTTATGATATAATATATCGTGGTTATTTGTACAATTATGAGGTGATTCTAAATGGAGTTAAGCGAAGCGATTAAAAAAGTACGTTTGGAGCTGTGTTTGTCTCAAGAGAGGCTTGCTCGTGAGCTTCATGTTGGTTTTACATCTGTGAATCGATGGGAGAATAATCATACAAAGCCGAATAAAATTGCTCGACATGCCTTAATCAAGCTTTGTGAAAATAAAAATGTAAACAATGAATTGATTGAGTTGCTTGTGAAGGCGAAATAGATATTATGTAGTTTTAGAAAAGGGCTTAGGGATTTTCTATACTATAATATGAGGAGATTAGATATGAAAGCCGAAAGGGAAATAGAAGCCGGTTTTATAGAAAAGCTTAGGGACTTAAAATACATATATCGTGAGGATATTAGAGATAAAGCTTCGCTTGAAGCTAATTTCAAAGAACATTTTGAAAGACTGAATCGTGTAAAGTTAAGCAATTCTGAATTTGAGCGCCTCAGAGATAGTATTATCACTGCAGATGTATTCACTGCTGCGAGAACTTTACGAGAAATCAACACCTTTAAGCGTGATGATGACACGCCGCTGCAATATACCCTTGTTAATATAAAAGAATGGTGTAAAAATGAATTTGAAGTGATAAACCAACTACGCATAAACACAGATAACAGCAATCATCGTTATGATGTTATTATCCTCATCAATGGGGTTCCTGTTGTTCAGGTTGAACTGAAGTCACTGCAAATCACACCTAAAAAAGCTATGGAGCAAATTGTAGATTATAAAAACGACCACGGCAATGGTTATACAAACTCGTTGCTTTGCTTTATGCAGCTTTTTATTGTGAGCAACGAGAGTAACACATATTATTTTGCCAACAATCACAAGGAGCACTTTTGTTTTAATGCAGAAGAGCGCTTTTTGCCAATTTATCAGATGGCAGATGAAGATAATAACAAAATTACCCATCTTCATGATTTTTCTGACAACTTTTTGCCAAAATGCACTCTCGGGCAATTAATAAGCCGTTACATGGTACTTGTTGTAAGTGAGCAGAAGTTGATGATTATGCGTCCTTATCAGATTTACGCTGTTAAGGCAATAATGGACTGTATCGATCAGAATCGTGGCAACGGATATATATGGCATACTACCGGAAGTGGAAAAACACTTACATCGTTTAAAACATCAACACTTTTGAAGGACAATCCTGAAATTGAGAAGTGTTTATTCGTCGTTGACAGAAAAGACCTAGATAGACAAACTCGATTGGAGTTTAATAAATTTCAAGAAGGCTGCGTTGAAGAGAATACCAACACAGAAAGTTTAGTTAAACGGCTTACTTCGGATGATTACCGTGACAAAGTTATTGTTACCACAATTCAGAAGCTTGGGCTGGCTCTTAATGAAGATAGCAAGCGTAACCAAGAGAAAAAGAAAAGGGGCGAACCTACCTACAAAGACCGCTTGGCACAGCTCACCGATAAACGTATTGCCATTATTTTTGACGAATGCCATCGCTCACAGTTTGGCGATAATCATGAAGCAATTAAAAACTTTTTCCCGAAAGCACAGCTTTTCGGCTTTACCGGAACACCAATATTTGAAGAAAATGCAACATATAAGCAAATTGATGGAACGGTCGGTTCTTATATCACAACAAAAGATGTTTTCGAAAAAGAATTACATGCTTATACCATAACTAATGCCATTGATGACCGCAATGTTCTTCGCTTTCACATCGACTATTTTAAGCCAGAAGATGTCAAAAAAGCAGCAAAAACCTCTGACACTGTAAGTAAAAAGGCGATTGTCGAAGCAATACTAGCAAAACACGATGCCGCTACTAATGGTAGACGATACAATGCGATTTTTGCAACAGCTTCTATCAACGATGCAATAGAATACTTTGAAATCTTCAAGTCGTTACAAGAGGAACGCAAAAAGAATGATGGAGCAAGCTTTATGTCGCTAAATATTGCCTGTGTTTTCTCTCCACCGGCTGAAGGAAACAAAGATGTTAAGCAGTTACAAGAAGACCTACAGCAAGAAAAAGCCGATAACGAACAAGAGCCTGATAAGAAAAAGGCAGCACTTAAGAGCATCATTGATGACTACAATTTGCAGTACGGCACAAATCACAGCATAAGCGAATTCGATTTATACTATCAAGATGTGCAAAAACGCATCAAAGACCAAAAGTACCCAAATTCCGACTATCCACAGGTAAACAAAATTGATATAACTATTGTGGTGGATATGCTTTTAACAGGATTCGATTCAAAGTATCTAAACACATTGTACGTTGATAAAAACTTAAAGCAACATGGCTTAATTCAAGCATTTTCAAGAACAAACCGTGTTTTGAACGACACAAAGCCTTACGGAAATATTCTTGACTTTAGAGGGCAAGAAAAAGATGTAGATGAAGCAATTGCACTGTTTTCTGGAAAAGATAACAGTAGTAGGGCAAAAGAAATTTGGCTTGTTGACCCCGCTCCTGTTGTGGTTGAAAAGCTGAATAAAGCAGTTGCCGATCTTGAGAAATTTATGGAATCACAAGGGGTAGAATGTAAGCCAGAGCAAGTAAGCAACCTTAAGGGTGACGCCGCACGAGGTGAATTTATCAATAAATTTAAGGAAGTGCAGCGCCTTAAAACACAGCTTGATCAATATACAGATATCAGGGAAGAACAAGCGGCAAAAATTGAAGAACTGTTACCTGAAGACACTTTGCGTGCGTTCCGTGGTGTCTATATTGAAACTGCCCAAATGTTAAAAGCGCAGCAGGGCAAAGATATTAGGGATAAAGATCCGGTGATTGAACAGATTGATTTTGAGTTCGTTCTATTTTCCTCTGCAATTATTGATTATGACTACATTATGTCTCTAATTTCGAGATATACACAACCCGATGTGCCTAAAAAAGAAAAAATGAGCCGTGAGCAACTTATTAGTTTACTTTGTTCCAATTCAAATATGATGGAAGAACGTGAAGATATTATTGCTTATATCAGCAGATTAGAATCTGGAAAAGGTTTGGATGAAAAGGAAATAAAAGATGGATACCAAAAATTCAAGGGAAAGAAAGCACTAAAAGAAATGGAATCAATTGCAAACAAACACGGTATTGAACCTGCATCGTTGAAATCCTTTATAGATGAAATTATAGGGCGCATGATTTTTGACGGTGAAAAACTAAGCGATTTGTTAGAGCCGCTAGAGCTTGGCTGGAGAGACAGGACCAAAAAAGAACTAGAATTGATGGACGATTTAATTCCGCTGCTTAAAAAGCTTGCAGATGGACGTGAGATTGTGGGGCTGAATGCGTATGAATAAAAAAGAGAAGTTGACGTTGGTGCCGAAGCTAAGGTTTCCGGAGTTTCGCTCAACGGGAGAATGGAAATTATGTACGCTAAGTGATTTAGCAAGCAAGATAACAGTAAGAAATAGACATAATTTAATAAATCGCGTTCTTACAAACTCAGCTGTTGAGGGGGTTGTAGACCAAAGTGATTATTTTGACAGAGAAGTTTCAAACAAAAATAATCTTGAGAATTATTTTGTGATAAATGAAGGGGACTATGTTTATAATCCCCGCATATCTGCAACAGCGCCAGTTGGACCGATATCAAAAAACAAAATAGGAAAAGGCGTTATGTCTCCGCTATATACAGTGTTCAGGTTTAAGAATCATAATAATGATTTTTATGAGCAATATTTTAAAACAAATCTCTGGCATCCCTATTTAAAAAGGGTCTCAAATACAGGTGCCAGGCATGACCGAATGAGCATATCAAATGATAACTTCATGAAAATGCCTTTGCCTTACCGTTCAGAAGAAGAACAACAAAAAATTGCTGATTGTCTGTCCTCCCTTGATGACCTTATCACTGCAGAGGATAAAAAGCTTGAAGCTCTCAAAACGCACAAAAAAGGCTTGATGCAAAAGCTATTCCCTGCCGAAGGTAAAACTATTCCAGAATGGAGATTTCCGGAGTTTAGGGATGAAGGCGAGTGGGAAGTATGCACATTAGGTGATATGGCAACATTTTTTAATGGTCGTGCATATAAACAAGAAGAACTCTTACAATCTGGTAAATACAGAGTGCTTCGTGTAGGTAACTTTTTTTCTAATAATAAATGGTATTATTCTGATTTAGAACTTGACGAGAATAAGTATTGTGAAGCTGGCGACCTTCTATATGCTTGGTCTGCTACATTCGGTCCTCAAGTTTGGCGTGGAGAAAAAGTTATTTACCACTATCACATTTGGAAAGTTAGCAGAAAAAAGGATGTTGCTCAAAAATTTTTATTCGTGTTACTTGAGAGAGAGACAGAAAAAATGAAATCTCAGTCTGCAAATGGATTGGGAATGCTGCATATTACAAAAGGTACAATAGAGAATTGGAAAAGCTATAAGCCTAAAATTGAAGAACAAGAAAAAATCGCTGATTGTTTGTTAAGCATAGATGCTCTTATAACCTCACAAGCAGAAAAAATTGAATCTTTAAAGAAACACAAAAAAGGCTTAATGCAAGGACTTTTCCCTTCTATTGAGGAGGTGAGTGAATGAGTCCTCAACCTACTATATCTTCTTTTTCAGACTTAAATGCGTTGTCGACCTCATTTAGAACTATTCTCGATAGTAAGAAATATGTACTCCTTTTTGCATACAATGGAACAGGTAAAACAAGACTTTCGTGTGTATTTAAAGATTTAGGCAAGCAAGCTATCCCTGATAGCGACGAGAAATTACCCGATACGCTATACTATAATGCATTTACCGAAGACCTTTTCACTTGGGATAACGATTTAGATGACGATACCAACAGACTGTTGAATATTAATAAAAATTCTCGCTTTTTTGATGGTTTAAGAGAGCTTGAAATGGAAAGCCGCATTCGCCCATTTTTAAGAAGGTATACTGATTTTGATTTTTCTATTGATTATGAAGACTGGACGATTAGTTTTTCACGGGAAGTAAGAATAGGTGAGGAAACGGAAAAAATAGATAACATAAAAGTTTCTCGTGGTGAAGAGAATATCTTTGTTTGGTGTTTTTTCCTGGCTATTGTTCAATTAGTAGTGGATCAAGAGCCGGCTTACAGTTGGGTTAAGTATATCTATATTGATGACCCTATTTCATCACTTGATGATAATAACGCCATTGCAGTTGCGAGCCATCTTGCTCAGTTGTTAAAAAGCCAAGATGATATTAAAGCAGTCATATCCTCCCATCATTCGTTGTTTTTCAATGTAATGTATAATGAGCTTAAAAGGTCAAAAGGAAAGAATTATTTATTATCAAAGAATAAGGAAACAGGTGAGTATCTCATTCAAGATACTACAGATACTCCTTTTTTTAACCATGTTGCATTAATAAAAGAGCTAAGAAAAGCAGCGGACACAGGACAACTATACACTTATCATTTCAATATTTTGCGAAACATTCTTGAAAAAGCAGCATCTTTTCATGGATTTAAAGACTTCACCGAATGTATTAGGCGTGATGAAGATGATGAAGACGGTGTTGTATTTGCAAGATATGTGAACATATTAAGCCATGGAAACTACTCGTTGTTTGAGCCTATCGAAATGGTCGAAGATAACAAAGAGGTTTTCAGAAAAATTTTAAGGGGTTATATGGAATCATATCGATTTAATCCTGAACTATTTATTGAAGAATAGAGGTAAAACAATGAATGATACACAACAAAAACAATTAGGTGCAACGCTTTGGGGAATTGCTGACAAATTGCGCGGAGCCATGAATGCCGATGACTTCCGTGATTATATGTTGTCCTTTCTCTTCTTGCGTTACCTTTCTGACAATTATGAGGAAGCTGTAAAAAAAGAGCTTGGAAGCGATTATTTACAATGTGAAGAAGAAATAAAAAAAATCAACGCTGCTGATAACCAAGCTGATACTATAAACGCTTTGAAAGAACAGATAAAAAACTATTTTAAAAAACAGCAATTAGATGAAAAGGCTAAAAAAGCAATAATTGAAGAATATGAGTTGTTGTTGGAAAGTGGAAAGTTGACCCCTCTTGTTGTATGGTACATTAACAATTTAGAACAAGTGTCTACGTTTGAAAAGCAAATGCGCCGTAAGGTTCATTTTGTTATTAAGCCACACTATCTCTGGGGTAATATATCTGAATTGGCACGTACACAAAATAAGTATCTTTTGAAAAACTTGCAAGCAGGCTTTAAATTTATAGAAAACGAATCTTTTGATAGCACGTTTCGTGGATTATTCTCTGAGGTTAACCTTGACTCTGATAAACTTGGAAAGAGTTATGAAACTCGCAATACCACGCTGTGCTCAATAATAACTGCTATAGCAGAAGGTTTATCGGAGTTCCCCAATGAAAGTGATCTTTTGGGTGATGCGTATGAATACTTAATAGGGCAATTTGCGGCGGGTTCAGGCAAAAAAGCCGGAGAGTTTTATACGCCACAGCAAATTTCAACCATCCTTTCACGTATAGTCTCACTTGATAGCCAAGACCCAAGCACAGGCAAAAAGAAGCAACTCAAAAATGTGCTTGACTTTGCGTGTGGTTCCGGTTCACTTCTAATTAATGTTAGAAAGCAGCTTGGTGCTAATAGTATTGGTCAGATATACGGACAGGAAAAGAATATCACAACTTATAACCTTGCTCGTATGAATATGCTTTTACATGGTCTTAAAGATTCCGAGTTTAAAATATTTCACGGAGATTCACTGCTGAATGATTGGGACATTCTCACTGAAATGAATCCAGCAAAAAAGTTGGAATGTGATGCAGTAGTAGCCAATCCACCTTTCAGCTACCGCTGGGAACCTAACGACACTCTGGCAGAGGATTTCCGCTTTAAAAGCTACGGTCTAGCACCAAAATCAGCTGCCGACTTTGCTTTTTTACTACATGGGTTTCACTTTTTAAGTGATGAGGGAACAATGGCAATTATCTTGCCTCATGGTGTTCTTTTTCGTGGTGGTGCGGAGGAAAAAATTAGAAAAAAGTTACTCAAGGATGGGAATATTGACACGATTATTGGTTTGCCAGCCAATCTGTTTTTCTCAACAGGTATTCCAGTTTGTATTCTTGTGCTTAAAAAGTGCAAAAAATTCGATGATGTACTGTTTATCAACGCAAGTGAGTACTACGACAGAGGTAAACGGCAAAATGTCCTATTGCCAGAGCATATCGACAAAATAGTTGAAACATATAAATATCGAAAAGAAGATGACAAAAAATACTCTCGCCGTGTATCTATGGAAGAAATAGAAAAGAATGCTTTTAACTTAAACATTTCAAGATATGTTAGCACGGTTGCGGAAGAAGAAATTATTGATCTTGCAGATGTGAAAAAAAATCTAGATGAAATTGAGGTTGCTATTAGCAAGGCAAAGGATAAGCATAATCAGTTTTTAAAAGAGCTTGGATTGCCTGAGTTATCTTAAAACGAGATGATTATGCAATATAAGTTCTTTACAATCTAATAGTTATATATAAATGAATACTTCTTTTAATACAAAATTAAAGTTTTTAAATCTTCTTGTTTAAGTAAAGTTTCTTTATGTTGAATAGGGATTAAGTAATGATCTTCCACAATCAAGCACGATTGTTGAGTAACACCATTAGGAAATGATCAAACTTTTTTATAAAATCAAAGCATAGATCTACTGATAAAGAATTCATTTTGATCAATCTTTTTTTCAAAATGGATTCTTTTCATTTACCGGAAAATGCTGTTTGGTGAGATATTTTTGATTAAACTTTATTTCAAACCAACATTTTGATACCCCTTTAGATTTAATTGTCTAAAGGGGTATTTTTGTGTCAATAGAACTAACAGTTGAAAGATCTAAGCTGAACTTTGATTGATAGATACTATTTCCATGTTGCTATTATGATAAATATTCTTAGGGGGGAAATATTATTTTTATTCGATATGTAAAAAAAGAAAAATGGGGAATTGTTTTTTTCATAATTGGTTATATTGCATTGTTTGTCATTTCTTATTGTTTAATTGGTGGTCCTGTCTCAAGCGGAGGACCAATTGGTGTATTCCTTGGATTTTGTATCGTTCAATTTCTTAAATATAGAGCTTTCAAAAAAGATGAAAGAAATAATAAAGGCATATATCATCGTTTATAAGTTGTATTTTTAACACATTATACTAAGTGCATAATGAGAGGGAGTTCCCTTGAGAAAGCGTGACAGTTTAAATATTTAACGAAGAAAGAGAGCAGACACATGACCAAGCCTAAAATCTACACAATGAGTTTCGCAAAAGTCTATCCTCTCTACATCGCAAAGGCAGAGAGAAAGGGAAAAACGAAGGCTGAGGTTGATACGATTATTTGTTGGTTAACAGGGTACAGTCCAGAAGAGTTGCAGGAACAGTTGGATAAGCAGATAGACATTGAAGCCATTTTTGATGAGGCTCCTGAGCTTCATCCTTCCCGCAGTTTAATCAAAGGAGTCATCTGTGGTGTTAGAGTAGAGGACATTGAGGAAGAAACGATGAAAAACATTCGGTATCTAGATAAGCTGATTGATGAGTTAGCCAATGGAAAGAAAATGGAAAAGATTTTGCGAGATTCGTCATGAACATCACAAGCAAGCCCAGTGAAAGAACCCTCACTGGGCTTTTTTATATTTATAGACCATTCGACCAATAAAAATAAAATCCATTTGAACGAATTCTCTCTTCATGTCGTCAAAAGAAGTAATACCAAAACAAATTGGGGTTTGAAAAGGGAGTGGCGTGATGGACATGAAGATGATTTTACCTCTTATTTTGCTACAAGCCATTTTAATGGTGATTGGTTTGTTTGATTTGTTGAAAAGAGATCCGTCGAGAATCAGGGGAGAGGTGAAGTGGGTTTGGGCTTTGGTGATTGTGTTTGTGGCGAGTGCCGGCCCTATTGCGTATTTCATTTTTGGTCGTAAACAATCTTAAAAAAGGGGAGGAATTCGCTTGAATATGTTGGAGTGTCACGGGCTGACGAAATCGTATGGACGGCATGAAGTGTTAAAAGATGTCTCGTTTTCTGTTGGGGAAGTTGGATGTGTTGGCTTTTTAGGAGCCAATGGAGCTGGTAAGACTACGACGATTCGAATTTTGACGGGGCTTGCTTGTCCTACGTCTGGTGTCGTGAAGGTGGCGGGTATGGATGTGACAAAGGACATGGATGACATTAGTCATGTGATCGGCTATTGTCCGCAACATCCTGCATTTTATCAGGATATGACGGGGCAGGAGTGGATGCATTGGGTTGGCGGGTTATTTCATTTAGAGAAAAACATCATTCGTTCCAAAACTGAGGAGCTGTTGAAGCTTTGCCGTGTGTATGAGGCGAAGGATCGTGCCATTGGCAGCTATAGTGGAGGAATGAAGCAGAGGCTCGCCATTGCACAGGCGCTCATCAACAGCCCGAAGGTTCTTATTCTAGATGAACCTGTGTCCGCACTTGATCCGATGGGGAGAAAAGACGTCCTGACTTTGATTGAGCGTTTAAAGCATGAGATGTTGATCTTTATGTCGACCCATATTTTAGATGACATTGAACGGGTGGCGGATCATATTATCATGATCAACAGCGGAAAAATTGAAATGTCCTCTTCCATGAAACAGATCAAAGAAGACTATATTCAGCCAGTGATTGAATTTCAATTAGAACAAAAGAATACGAAATTAGTGGCTTTGTTAAAAGAGCAGGATTGGGTGGAGGAATGCATTGAAACAGGAGACGCTTATCAGGTGCGAGTCAACGATCAACAAATGGCATTGAAGGAGCTGCCTCGTCTCATCACTGAAGCTGGCGGTGTTCTCCTCCATTATCGACTATCTAAGCTGACGCTTGAAGATATTTTCATGAAGGTTGTGACGGCGTGATGATGTTTAAAAAGGAATTTAGGGAGTTATTCACTAGTTATAAAATGTTGTTTGTGCCAATCATTTTTACGATTTTAATGATCACACAGCCTATTACACTCAAAATGCTGCCAGATCTTTTGTCGAAATCAGCGAATCTACCTGAAGGGTCCACATTTTATATACCAGAGCCTAGCGCTGGAGAGGCTTTAGCGAGTGCGTTGAGTAAGTTCGATTCGCTTGGCGTTTTTATACTCATTATGATCGTGATGGGGACGATCGCAGGAGAGCGTGCCTCTGGGGTGACGGCGATGATCATGGTGAAACCAATCAGTCGAATGAGTTACTATGTCTCGAAAATATGCGCCTATGCTTGTTTGACCTTGTTTAGTTTGGTGGTGGCGGTGCTTGCCTCCGTTTATTATGTGGACATCCAATTTGGGCATGTAGATTGGGTCAATGTGGTAAAAGGAACGCTTCTTTATTACCCCAATTTATTGCTGATTGTGGTATCGACCATTTGTGCTTCGGCATTCTTTACACGTTCCGTCACAGCTGGCGGTGTATCGCTTTTGATCAACCTTATTCTATTTACCGTTCCTTCATTTTATGAGGATACATTAGGGAAGTTTGCGCCTAAAGGCGTGACAAGTGCGGCCGAGGAGATGATTCATGGAGGAACTTATTCGGATCAGGCGCTTACAAGCTTTCTAGGTGTATCGGTATTGATTGGTTTCTTTTTTCTCTTTGGATGGTTTCTTTTTAGAAGACAAGAATTATAGCAGGCGGTTGCGATTGTTTCTTCAGGTTTACTATGAGCATAAAAATCTGAATACCATTGAAAGTTTGATATGATGATAAAAATTGACTGTATTTTCAGAAAAGGGGTTTTTATCAATGCGAACATCACGTAATCCGGAGGCCATTCACCCGCCAGTTGCACCCTACACTCATCAAATAGAAACAACAGGGCCGCAGCGGTGGTTAACCTTGTCAGGGCAAGTGGGGATGGAAGTCGATGGGACCATCCCAGCGAGCCCGATGGAACAGCTCGAGCTAGCGTTAGAGAATGTAAAACGCAATGTAGAAGCGGCAGATATGAAAGTAGAAGATATAACGAAGCTTGTGTTTTATTTGGTAGGTGAGTTTGAAGCAGAGAGCAGAAAGCGAATCATGCGAGAGTTTTTAGGGGATCATCTGCCTTGTATGACGATGATTTATGTGGTGGCTTTGGCTTCACCTGCTTTAAAGGTCGAGGTGGATGCTTGGGCTTGTCGGGATATGGATTGATGAAATGATTGTTTATATCAGTTGAATATGATAAAAATGGTATAAAAAGTGTTAATAAAGAGGTGGTTTTTCGTTTCAATCAAACCAAGAATTGAAAAAAACGGTGTTCTTTTATGCAGGTGTGGGAGCTGTTTTGCTGATTCTTATGATGTTGAAATGGCTGCCGGTTTCTGCAGACTGGGAGTTGCCGTTGATTTTGTTTGGATTGGGGATTTTGTTTTATGTGAAGCGTGTGCTATGGAAGGAAGAAAAAGGTAAGGGCTAAAATGTTTAGCCCTTTTTTACGTAATCAAAGTTTCAAGTTAAGTCAGTGCCTGAATTAGATTTAAATTATGTTGGTTTCTGAACAGTAAATAGATCCAATGAATGATCATTAGGTATGTTGATAGAAGTTTGTTCTGCTATTCCTTTTGAATACCAATCATAATAATTTTCGGCTATTTCTTTTGGTAAATCATGCATGATAGTTGTTTTTGTTGGTTTTGCTCTGTTAACTATTTTAATTGAAGCCAACCCTAATTTCCTTTGGATAAGTGTCTCTGAGATTATTAATCTTTCTATATTATATTTGTGTGTTATGAGAAGTCTATCTGTAAGGCCGCCTTTTTTTATTTGCAAATAATGATCATTACAACTGTAGGAGCTGTACAAACTGCTAAACAATTGAATGAGTAAAAATACAACACTTATAAATATTGAAATATACCATAAGTCATTTCTGAAAAATAAAAGAAGAGCTGGCGTTAAACACCAAAATATGACTGATCTAAATAATTTAGGTATGATAGAATACCATGGTATTCTCTTCATATTGGTCTCTAGTCTAATGCTAGGAAAGATATCTGAAATTAATTTATTTGCCAAATTTTTATTTATAAAAGGAAATAATATATTTGGTGATTTTACATTTTCGTCATTAACTTCAGTCGAACTGATGATTTTTACTTTCACAATAGAAAGTAATTTTTGTATAAAACTGCTAGTGAAGTATAACGCTTCAATCTTTTCTTTTGGGATAGAGAAGTCAGTAATATTCAATTTACCTTTTTCGATGTACAGTCTAGTTTTGTCCGAAGATAATTTAAATCCTCCATATTGCAAGTATGTCTTTAAAATTCCATATAGAATAGACAATATAATAAGTAAAAAAACACTCAGTATAATTGTCATTGGAGAGGATTTTACAAATGAAATCAAACTATCTATATACTTTTCTAAAGACAAAAATTGATTGATTTCTGAGTAAGCAGAATAGAGAAGAAGTAGAAAGAAAAGTAATCTTAAAGATGTAAGGGAAGCAATAAATATCTCCTTCATTTGGATTTCATAATGAAGTTTCTGAGCACTTTGTTGTATAGGTTCTTCAAATTCACTTTCTACATTAGCATTGATACTGCCTTTTTCCGTAAGGTGCTTTTTTATGCTCAAAGCTTCTGAAGTTGTAATCATATGTAATTTTACTACGTGGTCATTATTGCTTGATCCTACATCAATTAACAAAGAGGTAAGGTCAAAAAAACGATGGAAAAAAGTAGATGTTTGATTCACACCTTGAATACTGTTAATTGGAAAATGTCTTTTTACAGTAATGAACCTACCCTTTTCTAAATATAACTCCTCTTCGCTTAGGTCATAACCAAAATGTTTCCACTCTAATAATATAGTAATGACCTTGTAAATTACAAAAATAACAATAATTAAAAAACCTAATTTAGAGAATATTGATATGGATGAAAAACCAAATAATACTGATAAAAAAATACAGAAGAAGATGAAACCTTTAATCGATTTTAATAATTCAAATAGCATCCATAATGGATGTAATCTTTTTAGGCGACTATTAGTTTCCATTTATAGAGAGCTTTCCTTTCTAATCTCATTCTTTTTGGTTTGATTATCAGTAATATGCGCTATATAATCACGAATATCTGAAGCTTCTTTTTCTGGAATGCAAGGTATTTCATGTACATAGCCAATCGTACCAATCTTAATAGAAGATAATTCATATTTTTTTAATAAGGGACCCTGATAAGTATCTACAAAATATACTTTATTCATAGGAATTATTAGGTGTTTCCTTCTGAAAATTCCTCCATGCTTTAATTGAATCATATTTATATCTATTTCATAACGCCAAGTTTTTTGTTTGTAAATAGGGACTAACATGAGTTCTACAATGGCTGATATAATTAAAATACCCATGAGGCTATAAATAAGCCAAACAATCCATTCTGACCAACTATAATAGTTGTGTAGAACTAAAAGGACAGCTAAAACGCTAATTGATATAATAAAATTTATAAAGTCAACTATCCGCCAAACCTTAATCGCATCTTTAGAAATTTTTTTTGAGGGCTCCTTCAATTGATACAAATATAATCCTCCTTATCCTTTGTAGATTTAGTACCACTTGGATACTAAATCTACTTTTTATAGGATTCTTAATTATTATCTCCAATATTAAGAAATATTTCTTCTAATGATGGCTCATCGACTTCTATTCTAAATACATCAATGTTTTTAGAAATAAAAAGCTTGTTGATTAATGGTATAGATGATTCATCTTCAATGGTTATTTGGGATGATAGTTCACTGATTTCACTTTTTATAGAAATACTCTTAAGGTCTACTGTTAATGACTCAATCTGTGCAATTGAAGCAACACTATGCTTTATATAAACGGTCATATTCTTTTTGTATGCTGTTCTTAACTCTTTCATACTTCCTTTAATTTGAATGACACCTTTGTTCATAATAGCAACTTCATCACATAATTTCTCAACTTCATCTAAATTGTGTGAGGTTAGAAATACGGTAGTACCGTTTGTGGCGATTTCTTTAATAATAGAATGGATATTTAATACTGAATTTGCATCAACCCCTGAAGTCGGTTCATCTAAAAAAATTAAATCAGGTTTATTTAATAATGCTTGGGCGATCCCTAGTTTTTTTTTCATTCCAAATGAAAAATTTTTAGTCTTTAACTTAGCTGCATCTTTTAACTCAACTTTATCTAGAAGTTCAATTAAATCTTCTTGTTTTAAATCTAATTTCAATATTTGACTAAAGTATTTCAAATGATCTAGTGCGGTCATGTTTTCATAGAATGTAGAATAGTCAGGGAGAACCCCTATTTTACCCCAGATTGATTTTTGTTGATTCTTTTTATAGCCCAATACTTCATAAAGTCCTTCAGTTGGTTCAATTATACCTGTAATCATATTTATAAATGTTGATTTGCCGGCACCGTTCTTCCCTAGAAAACCAAATATTGTGCCTTTATCGATTGATAAGTTCATTTTATCAACAACAATTTTATTTCCATATCTCTTTGTTAGATTGGTCGTTTTGAGTGCATACACTATAAATCCCTCTTTCTAAAAAGCATTAAACTTACGATTAAAAACAAAATTGGGAAAAGGATGACTATATATGTAAAAGCAGTCTGCTCTTGAGTGAAATAATAATAGGGTGTGATATAACTAATCATTTTAATGATAATATTATTTGATCCAATGCTAATCATACCGATAACAGGTAAAATAATCGACAATGTAATACCTAGAAACATTGTAATAGAAGGGTTTGAAATGATAGTGGATAGTAATAGAGTTAACCCTAAGAAGTAAGAAATAAACACAATACATTGTATTAATTCTAGAAAATAAAAAGTGTTTGAAAACGGGATAATTAATATTAAGGAAATAGTTAAACATACAATCCAAAAAAGAAGATTACCTAAAAACTTTCCTAATAATATGTTATTTCTAGATGTTTTCGTCACTAAAAATCGAACAGTACGAGAGTATACCTCTTTATTGATTACATTATGGGCTAGACTGGTGACAAATAGTGGGGCAGCAATGAAAAGTAATACCATTAATCCACCCACATATGCATTATCACCTAGACCTAAAGATTTCAATTGGTCACTAAATTGGCTAAGGATTTTTGCCGTACCGGTTGTAATTCCAATTAGGACAATAATAATTAGGATAGAGCGTATACTTTTAAACAGTGCTTTGAATTCATTCAAACCAATTGCAAACATAGTTTCACCTCTTTTAGAATGACTGATCTGTCCCGTTTCTTGCTTTTTTATCTTTCACAATTATAGTAATTCCAGCAATTAGATACGCAATGCCGCCAAGTATGCCTAAAAAGATTGTTAATAAGGAGCCTAAAATAGAGGTAGTTATTAATAGAATACCGGCAGAGCGTGCTCTGTTTTTTAATAATATTAATGAAAAAATTCCTGCTAGTATGCTCAATATCGTTATTGCGATCATATATAAAGAACCATTGGCAAGGATGTTAATTACTTGTTCCGGTGTGATATCTTGTACGTTTTCTTCATCAATAAAGTCTTGGATTAGTTTGTTAGTATCATTGTTATTTTTTGTTCCTTCATAAAACATAAAGCTCCCAATAAGTAAGGCTGTGAATAAAATAACACCTATAATAGTAAAAGTCTTTTCTAAAGTACGTTTCATGCTTAACCTCCACAAAATACAATTTATTGGTTAAATAACCTAAACTTACAATAACATATTTTGGATAGGTTTTTCCACATAAATTTTAAAAAAGTTTAGAAAAAATAAACATTATTCATTTTTTTATTCATTTTTTGGTTACATTTATTCTTTCTGTGTTATAATAATAAAAAAGCGGGGTGGCTGATATATGGAGCAAGATATTCCAACATGGATTTTATCTGTAGATTCTGAGGACAGAGAATTTATAAGAAAATTTATACTTAGTTCAGGTTCATTAAAACAAATAGCAAAAGATTATGATGTTTCTTATCCAACAGTTAGAACCCGATTAGACAGAATCATTCAATTGATTAGATTAAATGAAACTCTAGAGCAAGAAACTCTAGTTAAATATGTAAAGAAACTCGCGATTGAGGAAAAAATTAGTTTAGAAGTTGCCAAAAACATTATTGAAAAATATAAAGCAGAAAGGGATGGAGATTAAATGAATGAATTAATGTATTTTATTTTAGTAGTTGTCGTTTTTGCAGTTCAGTATTTCCTTTCAACAAGAAACAACCTTATTTGGGGAGCTTTAATCCCGATCGTCTTTATCGCTGGAATGTCATGGTTTTATTTCGAAAATAAAGTAAGTAATAACATAGGTTTTCTTATTATCGCGCTAGTTGGATTAGCTCTTTTAATTGAAGAGTGGAACCGCGGTCGTAGAATGCTCCACAAAAAAAGAGTCAAAGAAATTGAAAAGATGAAAACACAAGACATCACTATAAAAAAATAATCACAAAAATTATGATTTTTAGGTTTTAAATGTTTGATTTTTGGCTATAATAAAACAATAGGGATAGAGTGTTTACACTATCCCTATTGGGCTAACGAACAACTAGCCATTGATGATGCTGTCAATTTTATCGCTGATCCATTGGAACGTTGCACCGTTCTTGATCCAGTTGATAACAGTTGATTTGTTAGCCCAAGCCCATTTAGCTGCTTTAGTACCAAGTTGAGCAACAAGTCTTAAGAAAGCTACCATTATTTATTTCACCTCCTGAATTCGTTTAGCCTGCTAAAGCTCGGATAATTTGGTTTGAAATCCATTTAAAAGAAAAGCCTTGTCCTATCCATTCAAGTACCTTTTTTTTGTTAGCCCAAGCCCAAATCGCCTGTTTAGCTGTAAGTTTAGAAACAAGTTGTAAGAAAGTTGTCATTCTTTTCACCTCCACCAAACTACTTTGAAAGATAATCTCAGAATTAGCCGTTGATGATGCTGTCAATTTTATCACTGATCCATTGGAACGTTGCACCGTTCTTGATCCAGTTGATAACAGTTGATTTGTTGTCCCAAGCCCATTTAGCTGCTTTAGTGCCAAGTTGAGCAACAAGTCGTAAGAAAGCTACCATATTCTTTCCACCTCCCAAATTCGTTTAATTGCTCAATTTTATTTGCCTGCTAAAGCTTTGATAATTTGTCTTTCAATCCATTTGAAAGAAAAGCCATGTTGCATCCATTCAATAACCTTTTCTTTATTAGCCCAAGCCCAAAAAGCTTTTTCACCTGTAAGTTTAGCCACAAGTCGTAAGAAACCTACCATTATTTCACCTCCACCAAACTACTTTAAAAGATATCTCAGAATTAGCCGTTGATGATGCTGTCAATTTTATCACTGATCCATTGGAACGTTGCACCATTTTTGATCCAGTTGATAACAGTTGATTTGTTGTCCCAAGCCCATTTAGCGGCTTTAGTACCAAGTTGAGCAACAAGCCTCAAGAAAGCTACCATTTTTTTCACCCCCTGTTAATTTATGTATTAAATATTAAATCAAAATAATCCTAAATACAACAATTTTTTCATATTTTACATTAAATTGAAGATTATGAACTATATTTTTCGGGTTTTTTATTGGGTTTCATTTTCGTATAGTAAATAAGTCTTTGTTTTGTAGTAGGGCGAATAAAGTATATATAAAGATAATTATATTAGTTAAATGATGTATAAATTAAGTTTTACTTTTAAGAGTATGATTATTTCACTAATCTTACTTGTCTTCTTGTTAAGTACAATTTTAGATAGTTTATAACTTTTGGGGATTTTATAACCTTTTTTTACATATATGGGTTATTATATTGTATGGTTGTATTTATATTTTCCGAAGGAGCTGTCGTGTTGAAGGGATCTAGGGTTGAATTTATTGATAGTTTACGTGGTTTTAGTTTATTAGGTATTTTGATAGTGAATATGCTTAATTTTCAATATGATTATGATTTTGAGAAAATGTTTGATTCGAGCATATGGGGACAGGAATTCGGGGTATATGTGACGGAAATTTTGTTCCAGGGGTCGTTTTATCCGATTTTCTCCTTTTTGTTTGGGTATTCTTTTATCAAGCTGATTGAATCCACTAAGGCCAAGGGGCTGAATACGAATGCTATTGTCGTTCGCCGCGGCTTTGGTCTTATTGTGCTTGGGATGCTGCATTACATATTTATTTGGAATGGTGACATTCTCATGTATTACGGTGCATGTATGTTTTTCTTGCTGATGTTTTTAAGCAGCCGGATCAAAACGATGCTGATTTGGTCAGGTGTGTTAGGTGCCTTGTCATTGGTGGTTTTGCCATATCTGATGACCTTTGTTTATGGAAATGATGATTTGTTAACTGATGTGTATGCGAAGGGTGCATACGGTGATATTATGTTGAGCCGGATTACGATTGAAGACGATATGATGATTGTGACCATTATTATGGCGATCGTGACCATTACGCTGATGCCAATCCTAGGTTTTCTATTCGGTACGATCATGGTGGGGCCATTTGCACTGCTTGGCATGGCCATTGGGAAAAAAGGTCATTTGACAGAAGAAGATCGAGGCATGGCTTATCGTAAAGGCTGGGTTGGGATGATTATCATCGGGCTCGCCTTAAAATGTGCGACGTTCATTGATGCCCCTTGGAGTGAAATGGTGATGACGTTAGGTGCCTATGTTCTGACGATCGGGTATATTCAAGCCTTTATTGTTTTCTACTATTCGAAGGCAGCCCAAGGCCTCAAACGTCTGCTTGCAGGACTTGGCCGTTTGTCTCTATCAAACTATTTGGCGCAGTCGATCATTTGTACAACGATTTTCTATTCTTATGGACTTGGTCTATTTGGACAATTGGGGTCAATGTTGGGACTGCTGCTCGCTGTCGGACTGTATACAGCGCAGCTGTTCATCAGCCATCTCTATTTGAAAAAATGGAGAAGAGGTCCGGTGGAGTGGATGATGGGAAAATGGGTGTATTGGAGATAAATTTTGTTGGGGAAGGCCGCATAGCTGAAGAGCTGTGCGGTTTTTTTAATTGAGTTGCAATCAAAAAGTGGTTGATTATTCTTCCAAAGTGTATATAATGTATATATAGTGTATATACATTATTTTGTTCCAAACACCAGTACAGAAAAAAGAGGTTTTTATATGCAGATTACGATTTCAAACCACTCTAAGGAGCCCATTTATGAGCAAATTACGAATCAAATCAAATCGATGATTTTAACGGGGGAGCTGGCGGAAGGCTCGGCACTGCCGTCTATTCGAAAGCTGGCGAAGGATTTGCAAATTAGCGTCATCACAACAAAGCGAGCATATGAAGAGTTAGAGAAGGCAGGATTTATTTATTCGATTGTAGGCAAGGGATCATTTGTTGCGGAACAAAACCTAGAGGTCATGAGAGAGAAAAAATTGAAGGTGATTGAAGATCAGCTTGGAGCGGTTGTCACAAACGGCAAGGAATTAGGCTTATCTTTTGATGAATTGCAGCAGTTATTAAAGTTCTTGTATAAGGAGTGAGATGAGTGGAGCATGTGATTGAATTCAAAGGAGTATCAAAACGATTCAAGGACTTTTCTGTTCAGAATCTTGATTTACAGGTCAAAAAAGGCTTTGTTACAGGGTTTATTGGGGAAAATGGAGCCGGTAAGTCGACCACCATTAAAATGATCATGAATTTGTTAAAACCAGATTCAGGTGAGGTCAAGATTTTCGGATTAGATTATCACACCCATGAAAAAGAGATTAAGGAACGAATCGGCTTTGTTTACGATGCTAACGTTTTTTTCCCAGGTTTGAATTTAAAAGACATTAAACGGATTGTGGCACCTGCTTATAAACGCTGGGATGACCGTCTTTTCCATCAATATATTGAACAGTTTGGCCTGCCCCTGCATAAAGCAATCAAAACATTCTCAAAAGGGATGCAGATGAAGGCGTCACTTGCGATTGCGCTATCACATCATGCAGAGCTGATTATCATGGATGAGCCAACAGCCGGTTTAGACCCAGTTTTTAGAAGAGAGCTGTTAGGAACGTTACAAGAGTTAATGATTGATGAGAACCGGACCATATTTTTCTCAACACATATGACAACAGATTTAGACCGGATTGCGGATTATATTGCGTTTATACAAAATGGACAATTGGTCTTTCAACAGTCGGTTCATGATGTAGCGGAGAATTATGCGCTGGTGAAGGGAAGCCTGGATTTGTTGGATCGAGACACAGAAAAGGCTTTTGTCCATATTCAGCGTACAGCAGCAGGGTTTGAAGCATTAACAGATCGGATCGGTGAAGTGAATCATATTTTTGGAGACGCTGTTGTGATCGAACCGGCGTCGCTTGAGGATATCATGTTTTATTTGAAAGGCGGGGTGGCGCATGTTTCATTTAATGAAGCGTGATGTGATTTTGCAGAAAAAGCAGCTGATTATTTTTCTTCCGTTTATCTTATTTTTTATTCTCATGGATGCGCATCCGGCATTGACGTTTCTAGTCGCTAGTTTCTTCATTCCTTTTAACACATATGCGTACGACGAGAAGGCAGAAACGAATATTCTATTAAACTCTTTGCCTTATACACGTAAAGAAATTATCGCATCACGTTATCTTGGTGCCGTTTTCTATATGATTATCGCAATCGGGCTGACAAGTGCTGCTTTATTTGTTTTTGGGAAGCTGTTTTCGCTGACGGATATTGCGATTGGCAGCGGGCTGTTTTTATTGTTTGCGGCGTGTACGTTTCCATTGTTTTATATCTTAAAACCTGGCTATATCACAACCGCAGTGATCATTGGCTTTATCCTATTATCTGCTATGGGACCGCCTGTTGTTGCCTATTTAGCAAAGCAATTCAGTGCAATCACTGATTTTATCATGAATTTATCGATACCTATTTTATATACTGGGTCAGCTGTGCTGATTATGCTTATCTACCTGCTGTCTTGGGGGCTTTCTACTGCTATTTATCAAAGGAAAGCGTTCTAGGAAAAATAGCTGAATCTATTCAAAGTAGATCATGACCGCAATTATGATCAAGTAGAGGTGAGCGAGATGATGTATAGTCTGTCACGTAAGAGACGATTTCCTATTTTGAGTCGCATTTGATGGATGAGCTGTATTAAGGCAGGTGCCTGAAATAGTGGGATATTCTCATTTTCATTTCAATATGCGATTGTTTTAGATATCCCTTCTCACAGTGAATCCATTCATTTTGGTGTCTTGCTCAGCGGCAAGGGAACGGTATGGGCAGATGGGTTTCGATTTGAGGAAGTGAATGAGAAGACACCTACAACCAATATGGTGGAGGATTCTGCATTGCCAGATGTTCCAGTGAATTTACAGTTTGAGCTTGAGGAGACCGTGTGAGCGGTCTTTTTTATTTATTTTATATAAAGAACCTATATTGACAGTTTATCATGAAGTAGATTAAAATACATACCAACGGTCGGTATGTAAGAGGAGGCGTTTCATTTGGCCAGAAATAAGTATCCAGAAAAGACAATCAAGCAAATTTTAGATGTGTCGACGAAGCTGTTTCAGGAAAAAGGATTTGAAAAGACGAGTTTGCAGGATATCATCCATGAATTGAACATGTCTAAGGGTGCTATTTATCATCATTTCAAATCGAAGGAAGAAATATTACGTGCCGTGATGGATCGGCAATTTCGTCATGCGACAGAGAAGCTTGAAGATCTGATTGAGCATACAGAGGCAGTTCATGCAAAAGAGAAGCTGCAGCTTATTTTAGAGAAGCTTGTGGCAGATCCACAGTCTCACTCAATTGATGGAATCTTAGTTGATCAGATCAAAAACCCGCAGTTTGTGGTGGAAGGGATGAAGGCAGGAGTAAATCAGGATGCGCTTAAAATTAAAAGGCTCATTCTAGAAGGAATTGATGATGGTTCGATGAAAACTGCTTTTCCTGGTGAAGTGGCAGAAGTGTTTATGCTTCTCGTGAATATATGGCTGAATCCAACACTATTTGCCCGTGATGAGCAGGAAACTAGTCAGCGTTTGCTGTTTTTACAACAGATGATGAAAGGGCTTGGAGTGGATGTAGTGAGTGATCTATTTATTCAAAAGGTCACAGCGCATTATGCTGGAATTGGTGGATATGATCAGCCTGGAACCTAAATGGTCAGATAAGAGACAAAAAGAAAAATTCATTTCATAGGAGGATGCCTTATGCTTCACTTCATAAAACTTGAGCTAAGAAAAAGCCATATGAAACATTATATTCAATCTAGTATGATTGCAAGCATTGTACTGCTGGTGTTTATTTATTTTGTCGCGTTTGTTGCACAGGTTGAACAGGAAATAGGTTTTCAGCAATATCCGAATATCTATTTGTTGACCAGTATAGTATGGATGATCTTTTTTTCGATCGTCACAGCCTTGATGTATTGTCGAGTGATGGTGACTGCATTGAAAGAGCATGAACCTCATTCATCAAGTCTGAAAGCATCACTCCTTTCGAGAATGGTCTGGATGCTGTGCTTTTCTACGATTGCAATGCTGTGTAGCATCATTCCCTCATTTGTTGTGTTTAGTGTCACTGAAACGTTCTTCCCCCTTGTTCAGGATGCGCTGACAGCTGATGTGATGTTCACTGTGATCAAAACGTACCTGGTGTTTACTTGTTGTATCAACGGTATTGGCATGATTGCGATGAGAGTGGGGTTAATGAAGAAATCTACCTCCATGACCATTCTGACTGCGATTGTTCTATGTGCTGTTTTAGGAAACCTATTAATTGCTTTTTATGGAAATGATCAAATGAATTTCATTCTGTCAGGAGTCATGATCGCAGCCGTTCTCATTGTGATCTTGGAATTATGGGGCAGTATCATCCGGCTTCAAGAGAGATGAGCCGCGTTGAAAAAAGGAGGGGGACATTGTGGAGCATACGGTTCGAATTGAAGAATCGGTCGTAGAATTATCGCTGGATTGGCTATTGGGAGAGGTGCGTATTCATCATCATGATCATCCTTATCTATTCATTCGTCAAACGACCAATCAAGCTTTTCCCCAACGTTATTTGCTGCATCATCAGGTAAGAGATGGACGGCTGGTCATTCAAGATAGACGAAAAAAAATACTCAGCTTAGGGCTTCACCTTTATAAAACCGATGTAGCTATTTATCTTCCTAAACAAGAATTACAGTCCATATCTCTTCGTTGTAAAGGAACAAATCTTCAGGCAGAGAGGCTGAAGGTGGAAAATGTCTCTTGTCATTTAACTTCTGGAAAGACGATGCTATCAGGTGAAATCAAACATCTCCATTTAGAGACAGTAGGTGGACTTATTTCTAGTCGGCAGCTGGTCGCGCAGAGATTATTACTGCACGCCACATCGTCAAAAGTTGAGTTGACGGGTGCTTTTTCGGACGTTGATCTGCATGTAACAGGTAGAAGGATGCAGATTCATTCTACTAAGATGCTAGATTCACTTAAATCTACTTCAACAGGAGCATATGTCAAAGTGGAGATACCGGAAAATGATGGGTTTACTTGTTATGTAAAGAAAAGATCCGGTGCTTTTCGGAATGACTTTTCTTGTCATCTAGAGAAGGGCAAAATGGTGCATAAAAATGGACTACGATCCTTAGAGATTGATATAAGAGGCGGTCAGTTTCTAATAAGTCATAAGCATTGAAGTGACTTTCACTCGTTGATTCAATATATCAATATAAAACAATTTGAATCTCTTTTATCGTCGGAATATTTTGATAATAGTGTTTTCCTCAAAAAAACAATTGTTTTTTAAGGGTAGATTTATTATGATAATATACATCGAAAGATTGATGTTTCTCAATCAGAATGAACATTCTGATTTTTATTTTTTATGTTGTTTGTTGATGAGGGGGAAGAAAAGTGGCTCAAAAGGAATTAAAGAGAGGGTTAAGTGCCCGCCATATTCAAATGATCGCACTCGGCGGCACGATTGGTGTTGGCTTATTTATGGGGTCAGCTAAGGCCATTCAATGGACAGGTCCATCGGTTCTTCTCGCGTACGCAGTATGTGGTATCTTTATCTTTTTTATTATGCGTGCGATGGGAGAAATGTTATACGTTGAACCGAGTACAGGTTCATTTGCTACATTTGGTCATCAATATATTCATCCGCTTGCGGGTTATATGACAGCTTGGAGTAACTGGTTCCAGTGGGTCATTGTCGGGATGTCGGAAATTATTGCAGTAGGCGCTTATATGAAATATTGGTTCCCAGACCTGCCAGCGTGGATTCCAGGTTTAATTGCGATGATTATTTTGGGAGCGGCGAATTTGATTTCCGTTAAATCGTTCGGTGAGTTCGAATTTTGGTTTGCAATGATCAAGATTGTGACGATTATTTTAATGATCATTGCAGGTCTAGGCATTATTTTCTTTGGATTTGGAAATGGCGGGACGCCTATTGGCTTGTCTAATCTGTGGGCGCACGGCGGGTTCTTTACAGGTGGATTTAGCGGATTCTTGTTTGCGTTGTCACTCGTCATTGCTGCCTATCAGGGTGTAGAGCTGATTGGGATTACAGCAGGTGAAGCGCAAAATCCAGAAAAGACGCTGACCAATGCCATCAAAAGTATCATCTGGCGTATTTTGATTTTCTATATCGGTGCGATCTTTGTCATTGTGACAGTGTATCCTTGGGATCAGCTGAATACCCTTGGCAGTCCATTTGTGGCGACGTTTGCGAAAATTGGGATTACAGCAGCTGCTGGTATTATTAACTTTGTCGTCATTACAGCAGCGATGTCAGGCTGTAATAGTGGGATTTTCAGTGCGGGACGTATGCTTTATACATTAGGTGTGAATGGACAGGCGCCTGCTTTCTTCACCAAAATTTCGAAGAATGGCGTGCCGTATTTTGGGACATTTGCTGTGCTGATTGGCTTAGCGATAGGAGTTGTCCTCAATTATGTTGCGCCACCAAACATTTTCGTCTATGTGTATAGTGCGAGTGTACTTCCTGGTATGGTGCCTTGGTTTGTGATTTTGATTAGTCATATCGGCTTTAGAAAGGCGAAGGGATCTGCGCTTGATCAACATCCATTCAAGATGCCGCTAGCGCCGTTTTCTAATTATCTTACAATCGGTTTCTTACTGATGGTGCTTGTATTTATGCTCATTAATCAGGATACGCGTATTTCTCTAATCGTGGCCATTGGGTTCTTGATTGTAGTAGCGCTTAGCTTCTATGTCTTTGGGATCGGGAAACGGAAACCGATCGAAACAGCTTCTTCTGATCAAACGGTAAAATAATCAAAGGCCTTGCGGGATGGACCGCAAGGCTTTTTTTGTTTAGAGTGAAGCTTTCACACGGTTAAAGACATCTGGAAAGTTGGTGAAAAGACCGGTGACGCCGTATTGCAGTAAACGGGTCATGTCTGCTTCGTTGTTTACCGTATATGGGTGGAGGAGGAGTCCGTGGCTTCTGACCTGCTGTACGTTTTCAGGTGTCAATGCTCTAAAGTTTGGCCCGACACCCACTGCATAAGTTTTGATGAAGTCGAGCTGATCGTCTGTGATGGACGTCATTTGGGTTCTGTCTAATAGCTGTACTTTGGGAAGGCGTGGATCTAATTTCTGTAGTTTTAGCAGGCTGTCTTGACTAAAGGATTGGATAATGACCTGCCCTTTTCTTGTGTGTTTCCCGAGAAGATGATGTTTTTTTAGGGTCGCCAATAGTTTTTCTTCCATTTGCGGATAGATGTCTGGTTTTTTTGTTTCAATATAATAATTTTCTCGTTTACCGAAATATCGCAGCACTTCATCTAATGTGAGGACTCGCTGTCCGATATAGTTGGCATTTTGTCTGTCGGGATTGACTTCGTTAAACCATGTACCGGCATCAAGCTGTTTGATTTCGGCAAGTGTGAGGTCTTTGACCCAGCCTGTTCCGTTTGTGGTCCGGTCAACGGTTTCATCGTGCATGACGATGAGGTGTCCATCCTTTGTCATTTGAAGGTCGAGTTCGAGGTAATCCGCATTCATCTTTGTGGCGAGTTTGTAGGAAGCCAGGGTATGCTCTGGTGCATACCCTGATGCTCCGCGGTGTGCAACGGTTAAAATACGATCTGGAGATAAAAGATGTTCATGTGCCGATATGGTGGTCGGCACCCACGCAAAAGACAGTAAAGCAAAAGAGAGCAACACGAAAGCAAGTAATCTACTTTTCTTCATATTTTATCCTCCTTTTACGGTAACTGCCTTCATCATAAGAAATAGATGTAAAGGGCATGTTGGGCGGATATGAATCTTTTATGTGATTTTTATGAAGCCTGCTCTACGCGCTTCCCTGTATTCCATGTCATCGCCAGGAAGACAATCGCAAGCACACAAGAACCAACCAGTAAAATGAAGCCTCCTGTCCAGTCGTAATGATCCACGACGACGCCCATCATTGCATTGGCAAAGGCAGAGCCGCCAATATAGCCAAAGAAGCCAGTGAGTCCGGCCGCAGTGCCAGCCGCTTTTTTAGGAGCAAGGTCAATGGCTTGAAGTCCAATGAGCATGACAGGTCCGTAAATCAAAAAGCCGATGCTGATAAGGGCGATGTTATCGACCATTGGATTGCCAGCAGGGTTTAACCAGTAAACGAGCACCGCAATTAATACCCCAGCCATAAAGAGGACGCCCGCTGGTGCACGGCGGCTTCTAAAGAATCGGTCGCTGATCCAGCCGCACAACAATGTCCCCGGAATGCCTGCATATTCATAAAGAAAATAAGACCAGCGTGAATGCTCTGGTGAAAAGCCCTTTGCTTCTGTTAAGTAGGTCGGCGCCCAGTCAACGACACCGTAACGGACGAAGTACACAAAGACATTGGCAATGGCGATATACCAAAGGAATTTATTGTTGAGTACATACTTAAATAAAATCTCTTTCACTGTTAATTCTTTTTCTTGATCTTCATACTGCTGTGCCGGATAGTCATTGCGATATTCCTCGATTGGCGGAAGACCAGTGGATTGCGGGGTATCCCGGACGAGAAGAATGATCACGAAGGAGACGATAATGGCAATGATGGCAGGGAAGAAAAAGATACTTTTCCACGTCGCAAACAGCACGATCCCTAAGGTGATGAGCGGTGCAAGAATCCCCCCGCCGATATTGTGAGCGACGTTCCAAATGGACATTTTCGTTCCACGTTCACTAATCGAAAACCAATGCGCCATCGTCCGTCCGCATGGCGGCCACCCCATTCCTTGGAACCAGCCGTTTAAAAACATGAATAAGAACATGATCCATACACTTGATGTCACCCATGGAAATGAGACAAATAGGATATTGATAAGGGCTGATAGAAAGAGTCCGGTGGCTAAAAAGTATCTTGGGTTACAGCGGTCTGAGATCATCCCCATGATGAATTTACTAAAGCCATAAGCGATAGAGACAGCTGCGAGTACAAAGCCTAATTCACTTTTCGTGAACCCTTCTTCCTGTAGATAAGGAATAGCAAAAGCGAAATTTTTCCGCAGCAAATAGTAGCCCGCATACCCGATAAAGATGCCTAAAAAGACTTGCAGCCGCAGCCGCTTATAGGTCTCATCTGTTTTGGCATCATCGAGCCTGTCGATATGCGGAGCGGGTTTAAACCATTTGAACATAAAGATCCTCCTCTTGTCGTTGTCCGATTAACTGAAGCAAAAGTACGAGATCGGCGTTTGATCTTGTACTTTTTAAGAGACAAAAGAATTGATAACGCTTTCTTTTGTACTCCCATCATATCGGATGGAAGAGACGTTTATGATGAGGCTTTTGTCATTATTTTGGAAAAAAGTTCATCAAGTAACGAAAAAAATCCGCACAATGGCGGATTTTTCTTAGCAGTTACAGAGATACATTAATTTTCGCAGATTTCTTTAGTTTTTCAATTTCTTTTTGTACTTCTTTCTGCTTTTCTTGGGATTCTAGTTGTTTTTTAATTTGTGATTTAACTTCTTTGTATTCTGGTGCTTTTTGCTTTTGTTTTTTCATTTCATCAGCGTATTGATCATAGTACGCTTTGACGTCCTTTTCAGAGACGGAGGCTGATTTGATTTCTTTGTCGACATATTGGCTGTATTTGATGCTGTCGGCAATGTCACTTTTCAGCTGATCCATGGTGAGTCCGCTTTTCTTAAGAGCTTCTTCAAATTGAGCGTTGTCTTTGAATTGTTTCTTTTCTTCTTTTAGCTGTTTATCTACCTGCTTGTCAGAGGCTTTGATGCCCTTTTTCTCAGCATCTTGCAGGATGAGCTCTTGACCTACGAGCGCATCAATGGTTTGTTTCTTGACTGCTTTTGCGCCTTCTTTAGATGTTGGGTCTTGCCCTGATTGCTGAAGCTGTCCTTGAATGGTCGATAAAGCGCTATTATATTCATTACCTGTGATTTTGTCTTGGTTGACGGTCGCCACGACCTTTTGATCATCGATTTTTTGTGCGTCTAATTTCTTTTGCATCTCTTCCATTTGCTTTTGCTGTTCTTTTTGGTCAGCCTGTGTTGTTTCCTTGCTTTTGGCTGAATCGTTTTGCTTATCTTGTTTGGCATCGTTTGACGAGCAGGCTGCAAGCCCAACAGATAACAGACAAGCGATGAGTGTGTATGATACCTTTTTCATCATTTTCTCTCCCTTCGGTATGAGAACATCTAGTGCGCATTCTAACCGTTTTTTAGGAAAAATAAAACCGTACAGACAATTTGTTAGCGGATTGACATGTTTTTTATCTGTTTGTCCTCATTTTGTCTTCTCATAGTCATCTCATGACAAACTCAATCGTGGAATAATTGTTCCATCGCCTCGTCAATATTGGTAATGGGCTGGCGGCAGCTGTAGTTTTCACAAATATAAACAGTGGTCCTGTCGTCGATTGTTTTGTAATCTTTTGCAAAAGGTGCGATTTGTGCTAGATCATGTCCAGTTTCGGCGGTCAATATGATATCAAAAGGCATGAATCGTTTCCGAAGCGCCTGTAAAAGCCGTTCTTTTTGAGGGTCGCCATTTTTCCCAAGAATGATGATCTCTCTTTTTGTTGCATATTGATCAAGGAGCCCTTGCAGAAACGCTGTGTGCCCACTTGGATAGGAAGAGACATCGACATAAAAGGCTTTGAACATCTGCTCTAATGTGTCTAGCCAGTCCTGACGTCCGGTCAGTCTGCTTAGCGTGAGAAGCTGCTTGAGCGCGGTACTGTTACCAGACGGCATGGCCCCGTCATACACTTCTTTTTCTCGAACGATAAGTGCTTCTGCATCTGATCCTGAGAAGAAAAAGCCCCCTTTTTCCTTGTCCCAAAACAGCTCAAACATGTTCTCAGCTACTGTTGTGGCTTTTTCCAGCCATTCTCGTTCAAAGGTTGCTTCGTATAAAGACATATAGGCTTTTAGCATGTGAGCGTAATCCTCAATAAAGCCTAGATGCTTCACGTCACCTTCTCTGTAGCGAACCATCAGCCGATCGTGTTGGACAAGGTGTGTCTCTAGGAAGGACATCGCCTGTTTCGCCATACGGATGGCCTCTTTTTCATCAAATACCCTTCCAGCTTTGGCGAGAGCAGAGATCATCAGCGCATTCCAGGATGTGAGCACCTTGTCATCGACAAGCGGTGCAGGACGCTGCTGTCTAACAGAATGTAAAATGTGCCGGGCTTCTTTTAGCTTAGACTGAAGCGTGTGGTCATCAATCGAGAAGGAGGCTTTGATGTCATCAAAAGAGGTGGAAATGGTATGAGGAATGTTCGCCCCTTCAAAGTTCCCCTCTTCTGTAATGTGATAAACAGCGCAGAATAATGCCCCGAGATCCTCGACTAAATGAGTCATGATCTCCTCTTTTGTCCAAACGTAATATTGCCCTTCTTTCCCTTCAGAATCTGCATCTATCGCTGAATAAAAGGAGCCATCGTGATTCATCATATCTCGTTTAATAAATTGGATCAGGCGTTGGACAAGCTTTTCATATTCGGGTTGTTGAGTGAGCTGATACGCTTCTGTGTACGCCTCCATCAGCATGGCGTTATCATACAGCATTTTTTCAAAATGCGGCACAAGCCATTTTTCGTCTGTTGAATAACGAGAAAAGCCCGAACCAATATGGTCGTATATACCGCCATTTGCCATTCCGTCTAACGTTTTCGTGACTGCATATAGTGCATTCTCCTGCCCAGTCCATTCGTAATAGCGTATCAGGAATGAAAGCATATGAGGTGCAGGAAATTTCGGCGCTGAGCCGAACCCGCCGTGCAGCGTATCAAAGCTGCTCATCAGTTGGTAATAGGCTTTATGGATTGCCTCTTGAGAAAGCGTATTTTCTGTCTGACCGGCTGCTTTGATCCGCAGATTATTTGTCGCCTTCTCTGCCAATGATTCAATATGATCGCGGTCGTTGTGGTACGCATCCAGCAGTTGCGTCAGTGCTTCAATGAAACCAGGACGTCCGTAAGCACTTCTCTTTGGAAAATAAGTCCCCGCATAAAAAGGCTTTTGATCAGGCGTGACAAATACATTCAACGGCCAGCCGCCTTGCCCCGTCATCATCTGACAAACAGACATATACATAGAATCGATGTCTGGACGCTCCTCACGATCGACTTTGATTGAAATGAAATGCTCATTTAAGATGTCAGCGACTTGCTGATCTTCGAAGCTTTCGTGTGCCATGACGTGGCACCAGTGACAAGTGGCGTAGCCGATGCTGACAAGCATCGGTTTATTTTCACGCTTGGCTTTGTCGAAGGCTTCTTGCCCCCACGGGTACCAGTGAACTGGGTTGTGGGCGTGCTGAAGGAGATACGGTGATTTTTCGTTGATGAGTGGGTTGGGTGTTTGGTTGTTTGGCATGGGTCACCTGCTTTTACATCATTAGTTTAATTTCATCTTAAATTTCTTAAGGAGTAGAGACTAAGTCATTATTTGAGTGTATCATTTTGTTAAAATATAGGTTTTTCTTTATATTTGGAAACTGAATAAACACCCTACAATTTTAATATTCGAAGGAGTTCTAATGTCTAAAAAAATAATGAGACGGTTATCACTACTATGCTTTGTAATAGGTGTTCTACTATGGAGCCCTAATTTGATATTTGGATATGGAAGCGGATTATGGTTATTGAATTATCTATTAGGTCCAGTTGGTATTATATTAAGTATTTATAGTAGAAATTATCTTTATACGTTTTTAAACTTACTCACCACATTTAGTTTCTTTATCTTCATGTTTCTTGGGTATCACTGATTTACAACGTGACGTCAATTCACCTATCTAATACTAAATAATAAGAATGGAGAGATAAAATGGACTATGTTTATCAGAAAAAGGAAAAGAAAAACGGTAATTGTGTCATATCCGTTCGAGATAGATGGGAGAATTCAATTATTGAATTTGAAAAAAAGCTACATCACATTGATATAGTGGTTAATTACCGTAATGATAAAACAACGAAGTATTCAATGCCAATAGAGATTTTTGAAAAAGTTTACGATGATCTACACAGAGATAATTGAGGCCTAAACTTTTCAACGCCTCATTGATGTTCCATTTCAATTCTCCTCTACTTCTTCACCAGCACATATTGTAAGTGTTCTAATTCAAACATATCAATCAGTTCATCGATCTCTTTAAAATCGATATGTTTCCCAAATCGTTTTTTGCTTAGGTCAATTTCTACATCTAATTGATCGTCTTTTTCTTTCGTTTCCAGGCCGTCTACACAAGAGTAGATTTCAATGGTTTCTCCTTTGGACAGCTCTGTTTCAATGAAAAGGAAAAGAGGACGGAGAGAATGAATGATGCCTAAATCATAAACAAAAGGATGCGTGAATTTGTCTCTTACGGCTTCATAGACCGGATCTACATAAGCAATGTGAATGCCAGCAAAGTCCTCTTCTGTTTCGTATACTTCTATCAAGGGCTCTTCTTTTTGATAGGTTTTGGGCTTTTTTCGTTTTCTATCAACCGTTTTGATATTGAGTTCAGAGAGTGGTTTATAGGTAGGCTTTTGACCAAAGGTACCAAGCGGCAGCTCTTTATTAGCACCAATATAGTGATGTAAAGTCATATGTGTGTCCTCTTTTCGCCAACTAATTTCGTGCATTGATTAACTTCTTTTTATCAATAAATGGTGGAATGTGCAATTCTTTTCACATATGATCTATCTTTTCTCTATAAAAAGGAGGGCAAGTCGTTTGACTAAATACCTCTTAGGGTATACTATCTGTTCATAGAAAGAATAGAAAGGAGTGCTGGTACATGGAATATAATCAGCAGATGAAGAACCGTCTTCGCCGGATTGAAGGGCAGATTAAAGGGGTTCTTGCGATGATGGAGCAGGGAAAGGATTGCCGCGAGGTGGTGACGCAGCTGTCTGCATCACGCAATGCCATTGATCGGGCGATGGGTGTGATTGTGAGTACAAACCTTGAGCAATGTGTCCGTGAAAGTCTTGAAGAAGGCAAGGATACGGAAGGTCTTGTGAAAGAGGCGGTTGAGCTATTGGTGAAAAGCCGGTAAGAAATTCCTCAGCCTTTGGAGGTTGACGGATTTTTTTACTTGTTGTAATATACCCTTACCGGTATGTGTATATATTTTTTGTTTTCTATATACCCCGTAGGGTACTTAGGGTGAGGAGGAGCAGAATGGAAGAACAGAAAAAGCGCACGACGATTGTGTTATTTAGTGGAGATTATGATAAAGCGATGGCCGCTTACATTATTGCCAATGGTGCAGCAGCCTATGATCATGAGGTGACCATTTTCCATACATTTTGGGGGCTGAATGCCTTGCGTAAGGATGAGATGGTACCGATGAAAAAAGGATTTTTAGAAAAAATGTTCGGCAAGATGATGCCGCGCGGGGCTGATCGCTTGGGGATTTCCAAGATGAATTTTGCGGGAATGGGGCCGAAAATGATCAAGCATGTAATCAAAAAGCACAATGCCATGACCTTGCCGCAGCTCATTGAGATGGCAAAGGAACAGGATATTAACCTAGTGGCATGTACAATGACGATGGATCTTTTAGGATTACAGGAGAAAGAATTATTGGACGACATTCAATATGCTGGTGTAGCAGCATATTTAGCAGAGGCTGAAATCGGACGTGTGAATTTATTTATCTAGTGAGGTGAAGCAGGATGGTGCAGACGATTTTACTCATCATCGTAATTGGATTACTCATAAGCCGCTTTCTGCCGGTACGAGGTGTGAAGCAAATAGATGCAGCTCATATGAAAAAGAAGCTGAAAAGCAAAGGTCAACAGCTCATTGATGTGCGATCTCCTATTGAATTTCAAACAAGTCATATCAAAGGCTTTCAAAACATCCCGTTGCCTCATTTGAAGAAACGAGCTTCTCAGCTTGAGAAAAATGAAGAGGTTTATGTGATATGTCAGAGCGGAATGAGAAGTATGCAGGCCGCGAAAATATTGAAGAAGCAGGGATTTACTCAGATTACAAACATCAAGGGTGGCGTGAATGCTTGGCATTAAATGCGCAATAAAATATACCCCTACCCCTATTTAAAGGAGGAGAAGACATGCAGCAACCAACTGTCATATTAGATGCAAAAGGACTGGCATGCCCGATGCCGATTGTAAAAACAAAAAAACAAATGAATGAGCTCTTGCCAGGCGATGTGCTTGAAGTGCAAGCCACTGATAAAGGATCAACAGCGGATTTAGCGGCATGGTCAAAAAGTGCAGGCCACGAATTTTTAGGAACAACAGTAGAAGGCCAGGTGCTTCATCATTTAATTCGTAAAGGCGGAGAACAAGAGAAAGAAGGGAAGTCCATGATTTCGGAACTGTCTTTGGAGACTTTTCAACAGAAAGTAAAAGAAGATCCATCTTTGTTTATTTTAGATGTGCGAGAGCTGGATGAATACGAGGCGGGGCATATTCCAGGAGCTGTTCATATTTCTCTTGGTGAGGTGGATCAACGTGCGGAGGAATTGAGCCGGGAGACGGACATTTACCTAATCTGTCATTCAGGCAGAAGAAGTGAATTAGCTGCGCAAAAGTTAAAAGAAAAAGGATTTCATCAATTGACGAATATTGTGCCAGGCATGAATAGCTGGACAGGAGCGATTGAAAAATAGGAGCTGAATGGAACATGACGGTAAAAGCGATGAACGCAGAGCAGTTAACAAAAAAGATCGTGAACAAAGAACCGCTCTTTTTGCTAGATGTGCGAAATCAAGCGGATGTTCAGGATTGGAAGATCGAAGGGGAAGCAATCGTTCATATGAATGTGCCTTATTTTGATCTCCTTGAAGGAGTAGAGGGCATTCTGCATGACATTCCTCTTGATCGTGAAGTATTGGTGGTTTGTGCCAAGGAAGGCTCCTCTATCATGGTCGCGGAGATGCTGTCAGAGGCGGGCAGAACGGTCCATTATTTAGAAGGCGGCATGAAGGCGTGGAGTGAGCATCTAGAGCCAGTGAAGATTGGTGATTTAAGCGGCGGTGGAGAGCTCTATCAATTTGTACGGATGGGCAAGGGATGCCTGTCTTATATGATCATGTCGAATGGAGAAGCCGCAATTGTAGATGCAGCTAGAATGACGGATGTCTATATGCGTTTTGCTAAAAAGCATCATGTCTCTATAACGCAAGTGTTGGACACTCATCTTCATGCAGATCATATTTCTGGCGGGAAGAAACTGGCTGAACAGACGGGTGCTAGCTACTGGCTGCCGCCAAAAGATGCAGAAGAAGTGATCTTTGAATATAACCGTCTTGAAGAAGGAGAGCGCATCGCGATAGGAGCGGCTACCATTGATATTCATCCCCTTTACTCACCGGGGCATACGATTGGGTCAACATCTTTTATCGTGGATGATCAATATCTTCTTTCAGGTGATATTTTGTTCGTGGATTCGATTGGAAGACCCGACCTCGCTGGAATGGCGGAGGACTGGGTAGGTGATTTGAGAGAAACCCTATATGACCGATATGGCGCACTTTCAAAAGAATTGATTGTGTTGCCAGCGCATTTCATGATCATGGATGAAGTTAATGAAGACGGAAGCGTTTGGAAGGAGCTAGGCGTTCTATTTGAAGAAAATCATGGACTGAATATTGATGATGAAGCCGTATTTAGAGAAATGGTCACGAAGAACCTACCTGCACAACCAAACGCCTATCAAGACATTCGTCAAACCAATATGGGGAAGCTGAGCCCAGACGATGAAGCGCAGCGTGAAATGGAAATTGGTCCAAACCGTTGTGCGATTCGGTAATGTCCAATAAAATAAGAGGAGAGGAACAACGAAATGACATCAGATCAAATGTTAGACGTCACAGGGCTTGCATGCCCAATGCCGATTATTCGAACAAAGAAAAAAATGAACGACTTGGCGGAAGGTCAAGTTTTAGAAATACATGCAACAGATAAAGGAGCTAAAGCTGACTTAGCAGCATGGGCGAAGTCAAGCGGACATGAATTGATCACGCAGACGGAAGAAGGACATGTGCTGAAGTTCTGGGTGAGAAAAGGGTCCTAAAGGATGTAGGGGTATCTGCTGAAGATCCCCTTTTCCTTTTGCAAAGGAGGAGACCAGCGTGGATTTTGCGTTTTTGATTACACTTTTTATCATCGGATGTATTGGTTCCTTCTTATCAGGAATGGTGGGGATTGGGGGATCCGTGATCAACTATCCTATGCTTCTTTATATCCCGCCACTTGTCGGTGTGATGGCACTCTCGGCACACGAGGTATCAGGCATTGGCGCCATTCAAGTGCTTTTTTCGACGCTCGGTGGGGTATTGGCCTATCGTAAAAGCGGATTTTTACATCGGTCGTTGATTTTATATATGGGGAGCAGTATATTGGCGGGCAGCTTACTAGGCAGTTATGTATCTCACTTCATGCCAGAGAATGGGATGAATCTCGTCTATGGATTGCTTGCGATTGTGGCTGTGGTTCTCATGCTGATTCCAAAAAAGGGACAGCGTGCAGATGCAGAGGAAGAAGTCACTTTTCATAAAGGACTTGCGGCAGGTATTGCCTTTGTGATTGGTAGTGTTTCCGGGGTACTAGGCGCGGGCGGAGCATTTATATTGGTACCGGTGATGCTGTCTATTTTAAAAATTCCTGTCAGGATGACGATTGCGTCGTCCCTTGCGATTACGTTTCTTTCTGCGATCGGTGCATCGGCTGGAAAGGTATTGACGGGTCAAGTCATGCTTCTTCCTGCGGTTGTGCTGATGCTGGCAAGTTTAATCGCCGCTCCGATTGGTGCTAAGGTCGGTCAGAAAATCAACGCCGTCTACTTACAATGGGCACTTGCTGCGATGATTACGGCGACAGCGCTCAAAATTTGGCTGGATTTATTATAAAGAAAAGACCAACAAAGCAAACGTGTTGGTCTTTTTTATTTGACGTCATCGTGCTCGATATATGTTTCAAGGGCTGGATGAAACTCTTTTTGATAATGAAGGTTGGGGCATGTTTTCACGACTTTGCCTTGCAGGGCATTGGACTTAGAGACTTCTAATGCTGTTTTACATTTAGGGCAGCGTTCGGCAAACAGTGAGGGCCAGCGCTTCATATATCACCACTCCAGTTAAAGTCTTAAAAACCGATTATATTAATATGAATTATAGGGGATCGTGCAGGTGAGGTCAATGGGTGTTTGGGTCTTTTTAACAAAAAAAAAAGCATCGTAAAGGATGCTTCTCTTTCGTTTCGATTCTCAATAAGCTTTCGCCCAGAAGACCATATCAGATGCAGGCTTTCCGCAGCAGACACATGTGTCTGAAACGGATTCCTGTTCAAATGGGATACAGCGTGAGGTCGCCCCTGTTCTTTCTTTAATGTCGTTTTCACAGGCTTCGTCACCGCACCACATGGCTTTAATCAATCGGTTTTCTTCTGAAAGAATGTGCTCAATGTCTTCAATTGTGTGAGCTTTTGATGTTTTTTCATGTAATCGTTCTTTCGCCTTTTCGTACATTGTCCGTTGAATGTCTTCAAGCGTGGATGTGATGGTTTGTTCAAGTGCATCTAACTTGACGGCTTGCTTTTCACCTGTGTCTCGTCTTGCGAGCATGACCTGGCCTTTTTCCATATCCTTTGGTCCCACCTCTACACGTAAAGGGATACCTTGCATTTCACATTCGTTGAATTTCCAGCCAGGCTGTTTATCGCTTGCATCGATGTCAGCGCGTGCGATGCTGGCGAGTCGATCCTTTAATTCATAGGCATGATCGAGGACACCTTCTTTATGGGAAGCAATTGGCACAACACGCACTTGGGTTGGCGCAATGTTTGGCGGAAGGACGAGTCCTCTGTCATCACCGTGCACCATGATCATGGCACCGATGATTCTTGTCGTAAAGCCCCAAGAGGTTTGCTGGACATGCTCTAGTTTTCCTTCGCGGTTTAAGAATTCGATGCCAAATGCTTTGGCAAATCCGTTTCCGAAGAAGTGAGAAGTGGCCGTTTGCAGCGCTTTTCCATCATGCATCAAGCTTTCAACCGTATAGGTGAAGCGGGCACCAGCGAATTTTTCCTTCTCTGTTTTTCTCCCTTTAATGACAGGAATGGCAAGGAGCTCTTCGCAAAGAGAAGCGTAGATGTGAAGCATTCTTTCTGTCTCTTCAATCGCTTCTTGCTCAGTCTCATGGCATGTGTGTCCTTCCTGCCATAGGAATTCAAGCGTTCTAAGGAATGGACGTGTGGTTTTTTCCCAGCGGACGACATTCGCCCATTGGTTATAAAGCTTCGGTAAATCACGGTAGGAATGAATGATATTTTTGTAATGCTCAGCGAACAGTACTTCAGAGGTTGGTCTGACGCAGAGCCTTTCCTGTAATTCGGATTCACCGCCATGTGTGACCCACGCCACTTCAGGAGCGAAGCCTTCGATATGGTCTTTTTCCTGCTGCAGCAGACTCTCTGGGATAAAGAGCGGCATATACACATTCTCATGCCCTGTTTCTTTGATTTGGCGGTCAAGTTCGTCGCGAATATTCTCCCAAATTTTAAAGCCATATGGCTGAATGATCATACTGCCTCTGACGCTTGAATAATCGACGAGGCGTGCCTTTGTGACAACATCTGTATACCACTGGGCAAAGTCGTCTTCCATGCTTGTGATTTTTTCAACAAATTGTTTCTTTGACATTGCATGTTCCTCCTTTGTAAAAACAAAAAAGCTGTGCTTTAAGTTAGGGACCATTCCTGGTGGTACCACCCTAATTTAAAGCACAGCTTTACACTCGATCATGATAACGGTATGAACCGCTGTATGAAACAGAACTAAATCGGCAGGTTCACTTGAAGATGTCAGTAGGAACTTCTCAGCACGGTTCCCTCTCTGTTAAAGGTCAATTCAAGCTACTATTCCAGATCTACGTTGATCAATGTTCGTTGATTTTTCATCAGTTTACCTGTAAATGCAGGAGAAAGCAAGTTGTACTGGGGTTTCTTTTCATGCTGTTCTGAGTGCTTTGTTTGATCGTGAATTTGCAGTCATTTCCTATTTTTACAGCTTGCCAGTTATGTAAGGCTATGCTAATATATTTGAAGAAAAAAATAGACTTGTATAACCTCAATAATATGGTTTGAGGGTTTCTACCAGGATCCGATAAATCCTGATTACAAAAGCGCGCTTTCCTTTTTTGTAATCAGGGTTTTTTTGTTTGTCTGCGCCCTGTATCAAAAGTGAAAGCGATGATATAGAGAAGGGATGTTAGACATGAACTGGAGAGTATATTTATTAGCCGTTTCTACTTTTGCGGTTGGATTAGTTGAGCTTGTGGTCGGGGGCATTTTGCCAAGCCTTGCAGAGGATTTGAATGTATCTCTTGCGACAGCTGGGCAGCTTATCACCGTATTTGCCATTGTGTATGCCATTTCAGCACCTGTGCTGCTGACTGCCACAGCTAAAATTGAACGAAAGCGTCTTTATCTAATCGCGTTATTGGTGTTTACAATAGGGAATGTATTCACATATTTTAGTTCGACTTTTGCCCTTGTCATGATCTCTAGGGTATTGATCGCAATGAGTACAGCGCTTGTCGTGGTGTTGTCACTGACGATCACTGCTAAATTGGTGGAACCAGCGCATCGTGCGAAGGCATTAGGGCTGATTTTTATTGGGATTAGTTCTTCACTTGTTCTCGGTGTACCGATCGGTATTTTTATTACAGAGAGCTTTGGCTGGAGAGTGATGTTTTTAGGAATCAGTATTTTATCAGCGATATCGATGGTGCTGATCTATTTCCTATTGGAGAAAATGCCTGTTGAAAAAGTGACACCTCTTAGAGAGCAAATACGTTCTTTAGGGCATCCGAAAATTTTTAGTGCACACTTGATTAGTTTGTTTATGCTGGCAGGTCATTATATGCTTTATTCTTATTTCACTCCGTTTTTAATGGAAGTTCTGCATATGACCCCGTTCTGGATTAGTATTTGTTATTTGGTCTTTGGGCTTGCATCTATTGGCGGGAATGGGTTTGGCGGCTGGCTTAGTGACAAGCTGGGTTCAGGGAAAGCCATTTTGCTGGTGACAATCGCGTTTGCAGTTGTGATGTTTATCATTCCTTATACAGCGGGTGTGTTTGTCCTCTTTATGATCATGGTTGTCCTATGGGGAGCGCTTAGCTGGGCATTAACGCCTGCCTTGCAGAGTTATTTGATTCAAACAGATCCTGTGACGTCTGATATTCAGCAAAGCTTAAATACATCGGCCTTGCAAATTGGTATCTCAATTGGATCAGCGGTTGGCGGTGTCCTGTTTACGATGACCGGTTCATCTGTTGATCTGGCGAAATTCGGTGCAGTGTTTGTGCTGATTGCCTTTAGCTGTGCGGTGATTTCGTTGAAAAGACCACCACTTTATATGGATCGTCAGCATCGTGCTGAATAGCTGCCTCATGATAGGCAGCTTTTTTTCTGTTCTATATTATTTCAACATCTCACGAAAAGAGCCTTTCTTTCCATGAATTATAGCAAATAAAAGAAAGAGGAGCTGTGACATGATGGGTCAACTAGTAGAAAAGTGCATACACCATTTTCAGGTCTGATGGCCTGTTCTTTTTCTCACACTGACATTTCTTTTGACTCCTCTTTTAATTATTAGTACCATTTTATTAACCAGTTAAGAGTGGAGGTTCAGATGGAAACTAAAGAGCAGATTGTATTAAAAGCGATTCAAGATCTGATTATGCATAGGGAAAAGAGACGGAATGATCCAACAGATCCACTGATTACCACGACTGATACACTCAAGCAAGATTGGACACTCACACAGCTTCACATTTTATCGATGATTCAAGCCAATCCAAACGAATCAAATAATACATTTCTTTCTCAACAACTAAAACTATCAAAGCCTGCCATTACAAAGGCTGTGAAAAAACTAATTGATAAAGGCATGGTGGACTATTGCCACCGGCAAGGGGATAAGAAATCTGTCTACTATTCATTGACAGAGAAAGGCACGCAATTGGCAGCGCTGCATGATGAACTACATGAAAAAGCCGTCGCGTCCTACTTAGAATTTCTCCAGCAGTTTCATGAAGATGAATTACAAGTAATTGAGCGCTTTTTGAAGGCATGGAAAGAAAAAATATAGATTAAAAAAACCGAAACCATCGTAGAAAATGAGATGATTTCGGTTTTTTATATGGTAAAATTAACATATATTGACGTTATTCCTGATCATGTTAAAAGGGAGGGAGCTTCTCTGGGGAAAGAAATGATGGAAAATTTTAAAAAGTCAGCAGCCATCATGCCGTTCGTAGGACTGTTTGTCAGCTTGCTATTATTTGTTTACTATTTTGGCATTACAGGAGTTGAAGAACCTGTTTGGGCGGCCGCTTTGTATTGTGCCCTGCCCTTTTTAGGGTACACGATCTTCTATCTGCCTGTATGTATTTATTTTAAAGTCAGTAAAAAACGCTCAATCCATAAAAATGAGGAACAGACGTGATTGTGGTCAGCGCTTGCCTTGCTGGGTTGAAGGTCCGGTATAATGGCAGCCATCGATTAGATCAGCGAATTGAAGAGCTTGTGCAGGAAGGAAAGGCTGTGACAGTTTGTCCTGAACTGCTTGGCGGCTTCTCTACGCCTAGACCACCGGCAGAAATCATTGGCGGAGATGGATATGATGTTTTACGGGGGCAGGCTGCTGTTGTCGATGTTCATGGAACTGACGTCACAGAGATGTATGTAAAAGGTGCAAAAGCCACGCTGGAACAGGTTCAGTCTCTGAAAGCAACAGCGGTTGTGTTAAAAGAGTACAGCCCTTCTTGCGGGAGCCGGCTGATTTACCAGGGAGAGTTTAACGGTAAGACAAAAGCGGGTGATGGTGTGACGTCCGCCTTGCTGAAACAGCACGGGATTCAAGTGTTCTCTGAAGAGGATGATTGGATTTCGTTGTTTCAATAGGTGTGGCGTGGATAGAAGGAGGAGCTAGGTTGAAAAAGTGGATCATTGGTGTAGGTGTAGTGGTTTTAATAGGAATAGGTATTTATTTTATGATCAATACCAAAACATACTCTTTTGATGATGTGACCTCACTGGATAAGAATAAGGTGACTTCGATTCAAATTGAGCATGATAATGAGCAAGTTGTGGTAGATAAGAAAGAAGATATTCAAAAGCTGCTGAATGAATTTTCAGGTATGAAATTAAAGAAGGCGAATGGCGCTAAAAAAGAAACAAAAGAGTCTTATTGGATTAGGGTGTTAGAGGAAGGCAATGTTACATACGGATTCGTCTTTTATGATCAAGCTTATTTAGAGACATATGATGGTTCTAAAACGAAAAATAAGATCAGCGAATACCAAATCGTTGACGCCAATCAAGTCGATATAGGACAATATATCAAATAACACCAGCGAAATTTCTTGCATGATCAATAGAAAATTCGGGTATAGTGCTTGGTAAGTAAAAATGAAGCGGAGGTTTGTTTGATGAGTGGATTAACAGATACAGTCACATTAGCAAACGGAGTAAAAATGCCGAAGCTAGGCTTTGGTGTATGGCAGGTAAAAGACGGGGAAGAGGCTGTAAATGCAGTCACAGACGCTCTTGAAGCGGGCTACCACAGCATCGATACAGCAGCAGCCTATCAAAATGAAGAAGGGGTAGGCAAAGCCATTCAGCAATCAGGCATCTCTCGCGATGATCTGTTTATTACGACAAAGGTCTGGAATCGTGATCAAGGCTATGAAGCAACACTTGAAGCCTTTGAAACAAGTATGAACAAGCTTGGGCTAGATGTATTAGACCTTTATTTAATTCATTGGCCAGTTGAAGGTAAATATAAAGATACTTGGAAAGCACTAGAGAAGCTGTATAAGGATGGACGCGTTCGAGCCATCGGTGTGTGTAACTTCCATCAGCACCACCTAGATGATTTATTAGAAGAGGCAGAAGTTGTGCCAATGGTCAACCAAATCGAGCTACATCCTAAGCTAACGCAGGAGCCTTTACGAGACTACTGCAAGGAGAAAGGGATTCATGTAGAAGCGTGGTCACCATTAGGCAGCGGGAAGCTTCTGAACCATCCTGTTCTTCAGGATATTGCGAAAAAACATGACAAATCCGTGGCTCAAGTCATTCTTCGCTGGGACTTGCAGCATGGCATTATCACCATTCCAAAATCTGTGACGAAGAGCCGAATCATCGAAAACACACAAGTCTTCGATTTCGAGCTGTCCGCACATGAGATGGGTGTCATCGATCAGCTCAATGAAGATGAGCGCACAGGTCCAGATCCAGATAACTTTGATTTTTAATCGAAAGAAAAGCACAGGTGGATGCCTGTGCTTTTTTTTATTTAACGGTTTTTCGAGGCTGATACGTTTTCAATGACTTGAATGGCGTCGGCAATTTGCTCTTTGGAATAGTCTCCAATCAAGCAAAAGGTTTCGTCTGCACGTGCAGCATGGCTTGCCACTGTTTTTGCGGCTTCTTCCAGCTGAGCTGTGATGCCAAGCTCACGCATATTTCTAGGTAATCCGAGTGTTTCATAAAGCTCAAGTAATTCTTCTACTTCGCTCATTCGATTTTCTGCGGCAAGCTGAACAAGAATGCCATAGGCCACTTTTTGACCATGTAATACGTGATGCGTTTCTTCAATAAATGTCAATCCGTTATGGATGGCGTGAGCTCCTGCCATTCTGCCGTAGCGTCCCCCGTACCCGCCGACCGTGCCGGCTAATGTAATAATGGTATCCGTTACATCCGCAAATGCTTGCGAGTGCTGCCCTGTTGTCAAGCTGTGGACGGCTTCTTCGCTATGGGAAAGAAGAATGTCTCTGACGTATACCGCCTGCTTTAGTGCAGCATGCACCATGAGCGGTAAGGAGTCTTTTGCATTTCGAATAATGGCTTCTGCTTCATACCATTTGGCCAGCGTATCTCCAATCCCACTTTGAAGGTAGGAAAGAGGAGAAGAAAGCAAAAATGTATGATCAATGAGCGTGAGGTAGCTGGACCGTTTATGATAATCGACTCTCATGAAATTCCCCTTGTCATCATAAATGACGCTAAGCGGTGTAGATGCAGCACATGTCCCTGGGATGGTTGGAACCATGATCACTTCAATTTGAAGAGCTTCTGCTACTGACTTGGCGGTGTCTAAAATCGTGCCGCCTCCAATCCCAATCATCACATCTGCCCCTTTCAGTTCTTCAGCAATTCGTGTGATCGCATTTGGTGAACTGTATCCTTTGTGCTGAACAACAGGCCAATGAGGTGGAAGCTTTGTGTACGCTGAAAAAGCATGAAATGAATCGTGTCCCGTCAGTACAGCGGGCGACTGGAAGGATGGAGAAACAAGTGAATCGAGTTCATGATAAATCCCTTTTTGAGAAATAAATTGGTTTGGGCCGCTTCTGACGATATCTTCTGGCTGGATCATTGAGTTCTGCTCCTTTACAACATCATATTTCATAAATCATCTCATTTTACAGAAAGTTCTGTCAAATATGAGGAAAAAGACCCTTCCGTTTTATGGAATTGAGCCGCTGTCATTGCCTTTAGGTATGTATTTCCTGTATGATAAAGAACGGTATGTTTTGATTAAATTTAAGAGGTGTTTATATATATGGAAAAACAATATCGTGTCTTACTTTACTATCAATATGTCCCCATTGAGGACCCAGAGACGTTTACAGCAGAGCATCTAGCATTCTGTAAGGAGCTTGGTTTGTTAGGCCGTATCCTTGTGTCAGCAGAAGGCTTGAACGGAACTGTTTCTGGTACCATTGAGCAAACGGACAAGTACATGCAAGCGTTAAAAGAAGATCCGCGCTTTGCGTCTATGCCGATCAAAATTGACGAAGCAGACGGTCATGCGTTTAAAAAAATGCACGTCCGCCATCGGAATGAACTAGTGAATCTTAGCCTTGAAGATGACGTGAATCCGTTAGAATTAACAGGTAAACATCTCAGCCCAGTTGAATTTTACGAGCAAATGCAATCACCTGATACCGTTGTGATTGATGCACGTAATGATTACGAGTTTGATGTTGGCCACTTTAGAGGGGCAGTTCGTCCTGATATTGAGACATTCCGCGAATTACCGGAGTGGATTCGTGACAATAAAGAGATTCTTGAAGGGAAAAAAATCCTGACGTATTGCACAGGCGGCGTACGCTGTGAGAAATTCTCAGGCTGGTTAAAGCGTGAAGGCTTTGAAGATGTCTCTCAGCTTGACGGCGGAATTGTCACGTACGGAAAAGACCCAGAAGTTCAAGGAAAGCTATGGGATGGTCAATGCTATGTGTTTGATACCCGCTTAACAGTGCCAGTGAATCAAACAGAGCATGTAGTTGTCGGAAAAGATTTCTTCACCGGTGAGCCTTGCGAGCGTTATGTGAACTGTGCAAACCCTGCATGCAACCGCAAAATGATTGCAACAGAAGAGAGCGAGCATAAGTATATGCGCAGCTGCAGCCATGAATGCCGTACAAGTGAACGTAACCTTTATGTGAAACAGCACAATCTGTCTGAAGAAGAAGTGCAAGAAAGACTAGCTGTGATTGAAAAAGAACAAGCAATCTCACAAGGATAGAGGGACCCCCTTTATCCTTTTTTCTATACACGAGAGGGTTCAGAAGAAAGAGGGATTCATTTCCTCTTTCTTTTTTTGTTTTGTTTTTTTCAAAATAAGGGTAAAGGTAGTTATTCAGTCTAATAGATTGAATCGTTGAAAAAGCGCTTTCTTTAGAAATAAGCATGTTCGACTATTTCAGAAAATAGAGAATTGAGAGATAATAAAACAGGCGAAAAAATGAACAAGGGTAAAGATTTAGTTGAAGAAATATTTGTCAATTGATTGAAAAGTGAGCTGCAAGTAAGAAAGACGCTTACTTGGGCACATGCTTTGTAATTTAATCGAAAGGTGTTATGAACATGAATCATTTGCATCGTAGAATGGGAACTTTCGCTTTAATGATGGTAGGTCTTGGCTCAATCATTGGTTCAGGATGGCTTTTCGGTGCTTGGCGTGCCGCTCAAATTGCCGGCCCTGCTGCTATTTTGTCCTGGTTGATTGGGATGGTCGTGATTTTATTTATCGCTTTGTCTTATAGTGAACTCGGATCGATGTTTCCAGAGGCAGGCGGAATGGTGAAATATACGCAATATTCACACGGCTCTTTTATCGGGTTTATTGCTGCTTGGGCAAACTGGATCGCTATTGTCTCCGTCATTCCTGTTGAGGCGGTGGCTTCTGTCCAGTATATGAGCTCATGGCCTTGGGAGTGGGCAAAGTGGACAAGCCATTTGGTCACAAAAGGGGTTTTGACGACAGAAGGGCTCATGGTCGCCAGTGTACTTCTTGTGATTTACTTTCTGCTCAATTATTGGACAGTTGGGTTATTTTCAAAAGCGAATACATTCATTACTGTGTTTAAAATTGTCATTCCAGGATTAACAATTGGTGCGCTCTTATTCGTAGGTTTTCATAGTGAGAATTTTACTTCTGGAACAAGTATTGCCCCTAACGGCTGGGCGAGTGTGCTGACAGCTGTTGCGACATCAGGGATTGTGTTTGCCTTCAATGGCTTCCAAAGCCCGATTAATATGGCAGGTGAGGCGAAAAATCCAGGCCGATCGATTCCGATCGCCATTGTTGGATCCATTTTGATTGCGACTGTAATTTATGTGCTTTTACAAATCGCCTTTATCGGTGCTGTCAATCCGTCCATGATTGTGAATGGATGGGGCCATTTGAATTTTAACTCGCCATTTGCTGACCTTGCCATTGCGCTTGGGATTAACTGGCTGGTTCTGATTTTATATGCAGATGCTTTTGTATCACCTTCTGGTACAGGGATTACGTATACGGCGACGACATCTCGTATGATTTATGGAATGGAAAAAAACAAATACATGCCAAGCGTGCTTGGCCGTCTGCACCCTATTTACGGTGTGCCTCGTCCAGCGATGTTTTTTAACTTAGCCGTATCGTTTATCTTTCTGTTTTTATTTAGAGGCTGGGGTGTACTTGCAGAAATCATTTCAGTTGCGACGCTCATTTCTTATTTGACAGGTCCAGTGACCGTTATGACACTGAGAAAGACAGGGACAGATTTATATCGTCCGCTTCGAATAAAAGGACTCAGCATCATTGCTCCTCTCGGCTTTGTCTTTGCCTCATTGACGCTGTATTGGGCGAGGTGGCCGTTAACAGGTCAGGTGCTGTTCATTATCCTCATCGGTCTTCCGATCTATTTTTACTATCAAGCAAAAGCGAAGTGGAAAGGCTTCGGCCGCAACTTGAAGGCGGGTGCTTGGATGGTCGTGTACTTGCTTGTGATGATGACGATTTCCTGCCTTGGCAGTGACAAATTCGGCGGCTATAACGTCATTCATTATGGCTGGGACATGGCACTTATTACAGTGGTTGCCTTGCTATTTTATATGTGGGCACTCAAAAGTGGATTTGAAACAGAATTTCTAAAGGATGCGAAAAAAATTAATGATGAGCTGCGTACTTCTCAGCAAGAAGCCGCATCATCCAAAGAATAAAGGAACGGCTGCCTGAATATCGCGGGCAGCCGTTTTATTTTGATAAATGATGCATCACGTGCTGCCTCAGCCAAGTGGTGACGCCACGCAAAACGGCTGCTGTGACAAATGAGATGAGCACATATCTCCAAAGCTGATCCATGCCTTGTCCACTAAGCCAAAACACGATTCCTAGAAAAACGAGTGTGAATAGAAGCATGAATAAAAATGATGCAGACCAGAAAAAAGCCTTCACTGAAGGTCACCTCCTCGGAGTATTGTATGCAGGCAATTGAATGATCAGACCAGCTATGAAGGGGTAGAATCATGATGAAATCTATTTCAAAAGTCAGATAAAATCACCAAGTGATTTGACAGTTGTGTTAAGATGAGAGCATATTTTGAGTGAAGATTGTGGGTCATAGACGGAGGTGTTTGGGGATGCAGATACAAAAAGTTCTAAACAATAATGTCATTAGTGTGATAGATGAACAAGGAAAAGAAATCGTCGTCATGGGCAGAGGTATCGCGTTTCAACGACGGCCTGGAGACCCGGTAGACGAATCGTTAATCGATAAAGTCTTCCGCCTGGAGGATCACTCCGTTCATGAGCGGATGAAAATGCTGCTTCTGGAAGTTCCGTATGATGTGGTCAAGGTAACCGAAGAAATGATTCAATATGCACATACAAAGCTGAACCGAAGATTAAATGAAAGTCTGCATGTATCACTCGCAGACCATATTCATTACGCCATCGAACGATTGAAGAAAAATCACCTCATTGAGAATTCGCTTATTTGGGAGATTAAACGCTTATACAAAGATGAATTTCTTGTGGCAAAGGACTGTCTTGAGATGATTGAAGAGCGTCTTCATATTGAACTGCCTGAGGATGAAGCAGGCTTTATTGCGATGCATATCATTAATGCAGAGCTCAATGAGGACATGAATACAACGGTCAATATCACAAAAGAAGTAAACGCCATTCTCACCATTGTGAAATATCATCTCAACATGGATTTTGATGAAGACTCACTCAACTATTACCGTTTTCTCACGCATTTGCGCTTTTTCGTCCAGCGTCTGATCAACGAAACACTGCTTGTCAGCGAAGATCAGGACTTGTATCAGCTGATCAAGGTGAAATATCCGAATGCTTACGAATGTGCAAAGAAAATCGCAGAATATGTCTATCAAACCTATCACCGAGATCTCACATCAGAGGAGATGCTGTATCTATCCATTCATTTGAATCGATTGATCAAACGAGAAAAATAAAGGTAGATTTTAAAAGAAAGCGTTGACATGAGAAAAGCTGAGTGGTACTATTTGCTCATAAACATAAAAGAATACGGTTTCACAATGATCGTCTTAGAGGATTGTGACTGTTCGGCAGGCAAAACCTAAACGTTCACTGAAAAAGCGCAATGGCAAGTTGCGACTATTTTTGGTGCCCGTTTAGGTTTTTATTTTGCCCAAAAACGTATTTTTTTGAAAAAAAGGGGGTTTTTGTATGAGTTATCGTCAATTAGCAGAAGACATTATCAAACACATTGGCACAGAGAAAAACGTTCATTCACTGGTCCATTGTGCCACAAGACTTCGCTTCACATTACATGACCGATCAAAAGCAGACAAAGCAGCCATTGAAAAATTAAATGGTGTTGTAACCGTTATGGAAAGCGGCGGCCAATTTCAAGTAGTCATTGGCAATACCGTACCAGAGGTTTATCGAGAAATTGGGGAGTTTACGAATCTATTAGAGGATTCCACTTCTTCATCTGCAAAATCAGGTGGAGAGAGCACAAGCCTTTTCGGAAAATTCGTCGACATTGTCTCTGGTATTTTCACACCACTTCTCGGTGTCATGGCGGGTGCTGGTATTTTAAAAGGTCTATTAGGCATCTGTATCAATGCGAAATGGTTATCACCTGAAGATACGTCGTACCAAATTTTATTTGCTGCGTCTGACAGCTTGTTCTACTTCCTGCCATTACTGCTCGCATTCACTTCGGCGAGGAAGTTTAGAGCGAATCCATTTGTCGCTGTGACGATTGCTGGTGCACTCATTTACCCAACCATTCAAGAGTTGTCAAAAGGCGGCGGAGATGTGACCTTCTTCGGTATTCCGGTCGTCTTAATGTCGTATACATCAACGGTTATTCCAATCATTTTGGCAGTGTTTGTCATGGGATATATCGAACGTTTCTTTAACAAAGTCATTCATGAAAGTGTCAAAAACTTTATTACACCACTGATTTTACTTGTCACGGTTGTTCCGCTGACACTCATTGTATTCGGCCCATTTGGTGTGTATGCAGGGAACGGCATTGCAGCTGTCTTGCTGAAAATATTCTCCTTTAGTCCTACACTTGCAGGTGCTTTAATTGCGATGGCATGGCAGGTTCTCGTGATCTTCGGTATCCACTGGGGTCTAGTGCCAGTGATTTTAAATAATATCGCCGTCCATGGAAAAGATCATATCAAGCCGGCTACTGCGCCAGCTGTATTCTCACAAGCCGGTGCCTCAATCGGTGTTATGCTGAAAACAAAGAATAAAAAACTGAAATCATTGGCTGGATCGACAGCGGTTTCTGCCGTGTTTGGGATTACAGAGCCAGCTGTATACGGGGTCACGCTTCGTTTGAAAAAACCATTTATTGCAGCCGTTCTCTCTGCCGGTGTCGGCGGTGCGATCATCGGTTATTCACAAAGTATTGCGATTGCGTCAGGGCTTCCAAGTTTACTGACACTTCCGATTTTCTATGGACAAGGGTTTACAGGGTTCATCATCGGAATCTCGGTCTCGTTTGTTCTATCCATCGTCTTGACTTATTTGATTGGATTTAAGGATCCAGTAGATGAAGATGACACGCCAGCACCGATTTCCGCACCAACAATGGAAAACGAACATGGGGTCAAAGCAGCTCATGTGAAGAGTCCTTTAAAAGGCGAGGTGATCAAGCTGGAGGAAGTACAGGATAAGGCATTCTCATCTGGTGCACTAGGAAAGGGTGCAGCCATCATTCCATCAGAAGGCAAGTTGTTTGCACCAGTATCAGGAGTTGTGACAACGGTGTTCCCAACAGGCCATGCGTACGGTCTCACTTCTGAAAGCGGAGCAGAAGTGCTCATTCACATTGGACTGGATACCGTACAATTAGGCGGTCAGCATTTTACCCCGAAGGTCGTACAGGGGCAAACCATCACAGAAGGTGAACTGCTTGCAGAATTTGATATTGAAGCCATCCAAGCTTCCGGCCTTTCCGTCACAACACCAGTGATTATTACCAATTCCGGTGAGTTTAGCGATATTATTGAAACAGAAGTAAAACAAATCACACCAGGACAATCATTTTTACATCTCGTTTAATCAAGAGGAGGAAGAAATTATGAGATATTCAACACTAGCACCATTTCCAAAGGACTTTTTCTGGGGCGGATCTACTTCCGCCTATCAAGTAGAAGGTGCGTGGAACGAGGATGGCAAGGGGCCTTCTGTCATTGATATGAGAGCAAGTTACCCTGAAGGGACAACGGATTTTAAAGTCGCAAGCGATCACTATCACCGCTATAAAGAGGATGTGAAGATGTTTGCAGAAATGGGTTTAAAGGCTTATCGCTTCTCTATTGCATGGACACGGATCATTCCAGATGGAGATGGGGAGATCAATCAAAAGGGGATTGAATTCTATCATTCTCTCATCGATGAATTGCGCCGCTATGACATTGAACCAATCGTGACAATGTATCATTTTGATCTGCCTCATGCGCTTCAAGTAAAAGGCGGTTGGTCAAATCGTGCGACAGTAGATGCGTTTGAACGTTATGCAGAGGTTCTCTTTAAGGAATATGGCCAGAAGGTAAACTATTGGCTGACCATTAATGAACAAAACATGATGATCTTACATGGATCGGCGCTCGGTACACTTGATCCAAATTTAGAAAATCCAAAAAAAGAACTGTATCAGCAGAACCACCATATGCTCGTAGCTCAGGCGAAAGCCATGACGCTTTGTCATCGTTTGCTGCCTGAAGCGAAAATTGGACCAGCACCAAATATTGCGCTCATTTATCCGGCATCTCCAAAGCCTGAGGATGTGCTTGCTGCGGCGAATTACAATGCGATCCGCAACTGGCTGTATCTTGATATGGCAGTCTTCGGCCGTTATAACAACCTTGCTTGGGCATACATGAAAGAAAAAGACATTCTTCCTGTTATTGAAGAGGGAGATATGGATATTTTGAAAAGTGCGAAGCCAGACTTCATTGCCTTTAACTACTACACATCTCAAACGGTTGAAGCGAGTAAAGGAGATGGCAACGATGAATTTGCACGCGGCGGAGATCAGCATTTAAAATCTGGTGAAGATGGCGTATACAAAGGCGGCAACAACCCGTTCTTAAGTAAAAATGCGTTTGGCTGGGAGATTGATCCTGTCGGCTTCCGTTCAACGATGCGCGAGATTTATGACCGTTATCAGCTGCCCCTTATTATCACGGAAAACGGATTGGGTGCTTTCGACAAATTAGAAGAAGATGGATCGATTCAAGATGATTATCGAATTGACTATTTAGAAAAGCATATCGAACAAATCAAATGGGCGATCACAGACGGAGTCGATGTCTTCGGATACTGCCCGTGGTCTGCAATCGATCTAATCAGCACACACCAAGGATGCTCCAAGCGCTACGGATTCATCTACGTCAACCGCGACGAATTTGACCTAAAAGACCTCAAACGAATTCGTAAAAAGAGCTCTTATTGGTACGAAACCTTGATTCAGCAAAATGGAGAGAACATCGGGGAGTAACAGATAAAAAAGCCAATCACCTTATGCGGGTGGCTGGCTTTTTTTCTTCATTCACTCTAATTAGCAAGATCATATTGTTCGAGTTGTTCTAAAATGATAGTCTAATTATATATTGTAAAATTTGGTTTAATATCCATTATAAGAGAGGGTCTGTTTATATGATGACGATTCTTTTTCTGTTTTTCTTATTGTTTTTCATTTTTTATGCTTTGAATTATATAGGTCAGAAATTAATTGCGAAGGAATACCCAATGAACCATGGTGTGATTGTGACTCTATCAGCTGTGGAAGGTATTCTTGTTTTTGTACTTGTTGGTGTTAATGAGAAGTTTCCATTTTTTTAGATCCAATCACATCTTGCTCTCTACTATTATTATACCGCGAATACAATCTCATTTACAGACTGTTTTCCGCCCAAATCAGGTCGTATACTGTTATACGCAAGTCAAAAACGATAAGGGGTGCGGCTGTATGAATGACAATGAGCAGGTTTTAGATCCTGGCCCATTTTTTCATGGGACGAAAGCAGAATTGAAGATTGGAGATCTGCTTGAACCGCTGTATTTATCCAATTTTCAGGATAAAAAATCAAACCATATCTATTTCACTGGAACATTAAATGCGGCCAAATGGGGTGCTGAGTTAGCAAGGTCTGATGCGAAAGAGAGAATATATCTTGTAGAACCGTTAGGCGAATTTGAAAATGATCCGAATTTGACTGACAAAAAATTTCCCGGCAATCCAACACGTTCTTATCGATCGAAATCCCCTTTGAAAATTGTCGCAGAATTAGGTTCATGGGAAAGACATTCTGATGAAGAAATTGAACATATGCTGAGCTCTTTGAAGAAATTAAGCGAAGAAGGGAAAAATGTCATATACGATTGATGATCCATATTCTAAATAACACGAAGGCCGCCTCATCAACAACTGGGCGGCCTTTGTTCTATTTTATTGAAACAATGCATCCATCAACTCATCAAATGTTTTTGCTTGCTTCAGGAAGTGAATGCGGTCTGGATTGTCCAGTAAATCGACGGCCTGTTCAAAGAATTGATTCATACAGACTGCGTCATCCTTATGAATGGCTAATAAAAAGACAAGTGATACTTGGTCTCCCTGCCAGTCAATTGGCTGTTTTAAGTGTGCGATGGCTACGCAGGAGGTGCCTTCATTTGTGATGAGCGGGTGAGGCATAGCCATTCCTCTGCCAAGATAGGTAGACGACATTTGCTCCCGCTCAAGCACCGAGGACCGAAAAGAAGGCGATACTAGCTGATGCTTCTCTAAACGGCTGCATAGTGTGTCTAATACCTCCTCCTTGCTGGATAGGTCAGCATTCAATAAGGTCAATCGTTCTTGAAAAAATGCCATCAGCTCTTTAGAGGGAGTCCCATGTCCATTTAATAAATGAATGATCTCATTTACCCGCTGTACATCATGATGTTCAAAAAAAGCGCTGACCTGAATCACGGGTTTTCCCTTTGATGCGAGTGGGACGGTTGTAATGATGACATCACAGGGCAGGGTGGTGCTCATTAGATAATCCTGATAGGAATACAGCTCGACGATTTCCAGTTCGTGCTGAAAGGCTGCCTTCAATTTAATTTCAAGCAGTCTTGCCGTCCCTAGTCCAGACCCGCACACGATAATGGCTTTCTTTTTTTGCGAGGTATCGAGCTGACTTCTTTCAAATGAAGCAGCGATATGCAGAGCAACATATGCCGCCTCGTCTTCATTTGGCGTCCGTACCAGCTGTAAGGCATTCAGTCCGCTGACAGCCAAATCAAACGGGTAAGGATAGGACGCTTTGATCTCATGCAAAAGCGGATTTTGTAAGGATACGCCATATTGGATTCGATTTAATAATGGCTTCATATGAAGCATCAAGTCTTGCTGCAGGATGTTGTCATCTGCAAAGCGGTGGCCGCTTGTTTTCTCAATGTGCTGTAGAAAGACCGCAACCGCCTGCTGAACTTCCACTGTCGTCTGATGCTGGGCGGCTTCTTTCCACGTTTGATTCGCCAAAAGATGCATCACTAAGTAATCTGTTTCATCCTCTGATAAGATGACGTGAAAGGTGTCACTTACCTGCTGTATGATCTTTTGGGCAATTCTCATTAAGACTTGCGATCTTTGTGTACGAGTGGTGCTGGCGGATATCCGCTGGTTTTTTCGTGTCTGCTGAATCGCAATCGCTAAGTGAATGACTAAGTTTTTTAAGGCAATGTCTTTAATGAGCAATGACTCTTGATGCAGGTTCGTCAAGACAATAGATCGAATGGTTTCAAGAGAAATATCAGGAAAATGGAGCTGCTCCCGCTCGGTGATATGAGAAAGTGCAGGCTCTTCCTCAAGGAGTAAGTCTGCATAGCATGTTCTTTTTTGCAACTCGTCTCCCTCAATCTTTAAGCCAAAACCAGGCTTTGACACAAGGGTCATGCCGTAACGGGCTAACAGCTCTCGTCCTTTTTTTAAATCACTGCTGACCGTCATGCGGCTGATAAACAGTTCTTCAGCCAGCTGGTCAATTTTTAAGTAATCCGGTTGAAGCAATAGCTTTCTCATCATAAATCGTACACGCTCTTCTGGCATGACGGGGACGAGAGAGCGGGCAGGAAGCTTCTGTTGATGAAGCCAAAGCAGGAAGGCGTCTTGGTCACTTGTTAATAGGGTGTATCCCTTTCCGCGGATCGTTTTAATCTTGGCTCCAGCTTCCTTTAATTGCTCATTTGCTTCTTTGATTAAATTGCGGATGGAGCGGTCAGATAACCGAAAAGAGGCAGTGAGCTCCTCCAGCTTCACGAACCCCTTCGTTTCAAATAGCCGCTGAATCAGCTGATAGGTTCGAGGATCTGCCGTCATCATCATTGCGCGGCTCCTTGCGCCTGTAAGGCATCAGTACCAAGAGCGATTGCGCCCATTAAACCCGATAATCCATCAAAGGATGGCTTGGTGATAATTTCATTTAAAGGCTTTGGCAGCTGCAAATACCCGTGAAGCCGCTTTTCTGTTTCATCAAGAATGAGCGGCAGCATAGCGGGCTGTTTCATCACACCTCCGCCGAGAATGATGCGCTCTGGTGAAAGAGTGAGTAATAAATTGGCGGTCATCTGCCCGAGATAGTAGGCATGAAGTGACCAGGCAGGATGCTCCTCTGGCAGCATTTGCGCCAGTGTATGATAGCGTCCTTCTATGGCAGGTCCAGATGCCAGTCCCTCTAAACAGTCGTGATGTATTGGGCAGCAGCCTCCGTAGGAATCATGAGGATGCCGCTGAACGGTGATATGACCCATTTCTGGATGCAACAATCCGTGAATGAGGCGGTGTTCAATATAGGCACCGCCGCCTATTCCTGTTCCAACTGTGATGTAAACCAAAGAAGCAGGCTTTTGTGCTTCGACCGAAAAGCGGGCTTCTCCGAGTGCAGCACAGTTCACATCGGTATCAAGCTTCATCGGGAGCCCAAGGGCTTGTTTTAAGGTTAAGAGGAAAGGGAATTGGCGCCAGGCTGTTTTTGGTGTATCTAAAATCGTCCCATAGCTTGGGCTTTGTTCTTTTACATCGACAGGCCCGAATGCCCCAATGCCAATGGCATCGACAGGATGCTTTGTAAAGTAATCGATCACTTGCCGGCATGTTTCAATTGGGTTTCCTGTTGCAAAGGAAGTCATGTGTTCAATCGTTCCGTCTGTTGTTCCGTAGCCGCAGACAAATTTTGTTCCGCCTGCTTCAATGCCTCCAATTCGCATGATCAATGCCCTCCATTAAAGAGGGGCGGAATCCAAATGGACCCCGCCCCTACATGTTCATTTTTTCTTTACAATGTAGGTTTGTACCTGACAAGGTGTGAGCGGTTCAATGTGTAATGATCCATGTTGTGCTTTGAGTATATGTCCTTCAGGTGTTTCGCCTAAATTCGCTGTTTCTCCGTGTTGTAGAGATGAACTATTGATTGAAGCGGCTGTTTGACGCGTTAAATATGGATTGAAGAGACGGATGACAATGCCTGTTCCATGCTCTTCTTTTTTTAGAGCGCTTAGAATGGCTCCGTCTGTCTCAATGTCAAGCAGGCTATAAGTAGATTGTAAGTCTTCTTTTTCATCTCGGAAAGAGAAAATTAAACGACCGTTTAAAAAGTCTGCCCGTTCGTAGCATTGAACTGGGGTGGTATACCGCTTAGCAAGCTGCGCTAAGTGCCCCTCGCTGACAGCGTCCTTGCTATAGTGCATGCCAAATGAGAACGACAGTGCACCTTGCAGCTGAGCGTCAGGTGTCTCAACAATTTTTTCCCCAGATGCGCGGCCTGGACGGTAAAGAAGATTTTCTTTCCCCATTTTTCCGAAACAGCGGAAGAGCGTATACGCAATCGTTGTGCAGTCTTCTCCTGTGATCTGGTATTCTCTCACACAGTCGGTCAATAGAGCGACACCATATGCTTCATCACGAAGTGCAGTAAAGGATTGCATCGGTTCAATGGTGATCGGTTTTTCTTCCCAATGCTCATTGCTCCACCATTCAAGCTCTTGCGTGAGCTCTGTTGGGCGTTCGATGGTTCCAAACTGCTGATCGCTCAGTGATACCTTTGATGCGATGCCTGTATCAAAGAGGACACGCAGACGATGGTCTAACGCATGATTGTCGACATCGACATGAAAACGGATGACAGGCTCATCTTTGTTTAATGCCACCTTCGCTGTGATCGGGAGTGAAGTCGTGACCGATTGCTGAGAGCGCTCTTCTAAGTCATATGGGACAGTGAGAGTAAGCTGGATGGTGAGCTCTTCCTGCAGGCCGCTTTTAGACACTGTGATGTCTGCTGAAGAAAGATCCTTGGATGACACATACAGATCTTCGCGCGGCGGGGAATAGTTGTAGGAATCTCCATCGTCTCCATTGTCTTCAAAGATCATTTGCTCAGAGAATGTCAGGCCTGTTTGTTTATCTGTGATGTCCAGCGATCCGTTGTCATTTGCCGCTATGCGGTAATACGTATTTTCAATCGCGCGTCCTTCTGTTTGTTCCCATACAGATTCGCTCGATTCATCGAAAACCATGCTGACTTGTGTATAACCAACGGACGGTAAGCTGGCGGCTTCAATCAGCAGAATGGCTTTCCATACTTGTTTTGGCATGTACACATCTTTACTTGGGTTAAGAGAAATTTGCTGTGCCAGCACATAATCTGTGACATCGGTTTTGCTTTTCACTGTGTAGTGAAGCGTTCTTCCGTTTGCATCCTTTAGTGTAAATGGACGTTCCGTGATAAAGGTTTCGACCTCAATGACTTCAGAACGCTTTGAAGGCAGTGTATTAAATAACGTGAATGTGATTTCTTGCTCAGTTTGCAGTCGAATAGCAATGAGACGCATGTGTAAGTCCACAAGATTCTCGGCGATTTCCTTTGCCTGCTTGTAGCGGAAGAAGACATCTTGATTCGTCGTGTCGCTATTGCAGCCGCCAATGCTGTCATGCGCTGCATTTTCAAACATGAGGTACCAAATATCACGAACCGTATCATGCGGATAGTCGTGTCCGAGTGAATAGCTGATCGTTAGGATAGGCTCCATCACATTGACGAGATAGTTTTCAATTTGATTGTTTAAGATTTTTAAATCAGCTCGTGTTGAAAAAATAGATTTGTGAATCCGCATATGCTTCGCATGAATGAGCTCTCCTTCTAATGTTTCAAAAGACGTCCGCTCTTTTTTCACTGCTGCAATGTAATCTTCTAAACTGCTGATTTGATAGTGGTGCTCGTCAAGTTCATTGGCTTTTTCCAATAAGTCAGGCAGGTTTTTGCGGATCGGTGCCTGGTCAAAGCCATTTGGGAAATAGACATTCTTTGTGGTTGCTTTTGCTTGCAGCGCACCAATTTTTTCAGATAAAAAGGCTTGTAAGTCCTCATCCTTTTCAGGAATATTTCCACCATAGTAGTAGCCAAATGGCAGGTTCACAGCAAAGACTTCACTGCCGTCAGCACCTTGCCAATTGAATTCAGTGTGATTCGTCATATGGTCTGAAACACCGCGCCAAAAAGCTGTATCCACAATGCCGAATCCACGGTAAATTTGAGGCATTTGCGCGGATTGACCGAAGGAATCAGGGACATAGCCGACTTTCATCACATGACCGAACTGCTGACAGCGTTCAATCCCATATTGCAGGTTCCGTACAATCGATTCACCTGAAATGACGAGCTGGTCGGTTTGGGTATACCATGGGCCGATGATGAGACGTTTGGCTGTGACGAGCTTTTTGATTCTATTCTCATCCTCAGGGCGCCATTTCAAGTAATCATCCAATAAGGATGCCTGTGCATCGAGCATGAAGTAATGGAACCTTTCATCTGTTTCAAGGGTGTCTAAAATGTCCATTACGCTTTTCATTAAGTAGATACGGGATCGGGAGGTGGTGAAATACCATTCCCGGTCCCAGTGAGTATGTGGAATCACATGTACATTGACAGTCATTGATCAACGACACCTTTCTATGTTCAAATTATCCTTCTAGCACAAGGTCAAAATCGTCTTCTTCTTTCTGCTTCTGGTCATGTTCTGGCGTTTTTGGCTCTTTTTTCTCAGAGAAATTCACAAGCAGGTTGGCGCCAATACCGATGACGAGTGCGCCAGTGAGGGCTCCGATTAAATAGGCCCACCAGTTTCCGACTGAGAAGAAGCCGTATAGCCCGCCAATTGGCGGCATGATGTCATGAACACCTAATAATGCAGCGACCCCGCTTCCAGCAGCACACGCGACAACATTGAGCGGAATTAATTTCAAAGGATTGACAAGGGTAAAAGGAATCGCCCCTTCCGTAATACCGATAATGCCCATCACAAGCCCGCCTCGTCCGGCTTCTCTAAAGGTTGGAGAGAAGTTGCGTTTTCGAATCAATGTCGCAAGCCCGTATCCAAGCGGCGGAATGACAATCGCAATATTGACGAGGATGGCAGGGAGGTAGACGCCTGATAGGAAGAGTGCATTACCTGCCATCCAAGCGGATTTATTCACCGGTCCGCCAAGGTCGAAGCCAATCATCGCACCTAGAATCAGAGCGAGTGCAAGTGTGCTTGTGCCGTCAGCGACCATACCTTTGATCCATTCAATTAATGCCGTGTTCAAAGCGCCTAATGGTCCGCCCAGCAGAACGGACATGAGAAGCCCGGTTAAGCCAACGGTTATAAGCGGTAAGATGAGCAGAGGAACGAGTCCGGCTGCGGAGCCTTGAATTTGAATTTTTCGTTTCACAAAAAGAGCGACATATCCTGCGAAGAAGCCTGCAATGACGGCACCGATAAATCCAGCATTCGTTGAGCTGGCAAGGGCACCACCGATGAAGCCGGCCGCAAGACCTGATTTATCCGCAATCGAATAGGCGATAAATCCAGCGAGCAGGACGTTCATTAAGCCAATGCCTGTCCAGCCAACCTGCTCCATTAAATAGGCGCCGTGTAAAATGCCGCCAGCATCCTTATAGGCGTTTAAATCTGAAACACCAAATCCTAATCCGACTAGTTTTGCTAAACCAACGATAAGGGAGGCGCCGATGATCACAGGAAGAATATAAGAAATACCGGTCATGAGATGGCCTTCAATGACTTTTAATTTTGCTTTCATTTTGCTTTGCTCCTTTCTATATGGCATTGCTCACGTTTATTGAGATTCAGATTTTTTCTTTTCAACAAGTGCTACGGCTTTTGTGATGATTTGCTCGGCATTTTTTAAGGCGCGTCCAATCTCGACACGTACTGTGGGAATGCCTGAGAAACGTTCCGCATCGTTGATATGCTGATTTGAGGCAATGATACAAAGGTCTGCCTGTTTTGCTTCCTCTGCTGTAATGCCATTTACCTGTCCCATAATCCCTTGCTGCTCGATTTTGATCTCGTGACCGAGCTGTTTACCCGCATTTTCTAACGCCTTTGCTGCCATTGGTGTATGAGCTAACCCTGCTGGACATGAAGTGACACCGACAATTTTCATTGTGTAATCCCCTCTTTCAATTGTTGTTCAATGACTTCGTAATAATAGTCAGCGGTTTGACCTGGTTGTATCTTTTCGATGAAAGCCGGTTCCATGAGGCTTGTCGCAATCCCTGACAGTAATTTCAAGTGTGTGACATTTGCTTCTTCTAATGGAACGAGCAGTGTAAATAAATAGCTTGTGGGCAAATCGTCGAAGCTTCCCCATTCAATCGGTTGTTCTAACTCTAAAAATAGAAGTGAAGCCGTTTGTACAGCGGAGCTTTTTGTATGAGGAATGGCGAAGCCTTGCTGAAGTCCTGTTGAGACTTCGTCTTCGCGTGTCAACAAATCGGATAATAACCCCGCCTGATCGTTTGTAATCTGAAGGTCTTCAGCTTTCTCGGCAATGTATTGTAAAATCTCATTCTTTGATCGTCCGTTTACTTGTGTGAAAACATGATCTTTTTGGAACAAGCTGATCCCTTCTCTCTTGTTTGTTAAGCGCTTACAAGTTGATTGTAATGTACTTTTCGGCATGGTTAAATAGCATCATTTTCCGTTTGAAATGGCAAAAAGTTTATGAAGCTATCTGTCATACTTTCTGGATATCTCAAATCCTAGCTTAAAACGAGTTTAATTATGTAAAAAACAGATTCTACTAAATGCATTTCTGTGATATTCTTCCAAGGTATTACAAAAGATAAGGGGGTCTTTTCATGTTCAAAAAGCAGGTCAAATCCTGTGTGATCGTACTCATGGCCATCATTCTCTGTATGGCGGCATTACCTGGATATGAGGCAGCAGCTGCCAGTAAAGGAACAACTGTCAATGAAGCCATTGGGTTAAAAAATGGTGAAGTGATTTCAGGTACATTACAGAATGAAAAGGAAGAGTCATGGTACCAAATCACGCCATCTGCACAAGAGGTGGCAAAACATACGCATATGAAAATTTCTGTAAAAAGTAAACAAGTGTTGTCCGTATCGGTCTATCCAAGCAAGGACAGAGCGATGAAGGATGACACTTATTCCAGATATCGTGTGGACACTGCAAGTGGAGAGACAGAGATCGACTTCCCGCATGCATGGTCAGGTCCTTATTTTGTCAAAGTGCTCTATTTAGGGTCGGAGGAAGACAGCCGTGATGAGGAAGAGGATGCGGCCTATACAATTGGGTATAAAGGAGCTAACCTTCCGCCTTCTGAACCCGTTTTCCCTGAAGACGATGAGCCTGACATCATTATTATTGAGAAAAAGTACGGGCGCGAAATTCTCCAATCGATGCGTACAATTGAAGATAAACGTTTTAATGAAACACCAAATGGTCAGAAGCTGAGTCGCCTGCTCCAAAAGACAAAGCCATTTCTCAAATTGAAGCTCATCAAACAAAAAAATGAGCAGCAAAAGGTATACAATCATCTGCTGACATTAAAGTCACTGCTAAATGACGTAGAGAAAAATGGTGCATTTAGCGGTCATATCGTGACAGAGAAAGAACAACAGGCGATCCGTTCCCTTTTTGATATGCTCAAAGGAGCAAGTCCTGCCTATTTAAAGAAGGAATTAGAAGCAGTGAGTCAAAATATTGGAATCGATCAGCTTGAAGGAAAATCGATCGGTTATGTATTAGAGAAGCAAAAGCTTGTAAAAGAAGAGAAAGTGAAGACGAATAAGATCATTTTTAAATTAAAGGATGGCCAAACGCTTCAATCTGCGAAAAAGAAGATGAAAAGCTATGGAATCCAAGAAAACCGCGTGACATCGCAGTCAGTAAGTCCTTTGTTTAAAGGAATGTATGTCTATGATGTACCAGCAGGGCAAGAATCAGCTGGGAAGACACTAAAAGCAGGCAAAGCTGTGATCAAAAGCACTGCAAGAAAGCTGTCCAGTATGCCGAATGTTGAATTTGCGGAGCCTGTTCAAACGTATCGTGCACTTAGCAATGACGTGCAGTATGGTTACCAGTGGCCACTGAAAAACAGTGCGCAAAACAGCGGGAAAAAAGGCGCTGATGTGAAGTTTGAACAAATGAATACACTGATTGGCACAAGCAAGATGAAGCAAACATTGATTGCAGTTGTGGATACAGGTGTAGACAGTCGTTTGACTGATTTAAGCGGGACTGTTCGTACGGACTTAGGTGCGAATCTCATTGGACGAAACAAAGATGCGATTGATGACAATGGACACGGTACGCATGTTGCCGGCATCATTGCCGCAAAAGCCGATAATCATTACTCCATGGCAGGTCTCAATCAACATACGGGCATCATTCCGGTGAAGGTGCTGGATGCCTATGGCTTTGGAGATACAGAGCATATTGCACTTGGAATCAAGCATGCAGTGGATAAAGGTGCAAAGGTCATCAACATGAGCCTTGGCGGCTACTACAGCAGGGTGATTGAATACGCAATGAACTACGCGGCTCAAAGAAATGTACTAGTGGTCGTGGCGAGTGGAAATGATGGCGTTCCAGAAATGGGCTATCCTGCGACATCAAAGTACGCAATGGCCATTGGCGCAAGCAACCGTATGGATATTGCCGCTGAATTCTCAAGCTATGGTAAAGGACTGAGCATGTCTGCACCAGGATCTGATATTCCAAGCTTAATGCCAGATGGGAATGTCTCATATCTGAGCGGGACATCAATGGCGACACCATATGTGGCAGCAGCAGCAGGATTACTGCTTTCTAAAAATCCATCCTTGAAGCCAAATCAAGTAAGGAATATCTTGCAAAGCACAGCAGATAAGATCTCCTTTACATCTGTTGATGGAAAAGATGACGTTTTCTATGATGAAAACGATGAGCCAATTGTCGATCCGAAAATTCCAGGTATTGATTGGATGACAGGACATGGCAGACTGAATGCATTTGCTGCTTTAAGTGCTGTCGAACTGAATGCATCTGTAAGCAAAGTGGAGGATCAGCATCAAAAGGTGACAGGTAAAGCAAAGGCAGGCGCTGCTATTTCTGTGTATAGAGGCAAAACCCTGCTTGGAAAAGGCACAGCAGGCAAAAATGGAACTTTTAGTGTGAAGATCAAGCATCAGAACAAAAACAAAGTCCTTCACATTAAGATTTCAAAAGAAAAGGCCGCTACAACGCTCAAAACAGTCGTCAAAAAAGGCAAAGCACCAGCTAAGCCGAAAGTGGGCAAAGTAACGGTCAAAAGTAAAACGGTCAAAGGGACTGCGGGTGCAGGATTGACCATTAAAGTGAAAAACAAATCAAAGAAAGTCATCAAAACGGTGAAAACGAATAACAAGGGCGCATTTACTGCCCAAATAAAACCGCAAAAAGCCAAAACAGTCTTGTATGTGACCGCTTCTGATGTGAGAAAAAGAGAAAGCAAAGCGGTGAAGGTTGTTGTTGTGAAAAAGTAAGAGAAGAACTTCCCTTTCTAAAAAAGGGAAGTTCTTTTGTTTGTTACTGGAAAAATACCAATTAATGTCGATAGTAATATAGTAGGAAAAAAAGGAGGATTTATCGATGAAAAAAATCATGTTTGCTTTCTTTCTATCTTTACTTCTCGTATTCCCAACATTTGCACATGCAGAGGAAACAGGAGCAGTACCAGCATCTGTACAAGTAACTAGTGTTACAGCAGCAGACGGAGGTATGGTTAATTACGGTTCTGGCAGTAAATATCGCGTGGGTTCTTATTATCCAGCTACGTTTAAAGGAACACTAAAAGATGCAAGTGGAAATCTCATGCCCAATCAGCCGATCCAGCTTTATTTTGAAGCAGCAATCAAATCATATGCTCAAACAGCGACAGGCACAACAGACGTAAATGGACAATTTTCACTGACTTTTCAAGTTCCTGCAGGTGCAGGCTACCAAACATACAATAATGCAGGCTGGTCTACACATTACTACGATATCGTTCCAGTGACGTTCACTTCAAACGACATCAAGCTATCTTCAAATGTCACAAGTGTATACCATTTGGCATATACATCACGTTACTAATCTGCTGGAAGAGGCGACTTGGCGAAAGCCCTGTCGTTTTTTTCATAGAAAAAAGGATGTCATCATTTGACATCCTTTTCTTTTTGTTAGCAAACCTGCTGGGCGGCAACCGAAAGAGTCGATAAACAAACACTCATGAGCCGTGACTCCCAGATTTGATCGAGCGTTTACCTTTTAATTCTGAGCTTTGATGGATAAGAACTTTCACACTTGAACGTTGATCCTTGAACCTTCAGCTTTGAGCTTTTATCAAGGATCATCCAGAGATGATCAGATGAGGAGGGAATGACCTTTCCCTCGGAGGTGTTTAGTTCTATCGATTTTCGGCTCACTAACAAAATCAATTAATCGATCTGTATTTTCGTCAGTGTATTGCTTTCAGACAAGGAAAAATCAACTTCCATTTGAAAATCCTCAATTTCGTTCGAAAGCTTTTCAATCTTCACTCGAAGACGAAGCGGATCGATGATCGTTGCCTCATTTTCAGCTAGGAACGACTTGACGATCTCTTGGTTGGCAGCCGCTTGTGTTTTTCCGTCTTTTCCAAACAAGGTTTCTAAATGCTGGTCGAGTCTCTTTTTCACATCTTCATTGGTTTGTTCTGCTTTGTCTACTAGTTCTGTGTACACCTTTTTTAATTTCCGTAAATAACGAATATCGTATTCAATGGACGTCTTCCGTTCAATCGCTTCTGCCACCGTCATGCTGACACCCGCTACATCAATTGTTGTGGTCGCATTCGACACAACAATGGCTGATTTGATGGCATTCCGGCGTTTGATTAATGCTTGAATCGATTGGTCATCAGCCTTCGCCTTTTTTTCGATTTCTTCTTGATTTTGAAACCCGTGCTGTATATGTTTCCCGATCATCAATCCACCAAGTACGGCTTCATCAACGGTTCGGTTGATTCTCTTATCTAACATTTTCAGTTCACTTAATGCTCTTGTAATGGTCATTTCCATATTAGTGACAACTCCCTTGGTTCATCCTGAAAATCATAGATTCCTATCATATACCAGAGTGTGTTTCTTTTGCTAGCGATATCCTTTTTTGTCAAGTTGTTTATACTTTAAAAAAACCTGGTGCTATACACCAGGTTCTTCTCGTTTTTTCTGAATCCAAGCTGTCACATAATAGGCAGCATAGCAGAGCGCGATGAAAGGAATGCCGCAGATGAGGGCAATCCGCTGATTTGGATCAAAGGCAATACCGATGACAGATGCAAAACACAGGAGGAAGGCAGCAATTGGAACCACTGGATAGAGCGGGGTTCGAAAGGAAAGATCATGGAGCTGTCCGCCTTCCTGTAAAAAACGTTTCCGAAACATCAACTGTGAGGCAGCAATCCCCATCCACACGATTACAACGGCCAGTCCAGAGATCGAAACAAGGACAAGGTATACCGTTTCGGGTGCGATGACACTTGATAACAAAGAAAGAATACCGCCGATCATACTTAAAATCAGTGCATTCAAAGGAATTCCTTTTGATGTCAGCTTTGCAAGTTTCTTAGGCAGTGTCCGTTCCTCAGAAAGTGACCAGAGCATACGGGATGACGCGTATAGTCCAGAGTTTGCAGCAGATAAGATCGCTGTCAAAATGACAAAATTCATGAAATCTGCGGCATATGGAATCCCGATTCGATCAAACACCACAACAAATGGACTTTTGATCACCCCGGCTTCTTCCACTGGGATCAAGCCGGCTAAGACCACGATCGTTCCAACGAAAAACAGGACAAGACGCAGTACGGTTGTGCGAATCGCTCTTGGAATGGTCTCGTCAGGATTGACGCTTTCACCCGCAGCAATTCCAATTAACTCCGTACCTGAAAAAGCGAAATTGACGGCCAGCATCGTCATTAAAATTGGTAAAAAGCCGTTTGGGAAAAGTCCGCCTTCTCCAGTGAAGTTAGAAAAGAACGGAGCGGCCTCACCGCCCTTTAATGGAATCAAGCCAAACATCGCAGCTCCGCCAAGGATAATAAAGAGAATAATAGCCATTACTTTAATGCTGGAAAACCAAAATTCCGATTCTGCAAAGAACTTAACTGTAAAAGCATTGAGTAAAAAGATGAGAAGAGCAAAAACGCCGCTCCACATCCAAACCGATGTGTCTGGGAACCAGCGCTGCATTAAAAGGCCTGCCGCTGTAAATTCCGAACCGAGTGCCACTGTCCATGTCAGCCAGTAGAGCCAAGCGACTGTATAGCCTGTGCCGGGTCCAATGTATTTTGTTGCATACGTATGAAAGGCCCCTGTAACCGGCATTGCGACAGATAGCTCGCCTAAACAGAGCATCACGAGGTACACAATTAATGCCCCGACAAGATAGGCAAGAATCGTTCCTGCGGGTCCTGCCTGATTGATGGTATACCCAGAGCTTAAAAAGAGCCCTGTTCCAATAACGCCGCCTAGAGAAAGCATGAACAGGTGGCGGCTCGTCATTTTTCGTTGATATTGTTGTGACTGATCTTTTGCTTGTTCCATGTCTTCCCGCCCTTTTGCTTAGAAGTATGTGTGATGATTCGTGGTGCTATGATGTGGTTTGTTTTAAGATGTCCGTGATATCTTCTGGGGTCGTCCGGCAGCAGCCGCCGATGATATGCGCGCCGTCTTTGTACCATTGATGCGCACATTCACCAAATGTATGCTGAGATGTATCCCCGCTCCATACCTTTTCTTCAGGATCATATAATTCTCCTGAGTTTGGATACACGACAATCGGCTTGCTCGTCCCCTTTTTCATCTCTTGAATGAGAGAAGAGATAAATTGCGGCGGCGTACAGTTTACACCAACAGCAGCGATCTGTTCATATGGTTCCAGTACTTGTACACATTCTCTGAGCAAATCACCTTCACTAATATGAAGGTCATCCTTCGCGCTGAAAGTAATCCAAGCACATACACCACTGAATTCATCTTGCAGCAGCTTTGCGATAGCCGTTGCTTCAATCAGACAAGGGATCGTTTCACATGCAAGAATGTCTGCACCAGCTTCTACTAATGCCTGAATTCTTGGTCTGTGAAAATCAATAAGTGCCTGCTCCGTGAGTCCGTAATTTCCCTTATATTCTGAACCATCAGACAAATAAGCGCCGAATGGCCCCACAGATCCTGCGACAAATGGTTTTGTCCGCCCTTTACGACGCGCTTCATCCTGCCAAAAAAGATCGCGTGCCTCTTTTGCTAAAGTGACAGATCGTTTCATTAGTTCAATGGCTTCTTCTTTTGTATAGCCTTTTTCAGCGAAGCCATCAATCGTTGTTTGGTAGCTCGCTGTTGTGGCACAGTCAGCTCCGGCTTGGAAGTAATCCAAGTGTACTTGCTGAATCAATTCTGGCTGTTCAATGAGTATTTTGGCTGACCATAAACGATCGTTTAAATCGCAGCCCTTTCGTTCAAGCTCCGTTGCAAGTGCACCGTCTAAAACCAAAGGTGCGTGAGGCTGTAAACGGCTTTGAATAGGATTCATCGGAATCGAACACCCTCCTTTTTAGTTGGAAATGATGGATATGATATGAGGCAGTAGTTTAAATGACTAAAGTGTTTTTGTCAAGGAGAGGAAAAAGCATGATATCGCGGAAAAACCTTGAAAACATGCGGGTTCCGGTGCATAAACATGCAGTCAAAATAATAGAAAACCAAGTCATTGACAGCCTCTAAAAAGAGATATATATTATGGAAAGGTTCATTTCAGAAAGCTTCATCAAAAGGCGCTGTCTTTTGATTTTTATTTTGTCCAACGACTGTCTTCTTTCGTGCAGAAAGAGGGTTTTTTATATGCTTAGAAAAGGAGGAAAGAAGAAATTGAAAAAATGTGTAAAAGATTTGGCTATGATTCTGATTGGTTCTTTTTTATTTGCTGCAGCAGTGAACATGTTTGTCATTCCACTTGAATTTGGTGAAGGCGGTGTAACGGGGCTGTCCATCATTTTCTATTATTTGTTTGAAATTGCACCATGGCTGACGAACCTGGTGTTTAATTCCATCCTGCTGCTTGTGGGGTATAAATATTTGGACAAGAAGACGACGATTTATACTGTGGTTGCCGTCGCAAGTAACTCCCTATTTTTACACCTGACCACAACATGGGTCGTGAATGTACATGAATTGATCATTGGAGCGATTTTCGCAGGAATTATCATCGGTATTGGAATTGGTCTTGTGCTAAGAGCAGGCGGTACAACGGCGGGTTCTGCCATACTCGGAAGAATTGCCAACAAGTATTTAGACTGGAACGTGAGCTATGCCATCTTGTTCTTTGATCTGATCGTCGTATTTGCTTCCTACTTTATTATTGGTGCGGAAAAATTAATGTTCACCATTGTGATGCTGTACGTGGCAACAAAGGTGATGGACTTCGTGATAGAAGGGCTTAACACGAAAAAGGCAGTAACGATTATTTCTTCATGCAAAGATGATATTGCTGAAGAAATCAATCACACTTTGGATCGAGGCGTGACGATTTTAAACGGACGCGGTCATTATTCAAAGGAATCGAAGGAGATTCTCTACGCAGTCATTCAAAAGCAAGAGCTCATGCGCCTAAAGAAAATCATCAAGAAAATTGATCGAGACGCATTCGTTGTTGTCCATGACGTGCGTGATGTGTTCGGAGAAGGATTTGTGAATATATAAACCTGAAAAGACCTTAACCGGGTCTTTTTTTATGCTCTATACCTCTTGTCACATCATACTATGTATTGTATAGTATAAATGGTTAGGAGTTGTAATCATGAATGCACAATTAAAAAAAGGTTTGCTGGAATTCTGTGTACTGGCGGTATTAAAGAAAGGCGATTCCTATGGTTATCAAATTATTAAAGATATGTCCCATTGTATTGAGATTTCAGAATCGACATTATATCCGATATTAAAGCGGTTAGAGCAAAACAACTATGTGGAGACCTATTCCCAGGAACATAACAGTCGATTAAGAAAGTACTACCGAATGACAAATAGCGGCCGTGAGCATATGGCGCAGTTTTTAGCGGAATGGGATCAAGTAATGGCGATTTACGACTTTATTTCTGGAGGACAGGGCAATGAATAAAAAAGAATTTTTAGCCAGCTTAGAGAAGCACCTGCATCGTCTAGGCGAAAAAGAAAGTGATCGGTTCATCGAATATTACGATGAAATGATCGAGGATTATCAGGAAGATGGCTACAGCGAACAGGAAGCTGTTCATCAAGTGGGTCAGCCTTCAATCATCGCTGAGGGGATTATGAAGGAACAAGGAATCAAAACTGCTCAGGTGCCGACGTTCGGAGAAAAAGCTACAAGGCTTTCCATTCTCATTTTGGGCTTTCCGTTATGGGGAAGTATTTTAGCAACGGTCTTTCTGCTGATTCTTTCTGTCTATATGGTGGTTTGGTGCGTTCCGCTCGTCACAGGTGCATTGACGCTCACTGGTCTGCTCGGAGGTTTTTGGAGCATCATTGGTTCTCCATTTATTTTTCAGGACGGTTTGCATGTGGTGGTGACGCAGGTTGGAGTGGGTATTCTTCTATTAGGTGTCGGATTATTATGCGGCATAGCCACGGTGTATTTGACAAAGCTATTTGTTCAAATGACTGTTCAAACCACTAAGGCATTCATGGGAATGTTTAAAAAGAAGGTCGTGAGAATATGAATGTGAATGATTTAAAAAAGCAATGCATCAAATGGGGGATCATCTTCACCGTTGTCGGAGGAATGATCATGGCAATTGGTTTTGGACTATCAGGCTTTGACCTAGATGCATATCACAACAATGACCAGAACAATGTGTTCCGCACTATCAATTGGAACAAGCCATAAATGAAAGACCCGCTTATGCGGGTCTTTTTTTCGCTCGAACCACAAAGAAGAAATAACAGCAAAATGCACCTAGTTCACAAAGCATAATGATCAGGCCCATTGGAAAGGCTGTTTGGCTTCCCGCTAGTCCGACAAGAGGTGTCATGCATGCGCCTAGCAGCATTTGTGCCACCCCGATGAGGGCAGCTGCACTTCCTGCATGCGCTCCATGATGCTGCATCGCAAGAGACGGCGCGGACGTACCGACAATTCCGACGCTTGAGACAACAAAAAACAATGGAATGAGAATGCCATACAATCCTGCATCAATGGAGATCATCAAAAATAAGGTGACGCCGCCTAAGGCAGCTGTCAGCAATCCAATGCGAAGAACTTTCTCTTCGCCGATTTTTACAGCGACACGGGCAAATACTTGTCCAGCCATGATGATGCCAAGACTGTTCACTGCAAAGGCAGCACTAAATCCTTGTGGAGAAAGGTGGAAAAGATCCTGGAGCACAAACGGTGAGCCAGAAATATAGGCAAACATCGCTGCGAATACAAGACCCTGCGAGAGGGCATACCCAACAAAGAGACGATCACTCGCTAAAATTTTCATGGCACCAACAATCTGTTGAAAGCCCCCAGTCTGTCTGCGCTCCACAGGTAAACTTTCTTGTAGTGAAAAAATGGATCTCAGCAGCATCAATGCCCCGAGAATTCCTAGTAGAACAAATACACCCTGCCATGTTGTAAAGCGTAAAATCTGTCCGCCCACAATAGGTGCCGCTGCCGGAGCAACCCCGTTGACCAACATCAGCAGTGCAAAGAATTTCGTCATTTCTGATCCTTCATAATGATCTCGCACAATGGCTCGTGCAATGACAATGCCAGCTGAACCAGCGAGCCCTTGAATCAATCTTAAGAGGATGAACATCCAAATCGATGTGACTACCGTACATAAAAGTGATGAGGCTATAAAAATGATTAAGCCGATCATCAGCGGTTTTCTTCTGCCGATCGTATCACTAATAGGACCTGCAATCAGCTGTCCAAGCGCCAGTCCAATAAGACAAGCCATAAGACTTAATTGGGACAAAGCCGTGCTTGCTTCAAAATCACGCGCAATATTAGGCAAAGCAGGTAAATACATATCCATTGCAAGCGGTGCAAGGGCTGTTAAAGACCCAAGCAATGCAGCAAGGAGAAATCGATTTTTTTTCGATTCTTGGGGATAAGATAAAGAACTCATATGATTACTACACTCCTCGTATACTTCCTCAAAACAGCATAATGAATCAAGCGTTCCTTTTCAATAGAAATTTTCAAAGATGGATTCCGTGCAAAATGATTGATCTTTCGAATGAGACTCTTTACATTGAATGAGTAGAGAAAAGAACAAGGTCATCGACATGCAGTATTTGCATGATACGTATATCTAGCAATAAACAACAGGAGGTGCTGACATGAAGCAGCAAGAGCTGATCATTCGTCAAGCAGTCAAAGAAGATCATGAAGCGATCAGGCATGTACTAATCAAATCCTATTCACAGTATGAGCCTCAATTTACAGAGGAAGGCTGGCAAAATTATTCTGCTGCGCTTGCAGCAGCTGTAGATAATCCGAACATGGAGCTGATGCTTGTGGCGGAGCTTGAAGGCAAGGTCGTGGGGACGCTTCAAATGTTTCGGTCATCAGAGCAAGCGTATGACAAACCCGAAATGGGCATTACATCAGCCATCGTCCGGTTTTTAGGAGTAGATCCCGATGTTAGGGGAAAAGGAATTGCAGAGTCATTGTTACGTAAAAGTATTGAACTTACGCAATCATGGGGCGAAAATGTCCTGTATCTTCATACATCTGATAAAATGCAGGCTGCCATTCGTCTATATGAAAGAATGGGCTTTGAGCGTGCACTAGATAAAGAATTTGTGAATCAAAATGGGACGCATGTCAAGAGCTATCAATATGTTATCCAGAAAGAACAGCCGGCAGGTTCATCACATCACTCGTAATAAAAGGAAGAGCAAGTCCTTCAGGGACAGCTCTTCCTTTTTTCAATTTATGCCCACAGTACAAGCGCCCAATATGATACCAACCACGAGATTAAACCGAACATAACAAAGAATTTTAACATGCGCTCATAAGGAGAAAGCTTTCGTTCTCTCTTCGTTTTCACCAGCCGCCAATAAAGGGCATAGCCGCAAAAAATGAGGATGATTTGTCCAAGCTGTGTAAGGTTTTCAAGAATCGTGATTCCGTTCATTTATTTCACCTCATCATAGGTCTTCCATAAGTAAATGCAGCAACCCTTTATTTCTTCAAAAAAAATCGGTGTATACTGGAAAGAGAGAAACTAGATGCAGAGGGAGTTGTGACATGTTGTTTTCGCTACATGCGGATCGTTGGGATGAAGTAATCGAGAGGAAAATCAAATACGATCAGAAGGTCGTGGAATATACTTGTCAGCTGTTAGACGCACAGGAGCAGCAGGCTGTGCTGTTTCACAAGATCGAAGACACGTTTACGATGAGGGCAGGTGATGGTGCTCTGACCATTCCAAAAGGGAGCTATACGACCGCTTATTATTGGAAGGATCGACCTTACAATATTTACTTCTGGAGGGATGATCAAGGGAAGGAACTTGGGTCTTATTTTAATATTGTGGGGAATACATGGTTCAACGGCCAGCTGGTCATATTTGAAGACCTCATTATTGATCTTCTCGTTCTGCCGAATGGTCATTTCTTTGTGTTGGATGAAGATGAATTGCCGGAGAGTTTAGCGGCTTTTGAACAAGGTTCAGTGCGCCAGGCATTAGAGGGTGTGATGGCTTCGTTAGAAAGCATACTCGATCAAGTGAGGGCAGATGCCGAAGGAAAATATCATCACAGCTTGTTTGAGCCGATGTTGAAATAGAAAAAACGATTCCTTTCAGGCGAGGAATCGTTTTTTTCTGTCAAACCTTGATACGGTTTAATCGTTTCTGTAAGTTGGTTTTCGTTTTGGAAGCTTTTAGCTGTTTGACAGCGGTTTGAGCCGCTGCTTTTGTTTTCTTTGTTCGTTTGGCTTCCGCTTTTTTGACCTTTTGTTTGGCGTCTGTCACTTTCTTTTGATAGGCGACCTGTTTTTTGACTTTGTCGAGCCGGTTTTGCAGGCTTGTTTTTTCTTTGCCTTTGTTTAGCTTTTTGATAGCCGTTTGGGCGCTTTTAATGGCCCCTTGTGTTTTGCTTTTTTCGGCTGTTTGAACCTTTGCACGTGCGGAACGGATATCAATGGTTCCTTGTACCTTTTTCACCCGTTCGGTGAGTGCTGTTTTTTGTTTACTTGCAGTGAGTCTGCCAATTCTCGTTTTGGCTTGATTGACATCTGCCTGCTTTTTAGATGTTTCGGCTGTTTTGACAGCGCTGGTCGCAGCCTTCAAAAAGCTTGATTGTGGTATATATTGCATGCGGCCATAGCCGAATTGTGGATCCCTTCCTTTTGCGCCAAGATCCACTGTATAGCTGCGCAATAAGGTGCGAAGCTGTACATTTGTTTTCTTCGGATGAAGCTGTTTCAACAGTGCCAGCATGCCTGTGACATGCGGTGCAGCTTGTGATGTACCTGTTGCATACCAATATTCATTCTTTAAATAAGTGCTAATGACGTTCTGGCCAGGGGCAGAAAATTCAATGCCTTTCCCTGTATTTGAGAGAGACGCGAGTTTGTCTTTGTCCGTCGTTGCAGAAACGGCAATGACGCTATTGTACGCGGCAGGGTAGCTAATATAATTCTTCTTCCCATCATTCCCGCTTGCAGCGACCACAAGCAGTCCTTTTTTGTATGCCGCATCCACTGCTGAATGCAAGATGGGGATATTGTCTTCAAAACTTAGGCTTAAATTCATAATATCCATCTTGTTGTTAATGGCCCAATCGATTCCTCGAAGCAGGCTGTACAAGTCGCCTTCTCCCTTTTTATCTAACACTTTTACAGCATACAGCTTCGCACCAGAAGCGACGCCGACTGTGCCATAATCGTTATTGAGCGCACCAATCGTGCCTGCGACATGTGTGCCATGCCCTTGATCATCTTTATAGGAAGTTGTGTACTTCACAAATGATTTCCCGCCGGATATCTTTAAATCCTCATGTGGAGAAATACCAGTATCTAAAACAGCTACCTTCACATTTTTCCCCGTGACGCCTTCTTTTATCGCTTGCTTTACATTCAGCTTTTGCAAGTTGTAAGATTGTTGAACCAAAAAATTCTGACCCGTAGCGGCAGCGGTTTTTTTCATAGTAGAAGAAGCGAGTTTAACCTTTATGTTTTTTGAGACATAAGCGATGTTTGGATCTTTTTTGAGTGAGGTGACCGCTTGTTCATCTGCTGTCACAGCGACAGCGGGAAGATGTATGTACTGAGCGTTCACTTTTTCACTTTCTTCAATAGCCGTTTGCTTTCCTTTTTGGTTTTTATAGACGATGATGACATCTGTTTCTTTTGGCGGTGCAGCTGCCTGCGAATGGTAAGGCAAGGCAGTTGTCAACGCAAGAAGAAACGCGATGACTACGACGATTTTCTTTTTCAAGGCGATAGCCCCTTGCATACGATGACCTCCGTCTTTTTTTCTCTATTATATCGGAGAAATGAGAAGGATGGTTAGAAGAATCATATTGTTTGTCAGAAAGTTTTTTTATAAGTAACCTGAAATTGAAATTCATACAAATCTAGTAGACAATAGAGAGATCATAATAAGAGAAAGTAGGACATGCTGATGAACGTAAAAGAGTATATGACGTATGATGCGACTGGCTTGGCAGCACTTGTACGGAATAAGCAGGTAACGCCAGACGAGCTTGTACAGGCTGCATTTGCTAGATTGAATGAGGTCAATCCTGAACTAAATGCGGTGATTCAGACAAGACAAGATCAAGTATTAAAAGAAATCAAGACATTACATACGAATCAGCCGTTTGCGGGCGTTCCATTTGTACTGAAAAATATATCGCAAGGGATGGAAAATGAACCGCTGACAGCAGGTGCTGCATTGTTAAAGGATGTAAAGGCAAAAACGGACTCCCACTTTGTCCATCGATTGAAGCAGGCTGGATTTCTCATGATGGGGCATACAAACACACCAGAATTCGGTTTAAGGAATGTAACAGAACCTTCTTTACATGGTCCAACGAGGAACCCTTGGCATCCTGACTATTCCCCTGGCGGTTCAAGCGGCGGGACGGCAGCAGCTGTTGCAAGCGGCATCGTACCGGCTGGTGGAGCAAGTGATGGCGGTGGGTCCATTCGGATTCCAGCATCCTTTACAGGTTTGTTCGGTCTCAAGCCAACGAGAGGAAGAACGCCGGTAGGACCAGGCGCAGGAAGGCAGTGGCAAGGGGCTTCCATTGATTTTACACTCACAAAAACAGTGCGGGACAGTGCAGCCCTTCTTGATCTGCTTCAAGTCATTCAGCCTGAAGCGGCTTTCCAAACGCCGTTATACGACGGCAGCTATCAAGAAGATCTAGTGAAACGTACATCTTCTATGCGAATTGCTTACAGTATAGAATCTCCAGTAGGTACGAAGGTTAGTGAGGAAGCGAAGCAGGCGGTTCAGCAAACAGTGAAATGGCTGAGTGACCAAGGGCACCAAGTAGAAGAAGCGAAGCCGGCAATTGACGGGATCCATCTGATGCAGCAATACTACGTCATGAATAGCGGAGAAATGTCTGCATTATTCACGTCCTTGGCTCGTTCATTAGGACGTCCAGTCAATCCGGAGGAAACGGACATCGTCGCATGGGTGCTGGCGGAGGCTGGCAAGAATGTGACCGCTGCTGCTTATACAGAAAGTCTTGATGCGTGGGATATGGCGGCTGCACAAATGGCATCATTTCATCAAACGTACGATCTTTTTGTGACACCAGCTACTGCCTATTCAGCTCCAAAGATTGGTGAGCTGATGCATTCGAAAGAGGAAATCACTGAACTTTTACGTGTGTCATCCCTCTCAATGCAAGCGCAGCAGGATCTCATTTATGACATGTTCTTAAAGAGTCTGACCTACACACCATTTACACAGCTTGCCAACTTAACGGGTCAGCCTTCTATGAGTGTTCCTGTTCATCTCACTGAAGCGGGCATGCCTTTAGGGGTACAGGTGACAGCACCAAAGGGAAAAGAGGACTGGCTGCTTCGGCTTGCAGCAGAAATGGAGACATCCTCGATTTGGAAAGGAACAAATCAAATCATACGTTGAAACGACATTTGTCTATGGAGGGAAAGGAGTGTCACACGTGAGTACGAAGGACAGAATCATTCAAACGGCTGCACTTCTTTTACGAAAACAGGGGTATCATGCGACAGGATTGAATCAAATTATTAGAGAGAGCGGCACGCCTAAAGGATCTCTTTATTATTACTTTCCAAACGGAAAAGAAGAGCTAGCCATAGCAGCCGTTGAATATATTAGTCAAAAGGTCATCGATCGAATTGAAGAAAGTTTTGCCTATTCGGATGACCCTTATATCGCCATCGACCGTTTTATGACAAACATCATTCGGGGATTTATGGAGCAAGAAAGTGAAAGAGGGATTCCGATTGTCTTGCTGGCGGCAGAATCCAAGCCAGAACATACGCAGCTTCATGCTGCATGCAAACAAGAAATGATCCGCTGGCAAGAGCTTGTGAAAGAAAAGCTAATGAACAGCGGATATGAAGAAAACAAAGCTGATGAGCTGGCTTCTCTCCTTCATTCAATGGTGATTGGGGGTCTATCGATGACCACAGCACTCAAACAAACGACCCCGTTAGAACACGTAAAGTGTTACCTTAGACACTTATTTATGCGAGAAGAGTAAAATCTCTCGCATATTGTCTATCTATTATATCAATTGGTCTATATAATAAAGATAGTCAATTAGTCATGAGGAGTGATGGGATGTCGGAGCAACCGCAATCGATTAAGCAATCCGAGGATACCTATTTTTATACCGTGTCTGGATCAGGGAAGCTGTATGGGCTGGAAAATCAGCTTGTTCATGTACTGGCAGAAGCAAATCAAACGAATCAGCTGTTTGAGCTTGTCTTAATCACAGGTGGGAAAGGAGCTTATTTTCCACTTCATTGTCATGAGCACTTATTTGAAACCATTTTCATGCTGGAAGGAAAGCTTGAAGTGATACTGGACGGTAAAAAATATATGGTCACAGCCTTCGATTATATTCATATCCCGCCTAAAACGATTCATGGCTACAGAATGCATAGTCACAAAACAAGGTTTATTTCATATACGTTGGGCGGACAAATGACAGATGTCTATCAGCAAATTGGGAAGAGGCTTCAGCAGAACGAATGGCTGATGACTGATCATGCTTTCGATGCAGCCAGCTTTGAACAAGCTGAAAAAGAAAGCGATCTCATATTGATGCATGGTATCCGGCAGCTATCAAATACAACCAAGCCCTCCGTTTTATTTCATAGTCAGCTCCCTCAGGCGGTGCAGCCCTATGTATTAGAGGCTGGTGAAGGGAAGCAATATATCGTGGATGGTCAGCTTCATGAGCTGATCGCAACAACAGAAACAACTGGAGGCGGGTTCAGCCATTTTGTGATTGAAGGCGCGAAGGGAAAGTATTTTCCTCCGCATTATCATCAAGTACATACAGAAGCACTCTATTGCGTTGAAGGAAAAATGAACCTTCAATTGAACGGAGAGGATATTTGCCTGATGCCGGGTGATTTTGCCTATATACCGCCGGATACGATTCATTCTTATGAATTCGTTTCCCATTCTAATAAATTTTTGCTTTTACTGCTCCCTGGAAAGATTGAGCAGTTGTATGAGCAGTTTGAAGAATCACAAAGCCCGAGTATATGTCCTTATTTTATTCAAGAAGGGAACTTGATGATCGATCGAGAGACTTCCTCTCAATATGATTTGGTTTTTGTCGAAAAAGGATAAATATGTAACGCGTTACACATGATTGAATAAGCGCCTGTCGAACCCATCGACGGGCTTTTTTGTTTTTCAAATATTCCTGATCTGATGCATGAACCATCCATTCCAGGTGAAGCTATGTACAGATGATTTTCGCTAAAGGAGGAAATGCATGTGAGAGCTGTTACTTATCAAGGAAAAAATAGTATTGCAGTGAAGAAAGTAGATGCGCCATCTATTCAAGATCGGGAAGATGTGATCATACGAATTACATCAACAGCAATTTGTGGATCTGATTTACATTTGTATCAGGGGAACTTCCCGCTTCCAATCGGCTATGTGATTGGGCATGAGCCAATGGGGATTGTGGAGGAAGTTGGACCGGATGTCACGGTAGTAAAAAAGGGAGATCGTGTCGTTATTCCATTTACCGTTGCATGTGGTCAATGCCAATATTGTCATCATCATTTAGAAAGTCAATGCGACAACTCAAACCCGCACTACGATTCGGGTGGGCTTTTTGGATATAGTGAGAAATATGGGAATTATCCTGGAGGACAGGCAGAGTATTTACGCGTGCCTTTTGGAAATTACACCCCGTTTAAGATCCCAGATGATTGTGAGCTGGAGGATGAACAATTGCTGTTCTTATCGGATGTTCTTCCAACTGCCTATTGGAGCGTGGAGCACGCAGGTGTGAAAAAAGGTGATACGGTCATTGTGTTAGGCTGTGGACCTGTTGGGTTAATGGCGCAGCAATTTGCATGGCAAAAAGGGGCAGAACGTGTGATTGCGGTCGATTACATTGATTACCGTCTGCGACATGCAAAACGGATGAGCGGCGTAGAAGTATTTGATTTTACAGAAGATCCCGACATGGGAGAAACGTTAAAGGAGCTCACCAAGGGTGGAGCCGATGTTGTGATCGATTGTGTGGGAATGGACGGGAAGAAGTCACCGCTTGAAAAAATTGAGCAGAAACTCAAGCTGCAAGGCGGAACGATCGGACCCATTCAAATTGCCACAAAAGCCGTCCGCAAATGTGGAACGGTGCAGATGACGGGTGTGTACGGCGGACTATACAATATGTTCCCATTAGGTGCCTTTTTCGCAAGAAACGTCACCCTGAAAATGGGACAGGCTCCGGCGAGAGGCTACATGTCAAAGCTCTATCAAAAAGTGACAACTGGTGAAATTGATCCTAGAGCGATCATCACACATCAATTGCCATTAGATGATGCCGCTCATGCGTATCACATATTTAACGAAAAACAGGATGATTGTATAAAGGTCATCTTAAAGCCATAAAAAGAAGGCCCTCAGCATGTAGACAAACCCTCGCATTGGGTGTCAGTCCTGCGTGCCGGTGCTTACGAATGTAAATTCGCTCCGCTCCGGTACTCGTCCTTCCTAGGGCTGCAAAGGTTTTCTATCACGCTGAAAAGAAGACAAAGGGCATTTTAGCCCTTTGTCAAAAAATCTAAAGGCTTAGGAGTATTCCTAAGCCTTTAATGTGTGCTCGTCCATCATTTTTTCGATTAATTCAAAAAATGTTTTTTTATCTTCTTCTGAAAGATGGTTGAACAGCTGATTGACAAGCAGCTGGCGGTTATCAATCATTTGTTTTGCGATTTGTTCACCTGATTCAGAGAGTGTAATCCATACAGTACGGCGGTCATTATTATTTCGAGAGCGGATAATCAGCCCTTCATCTTCTAAGTGATTGAGAGCGGTTGTTGTTGCAGAGGGAGATAATGAAACTTCCTGCAGAATATTTTTCACAGTACATGATTGATGGCGATAAATGATGCGTAAAATAAACCCTTTCACATTCGTGACGTTTTTCGGGATGTTCTCTTCATCTATTTGCTTCGTCGCCTTTAAATACTTTGTCAGCGCATGGTCTAATAAACTTGCCTCTAGCTCGAAATGTTGCATTCTCCATACCTCTTTTCCTATTGCGTTCGCATTTTCCGATCAATTACTAGGTCTATCTTATCATAATAGTTATCATCATTTAAACCAAAATGGAAGACGGCTATAAAATTACCTATATTATCAATTAATATAAAGAACAATTCCAAAATGAAATGATTTTACTTTCAGCTGGTTTTATTTTAGAATGTGAATGAGATAAAATCTGCCAACCCCATTCACTGGAAATTGGCTATTGTAAATCAAACGTTTGGAGATGAAGATATTGAATACTTTACAGGCATTACTTAACGACAGAATGGAACGCTCTTCACAAATTGAAGCGGTAACTGGCGGGGGTGTGTCTTATACATTTGAAGAATATGCAAAACGCATTGACCAGCTCGCTCATTACTTATATCAAAAGGGGATTCGAAAAGGAGACCGCGTTTGCTTTATTTGTCAAAACCATCATCACTTTTCAACGATTATGCTGGCAGCCATCAAAGCAGGTGCAGTCGCAGTTCCGCTTAGCTGGCAGCTTACTTCTTTTGAGCTGGAAGGTATTTTGAAAAAAGCAGAGCCAAAGGCTTTATTTTTTGACCGTGAATTCCGTGACATCATTGCGGCAGTGAATGTGTCTTTAGAAGATTGTCTGATGGTGGAATCCGGTGCCAATGCGAAAACAACCCAGCTGTTTGAAGACATTTTGGCTTCAAATGATGGAAGTCATCTTGCTGATGAGGTATCAGAAGAGGATTTAGCGATGATTTTATTCACTTCTGGAACAACGGGCAATCCAAAGGGCTGTATGGTCGGGCATGGACGAATTTATCAATTTTTAACAAGACATGGGAATCGAGGATTTGATCTGAAAGGAAAACGGTACTTGGCGAGTCATCCGCTGTATCATATGAGTTCAATTAATCATCTGATCGCAGCTGCGATTGAAGGGTATACGCTTGTCTTCTTACATGATGCAACACCGAAACGCATTTTAGAAACGATTGAGAAAGAAAGAATTACGTTCATGATGGCTTTCCCATCAGCTTACACGTACATGCTAGAAGAAATGAAACGCGGTTCGTACGATCTCTCATCTTTTGAAATTGCGATTTCTGGCGGTACGAAGGTGCCGGTACGCTTAATTAAAGATTACAAAGAAGCAGGCATTCAGATGATGCATGGCTATGGAAGTACGGAAGCATGGATTGTCAGTGCGTGGCATCCAGCGATGGGTGAGGATAAAATGGGCTCTGCCGGTAAAGTGGATGCGGATGTAGATGTGAAAATCGTGCATCCTGAGACAGAGGAGACATTGCCAGCAGGAGAAATTGGCGAAGTCGTCATGAGAAGTCCATTTTATTTCCTAGGCTACTATCATCAGCCTGACGCTACTGAGAAGGTGCTGAAAGATGGCTGGTTCCATATGGGGGATGCAGGCTATCTAGATAAAGACGGTTTTCTTTTCATCACAGGCAGATACAAAGATGTGATTCTGTACGGCGGGGATAATATCTATCCTGACCAAGTAGAAGAGATTATTGAACAAATTCCAGGTGTGATTGAGTCAGCTGTCATCGGGGTACCGGACGAATTATATGGGGAAGTGCCAAGTGCGTATATCGTAAAAGACGAATCCTCCGATTTCTCCGAAGAAGATGTGGTGAACTATTGCCAGGAACGTTTGGCAGATTACAAAGTGCCCTCCATTCATTTCACACAGGAGCTGCCAAAAAACAAGCTTGGTAAAATCATGAAGAAAGATTTACGTGAATTGGTTGTGAATGCGTAGTACCTATTCTGCTATAATGAAATTTGAATGATTTTTTGTTTTTCTAACGTTTTGGAGGGAAAGGGTTTGCGACATATTCTTCGTAAGAAACACATTCACGATTTGTTAGAACAGAGCAGGCAGCAAAAGGTAAAGAGAACGCTGGGCGGGCTCGATCTCACGCTCCTTGGTATAGGGGCAGTGATCGGCACGGGGGTCATGGTGTTAACCGGAATTACAGCGGCTAAGGATGCAGGACCGGCTGTCATTTTCTCCTTTGCCATTGCAGCGATTGTGTGCAGTTTGGCAGCACTTTGCTATGCAGAAATGGCTTCAGCGCTGCCTGTATTCGGCAGTGCATACATTTATTCATATACAACGATGGGTGAGCTTGTCGGGCATCTAATGGGATGGACTTTATTGTCCGTTTATATGCTGACTGCTTCAGCTGTCGCCAGTGGCTGGTCGAGTTATTTCAACAGCTTGCTTGAGGGGTTTGGCATTTCGATTCCCCATCAATTTTTAGCGGGGCCAGAACAAGGCGGATATATGAATCTGCCAGCCATTATCATTGCCTTACTGATTGCGTGGATCTTATCTAGAGGAACGAAGGAAAGTAAAAAATTCAATAATATCATGGTGTTTGTGAAACTCGGTATTATTGTTCTTTTCATTGTAGTAGGCGGGTTTTATGTACAGCCATCCAATTGGCAGCCGTTCATGCCATTTGGTGCAGAAGGCGTCATTGCCGGTGCTGCTGCTGTATTTTTTGCCTTTTTAGGATTTGATGCGATTTCTGCTTCTGCGGAAGAGGTGAAAAATCCGCAGCGGAATCTGCCAATTGGCATTATTGGCTCATTACTCATTTGCACGATCATTTACATTGTCGTTTGTTTGATCATGACAGGTATGGTGCACTATACAAAACTGAATGTCACAGAGGCTATGTCCTATGTGCTGCAAAGTGTACATCAAAATAGCGTAGCCGGTATTATTTCTGTCGGTGCGGTCATTGGATTGATGGCTGTGATTTTCGCCAATAATTATGCAGCAACTCGAATTGCCTATGCGATGGGCCGAGACGGTCTTTTGCCTAAAGTGTTTTCGAAAACAAACAAAAGCGATACGCCTGTTGCAAGCATATGGATGATTGGCGGCATGACAGCTGTTATTTCAGGGTTTATTGATTTAAAGGACTTGTCGAATTTAGCGAATATCGGTGCTTTATTGACGTTTGCAATGGTGAGTTTATCTGTGCTCATTTTGAGAAAGACACATCAGCAGCTTGAGAGGGGATTCCGGGTTCCATTTGTGCCGGTCTTGCCGATTATCTCAATGGGCTGCTGCTTGTTCCTTATGCTCAACTTACCAGGCCGGACGTGGCTTTACTTTGGTGTTTGGCTGTTAATCGGTGTCGTCATGTACGCAGCGTATTCAAACAAACATAGTGAATTAGCGAAAGCTTCATGAGAAAAAGGTGCAAATCCGTTGACGATTTGTGCCTTTTTTCATACGATTTGGGATAAGCTATAAAAGAGAAGATGGACGGACAAGAGGAGGATGAAGGGTATGATTAGCGTTAGTCCTTATATTGTGGTAGACGATGTGAAGGAATCTCTTCAATATTATCAAGGAATTTTTGGCGGAGATATTCATATTTTAAATGAACATCAAGACCGTGTGCTGCATGCGGAACTTCACCTTGGAGAATCATTGCTTCACTTTTCAGATACGTTTGGCCGCACACCAAAGCCCGAACATCTCAGATTGATTATGCAGTTTGACAATGAAGAAGAACTAAAGGCAGTATATGAAGCGCTAGAAGCTGATGGAGATGTACTGGTCGAATTACAGGATACGTTCTTTGGCGCACTTCACGGACAAGTACAGGACCGCAAAAATGGGTTGATCTGGGTGCTGAATTATATGAAATAGATGAAGACAAAGAGCTAAATAAAGATCATGCAATGATATAAAAATAAAAAATGATTGTGGACACAGCAACCTCAAAAAACTATTCCCTTATATTTACCTTAAATCTATTGAATATCCAATTCAATTGAATTTCTAATAAACTATAAGGAGTATTGGACTTGATCAAAAAAATAATTTCCACACTACTAGCACTATCTGTATTTACTTTTGTTTTACAAGCACCAGCAAAGGCAACAGAAAACGAAAATATTGTGATTAACCCAAATGATTTAGTTTCCTCTGAAGGAGAAATAAATCATGATCAACTTGCAGAAACAAAATTTGCAATTCCGATTTCTTTCTTCTTTATTCCAGGATTAGGACAAGTCGCAGTATTAGCAACTGGGGCTGTCATTGTAGGTGGTATGATATTTTCTTCAAACTCTTGGGAAGCTCAAGTTGTTAAACATCACAAAATGACAGCAAATGAATTCATCTCAAAAAACAGAAAAGGAAAAATAAGAGGTGAATTTCAACAGAATATCTAAATAAAAACCATTGATCAAATTAATAAAGATGCAAAAAAGGGTATCAAAAAAGCAAGAACAGCTAAAAAACTTTTAACTGATAACAGATTTAAAAAGAAAAAATAATTAAAAGGTGATAAATCTATGTATGATCTCTTTTCAGCAAAATTATTGTTTGAATCCATACCGTCTCCCAAAGTTAGACCTGATAAGATATTTGAAGAAAGAATCGTATTAATCAAAGCAAAAGATCAAGATGAAGTTAAAAAAATTATAGAAAAAAGTTTTCCAGAAGAAACATTTGGAAATGGGGATTACGGACAAACAACAAAAAAATTAGTAGCAATCCTAGATATATTTGAACTTGTAGACAATTTAGAAGAAGAACCACTTCACTTAAGTGAAGTGTATTGTCGTTATCTTTCATTTGATGAAGAAATATCTCCAAAAGAAGCAATAGAAAAATATTCTCTAGATAAATAAAAATCGTAAAAAAAGCAGACTGATTAGAGTCTGCTTTTTTAGTTATTTAGTCATTTAGCACAAATACATATCTTCTCTGTTTCTTTCGCAATAAGGCACCAATTCGCTGTTCAAGGATCCTTGGTCAAAATTCTAAGACCTTCACTATTGTGAAGGTTTTTTTGGGAGTGTTTTTATTTTCTGAAAAATGGAAAATATGCTATGTTGGAAGAATAAAAGAACAAGGAGAAGGGTGGCAAAGGGATGGAGCAAATTGAATTTCAATCGATCCAAACAAATGGTGTAACACTTCACACAGCAATGGCTGGACCTGAGAATGGCCCGCTGCTTGTACTGCTGCACGGGTTTCCTGAGTTCTGGTACGGCTGGAAGAACCAAATCATGCCCCTCGCTGAGGCAGGCTATCGTGTCGTCGTTCCTGATCAAAGGGGCTACCATCTAAGTGATAAGCCAGAAGGAATCGAATCCTACGTATTAGATCAACTGAGAGATGATATCGTAGGGCTGATTAAGACGCTTAGTCCGAATCAAAAGGCGATTGTGGGTGGTCATGATTGGGGCGGAGCAGTTGCTTGGCATTTGGCATCCACACGTTCTCAATATGTAGAGAAATTAATCATTGTCAACATGCCGCATCCGCGGGTCATGATGAAGGTTCTTCCGTTTTATCCCCCGCAGTGGAAGAAAAGCTCCTATATCGCTTTCTTTCAGCTTCCGAATGTGCCAGAGGCAGCACTTCAAGAAAATCACTACCAACGGCTGGATGAAGCCATTGGGCTGTCTGCACGACCACACCTATTTACAAAAGAAGATGTATCAAGATATAAGCTGGCTTGGACGCAGCCAGGTGCCATGACCTCAATGCTGAATTGGTACCGCGCCATCAAAAAAGGCGGCTTTGAAAAGCCGATATCTAAACGCATTTTAGTACCTGTTCGCATGATCTGGGGGATGGAGGACAAGTTTTTAAGCAGAAAGCTGGCGAAGGAATCGATGAAGATTTGCCCAAATGGTCAGCTGATTTTTGTCGATGATGCATCTCATTGGATCAATCATGAAAAGCCAGAAGTGGTGAACAAACTCATACTCGAATTTTTGAACTAAAGAAAAAAGCTCTGGTCAGACGACCAGAGCTTTTGTGATTTATCCGATATGATTCTTTTTCAACGAAGCAGGTTCGTCGTCCCAGCATTCAATGTTCTCATTGTTTGGAACGGCATTTTTATAAAAGACTGGATCTTTCCCCTCTTTTTTCTGCCGTGAATAATCCTTTAATGCTGCAAAGGCGACTTTAGACAGCATGGTAATGGCAATGAGGTTGACGATGACCATTAACCCCATAAACAGGTCGGCAAGATTCCAAACAAAAGGAACACTTGCTACAGCACCGAATAAAACCATGACAATTACCGCAATACGGTATCCAATCAACCATGCTTTGCTTGATTTAAGGAACTCAATGTTCGTTTCCCCATAGTAATAATTCCCGATCAGCGTACTAAACGCAAATAAGAAAACCATAATGGCAAGAACACCAGAAGCCCAAGGACCGATGTGTTCACTCAAAGATGCTTGAGTGAGCTCAATACCTGTTAATTTTGTCGTTTTATATGCACTTGAGAAAAGGACGATAAAGGCAGTACTTGTACAAATAATCAGGGTATCAATTAAGACACCAAATGCTTGAATCAGTCCTTGCTTCACAGGGTGGCTCGTCACGGCAGCTGCAGCAGCGTTTGGTGCGCTACCCATCCCTGCTTCGTTTGAGAATAGACCCCGTTTGATTCCTTCCATAATGACGGCACCCATCGTACCACCTGCAAACTGCTCAATACCGAATGCATGTGAAATAATAGTATGGACAACACCAGGCAGTTCAGTAATGTTTGTAATCATGACAAAAAGAGCAATACCAATATATGCGACAGCTAAGAAGACCACAATGTATTCTGCCATCTTGGCAATCGTTTTGACCCCGCCGAAAATGATGATACTAAATCCAATAGCCATAATGACGCCTACGACCAAACGATTTGTGCCAAATGAATTTTCAAAAGCAATGGTAATGGTGTTCGACTGTACAGCATTAAAGACAATACCGAAAGAAATGGTGATTAATACAGCAAACAAAATCCCCATCCAGCGTTTCTTTAAGCCTCTTTCAATATAGTAAGCGGGACCACCGCGAAAGCCTGATGCATCTTTTACTTTATACACTTGGGCAAGCGTACTTTCAACAAAGCTTGACGCGGAACCGATAATGGCTAGGATCCACATCCAAAAAATAGCGCCAGGACCACCCATGGCAATTGCGATCGCAATCCCAGTAATGTTCCCAGTTCCAACCCGAGCCGCCATACTAATAGCAAAGGCTTGGAATGGTGATACGCCAGATTTTTGTTTATTTGTTCCTTCTTTCAGAACGATCACCATTTCCTTAAGCATACGCACTTGAAGGAAACGAGACCTGAATGTGAAATAAAGGCCGACAAGAATTAATAGTGCAACAATAATATATGACCATAGAAAACCATTTGTTGTTGTTAATAAACCATTCATAACATCACCTCTTCTAATTCATCCTATTTCTTTAAAAAATACTGAGATCCCACTCTTTGGCGAGCTTTTTCAGCATCATGACACCGGTAATACTATTTCCACAATCGTCAATGGCGGGACCATAAATACCGATTCCACAGCCTGTCTGAAACGGGAATTCTCTTCTTGCGCTTGGCGGAACGCAAGCCATAATTCCTCCAGACACACCACTTTTGGCTGGTACGCCTACGAAAGCAGCAAAATTACCTGATGCATTATACATGCCGCATGTCAGCATCAATGCCTTTGTTAGTCTTGCGATATCTTTTGGGATGACTTGGACTTGTTTAAAGGGATGGTAGCCATCACTTGAAATAATTAGTCCAATCAAGGCGATGTCCTCAGTTGTGACCTCGATGGAACATTGCTTTAAATACACTTCTAATGTGTCCTCGACATCTGATTCTAAGTAATTGGTTTCTTTTAAGTAATAAGCAAGAGCACGGTTGCGGTGCGCAGTTGCCCATTCTGATTGATAAACCTCTTCATTAACAGATGGACGCTTTCCTATTAAGTTTTCGATTAAATCGAAAATATATGCTAGCTTTTCTGTAGAAGTCTTTCCGGGAAGGATGGAGGATACGGTAATAGCTCCAGCATTAATCATTGGATTAAAGGGCTTCCCCGGTTTATGCATCTCAAGGCGGTAGATGGAATTAAATGCATCACCAGTTGGCTCTACATCTACCCGATCCAAGACGTAAGGAACGCCTCTTCCTAAACAGGCAGCTATAAAGCTGATGACTTTTGAGATACTTTGCAGGGTAAAGGGAACGTCCCAATCACCATATCGTACAGATGATCCATCTGGGCCTATCACGCTGATACCAAGTTGAGAGGAATTCACTTTTCCGAGTGCTGGAATGTAGCCAGCATTCTGCCCGTTTTTGTAATACGGACGTATTTCTTCTGCCCATTGATCAACAGAAGACTGGCATGCGTGTTGTGTATTATTAGAAATTGCTGTTTTCATACGATTCCTCCAATCAAAAATCAAAAAGTACCCTATTGAATTGGCGGATGACAAAAAATGCGATCAAATAGGCACGAAAACATGTTACACATCTTCAAAGAACTTGTCATGCGCTGCTTGTACCACTCCTTTACACCTAAATATATGTTCAATTGAAGGCTTTGGCGGCGAAAAAACAAAAAGGGTTTTTAGTGAAAATTCAGAAAACGCTTACATATAGTTTCACTAAAATTGTTCATTCAATTTATCTTGGAAACTACACAATCTGACGAAAATCTACAGAAAAACTTACAAATAAAAAATCGGTTTGTCGCTTATTGTCTAAACAATTCCCATTATTGTAGACAATCTCCAAAATGCTGAATAGCTGAAAGGTCACCATGCCGCCTCGGAGAATAGTCATAAAAAAGGATTTTGGGGAAAGAAGGAGCTGTGAAAATTATTTTTTTGCACATTGTGAAGAAAAGAGTCTCCTTGTATACTGTGGCTATGCAAAAAGGGGAAGGGATGTCAGTCATTTGAGTTTAAACCAGCTTGTCAAAAAAGACGCATTCATTTTAATTTTTATGGTGGTTATTGTGCCGCTTGCAGGAGAACTGAAGTTTTATCCTGTGAATGAGACGTTCCGGATCAGCTTTGGCGCACCTGCGTTTTTCTTTTGTTTATTACTCTTAAGGAAATCTAGACCGTTTTTGCCTGGGTTTTTAACAGGCGCAGCCATTGTGCTTTTTCGAGTAGGCTTAGATCTGATTCAGCATCATGCTGATCTCGCTGCATCATTTTATCAGCAATTCCCAAGTTTCTTCTTCTATTTTACATATGCTTTCCTGTTTTTTGCCGTCCGTACGGGACGTTTTAAACAGCGCTCTATTTTTATTGGCATCATTGGTCTCATGATTGAATTAGTGGCTGATTTTGTTGAGCTCTTTGTACAATTTTTAGTGTTTGATACGACGATGACGCTATCAAAGCTGAGTGATATGTTTCTCATTGCGTTTGCTCACAGCTTTGTCGTAATCAGCTTTTTTAATATGATGAAGCTATATGAGGCACAATCAAGAGAGAAGCAAATCATGAAACAAAATGAGCATATGATGATGGTCATTTCAAATTTATACGAAGAAACGGTTCATTTAAAGAAAACGTTAAAACATACAGAGCACATTACGCAAGAATCATACAGGCTTTATCGTCTCTTGCATGAACACGAAGCAGGCAAGAAAGTGAGTCAGGAGCTATTGAAGCTTGCAGGAGAAATCCATGAAGTGAAAAAGGATAATCAGCGTATATATGCTGGGCTTTCGAAGCTAATTTCTAAGGAAAATATGCAAGACTATATGAAGGCAGAAGAACTCGTTCAAATTGTACTCCGCATTCAAGAAAAGTATGCGCTCTCTCTAGGGAAAAACATCTCCTTTATATCTGATATAAGGGGCATTCATTTGCATGATTATCATGTGTTCATTTTTTTATCGCTCATTAATAATTTAATGGCAAATGCGGTTGAAGCCATAAAGGATACTGGAATGATCTCACTCGTATTGAAAGGAAGTCATGATAAAATAGAGATTCGGATTGAAGATGATGGCCCGGGGATTCCTGAAAAAATGAGAGAAATAGTATTTGATCCAGGCTATACTTCTAAATTTGATGCATATGGAACACCATCAACTGGGATTGGCTTATCCTATGTGAAAGAGCTGGTTAAAGAGCTTGGCGGTCAAATTAAAATCGAACAAAGAGAAACAAAGGGAACAGCTTTTCAGCTAATCCTTCCTATACAAAATTTAATACAGAGAGGGTGAGTGTATGCGATTTTTCATTGCAGATGATGATCGTGCAATACGCTCGATTTTAGGTCAAATCATTGAGGATGAAGATTTGGGAGAAGTCGTAGATGAAGCCGATGACGGAGTTGGATTAGAAGCCCATTCATTGAACCTAAAAAAAGTAGACATCCTTCTGATTGACCTTTTAATGCCTGCTAGAGACGGCATTCAAACGATTCGTCATATTCACCCTGAATTCAAAGGTAAAATCATGATGATTTCCCAAGTAGAGGCGAAAGAGATGATGGCAGAAGCCTATGAATTAGGGATCGAATATTATATTCATAAACCTGTCAATCGAATTGAGATCGTCAGTGTGATTCGAAAAGTCATGGAGCGTATTAAGCTGGAGAAATCGATATATGATATTCAAGCTTCCCTTCGCCATGTGCTGCCGTTAGAGCCTGTAATTTCTCATGATACGACGGGTGCTGGGGCGAAAAAAAGGACGATGAAAGAGGCAGGGGAATTTCTCTTATCCGAACTAGGAATTGTCGGAGAGAGCGGTTCTAAGGATTTACTAGAGATCCTGATCTACTTACATGAAACACAGTCAGCCAATTCTCATGAGGTCAATTTCCCGCCGCTAAAGCAGCTCTTTATCAAAACAGCGGAGAGGAAGCTGGATCATGGAGCAACCGATGTAGAAGTGATGAGGGAAGTGAAAGCGGCAGAGCAGCGGATTAGACGAGCTATTCACCATTCCTTGAATCATTTTGCTTCACTAGGATTAACAGATTTTTCGAATCCTAAATTTGAGCACTATGCGTCGAAGTTTTTTGACTTTACCGATGTCAGCCAAAGAATGAAAGAGATGCAGAAGACCTCTTCATCCGCAGGATCGACGGGCAGAGTCAATACGAAGAAGTTTGTTCAAATCTTTTATTTTGAAGCAAAGCAGTTATTTGAGGGAATGAGCTGAAGAAAATCTGTTGGAATGATTGGAGAAAATAAACAGAAAAAGACCGCTATTCCTATGATCTGTCGTGATCTTTATGTATCTTTGTTATTTAACTGATCATTCTGATTTTTCTTTTTTCTTGAAAATAAAACTCTCCTGTGCAATCGTTTGTTAAAATAGTGAGGTTAGACTAGAATGTCGGAGGTTTTATTTTGGGAAAAATTAAACGAAATGCGCTCTGCCCATGCGGAAGCGGAAAAAAATATAAACATTGCTGTGGTCAAAAGTCAGGCGGAGAACAAACGTCTGAGCTTGTGTTTAAGGAAGCTGTACAAGTTCAAAAGGATTTAATGAATTATGCTTTCTCTAAGCATCAGAGAGCCATCAATCAATTCATTAATGAGTTTTCTTTCCTTGCAGATATGGATAAAGAAACGCAACAAATTTCAGTTTTCCATTTGAGTGTATGGGGCATTTTCTTCCGTCCATTAACGGATCAGAAAGAAACCATCTTCCAAGAATTTCTGACAAAGAAAGCAGAGGATATTACCCGTCCGAAAACAAAACAAGTGGTTCAATCATGGACAAACATGGAACCATCTTTGCTTTTATTAAATGAAAAAACGGACGAGTCTCTTTACTTTGAGAATATGGTGACAGCTGAGAAGGTTGAAGTAGATGTAAAACCGGATCAAACAGTCTTGCCTGAAAAAGGAAGTCTCGTGCTTGGATTCCCTGTTCAATTTGAAGAAAAAGCAGAGTTTTTCATTCAATATACGATGTTTGCGAAAGAGTTTACAGATACGCTTCTTCTTCAGGTTCGTCAGCTTGTTGAAGCATATGAGGCAAATGGAGGGGCACGCAGTACATTTATGAGAGAATCATTCCCTGACGTGCTGAAGTGCATGTTTGCGAAGCAAGAAGTAGAAGAATCAGAAACATCTGCTCAAACAGAAGGCGATACTGGTCTATCAGCAGATCGTATGGACTGGGCAAGTGACGTTCAGCTGGAAACAGCTAAGCTGATTGAAGACGGAATGAAGGAACACGGTGATCAAAGCCTGACAGATGGCGCTTTAACTGTATGGAAAGCCTATTGTGATCAGAAATCACCTGTGATCCGTAAAGCAGCATCATTTGCTGCGGGAATCGAATATTACATTCATTCACTTGCAAGCGATGCCCCGCTTTCTCAAGCGCAAATAGCGAAAAAGTATGGCATTAGTGCGTCTACTGTATCGAGCCGTTTTAAAGATATTGAAAAAGCGGTGAAAGAAGAGCAAGAGGCGACTGTATAGCATAATAGAAAAGACGCGGCACCTTCATGGGCCAGCGTCTTTTTTGTTGATGCTTATCTTGTTTTAATAAAACCGCTCATGTACTGCGATGTATTATAATCGTTGAGGTCAATTTTCCACTGACCATCCCCATTACGTTTCATTTTCACTTCGTATTCAGCTGGGCTGGAGACTGGGGGAAGCTTCTCGAATTCAGACGCGTACATGTCTAAGCTTTTCTTATACAATTCTTCTTTAGAGCGGATCTTGCCGTTGTAAAACTCGTCTCTTTGCTTGTCTAGCTTGTCTTTTAAGTTAGAAGCATCAATGCCTGTTACTTGAGCGACAACCTTCGCCTCGTCATCAGAGATGGTTTTCACACTTGTTTCTACTTTGGCTTTATCCTTCATGGTGTTTTGAATGCGTTTATACATAGACAGAATATCACGATCACTTACTTCATTTCCGTACATTCCGGCACTTCTTTTGAAGTCTTTGACAAACATTTCGTGGTATTTATTGACGACATCCGATTGGTTGTCACCTGTTAAATCGGCAAATTGATCGTTCTTTTTGTCAAAGACAATCATATCGGTATAAGCGGATAGCGCCTTTGCAGGGTTATCCAGCTTTTTCGCTGTATCCAGTATTTTGTTTCCATCTAGGTTGATTTCGATCGAATCACTGTTTTTCTTGATGCTGTCTTGGTACACGAACTGATATTTTTTCCCTTTGTCTACTAGGAAATAAAGAGCACCTGATTGTGATTTGCCTTTGTTCAATGAACCGAGGTCAAGGCGGTCTTTACTGCCGTAAAATTTTAAATCAGATACTTTGGCATCGTCCTGATAAAGGGAGAAGTCAGAGTTATATAATGAAAGGGCTTTGTCACCTTTGTTTGTGATCGTCAAGTTGACTTTTAAAACCAATTCATTGTCTCTTAGCGTAGTTGTTGAGTCTTCTGGTAACGTATATTCGTAGCTATTGACTTTTACCTCTGCTGTTTTTGTTGATTTTTGATCAGCGTTGCTTGATTTGGCTGAGCTCTGGCAGGCTGCAGAGATGACCATCACGAATGAAATCATGAGGAGTGCACTTATTTTTTTTAGATTCACAGTTGATGCTCCTTTGCTTTTCTTTCGTCATTTCATTCCCGCTATCTGACTATGAAAAAAGAAACAGATAGAATGGTATATTCGGGTGTTAAAGGGGAAAATCTCCTTATGACGATTTGCACTATTCATTCTATCGAAATTCAATCATGATGAGGAATAGGTTTTAATCCCTATCTTTGAAAGAAATTTACACAAACATCTTTAATAAAAGGAATTTTGTAAGTCTAATATACTAGTTAATAAGAATTAATTTATAGATTTATCATGGGTTTTAAATGTTTTTTAGGTAAAAATCTTGAAGTGAAGGTGTTAATGCTTTTAGAGAGATGACTATACGTCCCTTCATTTTTTCAGCATCTACCTGCTATGTTAATTTTCAGAGAGCAGGATACTTGAATGTTGAAAAGGATTCATGGGAAAATAAGGATGATTAAGCAGATAAGGGAGATGAGCTTTTGAAAAAGGTAACGCTTGGACGAACTGATTTACAGGTGAATCCGATAGGGCTTGGTACGAATGCGGTAGGTGGACATAATTTGTTCCCGAACCTGAGTGAAGATGCCGGACGAGAGCTTGTGGAGACGGCTCTTGATCAAGGTGTCAATTTCTTAGATTCTGCTTTTATTTATGGGCTGGGCCGTTCAGAGGAATTGATCGGTGAGATCATTGCCAAAAGAGGCGGCAGAGAAAACCTTGTCCTTGCGACAAAGGGGGCTCATAAAGAAGTAAACGGACAAATTGAACTGGATAACAGCCGGGACTTTTTAAGAGAGCAGGTCGAAAATAGCCTGAAACGACTGCAAACAGATTATATTGATTTATACTATATGCATTTCCCGGACGGCCGGACGCCGCTGGAAGAAGTAGCAGGCACATTAAAGGAATTGAAGGATGAAGGAAAAATCAGGGCAATTGGTGCATCAAACCTTGATTTTGAACAGCTTCAAGCCTTTAATCGAGATGGCTACTTAGACGTGCTTCAGTCGGAGTATTCTCTGCTGAAACGTGAGGCAGAGCAGGATCTTCTCCCATACTGTGTCGAGCATCGTATTTCCTTTATTCCTTATTTCCCGTTGGCGTCAGGCCTGTTGACTGGGAAATTTACGAAGGATGCGACATTTGATGATATTCGAGCAAAAGACCCGCTTTTCCAAGGCGAGGCGTTCCTGCAAAACCTCGAAAAAGTAGACAAGCTGAAGGCAATTGCACAATCAAAGAACGCTGAAACGGCACACGTCGCACTGGCTTGGCTTTTAGCGCAGGACGGCATCGACGCCATCATTCCAGGTGCAAAACGAGCTGAGCAAGTTCTGCAAAACCTAAAAACAAACGATGTTCAATTAACAAAAGAGGAAATCAATCAAATTGACCACATTTTCTCTTAACATAAAAAAGGTGCTCAGCTGCACCTTTTTTTTATGACATCGTAAGGGGAATTTTGATGACGAGCCGCAAATTTGGAGAACGGTAAGTGAAATCAAGTTTACCGTCTGCCTTTTCAACAAGCTGATGAATGATATACGTCCCCATTCCTTGATGATCGCCGCCTTTTGTCGAGCGCCCATAGGTTTTGAACAAATGGTCTAACACGTGTTTTTCCATTCCTTTTGTGCTGTTCTCACAATGGATTAAAAAGAGCCCGCTCCGAATAGAGGTCGTGATTGAGATGCTTCCCTCGTTCCCGGCTTGCTTCGCTTCAATCGCCGCATCTAGGGCATTATCAAGCAGGTTGCCAGTAAAACTAACCTGATCCGCCTTAGAAAACGGAAGCGATGAAAAAGGTGCTTGAAGGTCTAGTGAAAGGGCAATGTCCTCTTTTTCAGCCCGCTCAAAAAAGGAGTGCAGGGTTGAGGCCAAATAAGCATTTTCTCCTTTAATCCATGGGAAATGTTTCACGTATTGCTGAATCAAATCCTTGATCTCATGTTCGTCGTTCGACGCGGAAAAGGCATTTAAATGTCTAGCTGTTTCATGATGTTTACTGCGCAGCTCAAGCAGCAATTCATTGGTTCTTGATTCTGCGTTGATCAGCTCTTGAAGCCGTCCATTTAACCGTCTCTCCGTCTGCATCATCTTCAATGAAAGGATATCTGCTGTCATGATGATTATAAAAGCCAAAAGAGAGCTCAGCCCATTTCCTTGCGTCAGAAAAAGGGAAAGACCTGCACAGGTGAAGAGCACAAAAGCGCCCAGCATCACATAACCACTCACATGAGACAAAAACCTTTTGTACATGAAGAATGTATAAAGACAAATCACACAAAAGGTGAGGAGCCACAGCACCCCAGATGATAGCGGCAGAAAAGCTTCAACAGCTGCATGAAATGCAAGACCTAGCCATATGAGAGCATACATGCGGAATCCAAGATAGAAAGCGTTCACGTTCGTTCTCCTTAAAAATAGTATTTCTTAAAGTATTCTAATTGCTGCTTGGTCATCATGGCTTTTTTATCCGTACCTTCAAAAGACACGATAAACGAATTTTTGGCATACGCCGAGAAGTTCTTAATGTAATGAATATTGATGATAAACGATCGGTGGGAGCGGATAAAATCTCTTTCAGCCAGATCGCCTTTTAACTCGTTTAATGTCTGATATGTCTGGATATCTCCTGTTGTTGTGACAATGGTGGTTGACCGTCCTGTTCGCTCAACAAAAATGACATCCTTCTTTTGCAGCACATGAATATCTGACTGCTGCTTAATGAGAAGCCGTCCATGAATGCTTTTCTCCTGCTTGGTGGACAGATAGCGATCTAAGGATTTGGCAATTCGATCGGCTTGATAGGGCTTCATAATATAATCATGAACATTTAAATCAAACGCATGGACCGCATATCCGCTGTTTCCTGTCACAAATACAACATCGACATTCAGTGCGTGAGAGTGAATGAGATCCGCTAATTCATAACCGGACATTCCGGGCATTTCAATGTCTGCGAACAACAGGTCAATGTCTCCCTGTTTGACCTTCTCGTATGCATCCTCTGCTGACTGCGTGACAAAGACAATGTCCACAGCCTCCATTCTGCCCACAATGGCATGCAGTTTTTCTAAATCTACTCGGTAATCATCAACGAGACCTACTTTTATCATAAAAATCACCTGTGACTCTTCTTATTATTTGTCTATTTTACCATTTGTTTTTTTAAAATAGATCATTTCAAGACAGAAAAAGGACGTTTCGCGACATTTTTATGTCAGGGAAGCGTTATTTTTTCTATCATAGACTTAGAAAGTTGAAAGGGGCGAACCAAATGATTACTCTCAGCGATTGCAGCTGCTGGTTTAAAGATAAGAAAAAAGTCGTGAAAGCAATGAAACACATGACGTTCTCTGTGAAGGAAGGGGAAGTCGTTGGCATCTTAGGAGAAAATGGTGCAGGAAAAACCACATTATTGCGCGCCGTAGCCACATTATTAGAGCCTACGCACGGAACAGTCACTGTCGCAGGCTTTGATACGGTGAAAGAAGCAACTGAAGTGAAAAAGCGAATTGGTGTTTTGTTTGGCGGTGAGACGGGGCTTTACGATCGTTTGACGGCACGAGAAAATCTTGAATACTTTGGCAAATTATATGGCTTAGATCAGCATGAAATCAAAGCAAGAATAGAGGATCTGGCAAAGCGTTTTGGGATGAGACAATATATGGATCGCAAGGTGAAAGGATTCTCAAGAGGAATGAAACAAAAGGTGGCAATTGCCAGAACCTTGATTCATGATCCTGACATTATCTTATTTGATGAGCCGACAACAGGCTTGGATATCACATCAAGTAATATTTTCAGAGACTTTATTCATCAGCTCAAGCAGCAAAATAAAACCATCCTTTTTTCAAGCCACATCATGGAAGAAGTCAGCCAGCTTTGTGACAGTGTCATGATGATTCATCAAGGAGAGCTTGTGTACAAAGGAACACTTCCAGAATTATATACACAGGAACAAAGTGATGACTTGAACTATATCTTTATGTCGAAGCTCGCTAGGGGGATTTCATAATGTGGAAAACCGTATTTTTAAAAGAAATGACAGATGCGCTAAGGGACCGAAAAACCTTACTCTTAACAGTGCTGATTCCTCTTTTGACGATGCTTGGACTGGTGTTCTTTTATGAAAGCATGATTGCAGATCCAGGGGATGAAACCTATACGGTCGCAATCAATGAAAAGCTTCCAACTGAAATGAATCAAATGATCAAAGAGGTCAAAAACCTCACGCTTGAAACATTTGATGACCCGCAGCAAGCTGTCAAAGAAGGGAAGGCGAATGCTTACCTGGAAATGCCGAAAGAGGCTGACGACATGCTTCAGCATCAAAAATCATTTGCGATTAAAATTCATGGGTACACAACAGATGATGATTCGGTCATCGCGGTTCAAATGCTGCAATCCTTACTGGAGCAGTATCAAAACCAAATCGTAGAAAAGCGTTTAGCCGCTGATCAAATCAATACATCTGTTATTCATCCATTTCAGGTGCAGGCCGTTGATGTAGAAGAAGGCGATGAAGGGGAAAATGGAATGACCGCTATGCTTTTGTCGATTCTCCTTCCGATGATTTTGGTGACCTCCGTTATCTCAGGAGCTTTGCCAGCTGCGCTTGATATTGTAGCGGGTGAAAAAGACCGGAAATCCATTGAAGCGTTGTTCCTGACACCTGCCAGCAGACTTCATATTCTCATAGGAAAATGGCTTGCTGTCTCCATGTTCGGGATTTTAAGTGGAATTGTGGCGATCGGCATGCTGCTTTTATCCACGCTGCTCTTTACAGAAAAGCTAAAACAAGCACTGAACTTTGGTGATCAAATGTGGAGCATTATCGCCGTCATGTTTGCGGCGCTTATCATCTTCTCATTCATGGTATCGATGATTGAACTGCTGCTCAGTGTCGTTTCAAGCTCAGTGAAAGAAGCGCAATCGTACATGTCCATGATCATTACATTAGGTGTGATCCCAATGTTCTTTACCATGAGAGCAGGTGCTACGCAGCTAGATACGTACTACTTTGCTGTCCCATTCCTTAATATTCATGCATTGTGTAAGCAATTGATGTTTGGCATCATCGATCCGATGTCCATCACTCTGACACTCGGCTCCTCAGCCCTCGCAGTCGTCATCTTGTTTGTCATCGTGAGAAGCTTGTTTATGAAAGAAAAGTGGATGCTTGCAAAATAAAGAAACGCCCTCTATGATAGAGGGCGTTTTCAAGTGAATGCCGATCACCGTATGTTTTAGTTTAAGAAACCGAATTGATCCAAGTTCTCTAAATAAAATTGAAAATACTCGTTATGAATATCAACTGGATATTCTTCTAACTCATTTTCAATAATTGCACCTACAATTAAAGCATTTAAATACCTATCAAGCTTTTCGCAGCTAGCTCTTACTTGAGATTCTGAAATATATAATCCATCTTTACTTTCTAAAATGATATCAATTCTTCTACCTTCTTGTTCATCAAGCAATAAGTGATTATACTCCCATTCTTTGACTCTCTTGGGGTTTAAGGGATGTTCACGATTATCAAGTATTTCTTCACGATGATTCTTTTTTTCCTCATTTGAAAACAATTGAATCAATATACTTGGATCATCTATGACAAAACATTTATATATCTTATTATACTCAAAGTGATCATCATTTACTAAATCTAAAATTTTTGTTTTTGAAAATTCTCTAGCTTTAAATTTAGACGTTATCATCTCAGCAACTCGTTCTTTAGTAAAAATCAATTGATCTTTTTTATATAAATACTGTTTATATAGCTTTTCGTAATTATACATGATTCACCTCTATTAATTATTTAACAGGACCTCCGTAGAATGAATGAGCTTTTGGAGTTCTTTTATAGGGATGCCAGTGATAATAATACCATGAGAGCAGGAGCTACGCAGCTAGATACGTATTACTTTGCTATCCCATTCTTAATATTCACGTACTATGTAAGTAATTGATGTTTGGCAGCGTGAGAAGTTTGTTTATGAAAGAAAAGTGAATGCTTGCGAAATAAAAAAGCTAAAAACTTGTAGATTTTTTCTGCAAGTTTTTTTATATCCAGAGATTCATATAAAAGAGGTTCACGATCGGACAAAAGAAATGGCATAATAGAAGGCGAAATGACATTATGATCCTAATTTAATTAAAGAGGTGATTGGTGTATGTCTTATCAAACAGATGATGATGATGTGCTAGAGTTATGTAATATATATGCTCAACAAACACACCATTTTGAAGCGTTTATTTTGGGAAACAGGAAAGGGTTATTGGAATTAAGAAAAGCGATAGATGAGGCATTAGAAACGGGTAGTTCCGTTGCACATTTATATCCATCTGATTTTGAAGGATATGAAACGTATGTTGCTTTAGTAGATGATGAGCAAAAGTTTGAGAAATTAATGGACCCTTATGTAGAGGAATACGCACAAGAGGAGGATGCGGTTGATCCGGTTGAGGTGATAAAAGAGTATGAAGCTGTAAAAGAAAATCCTTCATAATAGACCGTATCTTACTTTCTTGGCTGCAATTCGGAACTAAATATAGGGATCAAACAAAAAACCCCCGGCATCGGGGGTTTTTCATTAGTTCTTGATGAACTTTTCAACTAATGAGCTTGTTTTGTAATCGTTCAAATCAAGTTTCCATTGGTCGATGTCATTTTTCTTCATGTTGACTTCTACTGTTTCTTCAGAAGATGAAGGTCCTAATTTTTTGAACTCTTCTGGGTAGATTGAGAGTAAATATTTTTGTGCTTCATCATAAGAGGCTGTGCGGTTTTTGCTGTAGAACTCAGTCGCTTTTTCTTTTAAACGATCAACAAGCGGGCTTGCGTCAATTGGTGTGAGAGTCACAGTCACGACGGCTTTATCACCGCTGATTGATTTTGTTTTTGTTGAAACTTTTGATTTTTCAGCTAATGTTTCTTTCACAGCTTTTAGCAGCTTATCAAGGTTTTCATCTTTCGCTGAACTAGAAGAAATACCTGATGACGTGATGTAGCCTTGTTTGAATGATTTATTAAATTCGTTGACAACGGTTGATTTGTTATCACCTGTTAGTTTTTCGAACTCGTCGTTATTCTTACCAAAAATCATCACATCAATATAAGAAGAAAGGGCTTTTGCAGATGCTTGAAGTGTATCTGCTTTTTTCATTAAGTCTTTCCCTTTAATATCAAACTCTAGTGTTTTGTCATCTTTTTTAGAACCAGTGCCTGGCTCTGTGTATACAAGCTGATAGTCTTTGTCTTTATCAACAACAAAGAAAAGACCGCCTTTTGATACTTTGTCTGCATTTAGAGAGCTTGAAGATAATACTTCGTTGTAGTCATCTGGAGAAATCGTAGACACCTGTGCGTCATCTTGGTAAAGCGTAAAGTTGCTTTTATCAACATTGAGAGGCTCTTTGCTGATATTTTTTACAGATACGTTCACTTTTAATACATACTGATCATCCTGTACAGATGTATCGTATTGAGGTGGTAATGTGTATTCAGCACTTTCTACCTTTACCTCTGCTGCATCAAGGGATTTTGTATCTTTTTCCTTTGCAGCTGACTTTTCTTTTCCACCACTACAAGCAGCAGCGACAACAGTGACACACAAGATCAGAAGAAACAGGGATAATTTCTTTTTAAACATGACGTGTTTTCCTCCTCGGGTTTATGATGAATTTCATTGGAAAGCTTTAGTTCATATCGTTCTTTTTGCACAAAAAGAAAAATACTGTATGTTTTTTACTGTAGAATGAAGCGAAAGTACTGTCAATACTTCAGTGCGTTTCAAAGGTCGCACAGCTTCAAGTAGTAAAAATGACACTAAGTTGAGAGGAGAAACTTGTAATTTATTATTTGATATCTCCTGTAAAAACTCAACATTTTATATTTTAAGGTTTTGAGTCGGATTATTGAATAGGTTCAAATGACTGTTTTTGACGAAGGTGTAGCAATTAGAAGGATTTTTATCACTTGTAAATGAGTCTATAGTAATGAATATTTTTTCCTGTTATGTGTATGATCACTTGGTTTGTGTGTTGTTGGCAGAGAGACACATGTCCAGCAAAATGTTGAGGTGTTTAGACAGGCTCTCGACACTGAATGTGTCTTTTCCCGTCAAAATGGCAGTCATCTAGACAGAAAGACCACATAAAATAAAAGAGAAACGAAATGGAGGTGGATGTATGGCAGTGGTAAGAGCGACAAGCTCTGATATTGATCTAATGGCCAGACTGCTGAGAGCGGAGGCAGAAGGTGAAGGGAAGCAAGGGATGCTGCTCGTAGGAAATGTAGGCATCAACCGGTTGCGTGCCAACTGCTCTGACTTTAAAGGGCTGCGTACGATTCCACAAATGATTTATCAGGAGCATGCATTTGAAGCGGTCACGCATGGTTATTTTTATCAGCGAGCACGAGAAACGGAAAAAGCACTAGCGCGGAGGAATATTAACGGAGAACGATTTTGGCCGGCAAAATTCAGCCTTTGGTATTTTAAACCGCCTGGAAATTGTCCACCGACTTGGTACAATCAGCCGTTTGTGGCAAGGTATAAGTCGCATTGCTTTTATCAGCCAACCGGTGAAACATGTGAAAATGTCTATAACACCTTTTAGCTTGATGAACAGCACAATCCTCTTAGTCAACGATTGCAGAGGGTTGTGTTTTTCTTTTTTTCAAAATGGGTAACCATTGTGTATCAACAAGATGAAGCACGTGATTGGGGGAAATGAAGATGTATCAAGATTTAAAAGGAAAAACAGCCATTGTCACAGGTTCTTCAAAAGGAATCGGACAAGCCATCGCATTACGATTTGGACTAGAGCAAATGAATGTGGTTGTGAACTATAAAGGCGATGAAGAGGGTGCTGAAGAAACGGTACAAGCTATTCAGCAGCGCGGAGGTCAAGCGGTGAAAGTACACGCAGATGTCTCCAAAGAGGAAGGAATTCAAGCCATCATGGATACAGCACTGGAGCATTTCGGTACAGTAGATGTGTTCGTTAATAATTCAGGCTTTAATGGCGAAGAAGCGATGCCGCATGAGATGACGCTTGAACAATGGCAAAAAGTCATTGATGTCAATATCACAGGCGCCTTTTTAGGAGCAAAGGCTGCGATCGCCTATATGATGGAGCATGACATCAAAGGGTCCATTTTAAATATATCCAGTGTCCATCAGGAAATACCGCGCCCGTTCAATGTTCACTATTCCACTTCCAAAGGTGGAATGAATATGATGACGAAGACGCTGGCTCTTGATTATGCGGAAGCAGGGATTCGGATCAATGCGATTGCACCAGGTACAATGGGAACCGAATCGAATGATGATTTGCAGGATGAACAGAAAAAACAAAAGCAGCTTGAAAAGATTCCGATGAGAGCCTTTGGCGAACCGAAGGAGATTGGGTCCGCCGCTGCATTCCTCGTATCTAAGGAAGCTTCGTATATCACAGGCACCACCTTATTTGTGGATGGAGGAATGACGCTTTATCCTTCTCAAATCAATGATTAATACAAAAAGCATCCGCCCGATCAGCCGGCGGATGTTTTTTGTTCGTAGCGGTGTGCTGTTTTGGCTGGTTTGCCGAGCAGCATCGGATACTTGCTCAGGAAGGAGATACACGGCACCATAAGCAGCAAAGTCCCGATTGTATAAAAGAGTGTCCAAGAGAGCTGCGCTGTATCCGCAATATTGATACCAAGTCCATAATAAACAAATGCTTTCATGATATCGATGCCGGCAAACTGCAAGACAAGAATAACAATAGAATTTCGTCCGAGATACGTCAAAATTGGGGACGTTTTGAATTTAAAGCTTAAATAAATCACGGCAGCTGAACCGAGCAGTGCACATGCATAGAAAAGAAAGAGATCGCCATAGTCGTTAACGCGCATATCGATCCGTGAATTCAAGCTTTGCATGTAAGCCGTCAGTACAAGCAGACCTGTACATAGAAGAAGGGTTGGATCTGTTTTTAATTCCACAAACCATTGCTTTGCCAAAAATCCAATTGAATAAAACACAACAGCCGTCAAGGCGACATTGGCATTCCAAGGAAGACTTTGGTCTAAAAGCAATGTAGAGACATATCCAGCACCTCCGCAAAAAACGGTCAGTAAGATCAGGACAGCAGGTTTCCCTTTTGTCAGACGGTGCATAAAGAAAAATATAATTTCCACTAAAAAGAGCGTCGTTAAAAACCAGATGGCTGGGTTATGCGTGAGTCTAGCTTCATCTGCATTGGATATAAAAATACCTGTAAACGGAACGAAAGGGTCAATATCCGTTTGTCCCTTAAAGGCAAAAAAACGAGTAACGGAGAACCAGAAAACATACGTAATGATGGAGAAATAGAGATAGGGTAAGAGTAAGCTCTTGGTTTTCTTCTGAATAAATGACAGAGCAGGGTGTGAGGATGATCGAAACATCATGCCTGATAGTAAAAAGAAAAGCGGCATATGAAAAGAGTAAATGAATTGCTTTAAAGAATCTGGAATGGGCACATGCGCCATGACCACGAGCAGAATGCCGATTCCTTTAGCCGCATCGACCCAATCGAGTCTCTTTTTCATGGCCTGTCATCTCCTTCCTTCTAGCGTCGTAAACGATTCTTTGAATATGTACCTCTACTATATAAAAGGTACACCCCTTATGCGTTTACAGTTCGCTAACGATTAGAAGACACATTTGCGATCAGATGACAGACGGAAGGATTTTGACATCTTGATGTTACATTTCCCATTTTCTATGACAATGATAAAAAGAAGCCAAGGGGATTGGCTTCAAAATAATTCTGCGATTCGTTTGAAGGAGCGCTGTTTTTCGATCGGATCAAAGGAATTGTTTAGAATCATGATGTCATCCGTTTGATAGCGGTCCATCAAGCTAAGTAATTGGTCTTTCACCGTTGCCTTTGAGCCAACAATCATCCGCTGGCGGTTTTGTAACACTTTTTTCTTTTCCTGCGTGGTGTAGTGATAGGAACTGGCTTCTTCTATAGAAGGTACGCGGCTGTCCAGTCCTTTTTCAACACGCAGCAGCCATAAATCTGTACTGCTGGCGATCTGGTCGGCCTCTTCATCTGTTTCACCACAGATGACAAAAACAGCAAACATAGCGTGCGGCTGCCCGGAAAAGACAGATGGAGAAAAGTGAGACCGGTACGTCTCAAATGCTTGCTTGCCGCGTGCAGGGTGGATAAAATGACCAAAAATATAGTTGATCCCAAGCTCCGCCGCCTGCATGGCACTATTTTCTCCTAGCCCAAGCAGCCAAACCGGCGGATGAGCATCAACAAGCGGAGAAGCTTTGACTCCTGCATGCGGGTGCCCAGAAGGCAGGCTGTCTGATAAGTAAAATAGAAGATCCTTCAGCTGGCGGTCAAACTGAGACAGGTCTTTATGCACGCCGTCCGTCAAAGCCAGTCTCGTCCTTTCAATCCCGCCCGGAGATTTGCCGACACCGATTTCAATTCGTCCAGGATAAAGGGCCTCAAGCTGCCGCGTGACCTCTGCTACTTTAAAAGGGCTGTACTGCGGAAGTAAAATGCCGCCAGACCCGGTACGTAAGGTTGATGTATGAGCGGCAATATGAGCCATTAATATTTCAGGTGCTGTACTAGCGAGCCCTCTTGTGCTGTGGTGTTCAGCAAACCAATAACGCTCATACCCAAGAGTTTCCGCAAGCTGAGCCAGCTGCGTTGTGTGAATCAATGTCTCTTGGGCTGTCTGACCTTTAGGAATAGCGACTTGATCTAATATGTGAAGTGATGGCATCATCAACATCCTTTCATCGACACGGTCAATGTTCTTCATCTCAAGTATAAAGAAATCCATGAATAGAAGGAAACGAAAGGGTTTATCTCTCGATCGCAAGCTTTTATATTTTCTATATCAACATATAAAACCAACGTGAAATGATGCCTACACTTCGTTCATTCAGCTAGAGCTGCTTACCGGGAACATTCGACAATGTTTCACATGAAACACTTCATTTACGACATGAACCATTTTCAACATGGATCTTTCGTTAAAAAAATATCATCTGTTTGAAACCTATCTTGAACATAGATCGTATATACTAGTAAATAGAAAAAAGAGTAAGAGGCTCCAATGTCATATCATGAATTTTGTCGAATTTTCATGTATGATAATTTTAATAGGGTCCATCGCTTAATAAATAGATTTTTATTATGCTGGAGGAGTGATTGATTTGGCGATTACATTAGAAAAAGGTCAACGTATTGATTTAACAAAAGGCAAAGCAGGGCTAACGAATATTCTTGTTGGACTTGGCTGGGACCCTGTATCACAAGGCGGCGGATTTTTAGGAAAGCTGTTTGGCGGCGGAGGCGGCGCTGATGTTGATTGTGATGCTTCAGTTCTCATGCTGAAAAATGATAAGTTTACGGAAAATAAAGATTTGATTTATTTTGGCAACTTGAAAAGCAAATGCGGCAGTGTCGAGCATACAGGTGACAACCTAACTGGTGAAGGAGACGGAGATGATGAACAAGTCCTCGTCAACTTGAGCAAGGTGCCAGGCAATGTGAATAAATTGGTGTTTGTTGTGAACATCTATGATGCACTAAGAAGAAATCAACATTTTGGTATGATTCAAAATGCGTACATTCGCATCGTGGATCGTTCAAACAATCAAGAATTAGTGAAATATAATTTAAAAGATGAGTATGCAGGGAAAACATCGTTAATCGTTGGAGAGCTTTATCGTCATGAGAATGATTGGAAGTTTGCGGCTGTTGGAAACGGTACAAATGATGCGAAGCTTGCCGATATTACGAGAAACTATATTTAATCAGAAGGGAGAGATTCCTAGTGGGAATTTCTTTAGCGAAAGGTCAAAAAATTGATTTAACAAAAACGAATCCAGGTTTAACAAAAGTGGTCGTCGGTCTTGGCTGGGACGTCAATAAGTATGACGGCGGACATGACTTTGATCTAGACGCAAGTGTATTTCTTTTAGATGCAGCAGGTAAGGCAAGCTCTCCATCGGATTTTGTCTTTTACAATCAAACAACTGGCGGTGGCGGCAGTGTCGTACATACAGGCGATAACCGCACTGGTGAAGGAGACGGAGATGACGAGCAAGTCAATATCGACTTATCAGCTGTACCAGCGAGTATTGAGAAGATTTCATTTGTCATTACGATTCATGATGCGGAAGCGCGCAGTCAAAATTTCGGACAAGTAACGAACGCATATGTGCGTATTTTAAATGCGGCATCAAATGAAGAACTCATTCGCTACGATTTGGCAGAGGACTTCTCCATCGAGACAGCGATTATTGTAGGTGAATTATACCGTCATGGCGGGGAATGGAAATTCTCAGCTGTCGGATCGGGCTATCAAGGCGGACTTGCCCGCATTGCAACGGACTTCGGTTTAGATATCGGGTAACGGCTAGTTTCATATTTTCAAAGACAGGAGAGGTACGAATATGGCGATTCAGCTTTCAAAAGGACAACGTGTCGATTTAACAAAAACCAACCCAGGGCTGACGAAAGTGATGATCGGTCTTGGCTGGGATACGAATAAATATTCTGGTGGAGCCGAATTTGATTTGGACGCTTCGGCTTTCTTAGTCGATGCAAACAATCGTTGTCAGCAAGACACAGATTTTGTCTTCTATAATAACCTTCAGCACCCAAGCGGCAGTGTCACTCATACAGGTGATAACCGGACGGGCGAAGGAGATGGAGATGATGAGCAAATTCTCGTTGATTTCTCAAAAATTCCTGCTAACATTGATCGTATCGGAATTACAGTTACGATTCATGATGCAGAGACGCGCAGCCAGAATTTTGGACAAGTCTCTAATGCGTTTGTTCGTGTTGTAAATGAAGAGGGCGGGGAAGAATTGATTCGCTTTGATTTAGGGGAAGACTTCTCAATTGAAACAGCTGTTGTGGTATGTGAGTTGTACCGCCACGGAAGCGATTGGAAGTTTAACGCCATCGGAAGCGGATTCTCTGGCGGACTTGCAGCTCTTTGTCAAAATTATGGGTTAGAAGTGTAAACGATAGAAACAAATCGATTCAAGTGGCGCTGCCAATGACTCATATGAGGGCCTTTTCCAAAGTGAGAAAGAAACAGCGGTCAAGAATAACAGCAGGCGAAAGCCTGCTGATGCTTCTACACTTATAGGAGGAAAACCAGTTGGATATTTTGAAACATATGTTGGACACGTATGCCTCGTTTTTTGATTGGCATATGTGGGCAGAGGTATTAACAAACCCTGTCTCTTGGGGGCTTATTGGGACCCTTGTTGTGCTTGAAGGATTGTTATCAGCAGATAACGCGCTTGTATTAGCTGTCATGGTGAAACATTTACCAGAAAAGCAGCGTAAAAAGGCATTAACCTACGGATTAATTGGCGCTTATTTCTTCCGTTTTCTATTCATTGGCGTAGGGATGCTGCTTATTAAGTTCTGGTGGATTAAGGTCCTCGGAGCTGCATATTTAGCATGGCTTGTCATTAAGCACTTCTGGTTAGGTGACGGCGATGACGAAGCGAAGGAATTGAAAAAAGAAGGCTGGATGGTTCGTGTATTTGGCGTGTTTTGGGCAACTGTTATTTCTGTGGAAATTATGGACCTTGCCTTCTCGGTGGACAGTATTCTTGCGGCATTCGCTGTATCTGAGGAAGTATGGATTCTGCTATTAGGCGGAATGCTTGGAATTCTCATGATGCGTACAGTGGCACAGTTATTCCTTGTCCTCATTGACCGTATTCCAGAGCTTGAGAATACAGCGTTTATTCTCATTGGAATTATTGCCATCAAAATGGGCTTAAGTGCTGCTCATATTGAAATTCCGCATGTCGCATTCTTTGCAATTATTATCCTAGCATTTATCGGGACGTTTATTGTTCATAAAATCAATAAGAAGAAACATCAAGATGTGACAAACGAAGCTGCGGCTTCAAAAGAAGAATAGGACGATCAAAAAGGAATGGAGTTGACTAGCGGCTCCATCCTTTTTTGAATCATCAGGTCATTTATTTTCTCTAAACAACAGGAGGTGGCACAGCATGCGGTATTTTCGATTTTTATCAGAGGCGAGGCAGCACGATCTTTTTTTCAAGCGGCCAGGGGCGATGCATTCACTGACACCGAGGCATGTACTTGCGCATGCATTAGGTGCTACTTTGTATATGCCTGCGACAAGACAAGATATAGCAGATATGCTGCTGTCGCAGAAATATGAAGCGCTTTGCTCTGTTGTATTTTGCTTGGAGGATGCCATCGGTGATCAAGAAGTGGACATGGCCGAACAGAATCTAGTGACACAATTGGCCAGTCTCAAAGAGAAAGTAACGCATGCTCCTGAAACGGCTGAACAATTGCCTCTTTTATTTATTCGAGTTCGTTCGCCGAAACAGCTGCTTAAAATGGCAGACTTGCTCGGTTCCTCTCTTCAATTACTTACCGGTTTTGTGTTCCCGAAGTGTTCAGTTCATAATGCGAAGGATTATTTGGACAGTCTGAAACAGGCATCGTCCCAAACGCGGACAACACTTTATGGGATGCCCATTTTGGAAACACCCGATTTATTAGAAAAAGAAACAAGATATACGGTGTTGTCTGAGTTAAAGCAGATCTTGCTGAATGATGAAGAATATATTTTGAATATTCGCATTGGGGCAACGGATCTTTGCGGTTTGTACGGTATTCGCCGTGATCGTGACACGACCATCTATGAGATCAAATTGATTGCAGATTTAATCACAGATATCATCAATTATTTTGGGCGTTCCTTTGTAATTTCTGGGGCTGTGTGGGAGCATTTTGGCCCTGCTCGAAAGGAACAAAAGCCATTCATCCGTGCGCTTTCTCATAGGAGCGGTGAACCGTCTTTATCTGAATTTGATGACGTACAAGGTTTACTCAAGGAGACAAAACTCGATGTGGCTAACGGCATTCATGGAAAGACGGTCATTCATCCAACACATCTTAAGCCGGTGCAAAGTATGTATGTTGTGACGAAGGAAGAGTATATGGATGCATTAAGCATTCTTGAACATGCAGACGGTACAGTTGGCGTAATGAAGAGTACCTTCTCTAATAAAATGAATGAAACGAAGCCGCATTACCGGTGGGCAGAGCACATTTTAATTAAGTCAGATATTTACGGGGTGTTTCATGAAAATAGAAGCTATATCGACATACTCACAGAAGCACAAGCCGCATACGCTGAGCATCTTGGAACATATGGAAGTTGAGCTTGATCTCAAAAAAGGTGCGCTTCAGCTGGAAAAAGAGCATCTTTTTGACATGGCAGCAAGAGTGAACAAAAAAAGAGCCTTTTTATTCGTTAGTAAGGTGCTCGGTAAGCATATTCCTGTTCATCCAGTAAAACCGCTTCTTGTCTCGGGTCTTTTAGCCATGGCGTATGCACAAGAGCAAACAGGCAAGACGTCTCCGCATCAAGACCTTTTAGTAGAAGCACTCAAGACGGATGACCACACGGCATTAACTAAAGCCTACGAAGCACTCAAAAAAGAGAAGCTTTCATCAGGAAAACAGCCGATCGTGATCGGCTTTGCAGAAACAGCAACAGCACTGGGTCATGGTGTGTATGACGTAATAGAAGGAGCATCTTACATCCATACGACACGTGAACAGCTGCTGGACCTTGATCCTTCATTGGTATTTGAAGAAGAGCATTCGCATGCAACGGATCAGCTTTGTTATGCAGACGAAGCATTACTTCGCACAGACCGTCCCATCGTGCTAGTAGATGATGAAGTCACGACAGGCCGTACGAATATCAATATCATTCGGGACCTTCATGCAAAGCATCCGCGGCATTCTTACACGATTCTTTCTATTTTGGACTGGCGGACTGAGGAGCACGAGAAAGCCATGTGTGAGCTTGAAGAGGAGCTTGGTATTCACATCACATCATTGTCTTTATTAAAAGGGCAAATGGTCTTTCGGGGCAAAACGCTGGATGAGCCAGCTTATTCGTATGAGATTGCTGAGCAAAAGGATCTGCCAAGTCTCTCTGTTCACTCTCTTCAATCTTTCTTTAAGCACGAGCCGTATGCACTTTCTCATGCAGCAAATTCGGCGGGTCATTCGCCATATATACATGAAACGGGCCGTTTTGGTTTAAACGCAGCAGATACGGCAGCCATCGACCAAGCAGCTGCAGAGGCTGGGCTGAAACTGAAGAAGGAACGTAAAGGAAAGCAGACACTTTGTTTAGGAACAGGTGAGCTGATGTATGTGCCAATGAGACTGGCTGCACATATGGGAGAAGGCGTTCTCTTTCATTCAACGACGAGAAGCCCAATTCACCCTGTTGAAAAGGATGGATACGCTGTTCAAAATGGGTTTACCTTTGTGAGTCCAGAGGATGCCCGAATTCAGCACTACGTGTACAACATACCAAAAGATCAATACGATGATGTATTTCTCTTTTTTGAGAAAAAGGTCTCTCAGGAGGCATTGCGTCCGCTTGTTCACTTATTTGCCGAGCGGCATGTGAAGCATGTGCATATTGTGACTTTATCAGACGAGGTGAAGGTGAATGGCTAATGTGTATACAAAGATGGGAAGCTATCCAGAGCAGGATGTAACCTTCTTACTCAAAGATTTATCATCCATTGAGATGGAGAAAAGTACAGAAGAGCGGGAGCGTTCGATTCAGAGCGGTGCGCATTATTCAGAAATGCTGCCGATTGAGTATAAACCAACGGAATCTTATATGGATTTATTCTATCAATCTCTGAAAGAAAGTAAGGAAAAGGTAGCAGAAGCAGTAGCTGTGGTAGCAGAACAGATTGTGAAAAAGCGAGGCTTCCAAACGGTTCTTTGCAGTTTGGCTAGGGCGGGAACGCCGATCGGGGTGCTCATCAAACGATATATTCGAAAGACATATGGTCTTGAACTGCCTCATTACAGCATCTCTATTATTCGTGACCGAGGAATAGATGAGAATGCGCTGCATTATATGCTCAAGGAACATCCGGGCTTTGAGATTGCCTTTATTGATGGATGGACCGGAAAAGGTGCGATTTCGAGAGAGCTCCAAAAAGCTGTGATTGATTTTGAAAGAAAGTATGATATTCGTCTTTCTAGTGAACTGGCTGTACTAGCTGATCCAGGCTATTGTACAAATGTCTACGGAACGAGAGAGGACTTTCTCATTCCAAGTGCCTGCCTGAATTCGACGGTATCAGGACTTGTCAGTCGAACGGTACTAAACAACCGCTGGATCAATGCCGATGATTTCCATGGGGCGAAGTATTATGAAGAGCTGCTTGATGAGGATGTGTCCAACCTGTATGTGGATACAATTGAAGAAGCATTTTCTAGCCTCGAACCAAATGTACGAGAGAAAGCAGAGACCATCCTCACACAGGGAATGCCTGCGGACTGGCGGGGGATGGCTTCCATTGAAGCGATCGGTCAGGAGTTTCAAATTAAAAATACCCATTTGATTAAGCCGGGTGTTGGTGAGACGACCCGTGTGCTGCTTAGAAGAATCCCTTGGAAAATCCTGATTCAGCCGGGGTCTCAGGAGAAGCTGAAGCATATTTTGCTTCTGGCAGAGGACAGAGGCGTTCCTGTCATTGAATATGCCAATATGTCCTATACGTGCTGTGGACTTATTCGTCCGATGGAACAGACGTCATGAAGACATGTGCGTTTGCCAGTGATTTAGACCGGACGCTGATTTACTCACATCGAGTGCTGGACCAGTATGAGTATGAAGGAGATTATGATTTAGTTGAGGTGCTGGACGAACGACCGCTTTCCTATATGTCGGTTGAAACGAAAAAATCCTTGCAGACAATTCATCAATTAGGCTGGTTCATTCCAGTGACGACAAGAACGACTGCTCAGTATGAACGGATCACCTTCTTTCAGCAAGAGCTCCAACCGGAGTATGCCGTCACGACAAATGGGGGCTGTATCCTTCATCACGGCAAGCCGCTTGAGGATTGGCAGGCCATCGTTGATGAGAGGCTCAAAGCGTGTATGTCAGTCAGAGAGATGCTAAGAGCCATCTCCGACCTTCCAGTTGCGGCATGGGTGAAGCGTACCCGGACAGCAGAGGGGAAATTTCTTTATTTGATTATGAAAGATGAGTATTTGTCTCACATTCCACTTGCTGAATTGAAGCTGTGGGGCGAGGAGAGAGGCTGGCAGGTTTCTCTTCAAGGACGGAAGCTTTATTTTATTCCGGAGCCGCTTAATAAGTGGGATGCTGTTGCTTTTTTAAAGGAACGGCTGGAGCTTGAATATGTATATGGTGCAGGCGATTCCCTTTTAGATGCAGGTCTTATTCGTCAGGCGGATATGGGCTTTGCCCCGAGGCATGGGGAAGTGCTTGACTTTGACCCATTACTTGAGCCGACAGCAGCATCTGGCATGGCAGCAGCAGATGAAATCACCGCTTGTGTCAAGAAGCAGATGACGACCGTAAAAAAGCCTTCGATTCGATAGCAGAAGTAGAAGGGTGAATGATATGATAGTAGTAGCTTTCGAGAAAATATAGGAGAAAGGAAGGAGCGGCGTGAGTTATAAAGAAATCGATGTCAACCATACACGGGCGGAGCAGGAAGCCTGGAAAAACGTGCTGAAAAAGCCGCTCCCTGAAAGAGACGGTTATGTAAAGGACGAGCATACATTGTCCTTGCCGCGTCTCGCCGCCCGGGTCCTTGGAACTCCGCATGATGCAACCGATTATTTTATTTATTTACATGAATTATATGAAACAGATGGCGTTCATATTTTAAGTGAAACGCTCAATCGTCATATTGAGCCGGAGCATTTTCAAGCGCTTCAACGCATTCATTTGATTAACCAAGAAGAAAAGGGATTGTCCGTGAATCGCTTTGTGGCTTTTTTAGATGGTGAACAGCTGATTGTACGCCATCCAAACCCTGTGATGAACCGGCATATCCGCCTTTCATTGATCAAGGTGTTTGAGCATTTCAAACAGATGCATGAGGGTGGATTTCAGCATCCCGATTTCCGCCGGGTTCTGCTGGATGTAGTGAAGTTTTCAAATAATCATCTAGATCCATGGCTGAAGGAAGTCAATATAGAAGAAAAAATGCCGGCTGTCATTTGGTATGGAGAGGCGAATAAAAGTCAGCTTTATTTTCTTTACTATGTCATGCTGATTGGCTGTGATGTTGTGCTATTTCATCCAGAGGGCGAGGATTCGTTCCGCGAATTAGATCCAGAAGAAAAGCTGACTTTTATTGATCAGTATCCGGGAAATTCAAAGCTTGAACCGTTCCCTACTGAAAAGCCTGAGAGGAAATCAACGGTGGCGTACCGCTCGACAAGAGAGCTTGAAGAGGTGCTCCACACGGAAGATTCAATGCTGTATAAGCCGTGGCAATTCAGAGATCATACCCCTCATTCCATTACGCTGAAGACAACGTATGATGAGCTGTTTTTAATTGCAAAGGAACGTTCCTTTATTCGCCCTAATTTTCAAGCAGACCGGGACACGATACAGATTCCGAATCTCTTTGCGAAAATGATGGGGATCACACGAGACAAGCGTGAATACTGGGATCGTATCCATACGTTAATGGAAGGGAAAGAGACGAAGACCATTCGCCATTTTCCTTTTACGAAAGAAGTGTCTTCGAATTATCAATTTCATTATCAGCATGCCCTTTCTTCTGCTGGAGAGATTGATCCTGAATTATTAATGAAAAGCAATGTATGGCAGTTTTCTCATCTATATGAGGGCGCGCAGCGTGCGATAGCAGAGGCGATATCTCGAATCTGTCACCATCCAAAGCTATTAAAAGAAGGCAATGAGACCGAATTAGATGTCCGTATTTATTTATTCAAACAGATACTGCATATCGGCCAGGAGCTCATTGAACTCATTCAAACCTTTGATTATGCACAAACCGTACCGAAAGTGATTTTATACCATACGGAATATAATGGTGAGCTGACTCGTTCTGATGCGGCTGCCCTCATTTTCCTAAACGAAATGGGGGTGGATCTCTTCGTGTATCATCCGGCGGGATACCAGTGTATCGAGCGGTATATAGATGACCAATTATTTGATACCCATTGGCTTGATGAGATGGTCATGAATCAGGAGTTTAAAGAGCCATCCATCGTCAGAAAGTTATTTCAATCCATTAAAAATCGATAAGGAGATCAAAGCTTATGACAAATACAAACGGAAATGACATCATTTCAATTGATAAAGAGGAAATCTCCATTGAGAAGGCAGACGATATCCGCGTTCAGCTTCGAAATGAACCAGAAGTGCAAAATATTGCGAGACAGATCGATGCGAAAAATCAGCTGGAGCTGCTTGAATACGGAAAACAGCCGGCCGTTGAAATCTCTAAGTTCTCTGATCGTATTCTTTCGATGATGCGTTCAACAAGTGTCACTGACTCAGGAACGATGCTGACGCAGCTTGGAAAAATTATGGATCGTTTTGATAAAAATGATTTTGACGAGCCAAAGGGTGGTTTGTTGTCAAAAATCTTTAAGCGCGGCGGCAGCATGATTGAAAAGATTTTCAGTAAATATCAAACGCTCGGTGCAGAGATTGAAAAAATTAATGTAGAAATCAGTAAATATAAAGACGAAATGACTAAATCGACTGTGACGCTTGAAGAAATGTATGAGCATAACATTCAATACTATATGGAGCTTGAAAAGTATGTTGTTGCAGGTCAAATGAAAATCGAAGAATTAAAGCAATTGGTTCCTTCTTATGAAGAAAAAGCGGCTAGTGGAAACCAGCTGGCACAAATGGAGCTTGATACACTTCGTAACGGCATTCAAGCATTGGAAGAGCGTGTATATGACCTTGATATGGCACGGATGGTGGCTCTTCAAACGGCACCGCAAATTCGTTTGCTGCAGCGTGGGAATACGAAATTAATCGGTAAAATCAACTCAGCGTTCATCATCACCATTCCAATTTTTAAAAATGGGATCATTCAAGCTGTTACAGCGAAGAGACAAAAGCTTGTGGCTGATTCAATGAGTGAGCTGGATAGAAGAACAAATGAAATGCTGAAACGAAATGCTGAAAACATCTCAAGTCAAAGTGTGGAGATTGCCAAATTGTCTGGACGTCCAAGTATCGACATTGAAACGATCGAATCTTCCTTTAATACGATTGTACAAGGGATGAAAGAGACGAAACAGATCGAAGAAGAAAACAAACGATTACGCGAAGATGGAACAAAACGTATGCTTGAATTGCAAGATAATATTAAGCGGGCTGCCCTAGAGTCCTAAAAAATAAGCTGTCTGTAACTAAAGTTGCAGGCAGTTACTCATGAATTTTATTAAAATTTGAAGAAAAAAGGTTTTTATGTGACCATTTTCGGGTAAATCCTGTTCAGGGGAATGGTTCGCCCATGTTTGAAAAAGTCCGCTATGGTGAGGATTCGAGTTATTTTTTAGCACAATTAGGAATTTCCAGTAAAATATTGTCTGATGAGAGGAAATACCCCGTAAAATATGTAGTTTATGAAGCATTCTATAGGATTTACGAGTAATACGGCGTATAAACTCTAATCACCAGACCTCTATATGGAATTCATACATATTGTGCGGAAATAAGCGAATTCTAAAGATTGTTCGCATCATAACGCTTATGTTACGGTTATAAAGATGCTAATTTGGAGGGAAAATATGAATTCTGAAGAGAGAACTATCAAAATCAAGATAAATAATGTATCTAAAATTTTCGGTAAAAATGCTAAAAAAGCATCTCAAATGCTTGGAAAAGGGAAAACAAAAAGAGAGATTCTAAAAGAGACCGGCGCAACAGTTGGTGTCAATCGAGCAAATTTTGATGTGTATGACGGCGAGATATTTGTCATCATGGGGCTATCAGGGAGCGGAAAGTCCACACTTGTGCGGCTGCTAAATAGGTTAATCGAACCAACCTCCGGAGAAATATTTATTGATGGGGATATGATAACAAATATGTCAAAGGATCAATTGCGTGAAGTCAGACGGAAAAAGATCAGCATGGTCTTCCAAAACTTTGCATTGTTCCCCCACCGTACGATTCTTGAGAACACCGAGTACGGTCTTGAATTACAAGGTGTAGACAAAGAAGAGCGCCGCTCAAAAGCGCTTGAATCCTTAAAGCTTGTTGGACTTGAAGGCTTTGAAGAACAGTACCCAAACCAATTAAGTGGCGGGATGCAGCAGCGTGTTGGATTGGCACGTGCATTAGCAAATGACCCTGATATTTTATTAATGGATGAAGCATTCAGCGCACTCGATCCATTAATTCGTAAAGATATGCAGGATGAATTGCTTGAGCTTCATACATCTGTAGGAAAAACGATCATTTTCATTACCCATGATTTAGATGAGGCGCTTCGGATTGGCGACCGCATTGTGCTCATGAAGGACGGAAATATCGTTCAAATCGGAACACCAGAAGAAATTCTGATGAACCCATCGAATGAATATGTTGAACGTTTCGTTGAAGATGTCGACCTTTCTAAAGTATTAACCGCTGGTCATATTATGAAACGTGCAGAAACAATTCAGATCGACAAAGGGGCACGTGTTGCGCTCACGCTCATGAAAAACCTTGGGATTTCGTCTATCTATGCAGTAGATAAGAAAAAGCATTTATTAGGTGTTATTTCTGCACAAGCAGCGAAAAAGGCAGCAGAAATGGGAGCGTCGCTTGAAACAGTTCTCGATAAAGAATTCACGACAGTATTGGAATCTACGTATTTGACAGAAATCTTTGACGCAGTGTCTGATGCAGCAAACATTCCGATTGCCGTTGTCGATGAGAAAAACAGAATGAAGGGTATTGTGGTCAGAGGTGCATTAATTGGTGCGTTATCAGGTAATGATGAGTATATCAACATGTCTTCTAACAAACTTGAGGAAATTAAAACACAAGAGCCTTCTGCACAGGAGGTAGAATAAGATGTTTAGTATGAGTGATTTACCTAGAATTCAGTTCGCGGATTACATTGATCGATTTGTTGACTGGTTAACATTAACGTTTGGTGGTTTCTTTGATGGCATCACAAATGGATTAGCAGGCACAGTAAATGGAATTGTGGCAGCACTTGGTGTGATTCCATCTATTATTTTAACCCTTATTTTTGCCGGCATTGCCTGGTGGATCAGTACAAGAGGAGTTGCTCTTTTCACACTTATTGGATTTTTGCTGATCGACTATTTAGGCTACTGGCATCCAATGCTACAAACACTTGCGCTCGTTTTGACAGCTGTGGTCATTTCCATCGTGATCGGGGTTCCGATCGGTATTTGGGCATCACAGAAGGAAACTGTGCGTAAGATTGTAACACCTATTTTAGATTTAATGCAGACAATGCCTGCATTCGTTTATCTATTACCAGCAATCTTCTTCTTTAACATTGGCGTTGTGCCTGGGGTTGTGGCATCAGTTATTTTCTCCATGCCGCCAACGATTCGTATGACGATTCTCGGTATTAAACAAGTACCAGCTGATTTAATTGAAGCAACAGAAGCATTTGGTTCAACGACATTCCAGCGTTTATTCAAAGTTCAGCTTCCACTTGCAACAAAAACCATCCTAGCTGGTATTAACCAAAGTATCATGCTTGCTCTATCAATGGTCGTCATTGCGGCAATGGTAGGTGCTCCAGGACTTGGTTCGGAAGTATATAGTGCGGTAACGCAGCTGAAAACAGGAATTGGTTTTGAAGCAGGTATTGCCATTGTGATTGTGGCGATTACACTCGACCGTATTACACAAAACATTAAAACGAAAAAAACCAGGGGGAATGCTTAATGTGGAAAAAGTCTCTCTACATTGGGATGACCGCCCTGCTTGTCTTTTTACTAGCCGCTTGTGGCGTGAAGTCAGATTCAAATGCGAGTGCAGCACAGCAGGTGAATAAAACCATTATCGGCATTGATCCGGGTTCAGGGATTATGGCGCTAACGGATCAAGCGAAAAAGGATTACGGCTTAGAGGATTGGACGGTTGTGTCTGCATCAAGTGCAGCTATGACCGCAACGCTCAAGAAATCTTACGACCGTAAAAAGCCAATTATTATCACTGGCTGGAATCCACACTGGATGTTTACTCGCTATGATTTAAAATATTTAGAGGATCCAAAGAAATCTTACGGTGAAGCGGAAGAGATTCATACGATTTCACGTAAAGGTTTTGCAAAAGATCAGCCGGAAGCAGCCAAAATGCTTAGTCAATTTAAATGGTCTCAAGATGACATGGGCGAAGTCATGATGGATATCCAAGATGGTATCAATCCAAAGGATGCCGCCGTTAAATATGTGAAAAAACATAAAGACCAAGTAGCGAAATGGACAAAAGGCGTGAAAAAGTCGAATGGTGACAAAGTCAATCTTGCCTACGTTGCGTGGGATAGTGAGATTGCAAGTACCAATGTCGCTGCAGAAGTACTGCGTGAGCTCGGATTTGAAGTGACCTTGACTCAGGTGGAAGCAGGTCCGATGTGGACAGCAATTGCAACTGGAAGTGCAGATGCATCGTTATCTGCTTGGCTGCCAAATACGCATAAAACGTATGCAGCGAAGTTTAAAGGGAAATATGATGATCTAGGCACAAGTATGAAAGGTCTTCGTATGGGGCTAGTTGTTCCGACATATATGAAGAACGTCAACTCGATTGAGGATTTGAAAAAATAGCCTATAGTGATGAGGTTCCCTTATAATAGAAGGGAGCATATGAAAAAGCAGTCTGCTCAAAAAGCGGCTGCTTTTTTCTTATATAAGGATGGTGGACGAGTTGTCGATGATGGATAAGCCAATCATGATTTTCCTGCATGGCGGAGGAGTCAGCAGCTGGATGTGGCAGGAGCAGATGGAAACATTCAAGGAAGCGTATGAATGCTATACGCCTGAACTGATTGGTCACGGGACAAGAGCAAATGAACAGTCATTTTCCATGCGAGAAAGCGCTCTTGAAGTCATCTCGTGGTTCAAGCAGCATGCGCACGGCCGTAAAGTGATACTCATTGGATTCTCTCTAGGTGCACAGGTTGCCGTTGAAGTGTTATCGAATGAGCCTGATATCGTAGACATAGCCGTCATCAACAGCGCTCTTGTGATGCCGCTGCCATGGCTTTACTTGATGGTGAGACCTCTTCTCCCTCTTACGTATCCATTATTAAAGAAAGATTGGTTTATCCAGCTCCAAGCTGAAAAGATGGGGCTTCCAAACGATGTACTGAATGACTATGCGGCGGATTCGAAGAGTTTGCAGAAGAAAACCCTTCTGACGATGTTTCAAGAAAATCTCCATTACAAGCTCCCAGACACGTTTCAACAAGCGAAGGCACGGATTCTTGTCACAGTGGGAGAAAAGGAAAAAGGTATCATGAAACGGTCAGCAAAGAAAATAACGACATCACATCCGAAGGCAACAGGTGTCGTCGTTCCTGATATTGGACATACATTTACGTTTGAAAAGAAAGAACTGTTTATTGATATGATTCAATCCTTTATAGAAGAGCGTGCGTTACCGGTGGAATTAAAGGAAATCAAGTAGCCGAAAGTGAAGACAGGCATAAAAGAGGCAGTTAGATCTTAGAACCTATATGATATAGGCATAAAACGCTTACAGATGAGCTGCAGTCTGACTGAAAGCTCATGAGCCGTAGAAGGAGGAGCTATGAGTAAAAACTATATCATATTCGGTGCGAGTCAAGGCTTAGGGGATGCTTTTGTAAAAGGTCTTCCTTCAAGTGGAGATACAGTTTGGATTGTGTCTCGAAGTGAACCGAGCAGTTTGAACATAGATGACGGTGTACATAGAATTTGGCTGAAAATTGATTTATCAAGCCAAACCCACATCCCTTTTATGCTCGAAGCATTGGAGAATAAAACCATTGATGTTCTCATCTATAACATTGGTTTATGGGAAAAACGAGGCTTTGAAGATGATTATTCATTCGATCACGATCAGCCAGAGGATATCGCTCATTTAATCAATGTGAATGTCACCTCTACGATTACTTACATCCAAGCACTGCTTCCGCACGTAAGGAAATCGGAGAATGGAAAAATCATCGTGATTGGCTCAACGGCGGGACTAGATCATACAAACCTGCCGCAGGTTTCTTTTGTCGCTTCTAAATTTGGCCTGCGCGGAATTGTGAATGCACTGAGAGAACATGTGAGAAAAGATAAAATATCCGTCACCTGTATCAATCCAGGAGAGCTGGCGGCAGAGGTTCCATATGAAGATGGAGCCGAAAAAGCCATCACTCTATATGGTGAAACGAGAATCCCTGTACAGGATATTGTAGAGCTTGCGAGATGTGTGATTCATTTATCAAGGGTATCCTGTGTAAAAGAAATCAACGTCCCAGCCATGACAGATTTGAATGCATAATATAAAGCATACCACCCGTTTAAAGAAAAAACGGGTGGTTTTTTGATTTTATGATGAATGCTGCTGAAGGGTTTGATAGACAGCTTCCGTCAAGATCTCAATGCCGGTAAAGATAGCAGAGCGGTCGAATGTCATATATGGATGATGTAGACCGGGCTCTAGATCACAGCCTAAACCAAGCATCGTGGATTTGATATGCGGAACCTTTGCTGCATAAAAGTGAAAATCCTCTCCGCCTGTCGTGACGATCGGGGGATCGAGCTGCTCTTTGCCTAAAATCTGTTCAATTGCATTAGACATGATCTGGACAGCTTCCTCATTTAAGGTTGCGGCAGGCAGACGGTGATCGGTTGAAAGTGTAATGGAAGCGCCAAAGGCATCCGCTACAGCATGTACGGCTCTTTCAATTTCTTTTTCTAGTTCATCCATCACATCATTTGTTTGTGCCCTGACATCTAATGTAAAAGAAGCTTTGCCAGGGATGATGTTTGAACTGCCCCCGCCAGCATGTAGGTTGGTCATTTTTACAGAATGTGCAACTCTTGGGTCGACATGGATATGCGCGAGTCTCTGCACGAGGGTAGAAGCCACTTCAATGACGTTGACCCCAAGATGCGGGCGTGCACCGTGGGCTTCCTCTCCAATAATTGTGCCGATGTAATGATTACTCGATCCATGTAAAATTGCAGGTGCACAGCGTCCGTTTAATGTTTCTTGAATTGGGCGCACATGCACTCCGTATAAGTAATCAACGTCTGCTAACATACCTTTTTCAATCATTTTCAGCGCGCCGCCGCCTTTTTCCTCAGCAGGCTGAAAAATGAAGCGGATGGTGCCGTTCGGGAGCTCCTTTTCCTTTAATGCCATGAAGGCGCCGAGAGCCATTGTCATGTGTGCATCGTGACCACATGAATGATTGGGTTGAAACTCACCATCTACTTCCTGCCAAAGTGCATCAATATCGGCTCTCACAGCGACCACTGGTGCGCCTTCTCCAATTTCACCAATCACTCCTGTACAGTCGTCAAATGTTCGAGTCTTGCAGCCCATTTTTTTTAATATGCCTTCAAGATAAGCCGTCGTATTCGTTTCTTCCCAGCTTATTTCTGGGTGGGCGTGCAGGTGTTCAAAGATGTCTGTCACGGTCTGTTGCATTTCGTTTGTCAAAGTTGTCATGAGTAGCCTCCTTGCTGACAGAAAATCTGCCAAAACATTCTTTTAGTGAAATAATATTGATCTTAAATATCATCAGTGTTTATAATATAACACATCATTTGATTATTCTGAAAATTAAGTGAAATTCCGATCGGGACAAAGGGGTTTTGACACATGAAAACAGCGGCAGTATCAGCACCAGAGAAACAAAAACGAAAACTTCAAATGCCGGATGCGTATGTTCTCTTATTTATCATTGCGCTCATTTGTACCATTGCAACGTATTTTGTACCAGCGGGTGAGTTTGACCGAAAGACATCAGGGGAAATCACAACAGCTGTTCCTGGTAGCTATCACCGCATTGATCAATCACCCGTAAGTCCCGTTGGCTTTTTTACAGCCATTCAGGAAGGGATGGTAGGGTCCTCTTCTATTATTTTTCTCATTCTATTTACTGGCGGAACCATTGCCATTTTGGAGAAAACAGGTGCCATTAACGGAATGATTCACCATGTCATCAGCAGGTTTCAAACGAAGCAATTATTGTTTATTTGTATTGTTGGAGGATTATTTTCGGTGCTTGGAACGACCGGCATTGTCGTGAATTCTGTTATAGGATTTATTCCAATCGGGATTATTGTGGCAAGGTCCTTGAAATGGGACGCTGTGGCAGGAGCAGCGGTCATTTACATCGGCTGTTATGCTGGATTTAACGCAACCATTTTGTCTCCATCTCCACTAGGTTTATCTCAAACGATTGCAGAGCTGCCGATCTTTTCTGGCATTGGCCTGCGTGTCATTATTTATCTTTGCTTTCTTATATCTAGTATTGTGTACATCTATTTATATACAAGACGCCTGAAGAATAAAGAAAAGGGAAGTCTTCTTGGTGATCAATGGTTTCCTGCGAAGGGGCTTGGCGGATCTGATGCAGAATCTGTGGACAAGCCTGCATTTACCGGCAGACATAAGCTGATTTTAGCGGTGTGCGGATTGTCTCTTGGGGGCTTCTTATATGGCGCGCTTCAGCTTGGCTGGACCGATAAGGAAATGGCAGGTGTGTTCATTTTTATGGCCATTGCTGCTGGATTGCTTGGCGGATTAGCAGCCAATGATATTGCGAAAACATTTATTGTCGGCTGTCAAAGCCTTGTGTACGGCGCACTCATTGTCGGAATGGCACGCTGCATTTCTGTCATTTTAGAAAACGGTAAGCTGCTTGATACAGTGGTCAATGGCTTGGCGAGTATGCTGACAGGATTTAGTCCAATTGCTGGTGCGATTGGGATGTATATTGCGAGTGCACTTCTTCACTTTTTGATTTCATCAGGATCAGGAGAAGCGGTTGTCTTTATTCCAATTCTTGCGCCACTGGCTGATTTAATGGGCATCACAAGACAGGTAGCTGTTGAAGCGGTTATGCTTGGCGAAGGGGTGGTCAACTGTATCAATCCGACGTCAGGTGTGTTGATGGCTGTGCTTGCTGCAAGTGGTATTCCTTATGTGAAGTGGCTGCGTTTTATGGTACCGCTTGCGCTCATTTGGTTTGTCATTGGTCTTGTCTTTATTTGTATCGGCGTTATGATCAACTGGGGACCTTATTAAACATGTATAAAGCTGCTGACAATTGTTTGGCAGCTTTTTTCTTGTGGAAATATGCATGGAGACAGCGCTTTGAAAGCACAATAAGTGTGTTCACAAATTCGCTACATATTTTTTTTGAGCAACCCCCTTGCAAAAGTTTGTGAAGTATTGCACAATAAGAATGTGAAATACTTCACATACGAAAAACAACCTAGTTTTACTCAGGAGGATGAGATAAATGACAAACGAAAAAGTAAACAAAGTAGCACTTATTGGAGCAGGTTTTGTAGGCAGCAGTTATGCCTTTACATTAATAAATCAAGCGATCACAGATGAATTGGTTGTCATCGATTTAAATCAAGATAAAGCAATGGGTGACGTCATGGATTTGAACCACGGGAAAGCATTTGCTCCGCATCCTGTGAATACATGGTATGGAGATTATGAGGATTGTAAGGATGCAGACATTGTATGTATCTGTGCTGGTGCGAACCAAAAGCCAGGTGAAACGAGACTTGACCTTGTTGAGAAAAATTTAAATATATTTAAAGGCATTGTAGACAATGTGATGAAAAGTGGATTCGATGGTATTTTCTTAGTCGCCACGAACCCTGTTGATATTTTGACATATGCCACTTGGAAATTCAGTGGCCTGCCAAAAGAGCGAGTGATTGGCAGTGGAACCACACTTGATACTGCAAGATTTAGATACATGCTCAGTGAGTACTTTGAAGCAGCGGCACACAATGTGCATGCGTACATCATTGGAGAGCATGGGGATACAGAGCTTGCTGTGTGGAGTCATGCGAATATCGGAAGTGTACCCATTACAGAATTAATGAAGAGAAATGATCAATACAAACAAGAAGATTTAGATGAGATGATGGAAAATGTCCGCCATGCCGCTTACCAAATCATTGAGAAAAAAGGCGCCACTTACTACGGCGTAGCGATGAGTTTGGCCCGCATTACAAGAGCGATCCTGCACAATGAAAACAGTATTTTGACCGTTAGCACTTACTTAGATGGAGAGTATGGAGCAGAAGATGTCTACATTGGTGTACCTGCCCTTGTGAATCGAAATGGCGCAACAGAAGTGATGGAGCTTGCACTTAATGATACAGAAAAAGAACAATTCGCACACAGTGTGAATGTGTTAAAAGAGATTTTGGCTCCTCATTTTTAATCAAAAGCAACCTATCTGAGCAGAAAAGGATGAATCACTATGTGGCAGCAAATATATAATCCGTTTGGTAATGAGTTCGTGAGTGCATTGGTAGCAATGCTTCCAATTTTGTTTTTCCTGCTTGCATTAACTGTATTTAAGTTAAAAGGTGTTTTAGCCGCTTGTTTTACCTTAATCGTCAGCTTTGTAACAGCTGTTTTCTTCTTTCATATGCCAATTGAAAAGGCATTATCTGCTGTGCTGCTCGGTATATCTAATGGGCTGTGGCCGATTGGATATATCGTCATCATGGCGGTATGGCTCTATAAAATTGCTGTGAAATCTGGTAAATTCGATGTCATTCGTTCTAGTATTGCAGGAATCTCTCAAGATCAACGTCTTCAGCTCTTATTAATTGGTTTTAGTTTTAACGCATTTTTAGAGGGAGCCGCTGGGTTTGGTGTACCGATTGCGATCAGTGCCGCTCTCTTAACAGAGCTTGGGTTTAAACCGCTGAAAGCTGCGATGCTCTGCTTAATTGCCAATGCTGCGTCTGGCGCATTTGGTGCTGTGGGTATCCCAGTCATTACAGGGGCGCAAATGGGCAATATGACGCCGCTTGCGTTATCTCAAACCCTTGTGTATACGATACCGTTTATTTCATTCTGTATTCCGTTCCTCCTCATTCTCATTGTGGACGGATTCAAAGGGATTAAAGAAACGCTCCCTGCCTTGCTTGTTGTAAGTGGAAGCTATGCCATTTTACAAGCTGTCACAATGGTGACAATGGGTCCTGAGCTTGCCAATATTATTTCAGCTTTAGCAAGTATGGGCATTTTGGCTTTATTTCTTCGAAAATGGCAGCCGAAACACATTTATCGTGAAGAAGGAGCACCAGCCATTGAACAGAAACAAACGTATCGCGGCATTGAAGTGCTGAAAGCATGGTCTCCGTTCTATATTTTAACCGCCGTTATTACGGTATGGAGTCTGCCAGCATTTAAAGCATTGTTTGCTGCAGGAGGCCCGCTCAACTGGACGACGATTTTAGTGAAGATGCCGTTTTTGCATCAGCAAATTGTGAAATTACCACCAATTGCACAAACAGAAACACCTATTGATGCAATCTTTAAAATTGATGTCATCAGTGCAACGGGTACTGCCATTCTGATTGCGGTGATGCTGACAGGGTTGTTTAGCAGACATATTACATTAACAGAAGGCGCTGCCTGCTTAAAAGCATCAGTGAAAGAGCTTTGGGTACCTGTTCTTACCATTTGTTTTGTCATGGGCTTTGCCAACTTGGCGAACTTCGCTGGACTAAGTTCAGCCATTGGGCTTGCACTTGCCAAAACAGGCGATTTGTTCCCGCTTGTCAGCCCGGTGCTTGGCTGGATCGGGGTGTTTATTACAGGATCTGTCGTGAGTAACAACGCCTTATTCGGCAACCTTCAAGCGGTCACTGCTTCTCAAATCGGCTCACAGGCAGGTTTGTTAATCGGGGCAAATACAACTGGCGGGGTCATGGCAAAATTAATTTCTCCACAATCCATTGCCATAGCTACAGCAGCTGTTGGAGAAACAGGTAAAGAATCTGAGCTCTTCCAAAAGACTGTGAAGTACAGCTTCATCCTGCTCGTTATTGTGTGTATATGGACATTCATTCTTGCTCAATTTGTATAGGTTTAAAAAAAGACTGAGACAGCTCTCAGTCACAGCGTGTAGATAAACCCTCGCATTCTTTGTCAGGTCTGTGCTCCGGTGCTCACGAATGTAAAATTCGCTCCGCTCCGGTGCTCGCCTTTCCTAGACTGCAAAGGTTTTCTATCACGCTGCAAGAAGGAAGACAAAGGGCTAAAACAAAGATCATTTTAGCCCTTTGTCAACAAAAAAGACTGAGACAGCTCTCAGTCTTTTTTGTTTATGTCGATTCCCTTGTCACAAGCCGGGTAGGCAGATGGATATGTTCACGCTGTAATGGTTTTTGGTCTTGCAGGATCTCGATTATTTGCTGCACAGACCGCTGGCCAAGCTCTACGATCGGGATGTCAATTGTGGTGATTGTTGGAGCTGTCACCTCGCAAATGTCTTGATTGTCATAGCCGATCACCGCTAGATCCTTAGGGATTTGATAACCGTATGAAATGGCCTGTTTAATGAGCCCTGCTGCGACTTGATCATTACCCGTGAAAATGGCATCAGGTGCATTCTTCATGTCATGGATGACATCCATTAAGCGAAAACCGTCTTCAATGGTGAAGGCCTCCCCAAAAAGCCAATCGTCATGCAGCGGCAAGCCGTGTGCAGAAAGTGCATCAAGATAGCCCTGTTTCCTTTGTTTTTGTGCTTCACTGCTTTCAGTATCAAAGCAAAACCCAATCGATCTTCGCCCTGACTGAATCAAGTAGTCAACCGCTTTATAGGCGGCTTCCCGCTCATCGTATCCAATAATCGGGATGTCTGCTGTTTGATGATATTCGTTCGCCATGACAATAGGGCCGTTCGTTAAAAATGGCTCGATCTTTTCCCACGGATTTTCTAATGCCCCTAATATGACCCCATCTACTTCTCTTTTTTTTAATAATTGAAGCCCTTCAAGCTCTAACGATTCCTGATAAAACGTCTGAAGCACGATGGCTTTATAACCTTGATCCAGTACTTCCTTTGATATGCCTTTAATCAATTGTGCAAAAAAAGGATGGTCCACAGCCGGGACAGACACAGCAATGGTTTTTGTCTGATGTGAACGAAGAGTGCGAGCCGCTGAACTTGGTGTATATTCCATTTCTTTCATCACCTGTAAAATAAGCTGACGCTTTTCCTCTGACACATATGGATGATGATTCAGCACTCTGGAAACGGTGGTGGTTGAAACCCCGCAGCGTTTGGCAATTTCATAAATTGTACACATATTAACAAATCCTTTACACAAAGTTATTGTTCTGAAATCGATAACATCATTTACAATGTGAAACAAGTTAAATATTAACAAATGGAATTGATTAATTGGAGGGAATGGAATGCAAATATTGACGAAGATATCAGGTAAAAGCAAGGATTATCTTCCTTTGCTGGATATGATCAATCAAGGTGTTCAAGTAAAGTCTGATTCAGTTGAGAAGCACCTAGCAAATGAAAAGCTGGTGACGTTCCTTGAGCAAGATATAGGGCGCACAGGCTTGGAAAAAATTCTCTTCCATTATAAACAAAATAAGGAAAAAAAGATACCGTTTCTGCCAGTTGATAAACTGATTTCAGAGGATGAGATCGATGATATCATGCAGGTGTTGAAAGAAGTATTGAGTTCTGGCCGTTTTACTTCAGGGCCATATATTCCGGCGTTTGAAAAGCAGCTCGCTGAGTACTTAGGGAAGAAATATGTCATTGCCACGTCAAGTGGAACAGATGCCCTAATGATCAGCCTCATATCAGCAGGCGTCCATCCGGGAGACGAGGTCATTTTGCCAGCGAATAGCTTTGCTGCAACAGAAAATGCAGTGCTTGCGATTGGGGCTGTTCCGGTCTATGCCGATATTGATTCAGATACTTACTGCTTGGCACCGAGTGAAATTGAGAAGCATATCACAGATCAAACGGCATGCATTCTTCCGGTTCATTTATATGGAAAGCAAGCGGATATGAAGGCCATTTCGGCGATTGCGAAACAGCATGGGTTGAAAATCATTGAAGATGGCTGTCAGGCGATCGGCAGCAGCGGCCTTGGTGCATATGGAGATGGACTTGTTCTCAGCTTTAATCCATACAAAAACCTTGGCGTCTGCGGTAAGGCAGGGGCTATCGCCACAAATGATGAAGCCTTAGCGGAAAAATGCATGGAGATCAGCTATCACGGCTTTGAAGTAGGAAAGAAAAATGTCAAACGCAGTGACTATGGATTTAATTCTAAAATTGATAATTTGCAGGCAGCGATCGGACTCGAACGCATGAAGTATTTAGGATTACAAAACTTTAAACGCTTTTACTTAGCAAAGCGATACATTGACCAGCTGCAAACGCTTGAGGAAGAAGGATACTTGAAGCTTCCGAAGCTGACGGATGATCATGTCTGGCATCTGTTCCCGATCAGAGTGCTAAAGGGCGAACGAGATGAGCTTGCAGCGAAATTGCTGGAAATGGGCATAGAAACAGATGTTTATTACCCGATTCTATCGCATCAGCATCAAACAAATCTTGTTTCTCAAAAGTATAAACGTACGACACTTCCACACACGGAAAAAGCAGCACAGCAATTACTTCACTTGCCGCTGTATCCAGGCATGCCGCTGCAAGATCAGGAGAAGGTCATCGAGGGGGTTCATCATGTTATCAAGTCTTCCATTCAATAAAAAGCTGCTGAATCAGCCGGAAAATCCGAAGTGGATCGTCTTCTGTGACTTTGATGAAACCTATTATTCTCACGGAATGACCAATGAGCAGAGAGAGGATGTAAAGCGGCTGGAAGCCTTTGTGGCAGAAAAGAGCGAAGCAGGACAGCTCATGCTTGGCTGGGTCACGGGAAGCAGCCTCGATTCTGTCACAAGTAAAATGGAAAAAGGAGGTTTTCATCAATTCCCGCATTTCATTGCGTCGAACTTAGGAACTGAAATTGTGTATACATCGGAAGCCCGTTTTGGACAGCCAGATGCGGAATGGATGAAGCGGCTGGATGCGCAGGGCTTTTCAGATGAAAAAATTGAAGACATCCTGGAAACCGTACGTGAAAAGGGAATTCATCTCAGACCGCAAACGCAGCTGGGCAGCTCAGGGTATAAGAAGAATTTCTATTATCAGGAGCAGGATGAACGGACAGATCTTCATCATCTATCATTCATCCAAACACTTGCCAAAGAGCGCGGGGTGGCGGTCAACATTAACAAATGCAATCCGCTCGCAGGAGACCCTGCGGATTGCTATGATGTCGATTTTTTACCAGTCGGCACAGGGAAGGATGAAATTGTCCGCTTTATGCTGAACCAATATGATCTATCAAAAGATCAAGGCTTTGCCTTTGGAGATAGTGGGAACGATTTGCGGATGCTTCAATCCGTCACGCATGGTTTCCTCGTCCAAAATGCGACGGCCGAAGCCAAGCGGCACCATCATCAGATTTGTCATCATGGGTATGCAAAAGGAATCTATGAAACACTGAAAACAGTGATGTATAAACATGAGGAGGCACATTCATGAAGAAAATTGGAATTGTTGGAGCAGGGAATATTGCAAAAGCTCATGCAAGAGCATTATCAACAATCAAAGGTGCAGAGTTATCCGGTGTCTATGATTTGCACGAGTCAGTTGCACAGGGATTCATTAAACAGTACGGCGGACGTGTGTATTCAAGTATCGAAACACTAGCAGATGCATCTGATGGGTTGATCATTGCCTCCCCTAATTTTTGTCACAAAGACCATGCCCTTCAGGCACTAAGAGCAGGACAGCCCATTTTATGTGAAAAGCCGATGGCTGTGTCGCTGAAGGAAGCGAAGGAAATGGTGGAGACAGCCAAACAGTTCCAGGTTCAAGCCAGTATGGGCTTTAACTATCGTTACTTATCCTTTGTGAATATTTTGAAGAACTTGATTGCCAATGGTGAATTAGGCCGCATTTTGACCGTCAGGACTCATTTTAAGAAAAACAGTGCCCTCAGAAGAAAGACATTTTCATGGAGAGACGGCGGTGAGAGTCTGCGCACGAGCGGTGCATTAGGGGATCTTGGTATTCATTTAATTGATATGCTGTGGTACTTATTTGGCAGTGACATGAAGAAAGAATCACTTAATACCAAGATGCTGACACATGTAAAGGAAAAAGAAGAGAAAAAGGTGCAGGTGGATGATCATACAGAAATTTTCGGTCAGATGGAGAATCAAGTATTCTTTCACTTGGTCACATCCAAAAGCACGCAGCCTGAGGAATGCGGATTTAGTGTAGAAGTCGTTGGTCATGACAAGGTATTCAAATACCATACGAACATGAAAAACGAATATGAGATCAGTGATGGATTGTGTGTGGAGCGTCATCAAATGCCGCAAACCCTGCTGACAGATCCGCCAAATGAATTTTACGGATGGTCTGATACGTTCCGTGATCAGCTAATGCACTGGGTGAATACTGATCCATATCCATGTCATATGAAAGTGGCTGATTTTGTAGATGGGTATCGCGCACAGGCTGCGCTCAATACATGCTTCGAGAGGGAAGAGGCTGTCAAGTCTGCCCGGGCATATTAAAGAGGTGGAGCGGAGGATGTCATGACTCCGCTCCTTTTTAGAGGAAGTGAAAAGATGAAAAAAGTATTTTATTTTGGCTGTGTCTTTTATTTTTTTATTGGGACCATTCATGTGTTTTTTGGCAGCTTAACTCCTTATTTACTGTCAAGTTACGATAAGGGTCCCGGGGAATTATCTTCTTTAATCTTTTTTCAGTTTATTGGTTTTTTGACAGGTGTTCTGTTATCCCCCATTCTTGTGAGGAAAAAAGGCTATGGCGCTGTTCTGACCATGGGTCTTTTGCTGATGATCGCGTCACTTCTCCTTGGGCTTTTGGTGCCGGGCTGGACAACACTTGTACTGGCAGGTTTTTTTCTTGGGAGCGGTGCAGGCAGTCTTGAGACCACAGCCGGAGCGTATGTGATTTCGATGGCAAACAGTGCGAAGCGAATCAGCATCATGGAGGTCTTTTTTGGGTTAGGAGCGCTGTTATTTCCACTTGTGATTCTGCTCACTGTCACTGAACAGACGTGGCACTATGTGTTTTTATTTCAAGTCGGTGCACTGACTTTCTTTCTTATGCTCTGGCTTGCCTTTATGAACAAATTGCCTCGTGGGCAGATGGATTCTTCTTCCAATTCCAATGGGATGAGAAAACCGTCCTTACTTGTTGATCGAAACAATCGAATGATTGTGGTGCTCATGATCTGTTTTGCTTTTTTCTACGCAGGGATTGAAACGAACTTTGCGAACTTTTTGCCGTCGATCATGCTGGAAAAAGGGGGAGACAACTGGAGTCTTTTTGCGGTTTCTACCTTTTGGACAGCGATCGTCATTGGCAGAACTGTCATTGCGAGAAAAGCTGATCAGCTGCATCCGCTGCGTTTTTTAAAGCTAAGCGCAGCACTCATGATTCTGCTGCTCGTTGTATTTGCCCTGACAACCCACATCGCCGCGCAGCTGCTTCTCATCTTTTTCATCGGCCTGTGCGCAGCTGGCATGTTCCCAATCGCACTGACTGCATCTGCATTAATGATTGAAAATGCCATCGACGAGGCAACGAGTTACTTTATTGCAGCCGCAAGTTTAGGCGGAGCCTGCTTGTCCTTCTTGATTGGCTTTAGTCTTGAATGGGCAGGAGCAGCAAGTGCCGTCTTTGTTTTCGCCTTCTTAGCTGTTCTTCTGTTTGCAGCTGCGATTCAAATGAATCGTGCTAAGAAAAAGGATACGGTTCTGTCGCAGCAATCGGCGCTGAAAGCCGATCGGTAAGCAATATCCAATGTCTCCTTGAGTCCACCTGAAAAGATACAAAGGACTTGTACTAAAACACAGAACGTTTGAATAATATGTACAAGTCAGCATCAAAAGGAGGACGTCTATGTGGCGGTGTTTTTTGGTTATATCTTTTTAGGGTTGTCACTTTCAGCGCCTGTTGGGCCAGTCAATGCAGCCCAAATCGACAGAGGGATTAAAAGTGGATTTTGGCACGCGTGGATTTTTGGTGTGGGGGCGATGGCCGCGGATATTGTCTATATGCTCCTCATCTATTTTGGTGTCGCCCAGCTTTTGACTGCACCTCTAGTGAAAACCTTTTTGTGGCTGTTCGGCTTTTTTGTTCTGACCTATACGGGCATTGAAAGTCTGCGTAAAATCAATTTGCAGGAGAGCCCGAAAAAGGATGGTGGAAACACTTCGGTTGGTCAGTCGTTCATGACGGGGTTTTTCATTTCTCTTTCCAATCCGCTCAGTATTTTATTTTGGCTTGGCATCTACGGCAGTATTTTGGCTAATACGATTGAAAAGTATGGGGCATCTCAAATGCTGATGTACAGCATGGCTATTTTTATCGGCATGCTGATCTGGGATTTCAGTATGGCGCTTCTTGCTAGTTCGTTTAGGCGCTATTTAAGTGAACGTGTCTTACATGGCTTATCCGTTCTTGCAGGCTTATCTTTACTTGGTTTCGGCGCCTATTTTGGGTATCAAGGGATCATGGCGTTGATTGGGTAGAAAAACAGACTGATACATTCAGTCTGTTTTTTTGTAAGGATTGACAGACATAACACATTCTTGAATAATGGTGGGATATTGCCATCCGTATTTTTCTTCCAGTATTCAACTATGTGTGCATGCTGATCTTATCAGTTATCACAGCAACATTGTCTATCTATTTAGCTTTTGCTCAGCCCTCATTTATTGGGTGCTTGATTCTGTCTTTTTGATGAAGAACAGATCATAGGAATGATACAAAAGCGCTCTATTAAAAGAAGCAGTTTGACGGCTGCATACACTTGTCTGTTCATGCATCATGGAGTGAAAGACACACATACATGCTCAATTTGAACGAGAATATCCACCTCTTGCGTGCGCAAGGAAAGTCGTTGAAGGACAGTCACCACAGCCTTTTTTTCTCATAGGCTATGGAGAAGACGCTAAAACGAGGTGGAAGAAATGGCCCAGTTGTATGCAAAAAGTTGCCTTGATCAAAATCTACGATCACTAGAAGAATGGAAGCAGGATGCTTTTACTCAATTTGGAGAGATGGTAGGAGATGAGGCAGATACATTCCCTTGTGTACCGGGAAGACAGGGGTTTTTTCTCGATCATTTACGCTATGGGTTTGTTGGTGATCCGAGGAAAGAGGAAGCGGTTGATGAATTAGCCCAGCTGCTGAGAGAATATCAAAGCTGTGCGAAAGAAACGGGTCAATATGCTTCATTTATTTGTTTTTTTGAAACACCGCAGGATTTAAAAGAAAGTTCACTTGAACAGTTTGAGCAGCAGTTTTGGTCACTGCTTCAACGACTGCACCAGAAAGATGAAGTGCCATGGCCTGAGGATATTCCACTAGATACTCATCATCATGAGTGGGAGTATTGCTTTCACGGGGAAGCGTATTTTATTTTATGCTCCACACCGGCTCATAAGCTCAGAAAAAGCCGCCACTTCCCTTATGTCTTGATGGCATTTCAGCCTAGATGGGTGTTTGAGAAATTGAATGGATCGACCAAGTTTGGTCAAAAAATGAGCCAGCTCGTTCGCAAGCGGCTCAAAGCGTATGATGAGGTCAGCGTTCACCCATCATTAAAATGGTACGGTGATCCGACCAATCATGAATGGAAGCAATACTTTCTCCCAGATGAAGAGGCGGAGAAACCAGCCTCCGCCAAATGTCCTTTTACTGCATTAAAAAACATGATGAAATTATGATGCGGTCTGATCCTGCTGCTTCCACTTTTTTCTCATAAATAGCACCATGATGGCAATCACTGCAATGATCCCAAGGCTGATAAAAAAGCCAGGTCGTCCGCTTGCCTCTGTTAAAGTGCCTGAAATGGCGGCTCCAATCAAGAGAAGCGCAAGAATCATTTCGCACGTTTGGCGAGTGGATGGCTTTGATAGCTTTTTACTTGAGAACAGAATGAATACCCATGTGTACAGAAGGGTAAGGCCGGCTGCTGTTGTGAGATGCTCGTAGATGTGTTTAGACAAAAAGAGCGCAAGCAAAATCGAGACAATTAAGCCAGCAGCAGTTAAGATAATCGAAGGCCATCCGACATGAGTTGGGTCTTTTTGTTTAAAACAAGCAGGTGCATCTTGATGCTCCGACATTGAGCCAAGCAGTGTCGTGACCGCATAAAGAGAGGCAACCAATGTCGAAAAGCCGGCAATAATGAAGATGCCATTAAAGATATGAAGAAAGATCGATAAATGAAACGGCTCCAATGATGTAATAAATGGACTGCTGTTCTTGTCAAAGGCTGTTACTGGGACAAGCAAGAGAGCAAGTCCAATTGAGACGATATAGATGACCGCTAGAATGATCAGCATGACGCGTCCAGACTTTGCCGCATCCTTCGGGTCCTTTAAATGAACCGCCATCAGCCCCATGACTTCAATTCCCCCAAATGCATAAAACGCGTAAATCAATCCATTCCAAAGACCAAGCGGACCGAGGGGCATCCATTCGTGATCTTTGTTTGGCAGATGCGGGGTCGGTTTATGATCTGTCAGAATGCCGAATAACACAAGCACAGCAAGGATCATAAATAGAAAAATCGCCGCTGTCTTCAGTACTGCAAGGACATTTTCTGTCTTTTGAAAAGAAGAAAGCCCTATGATAATCACGAGCAGGGCAAGAGCGGAATAAATCGCAGAAAACACCCAGAGCGGAACAGATGGAAACCAGTGGCGGGTAAAAAGAGAAATCGCTGTTAACTGACTTCCCGTAATCAACATTTCTGCAAACCAATACACCCAGCCATTGCTAAACCCTGCCCAGCGTCCATATGCTTTACGAGCATAGGAACAAAATGACCCTTTATCAGGGTTATCGGCTGTCATCGCAGCCAAATGTTTAAAGACGAGATAGGTTCCGACCGCAGCAAGCAAAAAAGAAATGCAGACGGAAAAACCGGACTTTGTAATGGCAATGCTGGAACCAAGGAAGAAACCAGTGCCAATTGTACAGCCGACTCCGATGAGAGAAAGCTGCCACCAAGATAAAGTTTGTTCTTCTTTCAAAGCATGTGCAACACCTTTCGATTTCAATGACATTAGCTTGTGACCGCCGTCTTTTTTTATACATGATCAAGGGGACGTTTTGGGCATACTGACATGGAAAGGAGTGCATGTGATGAACGGAGAATATGTCATTTTACCAAAGGATGGACACGGCTTTCGCTTAGGAAAAGGCCAATGTATGCGGGTCGTTGATATTGAAGGTCAGCAAGTAGCAGATGTCATGGCCTATCATGAAAAGGATTTTTATGAAAAATTTGACCAAGGCGCGACAATGGACAGCCTATTTTCGTCAAAAGTGAAAAAAGGGGATAAGCTCTATTCTAATTTATATAAACCGATGTTTACGGTCATTGAAGACACAGTCGAATGCCATGATTTATACATGCCCGCCTGCCGGCAAGAAATGTATCAGCTTTTATACGGACGGACGCATTTAGAGGTCATGCATACATGCTACGATAATTTGCGGACTGCCTTTGAGCCATTTGGGATTCCTAAGGAGGATATGTACTATCCTTTTAATGCCTTTATGAATACAGTCATTGATGAAAAAGGAAAACTGTCTGTGGAGCTCCCAAAATCTCTTCCCGGTGATTACATTCGTCTGCGAGCCGAAATGGATCTCATTGTGGCCGTATCCGCATGTCCTTCTGATATTGGGAATTGTAATGGCGCAAGCTGTACATCTATACGGGTAGAAATTGATTGAAAAAGAAAAGGGCCAGTCCATATAGACATGGTCTTTTTCTTTTGTGAATGTTTGATCATTGATGAAATAGGGGAACGTCTAACAAAATGTTCTTCCTGAAAACATGGTATAATGAAGACTTAAAAAACGTTGTCAAACCAATGAATTCAGAGTAAAACCTGTTCTCTTCATGTAGAGGATGCTTAGGAGGAAAAGTGTATGAGTTTGCAGAAAAAGATCAGCCAAGAGTTGCATGTGCAGCCCTCAATTGACCCAAAGCAAGAGATCGAAAAGCGGGTTGGATTTCTAAAGGAATACTTGAAAAAAACTGGCGCAAAAGGATTCGTCCTCGGCATTAGCGGCGGACAGGATTCAACGCTCGCTGGCCGTCTTGCACAGCTGGCTGCATCTGAGCTGCGTCAAGAAGGAAAAGAAGAGGCAGTCTTTATTGCGGTGCGCCTCCCGCACGGTGTGCAGCAGGATGAAGATGATGCACAGCTCGCTTTATCATTTATTCAGCCGGACAAGTCGTGGAAATATGATATTGCGCCTGCCGTGACGGCATTTAGTGAACAATATCAAAAGGACACAGGCGGCCCGTTGTCTGACTTTAATAAAGGAAATGTCAAAGCACGTATGAGAATGATCGCGCAGTATGCTGTCGGAGGAGAAGAAGGATTGCTTGTCATCGGTACAGATCATGCAGCTGAAGCAGTAACCGGCTTCTTCACGAAGTATGGCGATGGCGGTGCAGATGTTCTTCCGCTCACAGGTCTGACGAAACGCCAAGGCCGGATGCTGCTAGAAGCGCTGCAAGCACCTGAGCGCCTATACTTAAAGAAACCGACAGCGGATCTGCTTGATGACAAACCTCAGCAAACGGATGAAACAGAACTTGGCATTACGTACAATGAAATTGATGATTACTTAGAAGGTAAGCCAGTGTCAGATCAAGCAGCAGAAGCGATTGAAAAGCGCTATGTTCAATCAGAGCATAAACGCCAAGTACCAGCTTCCATGTTTGATGACTGGTGGAAATAAGAAAATGCAAGAGACCTCTCCTGTGATGGAGAGGTTTTTTATAGTAAAAATACTGTTTGGAAAATATAAAATTATTTATAATGGTCTCTTATTGAATATGTATTTAGGATGATAATCAGCAACTTTAACCAGCAGATATTGCTTAATCATTTAAGAAATAAAACAAACCTATATTATTTACTAGAAAAATGAAATTGATTGTATTTTTATTTGAATAATAAAAATTTTCTAAAAATTTAGTTGACAATCTCCGTTATGTCATTTTATGATTGTTTACGTAAACGCTTACCGTAAACGTTTACTATAATCGAAAGGGGAGGAATTTGTTGATGAAAAATAAAGAAAAATGGAGCGGTGTATTCCCGGCTGTCTTAATTCCTTTTAAAGATGACTATTCAATTGATGAACCTGCTTTTCGTAAGCTTGTCCGTTGGGTGGCGGAGCACAAAGGGATTAACGGTATCGTTGTCAATGGACATACTGGCGAGATTATGACTTTACTGCCACATGAACGAGCTGAGGCTGTGCGCATTGCAGCCGACGAATTAAAAGGGGAAGTACCTGTCATTTCTGGGGTTTCTGCTGAAGGGACAATTGAAGCGATCCAACATGCAAAAGCCGTTGAAGAAGCTGGCGGAGAAGGTATACTTCTCATGCCGCCACATTCATGGCTAAGATTCGGTATGCAGCCTGAGTCACCTGTCCAATTCTTTAAAGAAGTTGCAGAAGCGATTGACATTTCAATCATCGTACATCAATATCCAACTTGGACAAAAACCTCATATACAACCAATCAATTACTAGAAATGTCGGAAATTGAGAATGTTGTCTCGTTTAAAATTGGTCAAAGAGACATGGCACAATACGAGGTCGATGTGCGGGCATTGAAAAAACATGCACCAGATGTATCGTTACTCACATGTCACGATGAATATTTATTGCCAACATTAATTCAAGGGATTGATGGAGCACTTGTAGGTTTCGGCTGTTTTGTGCCAGATTTGATCGCTGAACTTGTGAAATGTGTGGAAGAAAAAGATCTTGTAGCGGCCAATAAAGTTTACGATAGAATCTTCGAATTAAAGCATGCTGTGTATAAAATGGATGAACCTTCATCTACCTCTCATCTGCGAATGAAGGAAGCGATGTACCAGCGAGGTCTAATCAGTAGTTCGCTTGCTAGGAAGCCGGTCTTACCTTTAACTCATAAGGAGAAAGAAGAGATTCGCCAGGGCCTTCAAAGTGTTGGTTTGCTTAAGGAAAACGTCAGTAGATAACAGACCATTAATTTCATGATGAAGGTGAGTCAGGTTATAATAGAGGACAAAACAACAGACTCCCGGAGGTATGAAATGTGTCAGTAAGTATTAAAGATGTAGCATTGAAAGCTGGAGTGTCTATAGCATCTGTTTCCCGAGTATTAAGTGGTAAACCAGGAGTAGGTGCTCAAACGGCTGAAAGAATCAAACAAGTAATTGATGAATTAGGCTATCGTCCTAATTTAGGAGCTAGAGGGCTCGTCAAAAGGAAGACTGGGAATATAGCTGTAGTGGTTCCGCGTGGTTCATATATTTTGAATAATCCATTTTTTTCAACGATTCTAGATGGAATAGCGAAGGAATTAGATGAGACGGAATTCAATATGTTGATGTCGTTTACATCTGTACAACAGCAGCGATTACTTGAAACGCAGGCAGTAGATGGAGCCATTCTATTTTCACCAAGAAATGAAGAACTAAGCATGGATTGGTTAAAAAGTTTAGCCATTCCCATTATAGTTGTCGGAAGTTATCTAGAGGATTCTCCATTTCCATGTGTCAGGCCAGATGATGAAGAAGGTGTGTGTCAATCAATAACGGCCTTATTTGATAAAGGTCATCGAACCATTGGGCTGGTCAATGGTCCAATGAGTTCGATGCATAGTGTGAGGTATTACAAGGGATATGAGCGCACACTTAAAAATTTAGGGTTAACAATAAACAAAGAACTTGTGTTTGAGTTAGATGAATTTGATGGGGGAAAAGTAGTAGAAGTGGTTTCTCAATTTCTCCAAGGAAACCAGCACATGACTGGAGTTGTTTGCTCTTCAGATTTTTTGGCGATGGGGGTCATGAAAGCGGCAAATAACGCAAATGTGTCAATACCTCATGATTTGTCTGTCGTTGGTGCCGATGATGTGCCCATTGCAAGTTTTCTAACCCCTTCTTTATCTTCAGTTCATGTTGATTTAGTTGGAATGGGAAGAAAAGCTGTTTCTTTACTAACACAGTTATTGGAAGGAGAACAGTTAGATGCGATGGAACATATCTTCCCTATGTACTATATAGACCGGGGCACCACGGGAACGCCAAAAAAGAAATGATAGATGCTGAAAACTCGTATGAACGCTTTAGAATGTCTCTTGGTTTAAAATGTAAGCGATTTCTTTAGCGCTCTTTGGCATGTACTTTTGCATCATTTCCTCTAATAAGGAGGAGATAACATGACGTTAGAATTCAGCGGAAATTCAAATTCTCATGATGGAGAAGTTGTTGATAGAGCTTCACAATTATTGACTAGGATGGAAAGTGTACCTTTTTCTAGATGGCATTTAAAACCTCGTATCATTATGGGATCTGCTACTTTTTTTGATGCTTTTGATGCTCTATCTTTAGCGTTTGTTCTCCCAGTTCTCATCGGAATGTGGAGTTTATCACCTGCTCAAATTGGTCTTCTTATTGGGTCTGGTTATATAGGACAAGCGATTGGTGCTATTTTCTTTGGCTGGTTAGCAGAAAGGCGCGGCCGTGTATTTAGTGCAAAGTGGACTGTACTCCTCATGTCCGTCATGAGTATTGCATGCGTGTTTTCAGGTAATTTTATGGCCCTGTTTATTTTTCGTTTTATACAAGGGATTGGGGTAGGAGGAGAGGTGCCGGTAGCAGCCTCATATATCAATGAGCTGTCCCGGGCTCAAGGGAGAGGCAGATTTTTTATGCTTTATGAGATGATTTTTCCTTTAGGATTAATGATCTCAGCTCAAATAGGCGCATTTGTTGTACCTAGCTTTGGGTGGAAGTGGATGTTTTTGATTGGGGGCATTGGAGGTTTAATCGTCTTTGTATTCTTTTTCATGTTGCGCGAATCTCCAAGGTGGCTTATTTCGAAAGGCAGGTTAGATGAAGCCGAAAGAATTATTGAAGAAATTGAAGCTAGTACTGACAAACGAATGCCTGTAGCAAAGCAAGTATCTAGTAGTACTGAAAAAGGCGACTGGAAAGAGCTTTTTTCAACTTTTTATCGTAAAAGAACATTGATCGTATGGGGACTATGGTTTTCTGCCTACTTTGTTTCGAATGGTTTAAATAACTGGTTACCGAGTCTTTATAATACTGTTTACAATTTGCCAGTTGGAGATTCATTAAGGGCAGCATCTCTAACAAATATTTTACAGACCATAGGGGTATTCGCTTGTGCATTTTTAATTGATAAAGTAGGACGAAAGCGCTGGGCAACCATTGCATTTATTGTAACAGGTGCTTTATTAACTGCTTTATGGATCAGCGGAGCTAATTCTCCAGAAAGTGTTATATATTTAGGGTCCGCTGCTTACGGAATGATGGGGACAATTACAGTTCTTCTCTATCTATATACACCTGAAATTTATCCAACACGTATGAGGGTGATTGGAACGGCATTTGCTACAGCGTGGCTTAGGCTGGCCTCAGCGATCGCTCCTATTATGATAGGCTTTATTTTAGAGGTAAGCGGTGTTTCAACTATTTTTATTCTTTTCGCAAGTGTGACTGTAGTGGGAGCAATTCTTGCTTTTAAAATGATCGAAACGCGCGAGAAAGTATTAGAGGATATTGCACCGTGAGTTACGCACGCAGTGAAGAACTTATTCCAAAGAGGGTAGGTTCTTTTTTCTATGCAGATGATCTACGTACAATTTTTCAAATTGCCTATCTTTTCGCGCGCCATTTATCATATAATAGATACATTATGTAGCATTCCTTGTCGTAAGGAGGACGTGTCACGAATATGAAAAACAATAGAGAAATCCCTGTGAGACAGCGAAATATTGTCCTCATTGGCTTTATGGGTGTTGGGAAAACAACCATTGGGCAGCTGGTTGCCAAAAAGCTATATAGAGATTTTATTGATGTGGATCAGGAGATTGAGAAAAAGTATAACATGACGATTCCAGATATCTTTCAGCAAAAAGGAGAAGCATTCTTCAGGCAGGCTGAAAAAGATTATATCGTCGATTTATGTGAACATACGCAGCTAAAGATCGTTTCTCTTGGAGGCGGCGCATTCAAACAGGAAGAAATCAAACGCGCCTGCTTGAAGCATTGTACGGTTCTTTTCCTTGATTTATCCTGGGAGAATTGGAAACAGCGGCTGGATATTTTAATTGAAAACCGCCCTGTTCTTCACAACCGGACGCTCGATGAGATGAAAGAGCTGTTTGAAGAGCGCCGGGAAATATATGCCCTTCATAACTCAAGAGTCGAAACAGATCATCTAGAAGCTGAGGAAGTCGCCAATTATATTGTGGACACACTCAAGCTTGGCTGGGATTTATACTCGAAATAAAAAAGTCTACCAACGAGGGTAGACTTTTTCTATAAGTTCAATTCTTCATTCCTTGAATGAGTGCAGCTTTTAAACAGAAGGAAATAGGCTGCTGCTGTGCATCGAATTGAAGTTGAAACAGCTGCTTTGTATCAGGGTCTGCGGATTGAAGATGGGAAACGATCTCTTTTTGAACATTCTCTGGTGTGCGTCCACGCATCATCCAGTCCTGATAATCAATTTGCAGATCCCAGTAACGCTTTTCTTTTTGAGTCAGTTGGTTGGCAGCGAAGAGCTCTTTCCATTCTGATAACGAGCTTTCTCGCACATGAGAAGGATCTCTGAGTCTATTTAAGTGATTAATGAATGAATCCTGTGCAGTGTTTTCGGGTGCGTAATGATCGACGAGCAGGAATGTGCCGCCTTTTTTTAAGACACGGCTGATTTCAGACATGGCTGCCGGCAGGTTTGGAAAGTGGTGAGCGGCAAAGCGGCACGTCACGATGTCAAATGATTCATCAGCGAAGGGCAGTGCTTCTGCGGCTGCCCGCTCAAAAGTAATATGTTTCAGTTGGCGTTCTTCCGCAAGTGCTGCTGCAACCTCGATCATTTTTTGCGTGACATCAATGCCGATTCCTTTAGAAATGATATCTGAAAAGGAAAAAACGGTATGTCCTGCCCCGCAGCCGATATCAAGTAAATGCTCGTGACCCTTCGTATTGGCTGTTGCTTTCATCCATTCCAGCTCTTCTCCGGCTGCAAATATAGGTGAATCTCGATAGTTCTCGGCATTTTGTGAGAATTGGTTTTCGGCTTTAGCATATGGATTCATTTCTTCTCCCCCTTTGTTGTCTCTTTATCGTAAAATTCATTTTGTTATTTGTCTAAGACATAAAAGATATGACATGAATAGTTAAAACCTATGAGGTGATGAAAGTGGATATACGAATGATGGAATATGTCATGGAAGTGTACCGGCAGAAAAGTTTTACAAAAGCAGCGGATCAACTTCACATTGCACAGCCTTCTTTAAGCCAACAAATGAAGAAGCTGGAAGAGGAATTAGACACACCCCTCTTTATTCGAAAGTATGGACAAGTCACGCCCACACCTCAAGGGAGTCGATTCATTAAAAGGGCTGAGAACATTTTGAAGGAAAGAGATGATTTGCTGCGTGAAATGGGAGAAGCAGCTTATGAGGTGGGGAAAGAGCTGAACATTTGAGCGCCAGCAGTCACAGGGGGCTATGTCTTGCCCGGTTTATTAAAAACCTTTTGTCGAACGTATCCTCATGTTCACGTTCAACTAATAGAAGAATCACCTCGTGAGCTAGAAAAACTTCTATTGGCTGGAAAGCTGGATTTGGCTATTTTATCTATGCCTGTCGAGCATGAATCATTGAAAACGAAACACATGCTGACAGAGCCGCTTCTTCTCGCAGTTCCGCAAACTGCCCAGCCCTGGTCAACAGATGAATTGAACGAAATCATCAATCAAGCAGATCAGAAAGGGTCTGTTCCGTTTCGCCTTCTGGAAGACGCCGCATTTATTATGTTGAAAGAGGGATATGGCTTTCGGCAAGTGGTCATGGAACTATGTCTTCATCATGGTTTTCAGCCGAAGATTACCTTTGAAACAAGTCATATTCAAACAGCGCAGGCATTGGTCAAAAATGGACTAGGTATGACAGTTGTGCCGAAAATGGTGGCACAAGAGGAAAGGAACGAAGTCACTTATTTGAAAATTGATTCATGCCCAACCCGCACTCTTGTGTTTGCATATGTGGAAGAAAGGTATTTAACGAAAGCCGCTCAAGCCCTAATGGACCTTTACCAGAATCAAGCTTAAACAAACGTTTAATTAAATGCAAAAAGCAGGGGAGCACCCTGCTTTCTAATAGATATCCAGACGCTGATCCGTCATCACAGGAATTTGCTGTCTCACTTCATCCACTAGCTGAAGATCAATTTCCGCATAATAAATGTCTTCCTCATGGCTTGTTTCAAGCAGAATACGGCCAAGTGGATCAATCACCATGGAGTGGCCAGGGAATTCAGTGTCTCTGCTTGTGCCTGTTCTGTTAACAGCAATCATAAATGACTGGTTCTCAATCGCTCTTGCGATGAGCAGGCAACGCCAATGATCCACTCTTGCTGACGGCCATTGCGCCGTATTGATGAGCACTTTCGCCCCTTTGTTTACAAGTGTTCTGGAAAGCTGCGGAAAGCGAAGGTCGTAGCAGATCATCGCACCGATCTTCACATCCTCATCATAGTCAAATAAACCAAGCTGATCACCAGCTGTTAAATAGTTGTGCTCATCCATTAAGCGGAATAAGTGAATTTTATCATAATCCACTAAGAGCTCACCTTGGCGGTTAAAGACATACATCGTGTTGGTGATGTTGTCATCTTCTGTGCGCTTGTTCAATACACTTCCTGCGATGAGAACCACTTGGTGTTTGCGGGCAAAGGAAGAGAAGAGCTGTTTTGTGCGTTCACCGTTTACATCTGCAAGCTGCTCGGCTTGTTCAAGATCGTAACCGGTATTCCACATTTCGGGTAAAATGATCAGATCAGGCTGCTGATGGATGGCTTCTTCTAAAAACGCTTCTGCTTTTTGAAAGTTCACATTAGGTTCTCCAATTTGTACGTCCATTTGGACAAGGGCGATTTTCATACAGGTTCCTCCTTTATTCGATGGTGTAAATGTGAAAATCCATGAATGTCTATCGATTTGTTTTGCCTGAGAACATCTAGTCTTCAAGCCAGTTTCTTTATCATAAAGGTTTCAATCCTCTTTGCCAATAGAAATGTCAGAAGGTTTTGTCTTTTGTAGTGAAAATGACTTTCTAAGTCAAGAAAACAGTGATATGATACTCATAACTAATAAAACAAAGGGGAATAGTATGGTATGCAATTGTTCGATTTACCACTAGAAGAGCTAAAAGTATATAAACCGAAGAAAACAGCACGACCTGATTTCTCAGACTTTTGGAAGGCGTCGCTCGAAGAACTGCGCCAAGTGGAGGCTCAGCCAGCACTTGAACCTTATGATTATCCAGTGAAAGGCGTCAAGGTGTACCGCCTGACGTATCAAAGCTTTGGTCATTCTCGAATTGAAGGCTGGTATGCGGTACCAGATCAAACAGGTCCGCATCCAGCGCTCGTTCGTTTTCATGGCTATAATGCCAGCTATGACGGCGGCATTCACGACATCGTCAACTGGGCACTGCATGGCTATGCGACATTTGGTATGCTCGTCCGCGGTCAAGGCGGCAGTGAAGATAAGACAGTGACACCAGGCGGGCAGGCTTTGGGATGGATGACAAAAGGCATTTTATCGAAGGAGACCTACTATTATCGAGGTGTTTATTTAGATGCGGTTCGTGCACTCGACGTTATTCAGTCCTTTCCGGAAGTGGATGAACACCGTATCGGCGTGGTGGGTGGAAGCCAGGGAGGTGCACTGGCGGTTGCAGCTGCGGCACTTTCAGACATTCCAAAGGTCGTCGTGGCAGATTATCCTTACTTATCAAATTTCGAGCGTGCAGTGGATGTGGCATTGGAGCAGCCTTATTTAGAAATCAATTCATACTTTCGAAGAAACAGTGATCCAGAAGCGGAAGAAAAGGTATTTGAGACATTGAGCTACTTTGATTTGATCAATTTAGCCGAATGGGTGAAACAGCCCACATTGATGGCCATCGGTCTGATCGACCAAATCACCCCGCCATCTACTGTGTTTGCGGTATACAACCATTTAGAAACAGATAAAGATTTAAAGGTGTATCGCTACTTTGGACACGAGTACATCCCGGCTTTTCAAACAGAGAAGCTTGCCTTCTTACAAAAGCATTTAAGGATCTAAAAGAAAAGAGGCCGCTCTAGGAGGGCCTCTTTTTTAATAGCTCGTATTCTGTCTCGTTTTTTCATCAGGCACTAACGCAGTGATAATCAGGGCAAGGGCAGTGATGATATGAAGAATGAATCCGAGAATTGGAATCCAAGCAAGGCAGGATGTGACAATTCCGATGATGCTTCCAATCATTGGTCCCTGGTCTCGCTTCGATAAGACGAGTGTGATAATATGCAGAATAAGCATGACCATGAGCGGTGAATAGCCATTGCTGATAACGAATAGACCTCCGATCACAGGGATGGCAAGGCAGGCTTCAAAAATCCCGGTGATCCATTTCATAATGCGAGATATAGACATCAGATCCAACTCCTTTTTTATATGTCTTATTCGTATTTTCCCAAAACGTGAAGAAGTCATGCAGAATTCTATAGAAAGAGTTGATGGATGTTGAGAGAGAGAATCAAGGAAGAGCTGAAAATCATCGAAGAAACGTATGACGTAAAGATTTGCCTCGCCGTTGAATCAGGCAGCAGGGCATGGGGATTTCCCTCGACTGATAGTGATTATGATGTTCGTTTTTTATATGTTCCCCGGAAAGAATGGTATTGGGCGATGGAAGAGCATCGTGATGTCATTGAACGGCCGATTGATGACGTGCTTGATATCAGCGGCTGGGAGCTTAGAAAGGCACTTCGCTTATTCAATAAATCAAATCCATCCATCATGGAATGGCTATCTTCTGACATCATCTATGCTGAATCTTTCTCTTTAGCAAAGCAGCTAAGAGAATTAAAGGATCGAGCGTTTTATCCTGCAGCATTGATGTATCATTACCTCAATATGGCGAAGCGGAATGAAAGCCGGCATTTACGAGGGGAGCAGGTGCGAATCAAGAAGTATTTCTATGTGCTTCGTCCGCTATTTGCCTGTCAGTGGATTGAACGCTACCGGACGGTTCCGCCGATGGACTTTCATGAACTGCTCGAGGAGCTAGTGGAGGAAGGCCCGCTTTTAACAGAAATTCACGAGCTGCTCAAACGTAAAATGGACGGAGAGGAAATGGATGTAGAGAACCGTCTCGCCTATGTCCATCCATTCATCGACAAAGAGCTGGCGCGTTTTGATGAATTGGTGAAAAGCTACAATCAGCCGAAAGACAATCTCACGCTAGAATTAAATGAGCTGCTGCAGTCTACCCTTGATGAGGTGTGGGCGTAGGAGGGAAGAGCCAGCCGGATAGCGGCAGGCTCTTTTTTAACTCTTATTGTGATAAAACCACAAAAAAAGTCAGAATTTTTGTCATCTTCAAATATTGTAGCGGACAGCTTATGAGCCTTACAATAAAGACATAGCTTACAAAGAGTGGGAGGTGCCCTTTATGGAGTCGGTCACAAGAAATTTCTTCTTGTTTTTGTCAAAGAGCAGTCTCTTGAACCATATTGCTCGTAATTGGGGAAGTGCTGTTGCATCTAAGAAAATCATCGGTGGGAAGGATTTTGAGAGCGCTATCTCTGTCATCAAACGATTAAATGATCAAGGAATGGCTGTAACAGTTGATCACCTTGGTGAGTTTGTCACAAAGGCAGAGATTGCAAATGAGCGGACGAATGAGTGTATTCAAACCATTCAGCGGATTGCTGAGGCGGGACTCAATTCCCACGTGTCACTCAAAATGACATCACTAGGCCTGGATATTGACGATGACCTTGTGTATCGCAATATGAAAAGCATTTTAGATACGGCAGAGAAACACCGTATCATGGTGACAATCGATATGGAGGATGAACAGCGCTGTCAAAAAACGCTGGACATTTTTAAAGAGATGAAATCTCAATATGAGTATGTCAGTACGGTCCTGCAGGCGTATTTGTACAGAACAGAAAAGGATCTTGATGACCTAAATGAGCTTCAGCCATTTTTAAGACTTGTAAAGGGTGCCTATAAGGAATCCGCTGAAGTGGCGTATCCAAACAAAAAAGACGTCGATCAGAATTATCAAAAGCTGATCGAAAAGCAATTACTCACAGGGAACTATACAGCCATTGCGACACATGACGATCAAATGATCGAGTTTACGAAAAATATTGTGAAAAAACACAATATACCGACAAGTCAGTTCGAATTTCAAATGCTGTATGGCATGAGGTCAGAAACGCAGCAGGCACTTGTGAAAGAGGGCTATCAAATGAGGGTCTATACCCCGTATGGACGAGAGTGGTATGGCTACTACATGAGACGTCTTGCAGAACGGCCGGCAAACATTGCCTTTGCTTTAAAAGGGATGACGAGAAAATAATTTGAAACGGGAGCGTGACAAAGATGACAACACCTTACAAACATGAACCATTCACGGATTTTAGCCAGGAAGAAAACCGCAAAGCGTTTGAACAAGCATTAGCAAAGGTAACAGAATCACTTGGTCAAACCTATCCGCTCGTGATTAATGGAGAAAGAATCGAAACGAAAGACCAGATTATCTCGATCAATCCAGCGAAAAAGGATGAAGTCGTTGGAACCGTATCAAAGGCCGGGAAAGAAGAGGCAGAGCAAGCGGTTCAAGCTGCGGCGAAAGCATTTGAAACATGGCGCTATACGTCTCCAGAAGAAAGAGCCAGCGTCATATTCCGTGCTGCGGCAAGCATCCGCCGTAAAAAGCATGAGTATTCAGCCCTTCTTGTAAAAGAAGCAGGTAAGCCTTGGAACGAAGCGGATGCAGATACAGCAGAAGCAATCGACTTCCTTGAATACTATGCCCGTCAAATGCTGGAGCTGGCGAAAGGCAAACCAGTGAACAGCCGCGAAGGGGAACGCAATCAATATGTTTACACACCAACTGGCGTGACGCTCGTCATTCCGCCGTGGAACTTCTTGTTTGCCATTATGGCAGGAACAACAGTAGCACCAATCGTTACAGGGAACACAGTTGTCTTAAAACCAGCGAGTGCAACTCCTGTGATTGCGGCACGTTTTGTGGAAGAGCTTGAGCAAGCAGGTCTTCCAAAGGGTGTGGTGAACTTTGTACCAGGAAGCGGAGCAGAGGTCGGAGATTACTTAGTCGATCATCCGAAAACAAGCCTGATTACATTCACTGGCTCAAGAGAAGTAGGGACACGTATCTTTGAACGCGCGGCAAAAGTACAGCCAGGTCAGCAGCATTTAAAGCGCGTCATTGCTGAAATGGGCGGTAAAGATACAGTGGTTGTAGATGAGGATGCAGACGTCGAATTAGCGGCTAATGCCATTTTCACATCAGCCTTCGGTTTTTCAGGTCAGAAATGTTCGGCTGGATCTCGGGCTGTCGTCCACGAGAAGCTGTATGACCAAGTGGTCGAGCGAGTGAAGGAAATCACAGAAACAAAAACAACAGCGAATCCTCTTTCTGCGGATGTCTACATGGGACCTGTCATTGATCAAGCGTCCTTTGACAAGATCACGGATTATATCGAGGTGGGCAAGGAGGAAGGCCGTTTAGTGACTGGTGGAACGAGTGATGATTCGGAAGGATACTTCATTCACCCAACCATTTTTGCAGATCTTGAGCCAACATCTCGCTTGATGCAAGAAGAAATCTTCGGACCAGTCTTGGCCTTCTCGAAAGTGTCTAGCTTTGATGAGGCACTTGAAGTAGCCAACAACACGGAATATGGTTTGACAGGTGCTGTCATTACCAATAATCGTGATCACATCAACCGTGCGAAGCAGGAGTTCCATGTAGGGAATCTCTACTTTAACCGTAACTGCACAGGAGCCATCGTGGGATACCACCCATTTGGCGGATTCAAAATGTCAGGAACCGATTCAAAAGCAGGCGGTCCAGATTACCTAGCTCTACACATGCAGGCGAAAACGATTAGTGAAATGTTTTAAGATGGAAAAGCATGAACCTGTGCACACGGGTTCATGCTTTTTTTGCTTGTCTACGACTTGTTTCTATACAAATCTGTCCGGAAAGAAGTATGATAAATGTATTACTTAATCAGGGAGCAATCGGGATGGAAGAGATATTAGAAAAGCTTCATACATTTTTTGATGTCGATAAGTTAATTGCATTTATTAGCGGGTATTTAAAAAAACCAGTCATTTTAGAAAGCACAGAGTGCCAGCTCCTTGCTTATAATTCTTACAGCATTCAGCAGTTTGACCCAGTCAACCAGCAAACGATTTTCTCAAAGGAATGCCCGGGGTCTGTAGTCGATTGGTTAAAGAAAACAGGGGTCATCGAGCGACTTCACACGGATTCAAAGCCTTTTTATGTGAGCGGTCATGACGAGCTCGGGTTTAATCGGCGGGTGGCTGTGAGCGCCAAGCATAAACAAGAAGTTGTGGGCTTTATTTGGGTGCAGGACATTGAGGATTCCCTCTCTCAGGAGGAGCTGCAATTTTTGCACGAAGCTTCCTTTCAAGTGGGAAAAGTGATTTATAAGAATAAGAAACAGCTGGAGAAAAAGGAAGGCAAGATTGAAGAATTTTTCAAAAAGGTCATGGATGATCATTTTTATACAGAAGAAGAACTGAAGTGGGAGGCTGAGAATTTAAGTATCCCATTGCCGGCAGTATTTACTGTCATGGTCGTACATGCTGCCGATAACAAAAGTGAGACGGCAGAAGACGTGAAGGATGTCATTCGAACGTATTTGCAGCTAGAAGATAAGGTGAATCACGTATACTCCGTTCAAGCCGACATTGTCGTGATATTGGGCAGCTTGTCAGACCGGCACTCACCGAAAGCAACTGCTGCCGACGTCATCGCTCATCTGCAATCGAAAACGCATGCCCATCCTTCGCCGCTGTATATCGGGATGGGAAGAGAGTATCGAGATGTCATGAAAATGAGTACAAGTCGATTTGAAGCGATAGAGGTCGTGAAGGCTGTGAAAATTGTTGGGGGACAAGAGCTGATTCCATATGATTACGAGAATCTGGGGGTTTTCCGGTTCTTAGACTCGATTTACAGCCATCAAAAAAAGAAAAATGATTTCAATCCAGATTTGTTACGTTTGAAGGAAAAAGACCGTGACAGCCAAACTTCTTTTTTAAAAACGCTTGAAGTCTACTTATTGAATAACTGCAAGCTAAAGCCTGCTGCAGAGCAGTTGTTTATTCATCAAAATACATTAAACTATCGAATGAAACAAATCTTTGATATGACCTCAATCGATTTAAGTCACTTCAGCCAGCGATGTGAGTTATTTATTGAATTGATGCTGATGAAAAAAGATCAATAGTCATCGAATCCGCAGGTGCCCGGGATCACCTGCGGGTTTTCATGTGAAAATGGCATACAACTGCTGCGTTACGTTGTATGATAGATAAGGATTTTATGAAAGGGGGGCCACCTTTGGGAGCAGTCACCTTGGCCATTTTGATTTTTATCCTGACCCTCGTCCTTGTCATTTGGCAGCCAGGACGTTTAACCATTGGATGGTCAGCATGTGGAGGCGCCATTCTTGCACTTGTCTTTGGTGTCGTTCATCTGGGCGATGTGTGGGAAGTGACGCATATAGTATGGAACGCGACATTTGCGTTTATTGGCATCATTATTATTTCGTTAATTTTAGATGAAATTGGGTTTTTCGAATGGGCTGCACTGCATATGGCAAAAGCCGCAAAAGGGAACGGTGTCCGCATGTTTATTTATTTAACATTGCTCGGCGCTGTCGTGGCTGCTTTTTTTGCGAACGATGGAGCGGCACTGATTCTGACCCCGATCGTCTTGTCTGTGGTGAGAGCGTTAAAACTGGATGAACGGATGATCCTGCCTTTTGTGATGGCGAGCGGCTTTATTGCAGATACAACCTCCTTGCCATTTGTGATTAGTAACTTGGTTAATATCGTATCAGCCGACTATTTTCATATTGGATTTCTAGAATATACAGCAAACATGTTCGTGCCAAACCTTGTGTCGCTTGGAGCGAGCATGCTAGTGCTTTATGTGTTTTACCGGAAGCTCATCCCAAAAACATACGATCTGTCACAAGCGAAAGAGCCGGCATCAGCTATCCGAGATATCCGCATGTTCCGCTTGTCTTGGTATGTGCTTGGCTGTCTGCTTGTCGGTTATTTTGCAGGGGAACTCATTGGGGTTCCGGTCTCCATCATTGTGGGCGGTATTGCTCTTGTCTTCTTGTGGCTGGCGAGAAGAAGTCCGCAAGTGGCGACAAAACGCGTCATAAAAGAAGCACCGTGGTCCATAGTCTTTTTCTCAATTGGCATGTATGTCGTCGTATATGGACTAAAGAATGTCGGTCTCACAGAAATATTGGCGGCATGGATCGAACAAGGCGCATCGCATGGCTTGCTTGCGGGAACGATGTTTATGGGCGTGCTTGCCGCAGTGCTGTCCTCTGTCATGAACAATCTGCCCACTGTGTTAATCGATGCGATTGCGATCGGTCATACAGATACAGCAGGCGTCATGAGAGACGGACTGATTTATGCCAATGTCATCGGCTCCAACCTTGGTCCGAAAATGACCCCTATCGGCTCATTGGCGACATTGCTGTGGCTTCATGTTCTCAAGAAAAAGGGCGTCCATATTTCTTGGGGTGCATACATGAAAGCCGGAATCATCCTGACCATCCCAACCTTGATCCTTACTTTACTAGGGTTATATGTGTGGTTATGGCTGATACATTAAAGCTAAATACAAAAGAGAGCAGATCCATGAGATCTGCTCTCCTTTATTACAGATATTTCGCATAGCGCTTTTCTAAAAAGTCTTGAAGCAATGAGACTACGCTGCAAATGCCCCAGTATATGAGTGCGACCAAAATATACATGGTCATATAATCGAATTCGCGTCCACCTACAATTTTTGCTTGCTGGAAGAGCTCGGGTACAGTAATCATCGCAGCCAGTGAGGAGGCTTTGATTAAATCGAGCATGACATTGGTTAAAGGCGGCAGTGCGATGCGGACAGATTGAGGTAAAATGACACCGCGCATCGTTTGCCAATAGCTGAGACCTAGTGACTTGGCAGCTTCCACCTGTCCACTCGGAACAGAGGAGAGGGCCGCCCGGTTGATTTCTGCAATATAGGCAGCGCTATTGAAGCTGAACCCAATAATGGCAGCGGTGACCGCTGTAAACTCAATCCCGATATAAGGGAATCCAAAATAAAGAATAAACAAAATCACCAGAATGGGCACGCCTCGCATGAATGAGATATACAACCGTGCAGGCAGGCGAAGCATCCACGTGTTCGCCATTCTGGCAAGCGCAATAAAAAAGCCAAGAATTGTACCAAAAAACATGCTCACAAAGGAAATGAGCAGCGTCAGCCAGATGCCTTTCATGACAAATGGAAATGACGCCTTTGCCAGTGCAGGATTAAATATATATTCTAAATGAATATCTCCCACGATTGCGGCTCCTTATTTAGAAATGTCGACATCTTCGACATCAGCATCTATTTTCTTTGAGACGTCTGCATGATTAAAGAATTTTTCGGAAATCTTTTTCATGGTTCCGTCTTTTTTCATGTCTTTTAAGACACGATTTAATTCTTTTTGAAGCTCTGTGTTGTCTTTCTTCATCACAAAACCTTGTTCGTTTGGCATGTATTTTAAGTCAGGGTGAATTGTAATATTTAGTTTCGGGAATGCAGCAAGAGCTAGTGTCTGCAAGTAATAATCATTTAGAATGACATCTGTACGACCATTAGCGACATCCTTTAAGTATTGCTCGTTTGTCGCATTATCATAAATGACTTCCTTCGCACCGTACTTGCGAGCGACATCCATGTAAATCGTTGTGGCAGCTCCAGCTGCTTTCTTTCCTTTTAAATCTTTTAACGTCTTAATGCCAGACAAATCATCTTTTCGTACGATCGCCGTGCCATAGGAATATTTATAAGGAGTTGAAAAGGCAAACTTATCTTTTCTGTCATCTGTGATGTCAATGTCGTTTGCAGCGGCATCCACTTGACCAGAATTAATGGCGCTCAGCATGCCATCATAGCCCATTTCTTTAAATTCTACTTTCACATCAAGGCGTTTAAACGCTTCTTTGACCACTTCCACTTCATAACCAGTCAATTGATCCTTGCCATTAGATGTATCATGATATGACGTTGGATAAAGGGTGCCTGAAGTAGCAACCACGATTTTCCCTTTCTTTTGAATCTCATCCCACTTTGAATCTCCAGACTGAGAAGAGCTTGATTGACTGCAAGCAGACATGACAAGTATGAAAGCAGACACAACAAGCATCAACCATATCGATTTTCTATGATAAAAACGACTCATTTAAGAATCCTCCTCTATTTTTTATACAAAACAAAACATAGCACGCTTTTTCTGTTAGGACAACGTTTTCAGAAGAAAAGCGAAAAAGTAAGAATATTATGTGCAATTTGCGTGGTGAAATAATGTATAAAAAAGGAAAGTGCGTACAAAATAATTGCGAATAAAGGAGGGAATAACAATGATGAAAAAAGTAAGTGGCTTAATCATATTATCGATGATGCTGTTGTCTGGTTTTTATATGGAAACAGCTTATGGTGAAACACCCCAAATGGAAAAGCGTCCAGTAACGCATCAAGTAAAATTAACGACAGAACAACAAAAACAAATTGAAATGCTTGAGCAGCAAATTCTTTCTAAACGAAAAGAAGTGATTGAGAAATACGTTCAATATGGTGTGTTAACAAAGGAACAAGGTACACATATTACCAAACGAATGGATGAGCATTACAATCATTTGGAAAATAACGGATTTGTTCCATTGCTGAAAAAACCACAGCACCATCGACCATAATGATGAAACCGGCAGCGAGGTGCCGGTTTTTTATTATTTATGAATCTTTTCAGAAGGTGAGACTTTCACCATCTTTAGGGACAAAAATGGCTTGATCTGCATGATGCTCCTGAATGTAAGCTTGTAAAGAAGCTCTTGTTAGCAAGCAATGGTTCACTGCCTCAAGGTGACAAGCGACAATTTGTGCTTTTGGCTGAGAACGGTGAACGTCTAAAATATCTTCCTTCGTCATGGTAATCGGATCGCCTTCTAAAAATTGAGCAGCTCCGCTATTAACCACAATGACATCTGGCTTGCATGTATTGACAACCTCCTTCGGCTCATCACACCAAATGGTATCACCTGCAATGTAAAGGGTAGGTTCATCAGGGTGAGAGAAAACAAAACCGCTGACCTGTCCCATCCGCTTCGCAGTTTCTCCTGTCCCATGCTGTCCACCTGTCCGCTTAATATGAACACCGCAAATGTCTATTTCATCTTCAATGCATGTGACATGCTGGAAACCGGCTTCTTCAACTTCTTTTTTGTCATTCTCCGATTGCGTATAAATGGGCTGGTCTTGAGCTAATTTTTGTTTTGCCTCGTCATCAAAGTGATCCACGTGCAAATGAGTGAGTAAGACAGCATCTGGGTGTAACATGTTGTCTAAGTCAATGTTTACAGGCAGATCAACAATAGGATTGTTCAAATGTTGATTGGCTGTATGAGGAAACGGTGGATATGTTCCTTTTGCTGCTAAAAAGGGATCAATGAAGAAAGTTGCCTGACCATATTGAAGGTATAAAGTAGCATTCCGAATGAGCGTGATTTTCATGAAAGGCCTCCTTTTTTTCTGATTAAGTTTACAGTATATTAAAAGAGTTCCATATGACAGAGGGTAATGAAAGTCTTTCAGCAGAAGGACTTGATTTTTGAAAGAGGTGAGTCAATGTTAGACCAAACCGATATGGATATATTAAAAGAGCTCTCTAAAAACAGTCGATTGACCATGAAAGCGCTAGGTGAAAAAGTTCATTTAACCGGTCAAGCTGTTGCAAATCGTGTGTTAAAGCTTGAAGAAGAGGGTGTGATTGAAGCATATACCATTTCGATTGACTGGCGGACTCAAAAGACCATCCAAACATTTATGCAGCTCTATACCCGCAGTCATCATCACGAACCACTTCTGTCGTTTCTCGACCAACAGGAAGAGATCAAGAACTTGTTTAAAATAAGTGGTGAGGGCTGTTATATGGCTGAAGGCCATTTTTCCAGTCATGATGAACTGGATCTGTTTTTAACGGAGCTGACAAATTACGCAAATTATAAACTGTCTATTGCGGTTAAACGTCTCATTCATCAGTAATAGAAGAGACGCAGGAGGAAAAGGAACGATGAAAAAATTAATCAAAAATCAAGCTGAACCGATGACAAAGGAAAGAATCAAAGCAGACTTGGTTCAACTTGGTGTGAAAAAAGGCATGATTTTATGTGTTCACTCATCTTTATCATCTATCGGCTGGGTAAACGGAGGCGCTGTTGCCCTCATACAAGCATTGATGGAAACCTTATCAGAAGAGGGGACACTGATCATGCCGGCACAAACGTTAGAGCTTTCTGATCCCGCTGATTGGATCAATCCGCCTGTTCCTTTTTCGTGGTGGAAATCGATCAAAGAGACGATGCCTGCATTTGATCCAGCATACACGACGCCAACAGCAATGGGAAAGGTAGCGGAAACGTTTTGGAAATACCCAGGCGTGGCGAGAAGCAATCATCCTCATTTTTCATTCACAGCCTGGGGCAAAAGGAAACATGAGCTTCTGAAACACCACGCACTTTCTTTTGGATTAGGAGAACATTCGCCTCTAGCCCGCATGTATGATCTTCAGGCTCAGGTGCTGCTGATTGGTACGTCATTTGAGAGCCTGACAGCTTTCCATCTTGCTGAATATCGCATCCCTCAGCAAGACCTCATGACAAGAGGAGCTCCCATCTTAGAAAATGGATGGAGGGTATGGAAAGAGTACCAAGATATTATCACAAGAGAAGAACTATTTGAGCAGATCGGTCGTGATTTTCTACAATCAGGAGGCACTCATGATCACGGTCAAATCGGACTTGCCAGTTCATATTTATTGCCGGTGAGAGAATCAGTAGACTTTGCGGAAAAGTGGCTTGATTTGTACGATCAGTCGTGATCTACACAGTTTGGAAATTTATATGATAAAGGTCTTGATCAGGCTGCTGTGAGGTATAGCAGGTGAGCTGATAGTCTCCCTTTGGAATAGGGAAAGACAGCACCTGAGCCATGACGCTTGTGATATAAACTTGATCGCTTGCATGCGTAAAAGGCACTGTAACTATTCTGTCAGCCGAGGCTGGGGGCATATCGCTATTTAAAGTTACGGTAACAGATGCTTTTCCGTTGTTGACCCCTTCAAAGGACACACCCTGATCTCCCATGGCGAATCCTTGAAGAATGTCATCATCTGACCAATCAATCACAGGTGGTGTTTTGCTTCCGGTGTATACGGTGATTTGGTGATAAGAGATAGATAGGGAATAGGCTTGGTTTAACTTATTCATTTAAAAAACTCCTTTATACATAGATTTTCGTTGGAATGTGAATGGTTGAAAGAATGATTCTTGAAGAGAATGTTAGGCAGCAAGACGATTGTCGCCGTCTTGCGCTTCTATTTGAGGAATCTAGATGTGAAATTGCGAAACCATTGCTTTTAAATCTCCTGCTAAATGGGCAAGAGCTTCTGATGATGCTGTTACTTCTTCCATTGCGGCAAATTGTTCTTCTGTTAAACCGGCTACTTGCTGTGAATGTTCACTCGTTAGTATAACGCCTTCTGTGATAGTGGCAAAGGATTGTTTCGCATCGTTTGTATAAGCTGCGATTTTTTGTGATGCACTAGATAAATGTTTGATGCCATCTGCCATTTCTCTCATTGACTGTTGAATATCAATAAATGATTCTTCTGTATGAGAAATAAGTACAGTCCCTTGAGCCGCTTCCTCTTTTACTCGTTTGATGGCATTCGTCGAATGAGTCATCTCTTTTTGGATTTCAGAAATGAGATGGGAAATCATATTTGATGATGCTTGAGATTCTTCAGCGAGCTTTCTCACTTCGTCTGCGACAACCGCAAAACCTTTTCCATGCTCGCCTGCTCGTGCTGCTTCAATTGCTGCGTTAAGAGCAAGCAGGTTTGTCTGATTAGCGATGTCTGTAATAACATTGGAAATATGATCAATTTCAGCTGAACGTGTTTCTAATGCTTGAACGGCTGTCCCATTTTCCTCGATTGATTTTGCAATAGATGTCATTTGTGAGTTTACTTCCCCAATATTCTGTACACCTTTTAGGGCCATTTCTTGTGCAAATTGACTTCTTGAAGCCATTTGTTCCGCATTTTCCGTGATGTTTGCCAGCTCGTTAGATACTTGAATCATCGTGTGCTCACTTGTTGTCATTTGAGCTGATTGTTCTTCTGATGATTGAGCTACTTCTTGAATACTGTGGGTGATTTTTTCTGATGCTGCACTTGTTTCTTCTGCGCTAACTGAAAGCTGCTCAGATGAGGTGGCCACTAATTCAGATGTGTTCATGACATTAAGAATGGTTTGATTTAATTTTTCCCGCATCTTATTGAAATGACCAGCCAGGTCAGACAGTTCATCGCCTGCCGTATCCGACACATTGATGGTTAAATTTCCTTCGCCTGCACTTTTAATGGCAGAAGCTATGCACTTGAGGCGTGACTGAAACCGCTTTGTGAAAATAGAAATAATGATAACTGCAACAATTAAACTTAACAACAGAACAATGACAAATTGAATATAGAATGACTGAAGCATTTGTGAAATCATGCTTTGATTGGCGCCCGTATAAAAAATACCAATCGTTTTGCCTGCTTCATTTTTGATCGGCATATAAGCCGTTTGATAGTCTTTCCCGGCAACATTTGCTGTGCCGTAATAGTTTTCTCCTTTATCTAATACAGTGGCCTTCACTTCAGGTGAGACTTCTGTACCGACAGCTCGTTTTCCGTTTAACATGACATTCGTCGCGACACGGGTATTCCCTTGGAAAATTGTGATGGTATCATCGGTATATTCAGCTAATTGGTCAACCAATGTATCATGATCATTGATTTGGGTATCCCCTTTATAAAGCTTGCCATCTTTTATCTGCCATGAGCCTGCCACTTTTTCATCTAGGTAGGCATAGCCTAGCTTTAAATCACTTTTTGCTTTTTCAGTGGCCATGTGCTTGATGTTTTCTGTCATTTCACGATTCACCACATAACCAACAACTGCTGAAAAGATGATGAGGACACTTAAAAAGATCAGCAAAATTTTGGCACCAAGCCTCAGTTTTCCCTTTTTTTTCATGCTTTTTGACTCCTTTAGGTATAAGGTAGGTTAAACCTCCTTAAGGATTATCGGCATGAAAAAAATGTTTGAAATACCTGTATGCAGTTACGAGAAAATTTTTTTAGATAGAAAAAGGAAATGGCGTTAATCGATGATAAATTGTATTCTTGTGCCGTCAGGATCATCCGATAATTGATGACCGACCCATGAGCCTGCTCCCCTATTATCTGAAGGACTGATATATTTGACAGAAGCTCCTGTTCCTCCTTCCTTACACATCGCCATCGGCCATTCGTCCCGATCATACCCGCGCTTTGTTGGGATGCCATGAAGTGATTGGTCTCTCTGTTCATCGCTATGTTTACGGTCAATCGTACATACGGATGAATGGCCTTCATCAATTGCCTCTTCTATGTGCTTCGCGGTTTCTGGGTAACGATCTGATGGGAAGTGAATGGTTTTGTCATAAGATGAATTCGTCGTCTCTTGTTTACTTTGCTCCAGCTGAATATAGCCTGTTGTTACACCAACGACGATTAGTAAAAGCAAGAGAATGATTTTAAGAAGTTTCATAGATGCTAGCTCTCTTTCTTGTTTGCGTATTTTGTAAACAGAAGTATAGCAGAATTACTTACCAATTTCTCCTGGTTTTGAAAAAACGCCTTTTAAAGTTCGAAAAACGGTTTTTATCCGTTTTCTTGCTTTTTATATTTGTAAAAATTCATAAAAATTTTAATTTTGCTGGTCAAAAAAAGATTATGCTTTATCAAAATGGCTTTATCACTGCTTTTTGGGCTAATTTCAAGAATTTAACACACAGAAATTTTAAAAAAATAAAATTGACTAGACCGATATGCTTTAATAATATGGAGTCAAATATCAAAAAATGTCGTAATTTATCAAAATATGATTCTATTTACATTGCAGGAGGGGAGTACAAATGGCGGATGTCTCTTATCGGCTTGGTATAGACATAGGAGGAACATTTACTGATTTATCGCTGATGAATGAAGCAACAGGGGCGCTGACTGAACTCAAAACACCCACAGTGACTGACGACCCAGCCCAGGGAATTATCAATGGGCTAAAACTTCTAAAAGACAGGGGTGTTGATTTATCTAAAATCCAATATCTCGTACACGGAATGACAATCGGTCTTAATACATTATTGCAGCGAAAAGGAGCAGACTTAGCCCTTTTTGTGACGGAAGGCTTTCAAGACATATTGTCACTACAACGTTTACGGTTACCCATTCCTTATGACTTCAATTCTCGTTTGCCGGAACCATTGATACCACGAAAGCATGTATACCCAATCTCTGAAAGGTTGATACACGATGGTACGATCAAAAAACCTCTCCATCTGCAGCAATTAGATCATGCTGTCCAGCAGGTCATGTCTAAAAGGCTAGCAGGTATTGTCATTTCTTTTTTACATAGTTATCAAAATCCAGTTCATGAATTACAGGCAAAAGCCTATATCAAACACCATTATCCGCAATTAGAAGTTCTTACTTCATCTGAATTATGGCCTCAAATGAGAGAATACGAGCGTACTGTGATGTCTGTTGTCAATTTGTACATTCAACCAAAGGTAAAACAGTATTTACAAACATTGAAAAGCCGTTTGAAGGAAGAAGGTGTACCAATTTCTCCATACATTACACAATCAAATGGTGGTTTAATGGATGCAGAAAGTGCAGCAACCTCACCTGTTAAAACACTTTTTTCTGGTCCAGCAGCTGGTGTCATTGGTGCGGCAAGAATCGCAGCCTCTGCAAACGAATCCAACCTGATCACTTTTGATGTAGGGGGGACGAGTGCAGATATCTCCATTATTCAAAAGGGGCAGCCTACAATGGCTCAGTCTAATCAGCTTTCAGGTTTTCCTATCATTCTTCCATCTGTTGCGATGTATTCAATAGGGGCAGGCGGAGGTTCTGTCGCGTGGATTGATCAGGGCGGGCTTCTCAAAGCAGGACCAGAATCAGTTGGCTCACAGCCGGGACCAGCTTCGTATGGTAAGGGAAAGAAAGCCGCCTTAACTGATGCGTTCCTCATATGCGGTTATCTCAATCAAGAGCGTTTTGCCGGAGGACATTTACAACTACAGCTGTCCGCGGCGGAAAAAGCCTTTCAGCCAATTGCTGACCAGCTCAACAAAACGGTAGAAGAAGCGGCTGACCAGCTGATTCAAGTAGCTGTCGCCAATATGTACACAGAATTAAGCAATGTCATGGAGCAGCAGGGGTTTGACCCAAGAGATTTTAGTTTACTAGCGTTTGGCGGAGCAGGACCGGTTGTGGCGAATTTCCTTGCGCGAGAAATCCATGCGAAAAACGTGGTCGTTCCTCCAGGTCCAGGAACATTATGTGCATTAGGTGCTCTGACCGCTGATTTTATTCATGATGCGGTGCTGTCGAAGAAAATATGCTTACAAGACTACTCGATAGATCAACTAAAACAAGATTATGAGATGCTTTCGCGAAAAGCGACTGATTGGTTCAGTCGGCAGAACATTCAGCATATTAAACAGACATCCATTCTATTATTGGCAGATGCACGTTATCAAGGACAAGCCTTTGAGATTGAATTACCATTATCAGCTGAATGGCTGAAGCAAGAACAAGATATCCACCAACTCATTGAAGCCTTTCACAAACTGCATCAGCGTCAATATGGTCATAGAGATGATCAGGCGAACATCGAGTTTACTCATTTACGAGTTCGAGTCATAGGCGAGACGCCGCCGCTGCCTTTCACACCTGTTCATGAAAGCAGCGGACAATCTTTGAAGCCATATGAATACAGGCGAATCTTTATAGAAGAAAAAGAACATGAAGCAGCTATTTATTACAGAGATACTTTGTCAGTAGGTTCTGTCATCAATGGACCTGCCATTATTGAGCAGGATGATACGACAACATTGATTCTGCCAAATTGGACAGGCAGCATTGATCAATCAGGGAACTTGGTGATTTCAAGGGAGGCGGCTTTACATGAGAACTGATCCAGCAAAGCTTGAGATGATGCGCAGTTATTTTAATGCAATTGCGTCTGGCATGGGACATGTCATTGAGCGGACGTCTTTTACGACTTTCGTCAAAGAATCAGCTGACTTTGCGACAGCGTTAGCCACGCCTTCTGGAGATTTCTTTGTTTATCCGAAGACAGTGGGTGTAACGATCTTTTTAGGGCTGAGTCTTAAAAAAGCGATTGAAGAGAGCGGGGCGATGCAGCCGGGAGATATTATCATCACAAATGACCCTTATACGACAGATGGTTTAGCGACTCACCTGCCGGATGTCCATATCATTAAGCCAATTTTCGTAGATGGTGAAATTGTCAGCTATGCTTGGTCTTTTGTTCATGTGAGTGATGTGGGCGGACTTGTGCCCTCGAGTATTTCACCGACAGCAACAGATGTCCATCAAGAAGGATTAAGAATCCCGCCAGTGAAAATTTATGAAGGCGGGAAAGAGAATCAGGTCGTTCGTACCTTTTTAAGAGCCAACAGCCGAGCCAGTCATTTAAATGATGGGGATATCAATGCGATGATTGCTGCAGTAAATACAGCAGAAATTCGGTTAAAAGAAATGATCGGCAAATTTGGAAAAAATGAAGTGAAACAAGGAATGATGGACCTGCTGAAGCAAGCTGAGATACGTGCAGGAAAGGTCATTGAAGCCATTCCGGATGGAACGAGTGAATTCGCTGATTATTTAGATGATGATATGATCTCGGATGTGCCGATCCGATTGAAAATCAAGTTAACGGTCAAAGGAAAGCGGCTGACGCTGGATTTCTCTGAGTGTGACCCGCAAGTGAAAACAGCTTTTAACCTTGTCACTAATGGTCAGAAGCATTCCTTCCTATATCAAGGGTTGATTAATTACATTATTAGTAAAGATCCCTTTATACCGATTAATGGCGGAATAACATATCCGATTGAAGTGATTTCACCTAAAGGGACGCTGGTGCATCCAGAATACCCGGCCTCTGTTGGTATTCGGCATTCGATTACGATGAGGCTGTATAATGTCGTGCTAGGCGCCATTGGTAAGCTGTTACCTGAAGCAGTGCCGGCAGCAGGTGCAGGTCAATCTGCTATTGTTGTTCTCTCTGTTCCTGATGATCAAACAGGTGGCAGGAAAATGTCTGTTGTCGAACCATTAGGCGGAGGCGGCGGTGCTCAAAATGGAACGGATGGAGTAGATGGCATTGATCATTCATCTGGCTTTTTGAAAAATACACCCATTGAGAGTTTAGAACAGCATATTGATATTCATGTTCACCGATATGAGCTTTTGCCGAACACAGGCGGGGCAGGAGAAAACAGAGGTGGACATGCGATTGGTTTGGAATTTGAAATGATCAAGCCTGAATCTATGGTGACCGCACGAGGAATGGAACGAATGAAGTTTCAGCCTTGGGGGTTAATGGGCGGCCGAGCAGGAGCTGTTGGTGAGGTCAAGCTGATCACAGCAAAAGGTGAAAAACAAGACCAGCCAAAAATAGATGTCCTGCGTCTTGAAAAAGGCGATATTGTGCAATTAATATCACCAAGTGGAGGCGGCTGGGGAAATCCATTTGCTAGAAATAAAGAAAAAGTCCTTCAGGAAGTGGAAGCAGGTCTATTAAGTGAAGAAAGAGCGCTGCAGCAATATGGCGTTAAAGTGTATCTAGACCAAAATGAATGGAAGATTGATGAAAAGCAAACGAATAAGCTTCGTGAAAAGGTTGATCATCCTGCTGATATCATGTGGGATTTCGGAGAACACAGAGAAGCTTATGAGAAAGTATGGACGGATGAAGCCAGCAGCGAGCTTGCCGTGCAGCTGCGTTCTTACCCAGCTAATGAACGTACGCATTATAAACATGCAGTTCATCAACATTTCAGTCATAGAAATGAGCCGTTAACAAAGAAAGATATTATTCAAGCACTTCGTCATATGGATGGACAAAAAGGGGGAAATCAATCATGAAAAGAAGATTAATCACTATTTTTGCAGGTGTACTATCAATGATTCTACTGCTGACAGCTTGCGGTGGAAATGGACAGGATCAAGGTAAACAGCAGCAGACTGTGATCGTTGGCGTATACGGAGGCGATTGGGAAAAGAATATCAAACCAATCCTCGAAAAGTTTGAAAAAGATACGGGAATTAAAGTCCAAACCGTCTCTGGAGCGGATTCTGAATGGTTTACGAAATTAAAAGTGTCCAATGGAAAAAATCCACCGTATGACCTGCTTATTTTACAGCCTGATACGATTCAAAGAGGCATTGCAGCAAATGTTCTTGCGCCGATTGACGAAGAGCAAGCACCGAATGTCAAAAAACTTTACCGTTCTGTCCAAAAGAAGCTCACTATTGATGGGAAACAATATGCAGCAGGCTTTAGCATGGGGCAGCTAGGAATTGCTTATCGAAAAGATCTTGTGAAGCAGGAACCAAACAGCTGGACAGACCTATGGAGCAGTCAGCTAAAAGGGAAGGTGGCGATATCATCTCCGACTTATTCAGCCGGTTTGCAATTTTTCTCTGCGCTTGTCCATGCTCAAGGTGGGACAGAATCAAATCCTAAGGATATTGATAAAGCCTTTAAAAGCCTTTCACAATTAAAAGGACATGTAGCTGCTTTTCCAGATAATCCAGGGTCTATTCAAACCTTGTTAGAACGTGGTGACGTGGCAGCAGTTCCATATTGGGATGGACGAGTATTTGCACTTGAAGAAGAAGGAATGGATATTGGTTTCTCATATCCGAAAGAAGGCGCTGTTGCAGCTGTTGCGAGCTGGGCTTTAACGAAGGGAAGTCAGCATGAAGAAGCGGCTTACAAACTATTAAACTATTTAAGTGGAAAAGAAGCTCAGGAGGCTTTCTCGGAAAAATCTTATTATGGCATGTCGAATTCTGATGTGAAATACGGTGACAAGATTAAGGGGAAGGTCAAGGTTGGAGAGAATTATTATAGCAAGCTGACTTGGGTAGATTACGAAACAGCAACTTCAGAGCTTGGCAATTGGACAAATCGATGGAACGAAGTATTAGGCGGAGGAAAATAGGTGATCGCATGAGTGGAATCCATTTAGAACATATCAGCCAGCATTTCGGCGAGCAGATTGCTCTTAACGATGTCAGTCTTACGGTGAATGAGGGAGAGTTTTTCTCCCTTCTTGGCCCTAGCGGCTGCGGAAAATCAACGTTATTAAACATCATTGGCGGTTTTTTAGAGCCAACAAAAGGTGTCGTCTATATTGGTGATCAGGATGTGACGACTTTACCGCCTTATCAAAGAAAAACGGGTATGGTCTTTCAAAGCTATGCACTCTTTCCGCATCTGACCGTATTTGATAATGTGGCGTACGGGTTAAAGGTTCAAAAGAAAAAGAAGGCAGAAATCAAAGAGAAAGTAATGGAATGTTTGTCTCTTGTGCAATTAGAGGCGTTTGCGAAACGTATGCCGCATCAATTAAGTGGTGGACAGCAGCAGCGGGTAGCGATTGCAAGGGCGCTTGCGATTCAGCCGTCTGTTCTTCTTCTTGATGAACCGCTCAGTAACCTAGATGCAAAACTTAGAAAGAATATGCAGACAGAGCTTCGAAATATTCAAAGGAATGTCGGAATTACAACCATCCTCGTGACCCATGACCAAGAGGAAGCATTAAGCCTTTCTGATCGGATTGGGATTTTAGGTGAGGGAAGAATCCAGCAGATTGGGACGCCTTTAGAGGTGTATCGCCAGCCAAACAATCGATTTGTTGCTGAATTTATCGGACAGGTGAACCTATTTGAAGCAGTATATGATGAAGCTAAAGCTGCATTTATCGTTCCTCATTTAACCCAGTCAAACGGGCAGCATGTTGAGTTAAAGGCTGCGGCACACCAAGAGAAGAAGGGGAATCATTTACTCATGCTCCGTCCAGAAAGAATCGGCATATCTTCTGAGTGGGAAGACGTTCAGCCCAACCATGTATCAGGCGTGCTGGCAGATGTCAGTTATATTGGTCACTCATTACGTTTGGTGGTGGGGCTCGATAGCGGTGAAATGATTGTCCATGCTTCTGATGCAGCATTTCCTGAACTGCCGAAAGCTGGAGAAGCTATTCATATCAATTGGCAGCCTGAAGATATTGTTTTCCTAGATTCGAAGGTGCACACGTGATGCGTATCAAGAAAAAGAATCAGCGATTTCATTGGTTCATGCTGCTGCCTGCGTGTTTGTTTCTTGTTGTATTTCTTCTAGCGCCGCTTGTGATGATGTTCGTCCTCAGTTTTCGCGATGTGGATTCAATGATGAATACATTACAAACATATAGCTTTTCTCAATATATTCATGTGTTCACGACAGATGCGTATGTGAAGGCGATTGGAAGTACAGTGTGGGTAGCCTTGCAGACAACGGTGATTTGTTTATTGATGGCATACCCCGCAGCATACGTGCTCGTCAAGGCACCTCATCCGCGTCTGCGGGCATTTTTCTATATCTTACTTGTCTCGCCGCTTTTGACAAGTGTTGTGATTCGGACGTTTGCATGGATTGTCCTTCTTTCGCAAAATGGTCTGGTCAATGGCATGTTATTAGATTTACATGTGATTGAAAAGCCGCTCTCTATGCTGTGGAATATGAATGCGGTGATTATTGCTTATGTTCAGGTCATGCTGCCTTTTGCAGTGCTGCCTATCGCGACGAGCTTAACCGATATGGATCGTCATTTACGACCGGCTTCTATGAGTCTAGGAGCTGGACGTATTCGAACCTTCTTTCATGTGACCTTTCCACTGACCATTCCAGGTATGGTGACTGGAGCTATTATTGTCTTTTCACTGGCGGCTGGGAGCTATATCACCCCGCTGTTAGTCGGCGGAAGGATGCAGCCTCTGCTGCCGCTGTCTATTTATCAGCAGGTCATGCAGGTGTATAACTTGCCTCTTGCTGCAGCGATGTCCTTTACGTTATTGGTTTGTGTGCTTGTGGTGGTCAGTTTATTAAGCTATCTATTGAAGCGTTGGGAGGCGAGGATGCATGCGTAAAAAATCATTAGGTGACCGCTTGCTTTCAATCCTGATTTGGACTGCTGGGTCATTGGTTTATCTCTTTTTAACCATACCTGTTCTTGTCATCGTCTTATCTGCTTTTAGTCCAAATGCCTTTCCTGAATTTCCGCCGACTTCGTTCTCCGTTCGTTGGTTTCAAGAGGTCGTGTCGAATCCAGAATGGATGGAGTCTCTGCGTATTAGTGTGATTTTGCTATTCATCGTAACGCCTCTCACGGTTCTTTTAGGCACGATGGCTTCGTATGCTTTAGCAAGGCTTTCCTTTAAGGGAAAGGAGGCCATCCAAGCCTTCATTTTGTCACCTCTTATGATTCCTCAAGTGGTGTTAGGGATTGCCATGCTTTATTTGTTTACGGCTATGGGGTTTACGGGATCTTTGTGGGCGCTTGTCATAGGTCACGTCATTATTGGCTTTCCCTATGTGGTTCGAACAGTAGGCGTCAGTGTCTCGAATTTGGACCCGCGGCTTGAGCTAGCTTCAATGAATCTTGGCGCAGGACCCATTCGCACATTCTTTCGAGTGACGCTGCCTTTGATTAAGCCAGGAATTATTGCAGGCGGGGTGTTTTCAGCTGTGACGTCATTTGGGGAAATATCGATCAGTTTGTTCGTTTCCTCTCCCCAAACCATTACGATTCCCATCAGGACGTTTAATTACATTGAGCAAACCTTTGATCCGAGTGTCAATGCGATATCTGTCATATTTATTATCATTTCTATCATTGCGTTGCTCATCATTGAGAAAACGATTGGCCTGTCTAAGGTGATGTAAATATAATGAAGAAACAAGGGAGCTGTCATTTGAAATGGCAGCTCTTTTTGTGTTGTTTTTACGGTAAATATTTTCAATTTTTCAGGGAATATAGTTCTTAAGATTTAAGAAATTTTGGAGAATGAAAGGAGACCTCTATCCTGCATTTTCGGTCATATTTGCAAATTTTAAGGGGAAACATGAAATTTTTGCGGTATTTAGTCGATTATTTTCGGTTGAACGCAACTATTATTAGTTATTTTCGGTAAATATCGTAAATTATCATGTGATTCATTCGGTATAACGCATGAATCTTTACACCCATTTTTCGGTGAAAAAAACAATAATTTCATATAAAGTGGACGTAAATAGAAAATATTTAAAAAGAAAAGAAGAAAAAGGCAAATCTATGGAAACGTAGAGACGCAAAGCCATGTCCTAAGGTAAATGTTGCTTTTTTACTATGGTCGGCAGGTTACCGAATCAAAATGGGAGTCCCTCCGTTTTATTCGGGGTGGGCTTCTTTCCGTATTGCGTCTATTTAATCAAATAGACTTGGTTCTTTTGATATAGAGGGTTCAGGGTGTCACATTGGTGGAGAAAACATAGAAGAGGCGGAGGATAAGAATGAATACAGTTTATTACCCCTTAACACATGCGCAAAAGCGAGTATTCTACACGGAAAGATTTTATCCAGGTACAAGTATTTCTAATTTGGGTGGATTCGCCAGATTGAGATCGGTATCAGGTTTAGATCCATCTTTAGTCGTTGACGTGCTTCAAGCGTACATTCGCCAAACTGACTCCCTTCGTTTGAGGCTGGTGTATCGACATGAGCAGGAGGAGCCTGTTCAATATATGAAGCCTTATGAAGAACAGCCGATTCGCATGGAGAAGGGCTGGAGTGAAGAAGAAGTGAGGGCTTGGGCGAATGAGCAAATCCGTGAGCCAATGCCGTTAATTGACAGCCCCTTGATTGAATTTACGGTCTTTCAAATCAGTGATCAAGAGTGCTGGCTGTTCTGTAAAGCACATCATATTGTGGCGGATGGTATCTCGATTATCTTGATGGGAAATCGCATTATCGACTTATACCAGGACATGCTGCACGGGGTAGACATCTCACCGGTTGAGGAGATTTCCTTCGTTGATCACATCATGAGTGAGCAAAGCTATGAAACTTCTAAACGTTTTCAAAAAGACCAAGCCTTTTGGAATGAGCAATTTGCCAATATTCCAGATTTCGCTTCTTTAAAACCGCATAAGGGATACGAGATGAGTTTACATGCGCAGCGATTTTCGGGGGATATTCCAGATTCTTTGAAGGAGAAACTTCGTGCTTTTTGTGAAGAGCAGAAAGTCAGTATGCTCTCGATGTTTATGTCCACTGTTTATGTATATTTACATCGTTTTAGCGGCATGGAGGATGTTGTTCTTGGAACCTTTATGGGCAACCGAACGAATGCCAAGGAAAAAAAGATGATTGGTATGTTTGTTTCCACGATTCCAATGCGTGCATCTGTTCAGGGGTCGCAAACATTTCTTGATTTCGTAAAACAGGTCATGGCGGATCAAATGAAGATCTTGCGTCACCAAAAGTACCCTTACAATCTCCTCATGAATGATTTGCGAGAAAGAGAAGGGTTTACAGGGCGCCTTTTTGATATTTCTTTAGAATACCAGGTCATGCAGTGGCAGAAAAAAGAGAATCTGTCTTTTATTACTGAACCGATTTTTAGCGGGAGCGGAATGAATGATATTTCAATCCATGTAAAGGACCGCTGGGATACAGATACATTGACCATTGATTTGGACTACCGTACAGATGTATTCACCGAAGAAGAAATCAGTAAGATGTTTGATCGATTTTTGATCATACTAGAGGCGGCGGTCTCTCAGCCTGACCAGCTGATCGGGACACTTCCTTTACTTCCATCAGATGAACAAAAGGAACTGCTGCAACTATCTGAGAGAATCCCGTTTGAAAAACCAGCTGAAAAACCGGTTCACCACATGTTTGATGAGACAGCAAATAAGTATGCAGAGCGGACAGCCGTTGTAGCGGAAAATGGAGCATTTACTTATGGAGAGCTGTATCAAAAGGCAGAAAAGCTGGCGCGGTTTTTACAAATGAAAGGTGTCTCGCGTGATGTGCCTGTTGCTGTCCTAATGGATCGGAAGGCAGATGCTATGGTGGCGATCTTCGGCATATTAAAGGCTGGCGGGGCGTATGTACCGATTGATCCGGCATTACCTGAGGAGCGCATTCAATATATTGTGGAGGATTCTGGTGCTTCCATTGTGTTAACAGAGGAATCGTTCGTTTCAACATACCGTGCCCTCTCGGAAAAAATGGTCGTTCAGCAGCAAATCGAATTAGATGATGGTCTGCTGCCTGAGCTTGTAAATCAGTCGGCACCTGAGGATTTGGCTTACATGATTTATACATCAGGTACGACTGGAAAGCCGAAAGGCGTCATGATTGAGCATCTTCAGCTGCATCATTTGGTCCATGCCTTGCATCATGAGATTTATCAAGGGGCGAGTGAGCTTCAAATGGCGCTTCTTGCACCATTCCATTTTGATGCATCGGTGAAACAAATCTTTGCTGCTCTTTTATTTGGGCATACGCTTCATATCATCCCGCGAGAAACGACGAGAAATGGTGTTCAATTAGCGGCTTATTATAAAAAACATCAAATTGAAGCAGCAGACGGAACACCGGCGCATGTGCAGCTTTTACTTGCAGCGGATTTGGACGGGCTGTCATTGACACACATGTTGATTGGGGGAGAAGCATTGCCTGCGAAAGCAGCACACTCTCTTATCGAAGCGCTTCGTATGAGTGAGCCTGATTTTACTTTGTGGAATGTGTATGGTCCGACTGAGACGTGTGTCGATGCGGCGGTTCATCGTCTGGAACTAAGTGAGCTGCGCGAATCATCTGAACAGCAGCGTTATGTGTCGATCGGAAAACCACTCGGTCATCACCGTCTTTATATTTTAAATGACCATGATCAATTACAGGTGCAGGGGGCTATTGGAGAGCTATGCATTGCAGGGATAGGTGTTGGACGAGGCTATGTGAATCAGCCTGAATTAACGGAGAAGGTATTCACGACAGATCCGTTTTCTCCACACGAGCGGATGTATCGAACGGGGGATCTAGTCAGATGGCTTCCGGATGGCACCATTGATTATCTTGGCAGAATGGATGATCAAGTAAAAATAAGGGGTTACCGCATAGAAACAGGCGAAATTGAAGCAGTGATGGAGCAGGTAGATGGAGTCGATCAAGCTGTCGTACTTGTGGTTGATGAAGCGGATGGGGAAAAGGCGTTAAGTGCTTACTATCAAGCTCGTCAAGAAGGTGTGTCAGTTGACATGCTGCAAGCCGCTATCAAACATCAGCTTCCAGCTTACATGATGCCGCTCTATTTCAAAGAGCTCGATGCATTTCCACTCACAGTCAGCGGTAAAGTCGATCGTCGTGCACTTGCTGCTTTAAAAGGCGACAAAGCAGTTCATGCTGTATATGTTGCACCTAGAAACGATCTCGAAACGAAGCTTGTGCGTTTGTGGGAAGAAATCCTTGGTCAAGAGAAGATGGGTGTATATGATTCTTTCTTCGAGCGAGGTGGTCATTCACTTAAAGCGATGACAGTACTCACACATGTTCAGCGAGACTTTCAGGTGGAAGTGCCGCTCTCCATTTTATTTGAACAGCAGACCATTGCTGCTTTGGCTGCCTACATTGAGCAAGCGGAAACATCTTCTGAAACGGTGATACCAAAAGCGCCGGCAGCAGACCACTATCCATTGTCACCTCCACAGCAGCGCGTTTATATGGTGAGTCAATTGGAACAAAGCACCGCTTACCATATGCCAGCTGTTGTGAGGTTAAAAGGAACACTGCAGCGAGAGAAGCTGACTGAAGCCTTTGAAAGACTCATCACACGTCATGATATGCTGCGTACTTCTTTTCATACGTTGAAAGGTGTTCCATGTCAGCAGGTAGCTCCATCAGTGCCATTTCAAATAGAGCAGCTGACAGGCGGCACGATGGAAGAAAATATGCAGCAATTTGTCAGACCTTTTGACCTTGAGTGTGCACCACTTCTTCGTATTGGCTTGAAGTCATTACATGATCAGGAGCACCTGCTCTTTTTCGATATGCATCATCTCATCTCAGATGGTCTTTCGATTGATTTAATGCTGCGTGAGCTGTCAGATGCTTACGAGGGATCGGTCAAAGCACCATTGAAGCTTCAATATCAAGATTATGCTGTTTGGCAAGAACAGCAAGATTTTCAAAAAGAAGAGGCATTCTGGCTGCAGGAATTTTCGGGTGATCTTCCTGCTTTACAGCTGATGACCGATTATCAACGCCCAGCGGTCCAGTCTTTCACAGGGGATCGTGTGATCAAAGAAATAGATGAAACGTTAAAGGAACAATTGCAGGGGCTTGCGGCAAAACACCACACGACACTGTATACGGTTCTGCTTTCTGCTTACTATACAATGCTTGCGAAGTGCACGGGTCAAAAGGAATTCGTGGTTGGAACACCGGCGGCAGGGCGTGTGCATGCAGACCTGGATGACATGATCGGCATGTTTGTCCAGACACTTGCTTTGCGGTCAGAGGTTGATCCGAATGGAACCGTGTCGCAGTTGATCGAGCAAGTTAAGGAAAAGACGATGCATGCATTTGAGCATCAGCAATATCCATTTGAACGGCTGCTTGAAAAGCTGAATGTACCAAGAGATTTTAGCCGTCATCCTTTATTCGATACCGTTTTTACACTCATGCCAGATCATGGAGCAGCCCAGCATATTGGAGAGATGCAAGTTGAAATTGAAGAAACCAATTTCCATATTGCAAAGTTTGATTTAACGCTGCAAGCGATGGAGTCAGATCAAGGTTTATCCTTTGTCCTCGATTACAGTACGGCGCTATTTAAACGAAGTACAGCCGAGCAAATGCTACATTATTATATGTATTTGCTGGAGCAGATGGTCCAATCGCCGGAGGAAGCGATTCGATCCTATCGATTACTGTCTGAACAGGAAGCGGAAGCTCAACTGAATCTGTGGAATCCGTTACCGACGCCTTATCCGGCAGAAGAAACCATTGTGACGCAGTTTGAAGCACAGATGCAGGAGCATGGTCATAAGTCTGCACTCCAATGTGAAGGTGTGATTCTTTCTTACCAAGAACTGAATGACCGAGTGAACCAGCTGGCTCATTATTTGCGTGAACATGGGTTTGAAAGAGGGATGAAAGCGGCCTTATTCTTTGAGCGATCTAATGAAATGGTACTCTCTGTTCTAGCTGTACTTAAGGCGGGCGGCGTCTATGTACCAATTGATCCTGATTTCCCTGATGAGCGCGTGAAGCACTTTTTGACAGACAGCGGTGCGCGATTCTTATTGACACATCAAGTGCTGCGCCATCGCTCGGTACTCGCTTCTTTCGAGGGAACCATCATCGAAACAGAAGATCAGGCAATTGACCAGCAATCAGACAGCCCTATAGATGTTGGTATTTTACCAGAGGACTTGGCGAATTTGACCTATACATCTGGTACAACAGGAAAACCTAAAGGAAATATGGTGACACACCGGAATATTTTGAGAACGGTGAAGCAATCAAATTATCTTACCATTCATCATGAAGACACGGTGATGAGTCTATCAAACTATGTATTTGATGCTTTTATGTTCGATGTGTTTGGTGCTTTATTAAACGGTGCGAAACTGATTGTTCTGCCAAAGGATCATATCTTAAACATGAATGAGCTTTCTGGAGCGATTGAGAAGGAAAAAGTCAGTATTTTAATGATCACGACAGCTCTTTTTCACTTACTCATCGATATGAAAAAAGACAGCCTGAAGAACGTCAGAAAAGTTCTGTTTGGCGGAGAGCGAGCTTCCGTGCCTCATGTCATGACTGCACTTGAAACGGTGGGGGAAGGCAAGCTTGTTCATATGTACGGTCCTTCTGAAAGCACGATTTTCACTACGTATTATCCAGTGAATCACATTGAGAAGCAGGCGTTATCCATTCCAATTGGAAAGCCAGTGAGTCAAACGGCTGTTTACATTGTAGATGAATTTGGACATGTGCAGCCGCCGGGTGTTGCGGGAGAGCTATGTGTCGCTGGTGATGGACTGGTGAAAGGATATTATGGGCAGCCAGAACTCACAAGCGAAAAATTTGTGGAAAATCCTTTCCGCCCTGGTGAGGTCATGTATAAAACGGGTGATCTTGCACGATGGCTGTCAAATGGAGAGATTGAATTCATTGGACGGATTGATCATCAAGTGAAGATTCGAGGTCAGCGTATTGAACTTGGAGAAATTGAGCATCAGCTGCTTCGCCATCCGCAATTGAAGGAAGCCGTCGTCATTGCAGCTCCAAATGACACATTATGTGCATATTTTACAGCCGAAGGGTCCGTCTCATTAACTGATTTGCGCGAGCAAGCAGGGCGTGAACTGCCTGTGTATATGATGCCGTCGTTCTTCATGCAATTAGACGAGCTTCCGCTGACGAATAACGGCAAGGTAGATAGGCGCGCCTTACCGGTGCCTGACCTAAGTGAGCAGGGGGTAAATGAGTACATCCCTCCTCAAACCGAAACAGAGCATCACGTAGCGCGCATTTGGGAGGAAGTTCTTGAAGTGCCGAGAATCGGCAGGGACGATCATTTCTTTGAATGCGGTGGCCATTCGCTGCGCGGCATGAAAATGCTGAACAGGCTGTATGAAGAGATGCACGTGGAGCTCACTTTGAAGTCTTTATTTGAATCTCCAACATTAGAGGCGTTTGCCTTTGCGGTTGAACAAGCGGATCAAACGGAGATCAAGCGGGTGGAGGTTGCAGAAGAAGCGGCCTATTATCCAGTGACATCTGCTCAGAAAAGGCTGTTTGTATTGGAGAAAATGACCGATGCGGAGCAAAGCTATCATATGCCGGCTGCTTTAAAGCTGGAAGGGGCCTTTGATGAAAAACGATTTGAAAAGGCGATTGAACAGCTTGTCCATCGTCATGAAGCATTCCGAACAAGCTTTGATTTCGTTCAGAATGAACCTGTTCAGCGGATTGAAACAAATATCTCTGTAGACATTGAAAAAATCGAAGGGAACGGACGAGACATACAGGAATTGATGAATGACTTTATCCGTCCATTTGATGTAGGAAAGGCGCCTTTACTCAGAGTAGGTCTAGTTTCTGTTTCCGTAAATGTCCATTATTTACTGATTGATATGCATCATATCATTTCAGATGGCGCATCTGTTGGCATTTTAATTGAGGAGCTTTCAGCCTTGTATCGAGGAGACAAACTAGAGGAATTACCTGTTCAATATAAGGATTATGCGGTTTGGTCAAAAAGTGAGACGTTTGCTGCACAAAAAAGAGCTGAAGAGGCATTTTGGCTGGAGCAATTACAAGGAGAGCTACCTGTACTGGCACTGCCGGAAGACCTGCCAAGACCAAAAGTGCAAACATTCGCAGGAGCGCGCGTCTCATTTACAATCAATGGGCCGCTTAAAGCGAAATTGGATGAGCTGGTCAGAGCGCTCAACAGTACGACGTATACAGTCCTACTCACTTGCTACAGTACCCTTTTAAGCAAGCTATCAAGACAAGAAGATATCATCATCGGTTCACCGATTGTGGGCAGAACTCACCCTGATATTCAATCTGTCATTGGTATGTTTGTGAACACGCTGGCACTTAGAACAAAGCCAGCAGGACATCTGACAGCTGCAGAATTTGCGTCAAATGTTCATCAACTTGTGTTAGAGGCAAATGAGCATCAGTTGTACCCATTTGAAGAATTGGTAGACCAAGTACAAACGGTTCGAGACACTAGCCGTCACCCAATCTTTGATGTGGTGTTCTCGATGGAAAATGCGGATATCCGTGATTTAACGATGGATGGACTTCACATCGTTCCAGAGCCATTTGAAGAAAATATCGCCAAATTTGATTTGACCTTAACTGGAAACGAATCGGCTGATCACATTGAGCTTGTGTTCGATTTTAATACTTCTATCTTTCAACAGTCTTCGATTGAAAAGTGGAAGGAGTTTTTCCTTCATTTATTGGAACAAATGGTATCAGCGCCAGATCAATCGCTAGATCAAATGCAGCTATTATCACCGAAGCAGCAGCAAAAACTGCTCAGTGAATGGTCAGGTCCTGTCCTAGACGTTCCGTCAGATCAAACCATTCATAAACTGATCGAGGCTAAAGCATTTGAAGCACCGCACCAAAAAGCGGCAACCTTCTGCGGAACAAGCTGGACGTATGAAGAACTGAACAGTCGGGCGAATACAGTCGCTTCAAGGCTCATCTCAAACGGCATAAAACGTGGAGATCGCATCGGCATTCTCACCCGTCCGTCCCTTGATATGACGGCAGCTGTCCTTGGCGTCTTGAAGGCAGGTGCGGCATTCGTTCCAATCGATGCGGATTATCCGGATCAGCGCATTACCTACATGCTGGAAGACTGCGGGGCAGAGGTTCTTTTGATGCAAAAAGGATTGACTGCACCATCTTCATTCACAGGTCATTTCCTATTGATAGAGGATGCCGTAAAAGGTGAAGCGCAAGAAATTCAGATTCATATGAAACCGACTGATCTCGCCTATATGATTTACACGTCTGGAACAACAGGACAGCCGAAGGGTGTCATGGTCGAGCACCAGTCCCTTGTAAACCTAGCGTTTTGGCACAATGATGCCTTCCAAGTGACCAATGCGGATCGAACCGCCAAATATGCCGGCTTTGGCTTTGATGCCTCCATTTGGGAAATGTTCCCGACATGGATCGCCGGCGCAGAGCTGCACATCATCGATGAAGCGATTCGTCTCGATATGATCAAGCTCAATGCGTATTTCAATCAAGAAGGTATCACCATTGCGTTCCTGCCGACCCAGCTATGTGAGCAGTTTATGTCGATGGACAATCACTCCTTGCGTTACTTACTAACAGGAGGAGACAAGCTAAAACAGGTAAAACCAGTTCCATATCAACTCGTGAATAACTACGGTCCGACGGAAAATACAGTCGTGGCGACAAGCGGGATTATCAATCCAGATCAAGGAACGCTTCCAATCGGAACAGCGATTGCCAATACACGTTTTTACATTATGGGTTCGTTATATGACCTCTCGCCGCCAGGCGTACCGGGTGAGCTTGTGATCGCAGGAAAAGGACTGGCTAGGGGGTACTGGAATCTTCCGGAGGAAACAGATAAACGATTTGTCCCAGATCCATTTTATCCAGGTGAGCGCATGTATCGCACAGGCGACTTAGTGAAATGGACAGAGGATGGCGAGCTGATCTATCTCGGCAGAAAAGACCATCAGGTCAATATCCGAGGCTTCCGTATTGAACTGTCAGAAGTTGAGGCGCAGCTCCTTGCGCTGGCGGAAGTCAAAGAAGCAGTCGTGACAACGGTCAAAGATGCCAGCGATCAAGATGCCCTTGCCGCTTATGTCATCACGGATGAAGAAACGACAGATCTCAAAGAAAGTCTAAAACGCACGTTGCCAGACTATATGGTGCCTTCATGGATCATCAAGCTAGACCAACTGCCGATGACGGCAAATGGCAAAGTCGATCTGAAAGCATTGCCAACACCAGATATGGAAGCCAACCAAACGGCTTACGAAGCGCCAAGAGACGAAGTCGAAACGCTTCTATGCGGCATTTGGGAAGACGTACTTGGCGTGAGCCAAGTCGGCATTCACGATCACTTCTTCTTCCTTGGCGGAGATTCGATTAAAGGCATTCAAATGGCAAGCAGACTCACACAAGCGGGCTGGAAGCTCGATATGAAACTACTATTCCAGTACCCAACGATTGCAGAGCTACGCCCATATATCGAAGAAGCTGATCAACTGACAGCCGACCAGTCACCTGTCGAAGGGGAAGTCATTTTCACACCGATTCAGCGCTGGTTCTTTGAGCGAAACTTTACGAGTCAGCACCATTGGAACCAATCGGTTATGCTCCAAGCGCCAAATGGTTTGGATGAAACCATCGCTCAGCAAGTGTTGGAGCAGCTTATGATCCATCACGATGCCTTGCGAATGGTGTATCCGATTGAAGAAGGACGCGTGATCCAGCGTCATCGAAAAATCGAAGAAAACTTGGTGGCTGTTGATGTAATGGAAGTACGAGGGGAACTGTCGGAGCAAATCCTGCAGGTAGAAAAGCTGGCAAATGAAGTGCAGGCGAGTATATCGCTAGCAGAAGGACCTTTAGTAAAGCCAGCTATTTTCCGAACGGATCAAGGGGATCATTTACTGCTCGCTGTACATCATCTTGTCATCGATGGTGTGTCATGGCGTATTTTCCTTGAAGATTTTATGGCTCTTTATGAACAGTCGAAGCGCGGGGAAATCCTGACACTTCCTGAAAAAACACACTCTTTCCAAGAATATGCCCAGAAGCTGACGGAATACGCGATGTCAGATGAGTTGCTGTCGGAAAGAGCCTATTGGAAAAAGGTACTTGCGCATTCCGTTACACCGATTCAAAAGGATTATGTGACAGAAGATCAGCGGATGCTTCATACACAGACCATTCGTTTTACATTGTCTGAGGAGGAAACACGCAGTCTGCTGACAGATGTACATGAAGCATATCAAACAGACATCAATGATATTTTGCTGACAGCACTTGGATTGTCCATGAAAGAGTGGACAGGTGAAGACAGACACTTTATTCATCTTGAAGGACACGGGAGAGAGAACATCCTCCCTGCAATCAATGTATCACGGACGATTGGCTGGTTTACAAGTATGTATCCTGTGTTACTGGATATGTCGCATGCAGACGATCTTTCTTATCAGATCAAGCATTTAAAAGAGGAACTCAGGCACATTCCGAACAAGGGAATCGGCTATGGCATATTAAAATATTTAACCCCTGACAAGATGAAGGACGATATCTCATTTGATCTCGCGCCAGATATCAGCTTTAACTATCTTGGTCAGTTTGATGAACAGATCAGCGGTGAGTTAAGCCGCTCAACGTGGCATCCAGGACAATCGCTGAGTCCTGAATCAGAGAAACCTCATGCACTTGATATTGTGGGATTCGTCGAACAAGCCATGTTCCATGTGACGATTTCTTATCATCAACTTGAATTTGAAGAACGTACGATGGAACAATTCAAGGATCTTCTTGAAAAGAATGTGAGGGCGCTGATTTCACATTGCGTATCACAGGAGGAAACCCAGATGACACCTAGTGATGTAGGGGATGAAGATCTCACGATGGATGAACTTGAAAAGCTAATGGATATATTTTAAGCAAACGAAGAGGTGGACATATGAGCAAGCAGAAGATTCAGAAGGTATATCCTTTAACACCCATGCAGGAGGGCATGCTGTATCATGCCATGCTAGACCCTAATTCCTCCTCTTATTTCACACAGCTTGAGCTTGGAATAAGCGGAGAGTTTGATCTCGCTCTTTTTGAAAAAAGTCTCAATGAGCTCATACGGACATATGACATTCTCCGTACAGCCTTTGTCTATCAACAATTGCAAAAGCCTCGTCAGGTTGTACTGGCTGAACGTCATCTAGATGTGTATCGAGAGAATCTATCTCATCTGAATCATCAAGAGCAGCAAAAGGTATTGGGTCAATATAAAAAGCAAGTGAGAAAGCAAGGATTTCACTTAACAAATGATCTGTTATTGAAGGTCGCTGTTTTTCAACTAAATGAAACAAACTGGCATCTAATTTGGAGCAACCATCACATCATCATGGATGGTTGGTCCATGGGTGTTTTAATGAAAAAACTGTTTCATTACTATGAATCTTTTCGGAACGATCGAACGCCGGATCGCTCACAGGGAAAGCCTTATGCAGATTATATCCAGTGGCTTGGAAAGCAAAATAAACAAGAAGCGGAAAGTTATTGGCAGGAGCGTCTAGATGGAGCGGTTCAGCATCAAGGGCTGCTGCAGCAAAATGAAGCGAACGGACAATACGACCATCAGGAATGGACGTTTACATGGGATGCTCAAACGGTACAAGCCATTCAAAATGTAGCAAGAAAATGCCAAGTGACAGCCCCGAACCTGTTTCAGGCTGTCTGGTCTGTTCTATTAGGCACCTATCATGCAGCTGATGATGTCACATTCGGCACCGTTGTATCGGGCAGACCTCCAAGTGTATCTGGAATTGAGCGCATGGCAGGGCTGTTTATCAATACGATACCCGTTCGAGTGACATTGGATCAGGGGCAGACGTTCAAACAGTTGTTTCAAAAGGTTCAGCAGCATGCACTGGAAGCGGAAAACTATGATTTTATGCCGCTTTATGACATTCAGCAAAAGACAGCTGCTGGAGGGCAGCTCTTTGATCATTTGGTTGGGTTTGAGAACTATCCTTTAGATCAGGAGCTGTCTGGTGATACCATGTCTGCACGGCTTGGTTTTTCCATTGATGTAAAGGACGGATTTGAACAAACGAATTTCGACCTAAATGTCCTTGTTTATCCAGGTGAAACGTGGACATTGAAAATCAAATACAACGCCATAGCTTTTGAAGAAAAGATCATTGAAAACATATCAAAACATCTGACCAATCTCATGAAGCAAATCATCCAGAACCCTGATGTACGCCTTCATGAAGTGACATGTATCACAGAAGAGGAGAAGCAGCAGATTGAAGCTTGGAATCAGACAGAGCGAGATTATCCGAAGCATCTGTCTATTCCTGAGCTGCTTAATGAACGTATGAAGGCGCAGCCTGACCATCTGGCATTAGTTGAAGGCGATCGAACATTCACGTACGAGGAGCTTGGACAAGAAATCCGTCGTTTAGCCGGCAGTCTTGTTGAAAACGGCGTACAGCCCGGAGATGCTGTCGCGGTGTATATGAACCGATCAGCAGATGCGGTGATCGCCATTTTAGCAGTTCTGCACGCAGGGGCAGCTTATGTGCCGATTGATCCTTCCCAGCCTGAGGAGAGAATCCGATGGATGCTTGAAGACAGCGGCGCATCCATTTTGCTGCATGCTGACAATCAGCCGCCAGTTGATGAACATATCAAGGCTGTACATGTGACCAGCATGCCTCATCGCTCACACGTGGATTTCTCAGTCCGGACGTCTCCATCTCAATTGGCGTATATCATGTATACATCAGGATCAACTGGACAGCCCAAAGGGGTTCAAATTGAGCATCAGCATATTGTGAGATTGGCTTGCTCTCAGGAGAAATTAGGCTTGACCAAGTCGGATCGTATGGCGCATACAGGGGCCGTCAGCTTTGATGCTATTACCTTTGAGATATTTACCACGCTGCTAAATGGGGCGACGCTTTATCCTGTTGACCGTGATACTTTATTGGATATCCATCGATTCGAACAATTTATCCAAACACATCAGTTGACGGCGCTCTTTTTAACAACTGGATTATTTAATCAGCTCGCTCAGCAGCGGCCGCAAATGTTCGAAGGATTAACCACATTAATTACAGGCGGTGACGTCATCAATGTGAAGAGTGCGGAGCTTGTGAAACAGCATCATCCAGCACTTGTTTTACTGAATGCCTATGGTCCAACTGAAAATACAACCATCTCGACCATTTACGAAGTAACAGGAGATGAAACGGGTCCGATCCCAATTGGTCAGCCGATCAACCATTCGTCGGCTTATATTTTAGATGATGATCAAAGATTGCAGCCAATTGGAGCGCCAGGAGAGCTGTATGTTGGCGGAGATGGTGTCGCAAGAGGGTATCTCCATCGTCCGGATTTGACCAATCAAGTGTTCATGGCAGATCCTTTTAAACCGTCAGGCCGTTTGTATCGAACAGGGGATTTGGCTAGATATGGCGCGGATGGCCAGATCGAATTCCTCGGCCGGACAGATGATCAGGTGAAAATTCGAGGCTTCCGTATTGAGCTTGGTGAAATTGAAACAGTGCTTCAGCAAAAAGCGGGCATAGATGATGCGGTTGTGCTTGTCCATTCGTTTTCCTCAGATGAAAAGGAAATCACCGCTTACTTCACAGGGACAATGACAGAAGAAGAGGTGCGGGATTTATTCAATCAAGAGCTGCCAGCTTATATGGTGCCGCACCATGTGATGAAGCTGGATGCTTTTACGCTCACATCGAACGGGAAGGTAGATCGAAAAGCTTTACCAAAGCCGGACGAAGCGCATCAGGAGAAAAAGGAAATCATTTCGCCTGAGACGGAGACAGAAAAGGCACTTGCTCAAATTTGGGAGGAGCTCCTTGGGAAAACGGTAGGAGTAGATGAACATTTCTTCATGGCTGGCGGGCACTCTCTCAAAGCAATGATGATGTCCGCGAAAATTCAAGAGGTGCTTCAAAAGGAAGTACCGATTCAAGTGATTTTTGAGAAGCCGACGATTCGTTCATTAGCGGCATATATCGATCAGGATGGTCAAGAAGAAAAAGGACATCCCATCTTACCAGCAGAGCAGGCGGACGAATATCCGGTATCACCAGCTCAGCGCCGTTTATACATTTTGCAGACACTCGAACCTGACAGCACGAATTATCATATTCCGATCGTCTTAACGCTTGAAGGGGCACTCGAATATCAGCGGCTCAGATCAGCGTTTGATCAGTTGATCCAAACGCATGAAATCTTAAGAACGAGTTTTCATATAAATGGAGAAGACATCGTCCAAAGGGTGAATGAATGGACTGCATTTGACCTTCCCGTTCATGACATCAAAGAAGAAGAGGCAGAGGCATTCCTTTCTGAACGTCAAACACCATTTGATTTAACAGCTGCGCCTCTATTGCGAGCTCAGTTGTTGAAGGTCAGTGAGAACCGTCATCTTCTCGTCTTGGAAGCACATCATCTCATTACAGATGGCAGCTCCATGAAGACGTTCATTCAAGATTTGGCGAAGGCCTATGATGGAGAAGCTCTTGCAGAAAGAGCCATTCATTATAAAGATTACGCTGTCTGGCAGTTAAGTGAAGAAGAGACGGAGAAACAGAAGGAGCATGAAGCATATTGGTTGAAGCAATTCGAAGGAGACTTACCGGTATTAGAGCTGCCAACTGATTATCCGCGTCCAGCGGAACGTTATTTTTACGGAGAACGATTCATGTTTGGCTGTGATCAAGCGACGACTCAGCGGATTCATGAATTGCTTCAGAAAACAGATACGACCATGTACATGTTCTTGTTATCTGCCTTTCAAGTGCTGCTTGCCACCTATAGCGGCCAGGAAGATATCATCGTTGGTTCCCCTGTTGCAGGACGGACACACCCTGATATACAGGACATGCCGGGGATGTTTATCAACACTGTTGCGATGCGCGGAAAACCAGAACAAACGAAGACATTTTTACAGCTGCTTGAAGAAATAAAAGAAACGAGTGTTGACGCTTTTGCTCATCAAAGCTATCCACTCGAAGAGTTAATTGCACGTCTTCCGCTAGATCGTGATACAACCCGAAGCCCGCTCTTTAGCGTGTCATTTAACATGCAGAACATGGAGGTTCCGGCGCTAAAGCTCGGCGATCTGCACATTTCGCCTTATGCCATTCAGCATCACTCTGTCAAATTTGACTTGTCTCTAGAAGCATTTGAACGAGAGGGAGCATTAAAGCTGAGCTTTGACTATGCAGCGGCATTATTTAAAGAAGAGACGGTCCGCAGGTTCGGAACTCATCTTCTAGCGATTATTCGTGAAGCGGTCCAACACCCGGATGAACAGATCGGCTTGCTCCGTATCCTTGATCAGCATGAGCAAATAGAGCGATTGGAGAAAAAAGACGAAGTGCAATCGAATCGTCATGAGCCCTTCCATGTCCAATTTTCGCGTCAGGTAAAGGAAACACCAGATGCCATTGCGGTGATGGATGATCAACGGAAGCTCACTTACCGCGAGCTGGAAGACATGGCAAATGCGCTTGGCAGTGAACTGAAGGTACGAGGCGTCGAGAAAGAAAAGACTGTAGCACTGATTCTTGACCGCTCTGTCTATGTCATCGTCTCAATGCTTGGTGTGATGAAAGCAGGTGGTGCATTTGTACCAATTGATCCGGCCTTCCCTGCGGAACGTATCCGTTACACATTAGAAGATTCAGGTGCACAAGTGATCGTGACAAATGAGTCTCTTGCAGGTTCCTATCAAGATCACAAGTCGATTCAGGTGGTGCAGGTTGAAAAAGCAGTGCAGCAAAGCCGCTCGCTAGATCTGCCGGAAGGCTCAGCCGATCAGCTCGCTTATGTAATATACACATCTGGTACAACAGGGAAGCCGAAGGGTGTACAGCTCACACATCGTAATCTATCACACTATGTCAACTGGCTGACAAATGAGGTGACATTGCAAGAATGCGATCGGACGGCACTGCTTTCTTCTTATGCATACGATCTCGGTTACACAAGCATTTTCCCTGTTTTAAAAGCAGGGGGGACACTCTATGTGCCTCGTGAAGATGTGTATACAGACCCGGTGCGTCTCATGCGTTTGATTGATGAACAAGAGCTGACGTATATCAAAATGACACCATCCTTATTTCATATGATGGCAGATTCGAAGGATCATGCATTTAATGCTTTACGCCTTGTGATACTTGGAGGGGAACCGATTGTCTCTGAGGATGTTGAAACGTTTATGGAGCAGCACCCATGTGTGGCAGTGATGAACCACTATGGCCCGACAGAGACAACTATTGGGACTGTGACCAAGCTGATCACACCGCAAGAGCTAGGCGCTTTGATGGATCGCTCTGTGATCGGGCAGCCAATTGCTCACACAAGAGCGCTCGCACTCAATCGTCAGCAGCGCCTTGTCCCTTATGGCGCACCTGGAGAGCTTTATATATCGGGGGAAGGTGTATCGAGAGGGTATTTGAATCAGCCTGAATTAACAGCAGAGCGTTTTCTTGAAAATCCATATTATCCTCAGGAGCGAATGTATCGCACAGGGGATTTGGTCAGACAGCATGCAAATGGAGACATTGAGTTTCTCGGAAGAATAGATGATCAAGTGAAAATCCGCGGTTATCGTATTGAGAAACAGGAAATTGAGCATGCCGCGCGTGCACGATTATCCATTCAAGAGGTGTATGTCAAAGTAATTCACATGTCCCGTTTACCGGAGCTTGCACTCTATTACACAGCGCCTGAGCCAATTGGAACACTGACGTTTAGAGAAAAGCTTGCGGAGACACTGCCGGATTATATGATTCCAACGTACTTTGTCAAAGTCGACCACATTCCGCTCACACAAAACGGAAAGGTAGATGCGAAGTCTATGCCGCTTCCGCACGAGGTGCATATGAACCGCGCGGTGCATGCAGCACCAGAAACGGCACTTGAGCAGTCGCTGTGTGACATTTGGTCAGAAGTACTTGGGGTTGAACAAATAGGTGTTCATGATCACTTCTTTGAATTGGGAGGTCATTCTCTCAAAGGCATGGTGCTCATTTCGAAGGTACAAGCCAAGCTGAACAAGCATGTGCCGCTCAAAGTCCTTTTTGAAAAGCCAACGATACGGGCGATGGCAGCCTATTTGGAAGAAGTGGATTCTTCGGACATCACATCCATTCATCCGGCGGAGAAGCAAGATTTCTATCCTGTCTCTTCCGCTCAAAAGCGGATGTATGTGTTACAGCAGCTGCATCCAGAAGCAGTTACTTACCATATGCCAGCTGTTTTGATGATGGAAGGCAGCCTTGATGTGAAGCTGCTAGAAGAAGCGCTGCAAGCCTTGATCGAACGACATGAATCATTGCGGACAGCCTTTGTAGAAATTGACGGCGTACCAGTTCAAAAAGTCTATCGCCGAATGCCGTTTACGTTAGAGGTTGTTGAAGTAGAGAGAGGTCATGAACAACCTGTCATAGACGCATTCATCACCCCATTCTCATTACATCAAGCACCATTAATGAGGGCAAAGGTGGCGAAGCTTTCTAATGAAGAATATGTGTTCATGATGGATATGCACCATATCATCGCAGATGGTGTCACACGCAGTTTGCTCATTCAAGAATTGGCAGAGTTGTATGAGAAAAAGACATTACCGCCAGTTCAGCTGCACTACAAGGATTATGCGGTATGGCAGCAGGAAGAAAAGCAGCAAGCGCTGCTCGAGAAACAGCGTCAATATTGGCTAGAGCAATACGCTCAGCCGCCTGAAGATTTGGCGCTGCCACTTGATTTTCCGCGCCCTCATGTTCAGTCATTTGAAGGAGACCGAGTCGATAGATGGTTATCTGCTGAAAAGGTGCAGTCCATTAAAACGCTCATGGCTGAAAAAGGTGTAAGCTTGAACATGGTCATGCAAACGGCATTTGCCATTTTCCTTTCCAAATTAACTGGGCAGACAGATATCGTTATAGGCGCTGTGACAGCAGGACGTACGCATGCTTCAATGGAACGGGTTCCGGGCATGTTTGTGAATACACTGGCTCTTCGACATGAAGTGCAGCTGGAGGAAACGACAGCACAATTGCTTGAAAAAATGAAAGATCGCAGCCTATCAGCCTATGAACATCAAGATTTCCCGTTTGAGGAATTGGTGGCACAGTTAGATCTTCCGACAGACACGAGCCGCAATCCATTGTTTAGTGTCATGCTGACAACGGATGACCGAGACCTGACGTTACCGGATCTGGATGGACTCAAGCTTTCGCAAAAACAGCAAGAGACAGTTCAAGCAAAATTTGATGTAACGCTCGGTGTATTTGAAGAAAAAGACCAAGTGGGCCTGCGTTTTGAGTATGCAGCGGCACTGTTTAAAAAGAAGACCATTCAGCGTTGGAGTCAATATTTTGAACAAATCATAGACGAAATGCTGGCTAAGCTCAATCAGCCAATTTCAGCGCTATCGATCTTAACTGAAGAGGAAAAACGAGAACTGATCAATGAATGGTCAGGTCCTGTCCTAGACGTTCCGTCAGATCAAACGATCCATGAACTAATTGGAGCTAATGCGCACAAAGCGCCTCACCAAAAGGCGGCGACATTCTGCGGAACGAGCTGGACATATGAGGAACTGAACAATCGGGCGAATGTAGTTGCTCAGAAATTGATCTCTCTTGGCACAAAACCCGGAGATCGCGTCGGCATACTCACCCGTCCATCGCTTGACATGACGGCAGCCGTCCTTGGCGTCCTGAAGGCAGGTGCGGCATTCGTTCCAATTGATGCGGATTATCCGGCTCAGCGTATTGCGTACATGCTAGAGGACTGCGAGGCAGAGGTGCTTCTGATGCAAAAAGGACTGACTGCACCAACTTCTTTCACAGGTCATGTTCTGCAAATAGAAGATGCCGTAGAAGGAGAAGCACAAGAAATTCAGGTACATGTGAAACCAACAGATCTCGCCTATATGATTTACACATCGGGAACGACTGGACAGCCGAAGGGTGTCATGGTCGAGCACCAGTCCCTTGTCAATCTTGCTTTCTGGCACAATGATGCCTTCCAAGTGACAAATGCGGATCGAACCGCCAAATATGCCGGCTTTGGCTTTGACGCCTCCATTTGGGAAATGTTCCCGTCATGGATCGCCGGCGCAGAGCTGCACATCATCGATGAAGCGATTCGTCTCGATATGATCAAGCTCAATACGTATTTCAATGAAAAAGGGATCACCATTGCGTTCCTGCCGACCCAGTTATGCGAGCAGTTTATGTCAATGGACAATCATTCACTGCGCTACCTACTGACTGGCGGAGACAAGCTGAAACAGGTAAAGCCTGTTCCATATAAACTCGTCAATAACTATGGCCCAACAGAAAACACAGTCGTAGCGACCAGCGAGATCATCAACCCAGATCAAGGCACACTTCCGATCGGAACAGCGATTGCCAATACTCGTTTCTACATCATGGGTTCGTTATACGACCTCTCGCCGCCAGGCGTACCGGGTGAGCTCGTGATCGCAGGAAAAGGACTGGCAAGAGGGTACTGGAATCTTCCAGAGGAAACAGAGAAACGATTTGTCCCAGATCCATTTTATCCAGACGAGCGCATGTACCGTACAGGCGACTTGGTGAAATGGACAGAGGATGGTGAGCTGATTTACCTCGGCAGAAAAGACCATCAGGTCAACATCCGAGGCTTCCGTATTGAACTGTCAGAAGTTGAGGCGCAGCTCCTTGCGCTGGCGGAAGTCAAAGAAGCAGTCGTGACAACGGTCAAAGATGCCAGCGAACAAAATTCGCTTGTGGCATATGTCATCACCGATGAAGAAACGACCGACCTGAAAGAAAGTCTAAAACGAACGTTGCCAGACTATATGGTGCCATCATCCATCATCAAGCTTAACCAACTGCCGATGACGGCAAATGGCAAAGTCGATCTAAAAGCATTGCCAGCGCCTGATATGGAAGCAAACCAAACGGCATACGAAGCGCCAAGAGACGAAGTTGAAACACTGCTTTGCGATATTTGGGCAGATGTCCTTGGCGTGAGCCAAGTCGGCATTCACGACCACTTCTTCTTCCTTGGTGGAGACTCAATTAAAGGCATCCAAATGGCAAGCAGACTCACGCAAGCGGGTTGGAAGCTCGATATGAAGCTATTATTCCAGTACCCAACGATTGCGGAGCTGCGCCCATATATCGAAGAAGCCGATCAATTGACAGCTGACCAATCACCAGTTGAAGGGGAAGTCATTTTGACTCCAATTCAACGCTGGTTCTTTGAGCGAGCATTCAGTGACCAGCACCATTGGAATCTCTCGATGATGCTTCATGCGCCAAACGGATTTGACCTTTCGATTACAGAACAAGTGATGCAGAAATTACTTTCACATCATGATGCACTGCGTATGGTATACAGGCAGGAGCATGATGACATTCTGCAATACAATCAGCGGGAGCTCACGGAATCGATTGCGATTATTTCTCATGATGTCTCTAAAGAGCACGACGTGAAAAAGGCCATTTCCACATATGCCAACGAGTATCAGCGTCAGCTGAACCTCGAAACAGGTCCACTCATGAAAGTGATTTGTTTCCGTGCAAAAGATGGCGATCACTTACTCATCGTGACACACCATCTTGTCATTGACGGTGTCTCATGCCGAATTTTACTAGAGGATTTTATGTCTCTTTATCAGCAGGCAGCTCAAGGACAAACGCTCGTCCTTCCGCCAAAAACCCATTCCTTTAAAGAATGGGCAGAGGCAATCGAACGATACGCACAGTCCAAGCCGTTAAAAAGCCAAAGTGAGTACTGGACAGAGATTGACACTCTGCCATTGACCACTTTACCTGTTGATCATGAAGTAACGAAAAGAAAAGTTGCTCAAACAAAAGCAGTACAGATGCAGCTTTCAGAGTCCGAAACCGAGCATCTCTTAACCGATATTCATCTACCGTACACAACGGAAATGAACGATATTCTTCTATGTGCTCTCGGGCTTGCCGTTCAGGAGTGGACAGGGAAGTCCCATGTACATGTGCAGCTTGAAGGTCATGGAAGAGAGGATATTTTATCAGGGCTGGATGTCTCCCGCACGGTTGGCTGGTTTACGAGTATGTATCCAGTTGTTCTTGAAGCAAAGCCGGATCAGACCATAGCTGATGCTATTAAAGGAACGAAAGAGATGCTGCGGCGTGTGCCAAATAAAGGAATTGGCTACGGGATTTTGAAATACATGACAGCCACTGAGCCGTCAGGACAGCACGTACATCCTGAAATCAGCTTGAACTATCTTGGGCAGATCGATCAGGAAGTGACGACAGAACTCTTTGGACCGTCCACCTATGATATGGGACGACAAGCAAGCCCTGATTCAGAAGCTGTCTATAAGCTGAACCTCAGTGGTCTTGTTCAACACAATCGATTCATGTTGTCGTGTTCCTATTGTACAGATGAATATGAAGAACAAACGATACAGCAGTTCATGGCATTGTTGAAAGAAAAAATCCAATCCATCATTACCCATTGTTTAGCGCAGCACGAAAGAGAATTTACGCCAAGTGACTTCTCTGCGGCTGATCTTGAAATGGATGAAATGGACGACATTTTTGACATGCTTGAGGAAAAATTGACCTAACAACACGAGATCAGTCATACAAACGGGAAGGGAGGATGAAATAGATGAGTTCATTTAAAAGGGATCAAGTTCAAGACATGTATTATCTGTCACCGATGCAAGAAGGAATGCTGTTTCATACCCTCCATCATCAAGAAAAGGGCTTTTATGTAGAGCAAATGGATATGAACGTAAAGGGCACACTGCGTCATGACTTACTTGAGAAAAGCATGAATGTCATCGTGGAACGGTACGATATTTTTCGTACCGTATTTCTCCACGAAAAAGTGAAGCGCCCTGTCCAAGTTGTGCTGAAGAAACGCCCTTTTACGCTTGATGTGGTGGACATGCAGGATCTTTCTGAAGACGAACAGCTTGTACGTATTGAGACATTTAAACAACAGGATCAGCTGAGAGGATTTGATCTCTCGAAGGATTCTCTCATGCGGGCATCCGTTTTCCAAACGGGTCCTGCCAGCTATCGCTGGATATGGAGCTATCACCATATCCTCCTTGATGGCTGGTGCTTTGGGCTTGTGGTGCAGGAGTTATTTGCAATTTATCATGCACTTTTGCATGACGTCCCTTACAAGCTGGAACCGGTTAAACCATACAAAGAATATATTCAATGGCTGGAAAAACAAGATAAACAAGCATCACTTCAATATTGGCAGCAATCATTAGCCGGGTTTGATGGACAATCAACCTTTAAAGAACAGAGAAAACAAACGAATGAACATGAATTAGGCGAAATGGAATGGTCGATGAGCAAAGAAGAAACGGCTGCTTTATCAGAGTTAGCGTTGCAGCAAAATGCCACGTTAAGCAGCGTGCTTCAATCGGTGTGGTCAATTCTGTTGAGCAGATATCAGCGTTCAAATGATGTGTTGTTTGGCACGGTTGTGTCGGGACGTCCGGCAGATTTGGCTGGTGTTGACAGAATGGTTGGCTTGTTCATCAATGTCATCCCAAGAAGAATTCAGCTGACAGATGACATGACATTCCGTTCTCTTCTATCAGAGACTCAGCAGCAGTCTCTTGCAGCCGAGCCGCACCAATATATTCCGATTTATGATATTCAGGCAAAGACAGGTCAGCAGCCACTCATTGATCATATTGTCGTGTTTGAAAACGTCCCAGCCGCAAAGAAGGACGAGCAAGAGGCGCGATTAGGGTTTACTGTGGAAAACATGAATGTGTATGAAAAATCGAACTATGATCTCAATTTGCTGGCATCACCAGGAGAACAATTGCAATTGAAGCTGGCCTTTAACCAAAAAGCATTTGATCCTCAATTTGTCCACCGGTTAAAGGAGCAGCTGAGTCTATTGATGAGCGAGGCGATCAAGCATCCTGATCAATCGGTTCATACACTTACACTCGTCACGAAACAGGAAAAGCAGCTGATTCTTGAGGAATGGAATGCGCCTGAGCTTGAGCATGACCAGCTGTATTTGTCGAAATGGTTTGAGCATAATGTCCGCAAACAGCCGAATGCAGTGGCATTATCAGCAGGTGAGCACACGATGACATATGCGGAGCTGAATGAACAAGCCAATCGATTGGCAAGGCATTTGCAAAAAAATGGGGTCACGCATCAAACGGTCATCGCCATTTTAGCCGACCGCACGCCTAAACTTATTGTCAGCCTGCTGGCTGTCTTAAAAGCAGGCGCAATCTATGTGCCAATTGATCCCGATTATCCAGAAAGCCGCATTCAATACATGCTTAAAGACAGCGGGGCAACGCATCTTCTGACTCACTCATCCTTTATCGGTCAGGCGAAGGCACTTGCGTTTGATGGTACGTATCTGTTTGCGGATGATCAGGAAATTTCACTGATGAGCTCAGAGAATCTTCTGCTAGAAGCAGGCTTACACGATACGGCTTACATCATGTATACATCTGGTACAACAGGTCAGCCAAAAGGCATCATGACGACCCATTCCAATATTGCCCGGGTGGTCAAAAATACGAACTACTTAACCATTTCAGAAACAGATACACTGCTGTCACTATCCAACAGCGTATTTGATGGCTTTACATTTGATGTATATGGCGCACTTTTAAACGGAGCAAAGCTTGTCTTGCCGAAAAAAGAGACCATTTTAAACATGGGCGAGCTGACGGGGTTGATTAAAAGGGAAAACATTTCTGTCATGTTTGTTCCGACGGCATTATTTAATCTCCTCGTTGATGAAGAAACCGACTGGATGCGCAGTGTGCGCAAGGTGCTGTTCGGAGGAGAGCGGGCATCGGTACAGCATGTGAGGAAAGCCTTTGATGTCATGGGGAAAGACAGACTGATCAATGTCTACGGTCCAACCGAATCAACGGTCTTCGCCACCTATTATCCAGTAGATGAGGCTCTGCCGGTAGAGACGCGTTCGATTCCAATCGGAAAGCCGCTCAACCAGACGGGTGCTTATATATTGAGCCCGCACGGACAGCTTCAGCCGATTGGAATGGTCGGAGAACTATGCCTGAGCGGAAAAGGGCTTGCGAAGGGGTATTTGAATCGTCCTGATCTGACAAAACAAGCCTTTATCGCCCATCCATTTGCTGCGGGAGAAAGGCTGTATCGTACGGGAGACTTGGCCTATTTTCGAGCAGACGGTTTGATTGAGTATGCAGCCAGAGTGGATGACCAGGTGAAAATTCGCGGTCATCGAATTGAGCTGACAGAAATTGAAGCCCACCTTCTCATGCATCCAGGCGTAAAGCAAGCTGCCCTTATAGCTGATCAGCATAACACGCAGCATACAAGGCTGCTCGCCTATATGACGTGTGAGGAGGAGTGGAAGGACAAACTCGATGTGATCAAGTCAGGGCTGAAGGAAAAACTTCCGGCTTACATGCAGCCTCATGAGCTGATCAGACTTGAGAAAATGCCGCTTACGCCAAATGGAAAGGTTGATAAACGTCAGCTGCCAAAGCCAGAGGCGCCTCAAGGAAACCGCCATGTGAAGCTTCCAGTAAATGAGGTAGAACAAAAGTTGCTTGTGATGTGGAGGGAAGTGCTTGAAAGAGATGATATCAGCACAGATGACCATTTCTTTGAGCTTGGCGGGCATTCATTAAAAGCGATGTCGCTTTTATCCAAGGTGTCGAAGGAATTCGATGTTCAGGTGCCCATTCATTTGCTGTTTGAGACGCCTACCATTGAAGCAATCAGCCGTTATATTCAACAGCAGGATCAGGAAGCCGCAGGCTATCTTGTGTTCAATGAATCTCAAACGCCAACAGTCTTTGCTCTCCCGCCATTACCAGGCTATGGCTTTATTTATCAGGAAGCCGCAAAAACGCTTGATGGTGTTCGTTTGATCGCCTTTGACTTTATTGAAGCCGATCATCGAATTTCGCAATATGTTCAGCATATCCAGCACCTTCAGCCTGAAGGACCGCTGACTTTGATGGGATACTCTGGCGGGTGCTACCTAGCCTTTGAGCTTGTTCAATCGCTCGAACAAGCAGGGCGGACCGTCGAAAAGGTCATCATGATCGATTCCTATAAGAAAATAGGAGAAAGTGATTTAGAAGGACGATCCATTGATGACGATATAGCAGCGATCGTCCATCAGTCGCAGCAAAGTGAACTTGCCCAAGCGGAGCTCATCCAAGACGCGCTGGCTCAAAAAACGAGAGCCTACTATGAAACTTTTGTTAAGGGGGTGAACCAAGGAGAGATACAAGCAGACATTGACTTCATCCAATCCGAAGAGCAAATTGCGATACCAGACTGGATGGAAAATTGGGAAGCTGCGACGACCGGCGCTTATCGACAATATCAAGGCTATGGTCAGCACGCTGACATGTTCAAAAACAAAGAATGTGCCGCTCAAAATGCACAGCTGATCCAAAAGATAGTCCATCATAAAAATAGAGAAGCAGTCTTGTAAACTTTAGATTAGGCAGGGGTGCACACTGGCAGCCCTGCCTGACAAAAAAGGAAAGGAACTCATATGAAACCATCAACCATCAATCAATCGAATGTACATGAATCAATGGATACGATTTTACAAGATGTACAGAAAACCATTTTACAAACCAACGAAATCGAACGCTTCGCTGTTTTTTCTCGTGAAAAAACCATTCGACCTCGGCCATATCACCTCTCTCATTTATTTCTCGACCATCACATGGAGCAGGAGGCCGCAGTTGAATGGATACAGACGCAAATGGCTTCGCCTATTTTAGCGGACATGCCCCCAGCCATTTCCTATGGGGGGGATATAGATGTTAGTGCAGGAGCTCAAACCTTGCAGGACGCTCTAACTGAGGCAGCCAAAACGACAAACGGGCTGACTTATATCATCAATAGTGAAAATGAACTCACGCAATCCTACGCACAGTTAAAGGAGGATGCCGAACGGGTTCTGACGGGTTTAAGGGCACTAGGGCTTGAGCCAGGTGATCCTGTCTTCTTTCAATTTTCATCGAATCATGCGATGGTCACGGCCTTTTGGGCATGTGTGTTAGGCGGATTTGTCCCAACACTTGTATCGGCAGCCCCGACCTATCGGGAAATGAATGCCTCAGTGAAGAAGCTTCATCACGCTTGGAACCTGCTGGAACACCCGCTCATTCTCACGGATGACTCGCTGATTGATGAGGTGCAAGGCTTAGCTTTACTGTGGCATACAGATCAATTACGTGTGGCAGCCGTTGAACCGATGCTCACTTTAGAAAGAGATCTAGAAGCACATCCAGTCACGCCTGATGATTCAGTCTTTTTTATCTTAACGTCTGGAAGTACGGGGATGCCTAAATGCGTAGAGCATTCTCATAGAAGTGTGCTGGCGAATGTCAAAGGGACAGTGGCAGCCAATCAGTTTACACAAGAGGATGTCTCGTTAGACTGGATGCCATTAGATCATATTGGCGGCATTGTGATGTTCCACCTTGTCAATGTGTACACAGGCTGTGAACAGATTCGGGCAAGGACAGATGACTTCATCGCTCAGCCGCTGCGCTGGCTTGACTGGATGGAACGCTATCGTGCAACGAAGACGTGGGCACCTAACTTCGCATTTGCGATGATCAATGATTATGAGAAAGACATTTCTTCAGGATCTTGGGATCTTTCTGCCATGACGTGTATGATCAATGGGGCAGAAGCGGTCGTACCGAAGACAATTCACCGGTTTTTACACCTGCTCGCTCCGCACGGCTTAAAGGGAGACGTCATCAGACCGGCTTTCGGCATGTCTGAAATCTCATCAGCCGTTGTCTTCTCTTTTGCGATTGAGCGGGGAGATGAAAACAGCGGGGTTCTGACCTTTGAGGAAACGTCGCTGACAGAGCAGCTAAGACCAGCGGAGGCACGTGAGACAGGAACCGTCAGCTTTACAGAGCTGGGGAAACCGATTCCGGGTATCACGATTCGTATCGTCAACCATCAGCATGAGCTTCTTCCCGAAGATCATATTGGCAGCGTGCAAATCAAAGGGCCGACGACAATGAAGGGCTATTACAAGAATGACGAAGCGAATCAAGAGGTTTTTCAAACAGAGGGCTGGTTTCACACGGGTGATTTAGGTTTTCTGCACGAAGGAAGGCTGACATTAACCGGTAGAGAAAAAGATATGATCATCATCAACGGGAAAAATTATCACAACTATGAGATTGAAGCCATGGCAGAGGAAGTACCAGGCGTAGAAACGAGCTTTGTGGCTGCTTGCTCCGTTCGGATGGAGGCATCTGCATCCGATGAACTGATTCTCTTTTTTACACCGAAGCTGTATGAGCCTGCTTATATCATGAGGGCTAGCCAGCATATTAAAACCCATATTGCGACAAAAATGGGTCTGTCTGCATCAAAGGTTATCCCTGTCCAGAAGCATGCCTTTCCGAAAACAAGCTCTGGAAAAATAGAAAGGGCACAGCTCAAGACAAGGTGGCAGGAAGGTGAATTCGACGAAATCATCAAGGAACTGGACATCAGACTTGAAAATGAACACACCTTGCCTGATTGGAGTTATCAAAAGAAGTGGACACCTGCTCCGCTTCATGAAACTGAAAAGCAAACAGCAGGGGACATGGTGATCTTTGCAGATGCATTAGGGCTGGCAGATCAATTGAGATCCCTCTCAAACAATGAACAAACCTATATTACGGTTGAACCGGGTCAAGCATTCACACAACTCACACATACTCACTTCATCATCCACCCGAATCGGCCGTCAGACTACGAACAACTCTTTGAGACGCTCCGTTCGTATGGCGTTTCGGTGAAACAAATCATTCACCTTTGGAACTACACAAACAAGGAAGACACACTTCAAGCGGCAATGGCGAAGGAAGCGCAGAAAACTGGCAGCATGAGTGCATTATATGTAACAAAAGCGATTGCCACCTATGAGGAACCTGTAGAGATCACCTTTGTCTCAGCTCATGCGATGAATTTGCCAGAAGATCAAACGCATCATGTGGAAAAAGCAACGACAACAGGATTGATGACAGCTGTACAGCATGAATGGCCGTTTATCAAGGTGCGATGTCTTGATTTTTCTCTAACAGAACCGGCTGACCGTTCTCATGCATCAGCGATCATGACAGAGCTTACACATGACACAAGCCATCATATCGCTGCTTACCGTGAAGGTGTTCGTTATATTCCTCTTTTATCACCGCTGCATCTGGAAAAAGATCAAAAGAGGAAGAAACCGCCATTTGAATCATCTGGGCTTTACGTGATGACAGGAGGGCTTGGCGGCATTGGGCGGATGCTGAGTGAACACCTTCTGACGTCCTATCAAGCGCATCTTGTGCTGCTTGGAAGAAAAGCACGAAAGGCTTTATCTGCGGAGCAGCAAGACGTTTTGACCTCACTTGAGAAACAAGCGAAAGACCATGGCGGCACAGTTTTTTATGAAGAAGTGGACATGACGGACGCAAAAGACATTGAAGCGCTCATCTCAAGACAAGAGGCGGCTCAAGGAAAAAGGCTGCATGGCGTGATTCATTTCGCTGGCATCATTCAAGAGGAGCTGCTTGCTGACATGACGTCTGCGTCCTTACATGCGATGTACGAAGCGAAGGTATATGGCACGATTGCGCTTCATGAAGCGGCTTCTAAACGGCAGAACGTCTTATTTCTATCTAGCTCGTCAGCACGAACGTTAAAGGGCGGGATGACCGTCGGCGCTTATTGCGCTGCCAATGAGTTCGTTGAACAATTTGCTCATTATCAAAGGCTGACATCTACAGTGAAGCCGTATTGCTTTAGCTTTAGCATGTGGGATGAGGTCGGCATGAGCGAGGGTTCGATGATCAAAGGCATGTTAAAAGAAAGAGGCTATCTTCCGATTCCAAAGCGGGCGGGCTTCCAGACAATGCTGGCATGTTTGATGACAGATGCACCTCTCATTTATATGGGATTAGATCGGTCAAAGCAGGACATTCAAGAAATGAGCCAAGCGGAGAGGCAAACAGAGCAAGCCATGTATGTCTTTTTTAAAACCGACAAAACAAAGGCTATTGAAGAACGGCTGTATCAGTCCATTTATACGTGTTTGCAGTCTCATCTATCTGGTGAATATTCCGTACATCTATTTCCTGAGGAATACTGGAAAGAATCAGAGGATGGCATGCCGGATGAAGCGTATTTCAAAGCATTCATTGAGGAAAGTGGACAGGAGGCAGAGGACAGAGCGCCTCAAACGGAGACGGAGAAACTTTTGGCAAACATTTGGTCCGAGCTGCTTGATGTCTCAAATGTCAGCTGCGGTGATCATTTCTTTCTACTCGGGGGTCATTCGCTCAAGGCAACGCAAATGCTGTCTGCGGTGAGACAAAGAATGGGATTTGACGTGCCGCTCGCTGTTCTTTTTGAGCATACGAGACTTGGGGAATTAGCGGAATGGATCGATTCGCATGCAAAAGTGGATGAAGCGGTTCCGATGCGGAAAATGGAAAAGGGTCAGGAGATTCCGATGTCTTATGCCCAGCAAAGGCAGTGGTTTCTCTATCAATTACAGCCCGATCTGCCATTTTATAATAATACAATTTCCTTTCGGATGAATGGACCTTTAGATGTGAAGGTGCTTCAGAGGAGTCTGCAGCAAATGGTGCAAAGGCATGAATCGCTCAGAACTTCCTTTACCATGAGCGGCGATGAACCAGTGCAGATCATACATGAGCATATGACTCTTCCAGAGCTTGAAGTGGTGGATCTATCAGATCTGACAGCACAGAAAGAAAAAGAACAAAAAGCGGCTGAATGGGCAAAAAGAGAGGCGGGCACACCTTTCCGCTTAGAACATGATCCGCTCTTTCGAGTGAAACTGATTCGGCTGTCGGAAACAGATCATTTGCTGCTGATGTCCATTCATCACATTGTGTCAGATGGCTGGTCGGTTGGGATTGCCGCAAGAGAGCTGTCTGAGTGGTATACAGCGATGATTGACAAGAGAGCGCCTGATCTTTCGCCGCTGCCAATTCAATATGCGGATTACGCACTATGGCAGAAGAAGTATTTGACTGGAGAGACGCTGCATAAGCAGCTTTCCTATTGGAAGGAGCAATTTGCGGTTCCTGTAGAAGATTTGGTTTTGCCGTATGACTACCCGCGGCCAGCCGTTCAATCCTACAAGGGAAAAACGAAAAAATACCACTTGTCGAAGTCGCTATCTGAGCAGCTGGCTGCCCTTTCTAAAAAGACAGACAGCACCCTTTATATGACGTTACTGACTGCCTTTTCTACCTTGCTGCATCGATTGTCTTCACAGGATGAGTTTGTGATTGGATCAGTCATTGCTGGGAGAAATCGGACGGAGATGGAGCATCTCATCGGATTTTTCGTAAATACGCTGGCACTTCGGATCGATCATAGCGGGAATCCTGCTTTCACTGAACTATTAGAGCGGGTGAAAGAAACAACAATGGGCGCCTATGCGCATCAGGATGTGCCGTTTGAGATGGTCGTAGATGAGCTGAATATTGTACGTGAGGCTGGCAAGCAGCCGCTGTTTCAGGTCATGTTCGTTCTGCAAAACCTACCGCTTGAAGCTTCTCCGATGGGGGAGGCGACATCCGTTTTAGCCATTGAAGATAACGATACCGCCAAATTTGATCTATCCCTGTTTGTTTTTGAAGGGGCGGAGGGTCTTCAATTAAAACTGGAGTATGATGTGGACTTATTTTCTGACGACACGATGGATCGGTTCCTTCGGTACTACGAGCATCTGCTTGCGTGTATTTGTGAAAATCCAGCACAGCCGATCAGACAAATGAATTACCTGCCAGAGAAAGAAAAGCATCAGCTGCTCTATGAATGGAGCGGTAAAACCAATCAGCCTGCAGGCCCGCTTCTCATCACGGAACGGTTTGAAGCGCAGGTGAGAAAGTCACCCGATGCGATTGCTCTCGAATTCGGGGAAGAGCAGTGGACGTATCGTGTGTTACAAGAGAAAGTCGACCGGCTTGCTGCTTCTCTGCAACAGCGAGGTGTGACGCCGCATGAACCAGTAGGGCTGCTCATCGACAGGTCGCCTCAAATGATTCTTGGGGTGCTGGCGATTGTGAAAGCAGGAGGCGCCTACGTGCCAATTGATCCTGAATATCCAGATACACGGATTGATTATATGCTGAGGGATACAGGTATTAAGCTGTTACTGACAAAAAATGAATGGCTCAAAAAGGTGTCCATCAGCCAAACCGAACTCATTTGTCTTGATGAGGGATATGAAGAGTTTTTATCAGAAGCAGAACTCATACCTGCTGCCCTAAAACCTGATGGACTCGCTTATATCAATTACACGTCAGGATCAACTGGACAGCCAAAAGGGGTTTTGATCCCGCATCAAGCAGTCATCCGGCTTGTCTGTGAAACAGATTATGTCACCCTTGATGAACATACGCGTATTTTACAAATCGCCAGCTTCTCCTTTGATGCCTTTACGTATGAAATATGGGGAGCCCTGCTAAATGGGGGAAGGCTGATCCTGACCGATCGAGATACGATTTTATCAATGGATACGCTGGCTGACACGCTGACATCATACAAGATCACAACAGGATTTCTGACGGTGCCGCTGTTCAACCGGTTAACAGAGGAACATCCTGAAGCCTTATCTGGATTCGATGCATTATTGGTTGGTGGTGATGCGCTCTCAGCTGCTCATATCCGCAAGGCACTGCCGTATTTACCTGAAGGGCTTTTAAACGGCTATGGACCAACTGAGAATACGACGTTCTCCTGTGTGCATCACATTCGCTCATTAGACGAAGGGCAGGCGACAGTTCCTATCGGTCAGCCAATTGCTTATTCACAAGCCTATGTATTAGACGACCAGCTGCAGCCGGTTCCGCAGGGTGTTATTGGAGAGATCTACGTTGGCGGAACAGGGCTGGCACTCGGTTACCTTGGAGATGAAGAAAAAACATCGCAATCATTTATCCCGCATCCTTTCCAAAAAGGAGCGCGTTTATATAAAACAGGCGATATGGGCCGCTGGCTCCCAAATGGCATCATCGACTGCCTTGGAAGAATGGATCATCAAGTGAAAATACGCGGACACCGCGTCGAATGCGGAGAAATTGAAGCCGCTATGCTGAGTGTTGAAGACATCATAGAATGTGCGGTCATTCCGCTTCAGCACGAGAGTGGTCATAAGCGCCTCATCGGTTACTTTGTCCAAAAAGGTGCATGGACCCAGCAAGACATTCGCGGCGCCTTGAAAGACATGCTGCCAGATTATATGGTACCAAGTCTATTCATAGAGCTAGAGGAACTGCCGCTCACGCCAAACGGCAAGGTAGACCAAAAGCGTCTCCCGCCGCCAGAGTGGAGACAGGAAGAAGCAGACAAACCAGCAGATAAGGCACTCAGTGAGGAAGAACGAGTGCTGGAAAAAGTGTGGACTCAGCTTCTTGGCACTCCTTCAATTGATGTACATGATAACTACTTTGAACTAGGCGGAGATTCCATTATTGTCATACAGATGGTGGCACGCCTAGCACAGGAAGGCTACATCATTCAGCCAAGAGATGTATTTGAAAAACAGACCATTTCACAGCTGGCACGCGCTATGAAAAGAGCGGATGTGTCTGTGTCCTATGATCAATCGCCTGTTACAGGAGAAGCTCGTCTGCTTCCAATCCAATCTTGGTTCCTTGAGCAATCGATGACAAACCAAGATTATTGGAATCTATCAGCGCATATTGAATTCAAGCTATCCGTACAAGCCGAACAGTTGTCACAGGTTCTCTCAAAGCTTGTCGACCATCACGATATGCTGAGAGCCATTTATACAAAAGCAGCAGACGGCACATGGATTCAAACCATTCGTGCGCCTGGCATCATCCCTTGTGTCACATTCTTTGATTTGACGGATGTTTCTCATGAGGAAGCGCTAGAGCAAATTCGTTTGGAGACAAGCGCTTGTCAAGGAACATTGTCATTAGAGCGGGGAGAAGTGATCAAAGCCATTCTTTTTCAGACAAGTGATCGTACGTCTGAACTCTTTATCGCAGCCCACCATCTTGTGATGGATGGAATATCGTGGCGCATCATACAGGAGGATTTATTAAATGGATTGAAGCAGCTTGCGGCACGGCAGGAGATCGCGCTTGCAAAGAAAACCGCTTCCTATCAGCAGTGGGCAGATGCACTCTATGAATATGCACAAACCGATCAATTACAAGAGCAGGTTCCTTTTTGGCAAAAGATCATGGATCAAGAGGAAGAAGGTTCTCCTTTTCAAACACCTGCGCTTTTCAATATAGAAGAACATGCAGAGATCCTGACTGTTCAATTGACGAAGGATCAAACAGACATTTTACTAAGGCACGCATCACAAGCGTACCGAACTGAGGTCAACGATTTACTTTTATCAGGACTTGCGCAAGCTGTTGGAAAGCCAATATTGATCACGTTAGAAGGGCACGGACGCGAGGATTTATTTGAACAGATGGATTTGTCACGGACAGTCGGCTGGTTTACAAGCTCTTATCCTATTTTTATTCCTTTTATTCAAACCGATGTGGAGAGACAAATCAAAGATGTCAAAGAAACCTTAAGAGCTGTGCCGCAAAAGGGGATCGGCTATGGCTTGCTTCAATACATGACAGCATCTCGCTTACTCAAAACGGCAGCGCCGCAGATGAGCTTTAATTACCTTGGACAGTTAGATCAAATAGATGGTGAGGCAAATCTGTATTTAGCAGATGAACGAAATGGACATGTACATGATCCAAAAGCAGAAAGACAGCATTTAATCGATGTGTACGGATACGTTGTCAGTGGTCAGCTTCAGATGAATTTTATGATCAATCGTGAACTGCTTCAGCATGAAGAGGTGCGTCATTTACCTGAACGGTTCAAAGAAAAAATGGAGGACATTCTGACGCATTGTATAGAGACAAAAGGCGGCTTTACGCCATCTGATTTTCCAATGGTCCAGCTGACGCAAAAGCAAATAGATGAGCTTCCAGATCATGTGGTGGATGTGTATCCACTATCTCCGATGCAGCAAGGGATGCTGTTTCATGCACTGTTAGATCAAGCGTCACAGGCTTATTTTGGTCAGGTGCATATGACGCTCGAAGGCTTAACGGACGGCGAAGCCTATGAAAAAGCATGGAATCTGCTTGTAGAACGTCATTCGATTTTGCGGACAAGATTTGCTTGGGAGGGGCTAAAGGAGCCTGTCCAATTGATTCAATCAGAAGGAAGCATTCACCTCACTCAGCACGATGTGCGCCACCTGAGTGAAACGGATCAGAAGAAAACCATTGAGCGTTATTTACAATCCGATCGTTCAAAGGATTTCGAATTAGAGGATGCGGCTGAACCGCTCATTCGTATCGCTTTATTCCATCGTGACGAGAAAACATGCACGTTTGTTTTTAGCTTTCATCATATTTTAATCGATGGCTGGAGCCTGTTCGGCTTGATTGAGGAATCCTTTTCAATGTATCGCTCTCTTGTGGATGAACGAGAGATAAACCTTCCTGTTGTACGTCCGTATAAAGATTTTATCGAATGGCTGCAAAAGCAGGATCAAGAGAGGGCGCAAGAGTTCTGGAAACATTATATGTCAGGAGTGGAGGAAGCCACACCACTTCCTGGGGACGGAGAGCAGACTTCGAATGAAGGAGCAGGTATTGATCAATTTAGTATCAAACTGACGCCTGAAATGCAGCAGAAGCTGGAGAGGATGACAGGCACACAGAAGGTCACGATGAGCACACTGATTCAGGCGGCATGGGGGCTGCTCTTGCACCTTCATTCAGGCTCAGAGGATGTCGTGTTCGGTGTCACAGTATCTGGGCGGCCGGCGGACTTACCAGAGGTTGAAAGCATGACAGGGCTCTTTATTAACACCTTGCCGCTCCGTTTGCCGATCACACCAGACAGGACCATTGCCGAGCTGCTGGCACAGACGCAGGAAACGGTTTTTCACATGCGAGAATTTGAGTATACCGTACTGCCAGATATTCAGCAGATGACCAAAATCCCGAATGGAGAATCATTGTTTAACAGCATTGTCGTGTTTGAAAACTATCCGATTGAATCTGTAGAGCCGTATGGTGTACGGATATTAGACATTGCAAGTCATGAAGAAACAAACTATGACCTGACCCTTGTGGCTGTCCCAGGAGATACGCTGGAGCTTCGAGTCACATACCGCTTCAATCAATATACAGAAAAACAAATACAATCGCTGATGCAGCAGCTGATCCACACACTTGAAGCCATGACAGAACAAGTGGAGACACCACTCTCTGATTTCACGATGGTGACAAATGAAGAAAAAGAGCGGATGATCACCGATTGGTCGAAAAACGCACAAGTCAGCGTGCTGTACCCAGATCAAGAAGAGGTCTACTCAGGTGTGCACGATCCTTCCTGTGAGACGGAAATATTTGTGCTAAGCGAAGAGCATCAGCTCATGCCGGTAGGATTTTCTGGAGATATTTTTATCGGCGCGAAGAATATCAAAGCACTTTGCGGGGAGCTTGCCGATTGGATGGAGACGCATAAAATTCCGCATCCATTCAAACATCAAACAGGCGAATACCTTTATCCGACAGGGGATGTCGGCGTTTGGACTGAAAAAAACAAGATTCAGATTTTGGATTGGATGTAGGAGGAGAAGAACGATGTTAGTTAGTAGACGAAAAGGACATGCAGCAAATCATATCGTCAGAATCAACGGAAAACGAATCGATCTGAAAGCATTAGAGCAAGTCATGATGCTTCATTTTCCGCTAAAGGAATGTGTGTTAATCCCTAAGAAAAATCAAGAAGGCAGCCTCTCGCTTGTGCTATTTGCACAGGCGAAGGACCCTTCGCTGACAAGAGAGGACTTGATGAAAGGCCCGCTTCATCCCCATGAAGTACCAGCCGCTCTCGTCTTATTGCCTTCCTTGCCAAGGGCAGAAAGTGGAGCCATCGATACAGAAGCACTGCTTTCGATCGACATCATTGATGAAGAGGGTTTAAGAAAGATAGAAGAGCGTACGAAAGCCATAGATGGAGTGGAGGAAGCGGCCGCTCTCATTGAAAGTCAGACAGAAAAACAAATGCCTTATCACCTAGATGATCTGTTTCCTAATCGGCAGCGTGCGCAAGGGAACATATCGATCTCGAAGAATGAAGAGGGCGAAACAAAGCAAGCATCCGCTCATGAAAAGCCGCCAGCACTTGTGTATGGCGGGGATGTCATCAAAAAACCAGGCACACCTGTCACACTGACAGAGGTGCTGATTCGATCAGCCTTTATGTCACCTGACCGCGGGGTGACCTATATCAAAGAAGGCGGGCGCACATTGACCCAAACCTATCCTGAGTTACTCACAAACGCAGAACGGGTTCTGTCTGGTTTAAGGAAAGCAGGCCTGACAAATGGCGATCAAGTGTTATTTCAATTAAAAGATCATCACGATTTCATCACCGTGTTTTGGGGCTGTATTCTCGGTGGCATCATTCCGACTCCAGTCTCTGTTCCGCCTGTTTATGATGAGATGAATCAAGGAGTGAACAAGCTCAAGGGCGTGTTTCAGCTGCAAAATGAACCGTTTATTATTACAAACGAAGCAAGTGCTGAAGACATTGCTGGGCTGCGTGAGACATTTGAGGCAAAAGACATGCCTATTTTAACAATCGAAACATTGCTCTCGTGTGAACCTGATGAACAGCATTATGAGCCAGAGCCGGATGAGCCTGTGCTTCAGCTGCTCTCTTCAGGAAGTACGGGTGTGCCTAAGTGTATCCGTCACAACCATCAAAGTATTTTATCTAGAATCATCTCCTTTGAGCAGACAAATGGCTTTACGCATGAGGATGTGTCGCTTAACTGGATGCCGCTTGATCATGTAGGAGGCATTGTCATGTTTCATGTGCATGACGTCTACCTTGGCTGCCAGCAGATTAGTCCATCCATCGATCAATTTATCGAGCGGCCGATGGTGTGGCTGGATTGGATAGAAACATACGGCGTCACAAGGACATGGGCACCGAATTTTGCTTTTGCCATGATGAATGAATATGAGGACGACATTCGCAAGGGGAGCTGGGATCTCTCCACACTGACTTATATTATGAATGCAGCCGAAGCGGTTGTTCCAAAAGTGACGCAGCGCTTCATGCATATCATGGGTCAGCACGGATTAAGCCGCCATGCGATGGTGCCGGCGTACGGCATGTCTGAAACATCCTCAGCCATTGTTCAATCAAAGAAATTCATGCGGCATGATGATCAGGATGGACAGCTGACGATTGATCAGACCTCGTTAACAGGTGAGATCCAATACGTGGAGCAAGATCATCCGCACAAAATGACGTTTACAGAAGTCGGCGTACCTATTCCGTCTGTATGGATTCGGATTGTAGACGAGCATCATCATGTGCTGCCAGAAGATCAGGTCGGGCGCTTACAGGTGAAGAGTCCAACGATTATGATGGGCTATGATCAAAATGAGGAAGCCAATCAAGAGGTATTTGCGGAAAATGGCTGGTTTCACACAGGGGATTTAGGGTTTATTCACGAAGGGCGTCTTGTTCTGACAGGCCGGGAAAAGGACATCATCGTCATCAACGGAGCCAACTATTTGAATTACGAAATTGAAGCGGTTGTGGAAGAGGTGGACGGGGTTGAAGTCACCTTTGCCGCTGCGTACGGCATTTACAATCCCGAATCAAGCAACGACACGCTTGCCGTCTTTTTTGTCTCGCAAAAAGATTCGATAGAGGAACAAATCACGATGATTCAGCAGATTAGAGAGGCCATCATCCGAAAAATCGGGATAGAGCCTGATCACATCATTCCGGTGAAAAAAGACCAATTTCCGAAAACAGAGAGTGGGAAAATCCAACGTGCCCAGTTAGGTGCAGCGCTAAAAGAGGGAGTATTCCGTGACATTGAAAGGGCACTGGATCTTGCTTCTGAAAATGAACAAACACTCCCAGATTGGTTTTTCAAACGCACTTGGGCAAAGGAGCATATTGGTCCGTCTCAGCCTTCTGCTGATCATGTACTCGTTTTCGAGGATGAAAAAGGGCTGTACCAATCGCTTTACGCACAATTAGAACAAAGAAATCAGTCCTATGTTTCTGTGAAAAAAGGGCATGAATTTTTGCGTCTGTCCAAAGGAATGTATCAAATGAACCCGAGAATCAAGGGGGATTATGTCAGGCTCGCTGCAGCACTTGAAGCAGATGAATTAAAGACCGGGCAGGTGCTCCACCTGTGGAATGTGACAGACAAAGAAGCCATCGTTGAGCCTGCGCAGTTCAAAGAAATGCATGCGAGTTTCAATCAATCTATTTTGTACTTGTATCAAGCATGGAGACAAGAAAACAAAGAGCCGATCCGGCTTGTCGTAGTGACAAAGGGTGGTCAATTTGTAAGCCCTGAAGACGATCTTCATGTGGAGAAAACGTCGCTCGTTGGTTTATTAAAAACCATCCCGCAAGAATGGGAAGGAGCAGAGGTGTCCCATATTGATATTGAAGCGGAGCATGTGGAACAGGATGCAAAGCACATTGCTGAAGAGCTGTCAGCGATTCATATAAAAGCAGAGGTGTCATACCGAAACGGGCACAGGTTCGTACCAAAGCTGGAAAAAGTCAATATGATGAAAGCACCTCAAACAGAAGGGTTTTTAGAATATGAAGGTCTTTATTTGCTGACTGGAGGTCTTGGCGGTATTGGATTTGAGCTGTCTAAGCAGATGCTCCAATTTGGCCTAAAGCTCGTATTGATTGGAAGGACATCTCTGGAAGGCAGCTTGGAAAAGAAAGAGGCGCTCTCACAGCTAAAAGACTTCGGTGACGTCATCTATGTACAAGCGGATGTGACCGATTTAGCTGATGTCGAGCGGGCGATTTACAAAGCAGAAAAACATTTTGGTCAATCGATCCGAGGCGTGCTGCATTTAGCTGGGGCTGGCAATGTGTCAGAGCATTTTCAGCATGCGGATAAGTATGCATTGGCTCATACGTCAGAAGAGGATTTCACAAAGGAGCTGTCAGGGAAAGCAGACGGAGCGTTTGTCCTGCAGGAAGCCTTCAAGCATGACCCGGCAGTACCACTCGTCTTTTTTGGATCGGTGAATGGCTTTTTTGGCGGCACAACATTCGGGGCATACTCTGCAGCCAACAGCTTTTTAGATGGACTTGCGCACGCTCTCACCTTTCAAGAAGGAAGACGGGCAATCTCTTTGAACTTCAGCATGTGGGATAATCTTGGTTTGTCTAAGGGACATACCGGCGCAGCGCTAACCGTTCGCAAGGGATTTCAATTGATTGGAAAGAAGCAAGGTCTCCATTCATTATGTCTAGGTGCCCGGCTGAATGAAGCGCATCTATTTATCGGCCTAGACGGAGCCAATCCAGAAATCGCTGAGTATCTTCAGCCAGCACCAATACCGACTTTTGAGAAAAAGCTTTTTTACACGGTTCAGTCTGGCAAAGAAGTGCATCTTGAAGATATCGCAGGCGTAACAAAAGGTGACTGGGATATTCAGCAAGTACAGGAAATACCGAAAAAACAAGATGGCTCTATTGATCATGAAGCCCTCAAGCTGAATCATCACAAAAATGGACAACCCCTTGAAAAACAATTGCCAGAAACGAAAACAGAGCAAATTCTTGCTGCCATATGGGAGGACATTTTAGACGTAGATCGTGTGTACAAAGAGGATCAATTCTTTGACCTTGGCGGACATTCATTAAAGGCGACTCAAACTATTTCTCGGATCAATCATGAATGTTCAATCAAGGCGCCTTTAAAAATATTATTTGAAAGTAAGCATCTGGCCCATCTGGCGCAAATGGTTGATGACATCAAAGGGGCACCGGCTGTTCAGGAAGCCAAGATTCCAAAGCTTGAAAAGCGAACAAGCTATGAGCTGTCACATGCTCAGAAGCGCATTTGGTTCTTATCCACATTAGAAAAGAGCCATCATTACAATATATTAGGTGCTTGGAAGCTGACAGGACAACTGCACATTCAAGTGTTAACAAAAGCGATTGGTCTCTTAACGAAACGTCATGAAGCACTGCGTGCAACATTTAAATCGCTTGGCGGCAAGCCAGTTCAACTGATACGTGAAGACCTTCCGCCATCCGTCACAGTTGCGAATTTCTCATTATTTAATGAAAAAACGAGAACGAGAAGACTCAAGCAGCTTATTCAGCAAGAGGCAAACCGCGTCTATGATTTAGAAAGAGGACCTCTTGCGCAGTGGACGATTGTGGATATGGGCAATGAGGAATTTTATCTTCTTTGCGCGCAGCACCACATCATTTCAGATGCATGGTCGCTCAGCCTGCTCATTCAGGAGTTAGAAGTGGCATATGACGGGCTTCTTTCAGATGAATCGCCTCAGCTCCTTGCGCTGGAAATCGAATGGACAGATTATGTTCATTGGGAAAATGAGCAACTAACGCATCATCAAGCAGACCAAACCTATTGGCTCGATACCTTACAAGGTGAACTTCCAGTGCTAGAGCTGCCGTTTGACCGCCCTCGTCCGCCGGTTCAAACATTTAACGGCGCTACAGAGCAAATCGTCTTGGAAGAACCGCTTATCCGCCGTTTGCAGGCTTTGTCCAAGCAGCAGGGCACAACGCTGTTCATGACGATGCTGTCAGCATACTACGTCCTGCTTCACAAGCTGTCCGGACAGACAGATATCATCATTGGCTCGCCGATCGCAGGGCGAGATGCCAAACAATCAGAGAAGCTCGTTGGGATGTTTGTGAATACACTTGCGCTGAGGCAGGATATTTCCACAGCAGATACGTTTGCTGATGTCATGGAAAACGTGAAAGAGCTGACGTTAAAAGCATTTGAGCATCAGCGTTATCCATTTGACAAGCTTGTCGATGATCTTTCGTTGGATAGAGATTTAAGTCGATCGCCTATTTTCCAAGTGGCCATGGGGTATGTAACAGATTCGCTCAATGTAAACCTCAAAGGGCTGACAAGTGAACATGTGATGGTCCATCATACAGTGTCTAAATTTGATCTCACCCTGCATGTATTTGAACAGGGAGATCAGCTGTCGATCCATGTGGAATACAATACAGATTTATTTGATCAAGAGACCATCCATCGTTATATGAATTATTATCTTCATCTGCTAGATGGTATGACGGCTCAGCCTGAACGTACATTTTCTGACTATTGCTTAATGGACAAAGCGGAACAGGCCGCCATGATCATAGGAAAAAACCAAACGGCTACATCATATCCAAAACGGACCCTTCAAGAGCTGTTTGAAGAACAGGTGCAGCGTGATCCGCACCGTATTGCCTTGTCCTATTTGGAAGAGCACATGACGTATCAAGAGTTGGATGAGAAGGCGACACAGCTTGCTGCTTACTTGCAGTCTAAAGGAGTTGGACCAGGTTCACTGGTACCGATGCTTTTTGATCGTTCCTTTGACATGATTGTCTCGGTGCTAGGTATCGTCAAGTCTGGTGCTGCGTATGTTCCGATGTCACCTGAATATCCAGATGCACGCATCCGCCTCATCGTTCGCGATACGCAAAGTGATGTGATCATCACTCAGTCTCATTTTGCGAGTCGTCTAGTAGGCTTTACAGGTACAAAGATTAACATGGACAAGCCGTTATCAGAAACAGATGCAGTGTATCAAAGAGAACAATCGATCATAGGGGAAGCCCAGCTGGCCTATGTCAACTACACATCAGGCTCAACAGGTACACCAAAAGGCGTGATGCTCCCTCATGCAGGAGTTGTCCGCCTGGTTAGAGAAACAAACTATATTGAACTAGGTCCAGATGACAAGATGCTTCAGCTCTCAAACTATGCTTTTGATGCCTTTACATTTGAATTATGGGGAATGCTGCTGAATGGCGGTCAGCTGATTCTGATCCCAAAATATGCCGCACTGAATATGGATGAATTATCACGGTTGATCAAAACGCATCAAGTGACAGCCAACTGTCTGCCAACCGCATTATTCAATCGGCTGGTGGAGCACGATCCAAAAAGTGTAGCAGGCTACCGCACATTACTTGTTGGCGGAGAAGCGATGTCTAGTGAGCATGCACGAAAGGTACTCCCACATATGGAGGGTGTGCTCATCAATGCTTACGGTCCAACAGAAAACACGACCTTAGCAGCAACACATCAAGTCACGCACATGCCAGAGGGTGCAAGATCAGTTCCAATTGGTGTCCCGGTATCGAACTCAACTGTCGTCATACTAGATGAAGCGCTCAACCCAGTGCCAGCAGGCGTCAAAGGAGAAATCTATATCGGCGGCACAGGGCTGGCAAAAGGATACCTTCATGATCCAGAGCGAACGCAGGAGCGTTTTATTGACAATCCATTTCCTGAACTAGAGGGAGACAAGCTGTATCGTTCAGGTGATCTTGGTACATGGCGTTCAGATGGCACCATTGAATATCTCGGCCGAAAAGACAACCTCGTAAAAATTAGAGGCTACCGGATTGAATGTGGGGAAATTGAAACAGCTCTCCTCAAGCATCCGCAAGTAAAGGAATGTACAGTCATCGCCAAAACGTATGGCAGCTCTAAACGGCTGGCAGCCTACCTTGTCACAGACGGGGAGAATCCTGTTCCGGGCTGGAAAGCATTTTTGCAGGAAAGCCTGCCAGGCTACATGATTCCAAGTTACTTTATTGTAATGGACGAAATGCCAGTCACAACGAACGGAAAGGTTGATCAAAAAGCACTGCCAGAGCCGACAGAAACGATCTCTCTTTCCCAGGGTGATGACAAACCAATCACCGAAACGCAGCAGCGGATTGTCACAGCTTTCAAGGAAGTGCTTGGTGTCAAACAAGTAGGCATGCATGACTCCTTCTTTGATTTAGGCGGCGATTCGATTATGAGTATCCAGGCTGTTGCCAAATTAAAAGAAAAGGGGATTCGTGTTGATCCAAAATGGATTTTCATGCATCCAGCACCGGCTCAGCTAGCCGCACATGTAGACGCAATGCCAGAGGCCGGGGAGCATGTCGAAAGGTCTCCGAAGGACTATGTGATTGAGCTGAAAAAAGGCGATCCAGCTGAACCGAGAATATTCTTTGCACCGCCTGCCGGTGGAACGGTCATGGGCTATATCGATGTTGCTAAGCTGATGACACATCAAGGCGCTGTTTATGCCATGCAGTCTCCTGGCTTATATGAGGATGAAGAACCGCAATTCCTTCATTACACAGAGCTTGTCACCATTTTTATTGAAGCCATTGAGACCTTCTATCGACCAGGCATTGACTATCTAGCAGGGCATTCAATGGGCGGGCATCTTGCCTACGGAATGAATCAGCGGCTCTGCCATGCAGGAAAAGCGCCGAAAGGATTGATCATTTTAGATACGGTGCCCGTGCTAAGAGATGAGGCAGATCAGGCGCTCCATGCCGATATGAACGAAGAAGAAGTGAAAATGCTTGCGCTTGTCCTTGGAATGGGAAATCTCGTCGGCATCCAGCCAGAAGCATTACAAGGGCTGAGCTTCCAAGAAGTGAAACAGACAATACTCAAAGAGGCAGAAAAGGATGAAGTGGTTCATCAATTTATGAATGATCAATATTTAGATAAATATTTGCAAATGCAAACGCATAATACGATCATGTCACAAGCCATTGAATTAGAAAAAGAACCATTCCCTGTGCCGTTTTATATTGTACAAAGCAGTGATCACGCCATCGATTTCCAGAAGAAGTTCTCAGACTGGGAGGCTTATACGAAAGGAACGTGCTCGTATTATCACATCAAAGGAGACCATGTCACCATGATGAAAAGGCCGCAGGCAGATGAACTGGCACGGATTCTTCAAACGATTATAAAGGGGTAAGGACGTATGAATCAGTTATTTAAAACCTTTGAAAAAAAATCAGACCTTATTCAGCTTATTTGTTTTCCTTTTGCAGGCGGTTATTCCGCCTCGTACCGTCCACTTTTTGAACAGCTAAAAGGCTCTGCCGAAGTAACAGCAGCAGAGCCCCCAGGACATGGAACCAATCTCATGCCGCTCGAAACGAGCATTGACCAATTGGCTGAGCTGTACAAAGAAGGGCTTACAGGCAACCTGAACCGCCCATTTATCCTGTTCGGACATTCCATGGGAGGACTTGTCGTGTATAGACTGACGCAGCTGCTAGAAAAGGAAGGGGTCTATCCGGCAGCAGTTGTGATCTCGGCCATTCAGCCGCCGCAAACAAAACGGCAGATCCTGACCCATTTATCCAATGAAGCATTTGTTCAGCATATTGCCGAAATGGGCGGGATTCCAAAGGAATTATTAGAGAACAAACCAATGATGGATTACTTTACGCCGTCCTTACGTGCAGACTATCAGGCGCTGGAAACCTTCCAGCACAAAGATCAATCCGTCATCGAAACACCGGTTTATTTATTCAATGGAACACAAGATGAAAAATGCATGCAAGATGCAAATGGCTGGCTGCCATGGGCAAAGACCATCAAACGCACCAATTTCGATGGAGGCCACATGTACATCAACACACACCTCGAGCACTTCGCAGAACAGATGAGACATGTGATTGACCTTGCAGCCAAACAACACTTCATCAGACATTAAAAGAAAGCGGTCCTCGTTTGAGAGACCGCTTTTTCTTATGAATTCCGCTTCTTCACTACATTCCCGCCAATCACTCCGCCAATGACCAGCACACCTCCGATGAGATGATACCAATCGATTGTTTCATGTAAAATGAGAACCCCAGCGGCGACCGTAATAAACGCAGATAAATTGTTAAAGATGCTGACCTTTGCCGCTTCAAGCTGAGAGAGGGCATAGTTTGATAAATATGCCGTGAGAAGTGAAGAAAGAATGCCTAAAAAGAGCATCGACCATACAAAGGATGCTTGTGTAAATGGGCTGAAAAATTGCGGCATTGTCCCGTTAACCGAATGCCGAATGAGCGCAGCGGCATTGAAGAAGACAAACCCAAAGAATGTCATCACGAAGGTGAGTTCAATCACATGGAAGCGCCGTGTAATCACCCGGGCAAATACACTATATGCACTGGAGGATAAGGCTGAAAGCAATATCAGCACATAGCCGATCATGTGTGAATGCTTTACATCAATTCCCTTCATGACAAAGAGAAGCATCACCCCGCACACAGAAAGAAGGGTAAACAGTACTTGTATCCATGTCGCGCGTTCCTTTAAAAACCACGCGGCCAGCACCATCGTCAGAATGGGAATCGTTGCCTGAATAATACCAGCCTCTGACGAAGAAGTATACATCAGCCCCCATACTTGAAAAGCAAAAAACAACACAGGGTAAAGCAAGGAAAACGGTACGATGTAGAGAAGGTCACGCCATTGAATGGAGAAGCGGTTCTTCTTTCGTAAAAATGGATACAGCAATAGTGCGGCTGCAAAAGAAATCGTAAAGCGGTGTGCCAATAAATCGATCGGGTTTGCTGATTCTAATGCAATTTTGACAAACAAAAATGAAAAACCAATAATCGTGGCGTAGCCTATCGCGGCAGCATACGCTTTCTGTTTTGAAATGTTCACAACTTGACTCCTTACACGAGCATGCATGCTTCAGTTGAATTGACCGGTTCTGTTCTTCTATCGTAATCGGATCATCTAAGGTGTACAATAAGAGAACATGATATCTGTACCGGTACAAGGAGGAAGCGGTGTGAGGAAATATGATCAGCTTATTCTCAGCTTAAAAGAGAAAATGGCGTCTGGTGAATACAGTGCTGGCATGAAGATCCCTTCCATTCGTCATTTAGCGGCTCAATATGGAGTGAGTAAAAGCACTGTCATCAAAGCACTGGACACATTAGAACGTGAACATCTGCTGTATTCTGTAGAAAGAAGCGGCTATTATGTCGTGAAAACGAAGCAGTCAGCGGGTAAACAGGACAGCACATGGATTGATTTTGCTTCATCTGCACCTGATCCCGTTGTGTTTCCATATGTCGATTTTCAGCACTGCATCAACCAAGCGATTGATTTGTATCAAAATGACTTGTTTATTTATGGCACAGCCAACGGCTTACCATCGCTGCTGCCAGTCATTTCTAAGCGATTAATGGATTATCAAGTATTTGCAAATCCAGAACAGATCGTCATGACCTCTGGTATTCAGCTGGCGTTATCCATTTTAAGCACCATCCCTTTTCCGAATGGAAAACAGACCATACTAGTCGAACAGCCTGGCTATCACCTATATCTCCAATATTTAGAGAAAAATCAACTGCCTGTGCGGGGGATTCAGCGGACGGAAAAGGGAATTGATCTTCAGGAATTGGAGCGTATCTTTCGAGAAGAGGAGATTCGTTTTTTCTATACGATGCCAAGGTTTCAAAACCCGCTTGGAACGAGCTTGTCAAAACAGGAGAAAAGAGCGATTGCAGCCCTTGCTGAGAAATATGATGTCTATATCGTTGAAGATGATTATATAGCCGATTTAGAATTCGACGCAAAAAGAGACCCGATCTATTCGTATGATCAGGCGGGTAAGGTCATTTATTTAAAAAGCTTCTCCAAAATCATCTTTCCAGGACTTCGAACAGGAGCAGTCGTTTTACCTGAGGAACTGATTGGACCTTTTAGTGAACACAAACGGCTCATTGACATCGACAGCTCCATGCTGTCACAGGCAGCCTTAGAAATATATTTAAAAAGCGGGATGTTTGAACGGCATCGAGACAGAATGCAGACAACCTATCGCAACCGATCCAAACAGCTGGTGACTTGTCTGAAAAATGATCAAATCGCTTATCAACTGGGAGAAGAGGAGCCAGCTACCCATACACATCTTCGTGTCGATCGATCAATTCCGATGAATCAGCTCATTCAGCAGCTGAAAAAGGCATCTGTTTCCGTTCAGTCAATCGGCCGCCACTACCTGTCGACCCATCAAAAAGACCCCATTCTTCAGCTGAACATCTGGCATGTGAAAGAAGACCAAATCACACGTGGAGTCGAATTGCTAAAGACAGCACTTCAGCAAATTGGGCGATATTAAAGACGGGACAGTACATCTTTGCAAGAGAGTATCTCAACACGTTCAGCCGCAGAAGGTTTTCGTGTGCACACCGCCATTTGGTAGGCAGGATCGAGTGAGTATGTTTGAACAAAGCAGGGCGCTTCATGATCAGGTAATGTCAACGTCGCCTGTCCATCCTCTGACAGACGGGCTGTAAAGGACGAAAGACCATAAGATAATCCCTTTCCAGTCAGCTTGATAAAGGCCTCCTTCATTGACCATAGATGAAAGAAGTAGGCTTCCTGCCGTTCTGCCGGTTGTGAAAGTAAATCCTCATACTCATCTGCTGAAAAAAATCGTTTAGCAATCGCTAGATCAATCGGTTTGATCTCCTCAATATCAATACCTACAGGTGCATCATCTATTGCGCATACGACCCAATCACCAGAGTGAGAAAGATTAAAGTGAAAAGAAGGAATGTGCCGGACGACAGGCTTGCCATTGCCCTCTGTTGCAAAAACGATTTGATCAATAGGCAGATCGTACATATCATGGATCATTTGACGAACCAGCACCTCACCTAACAGGGTCCTTCTTGCATCGACAAAAAAACGAAAGCGCTCAGCCGCAGCACGCTTTGCAGGTGATACAAAGGGTTTCAGGCAATCGATTTGTTGTCGTGCACCTATTTCATCTAAGTGTAGTAATTGGATAGCAAATATCTTCATAACGAACCTCAATTTTTTACATTGATTGTAACATTGGTGAGCGCCGTACAAAAGGGAAACAGCCTCCTTTTCACTGAAAGCCTAAAATGACAGATGTAGGCTTATTTCATCTTATGAATATAAGAAAAATCTGTTTATTTATTTCAGCACAAGAAAAGCCATTCTTTTTGTAGAATGGCTTGTTCTTATCTGATAAGCGTTTGAACAGGTTTCTCTGCTGTTTTAGTAATAAGCAGCTGCAGGAGCCGTGTAGACTGCGGCAAGGAGAAACGAAGGACGATACCTGTAAAAATAGCAGTCAGAATCGTGCCAATGCCAATCGGTCCGCCGAGCATCCATGCAAATAAAAGCACTGTTAACTCAATGCCATTTCGAACCCACTGCACGTTCAATCCTGTTTTCGCTGAGATGAGCAGCATTAATGAATCTCTTGGCCCGGCGCCAAGATTGGCTGAGACATAAATGCCAACACCATACCCTGATACCACAACGCCTGTAATAAACACATATAAAGCGGGTAAATACCCATGTGGTGCAGGCAATACCGCATTAAAGAAATCTATAAACACGCCAATCAGCACCATGTTCAATAATGCGCCGATCTTTGGAAATGATTTCGTAAAAACAGAAGTCAGTGTCACGATCAGTGCACCAATAATGATGGACCACTGTCCAATCGTGAGTCCAAAGTGCTGAAACAGTCCGTAGTGGAAAGCGTCCCAAGGACCAATCCCAAGAATCTTTCCTTTCACTGTCAGCGATAATCCAAAAGCTAGTACGATCAATCCAACAAAATAAAAAAACCAACGTAAAAGATGTTCCCGCTTCAAAAGCATTCCCTTCTTTCTTAAACACTCGAATTCAATCGTAACATACTCCCACGCCCCTTTAAATGGCTTTGCTCAATTGTAATCGCTTACTTTTAAAAATATGAAAAAAGGCTGCTCTCATCACGTGAGAACAGCCTTTTTTCATCATACTGGATTCAAAATCCGGTTTAAGAATTGTTTTGTTCGTTCTTCCTTCGGTCGTTTGAAGATTTCTTCCGGAGGGCCTTGTTCGACGATGACGCCGCCATCAATAAAAATCACTTCGTCTGCCACTTCTTGGGCAAACTTGATTTCATGTGTGACAACTGCCATGGTCCAGCCTTCTTTCGCTAGATCCTTCATGACCTTTAAGACTTCCCCGACAAGCTCAGGGTCAAGTGCAGAGGTTGGTTCATCAAAAAGCATGAGCTCTGGCTGAATGGCAAGTGCACGGGCGATCCCGACACGCTGCTTTTGACCGCCTGAGAGCTGGAATGGATACAGATCCTTTTTATCTTCAAGACCGACCTTTTGCAAGAGCTGGATGGCTTCTTTTCGAACCGTTTCCTTTGGACGGCGCTGTACTTGAACAGGACCTTCCATCACATTTTCAAGCACTGTGCGGTGTGGAAACAGGTGATAATCCTGAAACACCATTCCTGATTTTCGGCGAAGTTTCAGCAGGTCAGCTGATTTATTTTTTTTCGAAAAATCTATCGAGAAATCATCGAAGGTAAAGGAGCCGCCATTTGGTGTTTCAAGTGCATTTAAACAGCGAAGCATCGTTGTTTTTCCTGAACCTGATGGGCCAAGAATGGCTACAACCTGCCCTTTGTTGATCGTAAAATCTATTGACTTTAAAATCTCATTTTCACCAAAGGATTTCTTAAGACCTTTGACTGTTAGCATGTCGTTCCCTCCTTACCTTGCGACATATCGATCAAGTCGTTTTTCAATTTGATGCTGAACGAGCGATAGAATGAAGCAGAATACCCAATAGATCAGGGCTGCTTCCATATAAATGAACAATATCTGATCCAAGTTCGCTGCAGCAATTTCCTGAGACTTACGGAAAAGCTCTGCCACGAGGATTTGAGAGGCAAGAGATGTATCCTTCACCAAACTAATGAATGAATTAGATAGCGGCGGAATCGATACACGCACAGCCTGCGGTAAAATGACGCGGACGAGTGTTTTACGATGCGTCATCCCGATCGAATAACCAGCTTCCCATTGTCCTTTTGGAACAGACAGGACGGATGCACGAATAATTTCCGATGCATACGCACCTACGTTTAATGAAAAAGCAATAATGGCACTTGGATATGGATCCAGTGTGATATTAAATGTCGGAAAGAAATAGAAAATAATAAACAATTGCACAAAAAGCGGCGTTCCACGAACGGCCGACACATAGATGGAGAAAATCCATCTGAGGGCTTTGATTTTAGACATTCTAGCAAGAGCTGTCACAAGCGCGATAAAAATACCAATGATAAAGGCAATGATGGCGAGGGGAATTGTATAATAAATCCCCTGCATCACCATTGGCCAAAAAGATTGCTGAAGAAGATCCCAAGGAATGACGACTCCCAGGGTATTACTTTGTAACATCTTCACCAAACCATTTCTTAGAAATCTTAGCAAGTGTACCGTCTTTTTTCATTTCTTTTAATGCGCCATTCACTTTGTCAACGACTTCGCCGCTGCCTTTTCTGAATGCAAAGTAAGTTTCTTGAGGATCTCCTGTTTCAAATGCAACTTTTAGGTTTTTGTTCCCGCTTGTTTTCAAGTAATTCAATACAGCCAGCTTGTCATTGAACGTCAGATCAGCACGTCCTTGCTGAATCAATTGAATCGATTGTGCAAGGCCTTCAACGCCTTCAATTTTAGCACCAGCATCTGTAGCTAGTTTATTGTAATTACTTGTTAAAGATTGTGCTGCTTTTTTGCCTTTTACATCAGATAGTTTCTTGATGTCGTTGTTATCTGATTTTGTCACAACAATGGCTTGAGACGTTGTGTATTTATCAGAGAACTCATATTGATTTTCACGTCCAGTTTTACCAACTTGGTTCGCTACCACGTCAAAACGTTTTGAATTCAGTCCAGCAAACATGCTGTCCCATTGTGTTTCTTTGAATTCAGGTTTTAAGTCAAGACGTTTTGCTACTTCTGTGATGACTTCTACATCGTAGCCAGTTAATTTATCTGTCTTTTTGTCATGGAATGTGAAAGGAGCATAAGTACCCTCTGTTCCGATCGTCAGAACACCTTTATCCTGAATGGATTTCCAAAGGTCACCTGATTCCTTAGACCCAGATTGTTTATTCGCGTTGTCGCTTGCACCAGATCCACATGCCGTGATCAATGCAACACAAGCGCCTAACATAATGGCAAAGAACATTTTTTTCATTTTATTCCCCACTTTTCTTGTTGGTATTTACAACATATGATCTTACAGAGAAGCAACCTAAAAGTAAAGCATTTGAAACTAGCTTGAGCGAATCTCACCAACTTTATGCCCGCAACCCATTTCTTTCAAACCTCTAACGTCTATAAAGCCTATCATCTTTTATTTGTGCGAACATTACTAAAATAAAGACTTTGAGACAGTGACCATAGAAGGAAGAATATTTATTATAAAAGATGTATAATTAGTAGGTTGTTTTGAAAATGGAATGAATCACATGGAGACATGTTTTGATAACTGAGCATCTTAGAAGAAGGAGGGCATCATTGTGGATGTTGGACAAAATCAGCCCGAACAACTGAAAAGGGCGATGACCTCCCGCCATTTATTTATGATTTCACTTGGCGGTGTCATTGGGACAGGCTTTTTCTTAGGAACGGGCTATACGATTGGACAAGCAGGGCCAGTTGGAGCCGTTCTTTCTTATATTGTGGGCGGATTGATTATGTATTTAACCATGCTGTGTCTTGGAGAGTTGTCGGTCGCACTTCCTGTGTCGGGGTCGTTTCATACGTATGCGACGAAATTTGTCAGCCCTGCAGCGGGTTTTGCTGTCGGCTGGATTTATTGGCTTGGCTGGGCGGCAACGGTCGCCCTAGAATTCTTATCAGCAGGACAGCTGATGAGGCGCTGGCTCCCGCAAGTGGATGTGTGGATTTGGTGTCTCATATTTGGAATGTGTCTTTTCTTATTAAATGCCCGGTCGGCGAAAGCGTTCGGGGAGTCGGAGTTTTTCTTTTCAACCATTAAGATTATTGCGATTTTACTCTTTATAGGTGTAGGCGGAGCGGCGATGTTTGGTTTTATTGAAACAACGAGCGGTGAACCTGCCCCTTACTTCAGTCATTTTGTGAGTGATGGTTTGTTTCCAAATGGATTGCTCGCCGTTGTGGTCACGATGATCACCGTGAACTTTTCATTCCAAGGAACAGAGCTGATCGGGATTGCGGCAGGGGAAAGTGAAAACCCTGAAAAAACCGTTCCTCGTTCGATTCATCAGACGGTTTGGCGTACACTCGTCTTTTTCGTCTTATCCATCTTTGTCTTAGCGGGTATGGTGCCTTGGAAGGAAGCGAGTGTGCTGCAAAGTCCATTTGTTACTGTATTTGAGAGAACGGGAATTCCTTTTGCGGCAGACATCATGAACTTTGTCATTATCATCGCTTTATTATCTGTTGCCAACTCTGGCTTGTATGCATCGACGAGAATGCTGTATTCCTTATCGAAGGAAGGAATGGCAGGAAAAGCATTTAGACGCGTGAATCAGCGCGGTATTCCAATGAATGCCTTACTGCTCACGTTCCTGTTTACAGGGATTTCGCTATTATCCGGGTTCTTTGCAGAGAAAACAGTATTTGCCTGGATCGTGTCCATTGCCGGCATGAGTGCCCAGACTGGCTGGATCACCATTACATTATCACAGATGCTTTTCCGCAGAAGATATCTTAAAGCAGGCGGAAAGCTGGAAAACTTAAAATTTAAAACCCCTCTCTATCCGGTTCTGCCAATTATTGCGATTACACTCAACACAATCGTTTTAATCAGCCTTGCCTTTGATAAGGAACAGCGCATTGGGTTATATGTCGGCGTCCCTCTCATGATCATTGGGTATGTCGTCTATCACCGCTATGTGAAAAAGCATCAGGCGAAAAGTGAACCGCTTAAGCTGCAAATCCATGGAGATGATGAGATCCGGTTTTAAACCAGAAAAAGAAGCCAACCCAATCGGGAGGCTTCTTTTTTCATTTAATGAATGCCTTTCATTGCTTTCTTGATCACTGGTGTTAAGAGCAGCATCACACCGCATAAAACGATGGCAAGCATTCCGATGATACCGAAATAGACGGTTTCTGGCACTTTATCAAACAGTTTGACCACTTGCGCATTGATCGCCTGTGCCATCGCATTTGAAAGGAACCAAAGGCTCATCGTTTGCGCTGAGAAGGCAGCAGGTGCAAGCTTTGTTGTTGCTGACAGCCCAACTGGTGATAAGCAGAGCTCTCCGATCACGACAAGGAAGAAGCTCAGAACGAGCCATAATGGGCTCACAAGTGTATTCGGACCAGACATGTAGGCAGGAATGATCATGATGATGAAGGATAATCCTGCAAACAGAAGGCCAAGTGAGAACTTAATCGGGGTAGACGGCTGTTTCTTTCCAAGTCTAATCCACAACCAAGCAAACACAGGAGACAGCAGCACAATAAAGATTGGGTTCAATGATTGGAACCACGAAGAGGCAAGTGTCATCCCTAGGAAATTCAAGTTTGTTCGTTGATCTGCATATGTGGCTAAAATGTTTGAGCCTTGTTCTTGAATTGCCCAGAACATCACCGCAGCAAGGAACAATGGAATATAAGCGAGAACCCTGGATTGCTCCACTGAGCTCGTCTTTTTACTGAAATACATGACGATGAAATACACAATCGGAATGAGCACACCAAGCACACTGACAAACCAAGTGAATAGATTAATCGTGAGTGCGCCTGTTTGAATGCCAATGACAACAAAAACAGCGAGCACAATGATGATCAATGTTCCGAAAATTTTGAAGTTCTTGCGTTCAGCAGCTGATAACGGATTTGTCACATAAGTGCCGGCAAGACCAAGGTTCGGTTTTTTCGTGATCACAAATGTAATAAGTCCAACAAGCATCCCAACGGCAGCAAGTGAGAATCCGAGGTGGAAGTTCACTTTTTGACCGAGTGTTCCGACAATTAATGGGGAAATAAAACCACCCATGTTGATGCCCATGTAGAAAATACTAAAGCCAGAATCCCTGCGAGGGTCCGTTTTGGTATACAGGTCGCCAACAATGTTTGAAACGTTCGGCTTCAAAAGGCCCGTCCCAATAATAATCAGTCCCATACTAATAAAGAGCGCTGTTGCTCCGCTTGGCAAAGCTAAAATGACATGTCCAAGCATAATGAAAACCCCGCCATAAAAGACCGTACTGGACGAACCGAATACTCGATCGGCGAGCCATCCTCCAATAATGCCTGACATATAGACAAGCGCACCGTAGACAGACATGATCGAATTGGCTGTCGTCTGATCAAAACCAAGACCGCCTTTTGTCACCTCTGTGTACATATAATAAATAAGCAGTGCACGCATGCCGTAATAAGAGAAACGCTCCCAAAATTCAGTGAAAAACAGTGTGTAAAGTCCTTTAGGATGTCCAAAAAACCCTTTTTGAGGAACACTTTTAACAATTTTATCGTGGTCAATTGTAGACATGGCATAGATCCTTTCTTAAAAAAAGAGATATGAGAAAAATGATATTCTTGTATAGTTCTTGTGTCAATATAAAACTATTCTAAAACAGGAAAATGTTAGTTCAATAGGCGTAAAGACTCAAAAAAATGAAACATTCTTTCAAGTGAGAATGGTCAGAAAGTTATATCGGAAGAATTTACTTAAAATTTGAAGAATTGTACAAGCAAACCTTTTACACATGCATAGGATGACAAGAGGACTTGTGTGAAAAGGAGGGATTTAGGTTGGGGGAATTGAATGAATCTGATCTAAAAAAACCTGTTGTCAATGTACAAGATTTTGGTGTGATTGCGGATGGGGAAACGGACTGTACAGCGAGGCTCAATGAATGCTTAGAATGGACGAAAGCACAGGGGTATTCCCACGTCTGGCTGCCGAGCGGCACGTATGTAATCGATGCAGTGTACAGAGGTGATCGATTTTTTCCTTTCCGAGGTGCAGGCATACGGGTGCCAAGTCATATGTACATTGAGATGGCGCCGGATGCCGTGATTAAGGTAAAACCAAATGATTCGTGGGGGTATGCGGCCTTTTATATAGGAAAGGTTCAGCATGTGACCATCAGGGGCGGGCGAATCGAAGGGGATCGTCATGAGCATGTGTACAAGTCGCTTCCCCCTGAACGAAAAACCCATGAGTGGGGCTTTGGGATATGTATTGAAGGGGCCTCCCATGTGGAAGTGAATCGTGTGCAAATCAAGAATTGTACGGGAGACGGCATCATTGTCAGTCCCCACGGTTTATTATCACAAGCTGAATCGTACTCGCCTGCTTCATCTATTCATATTTCTGGCTGCCACATCACAGATTCAAGACGAAACAATATCTCGATTACAGGCTGTGATGGGGTCATTGTGGAGGACTGTCTGCTGGAGAGAGCAGGAGTAAACGGAGTCGAGCCGAGAATGGGTATTGATATTGAAGGCTACGGAGAAAAAGCAGTTAATATGGAAGAACCGCTGAATATTCAAATTCGAAACAACATTGTAAGAGGTGGTGCTGCAAGTTCCATTTATAATTTCAACGGCTATGGTGTCATCATTGAAGGCAATCATACAGACAGCAGTATCTCCTATGGCTTTGCCACCGAAACAATCATTGCCAACAATTTGATCCGTGCAGTGGGAGGAGGCGTTACAAAAGCAGGAATTACGAGCTTAGGTGTCTCTCTTGGTCAAACGGAAAACAATGTGATCATTATTGGCAATATGATTGAGGGATTTGAAAAAGGGATTGATGTGAGGGGCGACAGCGTTCACATTACAGGAAATAAGATCAGTCTATTTGAAGATGCGGCTGTGTCCGTTTATATGGCGAATCGTATTCTAATAGAAGGAAATCATATTGAATCGGGGACGAATACAGGGCAAAGAAGCGCAGCGCTGCGTATCTATCAATCGGATAGCGTCGTCTTTTCAAACAATACAATCTACTCGGTGATCGATGGGGCGATGGTGAGAGGAACGAATATCCTGATCCAGCACAATCAATTCAAAGATTTCAGCAGAGGGATATGGGTGCAGGAAGGGGAAACTGGAATCAACGGCAACCACTTTATTCAAGAAGGACACCCAGAGCTTGCGTCTTCGTATACGATCAGTATCACTGGGAGTGCAAAGGCTTTCATCTGGCAGAATCGCTTTAAGCACTACCAAAATTACGCCTTATACAGCAGCACGACGGGTCCATTAGAAATTAAAGATAATTCCTTTGAAGAAACATCTTTATATGTGGTGATGTATATTAAAAATGGTTCACCGCAAATTGGAGATAACCGCTTTTATTTAAATCGTTCGTTCGGACAGCCGACGGCGATCTTTATCGATCAAGCCGCCTCAGCCCGTGTGCTGCGGAATAACATCATTAATTTATCTCCTCAAAAAGCGATTGCCGTCCGCACTATATCTTCCACTCATTCTGTGATCGCCCATAACATGCTGGAACGCAGCCAATTGGTAACACATACCACAGACCGGCTCATCGGAAATATTGAAATCGACACACCATGATGAACGGGTGAAATCCCTAATTTTGGAGGTTCAGAAGGCGGTTGACAATCCTGTAAAAAGGGCATATAGTAATAATTATTTTTCATTTTTCGCAACATTTGCCCTTTTTTTATTGATAAAACCGATTAATTCAATCAGAAAAATGTATCTTCTGAGGACTTCAGTTTGATACAGCAGGATATAGAAAGGATGAAGAACAAGTGTCACAGCCGAAAAGGAAGCTCAAGCTAGGCGTATTCATCGCAGGAACTGGACATCATGTTGCCTCTTGGAGACATCCGAACGCCGTATCAGATGCAGCCATGAACCTGGATTATTTTAAACAATTAGCGAAAAAAGCAGAGGAAGGAAAGCTAGATTTACTCTTTTTAGCCGACAGCTTATCCATTAATCAAACCTCTCATCCGAATGTACTCACGAGATTTGAACCGCTCACCCTGCTTTCGTCCATTGCTGAGTCTACTTCATCAATTGGTTTAGCAGCAACAGCATCCACTACATACAGTGAGCCCTTCCATATTGCAAGACAGTTTGCCTCCCTTGATCATTTATCAGGCGGAAGAGCGGCATGGAATGTGGTCACATCTTCTATTGAAGAAACAGCGAAAAACTTTAGCGGGGAAGAGCATTTAGCACACCATAAACGGTATGAGCGAGCAGAAGAATTTGTCGAGGTCGTGAAAGGTCTTTGGGATTCTTGGGAGGAAGACGCCCTTGTCAGAAACAAGGCAACGGGAGAATTCTTTGAATCTAGTAAGCTTCATGAGCTCCAGCATAAAGGTGAGTTCTTCTCAGTACGGGGTCCTCTCAACGTATCACGCACGCCTCAAGGGCAGCCAGTGATCATTCAAGCAGGATCATCCGAAGATGGTCAAAAGCTTGCAGCGAAAACAGCTGAGCTCATTTTCACTGCACAAAACGATCTCGAAAAAGCGAAGGAATTTTATCAAAGCTTGAAGGAGAAAGTTGAGGCTGCTGGTCGTGCTAGAGAGGACGTCAGCATCATGCCGGGTATCTTCCCGATCATTGCTGATACAGAGGAAGAAGCCAAAGCAAAATATGAAGAATTACAGGAGCTGATTGTTCCTGAGATTGGGCTGAGCATTCTGCAAAACTACTTAGGTGGGATTGATCTGTCTCAGTATCCTTTAGACGGACCGCTTCCAGAGATTGATCCAAGCACGTCAAATGCGGTGAAAAGCCGCTTTGATCTTGTGATGAATATGGCGAGAAAGGATAACCTGACCATTCGCCAGCTCTATCAATCGGTTGCCGGCTCTCGTGGTCATAATATTTTCATTGGAACACCAGAGCAGCTAGCAGATGTGATGGAAACATGGATCAATGAAGAAGCAGCAGACGGCTTTAACGTCATGCCGCCGCTCTTGCCAGAAGGGCTGGATGTGTTCGTAGACCGCGTTGTCCCGATTCTTCAGGAACGTGGCTTATTCAAAACAGATTACACAGGACAAACCTTACGAGAAAATCTTGGGTTAAAACAGCCAAAAAATCGCTACACGACATAAGGGTGAGGTGACTAACGTTGGGATACACGTTTCGTCTGGCAACAGAAGCAGATATAGAGGCGCTGCTTGAACTGACAACAAGAGCCTATGAGCCAATTCGTGAGCTCGGCATCCAGTTTCAAGCAGCACATGCCGATTTCGCTCTCGTTCAGAAAAATGTACAAAAGAATCTTTGCTATGTGATGGAAGAAAACGGAGAACTTCTATCTACCTTGTCGCTCCGTATGCCTTGGGGAGAGCAGCCAGGACCGTTCGACGTCCCTCACATTTGGTGGTTTGCTTCAGAGCCTTCCGCCAAAAAAGGGACAGGCTCTGTCTTGCTGGAATGGGTGGAAACTGAAGTGCTAAGGGATACCCTGAAGGTGCCATACGTATCTCTTGGTACAGCTGATAAGCATCCGTGGCTCATGGACATGTATGAGCGCAAAGGCTACGTCAGAGCAGGAGAAAAGGATTTAGGCAAGGGTCACATCACGGTTTATTTTAAAAAACAACTAAGGTCAGATATGACACAATTATAAGAAGAAAGAAGGGTTTACGAACATGAAAAACAAAAAGTGGCTAGTCGTTCTATTTGCAGCAATGCTGGCAGTTTTAGCAGCTTGCGGCGGCAACAATCAGAGTGAAGGCAAAGACGAAAAAGTGTTAAAAGTAGGCGCCACAGGGCAAAGCTATCCGTTTGCTTATAAAGACAATGGCAAGCTTGTTGGCTTCGATGTCGAAGTAACTGAAGCCATCGCAAAAAAACTCGGCTACAAACTAGACTGGCAGCTGAGTGAATTCAGCGGACTGATGGGACAGCTGACATCTGGTAAGCTGGATACAGTGTCAAACCAAGTCGCAGTCACAAATGAGCGTAAACAAACGTTTAACTTTACAGATACGTACGCTTACGCAGGAACACAAATCATCGTGAAAAAGGACAACAACGACATCAAAGGTCTTGATGATTTAAAAGGAAAAACAGTAGCGGCGGTTCTTGGCTCTAACCACGCCAAAAACCTAGAGAGCAAAGACCCGGACAAAAAAATCAATATTAAAACATATGAAACGCAAGACGGTGTATTAAATGAAGTGGCAAATGGCCGAGTAGATGCTTATGTCAACGGACGCAGTGTATTACTTGCTCAAATTGAAAAAACAGGTCTGCCTCTCAAAATCGTTGGCAACCCAATTGTGTATGAAGAAGTAGGCTACCCATTTGCCAAAGATAAAAAGCATGACAAGCTAAGAGAAGAATTTAACAAAGCGATTAAAGAATTAAGAGAAGACGGGACACTGAAGAAATTGTCTGAGAAGTATTTCAAAGACGATGTCACGGTGCCAATTAAAAAATAACGACAGCGGCGGTGAAGAGCAGACATGAACAAAATTGATTGGCAGTATATGGTGACGGTTTTTCCGACATTGATTCAATACTTGCCGATAACGATCTTCATGGCGATTGTCTCCATGGTATTTGCCATTATCATTGGTGTGGTATTCGCTCTCATTACGAAAAACCGGATACCTGTTTTATACCAATTTGCCAAGCTGTATATTTCTTTTTTCAGAGCGGTTCCAACCTTGGTTCAGCTCTTTCTCATTTATTTTGGTCTTCCGCAGCTATTCCCTGCGATGACCTCAATGGATGCCCTAACAGCGGTCATTATCGGATTAAGTATTAAAAACTCAGCATACTTAGCAGAAATTTTCAGAGCGGCCCTCAATTCTGTAGATGAAGGGCAGCTAGAGGCATGTCTATCTGTCGGCATGACAAGATGGCAGTCTTACGTCAGAATTATTTTCCCGCAGGCAGTCAGAAATGCGATTCCAGCGACGGGGAATACCTTTATCGGTCTTTTAAAAGAAACATCTCTTGCCTTTACCATTGGGGTGGCAGAAATGTTTGCACAAGGGAAGATGATTGCGTCCGCGAACTATAAATACTTTGAAACCTATTTAGCCGTAGGGATTGTGTATTGGGTTATGACCATCATTTATAGCTTCCTTCAAGACCTATTTGAACGAAAAATCAGCAAACCTTACCGGAATTAAGGAGGTGTGGACATGATCAAGCTCACCAATTTGAAGAAATCATTCGGCGATCTTGTCGTCTTAGACGGAATCAATCTCGATGTGCAAAAAGGGCAGGTTGTGGCCATTATCGGACCTTCTGGCTCCGGTAAATCCACCTTGCTGCGCTGCTTAAATTTATTAGAAATACCAGATGAAGGCATGATTGAAATTGGCGATGCGAAGCTCGATGCGTCCAAGTATACACGTAAAGAAGCCCATCATCTGCGTCAACAAACGGCCATGGTGTTTCAAAACTATAATCTATTTAAAAACAAGACAGCACTGCAAAACATCACAGAATCACTGCTTGTGACGAAAAAAATGACGAAGCAGCAAGCAAATGAGATTGGGATGAAGCTGCTGAAGCAGGTAGGATTAGAGCAAAAGGCTGACAGTTATCCAGTCACGTTATCTGGCGGACAGCAGCAGCGAATCGGGATTGCCCGCGCATTAGCGGTTGATCCACATGCGATTTTACTCGATGAACCAACGTCAGCTCTTGATCCAGAGCTTGTCTCAGGTGTGCTTCAAGTGATTAAATCCATTGCAATCCAAGAAACAACGATGATCATCGTCACACATGAAATGGCGTTTGCAAGAGAAGTGGCAGACCATGTGATTTTCATGGCGGATGGTCATATTATTGAACAGGGCACACCAACTGAGCTATTTGATGAAACGAAGAATGAACGGACAAAACGATTTATCCAAAAAGAAGCAGCGGCTGAAGAAGCATAAGCTGCTTTTTACTCTTTAGAGGGGTGAGTATCAGTGAAATCAATAGGAAATGAAGCTTTAAACAAACGTTTAATTAACATTCGCCGAGCACTTCATGAGCATCCAGAGCTGGCGTTTGAAGAATATGAAACGACAAAGAAACTGCGCGGCTGGTTAGAAGAAGAAGGGATCACCGTACTCGATTTTCCAGCTCTTCAAACAGGTGTTGTCTGTGAAATCAAAGGAGAACAAGAGGGACCAACGATTGCCCTGAGGGCTGATATTGATGCACTTCCAATTGAAGAAGCATCAGGCGAACCATTTTCCTCAAAGATACCGGGGAAAATGCATGCTTGCGGTCATGATTTCCATACAGCTTCTATCTTTGGAGCGGCTCTTTTATTAAAAGAGCGGAAACACGAGATGAAAGGAACGGTCCGCATTTTGTTCCAGCCGGCTGAGGAAGTCGCCCAAGGAGCGAAACATGTCATAGAGGCAGGCGTATTAGATGGAGTGGATGCGATTTTTGGTATGCACAACAAACCTGATCTGCCAGTAGGCACCATTGGTATTAGAGAAAAAGCATTAATGGCAAGTGTTGACCGGTTTGAAATCGATATTAAAGGGACGGGTGGCCATGCAGGTATTCCGAATCACACGGTGGACCCGATTGCCATCAGCGGGCAGATCACAAGTGCTCTTCAGCAAATCGTCAGCCGCCGCATCAGCTCCTTACATCATGCAGTAGTCAGTATCACACGCATTCAAGGCGGTACATCATGGAATGTGATTCCTGATCGTGTTGAGATGGAAGGAACCGTTCGGACGTTTGAGCCTGAAGTGAGAGCGATGATTCCAGAGCTTATGAAACAAATCGTGAGTGGGATTGCCGAAGGATTTGGGGCAAAAGGCGAAGTGAAATGGCATCCGTATTTGCCTTCTGTGTTGAATGACGAGCGTTTGACAAAGGTGGTCGAAGAAACGGCAGATGCGCTGGATCTCACAGTAGTTCAGGCAGAGCAGTCACCGGGCGGAGAAGATTTTGCCCTTTATCAAGAACACATTCCAGGCTTTTTCGTATGGATGGGGACTAGTGGTACCAAGGAGTGGCATCACCCTGCGTTTACATTAAATGAAGAAGCACTTCCAGTTGCCGCTGCCTTCTTTTCCGAGCTTGCCGTTCAGGCATTGGAGTCACGATCATGGAACTAACAAAACAATTGGCAGAGGCTGTACTGTCTGCTAATCCACTTCAAGATCAGCGGGCGGTAGAAATGGCTCGAAATGGTCTGTTAGATGCTGCTGCGGCGGCGCTTGCTGCGAAAGAGGATGAAGGAATTCAAAAGCTCATGGCGCTTGTGGAACAAGAAGGCGGAGCCGCTCAAATTCCTGTCATTGGACAAGGGAAGAAGGTCAGCCGTCAATCAGCAGCGATGCTGAACGGCTACCTGATCCATGCCCTTGATTATGATGATGTGCATTCAGACGTGAGAGGACACCCAAGTGCGGTTATCATTCCAGCATTGCTATCACAGCTATCAGACGGCAAAGGGTTTGGCGATCGATTTTTAGCTGCCTACATCACAGGTGTTGAAGTGATGGCAAGGCTTGGCGAATCCATCGGCAAGGCGCATTATGAGCGGGGCTGGCATAATACCGGAACCCTCGGAGCCATTGCAGCAGTATGTGCCATTGGGTATTTAAAACAAGTCTCGCAGGAAGAGCTGGCGAAGGCAATCGGCTTTGCCGGAGCGCAATCAGCCGGAATGAGAAAGCAGTTTGGCTCTGATATGAAACCATTACAAGCCGGCTTAGCGGCTAAAACAGCCGTCTGGTCTATGGACTTAGCTTGTTCAGGTTTTGGCGGGAATGAATCGGTTCTTGATGGTACGCTTGGTTTCTTTTCTCTCTATGGAGATCAGGAGCGCGCGGAAAGTCGTTTACTAGAGGGATATGGTACAACGTGGCGTATTGTCTCGCCGGGGCTGTGGTTCAAAGTATACCCGTTCTGCTCAGCAGCGCATCATGCAGCAGATGCGATTCTGTCCTTAATGGAAGAGCATACTTTCTTTTCGGATCAGGTGAAACAAGTAGAGGTCATATTCCCGCCTGGCGGAGATGCAGCGCTTATTGAGCGGACACCTTTGACGGGCGAAGAAGGACGATTCAGTGTCGAATACGTCATCGCACTTGCCGTATTTGGACAGACGCTTACGCTGGATGCCTTTACGAAAAAAACCATTCCATCAGACATGCGCACATGGATGAAGCGGATGAGCAGAGAATATGATCAAACGACAGAACCCCATCCAGACGCTGTCCCAAAAGGTCGCTTTACGATTGTGAAGCTTACCTTATCTGATGGCACCACCATTAGCAAACGAGTCGATCTTCCGCGGGGCGCACCAGGCCATGCACTATCGAAAGAAGACATCATGCAAAAATTAAACAGTATCACAGACACATCGCATGCACAGCAGATTTTACAAGTTATTGAAGACGGAAACGATTCTTCTTATTTGCAGCTGCTGGCATGATTTAAAAAGAAGAAAAGGGCTAAAATTTATTTAGCCCTTTTTGTGTCTCATTCCTTATTCCATTTTAGTAAACGTCAAGCCAATATGAGCAAGTGCCTGCGGCAAGTCTTTCCGGATGGTGATGTCTTTAAATGAAATATTCGATTGAATCGCACTTAGAGCAAGATCTTGTTTAATCCCTGTTAAAACAGCCGAAATCCCTAAAAGTCTCAGCGTTTGTGCATAGCTGACCAGATATTGAATGCTCTGTTCATTCAGGCGTTTTGTTCCCGATACATCAATGACCAAATGAGAGAGCGACAGTCTGTAACTTTCCTGTAAAATGGTTTCTAAAATATGCTGAGCACGTGTCTCTTCGATATCACCTAGGAGAGGAAGCACGGCGACACCGTCAACAACTGGGACGATCGGTACAGATAATTGCTGAATCTGCCGGTTGGCACGGTCGAGTTCGAGGACGTAGCTTAATAGAGAAGCCATCGTTTCAAACATATGCACATGCTCTTCTGTGAATTGCTGTGGTCTTAGATCAAGCCCGCAAATCGTTCCGTAGTTTGTGCCATCAGTAAAATTAATCGGCACTCCGATGAATGATCCGCCTTGAAGACGTTTCGTGACTTCTAAGTATTTAGAACGATCATCCAATGATATATCAGGAATCACAAGCGTATCCTGATGATCGACCGCCAGTTTGCAAAATGTCTTCTCGTAAGGAATTTCTTCTCCTTCTTCAAGAAGCTGCTCATCATGATTCAGCACCTTTACAATCTGATTGGTGGTTTGATCGTTTTTAGCAATAAACAGTGTGTTTACATCAGTGAATTGACTCATCATATTTAAAATACTCGTAGAAGCATCATGAAAATTGCGAAACTGTTTTAATAGTTGTTGACGAGGCATTGTTTTAGGACTCCTTGTAGCTCCGATCATAGACCGGAACAATAGTTGATTTGTCTCTATCATACAAAATGAAACGAGAAATAGATATATTTTAATGCGCAAATCCATGTGAATCGGGCGAGAACAAAAAGGACTGCCGATCCTGAGATCTGGCAGTCTGCTGGTTAAAGGGAGACAGGGACGGTAGACATAGAGAAAAATTCTTCATACAACGCTTGAACGGCTTCTTTTTCTTGAGCCGCTTTGACGCCAAACATCATGCTGACCTCTGAAGAGCCTTGATTGATCATTTCAATATTGACCTTCGCTTTTGACAGCGCCTCTGCTGCTCTTGCTGTGGTGCCAACATTGTGACGCATCGCTTCTCCTACAACCATAATGAGTGAGAGATTCGGCTCTAAAACGACCTCATCTGCATCAAGCACAAGCTTCAAGCGGTCGAGCAGCTCTTGTTCAATATGCTGCTCCTCCAGCTGATCCTGTCTTAAAATAATGTTCATATCGTCAATGCCAGAAGGAACGTGCTCATACGTAAGCCCATATTCCTCTAACGTTTGCAGCACCTTACGTCCAAAACCGACTTCTCTGTTCATCAAATACTTGCTAATATAAATGCTGCAAAAACCGCTGTCTGAGGCGATTCCGACAACTGGTCCATTTGTATGATCTCGCTGGTTCACAATTTTTGTGCCTTTTGCTGAGGGATTATTGGTGTTTTTAATTTGCACAGGAATGCCTGCACGGAAGGCTGGAATGAGTGCTTCATCGTGGAACACAGAAAAACCAGCATAGGATAGCTCGCGCATTTCCCGGTACGTCAGCTCTGTAATTTCCTTCGGCTCATGAACGATCGTCGGATTGACAGCGTAGACAGCATCCACATCTGTAAAGTTTTCATACACATCTGCTTTCAAACCGTTTGCCAAAATGGAACCGGTAATATCGGAGCCGCTGCGAGAAAAGGTGACGATGTCCCCCGATAGACTAAAGCCAAAAAAGCCAGGGAAGATGATGATGCCAGAGCGCTCTCTTAATTTGTACAAATGATCATATGACTCTGGAAGGACTTGCGCTTGACCAGGCTCATCGCTCACAAATAAACCAGCTTCCTTTGGGTTCACATAGTGAGCTTCGACACCTTGATAGCGGAAATAGGCGGCAATGAGTTTTGCGTTATTGTCTTCACCGCTTGCTTTGATGGCATCAAGATATCGCTCAGGGTGAGACGAATCTGCCTGTAAGAGGGCATCTAGATCTTCCAGAATGGTGTCAATCACGTCATGACTTAACCCGAGTTCATCCGCAATCGAGGCATACCGTTCGATGACGGCTTTCTGTAAATCCTCTGCTTCCCCTAAACGTAAATATTGCTCACCACAGCTAATTAATAGATCGGTGACCTTCGTATCCGTTGAATGCCGTTTTCCTGGTGCGGAAACAACGACTGCTTTTCGAGCTGGATCTGCTGTTACAATGTCAAATACCTTTTGCAGCTGCTTGCCAGATGCAAGTGAACTGCCACCAAATTTAACGACCTTCAATGCATACATCTCCTATAGTAAAAATTTTCTCACAAATTGAATAGTTCCTATTATCAACTCTTTTCTTCAAATTATCAAGGTTTTTCTTCACTGTAAATACAAATGTCCTTTTGAAGAGGACGATATAATGTGAATATATGAAAAAAGAGCCGGCCATATGCCGAGCTCTTTTTCTTATGAAGAAGATGAGGAGGAAGATAGCTCCTGCTTCATCACTTTATTATCGCGTTTTTCCTTTAAGAAAAAGGAGAGGACGAGTCCAAGGACCGCAATCAATCCAGACACGATAAACGACGTGTTCATGCCGTGAACGGCTGATTTTAATGGGCTGGCTAATTCTGCATTTGCAGCAGAGCTGCTCATGATGGAGACAAGCACAGCCGTCCCAATGGAGCCGCCCATTTGTCTCATCGTGTTATTCATCGCTGTCCCATGCGGGATCAAATGAGGCGGTAAAGAGTTAATACCTGCGGTTGTCAGCGGCATCATGATCATCCCAACCCCGATTAAGCGAAGCGTGTAGGCGACCGTAATGAGGGCGATGGATGAATCAAGGGTGAGCAGCATAAATGGCAAGGTCGTAACGGTAAGTATCGTAAACCCGCCTAATGCCAGCCCTTTTCCACCGACTTTATCAAAAATTCGTCCAATAATTGGTGAGAGGAGCCCCATAAAGAGAGCACCAGGCAATAAGATCAGTCCTGTATCAAGAGCAGACAATCCTCTGACATTTTGCGTATAGAGCGGCAGAATCGTCTCTGTCCCAATCAATAAAGCAAAGACAAGCATCCCAAGAAAGGTCGTTAAGCTAAAGATTGCAAACTTAAAGACACCAAATTCAAGCATCGGTCTTGTCAAATTCGACTGGCGCAGAATAAAGAAGAACAAGCTCACAGCGCCGACAATCAGCGAAATGAGGACAGTCGCACTCGTCCAGCCATATGTTCCGACACTAGAAAATCCGTAAAGCAGTCCGCCGAAACCGAAGGACGACAAGATGACAGATAAAACATCAATTCGTGTCTCTCTTTGTTGCGTTACATTTTTCATTAAGAAGAAAGCAAGAATGAGATCAATGATACCGATTGGCAGTACAATATAGAACAAGAACTTCCAGCTGAAGGAATCGACAATCCAGCCGCCAAGTGTCGGTCCAAGAGCTGGTGCAAACGAAATGACAAGTCCGACCATACCCATTGCCTGACCACGTTTTTCTTTCGGGAAAATGGTTAAAAAGATCGTTTGCATCAGCGGCATTAAAATTCCTGCGCCGGCTGCCTGCACAATACGCGCTGCAAGTAATACAGGGAAATTCGTTGCAAACGCGGCAAGAATTGTACCGGCTGTAAAGATGCTAAGCGCCGTTAAAACTAAAGAACGGCTTGAAAATTTCTCGATTAAGAAAGCCGTGATCGGGATGAGAATCCCGTTTGTCAGCATAAAGGCTGTGGTGAGCCACTGTCCTTTGCTGACATCAATATTGAATTCCTCCATGATATGTGGGATCGCTGGAATGAGCAGCGTTTGGTTTAAAATCGCGACGAATGCCCCAACGAGGAAAATCCCAACAATCACAGATCGATTATACGATGTTGTTGATTGGTTCATGTTATCCCTTCTTTATCTATAGAATGATGCTTTTCAGCTGTGACACGTTTTGTGATAAAACGCTGTTTTTACCTAAATAATCGAGCAATGAGCTGATTAAAAAGGTTCTCGGTTGGTCCTTTGATAATTCTTGACTCAGCAGCTCAAACGCAGAGAGGAGATCGTCCTTTTCTTCTCCGTTTGGCAGTGCGTGAAGCTCTTGTTTGATCTTCGTTAAGGACGAGATGACAAGCTTTTCTTCATCATATTCGTCCTGTGAAGAAAGCAAATAAGAGTCCATCAGCTGATCTGTTAACACAGGCTCAATGGAACAAGGCTTTTTCGACACACGGTCCATCACGCCAATAATCATTTCGGCGGCATTTTCTAATTGGATGTTCTTATGCTCAATCGCCAGCATTAAGATGAATTCTCTCATTAATCCGTTGAGGACGATCACAAGATCCCAGACATAAGGAGCGACAGATTCACCATATGTGCTTAAAATAATGTCTCTGTGCCGCTGCATGATAATGGAGCGTGTCTCGCGTAAATGTTTAATGACAATGGGCGAATGCTGCGAAAAAGCTTCAAAGGACAGCATATTCAAAAATTTATGATTCTCTTTAAACTCTTCAAGCTCAAGTTTGATCTTCTTTGTGAATTTTTCCTTTTTGGACAGCGTCGTTTCTGAATGAATGATCTGAGAAATCTCTCTCATTTTGCACTGATTGTATTTAATCAGTTCTAATAGAAGAGCTTCCTTTGAATCAAACAGTTTATAAATAGACGCTTTTGATATTTTACAGGCATCGGCAATTGACTGCATGGAGACACTCATATAGCCTTTTTGAGAAAACAATTTCTTTGAAACCCGCAAAATCTCTTCTTGCTTTTCGTTCATCTACATAAGTCCTTTCCGAATCGGCAAAACCATATGGTCACAATGGAAACCGAGTGGTCACTTTTGCAATGATAACAAAACCAATGACCTATGACAAGAAAAGAAACTTAAAAAACACCTATCTTATGACAGGTATTTTATCCTTCCGCATGTGCGGCATATATGATGATCTGTCCGTTAAATTCGGCGATCAAAAGGTCTTTTCGCTCCTTTACAGAGTAAATCGCTGTCCCTTTTTTCAACTGGGAAGCTGTGCCGTGATCAAAATGTTCGGCAGCTGTTTTCTGAATGATACCTACTTGCTGATGTTTTGTGACGGTTAGTTGATGGGTCAAATCTACATTTGTTTGATAGACAGTTCCTTCCCTTCAAGACAGCTTTTATATAGTCATAGTCGTTTCCAAAGGATGTATCGTTACTTTGTATGAGGCGAGTCATGAGATTGTATGTTGGCACAAAATACGATACATTTATCGTATGAATAATCCAATCCATCCAACTCAAGAAGACATAAGACTGATTTCTGTGCTGCACGCATTGGCTGATCCAATCCGGTTAGAAATTGTCCGCTGCTTAGCAGAAGCGGGCGAGAGGACATGCGGTACGTATGAGATGAATATTGCCAAATCTACGCTTTCTCATCACTTCAAAGTGCTGAGGGAGGCAGGCGTCGTGAAAGTGAGAATTGACGGTAAACACCGCTACTATTCTTTAAGAAAAGAAGACATCGAGACCGCTTTTCCTGGACTCGTGTCATCCATTTTAGCCGTAGATAAAGAGCGGTGGTAAGCCAGCTGTCTAGTAAAGCAGCTGGCTGTTTTATTTCCCATAAATCGACTCATACAGTCTTTTCACCGCCGGCTCAATATCCTCTGGCCGCATATGAGAGAAGCCGAGGACGAGTGGAACAAAGCCTTCCTGATGCCCCGGCAATTGCTCATCAAGGGTAAAACGGTCCATCCCGTACATTTTAAGCTTTCTTTCTTTGGCTCGCTGTAAAATCTCATGCTGCGTGCGGTTTGAGCGGAACTCTGCGATAAAATGAAGTCCAGCATTTTCCCCAATAATCCGTACATTGTCAGTAAAAACCGTGTCGAGCTCTTCAATGAGCTGCTTCCGCTTTTCCTCATATAAACCATTCATTCTTTTAATATGCCGCTGATACGCCCCATCTTTTATAAAATGAAGAAGGGTGTATTGTGTAAAAAGGCTGGCTGTTTGAATGAAGAAGTGCTGTTCTTCCTTATAGCGTCTCAATAAATGCTGCGGGAGCACCATGTAGCTTAGTCTTAAGCCTGGCAGCAATGACTTTGAAAAGGTCCCCATATAAATGACTTTGTCATATCGATCCAAACTTTGCAGCGCTGGAATGCTGTCTGTACCATACTTGAATTCACTGTCATAATCATCCTCGATAATATAACGGCCGGGCTGATCGGCTGCCCAGTTTAAGAGTTGAATCCGCCGGGAAATCGGCATAATCACCCCTGTTGGGAATTGATGTGAAGGGGTAATGATTAAGACATTCGGCTGTTTTTTGTGAATGTCACTCATCCGCACCCCTTTTTGATCAATGCCAATCGTTTCAATTCGGTGATGATTGTTTTTCAGCATTTGATAGAGCCGGCGATAGCCAGGGTTTTCTAATCCGTATACTTGATCGGCTGGAAGAATGCTTGATAAAGAATGGATAAGTGATTGCGTGCCTGCGCTTAAAATGAGCTGTTCTGGGTAGCATTTGACCCCTCGCGCAAGCCCGATCAACCGGGCAATCGTTTCCCGAAGCTCGTACACACCTTGTGGATGCGGAAGCTCACCAAACGCTTCTTGATGGAGGCTGATCGCCTTTTGTTCACTTTTCAGCCAGCTTTTAAATGGAAAATTGGCTGTATCAACAGAGATATGTGAAAAGGAATACCAGTCGTCCCGTGCAATCGACTCCTCTTTTAAATCGGCTGGAAGGGACGAGGGTTCCAGCTGACCTGACTCATGAAACGTTTCTAATGACTCCACAAAAAAACCTTTGCGTTCGACCGAATATAAATATCCCTCAGCAAGCAGCTGCTGATACGCGCCATTCACTGAATTCACGCTGACGTTTAATGTATCTGCTAACTCTCGTTTAGAGGGTAATTGATCGTGCGGCTGAAGGTTTCGATTTAAAATTTCACCTTTAATTTTCGTATAAATTTGATGATAAATAAATCCGTTTGCCCCTGTTTGATCTAGTTGAATTGTCAGCATCTCGTCATTCCATCCTCTCTGGTACCATGAAAAAAATGATATTGGTACTTTCTATCATACCAAAAAATATTCAGAATAATAAAAAAAGACATAAAGGGGATGGATGACAATGAGTCAAACGACAACAAACCGTTTTTCAACAGAAGAATGGCAGGGGAAAAGAGATCAATACGTCGCAAGAGGCGTGAGTAATGGCAACCGTCATCTTGCAGCGAAGGGGAAGGGTGCCGAGCTGTTCGATATCGATGGGAAACGTTTTATCGATTTTGCTGGCGCTATCGGTACTTTAAATGTAGGTCATTCACATCCAAAGGTTGTGGAGGCCGTCAAAGCACAGGCAGACAGTCTGATTCACCCAGGATTCAACGTCATGATGTACGAATCGTATATCGAATTGGCAGAAAAGCTATGCCGCCTCACACCAGGCGATCATGACAAGAAAGCCATTTTTCTCAATTCAGGTGCAGAAGCTGTTGAAAATGCGGTGAAAATTGCACGTAAATATACGAAAAGACAGGCCGTTGTGTCGTTTACAAGAGGCTTCCACGGCAGAACGAATATGACGATGAGCATGACGAGCAAGGTCAAGCCATATAAATTTGGGTTCGGACCATTTGCGTCAGAGGTGTATCAAGCACCATACCCTTATTACTATCAAAAGCCAGAAGGATTAAGCGATGCAGCCTACGATGAGTACATCATTGATCAATTCAATCAATTCTTTGTCGCAGCCGTTGCACCAGAAACCGTTGCATGTGTGGTCATGGAACCAGTCCAAGGGGAGGGCGGATTCATTGTACCATCGAAGCGTTTTGTTCAGCATGTTGCTTCATTCTGTCAGCAGCACGGGATTGTCTTTGTTGCAGATGAGATCCAAACAGGCTTTGCGAGAACGGGGAAATACTTTGCGATTGAGCACTTTGATGTGGTGCCGGACTTAATCACGGTGTCAAAATCTCTTGCTGCTGGATTACCACTGAGCGGTGTTATTGGCAGAAAAGAACTGCTTGATGCGGCAGATCCAGGTGAGCTCGGGGGGACATATGCAGGAAGTCCATTAGGCTGTGTGGCAGCACTAGCAGTTCTTGATATTATTGAAACGGAACAATTGAATCAACGATCTGAACACATTGGACAAGTCATTGAGGACAAAGCAAATGATTGGAGAACAACGTATCCATTCATTGGGGAAGTCCGCCGATTAGGGGCAATGGCGGCGATTGAAATTGTGGAAGATCAAAAAACGCGTACACCAGATAAGAAAACAGCCGCAGCGATTGCAGCATATGCAAATGAGCACGGGCTGCTCTTATTAACGGCAGGGATTAATGGGAATATTATTCGCTTCTTAACACCACTTGTCATCACAGATGAGCTGCTGAATGAAGGACTGGGGATCATCGAGGACGCCTTCAAAGCACGCTAAACAACAAAGGGGGATGGTTGTATGCAAAAACAACAAATGGCAAAAACCATGTCGCAGTCTGACGTACTGTTTTTATCCATTGGTGCAATGCTTGGATGGGGCTGGGTTGTACTTTCGGGAGATTGGATTTTAACAGCAGGATTTTTAGGCAGTGTCATCGCCTTTGTCATCGGCGGTATTCTCGTCATCTTTATTGGACTCACGTATGCTGAGCTTTCGTCTGCCATTCCAGAGACGGGAGGAGGGCTCGTCTTTGTCCAGCGGGCATTTGGGATGAAATCAGCGTTCGTCTCAGCATGGGGCGTATTGTTTGGTTATGTGTCCGTCATTACGTTTGAAGCTGTTGCCTTGCCAACTGTCATTGATTATGTCATTCCAACACAGCATGTTGGCTTCCTATGGAATATAGGGGGATGGGACGTTTATTTCACATGGGTGTTGATTGGATCTGGTGGTGCTTTATTTTTAACAGCGCTGAACTACATTGGCGCCAAGCCAGCTGCTATTTTTCAATCTGTTTTTACAGTGGCCATTATCCTGACAGGTTTTCTTCTTTTAGGCGGCGCAACATTTAACGGAAATCTAGCAAACCTTGAGCCGATGTTTCAAGGCGGAGTTGGCGGTCTCATGGCGGTTTTAGTGATGATTCCCTTTTTATTCGTTGGTTTTGATGTCATCCCGCAAGTGGCGGCGGAGATCAATGCGCCGAAGAGAATTATCGGGAGAATTTTGATTATCTCCATCGTGAGTGCCGTTGTGTTTTATCTGCTCATTGTCTTTGGGGTAGCTGCTGGGCTGTCAAAAGGACAGCTTGAAGCCTCTTCATTGGCGACAGCAGATGCGATGGTGCAGCTGCTCGGTCATCAGGCGTTTGGAACAGTGCTTGTCATTGGCGGTGTAGCAGGAATTGTGACGAGCTGGAATGCTTTTATCATCGGTGCAAGCCGCATCTTATACGCTATGGCGGAAAGAGGCATGATTTCCAAATGGTTTGCGTATATTCATCCAAAGTATAAAACACCGACACATGCGATTTTATTTCTTGGTGCATTGGCCTTTTTCGCTCCATTATTAGGGCGTCCTGCCCTCGTGTGGATTGTCAATGCGGGCGGTGTCGGAATTATCGTAGGGTACTTAATAGTGTCCATTGCCTTTATGAGACTTCGCAAAGCAGAACCAGAGCTTGAGCGTCCATACCGCATTAAGTATTGGCGGACGACAGGCGTTTTAGCTATCGGGCTGAGTCTCCTTTTTCTTTCATTTTATTTTCCAGGAATGCCGGCCTCCTTATCATGGCCAGCTGAATGGATATTGCTTTTAGGTTGGGCACTCATTGGGTATATACTATATGTAATGAATCCAAGAACGAAGGAGACGGTAGAGCATGACAAACGAACTCAAAGTGTATAATCCTGCAACAGGAGAAGAAATTGCTTCAGTTGCTCAGCATACAAAAGAACAGATCGAAGACGCCATTACCCGCTCACATAAAGCATTCAAAGCATGGGCAAAAACGTCTGCGCATGAACGTGCCAATATCATTCGCAAGTGGTTTGATCTCATGATTGAACATAAAGAAAGGCTCGCGAAAATCATCACGGAAGAAAACGGGAAGCCGTATCAAGAAGCATTAGGCGAAATCGTCTATGCGGCTGGATACATTGAATGGTACGCAGAGGAAGCCAAACGGATCTACGGCAGAACCATTCCGTCTCATACGACGAACAAACGCCTTTTCGTCACAAAGCAGCCAGTTGGTCCTGTTGCAGCCATTACTCCTTGGAATTTCCCTGCAGCCATGATCACGAGAAAGGCTGCACCAGCACTTGCAGCGGGCTGTACGTTTATTGTGAAACCTGCTGAAGACACGCCGCTGACGGCTATTGAACTTGTGAAATTAGGCCACGAAGCTGGAATTCCAGAGGATGCCCTGCAATGGGTGGTTGGAGATGGAAAAGAAGTCGGTGAAATATTCACAGATAGTCCATTGATTCGCAAAATCACGTTCACAGGCTCAACGCCAGTCGGAAAGCATCTGATCAAAAACAGTGCGAGTACAGTCAAGCACGTATCAATGGAGCTTGGCGGCCATGCTCCGCTCATCGTAGACAAAGATGCCAATCTTGAACTAGCTGTCAAACAAGCAGTGGCGTCTAAGTTCCGTAATGCAGGACAAACCTGTGTCTGTGCCAACCGCTTAATTGTGCATGAAGACATTCATGAAGCATTTGCTCAAGGCTTCAGCAAAGAAGTAGAAAAGCTAAAAGTGGGAAATGGCTTTGAAGAAGGCACATCCATCGGCCCAATTATCAACAAGCGCGGCTTTGATAAAATTGTCGGCCAAATTCAAGATGCAGTCGATAAAGGGGCGAAAATCCTTGTCGGCGGAGATACGCATTTCGATGATGAAAAGTCGTATTATTTTGTCCAGCCAACGGTTCTCACACATGTAGACCCTTCCATGAACATCATGCATGAAGAAACCTTTGGACCAGTGGCGCCGATTACGACGTTCAAAACGCTAGATGAAGCGATTGAATTAGCCAACGATACACCTTTTGGTCTTGCAGCTTATTTCTTTACAGAAAATTATCGAAACGGCCTCTACATCTCAGAGAATCTTGATTACGGGATCATTGGCTGGAATGATGGCGGCCCATCGGCTGTTCAAGCACCATTCGGAGGAATGAAAGAAAGCGGAATTGGCCGTGAAGGCGGCATCGAAGGGATCGAACCGTATTTAGAAACCAAATATGTATCCATTGGTTTAGACGAATAAACGTGAAAAAGACTGCCTGAGGAATCTTGGCAGTCTTTTTTATGTTAAACAGCCGGCGGAAAAAGCTGCTCCACCGTTTCTTTCGTTTCTTTCAGAATTTCGTGGATGTAATCTGCTGGTGCCTGCTCCATGCTGCTGAACAAAAGTCGTTCAACAGGCTCAACACCAATAAAATTGAAGACTTCTGTATCTGTTGTCATGCGATGGGAGGCGGAAATGATCCGCTTAGAGTCAAGAAAGGTCCTTGGAGCATCGTGCGTGTTGATAATGACACCTTTTTTGTGCCGAAGCAGGTTTTCAATAGCCCCCTGCTCATTGATTTGATAAGCGAAGCCCTCAGAAAAAACGCGTTCTACATAGCCCTTTAGCATAGCGGGTAAGCCTGTCCACCAAATGGGAAAAATAAACGTTAGGACATCTGCTTGCTGAATCAGCTTCTGCTCTGTTTGAATGGCAATTGGGACATTACCCCGTTTGATCGCAGCCTTTTCCAACATGCTTAGCTCTGGCGAAAAACCAAGAGCATAGACATCACGAACAGTCACTTCATGACCATTGTTCAAAAGAGTGCTGACAACAAGATCTAATAAGGTTTGATTTAAGCTTTGCTGGGGATGAGCAAATATAATTAGATGGTTCATCTTATAGCCTCCTAGGTGGTCATGTGTCTCATTATGGCATGCACCATTACCCTATTCAATCCTATGTTGGTAATAATAGGTTGGGAAAATGGAAGTTGATCGTCCTAGTTTGCAGGCAAAGCCTTGCATCTCGTGTTCAAATAAGGTGGATAGAAATGAAAGCGATCGTTTCCGTGAAAACGATCGCTTACGAATCAATTATTTCTTTCTAAAAGCAAGTCCCAGTGCAATCAGTGCTACGACTAGAGCAGCAATGGACAACCCTAGCCCAAGTGGTGAGGAAGAGTTGGAGGCTGTTTCAGATGCCTTTTCTTCTTTTGGTTTTTCTTGTCCATGTGAATCCGTTACCGTATTAGATGCCACAATGTTTGTGATGGAATGCGGCTTATCAGCATCTTTATCGCCTGTCCATTCAACGACCGTTCCATCTTTATAATATTGATATGCATCCCATGCAGCTTCACCTGCTTTTTCAGGGTTTTTCGCTACAAAAACGAATTGCTGGAACTGTCCGGCAAGCACGCCTTTACCCGTTGCTTCCCAAGTCACTCTTGTCACCTTGCCATCTTTTTCTTCAGTTGACGTTTTCCATCCAGGGACTGGCTCATATTGCTGGAATTCTACACCTTTAGGTATTGTCACGACAACCTTAGTGGTTGGACTGTCACTCTCAGAAGGAACTTTTAACGTATAGGTTTCCCACGCATTTGTCGCAGACGTATCAGGCTTGACTGTGACATGAGCACTCACAGGAATCGCCAATAAAAATGAAGCGAGAAGCATTGGTAATAAAGCTTTAACGTATTTTTTCATATGGTATGAACTCCTTTTAGTTTCTTCTAATAAATGTGGTATCGATATTTTCAAAAGAACCAGTTAATGCATGGATTTCAATTTTCCAAGTACCTTTTTCATTTAACAAGAGGTTTTCAGCAGAGAAATGACCATTTTTTAATCGTTTCAGCTGAAATTCACTCGGTTTCTCTTCCCCGAATAAGGCGACTTTATGGATCTTGGCTGACACAGATTGAATATCTGTAATCGTTTGTCCATCCTTCTTCGTAAATGCGACCTCGAATGTGTTTTTCCCCGGAGCATTCGGGGTAATGCTCATGGACACAATGTCACGATGCTCCACTTGGTTTGCGCCGAAGAATGGCTCAGGTTCAGGCGGAGGAGGGCTCGGAATATTGGTAAACACAGCCGTTAATAACAAAATGGCGATTCCGATAATCCACTCAGCTCGTAACGAAACGTTTTGTTTCTGTTTCTTTTCCCATCTCAGCATCAAGTAATGGACAAGTCCTAGAAGGCCCATCAAGATAAATAAACCAAGCTTGATTAAAAAGGTTCGTCCATACGCTGATTCGAAAAGAGCATCAAACGATTGCAAAATGAAGATGGCATTCACAAATCCTGAAAACACAATGAGTCCAACAGAGAGCAGCGCCCAAGGGTGAAACGCTGTTAACGTACTCCGTATGAGCGGCTGATCTTCATTTGGCAGCTTCTTCAACAATAAAAGCACAATGGCTGTTAAACCACCGACCCAGATCGATGCAGAAACGAGATGGATGAAATCAAGTGACGTTGTCAGTATTTTATTATCGGTTGCTGCTGGATGTCCGATTTGTGCCTTCAGCCAGAGAAGCACTGCGAATAAGAGCAGTGGAAACAACCAGACCCGAAAAGATGTGAAATCCCCTTTTTTCATCGCGACTATGCTCCAAATGGTCAGAAGAACAAATGACACCATGAGCATCATCCACAAACTACCGCCAGAAGTCGACGCAATGGTTTCTTGTAAGAGGGATGGTTGAAATGCCCCCAAAAAGGACACGTCTGCCGCTGATTTTGTTTGAATTGGCAGCTGGAACACGAGTGCTCCGCCCATCATGATCAGTGACAAAGTCAAAAGCCGTTTCATTCGTTTCACTAATACAGGAGAAATGGCTGTTTTAAACCAAAACAGTCCAAACAAAATGGTCCCGAGAAATAAGCTAAACGACGTATAAAGTAAGGCTTTATCAATGGTCGAGGCTACATCGATGGATTCATTCGTTTGACCTTGATCTAATTGGTCAAAACCGCCACCCGCTTTGCCAATACTAAACGGGATCATGCCAGAGACAGAGTGTCCGTCTGCTGATACCGCATTCCACTGAATGGTATAAATCCCCTTTGGTAAATCCTTTTTTAAAGCAGCTTCCATGATTTTTTGATCTTTAATGACCGTATCTCCTTTATCCACACGATCACCTTTTGCATTTAGCACCTTAATGGCATGAAATCCACTTTCGATTCCTTCACTAAATGTGATAGAGACTGAAGGAGGCTGCTTCTCCAGCTCTTCATTTGCCGCTGGATTTGAGCTGACGACGTATGCATGAGCAACTGCTTCCTTTGGAATGAAAAAAGCGAACGTGACGATAAGGAGCAGAATCCACTTACTATGTTTCAACAAGATAAATAACCGCCTTTCTACCTATGAAAATGTCTCATGTATCAGAAAGAAAGCGGCAGTAAACTGTGAGTCACAGAAAAAACCGCTCCTCCTATTGTGCCGCTCACTCTAAAAGGTAAACGAAACAAACAGCAAGATGGTTCACTTTTTCTGTGTCATGTCTGCGCAGACATTTCTTGATTGAATAGGTTTGATCATGTATAAGCCTAGTCGATTTAAGAAGAGGAAACAAGAAGAGACTATTTGAAAGTTGTGAAATTCCAATGAATTTTGCATCAAAACCACGGCACGTCAACCTTTTTACTCCATTTGTCCTATGCTCTGACAGAGAATTCACATCATATTTCAATTTTGTCACACACTAAGTGACAAAGTGACATTTAGTTTCAATTGAAGGGAAAGTGAAAGCGTTTTACGATAAGGTTAAGGGCTTCACTGACACTTGTTCTTATATCTTTTGACCTATAAAGCCCTGAATAAAGGGAGAGAAGAAAGGAGTTTTCATAGATGCAGGAAAAAAGCGGATTCCGCGTAAAAGTACAGCGCTTTGGAAGCTATTTAAGCGGCATGATTATGCCGAATATTGGAGCATTTATCGCTTGGGGACTCATTACGGCATTGTTCATTCCGAGTGGCTATTTGCCAAATGAACAATTAGCTTCACTTGTTGGTCCAATGATCAACTACTTACTGCCGCTCTTAATCGGTTACACAGGCGGTAAGCTCGTATACGACCACCGAGGCGGGGTACTCGGTGCAACCGCGACGATTGGGGTCATTGTCGGTTCGGACATTCCAATGTTTTTAGGTGCCATGATCATGGGACCACTTGGCGGTTACTTGATTAAGAAAATTGATCAGCTGTTCAAAGATCGAATCAAATCGGGCTTTGAGATGCTTGTGAATAACTTTACGGCAGGGATTCTAGGTGCCATTCTTGTCGCGATTGCCTTCTACGCCATCGGCCCAGTGGTACTTGGTCTAAATAAAGCCCTTGCAGCAGGTGTAGATATCATTGTGAATGCACATTTGCTTCCGCTGGCAAGTATTTTCATTGAACCAGCGAAAGTCTTGTTCTTAAACAATGCGATTAACCAAGGAATTTTAGGTCCTTTAGGGGTGGAGCAAGCGGCAAAGACAGGGCAGTCCGTTCTGTTCTTGCTTGAAACAAACCCAGGACCAGGGTTAGGTGTTCTACTTGCGTACATGTTCTTTGGTAGAGGAAATGCGAAACAGTCTGCACCGGGTGCGATTGTCATTCAATTCCTAGGAGGAATTCATGAGATTTACTTCCCGTACATCTTAATGAAACCAAAGCTCATTTTGGCGGTTATTGCAGGGGGAGCAAGCGGCGTTCTGACCTTTACCCTGTTAAATGCAGGCTTAAAGGCTGTGCCGTCACCAGGAAGTATTATCGCCCTCATGCTGATGTCACCAAAAGGCGGACACCTTGCCGTTCTTGCAGGTGTTGTCGTGGCAGCCGTCGTATCATTCCTTGTCGCTTCTGTGATTTTGAAGGCTTCAAAAGCTGTTGATGAGGATCTAACAGCAGCAACAGAAAAGATGCAGGACATGAAAGGGAAGAAAAGCGCTGCAGCCGCGGCTCTTACAGCTCAAAAAGAAGATGCTGAAGCAAATGAGCAAGCAGCATCTCCAAGTGATGTCAATCCAGATGACGTGAACAAAATCATCTTTGCCTGCGATGCAGGAATGGGCTCAAGTGCGATGGGCGCATCCATCTTAAAGAATAAAGTCAAAAAGGCAGAGCTTGATATTGATGTGACAAACACATCCATCAGCAACATCCCAGATGACGCCGATGTGGTCTTTACTCATAAAGATTTAACAGACAGAGCCAAGGCGAAACTGCCGGGCGCTGTGCATATCTCAGTTGATAATTTCTTAAACAGCCCGAAATACGATGAGCTGATTGAGAAATTGAAAAAATAACATGACGAAACGGGTTGAGTTCAATTTTTCTTTATTGAACTCCCCGTTTTGGTTGTTTTTCTGATTTTCCATTCTAAAAAAGGTGTGTGATCATTCATGAAACAAGTACTTTCAAAAGACAATATTTTTCTAAACGAACAAGCAGGCTCAAAAGAAGAAGCCATTAAAAAAGCGGGCGAGGTCCTAGTGGCAAACGGCTATGTCACAAGTGATTATGTTGACAAAATGTTTGAAAGAGAAAATATCTCATCTACATTTATGGGCAACGGGATTGCGATTCCTCATGGAACAGAGGATGCGAAAGCGGCTGTCCTTCATTCTGGGATTTCCATCATTCAAATTCCAGAAGGTGTTGAATACGGAGAAGGAAATATCGCCAAAGTTGTCTTTGGCATCGCTGGTAAAAACAACGAACACCTCGATATTCTTTCTCAAATTGCGATTGTCTGTTCAGAAGAAGAAAATGTAGAACGCATCATCCATGCAAAGGATCAGGATGAACTGATCGCCATCTTTAACGAGGTGAACTAATATGAAGGCACTTCATTTTGGAGCAGGAAATATCGGCAGAGGGTTTATCGGATCTTTGTTAAAAACATCAGGCTTTGAGCTTGTCTTTACCGATGTAAATGAAGCGGTCATCAACGAGCTGAATGAAAGAGGAGAATACACGGTTGAACTCGCAGCGCCAGGTCAAAAACAAGAAGTGGTCGGCCCTGTGACAGCGATCAATTCTGCACAAGACACAGCGGCATTAACAGAGGCCGTCGCATCAGCCGATTTAATTACAACAGCTGTTGGACCAGCCGTTTTGAAGATCATAGCTTCATCGATTGCTGAAGGATTAAAACAGAAAAAGCCTGACCATATCATCAACATCGTGGCATGTGAAAATATGATTGGAGGCAGCTCTCATTTAAAAGAAGCCGTTTTCTCTCATATAACAGAAGAGGAACAAGAAGCGTTGTCACAAACAGTTGGTTTTCCAAACGCTGCTGTGGACCGCATTGTTCCGATTCAGCACCATGAGGACATTCTGAAAGTATCAGTCGAGCCTTTTTTCGAGTGGGTCATTGATGAGACTGGCTTTATTGGTGACGTTCCTCAGATTGAAGGAGCAACCTTTGTAAAAGATTTGACGCCGTATATTGAGCGCAAACTCTTTACTGTCAACACAGGGCATGCACTAGCTGCTTATGTCGGGTATCAGCAAGGCGTTCAAACGATTAAAGAAGCCGTCGATACACCAGAGATTCGCCGAGTTATTGAAGGAGCACTTCATGAAACAGGCAGTTATTTAATCGACACATATGGCTTTCAGAAAGAAGAACATGATGCGTATATTCAAAAAATCATCAAGCGATTCGAAAATGCTTTTATCTCCGACGAAGTCACTCGTGTCGCACGATCTCCTCTTAGAAAGCTGGGAGCAGACGACCGTTTAATCGGTCCAGCGAAAAAGATCAAACAGCCAGTGTACTTAATCAAAGGCATCGCTGCAGCTCTCGCTTATGACTTTGCCGAAGACGAAGAAGCGGTTCGTTTGCAGGCATTAAGAAAAGAAAAAGGAATTGAAGGTGTGCTGGAAGAAGTATGTGGCCTCACACCAACAGACGATCTCTATCAAGCCATTCTGAAAGAAACAGCTCGATAATCAGAAAATCCCTTTCCAACGAGTGAAAGGGATTTTTTTATGACTTTTTTAATAGTTTTCCCCGCTTGACGATATATGATGTAAGGGGGAATTTGTATATGAAAAAGAAAACGTTTGCGTCAAGAAGTGTCTTTTTTCAATTAATGTCTGCCATTATCGTGATCACGATCTTAACCGGCGGACTTGTAGGCACAACGGGGTATTTGTTAGCGAAACATGTCTTAATTGATGCCGGGAAAGCAGATTTAAAGCACATCGTCAGCGGAGCAATGGCTACACTTGCACAGTTGAATGATCGTGTAGAGAAAAAAGAACTGACGCTTGAACAGGCACAGGAACAAGCCCGTATTTACTTGAGCGGGCCTAAAAATGACAACAGGAAAGGGTACCAATTTCAAAAATCAGATTTTATTTATAAAAATAAAGGCTATCTCGTCGCATATGGAGCAGATTATTCCTCTCAAGTCCATCCTGTCAATGACATTGGCGTCATTCCAGATAATACGACCAATCGTGAAAAAATGGTCGCTGGAGCCAAATCAGAAGGCGAGGATGCACACTATGTGACCTATTTAGATAAGGACGATGCCACCGGGGAAGAAAAACAAAAGCTTGCCTATATGAGTCAGTTCACGCCCTGGAATTGGAGTATCGGTATCGCCGTCTTTCAGGATGAATTTTATAAAGAATTAGAGCAGATGAAGCTCTATATCATGCTCATTACAGCAGGTGTTGCTCTTCTCAGTCTTGGCGTCTTTTATTTAGCTGCTCGAGGAAAAGTCAGGCTGCTCAAGCAAGTCACTGCTGCTTCAAAAGAAATTGCGGCGGGGAATCTTGAACGCACGAGTTTAAAAGAAACAACAGATGAAATTGGACAGCTGGCAAAAGGCTTTAATCATATGTCAGGAGAACTCAGGACACTTGTGAGCGGTCTACAGGAAACGAGCAGCCAGCTTGTTGAATCAGCGACAGATTTATCGGCGATATCTGAAGAAACCTCAGCCAGCAGTGAAGAAATTGGCCGAGCCATTGGCGACATATCGACCGGAACGCTTCATCAGGCATCTGACCTTGATGCAGCCAATCAACAAATGACCCAGTTCAATCAATCCATCGAAAATGTCAAAGAACAAAGCGATCAAATTAAACGAATCTCTGACCAATCGAGTCAATCATCGCAGCAGGGCCAGCAAATTGTTCAGCAATTAAAACAATCAAATGAACAATCCATACAAGCGTCTCAAGGCATTAGAGCAGGCATTGAGCAGCTAAGTACAAAAGTACAGGATATCTCTAAAATTACAGATACGATTGAAAGCATTTCAAATGAGACAAATTTACTAGCGCTGAATGCAAGCATTGAAGCAGCACGTGCAGGAGAGCACGGCAAAGGCTTCTCGGTTGTGGCGAGTGAAGTGCGGAATTTAGCTGAGCAGACAAAGCAATCAGCCGTTCAAATTCAGCAAATGGTACAAGGCATTAAAGAAGAAACGACGGCAACAGCCGGTATGATGTCCAAGACAATGGATCGTTTTGCTGAGTTAGATAAAGCGGTACATGCCACAGAACATGAATTCAATGCCATCTCTACGTCGATTTCACAAACCATCGTTGAAACAGACGCAATGGCAAAAGAGCTGAATGCATTGCTGGAGCAAAACGACCTCATCACAAAAGCCATGCAAGGCGCAGCCCATATTTCTCAAGAAAATGCCGCTGCGATCGAAGAGATCACCGCATCCACAGATGAACAAGTGACAGCCATCTCCAATGTGGCAAAAGCAGCAGAAAGACTCAATGAGCTGAGTATGCGATTGAATCAGGATATTGCACGTTATCGTCTATAAATCATTTTGACTACGTGTCACTTGTCAGGTACTATGTAGTTAATCTAAAAACCTTGCTCACGCAATCAAAAGGAGTGTACCGGTCATGAAAAAGAAAATATTGATGTTCTTACCTTGTGGCTATGGATACTCCACTGCTGTTTTCTTTTAGAATAGATAGAAATTGGTGAAGTCTGTCTACATGAGGAAGAATCTAGCAGAAAAATCAAAGTGAGTGAGGGATATAACATGGAAAAAATCACGAGAAAAAACCCAGAAAGTATGCCGAAGCCCGTTGGCAGCTATAGTCATATCACAAGAGTACCAAAGGGCGCGGGATTATTTGTTACATCGGGTCAAGTCGGAACAGATATGGATGGACAGGTCCCATCAAGTTTAAACGACCAAGTAACCAATACATTTGAAAATATTAAAAAAATCCTTGAATCAGAAGGATTGAATGAAGAGCATGTCATCAAGGTCAATATATGGGCAACGGAAGAAATCGACTGGGACCATCTATATCCTCAGTGGGATACGATCTTTAAAACAGCTTACCCATCAATGACGGTTGCTTATGTATCAGCTTTAGGATGGCCCGAGCTGAAAATTGAAATTGAGCTATGGTGCGCCGATATATGATCAAAAAAAAGAACAGTGCAAACTGTTCTTTTTTACTTGAATCGAAACCGCTTTGTCATCCATGCAGCGATCAACGTAAAGACGGTGTAGATGACGACCCAAATGAGAAAGGATTCATCCCCGCCAATGTATGTGTACATAAGAATGACGCTGGCTAACAGGACAATCAAAGTTGGCATCCAAACATTCTTCAAAAGCATTGTGCCAAAAATGCCAATCAGCACGGAAATAATGGGGAAGCCAAATACAACGAATAAGACAAAAACAGCCATATCACGAACTCCTTTTAACAAGTGTTTACATCAAAACATAAAAGATCGACACTGCCATGTGCGGAAGTGCAAAGATCATAATGAGAAAGGCCGTATCAAGACGCCATATGCGGTGCTCTTTTGTTTCAGAATGATAGGCTGCCCGCGTTTCTTCCCCGCTTGTCCAAGCCCCCATTAGAAGTCCAGACATCATGACGCCAATAATAGAGATTCCACCACTGATCCACCCTATCCACTCATGGTGCTGCAAAATAATAGCGGCACTGCAAATCACAATCATTGAGCAAACACCGGCGATAAAGGCATGTTTTTTTCTCATGCTGATTCACTTCCTTCAAAGAAGATTAGGAGATGGCATCACATATTTCAATGAAATGCCCATCAGGATCAGCGACATAAGCGACGGTTTGACCCCATGGTTTCTTTGCAGGTTCTTTGATGATCGGAACCCCTTTTTCCTTCATTGATGCAATGGTTTGATCCACGTCATCCACAACAAACCCTATCTCAAACGTTTGAGAGGATTGATTTGCTTCAGGGACAGGTAATCCAAGTGCATCTTTGACATCCTGGCGTGAATTAATTGATAATGTCACGTCCCCCGTGTCAAACTCAACATAGGATTCAACCCTGAGTTTCATAGGAAAGCCAAGTACATGTTGATAGAAATGAATACTTGCCTCAACATCGTTTACATATAGAATGGTATATTTCATTTTCATGTGAAAAACTCCTCTTTTCATATACGTGTCAAAAACGGAAAGGTTTCCCACTCATTGTACCACATAGGAGATAAAGCACATTTTATTCCAAAAAAATCATTTTTTTTAGCGCAATAGTCTTGAAAAACAAAAAGTGGTGACATATGATAAAAATGTAAAAATAGAAAAAATAGGGGGATCATACATGTTGAAAAAAATCATGGTGGCTGTCTTGTCATTAGGTCTTTTACTAAGCTTTACACAAGTCGACACCCACACTGCAGATGCAAAAACGGTCAAGTCCTACAAAAACTGCAAAGCACTGAACAAAGTCTATAAAGGCGGCGTGGCAAAAAGCAAAAACACGAAAAACAAAGGCGGCAAAACAAAGTACAAGCCGTATGTGTCAAAAGCACTTTACCAAAAAAATATGCGACTTGACCGTGATAAAGACGGCATTGCGTGTGAACGCTAAGCCAATGCAAAGAGACCTGTAACAAGGTCTTTTTTCTATGGGATCAAACTCGTCCCTTTGTGCCAGCTTCCTCTTTATATTAAAATAAAGATAGTTACAAAAAATGATACAAAGTGGGGTACTCAATTTGTCCATACAAGCTGATAAGAAAGACATCCGATTGATTGCCATTGATATGGATGGCACGCTGTTAAACAGTGAACACGTCATTCCAGAGGAAAATAAACAAGCCATTAAAGATGCTGAAGCAAAAGGGGTCCATGTGGTGATTAGCACAGGGCGGACGCTGATGACATGCCGAGAGCTGGTTGAGCCGCTTAAGCTGTCTTCTTACCTTGTGACAGCAAATGGAAGTGAAATCTGGGATTCAAACTTCCAACTGATCGAACGAGATCTGCTGCATCCTGATCACGTCCAAATGATGTGGGATCTAAAAAATAGGTTCGAAACCGATTACTGGGCTTCCACTGTGGAGAAAGTGTGGAGAGGTGAATTCCCAGAACGAATTCATGACCATGAATGGTTGAAATTTGGCTTTGATATTCATGATGATGACGTTCGTGAGGAAGTACTTAATACATTGAAAGCAAATGAGCATCTAGAGATCACAAATTCAAGTCCGACCAATATCGAAGTCAATGCGGCAGGGATTAACAAAGCTGCGGCTCTTGCAAAGGTAGCAGAACGCATTGGCTGTACGATGGACAATGTCATGTCACTTGGCGACAGCCTAAATGATATGGCCATGATTCAAGAAGCCGGATTAGGAATTGCGATGGGAAATGCGCAAGAAGTGGTGAAAGAAGCCGCTGATTGGATTACAGCTCCTAACACAGAACATGGTGTAGCAAAAGCCATCCAACATTGGGTGCTATCTAAATAAAGAACATGATGAAAAAGCGAGAGGCGATATCCTCTCGCTTTTTTAATTTCTCCTAGTTCTATTGTTATGTTTTCTGACAATGTCATGTGCAATCTATCCAAAATTGATATAATCAATATAAATTCGAATATTCGGACTTTATATTCCGTTATTCGGAACAACAAGGAGGGATCCTATGTATCAAGTGGATATCAACTGTGATTTGGGAGAAAGCTTTGGTCAATACACAATCGGTGCGGACGAACAAATTCTTGAATATGTCACGTCAGCCAACATTGCTTGCGGTTTTCATGCAGGAGATCCAACGGTCATGAGAAAAACGGTCAGAATGGCGCTGGATAAAGGGGTCCAAATTGGTGCGCATCCAGGTTTGCAAGATTTGGTCGGCTTTGGCAGACGTCCAATGGCGATCTCGGCAGAGGAAGCCTATGATCTCGTCGTCTATCAAATTGGCGCTCTATCAGCCTTTCTCAAGGCAGAAGGCGGCACTATGCAGCATGTCAAGCCGCACGGCGCCCTTTACAACATGGCGGCTAAAAATACTGAATTATCTGAATCGATTGCAAAGGCTGTGTATCATGTCGATCCAAGTCTTGTGTTATTCGGTCTCTCAGGCAGTGAACTTGCGTTAGCAGGTGAGAGAATTGGCCTTCAAGTGGCTCATGAAGTATTTTCTGATCGGACCTATCAAGCAGACGGGACGCTGACATCCCGCCGCGAACCACATGCACTCATTGAAGATGATGAACGGGCAGTTCAGCAGGTCGTTCGTATGGTGCGAGAAGGGAAGGTTCGTACCGTTCAAGGGGAAGATATTTTGCTTAAAGCAGATACGGTCTGTATTCACGGAGACGGCAGTCATGCGCTTCAATTTGCCAAAACCATTACATCAAAACTAAAAGAAGCGAGCATTCATCTCAAAGCCTTTCAATAAAAATCGTCATCAAAGGGGGAAACAGCATGAAAAAAGAGGAAGTCAAGCACACGAAGGCACCAAAGGGGAATCGTTCTATGCTGATGGGCGCAGCCTTTTTAATGGCGACGTCCGCAATAGGACCGGGATTTTTAACACAAACGACTGTCTTCACACAGCAGCTTGCGGCTAGCTTTGGGTTTGTCATTCTCATCTCTATTTTGTTGGATATTTTTGCACAAACGAATGTATGGCGCATCATCGCCGTGTCAGAAAAGCGAGGTCAGGATATTGCGAATATGGTTCTGCCGGGGCTCGGTTATGTGCTGGCCTTTTTGATTGTCATTGGGGGACTTGCCTTTAACATCGGAAATATCGCTGGTGCTGGTCTCGGTTTTCAGGTCATCTTCGGAGTCGATCCGCGAATCGGAGCAGGGGTCAGTGCTGTCATTGCCATTCTGATCTTTGTGATCAAAGAGGCTGGAAAAGCGATGGACCGTTTCACACAGGTAGCAGGCTTTGTCATGATCGGCCTGATGCTGTATGTGGCGATTTCAACAGCGCCGCCCGTTGGGGAAGCAGCACTCAGAACATTTGTCCCAGAAGAAATTGATATTTTATCGATTGTGACACTTGTCGGGGGGACAGTTGGCGGCTATATCGTTTTTGCTGGCGGACATCGTCTATTGGATGCTGGAATTAAAGGGAAGGATGCACTTCCTCAAGTGACAAAAAGCTCTGTTTTCGGCATCCTGATTACATCTGTGATGCGTGTCGCTTTATTTTTAGCCGTGCTAGGAGTGGTCTCAAAGGGTTTACAGATTGATCCAGCGAATCCGCCTGCTTCTGTATTCCAGTTAGCGTCTGGAAATGTTGGATATAAAATGTTCGGGATTATTATGTGGGCTGCGGCGATTACATCGGTTATTGGAGCGGCTTACACATCTGTTTCTTTCTTTAAAACCTTCTCGCCAAAAATTGAGCAAAATCAACGTGGCATTATCATCGGCTTTATTGCCCTCTCTACTATTTGTTTTATTACGATCGGACGACCTGTGAACATATTAGTTTTAGTTGGGGCGATCAATGCATTGATTTTACCTCTCGCACTTGGCACCTTGCTGGTTGCGGCCTATAAGAAAGAAATTGTCGGCGATTACCGTCATCCATTCTTTTTGACAGCGTCAGGTGCATTGGTTGTCGTCATCATGGCTTTGATGGGCGGATATACCATTATGAATGAAATCCCGAAACTATGGAGTTGATTTGATTGAGTATTGATCAAACATATGAGCCTTCACAGATCAGAGAGTTGATTCGTAAAAAAGAAATCACAGGACCAACGGCGGGTTTAGCAGAGGGATATGCTCAAGCCAATTTAATGATCGTTAAAAAGGAACTTGCCTTTGACTTTCTTTTGTTTTGTCAGCGCAATCCGGCTGCATGCCCCTTGCTTGATGTACTGGAGCCGGGTGATCCAGTGCCGAGACGGTCGGCACCCCAAGCGGATATTCGTACGGACTTTCCTAAATACCGTATTTACCGAAAAGGGATTCTTCAAGAAGAGGTTTCAGATATCTCTGCTTATTGGGAGGATGATATGGTTGCCTTTCTCATCGGTTGCAGTTTTACGTTTGAGCATGCGCTCATGCTGAATGATATCCCTGTTCGCCATATTGAAAACGGTCATAACGTTCCGATGTATCAAACGAATATCTCTTGTGAAAGAGCAGGGGTGTTTCATGGCCCGATGGTTGTCAGCATGAGGCCCATTCCGGCGCATCAAATTACAAGAAGTGTACAAGTGACGTCTAGATTCCCGTCAGTTCATGGCGGCCCCATCCATATAGGCGACCCAGCGATGATTGGAATTGCCAATGTGGATCAGCCGGACTTTGGAGAACCATCTGTGATCAAAGAAGGAGAAGTCCCGGTGTTTTGGGCATGTGGTGTGACGCCGCAGGCCGTTGTCATGCATACAAAACCAGACATTGCAATTACCCATGCACCTGGGCATATGTTCATCACAGATCAAAGAGATCAACAGCTCGGTGTGCTTTAGAAAGAGAGGGATCCTCAAGTGGCATTTTCAACGATAAAAGATTTTATCACCTTCCACCCGCTAGGAGATGCAGCGATCGTTATCCAAGCAGGAGCAGACATATGTGAAGAGATTCACGAGCGTGTTGTGCAGCTGTTTTCGTGTATTGAGCAGTATCCATTTGCCGGATATGTGGAAGCTGTTCAAGCCTTTACAAACGTGACTGTTTTTTACGAGCCATATACCGTTTATCAATCTGCCCACCTTCAAAAAATGGACTTGTCTCCGTATGAATGGGTGAAAAACTATATTGAAACACTTCTTGAAGAGAAATGGCAGGAGGGGGTTCAGTCGAAGCGCCGCATCGTCGATATTCCAGTCTGCTACGGGGGAGAGCTGGGACCTGATTTAGAAGAAGTCGCCCGGATCAATCGTTTAACGACTGAGGAAGTCGTGCGTATTCACACTGCAGGGACGTATCTTGTCTATATGATTGGATTTGCCCCGGGGTTTCCATTTTTAGGCGGGCTGTCTGAAAAGATCGCAGCCCCGCGCAGGGAAACGCCGAGAATGTCCATTCCAAAAGGATCTGTCGGCATTGCGGGAAAGCAGACCGGCGTTTACCCCATTTCCACACCCGGCGGCTGGCAGCTCATTGGACAAACCCCGCTGCCACTCTTTTACCCAGACGAGAAAGTCCCAAGTCTATTGAGAGCAGGGGACGAGGTCAGATTTGTCCAAATGTCTGAAAAGGAATTTTTCAGCATGAAGGAGGCAGAACGTTGAGTATTCATGTCATCAAGTCAGGAATGTTCACAACCATTCAAGATAAAGGGCGGAAAGGCTATCAAAAGTATGGCGTCTTAACGAGCGGCGGCATGGACCCGCTCTCACTTAGAATTGCCAACATTCTCACAGGCAACGAGGTAAACGAAGCTGTGCTGGAAATGACATTAATGGGGCCGGGTCCTGTGTTGACGTGTCAAAAGGATGAGCTTATTGCAGTGACTGGCGCTGATGTGGAAATCGACATCGATGGAGAGCCAGCCCCTTTATGGAAGCCGCTCTTTGTTCGATCAGGAAGCACGATCACCTTTGGTCCTTGTAAGAGAGGCTGCCGCGCTTACCTTGCTGTGGCAGGTGGATTCGATGTGGAGCCGGTCATGCAGAGCAAAAGCACCTATGTGAGAGCAGGAATAGGTGGACTGAACGGACGTCCGCTTGAAAAAGGAGACGTCCTGTCCATTGGAAAGCCTTCAATCGTAGCGGATCGATTGTCTGATAGGCTCAAAAGCGAAGTGAAACAGGCGGCGTACAGCGCACCCGATTGGACTGTAAGTCATACGCATTTTTTGCCGCTGCGGAAATCGCCCGTGATTCGGGTGCTGCCAGGGAGACACCTTTCTTTTTTTCAAGAAATATCTCAACACACCTTTTTCGAACAGCCTTACCAAGTCACGCCTCAATCAGATCGCATGGGCTGCCGCTTGAAGGGGGAGCCGGTTCATTTGAAAGAAAAGCTTGAATTGATTTCAGAGGCGGTTGCCTTTGGTTCTATTCAAATTCCTCCTGACGGCCAGCCGATTATTCTGCTGGCAGATCGGCAAACAACAGGAGGATACCCGCGTATTGGAGAAGTAGCGACGGTCGATCTGCCGCTCATTGCACAAGCGATGCCTGGGGCGAATCTGTATTTTAAGCGAATCGATCATCAGGACGCAGAGCAGGCGCTATTTAAGCAAGAAGCAGAATTGAAGGAGCTGGCTGCCAGAATCAAGCTGGAAGCATTCGTTTAGAAAAGGGGATGGACATGCAAAATACAAATAAAACCGTGGTGAAATCAATGGAGATTTTGCGGCTGTTTATCGCTCGTGACCAATTAACGTTAAATGAAATGATCGAGCTCTCCGGCATGCCGAAAACGTCTGTGCACCGCATGGCGAGCTCGTTAGCCGATATGGGATTATTAGAAAAACATGATTCAGGTGTTTATCGTTTAGGCCTGATGTTTCTTGAATACGGTCAGCTTGTGGCGGACCGCCTTGATATTCGGAGAATTGCAAGACCATTTATGGAAGGCTTGCGGGATGAAGTGGGAGAAGCTGTACAGCTCATCGTTCGTGAAGGAGACGAAGCCATTTACGTGGATAAAATCGAAGGGACGCAGCCTGTTCGTCTCTACACCGCCGTCGGCAGGCGCTCTCCCCTATATGCAGGTGCTTGTGCAAGAAGTATTCTCTCCTTTTTGCCAGAGCACGAGAGACTCGCTTATATTGATTCGATTGAGCTAGGGAAAATCGGAATCGGGACCATTACAGATAAAGAGGTTCTTCGAAACATACTGGATGAATCAAATGAAAGGGGCTATACGTTAAGCTATTCGGAGCTTGAAAACTATACCGCTGCGGTTGGAGCCCCTATTTTCAATCACCTTGGAGAAGTCGCAGCAGGTATTAGCATTGCAGGGTTTGAAGCAGGCTATCAAAAGGAACGCCTTCCATATTTAATTGAGCAGGTCAAAAAAGCCGCGAGTGGTATCTCTAGAGAGTTAGGCTTTCATCTAAACAAATAAAAAGCCAATGACCGTTAAGATCATTGGCTTTTCGCGTTCAGTTTATTAGAAAGTTTTTCCTAAAGCTTTTGCACGTTCGATCGCATCTGCTTTAATTTGCTCTGCTTTCGCAGGTTCAGCATTGTGACCTTCAACGATAAGACCTTCGAAGGAAGGAATTCCGAAGAAGCTCGCAATTGTACCAAGGTAACGGTGGCCTGCTTCAAGTTCAGCAGCAGGACCTTCAGAGTAGTATCCGCCACGTGCTTGGATGTGTAGAGCTTTTTTGTCTGTTAATAATCCAACAGGACCTTGCTCAGTGTATTTGAATGTTTTACCAGCTACAGCAACAGAGTCGATGTATGCTTTAAGAACTGGTGGGAATGAGAAGTTCCAAAGTGGTGAAACAAATACATATTTGTCAGCAGAAACGAATTGATCGCTTAATTCGTTTAGGCGAGCAACTTTCGCTTGCTCTTCAGCTGAAAGTGTATCGAAGCCAGCACCTGATTGCAGCTTGCCCCAGCCAGCGAATACATCTGCATCAATGTGAGGGATGTTTTCTTTGTACAAATCGATATGTACAACCTCGTCATTTGGGTTTGCTTCCTTATAAGATTCGATAAATGCTTTAGCAGTAGCCATACTGTAAGAAACTGTTTCATCATGCGGATGTGCAGTGATGTATAAAACTTTTGCCATGTTCATTCAATCCTTTCTGTTTCAGTGTTTTTTTTAGTGTATCCCAAAGATACACTGAATATGTGGCATCTTTAATCATATTGGAATGCTATGAAAAAGATGTAACAAGAACAGTTACATAAAAACTGATATTTTCATTGTAATCACAATGTAGTTTGAAGTCAAGGTATAAAGTCTCGAAATCAAGATAAAAAGTTTGTAAATTTTTTTGAAACGCTTGGAGATACGGATTTCATCATAAAAACCTACTCCTATTGAACAAAAAAACAGTCGATCTCGCAAGTAAAGAGTTTGTAAAGACGTCTCACGAAAAAAAAGATGAATGCCCCTAAGCCATCTGCTACAAGCATCTGTTCTCCGATTTCGTATATATAAGAGAAGGCAGGAGAGAGTGAGGGATAAGAGTGGGACGATCCTATGTTGCGACTGGAGATTCCTTAACAGTGGGAGTGGGGGCACGTTTATTTGGCGGAGGCTTCGTTGAGCGGTATCAATGGATGCTTGAAAAAAAGACACAGGCGTCAGTCGAGCTGTCCGTATTTGCAAAGTCAGGGTTAACGACGGATCAGATTTTACAGCTGTTCAAACGATCTGATGTGAGGCGTGCTATTGCACCAGCTGACATCATCACCATCACAGGCTGCGGGAATGACCTTGTTCAAGCGATTCAGCAGTATGAAAAGGGTGAAGATGAAAAGAAACTGCTGCAAGCGACGCTGCATTGCCAAGCAAATTTCAGCAAAATGATTCAAGAAATCGCTCAGATCAAAAGAGGGCAGAAGCAGCCCTATTGCGTGTATCTCATGAATTTATATAATCCTTTTCCGCAAATACCAATAGCCGGGCGGTGGCTTCAGCAATACAATCATCAGCTTTGCTCGCTTGCGACAAATCCGCATGTAGAAGTTGTGGATGTGTACCGGGCGTTTGAAGGACATGAAAGAGAGTACTTATCGATTGATCAATTTCATCCAAACCATAAAGGATATGAAGCGATGGCAAAAGCATTGTTTCAACAATCCTGTAAAAAACTGTAATCCGTTGGGGTTGCAGTTTTTTTCATCCTTTTCAATAAATGACGGTTTCGATATGATAAAAGAAACGAAGGCGAAAGAGGTGTGCAGGCATGGAGGAGATCAGTGCATATTTTCATGAAATGACAGGAACCGCTTATGAAGTAGGAAAGCAGCAGGCTGTCTGGCTTAAGGAGAACCCGTTGCTACAGACACAATATATTCGAACAGAACCGCTAGAAAAAGAGGCTGTGAAGGAAACGAAGCAGCTGATGCGCCCTTATCTTCCTCAGTTAGAAGAAGAGATAGCTGGATTTTGTGATGAACTGCAATTAGATGAGCGTTATTTGACCTTTTTCTATTCATCTCATCTTCAGCCAGGCTGTTCCCACTGCGTGAGGCAGGGGAATATGGCGGCCGGTCAACAAACGGTCATGCTGCGTAACTATGATTTCTCCCCGATATTTGATGATATGCGTCTTGTGACGACACATGTGAAGGGCTTGGCATGTCATACAGGCTCGTCGCTGCTCTTGTTTGGCAGATCTGATGGGATGAATGAGCATGGTCTTTCTGTCACATTCTCTGCTTGTGGTCCGCCGGTTGGAAATGAAGCCGGTTTAAAGGTTCCAGCAGTTGCCGGTTTGCAAGTGTATCATGTGATTCGATCTGTTCTGGAAAACTGTAGAACGGTTGAGGAAGCCATTCACTCTATTCAGGAAATGCCCGTTGCCTCAAATGTTCACCTCATGCTTGCCGATCGAAAAGGAGAAGCGGCTGTGATTGAAATCATTGATGGTCGCAAAATGGTCAGAAGACCGGAGGCAGGTTATATTGCAGCCACAAATCATCCGATTGCTGATCAAACAGCAAAAGGGATGACAAAACATCATTCTATTGTCAGATACGACATGTTAATGAAGGCTTTAGAACAACGACGACCAAGTGATTCTCTTGCTAAGCTGTTCAAGACAGAATATCCTGATGGTCTGGCTGTGCACAATTATGAGGAGCTGTTCGGAACAATGCGAACCGTCATCTTCCGCCCGGAGGAAGGAACGATGGATTATTGCTTTGGCTCTCCAGTATACAACCCGACGTATTCTTTAAAAGCTGGGGGTTCACTGCCTTTTCATGAACAAAAGGTTCAATTTCATCAAAAGGATCATGGACCGTCATTTTGGAGAAACGTATGATCGGACGTTGTATTTAATTTTGTCACAGCCCATTTGCCAAAGTCAGATCAACTTAAGATTGCATCGTTTGTTGAAAGCGTTTTATATTAAGGTGTGACAATAGACCTATTTTTGCAGAAGGAGGCATTTCATGTACATAACGGCACGAGAACAGAAGATCATCAAATACATCATTCAGCAAAATCGTTATGTCACCATTCGTGAGATAGCCGATTCTGTTCAGGTGAGCACAAGAACCATTCATAGAGAACTAAAATCGATTAAGCCCATATTAAAGAATTATGATCTTTCACTAGATAAACAGCCGGGGAAAGGCTTGAAGGCAGTCGGTGAACAGGAGGATAAACAGCGGCTTCTTGCTCATATATCAAATGAGGATCAAATTGAATATAGCTCTGACGAACGGAAGCTCTTAATCCTTTGTGCATTGCTTGAAGCAAAGGAACCGGTGAAATTATATACACTCGCCGCCGATTTGCAGGTTACAAATGCGACCATCAGCTATGACTTAGATGAACTGACGGAGTGGATCGCTCCTTACAGTTTGCAGCTGATCCGAAAACGCGGGTATGGCATTGAATTAAAAGGACCGGAAGAAGCAAAACGAAAGATTGTCGGGAACCTTATTGTTGACCGGCTCGATATTCAATTATTTTTAGAAACAATTGAAATGAATATCAAACATCGAACGAAAGCGACGGAAAAGGTGTTTGGCGTTGTCAGCAGAGGGCAGCTGCTTAAGGTAGAAAGACTGCTCTTTCATTTGAAAAATAGACTGTCACTCTCCTTATCTGATAGTGCCTATATTGCCCTTGTCGTTCATTTAACCTATGCCATTGAACGGATTCAGCTTGGTGAAACCATTCGAATGGAAGAGGAAGAGCTGCTTGAACTAAAGCGGACGAAAGAATTTGAATCATCTCAGCGAATCGCAAGAGCACTTGAACGCATGTTTAATGTGGAGATCCCTGAAGCAGAGGTCGGTTATATGACCATCCACCTGCGCAGTGCAAATCGCAGCTTTGGGGCAGAATACCGTATTGATGAGATCGAGCTGGATATAGCGATCAGAACGAAGAAGCTCATTGATTTTATTTCAAATAAAACCGGCTACCATTTAAATGAGAATGATTCATTGTATGAGGGACTCGTGTCTCATCTCGAACCTGCCATGAACCGTTTAAAGGAAAAAATGAGAATCTATAATCCACTTACACAACAAATTAAAAAGGACTACTTTTTGCTTTTCATGGCGATTGAAGAAGGAGTCGAGCGTTTCTTTCCAGAGATTGAATTTCCAGAGGATGAAATTGCCTTTATAGTGCTTCACTTTGGCTCAGTGCTTGAAATCAAAAAAGAAGAAACAAACATTCATGCACTAGTCGTTTGTTCAAGCGGGATTGGTTCCTCCAAAATGCTCGCCTCGCGGCTAAAAAAAGAATTACCGGAGATCGCCAAATTCGATTTATCCTCCTTAATGGAGCTAAAGGAAATTGATGCATCGAGCTATGACATGATTGTATCGACTGTTCCGATCCCATATGACCATATCGATTACATCATGGTCAGTCCGCTCCTAAACGAGGATGACGCCATGCGTGTGAAAGCTCATATTAAACGGAAGATCCCTTATATGATCGAGAAAAAAAGAACAAAAGAAGCTGTTAAAGAATCTGTGCAAGAAACGGTTGATATGATGGCGGTTGCAGAGCAGGTGACGAATTATATGTCTGTGATTCGCAGCATCTTGTCCCATTTTACCATCGAAAATAGAGAGACGCTGCCGCAGCATGAGGCAACAATCAGACAGCTGCTTCGTCATCTTGAAGAAGAAGGATCTATCACACATGCGGATGATGTAGCGAGCGGCTTACTGGAACGTGAACAGCAAGGCGGTTTAGGCATACCTGGTACCGAGTTTGCTCTTTTTCATTTAAAGCATGAATTCATCAAGGAACCAATCTTTCATATTTACGATCTTGATCAGGCATACGAGGTGAAAAGCATGGACGGCGGGCAGCAAATGATGTCACGAATGCTTATGATGCTGGCGCCGCAAAAGCTTGGCAAGGAAGGGTCTGAAATGTTTAGTCTGATCAGTTCATCCATCATTGAAAGTGAGGAAAGCATGGTGCTTTATGGACAGGGATCAAAGGAAGAGATTGAACAGAAATTGCATCAGCTGTTCTATCAATTTGTAAAAGAAGCAAAATGGTAAGAAAAAAAGCCGAGAGCTTATTCGCTTCTCGGCTTTTTGGCTGTGACACAGACAGCAAGTGTTGGACGAATTTCCTCATACTCAACAGAAAAATGGTCAAACCCCGCAAACTGTAAGTCATTCAATATGTTTTCACCCATCTCTTTTGTCCGGCTCGCATCAGCACCTTTTTCTCTTGGCTGCATCACAATGACGAGTTTTCCGCCTGGTTTCAACGTGTGATAAAGGTTGAGTAGGCCAGTCTTTGGATCATCCCAAATCGTAAAGTTGTTCACAGACAGTACTTTGTCATACTGCTCTCCCGGCAAACGTGTTTTCTCGATTTTTCCTACATACAGCCGGACCTGTTTGTCCTTTGACCGTTTGCTCACGCGGGACTGTGCTTGCTCTTGCATGGTGGAGGAGGCATCCAAACCATCAATGTGAAGATCTTCATAATGCTTAAGCATATGTTTGATGCTGTAGCCGGGCCCATAGCCGATTTCCAAAATGTTTTCACTATCTGTCAGATCTAAGTGCTGGATGGCCCACTGATTCAATGCTTTATTTTCATTTGCCATAATGAAGCCTGCGATGCTACCGAGCCAGCCTTTTGGTCTGCTAAAGGTTTTCGAAATGGTTGACAGCATTTGAGAACGCTCCTTTTTAATGATCATGTAACCGATTTTTCCCATCTTGAAACATGCCGATTTTCAAAACGCATCTGTGCAGTAAAGGGATGTTTGAGTAAAAAAAAGAGGTGGTAATGAAAGGATACATCAACAAATCAAGGAGGAGCTTACACATGGATTTACGTGAATACTTAACAAATGGCATTCCGCGCCAAACACAGGATCAGCAGCCAGGCAGTGAAAGAGAAATGAATCCTGCGCCGATCTTTGAGGATGAATCATATCAAGGGTCTGGCAAGCTCAAAGGGAAAGTCGCACTGATTACAGGCGGAGATAGTGGAATTGGACGTGCTGTATCTGTTGCCTATGCAAAAGAAGGTGCACACGTCGCCATTGTGTACTTAAATGAACATGAGGATGCAAAGGATACGCAAAAGCGCGTAGAACAGGAAGGCGTTAAATGTTTAACGATTGCAGGAGATGTCGGTGACGAAGCCTTTTGCGAGAAAGCGGTAGAAAAAACAGTTGAAGCCTTTGGGCAATTAGATATTTTAGTGAATAATGCGGCTGAACAGCATCCGAAAGAACGGATTCAAGATATTTCTAGTGAACAGCTTCACCAAACCTTTAGAACCAACTTCTATTCTTATTTTTATTTTACGAAGAAAGCACTGGATTACTTAAAACCGGGAAGTACAATTATTAATACAACATCCATTAACCCATATCGAGGCAACAAAGTGCTGATTGATTATACGGCGACAAAAGGGGCCATCAACGGCTTTACGCGTTCTATGGCACAGTCGCTTGTGAAAGATGGGATTCGGGTGAATGGTGTAGCGCCAGGTCCAATTTGGACGCCGCTCATTCCATCTACATTTGATGAGGATAGTGTGGAAAGCTTCGGGGCAGAAACCCCAATGGGAAGACCAGGACAGCCTGTAGAGCATGTCGGCTGCTATGTGCTGCTTGCTTCTGACGAATCGTCTTATATGACAGGACAAACACTTCACGTCAACGGCGGTTCCTTTATGAATACATGATCAATAGCGCCACCGCCCAGCTTTGATTGGGCGGTGTGTTTAGTATTTCTTGCGATTCTTCTGCACAGATGAGACAGACCATACGATAATGCCCACAACAACTGCCGCAATGACAAGTGAACTCAAATGGAACATCGTTTCATGATGCATGTTCAACTTCTCCCTTCATTGAGCCTGTTTTCTATAGCATCAGCCAGAAGATCTCTTTTTATGAAAAACACATTTCTTTGTTTAATGAATGGATTGTCGTGGAAACCTAAGAGTACGGATGAAATTTGAAGGAGTGAAACGATATGTCACAAGAAGAATTAAAACAAAAGGTACTCAACCTATTAGATGAACAAAAGGTCGGGACACTGGCGACCGTTGAACAGGATAAGCCGCATACCCGCTACATGACTTTTTTCCATGAAGGGCTGACATTATATACACCAACGAGCAAAGAAACACATAAAGCAGACGAAATTGAAAAAAACCCGAATGTCCATATTCTCATTGGTTATTCAGGTGAAGGATTCGGTGACACGTATGCAGAAATCGCAGGTACCGCAACATTAACCGATGATCCAGAACTGATCGACCGCCTTTGGTCTGAGGAGATGGAGAAATGGTTTAAAGGAAAAGATGATCCGAATCTAGTGATTCTGAAGATTGATCCAACCTCCATTCGTTACATGAATGAAGGAAGCCGTACGCCAGCAGAATTATCACTTTAACACTTGCGTAAGCTGGGGGTATGTGTTATAGTTTTATATTAAGTGTTGAAATAAGCAAATAAATAAAGAAAGTAAACTTTCTTTTTTCTATGACATAATGAGAAGCAATAGAGCTTCTACTTGATAAGAACGAGACGCTGTCAAAGCGAACAACTTATTCTTTTCCTTCTGCACCCGCCCCCTATAAAAGCGGAAGAGTGGAAAAAAGACGTTTTGATTTACAATTCACACTGGCACGGCTTCGGAGCCGTAAGGACGAATGAGAGGTAGGGCTTTCGTTGTCTTGTTATCCAGAACTTCCATGGCGTTTACTTTCAAACGTAGGTTCACTCGGAACACATATGACACACTGATATGATCGAATCTTAATTCATACACTCCGTAACGGAGATCACACATTGATTATTTATTTGCATGAAAAGAGCAAGGAAAAGGCTGCCATCTATTTGGCAGCCTTTTTCATTGGGTTCATTTCATGATCACTCACTTCTTCCTTTCTTCTGATAATGCCAAATCCGCCCGATAAAAAAGAACAGCACTGCAAACAAAATAGAAAAGACGAACATGTCCAAGAGTGTCACGCCTCTATTTGGGTGCACAATGCCAAACCAAACCCATTGCAGAACAAAAGAGATAGCAAAATAACTGATGGATTCTTTCATGATTTTCCCCATTTCACTTATTTTTTTGACCTTTTAGCCACAACATCCAAATGAAGAAGGAAGCAATGACACACGTAAGCAAAGTGATGGGCGGCAAGGTATGCCAGCTAGTCAGCCCCTTTACAAAACACATATAAAAAAAGAAAATGGAAATGGATACGAGCACCCATTGCTTGAACCAACGAGGAACACGCAGCCAAGCCGCTAGAAAGATAGAAGATAGCTTATCCAATGAGAAAAACTCCTTTTTTGAATCTGATTGGATTTTATCGCAAACAACGAAGTTTGTAAAATATGGAATTCGAAGGCTGGAATGGTATTCTTCTAGCACGAAACATTCTCGCTGCATTGACGTATAAGATAAAGGAACCTCATGAAAGGAAGCGATCAAGTGAAAAGAATACCAGTGATTTTTCTACGATATATTGTCTTCTTTATTCCAGCGATCATTATCAGTTTCATGGTGTGGAACCATTACCAAGATGATTTGTCGGATGGGAAAGTAACAGAGTATGACGTCAAACGAATTTTTACATTTGATGAAGGAAAACGAGTGGTGAGTGCTGTATCAAAAGACCAACAACTCCATTTTGGAATGTATGATCCTCAATCAGGAAAAAGAATCAGTGAATGGACCACGGAAAGCGATACGTTTAATGAAATGTTTCCATCCATTCAAGGTAACAATCTCTTACTTGCTTTAAAAAATAAAGAGGGGCAGCTGTTGATCGAGAAAATAACTCCAAGCGGAGAAAAGAAAGAGCTCGTTCAACAAAAAATAGAGATCCCCTCATTTTTAAAAACGAATACATATCAATGGAATGGACAGCTCGTGTTTACAGGAGAAATGGAAGGCGCCGCTGCAGTCCTCGGTGAGCTAAAGAATGGTCAGTTTCATGTGCACAATCTCAACGAGCTAAAGCTGCCAGCAAGGCCAGTCTCCATGGATGTCGTCATGAATTCCTTTAGAGGGCAGACGCCTATTCCTATATTTGAATTGACTTTGAAAAATGACCAGAAGGCATATGTTAGCGGTATCTCAAACGAGAAGCATCAGCTTGGTGTCTATGTCTCCAAAAACGCTGATCCGTTTAGCCTCATTGAAGATACAGTTGAGCAGAGGCTGCAAAAAAAGATTGGATCATCACAAAACTTTGCTGTCGCCGTAGAATCGAATTATCCAAAAAGGGCAAGGAAAGTGAATGCAGAGGGAAGGCTTGGGGAAGTCGTCCCAACACCAAAACCAATTTATCAAACCTATATCTACCAGCTTAATGAAGAAGAAGTTCTTATTGCAGGCTCTACTGCAAAGGACGAAGCAAAAGGCAAACTGACTGGATATATTTATAACCATCGCACGAATAAGGCGACGTCTGCCAGCAAGCTTTTTCAATCGTTGTCATATGAATCCTTACAAAGAGAAGAGCTCACTTTCAATAAAAATGTGAAGAGCGATTGGATCTATTATTCATTCGACAATCAATTAACGGGTGCATATGAGACGACGAGCAGCCAGCTAAAGGAATTTCCTTTGAAAAAAGTCATCTCAATCGAAAACGCGAGTCCTGCTCACCAAACGTCTGTTGACACCTTTATGCAATATGTCATGAAAGGCGGGCCACTCATTCTCAACTGGGCGATATGGCTGTTTATTCCACTACTGTTATTTGTACTAGCCATCTTCCTGCCGCCGATTTTGAGACTGGTGAGAAACAACAAGATTAAAGACAGTGTCACATTAGAAGCCAATATTGTATCTGTCAAAGAAACGGGCACCTACATCAACGAACAGCCGCTTGTCAAAATGCAGCTGCAATTTCAATATGATGGGGAAAACATCGAGAAGACGGTTAAAACAGTTGTATCCTTTACCCAGATACCGCAGCCGGGTCAGCGTATCGCCATTCTCTACAATCCGAAGAAGAAAAAAGCGATGCTCTTAAAAGAGGGGGACTTCTCACAGACAAGTGAGCCAAAGTTCATCAAAGGCGCTGTTTTAAGAAATATAGAATCATATGAAACCGTAGGACGAGGCACTGTCTTATCGCTTACATTTGAAGCAGATCAGAAAAGGTATACCATTCCGATGATTCAAGCCGCTGGTTTTGAATTTAGAAAAGGAGAAAAAGCCGATCTCGTCGCCATCAGCGGTCAGTTGAAAATGGCAGCCTATGGCCATGAAGTGCGGAATCGATCGGGGAAAGATGTGACGTTAACAGGAACCATTCAGCGAGTGAAGCAATATCCAGTCACGATTCATGGACAAAAGCCTGTCATGCTGGATGTGACGGTTTCAAGCGGAGATCAGTCTATTACAAAAACGGTCAGCCAATTCATCCCTGATCATATGCAGGTCGCACCAGGAACTCCAATCACGATCCAGACAAAGAAAGAAGAGCTGGATAGAGAAATCGGTCTCATGCAAGAGAAACAAGGAAGTGCAAAAGTGACCCATGTCGCATTTGCTGGCGTCATCGGCAACCAGCCGCTAGCAATCATTCAGATTGAGAGAGATGGCATGCTGTATGAAGTGAAACAGCCAATCGATCCAATGACTAGTGTACTGCCAGGTGATGAATTATGGGTGGCGTATGACGAAATGACGCGTCAAGCAGCCATTGTGAAATATGCATCAATTTAAAAAAGCGTTCCTTTAACAGAACGCTTCAGCGTGTAGACAAAGGGCTAAAACGACATTCGATTTAGCCCTTTTTTGATTAAGCCTTTGTATCATACTGGCGGAGCACCTTATCATAGGCGAAGTTGCCGAAAGGAATGAACGCTGCAAAAAAACCAGCGATGGACCATTTCAAATGCCAGCGAACTTTAAAAGTCACATATGCCAAAACAAGCATATAGATGACAAACAATGCGCCATGAAGAGAGCCTACAATGGTGACTGCCATCGGAATATCCGCAAAATATTTCAGAGGCATGGCAATTAAAAGAAGGGTTAAAAGAGACATACCCTCAATAAAACCCGCCTGTCGAAGACGGCTAATACTTGTATGCATATACAAATCCTCCTGTATAAAAGCTAGTTTCTCATCTTCTAATATAAACGAAAGATCGTCTGGACATGCTAAAATCTACGAAAAATTCAAAATATGTTCATGTAATGCTTAAAAAATGGGAAAAAGGAAAAATCACTTAATCCTTGTTTGTTTCAGAGAGTACTTGCTTTAAGTGCATCACATCATGTAATAAATGATCCGTCATCGCTTGAACGGCTTCTGTGGAGCGGCGCTCTTTCATTTCAGAATAAATGGCAGCATGCTCTTTTTGAATCGTCTCAGCACGCGCTCCGCCGCTAAAATGAAAGATACGGCAAAAATGAATGAGTGCATTCACATGATTCAATTGTTTACATAAGCGGTGATTGTGACTCGCTAGAATAATTTTTTGATGAAAGGCTTCATGTAACTGGACGATTTCTTTAGATGGCAGCTGCTGCTTGATTGCTCCGTCTGCCTGCTTGAGGACCTGCTCAATATCATCCAGCTCTCTTTGCGCGGCTTCCTTGCATGCAAGCTCAACAGCTAGCGTTTCTAGGGCGATTCGAACTTGATAAAGCTCCTCGACATCTTTTTCCGTTAACGTATAGACAGAGTAGCCTGACCGATGATCAGCGATCAAGAGCTCATCTTTTTCTAAAAGCCTCATCGCCTCTCTAACCGGTGATCGGCTTACACCAAATTGTTTGGCAAGCTGTGTCTCATTGATGCGTTCCCCTGGCTGAAACTGCCCATCAAATATCATTTGCTTCAGCTGTTCATAAAATTGCATATGGTATGGTGCTGGTCTTTTCATCTCGAATGAATTCATCCCGTCATTCCCTCATTTACACATCATCTTTTGTCTCATGTTATCCAAGTTTTTCCCTCTAGGCAAGCCTGCATCGGAAAAGTCAATATCGTACAATTCAAGAGAAAAAGGGTGTGCTACACTAATGATCAGTTCAGTGAAAGAGGGGATCGACATGAAAACACAAGAAGAACGAACGGTACATTTTGATCAGGACTTGCAATTAGAGGCGTATCGCTTTCATGGCATCATGCAAAAGTTCCCGAATCATTTTCATACATACTATGTGATTGGATTTATTGAGGACGGTCAAAGACGTTTGATCTGCCAAAATGAAGAATACATCATTGAAAAGGGAGACATCCTTCTTTTCAATCCATATGACAATCACGCATGCGAGCAGATTGATCACAGGACACTAGATTATCGTTGTTTAAATATAGAAGCAGATGTCATAGAGAAAATGTTTCAGCACAAGCCACATTTTAAAGCCCCTGTGTTTTCACAAAGTGAACTGACAAAGCCATTATATGATCTTCATCAAATGATCACAGAAGAAGCTCCAGCTTTGAATAAACAGGAAACGTTTTATTTCTTTATGAAGCAGCTGATTGAAGCCTATGCTGATACATCAGAGGAAAAAGCGTCAGCAGCGCATGCCGCCGAACAGAAAGTCCAAGATGTACAGCAATATATTGAAACATACCGCACGGAAAATATTTCGTTAGACGACTTAGGAGAGCTTGTGTCTATGAACAAATACTCCCTTCTTCGTGCTTTTACAAAGTACAGAGGGATCACGCCGTATCGTTATTTACAGACAGTGAGAGTGAACTATGCGAAGGAGCTTCTCGCCCAAGGAGTGAAGCCTGTAGATGCGGCAGTCTCCGCTGGTTTTTCTGATCAAAGTCACTTGAGTCATTTCTTTTCAGAATTTATAGGGCTCACCCCAGGGCAATATCAGCAAATTTTTGCAAAGCAGGTAACAGCAGATGAAAAATAAACAGCTGCTTGGTCATCTAGCGGCCATGTTCACTATTTTTCTATGGGGTTCGACCTTTATCTCAACCAAAATATTATTAACTGCTTTTTCTCCCACAGAGATATTATTTTTTCGCTTTTTTATTGGGTATCTGGCTCTGATGATGATCTATCCGGTCACCATGAAGGTGCAGCGTAAAAAGCATGAAGCGATGTTTGCGCTCGCAGGATTATGCGGTGTGGTCTTATACTATTTTTTAGAAAATGTCGCACTCACCTATACGTTCGCTTCGAATGCAGGTGTCATCAGTTCAGTTGTGCCATTCTTCTCATTTTTATTGGCTTATTTTTTATTGAAAGATGAGCCGCTGCATCGCCGATTTTTCATAGGCTTTTTTATCGCGATGACAGGAATTGTGCTGATTAGCTTTAATGGAATGACGACGTTCCAATTGAATCCACTCGGTGATGTGCTAGCATTAACGGCGACCATTGTCTGGGCCTTCTATTCTATTTTATCGAAAATGATCAACCAATATGGATACCATATCATTCAAGTGACGAGGCGTGTCTTTTTTTACGGCTTGCTTTGGATGCTTCCCCTGATCTGGCATTTTAAGATTCGTTTAGACTGGGAGCGATTGACGAACCCGTCGTTTGCCTTTCACTTGCTGTTTTTAGGCCTGTTCGCATCTGCCATTTGTTTTCTAACATGGAGCTTTTCGGTGAAAACGCTCGGTGTGGTGAAATCGAGTGTGTATATTTATGGCGTTCCTATTATTACGATGGTCATTTCAATGATCGTTCTTCATGAGAGATTGACCCTCATGTCTGTACTCGGAACGGCACTGACCTTAGGAGGACTGCTGCTTTCAGATAAAAAAGATGCGGGGAGGAAGAAACAGAAACCCTCGATGCTTTTCCAGGATAAACAGGCGCTTTGATCAAAAAAGCGTCTTTTGTCCATTGAAAGAACATGAACTCTCTAGTAAACTCAAATTTAAACGGTCGACGGTCGACCGACGATAAAGGGGGAGAAATGAATGAAGCATGTTTCAATTGCGGCGATACCAGGTGACGGGGTTGGGAAGGAAGTTGTACCTGAAGCCATACGAGTATTGAAAGCGGTGTCAGAATTACATGGCGGTTTGTCTTTTACCTTTCAGGATTTTCCGTGGAGCTGTGAATATTATTTAGAGCATGGCGAGATGATGCCAAAGGATGGATTACATCAACTGAAAACCTTTGACAGCATTTTCTTAGGGGCTGTCGGAGATGCCAATTTAGTGCCGGATCACGTATCGCTTTGGGGACTGCTTATTAAGATTAGGCGGGAATTTGAACAGGTGATAAACGTCAGACCTGCAAAACAGCTGAGCGGCATTCGCTCACCGCTTACGCAGCCAAAGGATTTCGATCTTCTAGTTGTCAGAGAAAACGGTGAAGGTGAATATAGTGAAATTGGAGGCCGTATTTATCAAGGAGAAGATCAGCTTGCTGTTCAAAATGCAGTGTTCTCAAGAAAAGGGACAGAGCGTGCGATGCGTTTTGCCTTTCAATTAGCAGAAAAAAGACGAAAGCATGTGACGAGTGCAACCAAATCGAATGGGATCGTCCATACCATGCCTTTTTGGGATGAAGTGTTTCAAGACGTAGCAAAGGATTATCCAGAGGTGGCAGCAGACTCTCAGCACATTGATGCGCTCTCAGCCTTCTTTGTAACAAGACCAGAAAAATTCGATGTGATTGTGGCCAGTAATTTGTTTGGTGATATTTTGACGGATCTTGGGGCAGCCATTATGGGGAGTATTGGCGTGGCGCCTGCCGCCAACATCAATGTAAATGGCAAATACCCATCCATGTTTGAGCCTGTACACGGATCAGCTCCAGACATTGCGGGAAAAGGAATCGCCAACCCAATCGGTCAAATTTGGACCGCTAAACTGATGCTTGATCATTTCGGAGAAGAAGAGCTGGGTACGCACCTTCTCAGCACCATCGAATCAGTCACAGCAGACGGCTTTTTAACAGCGGACATCGGCGGATCCTATCAAACACAAGAAGTCACAAACGAAATCATCAAACGATTGAAGAAATAATCCGTCATTAGAACCGCATCTCCACGTCTGCTATAATAAAAGGATGGATAGAAGAAAGAGATGTGAAATCTAGTGTCAAAAACAGTTGTATTAGCAGAGAAACCTTCAGTAGGACGTGACCTTGCGCGTGTGCTGAAGTGTCATAAAAAAGGAAATGGTTTTTTAGAAGGAGATCAATACATTGTGACATGGGCGCTTGGCCATTTGGTCACACTGGCTGATCCAGAAGGCTACGGAAAAGAATTTCAATCCTGGCGTTTAGAGGATTTACCAATCATTCCAGAGCCGCTTAAGCTTGTTGTGATGAAAAAGACAGGAAAACAATTCCAAGCAGTGAAAGCGCAGCTTGCGAGAAAAGATGTCAAAGACATTGTCATTGCAACAGATGCTGGACGTGAAGGGGAGCTTGTCGCAAGATGGATTCTTGAAAAAGCACATGTGAAAAAGCCCTTGAAACGACTATGGATCTCATCTGTCACGGACAAAGCCATTCAAGAAGGCTTCAAACGATTAAAAGACGGCAGAGAATACGATAACCTGTATCGCTCAGCAGTTGCACGTGCAGAAGCAGACTGGATTGTCGGCATCAACGCAACAAGAGCGCTGACAACCAAGTTCAATGCACAGCTTTCCTGCGGACGGGTACAAACACCAACGATTGCCATGATCGCCAAACGAGAAGAAGACATTCAGCAATTTCAGCCGAAGCCGTTCTATGGATTGATTGCACAAGTAGATGGACTGACTTTGACCTGGCAGGATGCCAAAACAAAGCAAAACCGGACATTCCAAGAGAATGTGATCAAAGAGCGCTTGGCAGCATGCGAAGGAAAACCAGCAGTGGTTGATGCGTTGAAAAAAACAGCGAAAAAAGCTTTTGCACCGGGCCTGTACGATCTGACTGAATTACAGCGTGATGCGCATAAACGCTATGGCTTCTCAGCAAAAGAAACATTATCTACACTTCAGCGATTGTATGAGCAGCATAAGCTCGTGACATATCCACGTACAGATTCACGGTTTATTTCAGCGGATATCGTTCCTACATTAAAAGATCGTTTAAAAGGAATGAACGTCAGACCATATGCGCAGCATGTGAACCGGATTTTACAATCAGGTGTAAAAGCGCACAAAGGCTTCGTCAATGATGCAAAAGTGTCAGATCACCATGCGATCATTCCAACCGAGGAAGAGCTGTATCCAGGTGCATTAAGTGATAAAGAGCGTAAATTATATGACCTTATTGCCAAACGATTCCTTGCGGTACTCATGAATCCTTTTGAGTACGAAGAAACAACGGTTATCGCCAAAATAGGCAGTGAAACGTTCACAGCAAAAGGGAAAATCGTGCAATCAGCTGGCTGGAAAGCCGTGTACGATGATTCCTATGAAGAAGAGGAATCAGCCGAGGTGGATCAACATTTGCCGCTGCTTTCAGAAGGACAGTCACTAGACGTACGACAGCTGAAAGAAACAAGAGGAGAAACGAAACCTCCTGCACGTTTTAATGAAGCGACCCTATTATCTGCCATGGAAAACCCAGCGGCATTTATGCAGAAAGAGGAAAAAGACTTAGTGAAAACCCTTGGTGAAACAGGTGGTCTAGGGACAGTAGCAACAAGAGCAGATATTATTGAAAAGCTGTTCAATAGCTTCCTAATCGAGAAAAAGGGCAAAGACATCTTCATCACATCGAAAGGAAAGCAGCTGCTCTCTTTAGTGCCTGAAGACTTAAAGTCTCCTGCGTTAACAGCGGAATGGGAACAAAAGCTTTCTAAAATCGCAAAAGGGCAATTGAAAGCTTCTCAATTCATGAGTGAAATGAAATTATATGCGAAACAAGCCGTATCTGAAATCAAAAAGACGAACCAGACCTTTAAGCATGACAATGTCACTGGCACCCATTGTCCAGACTGCGGAAAACTGATGCTGAAAGTGAATGGAAAACATGGAACGATGCTTGTTTGCCAGGACCGGGAATGCGGCCATCGTAAAAATGTGGCGAAGAAAACAAACGCACGCTGCCCGAACTGTCATAAAAAGCTCGAGCTGCGCGGAGAAGGCGATGGCAAAATCTTTGCTTGTGTGTGCGGCCATAGAGAAAAACTGTCTGTCTTCGAAAAACGCAAATCTCAATCCAATCAAAAGAAAGCCAGTAAGCACGATGTGTCTAAATATTTGAAGAAACAAAAGAAAGTGGAAGAACCAATTAATAATGCACTAGCTGAACAATTAAAGAAATTAAAATTAGATCAATAGTTTTATAAAAGCCCGTGCGGAAACGCATGGGTTTTTTAGTTTTACCGAGCATATCGATATATTGTTTTTCTGAAAATGGGAATAAATGTGCGAAAAGACTCGTAATTTGGTATAAAATATTTATTTAAATTTATACAAAAACGCTCTATAATAAATCGTTAGATGCTTAGAGAACGGGGAGTTGAAAGGGGACACGAATGCACACACGCATATATCGTACAGCAATTGTTTTACTCATTGTCATTCTACTAGGCGGATGTACCTGGAAACAACAGAAAGAATCAGCTGATCCAGTATCAACACAGCCTGTTTTGCCTGGAGAATATTTTATCACTCACCACTTAATGACAGATGAAGGCTTGATTCGTACCTCTTTTGCAGAGGAACATATCTACTTATCTGAATCACTTGGACTTTGGATGGATTATCTTGTTCGAAAAAAAGATCAAAATTTATTTGACCAACAGTTGAGTGTTTTACAAGATCAATTTTTACTTGACCATCATCTTCTCAGCTGGCAAATTGAATCTGAACAAAAAAGTAAGGCCAATGCTTTAGTTGATGATTTACGTGTAGTGGCGGCACTTCAAAAGGCAAATCGTTTGTGGAAGAAGTCAGCGTATCAAACGACAGCAAAAGAAATCGCTCAAGCGTTAAAAGAAAAAAACATGTTCAAAGGCATATTGTCCGATTACTATGATGCATCAACAAATCGAACTTCACACACAATCACACTCTCTTATATAGATCCAAAAGCAATCAAAGAATTGGAATCCCTCCAAATATTCACGAAACAAATGACCAGTAACCAATTAGCCATTCTAAAACAAGCACCGAGAAAAAAAGGATTCTTTCCTAAGTCCTATGACATAAAGAAAAAAACATATTCATTCGACCAAGAAATTAATATGATCGATCAACTTTATACAGCTTTACATGCACACCATGCAAAGGTAAATACGTCCGAGATCATGAAATGGCTTAAAACGTCGTTTAAACAAGAAGGAAAACTGTACGGAAGATACAAACTGAGCACATTGCAGCCATCTGTCACATATGAATCGCCTTCGGTATATGCACTCGTCATTTTGTATGCCCTTAAACAAAATGAGCTGAAATTCGCAAAGACTGTCTATCAACGCATGAAAGAATTACAAACCCAAGATCCTCTCAAGCCTTATTACGGAGGATACATGAACGAAAAAGAGACACACTCATTTGATAACTTATTGCCTCTGATTGCAGAAAGGGAGCTTCTAAATGAATCGGTTGTTCAGTAAAACGTATCGCTTGTACTATTCTCTGCTCCTCACGTTTGCAGGCCTTATTTTGTTTATGGGCTACCTTAACGTACAAGATGCGGAGAGCTTTATGATCATCGCACTGACATTTGTCGTGTTAGGCTGCGGTATTTTATTTGGTATCCTACCAGCATTAATTTTCACCTTACTGATTTTGTTCTTTATAGGAAGCGCCATGTTCTTTACAGAGCTTGGCCATGAAAATTCCCTTTTTTCAAATCAAACATTGCAAGATGTAGTGATTTGGGGCGTAGCACTTCTTTTTTTCGCTATTTCAGCGGGAAGCTTGCATGAACGGATTAATACGCTGCGTCACACCATTGAACAACAAAAGCAGGCCATCAAACAATTTGTGGCGATTGACTCGACAACAGGATTTGACAATGCTGAGCGGATGAAGCTCGAATTGTCTGAGGAAATGAAACGGGCAGAACGGTACAAACAGCCATTTGTCTTTATCCTTCTTCATATGAATTACGCAGCGGAATTCAAATCGTTATATGGAGAAAAAGAAATGCAGCACCTATTTCAGCAATTAAGTCTCAAGATTCGTGAAAGCGTAAGAGAAACCGATAAGAAATTTCGATTATCCGAAGAGCGAATAGGCTTGCTGTTAACTCATACACCAGAAGAAAATGTGTCAGTTGTCCTTGATAAGCTAAAGGGTAAATTGCAAACGCATGTCCTATTAAACGGTCGTGAAGTGACCTTGACATTTCATGTCTGTCATTTAACAAGCAGCTCGGATTATCGTACGCCACAGCAGTTTTTAAAAGAACTAGAAAAAGAGATGATGATGAATGAACTGTAATTCTTTGATGAAATGTTGTTTGATGATCACGCTTTTTACGATTCTTTCGTTTAAACACATTACTTCAGCCGATGCTCTTGTCACGCAGCCAAATACACTGATCGTTTATTCCACACCATCTGGGGAAGTGACTCCAGCCGTTCATATGCTGGATCTACTCGCCGGTCATTTTTCAAAACAGACGACGATTGTATCCGATGAACATTTGGCTGAAAAGAGGATCAATGAATTTCAGCAAGTCATTTATCTTGGTGAAATAAAGAGAACCTTGTCAAAACAAACCATTCGTGCGATGAACGAATCACAGCAGGTCATCGCCATTGGATACAATGCGGAACAGCTTCGCCCATTCTCCAAGCTTACTTTTCACAAACAAGATCATATCAGTCAATTGAAACATACACATGATCAGACATACCGTCAGCTAGAGAGAAGTATCAATGTGTTAACGGTTCGAGGGGCGGACTTGGAAAATGAATTTCTAGTGAAGAAACGTCAATCTGATCTGCCATTTGTGACTCAAACAAAAGAAGGTGCAGCATATATCGGTATCTTAGATGTCATGCAACACAACAAGCTTCTTGCAGAAGTGCTAGAAAAATACATGCCATCTTCTGCGCAAATGGCGACAAAATACTTAATGCTCGGGAACATCAGCCCAGCAAGTGATGAGAAAAAGCTGCTTGAACTTGGACAATACGTATCCGCACAGCATATTCCTTATCAAATTGCAGTGACCCCTGTTTGGATAGATCGAGCAACAGGTGATGAAGTCACACTGAGTGACCGCCCGAAGCTCGTGAATGTGTTAAAACAAATGCAAGAAAATGGAGCGAGTATCATTCTTCATGGCTTTAGCCGTACGTATCGAACGGAGGAATCTGGTCAGGGATTTGAGTTCTGGGATGCAAAATATGATCAGCCCATCGCGTCAAATGACCCCAAAAAAGCTGAGAAGAAACAAAGTAAAAGCCAATTCCCAAATGAAAAAGACTTTCATACGTATACCAAATCGTATCAGCAGCAAGAAATCGCCTATACAGAAGAAAAACTGACAAAGGGCATTGAGCTTCTTGCTAGGCAAGGCTTATATCCTCTTGCGTTTGAGGTGCCGCATGATGCGATATCACAACAAGGGTATGAAGTAATTTCAAAGCATGTGTCCAGTCTATTTGGACAGGTGCAGCTGTCAGACCGCACTTGGAAATCAGTCAGCGCATCGCCGCTTGTGACGTCTCCTGCCATGTTACATGGCATGACTTTATATCCTCAGCAGCAAGTTGAGCAAGCGTCTAATAAAGAAGGTTCAAATGTTTTAACTGAACAGACGATTCAATCCGTGCAGCATCTGCAATCAGCCGCAATGGGCCTGTCCTATGACATGGAGTTGGGGCTAGCAGGATTACAGGATTTGATCACACAGATGGAGGCAATCCCTTCTAGCGAATGGCTGGATGTAAAAAAAACAAAACAGACGGTCCAAACTGCACATGTAAAAATCCAAACATCACGGAATGGACATATTCAAGTAGAGGAATCCAACATCGCCGAAACAAAAACAATCAAACGAAGTGGCATGGAAAATATGCTGCGAATTCTTACAGTCGTGGTGATGCTATTTATTGCGGCATTTGCTTTATACACATTGTATTTAAGACTGACAATGAAAAAACGAATTTTTAAGGAGAGAAAATTAGGTGGCTGATGTCTTATTTTATCTTTCATTACTACTGATTTGGACTATGCTCCTATACCACATGTTTCTCATGCAGGGCGGCTTTCAGCATTACCTCACCTATGAAAAAGTGCTGCCTAAATGGTCAAAACAAGGGAAAGAGCTGCCAACCGTCAGTATCCTGATTCCTGCTCATAATGAAGAAATTGTCATTCGGCAGACGTTAAAAGCGATGGTCCAGCTATCTTATCCTAAACACCTCCTTGAAATCATTGTGATTAATGACAATTCCTCTGATCGCACAGGAGATATTGTGCAATCATTCAGTGAGCAATATGATCATGTCCATATGATTGAAACGAAGCCGCCATTTGCAGGGAAGGGAAAATCTACTGCACTGAATGAAGGATTGAAGGCTTCGACAGGAGAAGTGATTTGCGTATACGATGCAGATAACATGCCGGAACAAAAGGCTGTCTATCATTTGGTTCTTGGGTTATTGAATGATCCAAAAGCAGGCGCCGTTGTCGGGAAATTCAGAGTGATCAATGCAGCCCAAAATTTGCTGACCAAATTTATTAATATTGAGACCATCTGCTTCCAATGGATGGCGCAGGGCGGGAGATGGAAGTGGTTTGGGATTGCGACAATACCAGGCACCAACTTCGCTATCCGCAGGCACATTTTAGAAGAACTCGGCGGCTGGGATGTTCAAGCTTTGGCCGAGGACACCGAATTAACGATCCGTGTGTATAACCTTGGATATGTGATTCGATTTTTCCCAGCTGCGATCACATGGGAACAAGAGCCTGAGACATGGAAGGTCTGGTGGCGGCAAAGAACGCGCTGGGCTAGAGGTAATCAATATGTTGTACTCAAATTTTTAAGACAGTTTATGAAGCTGAAACGAAAACGAATGATTTTCGATTTGTTTTATTTCTTCTTTACGTATTTCTTATTTTTCTTCGGTGTTCTGCTCTCAAATGGCATCTTTATTGTGAACCTATTTGTTGACCTTCACTTATCTGTAGGGGCTGTCGCACTGATCCTGTGGGGATTAGCCTTCTTCCTCTTTCTAACAGAAGTGATGATTACATTAAGTATTGAGAAAACAGAGCTCACCAAACAAAACATTCTCATTGTGGTCCTCATGTACTTCACCTATTCTCAAGTATGGATTGCGCTTGTCGTGTACTCCTTATGTGTAGAGGTGAAGAGCCGATTATTGAAACAAGAAGTGAAATGGTACAAAACGGAGCGTTACGATCAACAACAAAAGAAAAGCGGGTGACAAATTGAAATCGGTCAAATGGATGATTTTTATATTAGCGCTATCCCTTGCCATTCAGCCTTTTTTCATGGCAAGTCAAGCAATGGCGCAATCCAATCGAGTACAAGTGAAAGACGATTGGGTTCGCTCATCAAAAGGAAGTCAAACAGAAACGCAGCATCTATCAGAAGATGTGGTGACCTTGTATGGACAAGAAGACCGCACTGAATTTTCCTATCAAATGGAGAAAGGAAAAGTAGAGTCTAGCACTCTTACATTAAATATAGAGGCTTCACCATTACTCATTTTGCCATCGTCTTTCACAGTGATGATCGATGGAGAGATTGAAAAGACAATCCCTGTATCAGGGAAAAACCAAAAAAAATCGATTCAAATCAAATTGAACAAAGCGCAATTGAAAAAAGGATCTCATCAAATTCAGCTCGCATTTTATGGTGTGTTAAAAGAAGGTGTGTGTATCAACCAAGAGACACCTGCCAATTGGCTGAAAGTATATCCTGAAAGTGAGCTGGCGTTCAAAGGAGCTCAAACGAAAGACGTGACGTTAGACAGCTTCCCTTCACCTTTTATTCCATCAGGTGAGCAGAAAGAACAAACAGATATTGTGATTCCAAATACACCGGAAGCGGCTGAATTAGAAGCGGCTATGAAAATCTATCGTACGTTGAAAAACAAAGACCGTCTAGCAGACCTCAAACTCGTTCAAGAAAAGGACCTCAAGCAAATTGCGCATCCAACCATTGCTGTGGGAGCAAAAGGAAGCTGGAAAGGACGTATGAAATCGATCGAGCAAGCTGCGGGCATTAAAACAGAAAGCAATCAACTTACGTTAGCGGTGAGAACCCTGACAGCAAAGAAAAAAGAACAGCCCATTTTATTTGTCTCTGCTGAACAGCCAAGGACAATTGCTGAAAAAATCAATGTCCTGACTCAACCAGAACTGACGGGTCAGCTCACTGGTACCGACTTGCTGCTGCAAAAGGTGACAGCTAATGCTTCTAAGCCATCGCATCATATTCGTTTAATAGATTTTGGCGGAGATGATGTCACAGTTGGAACCAAAAAGACGGCATCTGATCACTACTATTATCCGAAAGCATTAATCGCTCAACAAAAATCAGGTGCAAAACTAAATCTATCATTTAAAAAATCGGATCCAGCGAACAAAGCGGAACGTCTAACAGTGATGATCAATAACGAACCGCACGACATACCGTTAACAAAACTAGGAAACAAAGATGAGAATGGATTCTATCATGTGTCCATTCCAGTAGACTCGCAAGTACTTCAAAAGAACGAGTATGTGGACTTGCAATTTGTCACAACGGGTTTTAAAAGCATGGAATCGTGCAGACATACGGATGAAGAAGGCTGGATTTACATTGACAAGAACAGCTCTCTTCAAATACCAGAAGGAACAAATAGTGATACACCGGATTTAGCCGCATGGCCGCTTCCTTACACTTCAAAAACGCAGCAAGGAAACACATTGATCATTATGCCAGATCAAATCAATCAAGCAACGATCAATCAAATGGCGATGCTGACAGAATCATTTAGTCAGCCGGAAGCTGCTCAATATCATTTGATCGAAGCATCGAATGTGACAAATGAACAATTGAAAAATAACTCTCTCATTTTTATCGGGGGCATCCAGACATTCTCTCTTTTAAAAGAAAAAGCAGACGATCTCATCGTTCCGGCGAAAAAGGGTCAATATGATGTATCCTCATTTGGCATGATCAACGAAACAACAGCTCGTATTGTATGGACGCAGCCATCTGTATGGAATAAAGAACAAACCATGACCGTTTTTGCAGGAATGATGGCAGCTGACGCTGATGTATCAAATGAAGTGATACGTTTCCTTCAAACAAATACGGAGACCGCAACAGTTGCAATAGAAAGCAAGAACAAAGATATGTTTTCTAACAATCAAACAGTCAGCAATGCAAAAAATGATCTTAAAAAAGGTGAAAAGCAAGGCGGCGGTGAGTCTTGGATTTACTTTGCCTGTATCGCTGTACTGATCATTTTTGTCGCTTTGATGATTGTTTATTTCGTACGAAAAAACCGCAAAAAGACTGATGAATAAACGGTCAAAAGACCTCGAAAAAATCTCTTTACTTTGGTGTCAAACGGGAGTATGATCTCTTTTATAAAAGACCAATCGCTGAATCATTTCGATGAGCGGGGGAACCAATTGTGGTGCAAGGCACCACGTGGGGTGAATCCTTTTTAGGTAGGGCAAAGTCTCATGCGCCCGAATCCGTCAGCTAACCTCGTAAGCGTTAAAGAGAGCAAAGACCAACCTGTGATCTAAAGAATAGGCACAGGGGCATTCTATTGCCTCTGTGTCTTTTTGGCGATCCATCTTTTGCAACTTAAATCGTTTGACACTAAAGGAGCGGGCATCACATGTACAGTTTGATGAAGCGTATTTTAATTGGTAAACCATTAAAATCACAAGCAGCAGGAGAACAAAAACTATCAAAAATCAAAGCGTTGGCATTATTGTCATCAGACGCATTGTCATCAGTTGCATACGGTACAGAACAAATTTTAATTGTTCTTTCCGTGGTTAGTGCAGCAGCATTTTGGTACTCACTCCCGATTGCAGGTTGCGTATTAATTCTTTTAATGGCGTTAATTCTATCTTACCGCCAGATCATTTATGCTTATCCAGAAGGCGGAGGGGCATATGTCGTCTCTAGCAGAAACTTAGGTGAAAAACCAGGATTGATCGCTGGAGGATCATTGCTTGTAGACTATATTTTGACTGTAGCAGTAAGTATATCAGCAGGTACTGATGCCATCACATCGGCTTTTCCAGCACTATATCCATATCATGTCTTGATCTCAATTGTATTGGTCATCGTAATTATGGTGCTCAACCTTCGTGGATTGACAGAATCGGCATCTATTTTGGCTTATCCTGTCTACTTGTTTGTATTTTCACTCCTTATATTAATTGGAGTCGGCGGATTTAAATTGTTAACAGGCGGCGTACCGCCAGCACCTGAGCATGCAGCGGTAGGCACACACGTACAAGGCATTACATTATTTCTGTTATTAAAAGCTTTTTCATCTGGCTGTTCTGCTCTGACTGGAGTAGAAGCCATTTCAAATACCATTCCATCCTTTAAAAAACCGGCTGCTCAAAATGCAGCAAGAACATTATTGATGATGGGTGGATTACTAGCCGTTTTATTTGTGGGAGTCACATTGCTTGCGTTTGGTTTTGGCATCTCGCCAAAGCCAGAAGAAACGGTTGTATCACAAATTGCATCAGACACTTTTGGACGTACGTTTTTCTATTACGTGATTCAGGCTGTCACAGCGCTAATCTTAATATTAGCGGCAAATACCGGCTTTTCAGCCTTTCCATTATTGGCTGTCAATTTAGCAAAGGATAAATATATGCCGCGTATGTTTACTGTAAGAGGAGACCGGCTTGGTTACTCCAATGGCATTATCTTTTTAGGCGTAGCCTCTATGCTGCTCATCTGGTTGTTTGATGGGAAAACAGAACACCTCATCCCGCTATATGCTGTCGGTGTGTTCATTCCATTTACCCTGTCGCAGACCGGCATGTGTGTGAAGTGGATTCGAGAAAAACCGCAGGGCTGGAAAACGAAAATGCCAATCAATATCGTCGGAGCACTGATTTCTTTTACAGTTTTCATGATACTCATTTTGACCAAGTTCCATCTCGTATGGCCAGTATTCGTTTTCATGCCTATTGTTCTATTTATCTTTCATTCCATTAAAAAGCATTACCTGTCTGTTGGAGAACAACTGCGTTTATTGAATGAAACAGAGCCTGTTGAGATTAAAGGGAATGTGGTCATCGTACCGATAGCAGGTGTAACACGTGTCGTCGAACAATCTGTCCAATATGCAAGGTCTTTGTCAGATCAAGTCATAGCGGTTCATGTATCCTTTGATAAAGAAAAGGATAAGAAAATTGAAGAGGATTGGGAAAAACTAAACAGCGGTGTACGGCTTGTGATGCTGCATTCTTCCTATCGAAGCCTCATTCACCCGCTTGATAAATTTCTTGAAACCATTGAGGCAAAAGCAAATGCACATCAATATAAAGTGATGGTGCTCGTGCCTCAATTTATCCCGAAAAAAAGATGGCACACCATTTTGCATAATCAATCTGCCTTTTTATTAAGATTCCGCCTATTATGGAAGCGTGATATTGTGGTGGCGACCCTTCCATATCATTTTAAAAAGTAGCAAAAGCAAGTTGAAACGTTTGATCAAAAGGATGCGGTGGTATGGAGTAAGAAAAAAGGAGTTTTCTCACATGCCGCAAAGAACCGCAGGAAAAGAAGTAACAGCGCTACTGGAAGAGTGGGGCGTGAAACATATTTATGGAATGCCCGGCGACAGCATAAACGAATTGATTGAAGAACTTAGGCATGAATCAAGCCAAATACAATTTATACAAACGAGACATGAAGAAGTGGCAGCACTTTCAGCGGCGGCTGATGCCAAACTAACAGGTAAACTCGGTGTCTGCTTATCAATCGCTGGACCGGGTGCTGTCCACTTATTAAATGGACTATATGATGCAAAAGCAGATGGTGCACCAGTTTTAGCAATTGCAGGGCAGGTTGCTTCAGCCGAAGTAGGCAGAGACGCATTCCAAGAAATCAAATTAGAGCGGATGTTTGACGATGTCGCTGTCTTTAATCAGCAGGTACAGACAGCAGAAGCGCTGCCTGACTTATTGAATCAAGCCATCAAAGCAGCTTATACCCATAAAGGTGTGGCAGTTCTCACCGTATCGGATGACTTATTTTCTCAAAAAATTAAGCGTAAACCCGTTTATACATCTCCTCTTTATGTGGAGGGAGAAGTACGGCCAAAGAAAGATCAACTGCTAAAGGCAGCTCAGCTGATTAACAATGCGAAGAAGCCTGTCATCTTAGCAGGTAAAGGATTAAGACATGCAAAAGAAGAGCTTCTTTCATTTGCAGAAAAGGCAGCTGCTCCTATCGTCATCACACTCCCTGCAAAAGGGGTTGTGCCAGACAGGCATCCATACTTTTTAGGTAACCTAGGTCAAATTGGAACGAAGCCGGCATATGAAGCGATGGAAGAATGTGATCTCTTAATTATGCTTGGAACCTCCTTTCCATATAGAGACTACTTACCAGAGGACACGCCAGCCATTCAACTGGATATTAAACCAGATCAAATCGGTAAAAGATATCCGGTAGATGTGGGAATCGTGAGCGACAGCAAGAGTGGTTTACATGAACTGACTTCCTACATTGAATATAAAGAGCAGCGTGGTTTTCTTGAAGCTTGTACAGAGCATATGATGAAGTGGCGAGAAGAAATGGATAAGGAAAAATCCGTTGCTACTTCACCGATTAAACCACAGCAAGTCATTGCTAGACTAGAAGAAGCAGTCGAAGAAGACGCCATTCTTTCAGTTGATGTTGGTAATGTGACGGTCTGGATGGCGCGTCATTTTGAAATGAAACAGCAGGATTTCATTATCTCCAGCTGGCTTGCCACAATGGGCTGTGGTTTACCTGGTGCGATTTCGGCTAAGTTAAATGAACCGAACCGACAAGCCATTGCTGTCTGTGGTGATGGAGGCTTCACAATGGTCATGCAAGACTTTGTGACAGCTGTAAAATATAAGCTGCCGATCGTTGTCGTGATTTTAAACAACAACAATTTAGGAATGATTGAATATGAGCAACAGGTAAAAGGAAACATGAATTATGGTATAGAGCTGGAGGATATTGATTTTGCTAAGTTTGCAGAAGCATGTGGCGGCAAAGGAATCTCCGTGTCATCACATGAAGAACTAGCTCCAGCCTTTGATACAGCCCTTCAATCGGATAAACCAGTCATTATTGATGTCACTGTCGCCAATGAACCCCCGTTACCTGGAAAAATCACGTACACCCAAGCAGCAGGCTTCAGTAAATATTTATTGAAAAAATTCTTTGAAAAAGGTGAGCTGGATATCCCTCCACTCAAGAAAAGCCTCAAACGCTTTTTCTAAACACAAGGTAGTCGGTCTTCTGAAAAGAAGGCTGACTTTTTTTTGTGATGATTAGGGAAATCATTTCAATTGTCACTTGCCTTCATCTCTATTAAAATATTTGGAAATTAATTTTGTAACTTAAAGCCTATTTTTCCAATTCGATGAGAAAGGTAAAATAGACTTTATGATCAATAATGGAGGGAGTGACTTCTTCTGGGCAAGATACTTGATGCAAAAGCACTAACAAGTGCCACGGACACAAGGGCAAAACACTACCAGGAACTCCGCGAACAAATGGTAGATTTAAAAAAAGCATTACAAGGTGTTTCTAATCTCGGTGACGACTTCACTGGGAAAGGTGCCGATAACATTAAAAGCTTCTACAAAGAGCTCGCTGGAAATGTAGACATGTTTATCAGCTTCATTGATAAGCAAAAGGCCTTTCATGAAGGTGTTTCTGGGACACTCGATGATACAAACTTTGGCGGCGATACCTTCGTAGAAGAACACTTTTTAGACAACGCAGTACATATGGGCATCAAAAACGCCAAAAGCATTGTAAAGGATCAAAAAAAGGCACTTAAAACCATTTTTCAGGACATTGATGACCTCATTTCTCTAGAGGTATTTGACAGCAAAACCTTTGATGAAAAAATTGCAAATGCAGAAGATGAACGAAAAAAGACAGTAAAAGACCTAAGAGAGCTTGATCAAAATTTAAAAGATGAATATGCTTTGTCAGAGACGGAGCAGCAGGCTACATTGGCATTGTACGCAGAAATGATGAATGCCACAAATGACGGAAAAGCGATTTCGCCTATGAATTTTGACAAGAAAGCGTATCAAAATAGCGAAATCTACAAGGCAAAAAGCGATATTGAGAAGCAAACTTCTGAATATCTCAAAATCAAAAAAGAACAAGAAGAAGCTAGAGAAATCGCAAAGGAACAAGAAGCACTCGCCAACCGCCCTTGGTATGAAAAAGCACTTGATTATGGTGGAAATATCGTGAATGAACTGACTGGAGTAAACGATGCAAAACGCGCCGCAACGGGCGTTGACCCGATCACAGGCGAAGAACTTACCGCAGGACAGCGCGTCGCCGCAGGCGGCATGGCAGCAGCGGGTTATATCCCAATCGTCGGCTGGGCAGGTCGCATTTTCAAAGGCGGAAAAGCTGTTTATAAAACAACTCAAGCCACCTCGGCCGCAGTCAGAGCAGTCGATATTTACAAGACATCGCAAAAGTCTTTTGACGCCTTAAAAACATCGCAAAAAGGCTTATACGGCCTCACCGCCACCAACGGATTCAGCGAAGCAATTACAGGTAGAGACATGTTTGGGAATAAGGTCTCGAAAGAACAGCAGGAAGCGAGCATGAACGCAGCGCTTGGAATGCTTTTGCCGTTTGGGGCGAAAGGGTTTCATGGGAAGATGGGGGTTAAAAGTACTGCTAAAAATGTAGATAATGGTACAGTGTGGAGGAATATAAAAGTTACTCAACCACTTTATGAAGGTACAAAAATCCCAAAATCTTTTGAATTAGCAACAGTTGATGGACAGTTCTGGGTGCACCCTAATGGAACAAAACATATGGTTGAGTATATAACTAGAGATGCAACTACACATGGTATGCCGATAAATAGTCAAACTTTATTGTCGAGTTTCCAAAGCTCTGTTAACAATGCTGCTAAGCAAGGAATTAAATATGAAGAAATTATGAAGGTAGGTAATTGGGAATTAATATTTAGTAAACCCCGGGGAGACGGATTACTACCAGTAATAAAGCATGCTGTGTATATGCCTTAAAAGGAGAAATGATGATGTTAAAAGTAATAGATTATAAAGACAGTCAACCTATAAACATTGAATATGATCTTTATACACCGATTAATATAGAATTTGGTAGTTGGAATATATCAAAAGAGCCAACGATATATTGGAGAACTGGAGATTTCAAGAAATCTTTAATTGAAATAGGTTTAGGGAAATATACAGGTAATATTCGTTCAATTACACTAACGTTAAGTGAAAATGTACACAAAATGGAAAGTTTGAAATTAGATATGGAAGATATAAATATGGTTAAAGGTGTACCGAGTTTTCAGATAGAAGAATCTAATGATAATACCTATATAGACGAAAAAGGTAAATTAGACGTATATATAGGGAAGGATAGGGTATTAATTTCATTCTCAGAAAATGATGCAGTGTCTATTTTACAAAATGATACAGTAGGATTTGTTTTGGATAAAGAAGAAGTAGTTTGTGGTATTCTCATAAGTGGTATGTTAGAACATGAAAAGAAAACATTAGAAGATGCATTGAATTAGAGTGTTATGAAATACAAAAACCTTAATGGCTAAATGTCTTTAAAGGTTTTTTGTGTTTATCGGAGTTTAGAAAATGATTCGATAGTGATGAATAGGGTGAAGGAACTTTGATTTATTAAAAGAATCTTTGGAATAAACGTCACATACAAAACTAATGGTTTATATTATTTCAAAAGATCAAATGAATTATCAGTTAAAAAAGCTTAAAATGAGAAGAAATCAAGTAGAAATCATTACAAATTGAAAAGGAGAAAAAACCATGCTATGGATCCTCACACAAAACCAGCAAACTCTGATTCATGTCCAAGAAGTCTCAGTAAGCGGCAAAAAAATTGAAGGGATGATCTTGGGAAGTACTTCTTGGGCAAAGATGCTCGGCAAGTATGACTCAAATGATCGCGCAGCCGAGATTCTTCAAGACATGATGAAGACGATTGAAGAACATCCAAATGCCACGATGACATACCGAATGCCACTTCAATAAAAAAGAAACCACCTTTCATCGCGAAAAGGTGGTTTTTGTTTAGGATGGTGTTTTTCCAAAGGCTAAGAATAAAGGGATGCCTGTGCCGACAAGGGTTGTGGCAAATAGGAACATACCGCAAATAAATAGAAAATGGCTGGCTGAAAAGACGAGTGCCAGAATGAGAAAAACGATGCTGAGTCCTACCATGCTATAGGATGGGACAAAGCGGCGTTTGTAGGTGGCTTTCTTTGTTAGGAATGAGAAGAAAATACCAAATACCAAAGGGACAATCCATAAGTAAAATAAAATAATAAGAGACATACATCATACCTCGATTTTTCCTTCTATTTTATCAGATGCCGATCACAACGGATACTACAAAGCTTCACTTTGTAAAATAATTCATGCAATCGACACAATTAAGTAGGCTGATTCATCGAATACGTTTTTTGTTTCATATATTCAGGCTGTAAAAGGGCGTACACACAATGATCGGTAAAGCGATTGCCCAGCCATTCACATTGCCTTAATATTCCCTCAAGCGAAAAGGATAATCTCTCTGCAATGCGTCTGCTTTTCTGATTGTCGACAGCAGCCCTAATCTCAATACGGTGCAGTCCGCACTCTTCAAATAAATAGCGAATGACCGCTTGGCAGGCTTTTGTCATGATGCCTTTTCCTTGATAGCCTTCTCCGAGCCAATAGCCGATTGAAACGGTCCTATTGATCCAATGAATTTGATGGGTGCCAATGATGCCGACGAGTTCTCCATGTGACCAGATGCCCGCTTGAAAACCGTTGTTCTGCATCGCTTGCTGCATGGCGCCTTGGATAAACGCCATACTGTCTTCCTCTGTCTGCGTTGAATCCACCCAAAGCATCCATTCACGTAAATGCTCTCTCGACCGCTGAATGAGCAAATACAGACTTCTTGCGTCTCTTGGCTCAAGCAGCCGCATGGATATCTCTTGATCCTGATAAACAAACATGAACCCACATCCTCTCAGGGGAATTCTACCATAACCAAATGGAAAGAAAAAGACAGCTCAACACTGTCTTTTACATAAACGTATCTACAATTAAGAAAAGATTAAGTGCTACAACAAGAGCTGCTATCACCCAAGATATTCCTGTCACCCAGCGGGCATTCGTTAATTCGCCCATAATTCGCTTTTTACTTGTAAATAAAATGAGCGGAATTAAAGCAAAGGCAATACCAAAGGATAAGACGACCTGACTCATCACAAGCGCGGAGGTCGGGTTCACCCCAGATGCAATGATCGCAATAGGGGGAATGATGGTAATCAGCCGGCGGACATATAGCGGGATTCGGTATTGAATAAAGCCCTGCATAATGATATCGCCTGACAGTGTACCAACAGAAGAGCTGGATAGTCCGGCTACAAGCAGACCTACACCAAATAAGATGGCTGATACAGGCCCTGCGAGTGTATCAAAATGCTGAAACGCAACATCCAGATCTTCAACAAAGAGACCATTTTTATAAAATAAAGCGGCTGCCACAATCAACATGCTGGCATTGATGGCCCCGGCGACTATCATCGCAATGAGGATATCTAAAAACTCAAAGCGGAAAATCTGCTTTTTCTCCTTTTCCGTTCTGCCGACGACTCTTCTTTGGGTTAAAGCTGAATGTAAGTAGATTGCGTGAGGCATCACAGTGGCGCCTAAAATTCCAGCTGCAAGCAGCACGCTGTCTGCGCCATCAAATTTTGGAATGAACAGTCCGCCAGCGACACTTGCGATATCTGGTTTGGCGACAAAGGTTTGCACAGCGAAAGCGATCACGACAACGAACAGCATGCCTGTAATACCTGCTTCTAATGCTCGATAGCCTCGTCTTTGCAGCTCTAATATCGCAAATGAACCGATAGCGGCGATAATAGATGCTTCAAGCAGAGGGATTCGAAAAAGCAAGTATAAACCAAGTGCCGCCCCGATAAACTCAGCTAAATCCGTGGCAATAATGACGAGCTCTCCCTGAATCCATAAACCGATTGAAACGGGTTTTGGAAACTCTTCACGTGCGATTTCAGGTAAGTTTTTACCTGTCGCGATTCCAAGCTTTGCGGATAAGGACTGGATGAGCAAAGCCATGAGATTTGATATGAGAATGACCCATAAAAGGAGATATCCGTATTTGGAGCCAGCCGCAATGTTGGTGGCGAAATTTCCTGGATCAATATATGCAATGGCTGCGATAAAAGCAGGGCCGAGAAAAGGAAGGAGCCTTCTAAATCCTTTGACCTTTCCTTCAAGTGCACGCTCAGCTGCCGCTGACATGTGTGCCTGTGCCTCGATGTATTTGTTTGTCATATGTCATCACCTAGATTCTACAAAAGTTTTGCTTTGGCACAAAAAGTTTCCTTGATGCAATTTTTAATCATCATATGCCCATCTTCATGAAAAGTCAACTATCTGAACTAATAGGTTTGTTTATCATATGTAAGTGAAAAAATAGATACCTTGTCAATCCATCACATAAAAAACACCGCCTCTTAGACGGTGTCCCTACTGCTTCCTCTGTTATTCGTTTTTTTTAAGATACCCTTGATCCCACACTACGGAAGATCAGGCTTAAGATAATGACAAAGATCGCTGCTCCTAAGATTGCTGGAAAGATCGCAAAGCCTGCCAGACTAGGACCCCACGTTCCAAGTAATCCATGACCAATCCAAGCACCTGCAAGCCCGGCAATCATTGAACCGATCCATCCTCCTGGTACACTACCTCCAGCGAGTGCACTGCCAATAAGGCCGATGACAATCGCCACAACTAATGAAATCAGAAATCCTAACATGTTGATCACTCCTCTTTTTGTTTGTGTATTAAGCAATAACCGTTTTGAAAAAGTTTCAAACCTTTCGAAACCGCTTCAATGTTCTATACGTATGATGAACAAGGATTGTGTATAATAACAAACAAATACTTGAGCGGCATCTAAGGAGGCAAATGGCATGGAGGAAAGAGAGTGGCTAAAAGCACAATTAAAGGAGATTGAACAGTGGGAGAAAGACCAGCAAAAGGTATGGTTTTGGGAGAAACTCAGCCGCCTTCCATTTCAAATGCTGGACAAGCTGACGCCTGCCTTTATTCAGAAAAAAATTGGTGTACTGCTAGATGAAATGGGGCATTACATTCAATCAGGCGGTGCCTATTTGACATCAGAAAAAGGCATCATCCATCAATTTCAAAAGAAATGTGCTGATGATTCCATTCAGCGCATAGAAGATATTGAAAAAGCTCCTATTGAAATCATGGATGCCATTAGTGAACATATGGGGAAAAACAGGACGAACCTCGCCACGGTACAAGGTGCGACAACTGGTGTCGGCGGTATGTTTACGCTGGCAGCAGATATTCCTGCGGTACTGGGTCTTTCCCTTAAAACATTACAGGATATTGCCGTCACCTATGGCTATGATCCTAAAAACAAGGAAGAGCGGGTCTTCATCATAAAATGCTTACAGCTGAACTCTGCTGATGTGGTGGGGAAGAAATCTATATTAAAAGAGCTGAGGAGCTATCAAGCTTCAGAAGGAAAGCACGAAAACATGATTTCCCAAATCCAAGGGTGGCGTGAAGTGGTGTATAATTACCGGGATTCGTTTGGCTGGAAGAAACTGTTTCAGCTTGTTCCCATAGCAGGCATTTTGTTTGGCGCAGTCTCCAACCGCTCACAACTAAAAGGTATTGCCGAAACAGGCATGATGCAATACCGAAAGCGAAGAATTGTCACAAGATTAGAAGAGCTCACGCAGCAAGAACAGAGTGAATCTGGTGCATAAAAATCCCTTTCTCAAAGGGATTTTTTATTTGGTCTCATCCTCATCTTGAAAAGCATGGATAGGAGAATGTTCATAACGCGCACGCAGCTCGCGAATCTGCTTGATTAGGGTGGAACCAATGGTTTTTTCGGCTTCCTCATACAAAGGATCGAGGGCTTTCACCCATTTTTGTCTTTCTGCTGGCGTCAATTCATGAATGGCAATCGGCGATTCCCGTTTAATGTCCTCTAGCTGATCTTTGTTCATCTGTTCTGCATGTTTTTCATTCCAAGCTGTTGTTTCTTCCATGGCTTCAAGTAAAATTCGTTTCGTTTCAGGTGTCTGGCGTTCAAAGAAGGATTGATCTGTTAAGACCACATAGCCCAAATACCCGTGATTACTGATCGTCATATAGTCTTGTATATGATAGAATTTTTTTGAATAAATATTTGAAATGGTATTTTCTTCACCGTCTACTTTTTTTGTCTCTAATAGCTGGAACGTTGAATTAAACGATTCCTGATAGGGCTTTGCGCCAAGAAGTTTGAATTGTTTTTCAATCATGTCGCTTTGCATAATGCGGAGAGATTGGTTTTTTAAATCACCAGGCTGTTTGATTGGACCTTTATTAGAGGTGATTTGCTTAAAGCCATTTGTCCAATAGGCCATTCCCTTTAGCCCGTCTTTTTGCAGGGTGCCAAACAATCTTTGGCCAATTGCACCGTGTAGGCCTTCTTGAACCGCATCATAATTAGAAAAAGCAAAGGGAAGGTCAAGAGCCAGCCACTCAGGGGACAGCATGCCGAGCTTCGAGGTAGACGGGGCGATAAATTGAACTTGATTCTCTTTAAGTGCATTAATTTCTTCTATATCAGAATAAAGACTCCCGTTGGAGAAAATCTGAATGCTGATCTTCCCATCGGATTTTTCGTGCACAAGCTCAGCAAATTTCTTTGCGGCAAGTCCTTTTGGTGTATTATCTGCCACGACATGGCTAAATTTGAACACAAGCTGATCCTTCAGCCCTGTCTGTTCATCATCAAAGGTCGTCGCTGATTTTGGCATCATATGATAAAAACCAAAGTATAAAGCGGTTACAAAACCGATTATGAGCAATAGTGTATAGGCGAGTAAATTCTTCATGCGTCCGATCCCCCTTATGTCAAGCATACTTGACCGAGGAAGAATTCGTAAAGATACAGGTGAAAAAATGATGAGAAATCGATTGAAATTACAACAATTATCTATTAGATGGAAGCTCACCATTCTCACATATTTCGTTGTCATTTTCGCCCTTTTAATCGGAGGAATTGTCCTTGTTGGGGGAATCCAGCAAACAGAGGAACGAGAGCTTCGAAAAAGGCTCATGAACACGGCGAGAACAGTGGCTGAGATGAATGAGGTGAAGCAGGCGTTAGCTGATCAAACAAAGGAACGTAACCGATTACAGCATGCCATCGAAGAGATTCGGATTATTCAAGATGCTGACTACATTGTCGTCATGGATATGGATCATGTGAGATTAACGCATCCAGTAAAAACAAGGATTGGTCAGCGCTCGGAGGGGACAGATGAAGAACCTGCTTTTGCAGAGCATATTTATTTCTCAGAAGCAGAGGGAGAGCTTGGGACAGCCATCAGAGCCTTTTATCCAGTGAAGGATGATCAATTTAATCAAACAGGGGTTGTCCTTGTAGGGAGAACGCTGCCAAGTATGATCGATATATTAGGAGAAATGAAGCGGGATATCCTCATGATCCTTCTGCTGACGCTCAGCTTTGGGCTTGTAGGCTCATTTTTGCTCGCCCGTCATATTAAACAGCAAATGTTTAAGCTGGAGCCGCATGAGATTGTCAGAATGCTAGAGGAGCGCACCGCAACCTTCCACTCTATTAATGAAGGGGTCATCGCCATTGATAATCAGCACATGATCACCATTTTTAATGAAAAGGCGAAGCAAATTTTTGGTGTGACAGGGGATGTCGTAGGCCGGAATATTTGGGATGTGCTGTCTGACACAAGACTCCCTGAGATCATTGATCGCGCTGAACCCGTTTACAATGAAGAAATTCATATGAGTGGAAAGCGGATTATGAGCAGCCGGATTCCGATTGTCATGAAAAAGAAAATTATCGGAGCGGTCGCCATTTTTCAGGACCGGACAGAAGCGGCAAAATTGGCAGAGGAGTTAACCGGAGTCAAGAACTTTGTTGACGGTCTGCGGGTGCAAAACCATGAGCATATGAACAAGCTTCATACGATTGCCGGGCTGATTCAGCTTGGTAAACCCGATCAGGCGCTCGATCTAGCCTTTCAAACGACGGAAGAACAGGAACATGTGATGGACTTTCTTCACCGCGTCATTCAGCATGATGCCGTTGCGGGATTATTGATGAGCAAAATCAGAAGGGGCAAGGAGCTAGGCATAAAGGTCGAAGTAGACGAACATAGCTGTCTGCGTGATTTCCCTGAGCGTCTAGATCAGCATGATATGACGAAGCTGCTTGGCAATCTGATCGAGAACGCCTTTGCCTCGTATGATACTGTAGAAAGAAACACAAAACGCATTTCTATTAGTATTGATCAAACCGAGGATGTCCTCGCGATGTTAATTGAAGACAATGGCTCCGGGATTGAAGAGGAAATGATTCCTTATATTTTCGATAAAGGTTTCACACACGGCAAAGAAGGCGGAACAGGCTATGGCCTGTATATTGTAAAAACGATTATCGACAAAGGAATGGGAAATGTAGAAGTCACATCAAGCATCGGCATTGGTACCACCTTCTCAATCGAATTCCCAATGACAATAGAGGAGAGAGACAGATGACTCAGATTAAGGTGCTATTAATTGAAGATGACCCGATGGTGCAAGAAGTGAATAAAGAATTCATTAAGAGTGTTCCTGGCTTTCAAGTTGCGGCAGTCGCAGGTAATGGGGAGCAGGGCATCCAGCTGATCAAAGAAATTCGTCCAGACCTTGTTGTCCTCGATGTATATATGCCAAAAAAAGATGGCGTGAAGACGCTTCAAGACATTAGAAAGCAAAAGATACAGGTGGATGTGATCGTTATTTCTGCGGCAAAGGACAAAGAGACCATTGGCATCATGCTTCAAAATGGCGCACGAGATTATATCATCAAGCCGTTTAAGTTCGAACGTATGAAAGAATCACTTGAAAACTATAAAGCGTTTAAATCTAAAATTCGCACAGCAGCAGAATTTTCTCAGGAGATGCTGGATGATATCATACGAAAGCCTGCTGTTAAGCAGGAGGATACTTGGCTCCCTAAGGGGCTGAATGTGCATACGATGAATGAAATTAAAGCTTATATGGGCTTGCAGGAAGGCCCGCAGTCTGCAGAGGAAGTTGCCAATGCACTCGGCATTGCCCGTGTCACGGCACGCCGGTATTTAGACTTCTTAGTGAAAGAAGGCGAGCTGAAATTAGATATGCAATATGGCGGGGTTGGCCGGCCTGTCAATAAATATATCGTACATTCTGACTAATAGACCAAAAAGACCAAAATGTACGATATGTCCATAAGCTTCACAGCCTTTGGTGAAATCGCTATCATTTAGCTACAGATAACAGTTAAGCGTTTACATCAAAGGGTGAGGGAGTTGATTTTTTATGAAGAGGCTTTTGAAGAACCTGACATTTCAGGTGATTGCAGCTGTCATTATCGGGATCATTGTCGGGATGGTTTGGCCAAACGTCGGAAAAGAAATGAAGCCGCTTGGTGACACCTTTATTAATGCCGTTAAAATGGTCATCGCGCCAATCATTTTCTTAACCATTGTTCTTGGTATTGCCAAGATGGGGGATATGAAAAAGGTTGGAAAAGTTGGGGGAAAAGCATTTATTTATTTTGAAGTCGTCACGACGCTTGCTTTGGTCATCGGTCTTTTTGTGGTAAATATCATGAAGCCGGGTGCAGGTCTGGACTATAGCAAGCTTGAAAAAGGGGATGTTTCACAGTATACCCAAAATGGGGGACAGGGTATCGACTGGATGGAATTTGTCACACACATCGTACCATCTAATATGGTAGATGCTTTTGCAAAGGGTGATATTTTACAGGTCTTATTCTTCTCTATTTTATTCGGTGTTGCGCTTGCTGCACTTGGCGAGAAGGGGAAAGGAATCATTGAGTGGCTTGATAAGCTGTCACTTGTTTTCTTTAAAATCATTGGATATATCATGCGTGCTGCGCCGCTCGGTGCATTTGGGGCAATGGCTTATACGATCGGACACTTTGGTTTGGCATCGATTAAACCGCTAGCGAGTCTGATGCTCTCCGTATATATGACCATGTTCCTGTTCATCTTCGTTGTGCTGAACATCATTTGTAAAATGTATGGCTTCAGCCTGTTCGGTTACCTGCGGTTCATCAAGGATGAAATTTTAATTGTTCTTGGCACAAGCTCATCAGAATCCGTGCTGCCAAGAATGATGGATAAAATGGAACGCTACGGGTGCTCTAAGTCTGTGGTTGGTCTTGTCATCCCAACAGGGTATTCCTTTAACTTAGATGGAACCTCGATCTACTTATCGATGGCTGTGGTCTTCTTGGCACAAGTGTTTGGTGTAGACTTGTCCATCGGTCAGCAGATCACCATCATCCTTGTCCTGATGCTCACCTCAAAGGGAGCGGCTGGGGTGACAGGAAGCGGATTTATCGTGCTGGCTTCTACACTCGCTGCACTACAGGTCATTCCGCTAGAGGGGCTTGCACTGCTGCTTGGGGTAGATCGATTCATGAGCGAAGGAAGAGCCATTACAAATCTTATTGGAAATGGAATTGCAACAATCGTTGTTGCGAAAAGTGAAGGTGAATTTGACGAAGCGAAGAGCAAAACAGCACTTCAAGAAATGCGCAATATGAAGCAGGCTGTATAGTATAAAAACAACCTAAAAACCGAAACCTTATGTTCTACATGGGGTTCGGTTTTTTCTTGTGCTGAAAAGAAAAAACATTAAAGCTTGATAAAATTAAAACGAATCGTAAGACCTTATTGACCTTTTATTATATAATTTACAGAAAGATCCGATATAATGTATATCAGATCCGATGAAAAATAGACTTTAGTCCTGGCAGGTGTGTAACGTAATGGCGGCATTTTTTAAATTGTTCGAAAAACCCGGTGTTAAGCGGTTTTCTGTATTTGTAGTATTAGCCACAGCCTTATATCTATTAAGAGGAATGATGAATTTAATTCTCTTGACCTTCATATTCACCTTTTTGATGAATCGGTTAGAAGAGGTCATTAGAGGTTTTTTAAGTCACTTCCTGAAAATAGGACAGAAATCGGTTATCACCATTTTGTATATTCTTTTGGCTGGTGGATTGACGTTTGGCGGATTCGTGTTTGTGCCAATTATCGCCAAACAGGTTGAGCAGCTATTTCATTTAGGAAAGAAAATTGCAGATCATCCACAAGATTTACCCTTCTTTGATGTCATCACCAACGTATTCGGAGATTTTAAAATATCAGCTTACTTTGAGAAAGGGTTTAATTTCCTCTATACATACTTAACAGATTTCAGCACGTTCAGTATCCAGGTCATTATGTCCTTAATATTAAGCATGTTCTTCCTGTTCGAAAAGGAACGCCTCATTCAATTCATGAACAAGTTCAAAACGAGTAAAATCTCAGTGTTCTATCATGAAATAGCCTTCTTTGGACGTAAATTTTCCAGAACGTTTGGAAAGGTACTCGAAGCACAGTTTATTATTGCAACCGTTAACTGTGTCTTAACAACCATTGCGCTAGGCATTATGGGATTCCCGCAATTATTTGGATTAGCGGTCATGGTCTTTTTGCTAGGCTTAATCCCAGTAGCGGGTGTGGTCATCTCACTTATTCCACTCAGCATCATTGCGTATACCCTTGGAGGCGGCATGTATGTCCTTTATATTGTGCTGGTGATCGTCATCATCCATGCCATTGAAGCCTACTTCTTAAACCCGAAACTCATGTCAGCAAAAACAGAACTCCCTATTTTCTTCACATTTATTGTGCTGATCTTCTCTGAACACTACATCGGGATTTGGGGACTCATTATTGGTATACCAATCTTTGTGTTTATCCTAGATATTTTGGAGGTCACCAACAAGGAGGAAAGTAGTTAAAAAGTTCATTTGAACCTGTTTACAATTTTCTAAAAATAAGGTATAAATAGTATGAAAATATCATAATAACCACACGCTTAATCCTTCTAAAGGAATGGGGGACCCACTATTTTGGGGTGAATTTTTCTCTGTTGAGAAAAAAGGACATCTCTTCGTCCTAACCCGTCAGCTAACCTCATCGGCGTGAAGAGAGTAAACGGTGGTATATGTAAGGACACGCAGACCCACGAGAAAACTCTCTCGTGGGTCTTTTTGACGAGGAAGGGGAGATTTTATTGAAGCTGGCTACAAAAATTATTATTGCCCTTATTGCAGGTGCAATCACGGGACTTTTGCTTAACATTTTCGCTCCAAATGTATTCAAAGTGTTAGATCCTTATCTATTCACACCTCTAGGTCAAATCTTCTTAAATCTAATCAAAATGCTGGTTGTGCCAATCGTCTTCTTTTCCATTACACTTGGTGTGGCAGGCCTCGGAGATCCAAAAAAACTAGGCCGTATTGGAGCAAAAAGCATCTTATATTTTCTACTGACCACAACCTTCGCTATTATCATTGCGATGTCTTTAGCATTATTAATTAAACCGGGTTCCTTTGGTTCATTCGATACAAAAGGGGCAGAATACGAACCTCAAGAAGCACCATCTACGACAGACACTTTATTAAACATCATTCCATCAAATCCAGTTCAATCTTTAGTTGAAGGAAATATGCTGCAAATCATTGTTTTCTGTGTATTCTTAGGACTAGGAATTGCAGTGCTAGGCAAAAAAACAGAAGGATTACTCAAAATATTAGAACAAGGCAATGAACTCATGATGTACCTTGTAGGAGTGGTCATGAAATTTGCTCCATACGGGACATTTGGCTTAATTGTGACGGCTATTGGGAGTCAAGGTCTTGATGCCATTAAAGCCATGGGACTGTATTTTACAGTGGTGTTAGTAGCACTATTGGTGCATTTCTTTCTCACATATGGCTCAACCTTGGCTTTATTTGCAAAACGAAATCCATTTACATTCTTTAAAGACTTTTCGCCTGCGATGGTCGTAGCCTTTAGTACGTCTAGCAGTAGTGCGGTTCTCCCTGTATCAATGGAAACCGCTCAAAAGAAACTGAAAGTACCTGAGCCGATTTCTAGTTTCGTGCAGCCGTTAGGCGCTACGATCAATATGGATGGGACAGCCATTATGCAAGGGGTTGCAACCATCTTTATTGCACAAGTGTTTGGTGTGGAGTTAACGCTGATGCAAATGCTCACAGTTGTATTAACCGCCGTATTAGCCAGTATCGGGACAGCCGGCGTACCGGGAGTAGGCTTGATCATGCTCGCAATGGTCTTGAACTCGGTTGGGCTTCCTGTTGAAGGTATTGCGCTCATCCTTGGCATAGACCGCTTATTAGATATGGCAAGAACCGTTGTCAATATTACAGGTGACGCCGCATGTGCGGTGATTGTGACAGAAACTGAGAAAAAACACGAGAAAGACGCAGCATCACCGAACCTATCCATGTAATGTAAAAGAAGGGCTGACTCGATCAGCCCTTTTTTTCATGGGCCTCTTGTCTTGCGTGATATACTTTTAAAAGAATGAGCGGTCTTATTTGCCGCCATAGGCTTTACATCAGAAGGAGGAAACACGTTGCAGTCTGCTGTTCTAAAAGTAGAGAAAGTCGATAAACGAATTGGTCGGAAATTGATCTTACAAGATATATCTATAGAAATAGGGAAAGGAGAAATCGTCGGCTTACTAGGACCAAATGGGTCTGGAAAAACAACCTTAATTCGCTTGATCGTTGGTTTGATGAAAAAAAACAATGGCCGAATCATGATCAATGGATATTCACAGGATGAGGATTTTCTACACGCAATGTCATCTGTTGGTGCGATCATAGAAAATCCCGAATTTTATTCTTATTTAACAGGCTTTGAAAACCTTGAACTATATGCGGCGATGCACGATGGAGTGACGGAAGAACGCATGCAGGAAGTGGTGAAAAGAGTTCGTCTGGAGCACGCCATTCATCAGAAGGTGAAGACGTATTCACTGGGGATGAAACAAAGGCTTGGGATTGCACAAGCCATATTACATCAGCCGAACCTGCTGATTTTAGACGAACCGACAAATGGACTTGATCCTGCAGGTATGAAGGAATTCAGGGAGCACTTGCAAATGCTCGTACGAGAAGAAGGAACGTCCGTGTTATTTGCCACACATTTATTGCATGAGGTAGAAGAGCTATGTGACCGCATGATCATCATTCAAAAAGGACAGATCAAAGCCAGTGCGAAGCTCCGGGACATGGAGGGGAAAGAACAGATACTCATGAATATTCAGCCAGTGGAAAAGGCGGTTTCGTGGCTCGACACGCAGGCCTATACATATGAACGAAATGGAGCGCGTGTATTACTTCATTTGAACAAAGAACAAGTGCCTGAGCTGAACAAACAACTTGTTCTGGCTGGGTTTGATGTACTTGAAATGACGCCTCAAAAGCCATCAATTGAAGAGGCATTTATGAAATGGACGGAAGGCGGGACGGCAGATGCTTCAACTCATCAAGAATGAGCATAAGAAAATGATGAGGAAAAAGATCACATTCATTGCTCTTGGATTGATCGTTGTGTTTCAATTGGCGATGGCTCTAGCGTTGAAACGAGTCATTTCCAGCTTTGGTGGACAAGACACTGTCGCCAACTATTTTGCTTATTCCACGAATGTCGTATTTATTTTACAGGTGCTCGCAGTTGTCATTGGCGCGACCTTGATCTCAACAGAATTTCAAAAAAGAACAATCAAGTTTTTATTGATCCGGCCCAAAACAAGGCTGCAAATTTTTCTGTCAAAATACATCACACTTGTGCTGACGGTCATATATTTGTTTGTTTTTTATTATGTATTAGCTTTTTTATTTGGCTTTATTTTCTTTGGTACTGAATTTGATGAAAGTACGGGACGATTATTTCAGCATACGTTTGCTGTTATCGGATCTCAGTGGGTGGAAGTGATGATGATGGCAAGCTTCGCTTTTATGTGTTCCAGCTTGTTTAGGAACAGCCTCGTTGCGCTTGTGACCTCGTTTTTTGTTTTATATGCGGCGAAATCACTTGTGCCTATTATGTCTCTTTTAGAAAATCAGTGGGGGAAAATCCTGCTTTTTGCTAATACGGACTTTACTCAGTACAGCTTTCAAGGACCGCCGCCCTTTCATGGCATGAGTCCTTTGTTTTCTCTATTTATGGTAGGGGCGCATTTTGTTTTCTTTGTTGGCACGGCTTGGGTTCTTTTTTGGAAGCGTGATGTAAATGTGTAAAAATTGTGTCAAATAACAAGAAAAATTCGTGACATCTTTGTGAAAACGAGTCTGCATTTCACGATAACCGGCTGATTTTGTCTTATAATAAGAGGGAGTCTTGGAGGTGGCACTATCGTGAAAAATTTCATTACGGCTTTACCCATTTTGTTGTTGCTATCGTTTTCGTTTGTGTCTTTTGCCTTCCAGTTTGATCATCTTATTTATTTCAGACTAGCGCTGGGGATCTTTTCGTTAGCGGGTCTTTTCTTTCTGTATACACTTAAAAGAAACATGAAATGGTTCATGGTTTATTTATATGCGAGCTGGATCATTCTTGCTGCCGTCACAACCTTTGAGGAGCCTGTCTTTTCTCAGTTCTTCTTCGGTGGTTTAACAATGACAATGGGTTATCTCACATATATGCTCATTTATTTAGGAATGAAGCAGGACCGTGTAGCGAAATCACATTAAAACAAAAGCCGATAAAATCACATCATAGATTTTATCGGCTTTTTTCTTTTTGTTGAAAAAGACAAAAGAGACGAGCAGCCAGCTGTGACTGCTCGTCTTATGTTTATGATTCACGTCCAGCAGCTGCAAGCTGCTCCTGATGCTTTTTGTCGATTGTTTCGTATATACTTTCCATCATTTTAGGGTCGCGCATGATGGCCTTCTTGTTCTCTTCAATCAATTGCTGATATGTTTTGATTTTCTTCTTAGACATGTGACTCATCGCTCCTTTATATAAGTATAGACGTCTATAGGATTTTATATAGATGAAATTGATAATCATTATCAATTAGCAACTCTATTATACAAAGCAAAATGTCAGAAGTAAAGAATCTATTCAGAAAATTCACGTAACCGACAAATTCGAAGCCTAGTCGACGCTCATTCTTTCCCAGGAAATAATTCCTGTCATTTCTTGTCGTAAGTGAAACATCTATATAAAACATTCTTTTGCTCATTGAAACGTTTTGGATGTGCAACTCGTCTTATGGAGAGATTTGATGTAAGAGATGGGGAAGAAAAAAGACACCAGCAAGCGTTTGCTGATGTCCTTCGTTTAACCAATTAAGAAACGTGCCCTTGAAGAAACTCTGTCACTTCTTCAGGTGATTTTGCGTTTGCGCTGTGTAAATGACCTGTTTTTTCGCCATTTTTGAAAATCAACAGGCTTGGAATACCCATGACCTGATACGTTTCTGCTAATTCAGGAAAATCATCTTTGTTTATTTCAAACCATTCATGATGAGCATAAGCCTCTAAGATGTCTGGAATGAACATGTCCATTCTTGTACAGTCAGGACACCATGTTGCAAAGAATTTAACGATGACTTCTTTGTCAGATTGAATGATTTCATTGAATTGTTCAGTACTTGTGATTTTTTTCAATTTGTCACAACTCCTTTTCAATGTCATTTTAATATAAAATAATGGCGAATGACATACAAATGCTCGGGAGGCGCTTACAACCTTTACAAATCATTTCAATTCCGTAACAACAAAAATTAATTAGAGCATTTTTGCTTGAAAGTGATAAGATAGTAAAGATGAATTTTAGTGGGGGGAGTATCCATTGAAAATAAGTTTAGGATTGATTTACGGCGGAAAGTCAGCCGAACATAATGTATCACTGCAAACAGCCCTTGCAGTTACAAAAGCACTTAACACTGAGAAGTTCGATATACATCCAATTTATATTACAGAAGAGGGCGAATGGCTAAGAGGAGAAAAACTCACTGAACCAGTTTCAAACGTCAAAATGCTTCAATTTGAACAGAACGCAAAGACGTTTTTACCAACTTCTTTAAATGAGAGCATGTTCCCGCAGCCTGCATCTGCTGATGAGAAGATTGATGTTGTCTTCCCATTGCTGCATGGGCCAAATGGTGAAGATGGAACGATGCAAGGATTACTTGAACTGCTAAATATCCCGTATGTCGGCAACGGCGTTCTTGCTTCTGCCGCGGGTATGGATAAAGTCATGATGAAAGATGTTTTTGCTCAAGCAGGACTTGCACAAGCAAAGCACCTTTCCTTCAATAAAAAAGACTATGAAAAGGCCACACCAGACAGCTTAGAACAGGTGGAACAAATACTTGGCTATCCATGCTTTGTGAAACCTGCCAACATGGGGTCAAGTGTTGGAATTAGCAAATGCCGCAGCAAAGAAGAGCTGCAAACCGCATTCGACTTGGCTTTCCAATATGATCGTCGTGTGGTCGTCGAAGAAGGCGTCGTTGGAAGAGAAATCGAAATTGGTGTATTAGGAAATGACGAGCCGAAATGCTCTGTCGTTGGTGAAATTGCACCTAAAACAGATTTTTATGACTACAAAGCAAAATATGAAGATGGCGATACAGATTTGATCATTCCTGCAAGCGTGTCAGAGGATGAATACAAGACGATTCATGATATGGCGATTAAGGCATTTAAAGCCCTCGATGGATCTGGTCTTGTACGTGCAGACTTCTTCCTCACAGAAAAAGGCGAAGTGTTGATCAATGAAGTGAATACAATGCCTGGATTCACACCATTTAGTATGTTCCCGCTGCTTTGGAAACACACTGGTGTAGAGTATCCAGAGCTGATTGAAAAGCTAGTGTCACTTGCAATTGAACGCCATCAAGAAAAACAAACCATTAAAACGACTTTTTAATGTGAGCAACAAGCAGACACTATCCTTAGGTAGTGTCTCTTTTCCTTCAAACGTGAAATGAGAAAGAGAGGCGAAAAAATCATGATCAAACGTACAGTGAAACAAATCGCCCAAATGGCTGGTGGGACACTATCTAATCAAGCTTTTGGCGAAGAGCAAATTCACGGAGTGACAACAGATACACGAAAAGTATCAAAAGGTGCATTGTTTATCCCCCTAATTGGAGAACATTTTAACGGTCACACATTTGCTTCTAAAGCAGTGGAGCTTGGAGCCGCAGCTGTTCTTTGGAATCAAAAAGAAGCCAATCCACCGTTCGGTGTACCTGTCATTCTTGTAGAGGATACACTGGCAGCACTACAACAGCTGGCAAAATCATACTTGAAAGAAGAAAAACCTCGTGTTGTCGGTATTACAGGAAGTAATGGAAAAACCACAACGAAAGACATGATTCATTCCGTCTTACAAACGGCTTATCAAGTTCATAAAACAGATGGTAACTTTAATAATCATATCGGTCTACCGCTCACCATTCTTGCAATGCCGGAAGGAACAGATATTGCTGTGTTGGAGATGGGGATGAGTGCAAAAGGTGAGATCGAGTTTTTGTCAAAACTCGCTGAGCCTGATGCAGCAGTCATCACCAATATTGGAGAATCTCATATGCAAGATTTGGGATCAAGAGAAGCCATTGCTGATGCAAAATGTGAAATCACAAAAGGATTAAAAGAGGATGGCATCTTTTATTACTTAGGAGATGAACCCTTGCTGCGCGAGAGAGCGACTGCACTTTCGCAGCGTGTGAAAACCTTTGGAGAAGCAGAAGACTGCGATATCAAGGTAACGCATATCAACCAGCTTGCAGAAGGAACTGAATTTCAAGTCGAAGGGTATGCCCAGGGGTTTCTCATTCCTGTATTAGGAAAACATAATGTAAAAAATGCCCTTGCTGCAATTGCCATAGGCCAGCACTTTGAACTGAATGAAAGACAAATCGCCCAAGGACTCATGCAAACAAAGTTGACAGGGATGCGTCTTGAGCTGTTTAAAACAGAGAAAGGAATCACTGTTATCAATGATGCGTATAATGCAAGTCCTACTTCCATGAAAGCTGCAATTGATCTTGTAGGAGATATGGACGGCTTCGCTAATCGCATTCTTGTCCTTGGAGACATGCTCGAGATGGGCAGCGAAGAAGAAAGGTATCATTATGAACTAGGCCGCTACATCAAGCCTGAATTTATTGATCATGTGATGACGTATGGCCGCCTAGGTGCATTCATCGCTGAAGGAGCAAAGAAATCATTCGGTGACGCGCGCGTGTCCTCATTTATGGACAAAGAGGAACTGAAGAAAAAACTTGCTGACGTAGCAGGTCCTGACGATGTTGTTCTAGTCAAAGCCTCACGCGGCATGAGATTAGAAGAAGTCATTACTGCACTATAAAGAGTGAGCGGCAAAGAAGGTGACAGAATGATTGGCTGTCTATGTATACATGGATTCACTGGCGCGCCCTATGAAGTGGAACCGCTGGCGCAATATTTAAAGCAGAAGACAGATTGGAACGTTCAGTCAGTCACGCTTCCGGGGCATGGAGATGAGCTTCAGCTCAAAGGCATTTTCTATCAAGAATGGATTGCAACAGCTGAATTAGAACTGCTATCTCTTTACCGAACATGCGACACCATTTTTTTGATCGGCTTTTCCATGGGGGGAATGATTGCTTCTTATCTAGCAGCGAAGTATCCGGTTGCTCGTCTCGTTCTTTTAAGTGCTGCGGCTAAATATGTGAATCCAAAACAAATGATTCAAGACACAAGGCAGATGTTGAAGGAATCACTGTCTGGGCTGATTGATACGAATCCTTTGTATGATAGATACCGCCATAAGCTAACGAGCACGCCGCTGTCAGCTGCTGTAGAATTTATGAAGCTGGTGAAGCAAACGAAGAGCTCCCTTGAGAAGCTTCACCTCCCTGTGTTAATTGTTCAAGGTGAAAGTGATGGGATTGTGCCCGCTTCAAGTGCAGAATTTATTGATCATAAAATCCCGTCTCGTCAGAAAGAAATGTTTTATTTACCTGATTGTAAACACCATGTTTGTCACGAGCCATGTGCACAGCAATTGTTTGAAAAAGTAGAGCAATTTCTAAAAAAAACAATTTAATCTATAGAAAAGCGAAAATGTGGCTAAACTAATATAAATTGAATCCCACTTGTTAAAAATTGCATCATTTTTGTCGAATGAGTGACAAGCCTATGGTACAATAGGAAAGAAAAGGTGGTTGATTCGGTTGTTTCATTATGACGGAAAAACCTTTGTCCCGCAGTCTAATTCGAGTAACGGAGAAGTATCGGCAGGAACCATATTTCAATATCGTCAGGACGGGAATATATTAACGGGCACATATCAAGGCGGCAGTATTGTATCTGGTGTACTTGTAGGAACTGTGAATGAGGATGGAACACTTCATTTTAGGTACCACCATGTCAGCAAAGACGGCAGCATGAGAAGCGGGTCTTGCAATTCTACACCTAAGCAGTTGGATAACGGAAAAATTCAACTGTTCGAAAAGTGGAAATGGATGGATGGAGATCAAAGTGATGGTGAATCTGTCATTGTGGAACAGTAGATATATCCATTTCTGTCTTGTTGAAAAACAAATAGTGTAATGGTAAGATATAAGGTAGGGTAATTCGGGCTTTGTATATAATGGACCTGTCCTTTCGGAAAAGGGCAGTTTTTAATGATCATTCACGAGATTACTGAAACAGCAATTAGAAGGAGTTTGAATAATTTGACTATAACGTTTCAAGATTTTCAATTAAGCGAAAGTCTCATGAAAGCTATTAACCGCATGGGATTTGAAGAAGCAACACCGATTCAAGCGGAAACAATTCCTCTCGGTCTTCAGAATAAAGATGTCATTGGACAAGCACAAACAGGAACAGGAAAAACTGCAGCATTTGGTATTCCTCTTGTAGAAAAAATCGACCCAGCGTCTCCAAATATCCAAGCGATTATCATTGCGCCAACAAGAGAATTAGCGATTCAAGTATCTGAAGAGCTATACAAAATTGGCCAAGACAAGCGTGCGCGCGTACTTCCGATTTACGGTGGACAAGATATCGGCCGCCAAATCCGTTCGCTCAAGAAAAATCCTCATATCATCGTAGGGACTCCAGGACGTTTACTCGATCACATTAACCGTCGTACAATGCGTCTTCAAAATGTTGAAACAGTTGTGCTTGATGAAGCAGACGAAATGCTAAACATGGGTTTCATCGAAGACATTGAATCGATCCTTTCAAATGTACCAAGTGAACACCAAACACTTTTATTCTCTGCGACAATGCCTGCACCAATTAAGCGCATTGCAGAGCGTTTCATGACAAACCCAGAACATGTAAAAGTAAAAGCAAAAGAAATGACTGTCTCTAACATCCAACAGTTCTACTTGGATATCCACGAGCGTAAGAAGTTTGACACATTGACTCGTCTTCTTGACATTCAATCACCTGAGCTTTCAATTGTCTTCGGCCGTACGAAACGCCGTGTTGACGAATTGACAGAAGCGCTTAACCTTAGAGGTTATACAGCTGAAGGAATTCATGGTGACCTGACACAAGCAAAACGTATGGTTGCGCTTCGTAAATTCAAAGAAGGTTCAATCGATGTGCTTGTAGCAACAGACGTTGCAGCACGTGGACTTGATATCTCAGGCGTAACACACGTGTATAACTTTGACGTGCCACAAGATCCAGAGAGCTACGTACACCGTATTGGACGTACAGGACGTGCTGGACGTACAGGTATGGCGGTGACATTTATCACACCGCGTGAAAAAGATATGCTTCGTGCGATTGAGCAAACGACTAAACGTAAAATGGAACGTATGAAAGAACCAACTCTAGATGAAGCAATTGAAGGTCAACAGCAAGTAACCATTGATCGTCTGCGCACAATCATCAGTGAAAACAACTTAAACTTCTACATGACAGCTGCTGCTGAATTGCTAGAAGATAATGATTCTGTCACAGTGGTTGCGGCTGCCATCAAAATGATGACAAAAGAGCCAGATGCAACGCCTGTTCGTTTGACAGATGAAGCACCAATGATTTCAAAACGCAATCGTAACAACCGCAGCTCTTCTAAACGTAGAGACGGTGGCGGCGGAGGCGGCTATCGCGGGAAAAGCCGTTCATCTTACGGTGATAAAAAGCGTTCTTCAAATGACCGCAATCGTTCTTCTAACGATCGTCGTCAAAAGAAATCTTATAACAACTAATTCAAGAGCGAATCCTTTGCAGGATTCGCTTTTTTTAACAGGTTTGTTGAAACTTTTTAGGCTTTGTTTCGTAATATATTGATAGAAAAGTAAGAGAATGGGGGAAGAATGTGAGAAAACAGCCGCAACGTCAAATTAGTTTAAATGGTTTAAAGGTATGGCGTCTTCAAAATGGAATTATCTCATTGATTTTCTTACTCATCATCATTGGGGTATTTGTTGCTAGTTATTATCTTCAATGGCCATATTGGATTGGCGCCATCCTCGCCGGTTTATGGGTCTTACAGGTCATTTTTGGCATTTGGCTTATACCGAAAATCCGTCATCGCATCTGGCGCTACGAAGTATTCGAAAATGAAATTGAAATTCAGCATGGACTCATTCGTGTCACACGTGTGATTGTGCCGATGGTGCGAGTCCAGCATGTCGATACATCGCAAGGACCGCTTTTAAGGCGCTACCGTTTGGCATCTGTTCAAATATCGACTGCTGCTACAGTTCATGATATACCGGCGCTAGAATTAGAAGAAGCAGATGAGCTTCGTGATTACATATCTCGTTTAGCAAGGGTGACGGAAGATGATGTCTGAACCAAAACGTGTACATCCAATCTCGATGTTCATTGATTTTATATCAGATGCCGTATCCATGATCAAAAACTTCATTATCCCTTTTTTCGTGCTTATTTTTGTGAACTCGAATTCGAGCATTCGTTTTTATGCATTTATCATTCTTGGTGTGCTTCTTTTATGGAAAGCTGTTTCAACCGTTTTAGCATGGAGGCGATTCACCTACCGGATGGAAGATGATGAATTTCGCGTGGAATCGGGCGTCATCACAAAAAAGAAAAAATATATTTCGTTAGAACGAATTCAAACCGTGAATACAAGTGAAGGTATCTTCCAGCGGATTTTCGGCTTGGTGCGGGTCCAAATCGAAACAGCAGGCGGAACGGACGGTCCGGAAGTGAGCCTGACGGCGATTACAAAAGCAGAAGCGGAACAATTAAAGCAATCAATTTTCAACCGGAAGAAAAGCTTGCAGCAAGAAGAGGTGTTGGATGAAAATAGGGATGTTCCGCATGATCCTCTGACAGCGCAACAACCTGTAGAAGAAATGAATGTTTCCTATCGGATGGGTGTACCAGAGCTGCTTTTGGCTGCGACCACTTCAAGCGGAATCGGAGTCATTATTTCCGGGTGTCTTGCCATTTACACACAAATAGATGAAATTCTTCCTTTGGACGGATTCTTTAAGCGGTTCTCTTTTTTAAGTCATGCGAGTGTTGAGATTTATGCGATTCTCATATTTCTTGCCGTATTGATTGCGTGGATTCTTAGTGTTGGGGTAACAGCCCTTCAATATGCGAATTTTACCGCAAAACGAAAAGGGAAAGACATCATCATCACAAGAGGGCTCATCGAGAGGCATCAAATGACCATTCCACTTGCGAGAATTCAAGCAGTGAAAATCAAAGAAAATATTCTCCGTGAGCCTTTTGGCTTTGCGACGGTGATGCTTGTGAGCGCAGGAGGTTCTATTACAGAAAAAGAAACCTCTTCCGTCTTATTTCCGCTTATTCGGAAGAAAAAAATCAACGAACTGCTGTCTCAATTCACAGATCATTATCACTTGGCGCCAGAAGCTGAACTGAAAAAGGTGCCAAAGCGTTCACTCAAACGCTACCTGATCTCTTTCGGTTTTGTGCCATTACTTGTCGGCGTGATCCTATCTGTACGTTTTCCGCCATGGGGGTATTTGGCACTTATTCCGCTTCCTATTGCTTTGGTTTTTGGCTATTTAGCTTATAAACAATCAGGCTATACGATCAAAGATCCATTGATTCAACTGACATCAAGAGGCATTGGCAAAACCACTGGCATTGTCTTGAGAAAACGAATGCAAAACTATACGATGACGCAATCTTTCTTCCAAAAGAAAGGCCGATTGGCGAGTATTCACACCTTTGTGAAATCCTCTGCACTGCTTGATTCCTTTGGTGTGCATCACCTTGAGGAAGAAGATGCTGCACGTGTAATGGATTGGTATTCGTATGAAAAAAATAAATCTTCTTAAACAAAAAATGTCGATCAGCTTCCCGTTCATAGGAGTGATCGACATTTTTTATGAGGTTAGTAGCGTCTTTTTTTTGAATGGAAAAATAGCGTAAGAGGTGCTAGGAGCATGCCGCCGATCAATCCAAATAAGTGAGCCATAATATTGATGTTTGAGTTAACGAAAGTCATGATGACAGAGACTGCAAGAATCGTTATGATCACCTGAGAATTGCCGCGGTCCATCATGTGCGGTTTAAATAGAACAAGGTATAAATAAACGCCAAACAAACCGAAGATGGCACCAGAAGCGCCGACATGTACATACTCTAAAGGCTCTACCCAATAGGTTCCGAGATTGCCAATGAACCCTGCACCAAGATAGATGATCAGAAATCGAACCTTCCCAAGCAAATACTCAAGCGCTGGAGCGAATAAGAACAAGGACATAGAATTGAACAAAATATGGGTCAGACTTCCGTGAAGGAAAATAGGTGTGACGAGCCGCCACCATTCTCCGGCAGCTACCCCATAATTGAAACCGACGAGATGGTCGTGACCAAGCTGTATAAGAGGGATAGGAATCGCAAATATAAGCCACAGACCAATTTGCAAAGCAAGGATCGTTGTTACGATTGGATACGATCTAATAAATTGTTGAAAGCTCTCCGTTCGAATAAACATAACAAACCCCTTTTGACTAGATAATGGTAAGTTTATAGTAACACGTTTATGAAGAGAACATCCAAATTAGTACGAGTATCATAGGAGGTACCTCATGATTAAAGGAATAGGCATTGATATTGTAGAAATCAACCGGCTCGCGCGAGTGCTTAACAGACAGCCTCGTTTACCAGAACGAATTTTAACGTTAAGTGAACAAGACATCTTTAACGAACTCAGTGAAAAGAGGCAGCTGGAATTTTTGGCGGGAAGGTTTGTAGCAAAGGAAGCTTTCGCTAAAGCTTACGGAACGGGAATCGGCCGGCATTTAAGCTTTCATGACTTGGAAATCCAGAAAGACGAACATGGAAAACCTTTCATCAAAAGCAAGAAAACGATGGGCGACCAGGTTCATGTGTCCATCACTCACACGAAAGAATATGCTGCTGCACAAGTTTTAATTGAAAGGTTGTCAAGCTAGTCTGCATATTGTTTGTCCCCCCTTCATATATTGGGTAGTGCGATAAGGAAGGGCGAGTTGCTAACAGGCTTTGATGGTTCGCGGTACACAGTTAACTCTTGAGGCGTACTGTTAAAGTCAAACAAGCGGTTTCTTCCTTTTAACACAATTAACGAAGGGGTTGAAAAGGGTGAGAAAAAGCTTTGTTTTGCTTGTAACGGGAATCCTTTTTGTACTGATTCTCTCCGCATGCGGTCAAAAATCTCAGCAGGATATCGTTGGAGATTTAAACAAAAAGGCAGAGGAAATGACATCATACAAAGCCAAAGCAAAAATGACCATTGAGACAGGAAATGACCCGCAGGAGTATCGAGTAGAAATTTGGTACAAGAAGCCGGAACTTTACCGTGTCTATTTAGAAAATCCGAAAAAGGATCAGAGTCAAGTCATTTTAAGAAATGGCAATGGTGTGTTTGTGCTGACACCTTCATTGAACAAGAGCTTCCGTTTCCACAGTGATTGGCCAAATAATAGCAGTCAGGTCTACTTATTTGAGTCACTCGTGAAGGACATTAAAAATGACAGTGCAGCTCAGTTCAAAGCGAAAGATTCAAAGTATGTGTTCGAAACCAAAACCAATTATCAGCACAACCAAATGCTGCCTACCCAAGAGATTACCTTTCATAAAAAAACAATGGCGCCTGCCAGTGTGAAAGTACTGGATAGCGACAAAAAGCCAATGGTGAAAGTGGAATTCTCTCACTTTGAATTCAATAAATCCTTTGACAAAGATGCATTTGATGAGAAGAAAAACATGACACTCTCTCAAATGGATGTAGCCACAAGTGCAGACTCATCTGACAGCTTTGCGGTGAAAACGCCAGTTGATATGCCAGAGGGCGTGAAGAAGATGGAAGAGAAAGAAATGATGACAGATGCTGGGAAACGTTATGTGATGACGTATGGCGGTAAGAAATCCTTCACACTCATTCAGGAAAAAGCGAGAGTAGCTGAAGCATCTACGCCTGTGACGATGAACGGCGAGCCAGTCGACCTTGGCATGACAGTTGGGGTTCTCACAGATCAATCCCTTTCATGGACATCTGACGGAGTGGACTACTTGATTTCTTCAAGTGATCTATCGAAGGAAGAGCTCTTGATGGTTGCAAAGAGTGTAGAAGGCCAGTCAGCTAAATAAATAAATATCTCAGGCGAGAGCCTTGGAAATGAAACATCAGCCCTATGCAAGGGCTGATGTTTTTTGATTTGTTTCACATTATTCTTGATTTTTAGTATCATAATGAAGGTATTGAATCATTCAATAGGGAAGTGTGACGGATGGACACAAATGCCTTTTATAGAGACACATGGGCAGAAATTAATTTAACAGCAATTAAGCATAATGTTTCACATATGAAAGATCATATTGGTCAAAGTGTTCAACTGATGGCTGTGGTGAAAGCCAATGCATATGGACATGGAGATATAGAAGTGGCAAGAGCTGCCCTCAAAGCAGGAGCAGACTTATTAGCCGTAGCCTTTTTAGATGAGGCCGTTTCTTTAAGAAATAAAGGCATCAAAGCACCGATTCTTGTACTCGGCGCCGTACCGCCGGAATATGTCAAAGCCGCCGTTCGATACAATGTCATCATGACCGCTTACTCCATCGATTGGCTGAGAGAAGTCACCACAATGATGAAAGGGCAGATGGGACAACCTATACGTTTTCATTTGAAAATAGACAGCGGAATGAACCGATTAGGTGTGAAAACGATAGAGCAAGTGAACGAAGTGAAAAAGCTTGTCAGTGAACACTCTTATTTACAGCTGGAAGGCGTATTTACTCACTTTGCGACAGCAGATGAAAAGGATGAGGCCTACTTTGATCGGCAGGTCGATACCTTTCAAACATTGCTCGAGCCGCTTCATACGGACAAGCTGCTCGTTCATTGCGCCAACAGTGCAGCAGGTCTAAGGTTTAAAGACGTTTTGTTTAATATGGTTCGCTTCGGCATCAGTATGTACGGGCTGTCACCGTCAGAAGAAATCAAGGATGAATTGCCTTTCAAGCTGGAAGAAGCCATGTCTCTTCATACAAAGCTTGCCCATGTGAAGCACATTCAAAAGGGTGAGAGTGTCAGCTACGGGGCGACGTATACAGCCAATCAAGATACGTGGATCGGCACGGTTCCAGTCGGCTATGCAGATGGGTGGATCAGGAAGCTGGCAGGAACGGAAGTGCTCGTTGGCGGAAAGCGCCGGAAGATCGCAGGAAGGGTTTGCATGGATCAATTCATGATTGAACTGAAAGACAATCTTCCAGTAGGGGAGCCGGTCGTTTTAATTGGTAAGCAAGGGGGAGACATGGTATCAGTCGATGAAATCGCAAAAAGGCTTGAAACCATTAACTATGAAGTCACTTGCTCGATTGGCCACCGCATCCCAAGAGTATATATGGAGGACGGCAAAAGAGTGCATGTACGGAATCCGCTGCTTCAAAGCGGGCCAAGCTTTTTATAAACAGTGTTCAAAAGAACGATGGTCAAACTGACTTCGTTCTTTTTTATTCGACAAAAGTAGGGTAAACATTCTCCCTTTTTTAGAGATTTTGGAAATACCGTATGATTTTCGGAAAAAAGCGTATAATGGGAAAGAGGAACTCCATTATCATCTTGATTTACGGGTGGCGAGCCGCTTCATGTTCTAATAAGAAATCATGAAAAAACAGCTTTGCTTGTGCATTGAATAATGGTATGATTAGTCTTGGAATGGATCGATACGGTATCCGTAAGTTTTGTGGAGGTGTATGTTTTTTGTCTGAATCCAGCGCAACAAACGAAATGAAGATTCGACTGCCGGAGACTTTAATGTCTGAGATCGAACGAGTAGCAGAGCAGGATAAGGTAACAAGAAATGAATTGATCTACCGAGCGACAAAAACGTATATTCGTGAACGTAATATTCGACAAAATCGTGAATCGATGAGACGCGGCTACATGGAGATGGCGAAAATTAATCTGAATATCTCTTCAGAGGCACAATACGCAGAGTTTGAGGCTGAGAATACAGTTGAGCGATTAGTCAGCGGGGGTTAAACATTTGATTGTTAAACGCGGTGATGTTTACTTTGCTGATTTATCTCCTGTTGTTGGCTCCGAGCAGGGCGGGGTTCGCCCAGTATTGGTGATTCAAAATGACATTGGAAATCGCTTCAGCCCGACTGCTATCGTTGCAGCCATAACAGCCCAAATACAAAAAGCGAAATTACCGACTCACGTCGAAATCAATGCAAAGCGCTACGGCTTTGAACGAGATTCTGTCATTCTTTTGGAACAGATTCGTACAATCGATAAACAAAGATTGACAGATAAAATCACACATCTTGATGATGAGATGATGGAGAAGGTTGATGAAGCCTTACAAGTTAGTTTGGCTCTTATTGATTTTTAATATGGTGATATTTGGTTGCTCTCCTGTGAGCAACTTTTTTTTGTGTTCATTTTTTATTAAGGCTATAATGGAGAGAGAATGAAAGTTATTGTTTTTTATGTATGTAGGGGGTAAAATATGTCGAATCATATCGTGTTAGCTTTTGCGAGAGCGCACCAAAAGGAATTAGAAAAAGAATGGACTGACATCTTCAAACGACTCGGAGAAGAAGAAACGGACATGATGCTAAACGATAAAATGTATGAAACGATTTGTTCCGAATATGTCCAGCTTATTCTAGCATCCCTTTCAGAGGCGAATGCTGAGGATTTTGAAGAAAAAGTGCAATCTTTTGCTTTAAAAATTGTACAAATGGGTATATCACTTAAGTTACTGGCAAAAGGGCTAACGGAAATCCGTTCACACTTATATCACAAAATGAACAGTGACAAAAATACTGAACAAGGAAGTAATGAGCTCATATGGGAAATTGATCGGTTCATCTCACCAGTTCATAACGAAATATTGAATCACTACTCCATCTCATGGGAGAAAACCGTCAACCTTCAAAAAATTGCGTTACAAGAACTTTCTGCTCCGCTGATTCCGGTGTTTGAGCACATCACTGTCATGCCTCTTGTCGGAACAATTGATACAGACCGTGCGAAGAAGATCATGGAGAATCTGTTAAATGGCGTTGTGAAGCATCGGTCACAGGTGGTCTTAATCGACATCACCGGTGTACCTGTCGTCGATACAATGGTGGCACACCATATCATTCAAGCGTCAGAGGCTGTGAGATTAGTAGGTGCAAAATGCTTATTGGTCGGTATTCGTCCAGAAATCGCCCAAACCATCGTCACCCTTGGAATTGATTTATCTCAAGTTACAACAAAGAATACCCTTCAAAAAGGAATTCAAACTGCTTTAGAAATGACAAATCGAAAAATTGTTTCATTGGAGGGGAAACCCAGTGAGAAATCACCCGAAGATTCCAATCTTAAAATTATATAATTGTCTTCTAATTTCGATACAGTGGGAGCTTGATGACCAAACAGCCCTTCACTTTCAAGAAGATTTGCTGAATAAAATTCATGAAACAGGAGCGAACGGCGTTGTCATTGACCTAACATCTGTTGATATGATCGATTCATTTATCGCAAAAGTATTAGGCGATGTCATCACGATGTCAAAGCTCATGGGGGCAAAAGTTGTATTAACAGGAATACAGCCGGCAGTCGCTGTAACACTCATTGAACTTGGTATATCACTGGAAGAAATTCAGACAGCATTAGATCTTGAACAAGGGCTTGAGACATTGAAGCGGGAATTGGGGGAATAGATATGAAAGACCAATCCTGTGTGAAAATTTTGACGGAATGGGACATAGTTGCGGCAAGACAACTGGGACGAAATGTTGCTAAAGAATTAGGCTTTGGAACAGTTGACCAAGCAAGAATTACGACGGCTATTTCTGAATTAGCACGAAACATCTATTTATACGCTGGTAAAGGTCAGATTTGTATAGAAGAAGTGATGGAGCGCGGAAAGCGTGGACTCAAAATCATTGCAGCCGATGAAGGACCTGGCATCATGGATATACGTAAAGTGATGGAAGACGGTTTTTCTACATCAGGCGGACTCGGAGCAGGTCTTCCGGGAGTCAGAAGACTGATGGATGATTTTAAATTAGATTCTACACAAGAACAAGGAACGGAGATACAAGCTGTCAAGTGGCTTCGCTAGGAGGGAAACCATGGATTTTAAGGAGGTAATGGAGCAGCGGTATCATCAGCTGCTCAGTCGTTATATCAGTGATCTAACTGAAACATCGCTTTATCAAGCTCAAAAATTTAGCCGAAAAACCATTGAGCATCAAATACCTCCTGAAGAAATAGTGAGTGTTCACCGAAAAGTGATTCAGGAGCTATACCCTGATTTGCCGGAAGATGTCTTTCATTCACTAGACTTCTTAATTGAAGTCATGATTGGGTACGGACTTGCCTACCAGGAACATTTAACACTCAGAGGCATCCAGCAAGAAATTAAATCAGAGATTGAAATTGCTGCAAATGTTCAGCAAACCCTTCTGGAAACGAAAATACCAGAAGGTGACACCTTTGATATTGGTGCCATTAGTGTGCCGGCAAAACAGATGAGTGGAGATTATTTTCACTTTGTCACCGATCACGATACAATCAATATCGCGATCGCAGATGTGATTGGGAAAGGCATCCCGGCTGCGCTCTGTATGTCGATGATTAAGTATGCGATGGATTCCTTGCCGGAGTCAGGGAGCGGCCCAACAAAGGTCCTAAAAACCCTTAATCGTGTTGTCGAACAAAACGTAGACCCAAGCATGTTTATCACCATGTTCTATGGCAGCTATAATACAGAAACACATGAATTTAAATACGCATCGGCTGGTCATGAGCCGGGCTTTTTCTATTGCAAAAAAGAGAATCAATTTTACGATTTAGATGCTAGAGGACTTGTCCTTGGAATCGCACCAGACTTTGACTACAAGCAGTATGAGAAGCACTTGGACGCAGGAGATATGGTGATCTTATTCTCTGATGGTGTCACAGAATCTAAGTCAGAGGACGGTTTCTTAGAGCGGGAGGATATCAAAGCGCTTATAGCAGAGCACCTATCCTACTCAGCTCAGGAAATGGTCGATGCCATCTATGCCAGCTTACTCAAGCTGCAAGATTTTCAGCTTCACGATGACTTCACTTTACTTGTGCTCAAAAGAAAGGTTTAGAAAGTGAAGATGCGGGTATATAAAATTCTAGGAAACAAGAATTTCGAGGTGAATGCATAATGAATATGACAGTGAAAGAGCATCAAATAGATCAAAAAACGAAAATTAGTGTCAGCGGAGAAATCGATGTGTACTCCGCACCTGAGCTAAGAGAAACGCTCATGCCTAAAGCCGAGGCGGGAGAGCATCTTGAAATCTGTTTGAAGGATGTTACGTATATGGATAGTACAGGATTAGGTGTATTTGTTGGGCTGTTTAAAGCGGCTCAAAAAGCAGGTGGAACATTAAAGCTTGAGAACTTGTCAGATCGGCTTGTAAGGTTGTTTGAAATTACTGGACTAAAGGACATCATTGACATTTCTGCAAAGACAGAGGGTGGGGTACAATGAACGAATCAGTAGATCTAATCGAGATGAAAATCCCAGCGAAACCAGAATACGTAGGCATCATTCGCCTGACTCTTTCAGGCGTAGCAAGTCGAATGGGCTATGTTTACGAAGAGATTGAAGACTTAAAAATTGCCGTCAGTGAGGCTTGTACAAATGCAGTTCAGCATGCCTACAAAGGTGAACATGGCGAAGATGGAGAGGTAGCTGTTCGCTTTCTTGTCTACGAGGATCGTCTAGAAATCATTGTCGCGGACAAAGGCGGTAGCTTTGACTTTAAGCAAAAGCAGGAAGACCTAGGACCGTACACATCTGCTCATACGGTCGATCAATTGGCAGAAGGAGGTCTTGGTTTATACTTAATGCAAACATTGATGGATGAAGTCGAGGTGCAAGCAAACTCCGGAGTTACCGTTGCGATGACAAAGTTTTTAAACAGGGAGCGAGTTGACCATGACACAACCATCCAAAACTATGAAACTAACTAAAGATGAAGTGGATCGTCTCATCCAAAGCTATCAATCCAATCAAGATGAGCAGGCGCAGCTCACGCTGGTCGAATGCTATACAAACTTGGTCGATATGCTGGCAAAAAAATATTCCAAAGGAAAAAGCTTTCATGAAGATCTCAGACAAGTTGGAATGATTGGTTTACTCGGCGCTATTAAGCGATATGACCCGCTCGTCGGTAAATCATTTGAAGCCTTTGCCATTCCAACCATCATCGGAGAAATCAAACGCTTTTTACGAGATAAAACATGGAGTGTCCATGTACCAAGGCGAATCAAAGAGCTTGGACCAAGAATCAAGATGGCAGTTGATCATCTGACAACGGAGACGCAAAAGTCACCTAAAGTTCAAGAAATTGCAGAATACCTAGATGTCACAGAGGAAGAAGTACTGGAAACCATGGAGATGGGCAAAAGCTATCAAGCGCTGTCTGTTGACCAAGGCGTAGAGGCTGATTCTGAAGGAAGTACAGTCACCATTTTAGACGTTGTCGGCTCACAAGAAGAGGGCTACGAACGTGTAAACCAAAAAATGATGCTTGAGAGTGTGCTTCATGTTCTGACAGATCGAGAAAAAGAGATTATCAATCTGACTTATTTACAAAATAAGAGTCAGAAAGAAACAGGCGATTTACTCGGGATATCCCAAATGCATGTATCGAGACTGCAACGGAAGGCAGTTAAAAAGCTACGAGATGCATTATCAGAAGATGCGTCTATGGAGCTAGGGTAATGAAGCAGATTGAACAGCATGAGCATGTGAATGCTATTATCTATCAATCGAATAAAGAAGGGAAATCATGCTGCGGGGACAGTTTTTTTATTAAAGCAGATGATGAAGAACTAATTTGTGCTGTGGCAGACGGATTAGGCAGCGGTCAGTTCGCCAATGAATCATCTTCTTTAGTCAGCGAAATTGTCGAAGAATATGGACATGAGGATATGACGACCCTCATCGACAGATGCAATCAGGCTATGAAAAATAAACGCGGGGCCACAGTTGCGATCTTAAAGGTGAATTTTTCCCAGCAGCAATTTACCTATTGTTCGGTTGGTAATATTCGGTTTATCTTGAATGCCCCTTCTGGCGACTATATTTATCCACTTCCGACATCAGGATACTTATCAGGGAAACCTAGAAAATATAAAACTTACACCTATTCCTACGAAAAAGGATCGACATTCATTATGTATTCAGACGGACTGAATGTGCCAAACATGAGAATGTGTTTAAAGCATAGTCATTCAGTTGCAGACATTGCCAAACAGCTTGAAACATACACACAAGACAAGAAAGACGATCTCACCTATGTACTTGGTCAGCTCATGTAAAATAGCTGACCTTTTTTCTGTTTTGCCGGTTTTTTTGATACACTAAAAGAGAAGACACAGTGAGAGGATGCAAAGTATGAAGACATCTGACTTTTTATTGAAACAAATTGCAACAGAATTAAAGCTTTCAACAAAACAAATTGAAAGTGTCATCAAGCTCTTAGAGGATGGCAACACCGTCCCGTTTATTGCCCGTTACCGGAAAGAGCAGACAGGCTCACTGGATGAGGTGCAAATTCAAACCATTTCAGAGCGCTATACATATATCCAAAATGTCATGAACCGAAAAGAAGAAGTCATTCGCTTAATCGCTGAACAAGACAAACTGACGGATGAATTAAAACAAAAAATTGAACAAGCTCATAAACTGCAAGAGGTCGAAGATTTATACCGGCCATTCAAACAAAAACGTAAAACAAAGGCGAATGTAGCCAAAGCAAAAGGGCTCGAGCCGCTGGCGGAATATGTACTCGCGCTGCCAAGCGATGAGATCGAGAAGAAGGCTGCTTCTTTTATCAACGAAGAAAAGGAAGTAAGAAGTGTAGACGAGGCACTTGAAGGCGCGCAGCACATCATTGCTGAACAGCTGGCTGATGATCCTGATATGCGGAAATGGATTCGCAGTGAAACGTACCAAAAGGGCAGTCTGGTCACATCAGGAAAAGACATCGAGAGCGATGAGAAAAACGTCTATGAAATGTATTACGATTATCAAGAGCCCATCAAAAAGATAGTGCCCCACCGTGTACTAGCGGTCAATCGTGGAGAGAAAGAAGGCATCTTAAAGGCAGCCATCGAACCACCTGCTGAAAATATTCGTTTCTATCTCGATAAGCAAGTCATAAAAGGCAAGCAGACGACGGCGAGACCGTTTATTGAAGCGGCAATTGATGATGCCTATAAGCGCCTCATTCAGCCTTCAATCGAACGAGAAATACGCAAAGAGCTGACAGAAAAGGCAGAAGAGCAAGCGATTCATATTTTTGCTGAAAACTTAAGAAAACTGCTTCTTCAGCCGCCGATGAAAGGGAAGCGTGTACTAGGAGTCGACCCTGCATTTCGTACAGGCTGTAAGTTAGCCGTCGTGGATGATACGGGCAAAGTCCATCATATTGGCGTCATTTACCCGCACCCGCCTGTGCAGAAAAAAGCGGAAGCCAAACAAAAAGTGAAAGAGATCATTCAATCATCAAACATTGAAGTCATTGCGATTGGAAATGGAACAGCCTCAAGAGAGACCGAACAATTCATCGCAGACCTGATTCAAGAGCTGGATCAGCCGGTGTCCTATTTAATCGTGAATGAAGCAGGGGCAAGTGTATACTCTGCGTCTGCACTGGCGCGAGAAGAGTTTCCAGACCTGCAAGTCGAAGAACGAAGTGCCATATCAATTGCTAGAAGATTACAAGATCCTTTAGCAGAGCTTGTGAAAATTGATCCCAAGTCTGTCGGGGTGGGCCAATACCAGCATGACGTGAGCCAAAAGCAATTAAACAGCTCGTTAACCTTCGTGGTGGAGACTGTCGTCAACCAAGTCGGTGTGAACGTCAATACGGCCTCACAGGCGCTGCTGCAATATGTGTCAGGTCTTTCAAAAGCTGTCGCAGGAAATATCATCAAGCGCCGCGAAGAGATTGGGAGATTCACAAGCAGAAAAGAGCTCAAGGATATTCCAAGACTTGGTGCTAAGACTTATGAGCAGTGTATCGGCTTCCTGCGCATCGCAGACGGACAAGATCCACTTGATCGTACAGGCATTCACCCAGAGAGCTATAAAGAAACAAAACAATTCTTACGCATGATCAAGATGACGCCAGACGATCTTGGCACAGAGCAGTTAAAGGAGAAAATTGCAGAGGTCAAACTGGACGAAGCAGCAGAGCAGCTTGATATTGGTATCATTACACTTCAGGATATCATCGATCAGCTGACAAGACCTGAGCGTGATCCGCGCGATGAAGTCCCAAAACCTCTTTTGAAAACAGATGTGTTGAAATTGGAGGACTTGAAGCAAGGAATGGAGCTGCAAGGAACGGTGCGAAACGTCGTAGACTTCGGCGCATTCGTTGATATTGGTGTAAAGCAGGACGGGCTTGTACATATTTCAAAGCTAAGCAACCGTTTTGTGAAGCATCCGCTTGACGTTGTATCAGTTGGTGACATTGTAACTGTATGGGTGGACTCCGTTGACCAGGTAAAAGGCCGCGTTGCCCTCTCCATGCTGAAACCAGAGTAAACAAAAAACGAGGCGCACCTTAGGATGGGGTGTGCCTTGATGTGACTGAATGTTTTTTTCTGTAGAAGTACCAGCATTGATTCAGCAATTTGATTTGGTAATGATTTTTTTCAAAAAATGCCTTCTGCATCTGATTTTTCAGCCAGTTGGGCATCGCCCATTCCTCCTTTGATCGAAACAGTGGGTGTACCTTCAATGTATGCAAAGGGGAAATTGTCCCGTTCGAGGTTTTTATAGAAAGGAACGATCTTGATTGAAGGAGAGGGAGTTACAGCAGTTAACAGAGCATATTTCTGAGCAGTTCTTTGGTAAGGCATTCCGCCATCAAGCTGTTTTTAATGACCGTCTCAAAACGACAGGCGGAAGATATTTGCTTGGTACACACAATATTGAGTTAAATCGCCGATATTTAGAGGAGCATGGAAGAGACGAATTGATCGGTATCATTAAGCATGAACTGTGTCATTATCATCTGCACCTTGAGGGGAAGGGCTATCAGCATCGTGACCGTTCCTTTAAAGAGTTATTAGAACAAGTAGGAGCCCCGCGTTTTTGTACACCGCTAAAGACGGTACAAAATAAACGGCGTGTACAGAAACGTCATGAATATGTCTGCACAGGATGCGGTCAGTATTTTATCAGGAAAAGACGATTTGATACCTCTCGCTATGTATGCGGCGTCTGCAAAGGAAAATTAAAATGGCAGCGTACAATCGATACAGAATGAAAAGCATTCCTTTATGGGATGCTTTTTTTGTGGCCAATGGAACTGATCATCGTGATATGTAGGAGATGAAGTAGACATATTGAGACAAAAAGAGACGCAAGTCTCATTTTGTCTCTTTTTTGATCGGTGTGAATCGTTCAAAACCTAAGTTTTCAAGTGCCATGATGTTGGCACGTTTTTTGCTTGTATATAAGTGCAAGCAAAAAAAGATAGGAGGTTTTACCATATGGAAATGGCACTCACAAAAGAAAAAGCCGTTTGGATGTATCAAAAAATGCAGGAAATCCGCCAATTTGAAGATCAAGTACACACGCTTTTTACAAAAGGGATCTTACCAGGTTTTGTCCATCTTTATGCTGGCGAAGAAGCTGTTGCTGTAGGAGTCTGCGCTCATCTGAATGAACAAGACAGTATTACAAGTACACACCGCGGCCACGGCCATTGTATCGCTAAGGGCTGTGATCTAAAAGGAATGATGGCAGAAATCTATGGAAAAGCCACAGGTCTTTGTAAAGGAAAAGGTGGATCCATGCACATTGCAGATTTTGATAAAGGAATGCTCGGTGCCAACGGAATTGTTGGAGGCGGCTTTCCACTTGCGTGCGGGGCAGCCCTCACGGCTAAATATAAAAAGACAAACAATGTAAGCGTTTGCTTTTTTGGGGATGGTGCAAACAATCAAGGGACTTTTCACGAAGGAATCAATCTCGCCGCCATCTGGAAACTGCCTGTCATTTTCATCGCAGAAAACAATGGTTACGGGGAAGCGACGCCATTTTCCTATGCTTCAAGCTGCAAATCGATCGTGGATCGAGCCGCCAGTTATGGCATTCCGGGTATTCAAGTAGATGGAAAAGATGTGACAGCCGTTTATCAAGCAGCAGAACAAGCGATAGAACGAGCAAAAAATGGAGAAGGTCCGACATTGATTGAATGCATGACATATCGGAATTATGGACATTTTGAAGGAGATGCCCAGCGCTACAAAACAAATCAAGAAAAAGCAGAACACCAAGAAGAGAAAGATGCCATCGCTCTTTTTAAAAATGAATTATTAAAGAAGCAGCTGCTGACGAATCAGGAGATATCAAGTATTGAAGCGGCTGTAGCAGAAGCGATAGATGAAGCCGTTAGATTCAGTGAAGAAAGTGAATATCCAGATCATACCGAATTACTGACCGATGTGTATGTTTCGTATCAATAAATCAGAAAGGGGAGAGGAAAATGACAAGAGAAATCAGCATGTCTAGTGCTTTGAATGAAGCGATTAAACTGGCAATGAGAAGAGACGAAGATGTCATTTTAATGGGGGAAGATGTTGCGGGAGGCGCTCATGTAGATCACTTACAGGATGATGAAGCATGGGGCGGAGTTCTTGGAGTAACAAAAGGAATCGTACAGGAGTTTGGACGTGAGCGTGTCCTAGACACACCGATTAGTGAAGCTGGCTATGTAGGCGCGGCCATGGCAGCTGCTTCAACAGGGCTAAGACCAATTGCGGAACTTATGTTTAATGATTTTATCGGTACTTGTCTGGACCAAGTGCTGAATCAAGGAGCAAAATTTCGATACATGTTTGGCGGAAAAGCAGAGGTGCCGATCACGATTAGAACGACACATGGGGCGGGTTTTAGAGCAGCAGCCCAGCATTCGCAAAGTTTGTATGCGTTATTTACAAGCATTCCTGGATTAAAAGTAGTTGTGCCTTCTTCACCTTATGATGCCAAAGGGCTGCTGCTGGCAGCCATCGAGGATCAGGACCCTGTCATCTTTTTTGAAGACAAGACGCTTTACAATATCACAGGAGATGTGCCGGAGAGGTATTACACATTGCCGCTTGGTAAAGCAGATGTGAAGAGAGAGGGTTCTGATGTAACCATCTTTGCAGTAGGCAAACAAGTGCATACAGCACTCGAAGCGGCAGAAGAGTTAGCTGCTCAAGGTATTGAAGCGGAAGTGATTGATCCAAGAAGCTTGTCGCCGCTCGATGAAGAGGCCATTCTGACTTCGGTAGAAAAAACAAATCGGCTTGTCATTGTGGATGAAGCAAATCCAAGGTGCGGAATTGCCGCAGATATCTCTTCTTTGATTGCAGATAAAGGATTCGATTTACTTGACGCTCCAATCAAAAAAGTGACGGCTCCTCATACACCAGTACCATTTTCACCACCTCTTGAAGATATATATCTGCCGACACCTGATAAGGTTGTGAACACCGTATTAGAGATGATTGGCAAGAGTCATGACAAGATCTTGAACTAAAGAAAGGAGAGAGGGAGATGGCTGTCGAAGTTGTGATGCCTAAATTGGGTATGTCGATGAAAGAAGGAACGGTATCTGTCTGGAATAAGGAGGTCGGTGAGACCGTAAATAAAGGGGAAAGCATTGCAAGCATCAACTCCGAAAAAATTGAAATGGAGATCGAATCACCTGCTGAAGGAACCATATTGGATATAAAAGTGTCTGAGGGAGAAGGTGTACCGCCTGGCACGGTCATTTGCTATATCGGTGAAGGAAATGAACAGGTGGAGGAAAAGAAAGAAAGAGACGTCCAGTCAAAACCAAAGAAAGAGAGAAAGAAAATCTCCCCTGTTGCTCGTAAAATTGCGAATAGCGCAAACCTAGACATTGATACGCTGGTGGGGACAGGACCGGGGGGAAGAATTACGAAAGCGGATGTGCTTCATGCGCTTCCTGAACGGGCAGAGAAAAAACAAAATGAGACAGAGCATCAACCTGTTAACACGATGCGGAAAACAATTGCCTCAAGAATGATGGAAAGCCTGCAAACAAGTGCACAATTAACCATTACGATGAAAGCGGACGTGACAAAACTTACAAACTTACAACAACAGCTGAATGAAACAGCCATAGCCCGTCACGAGACAAAATTGACCATGACCGATTTTGTAGCCAAAGCAACGATCCTTTCATTACTCAAACACCCTGCGATGAACAGTCAATATCAAAATGAAAGAGTGGAAACTTTTGAGTGTGTTCATCTTGGGATAGCTGCTGCTTTAGAAAACGGCTTAGCTGTGCCAGTTATTCGACATGCGGAGAGACTAGCGCTCATTGAGCTAGCGAAGACCATCAAATTGTATGGCAAAAAAGCACGTGAAGGCAAACTTCTTCACGATGAAATCGAAGGCTCTACCTTTACGATCACCAACCTAGGTGCATATGGTGTAGAGCATTTCACTCCGATTTTGAATCCGCCGGAAGCCGGTATCCTTGGCGTCGGAACAATGTATGAAACCCCTGTTTATCGAGAGGATGAATTGTGCAAAGGGACCATCCTGCCACTCAGTCTTACGTTTGATCACCGCGTGCTGGACGGAGCGCCGGCATCCGCATTTTTATCAACGGTCAAAGCATATTTAGAAGAACCAATATCCATTCTTTTATAGGAAGAAGGTGAACGTATCATGACACTGGTCATTATAGGAGGCGGACCAGCAGGTTATGTGGCGGCCATAACAGCCGCCCGTTTTGGCAGGGAGGTTGTGTTAATTGATCAAGGTCAGCTGGGGGGTACCTGCCTCAATGAAGGCTGTATTCCGACGAAAGCGCTTTTGCAAAGCGCCGATATGTTTGAGCATGTGAAATCGGCTGTACATTTTGGAATTGAGCTTCCAGAACATGAGCCTGTCATCCAATGGGATGTCGTTCAAAAACGGAAACAGTCTGTCGTCAAGCAACTAACTGATGGCGTTCGCTACTTGATGAATAAAAACAAAATCAGCGTGTTGAATGGGAAGGCGTCATTTCTATCGGCACACGAGCTATTGGTAGAAAGTGAAGGGAAGTCTGAAATCATTCAAGCAAAACAAATCATTATTGCATCAGGGGCAGCGCCTGCTGCTTTACCTTTTGCACCTTTTGATGGGGAATGGATCATTCACAGCAAGGATGCCATGTCACTTTCTTCGATACCAGATTCGCTTTGTATTATTGGGGGAGGGGTGATCGGCTGTGAGTTTGCAAGCATATTTAGCAGAATGGGGACAAAAGTTGTCATGGTTGAGCGAGCGGTGCACATCTTACCTGAAGAAGATCGTGATATAGCACAATGTCTTCACGAGCAACTTGAAGAAACGGGTGTAGACATTTTGACGTCCGCCGCAGTCAAACAGCTTGATTCTTCTTCAAGAAAAGTAGTGGTAGAGAAAAATCAAGGAGAGCAGTGTGAAATCCAGTCTGATCGTTGCTTAGTGGCAATTGGCAGAACTCCGCAGCTTGGAGAGTTGAATCTTGATCAGGTCGGCATTGAATTTGACAGAAACGGAATCTACGTCAATGAACATATGCAAACCAATCTCCCGCATATCTATGCGTGCGGTGATGTGACAGGTGGGGTCCAGCTTGCTCATACTGCTTTTCATGAAGGAACGGTTGCGGCATCCCATGCATCAGGTGAACATGTAAAAGTCAATGAACAAGTGATTCCAAGATGCCTCTACACCTCTCCAGAAATCGCCAGTGTTGGTTTAAATGAAGAGAGTGCTAGAAAACAATATGAGGAGATTCGGATAGGGACATGTGCATTTTCTGCAAATGGAAAAGCGTTAATATTAAATCAACCAGCCGGTCAAGTAAAGGTCATTGTAGAACCGCAATATCAAGAAATTTTAGGTGTATCAATCATTGGACCGAATGCAACAGAACTGATTGGACAAGCGGCGGTGATGATGCATACAGAGCTGACCGCTGATACATTAGAGCAGTTTATTGCGGCACATCCGACACTTTCAGAGGCGATACACGAAGCCTTGCTGCAAACAATGGGACGAGCGGTGCACTGCTGAAAAAGACTCTATTTCTATCCGATTGACTTCTTGGGTTAGCCAATGTTAATTGAAAGCGCTTTTATAATTATCTATAATGAATAAAAAGCCCCCAGAGGAGAGGATGGAATGAATCCGACGCCTTGTTATTTAAATACGTGGAAACGTTTTGTTCGTGAAGGTTTGCTTGATCAGTCTCGTCTGAATAAGAGAGTGATGGAATCATGGCACAGGTGTAAACAGGCAAATGTTAATCCGTATTTAGATAAAGGACAGTCGTTGTTAGAAAAGGAATTATTCAGTGCCCAAAAAAAGAAATACTCATTATTCCTCAATGCTGCTCTTCCTTACTTAAATAAAATCAGTCAGCAATTAAAAGAATCTGACATGCTGGCCTTACTTATCGATGCAGACGGTTATGTGCTAAGTCTGACAGGAAGCCAAAGAACGATGGTAGAAGCAAGAAAAATTAATTTTATGGAGGGGTCGCGCTGGACCGAAACAGATGTAGGCACGAACGCTATTGGAACGGCACTCGTCATCGGGGAAGCTGTGACGATCAACGGAACTGAGCATTTTTCTGTCGCCTCTCACCATTGGAGTTGTTCAGCCGCTCCTATTCGTGATGCAGACGGTACGATCATAGGGGTGATTGATATCTCCTGTATGGCGGATAACAAGCACCCTTTTATGCTTGGAATGGCTTCAACAGTTGCTTATGCCATAGAGAGAGAAATTCAAGTCCAGCAAAAAAGGAGAGAGATGGAGCTGATCACTCATTGTCTCCAGCAGGTGGAAGCAGACGAACCGTATGTGGTCTGTAATGAAAAAAAGCAAATTGTTTCTGCAAGCAGGTCGATTAGAGAACGATTTTCTGACTGGTACGGAATGGATGTCGAGCGGCTTAAGGGTCATCCATTTGTTATCCGGGGAACGCAGATCATTCAATCAGAGCAAGATGGAAAGATGCTGGGCATGTCCCTTTCCCTTGAAGAAGCAGCGAAAAGCAACATCACCGTTTCTTTTGCTCAATTTCCCGGGGAATCTGGAACAAGTAAGGTGTTTCAACAGACGCTCAGTGAGATGAAGAGAGCGGCACAAACAGATGCCAATGTATATATTTGGGGCGAAACAGGTACAGGGAAGGAACTGGCCGCTAGGGCCATTCACTCAGCCAGTGAAAGGCATAGAGGACCGTTTATTGCTGTTAATTGCGGAGCCATTCCTGAAAGCCTGTTAGAAAGCGAATTATTTGGCTATGCTGAAGGGGCTTTTACAGGAGCAAAACGTCACGGAGCTAAAGGGAAGTTTGAACAAGCTCATAAAGGAACACTCTTTTTAGACGAAATTGGCGAAATCCCATATGCGATGCAAGTAGCACTTCTTCGGGTGATAGAAGAAAGGAAAGTCGTACCGCTCGGCGGGACACACGAAATCCCTTTGGATATTCGAATCATTACAGCGACTCACCGTAATATGAATGAACTACTGAAGGAAGGAAAAATACGAGAAGACTTGTATTACCGTCTTCATGTCTATCCGATCAACATCCCGCCGCTTAGAGAAAGAAAAGAAGACATTCGTGATTTATATCGTTATTACCAAAAGAAGTACCACTGGAATGCGGCGTTTCCTGAATCATTTTTTCGTAAGCTAGAAGCGTATCATTGGCCAGGAAACATACGAGAGCTTTTTAATCTGTTTGAACATCTAAGGGTCCTCTTTCCTAAAGGCGGATGGATTGGTGAATCGCAATATGTTTCAGTATTAGAGACGATTGATCAGAAAAAGCAGAAGCTGCATCCAGCAGAGTGTACCGAGAGTCCAAAAGAACTCACGTTTAGGGAGCGCATTCAAAAGCAAACAGTGATAGAAGCACTGCATAAAACAAAAGGTCATGTGTCAGAAGCAGCGAAGTTAGCAGGGGTGCCAAGAAGTACTTTTTATAAGTGGATGCGAAAGTTTAAGCTGTCTTAATCTCCTGAGGAAGGCTGCATCAAGGCCCTTGGTCTACGTGAAGAGGTCGGGGGCTTTCTGCCAAGTTAAACAAATGGCATGGAAAAAGGCTTGACTGTTATATTAGTATATGTTAAATTATAAAAGCCGTCGCAAATGGGCCAGGAATGAAACGCTTAAAAATTCTTGACACATTTTTCTGGCATATATATAATGAAACATGTCTTATTATTCCGCAGTAGCTCAGTGGTAGAGCTATCGGCTGTTAACCGATCGGTCGTAGGTTCGAGTCCTACCTGCGGAGCCATAATGGAGAAGTACTCAAGTGGCTGAAGAGGCGCCCCTGCTAAGGGTGTAGGTCGCGTAAGCGGCGCGAGGGTTCAAATCCCTCCTTCTCCGCCATTATTGTATGGCCCGTTGGTCAAGCGGTTAAGACACCGCCCTTTCACGGCGGTAACACGGGTTCGAATCCCGTACGGGTCATGTTTTGTTTTTTGATTCGTTGGGCTATAGCCAAGCGGTAAGGCAACGGACTTTGACTCCGTCATGCGTTGGTTCGAATCCAGCTAGCCCAGCCATTTTTTATATATGTTTTTCTGCATAGCAGATGAGCCATTAGCTCAGTTGGTAGAGCATCTGACTTTTAATCAGAGGGTCGAAGGTTCGAGTCCTTCATGGCTCACCATTGTCACGCGGGTGTGGCGGAATTGGCAGACGCGCTAGACTTAGGATCTAGTGTCTTTATGACGTGGGGGTTCAAGTCCCTTCACCCGCATTGTTTTTCAAACAGTGCACTTATGAATATATGAGCACATCATACACGCGGTCGTGGCGGAATGGCAGACGCGCTAGGTTGAGGGCCTAGTGGGTGAATAACCCGTGGAGGTTCAAGTCCTCTCGGCCGCATCTAAGAAACCAAAGGTTGTAGACCTTTGGTTTTTTTGTGCTCTTTTTTATTAAGAAAGCTATCACAAATAACTCCTAAAATGTGAAAACATATTGATTTAAACTCTATTTTCTATTTAAGAACTGCTACTATAAAACCTTGTGTAAAACTAGAAAATTGGAAATATCGTAAAGTTTCAAAATTCAGATATTCGTTCGTTATATACTGTAGGAACAACAGTAACTATTGAAGGTCAATCTCTTATATCTTCAGCTAGTATAACTTCTGTTTAATCAACCTTCCTGTAAGCATCATCAGTGCAGATTTACGCAATAATTAACCTGTTGACCGATTGTAAATATGGATTTAAGATACTTTAAATATTGTATCTCGTCAAACAATTTTATGAGTTCTTCCAGGCAACATTAGACAATATATTTTTATAATTGTGGTTTGTTTAGAGGAACTACGTGATAATATATTGATCAAGATTATAGTCATAGTACAAATGGCGATTACATAAAGACGTTAGAAATATATACATATTCTATTGAAAAGAAATATACACATCTGGGTTTGAGGTATCATTTATCAAATGATATATTTTCTGGTTCTGGTTCATTAGGATAGTTAATCGTAATATAAAAAATACTAATTATATGGAGCTACCTGTGATGAACATTAATATATATGAGTCTAACTCTTAATTTTTTATTTATGACTTTTGATTGAAATGTAAGATAGATACTTTGTGGTGAATGTGGATAGTCTATAGCAGAAAGGATATTATTATGAAACCTAAAAATCCCTTATTCTTTTTATTACGTAAAATAAAACTGCCATTATTATTAATTTTATTTGCTATAACTATTTCATCTGTAGGGAGTATTAGTGGTTTGTTTATACCTCTATTTACTGGTAAAGTTGTTGATAAATTTTCTGAGAACACTTTTAATTTGGGATTTATAGCGCTTTTTTTATGTATGTTTCTAATAAATGCGGTCTTGAGTGGTATTGGTTTATATTTGCTCAGTAAAATTGGAGAAAAAATGATTATGGCAATTCGTTATATGCTGTGGGAGCATATAATAAAATTAAAAATCCCTTTCTTTGATAATAATGAGAGTGGTTCAATAATGAGTCGTATCACAGAAGATACTAATGTTATCAACGCTTTTGTATCTCAAAAATTACCGAATATAATCCCTTCTATAATAACTGTTTTAGGCTCTATTATTATCTTATTGAGAATGGATTGGCAAATGACTCTAATAACACTTATTATAGTGCCTATATTTTTAGCCATAATTATACCTTTAGGGGGAATGGTGAGAAAAATCTCAAAAGCAGCACAATCAGAAGCAGCTAGCTTTAGCGGATTATTAGGTCGTGTCTTAACCGAAATACGTTTAGTAAAGATATCGAATACTGAAAGTTTAGAATTAAAAAATGCTCATAGTAATCTTTTTGAAATATATAAATTAGGGTTAAAAGAAGCCAAAATCATTTCAATTATACAACCATTAACTAGCTTTATTCTTTTACTGACTATAGGAATTATTCTGGGATTTGGTGGTATAAGGGTTTCAACGGGGGCAATATCTGCAGGTACTCTAGTAGCTATGATTTTCTATGTAATACAATTATCTGGCCCTCTTACTAATTTTTCAACCCTACTTACGGATTACCAACGAGCGATAGGAGCTAGCCAGAGATTGAGCGAAATATTACTCGAACATAAAGAAGAACTAGATTCTAATAGACATGTTTCAAATATTGATTTCAGTAATAGAAATTTGAAATTTTCAAGCGTTAGTTTCAAGTTTGATGATAAACAGATTTTGAATAAAATAACTTTTGATATCCCAAGTAGAAAGGTTACTGCTTTTGTAGGTCCGTCTGGTTCTGGTAAAAGTACTATTTTCAATTTAATTGCACGATTATATGAATTGCCTTTGAGCAATGGGAGCATATCACTTGGAGGAATACCCATTAATGAATTTAATCTATCAGATTGGCGAAATAAAATTGGCTACGTAATGCAAACTAACGCGATGATAAATGGCACGATAAAAGATAATATAGTGTACGGCATTAAAAAAGAAATTAGTGAAGAAGAAATCATAAAATATTCTCAATTGTCTAATTGCCACGAATTTGTTACTTTGTTAGACAAAGGGTATGATACAATAATTGGAGAAAAAGGATTAAAGTTGTCAGGAGGTCAACGTCAACGAATTGACATTGCAAGAAACTTTATTAAAGACCCTGATATCCTATTATTGGATGAAGCAACAGCAAGTTTGGATAGTGAGAGTGAGAGGAAAATACAAGATTCACTAGAAGAATTAATGAAAAAAAGAACCACAGTAATAATAGCTCACAGATTAGCAACTATTAAAAAAGCAGATCAGATCATATTCTTAGACCAAGGAGTAATTACTGGTAAAGGAACTCATGACCAATTAATGCGTAACCATGATAAATACAGGCGATTTGTGTCAGCCCAAAAATTGGTTGACTAAATAAATTTTTGTATCTCTTTATGATTGATTTTAATTAACATTTGGATCATTTATGTTAAATGTATTAAGGAAGATAAAAAGTTTAGTGTAACCTTAAGATATAAAGTAATAAGATTATTTCTGCTAATTGACTGCATATACTTCAATTAAATAACATAAAATGGTTATGGTTTTTCAAGTATTTATCGAAAAAGGAGTTATGATAATGTTAAAAAGGTTTTTTTTGATTTTGCTCACATTAATTATGTCCATAGTATTAGTGCTAGTAGCTGCCAAAAATTCTCCTGGGGATAATGTCATTTCATTTGATGAACCTCGTATCTTAATGATATCAATGGGAATAGTTGCATTTTTATTCATTCCGCCGTTAATTATGTCTTTTTTTAGTAATTTTGTTGTAAGGGTTATATCTGGTGTATACCAATGTTTTATTGTTCTTTCCTTTCTGGGGCTCATTCCAATAGGGTTTTTTATTCCGAACGGCTTTTTGACTATTGTTGTTTCTATTGCAGGAACTTTAATTAGCATATTTAGCGTTATAGTAACCTTATCTATTGATAAAAATAAAGAAGTTAAATCTTAACTGAATAAATAAAAAACTTTAGAAAGCTCTATCCTTATTCGAGGAAAAGGGCTTTCTTTTTTAAGTTTTCTGTTGTGGATGACTAAATCTTTGATAACGTATTGTGCTTGTAGGGGTAGTTTTTCGAAAAGCAAAGTTTTAGAACGTAGCCATTAATACGCTGCAAAGTAGTAAAGAAGCGCTTAATATAATAACTATGTGTTAGTCATCCTCCTATCAATGCTCCAAGTATCAAGGACATCTTCATTAGCACAAGTTGGATAGTTATCTAAAAAAGAAGATATGTTAAACTCAAATTTTTTATAATACTTTTTATAATAGCTATTCTCAATTTTTTGACCTTACACATTTAAAAATTGCAATTATTTCCGATTCATGTTACAATAAGAATAATTATTTTTGTTCGGCGTAAAGGATAGCATGAAGAAAGACTTTTCGTCTTGAGGATACTTTGGGCAAGGATAGTATAATACATTGTGTGGTAAACGCACTAGGAGGCAACAAACATGGAACAAGGTACAGTAAAATGGTTTAACGCAGAAAAAGGTTTTGGATTTATCGAACGTGAAGAAGGCGACGATGTATTCGTACATTTCTCAGCTATCCAAGGTGACGGATTCAAATCTTTAGACGAAGGTCAAAAAGTAACATTTGACGTAGAGCAAGGTTCTCGTGGAGCTCAAGCTGCTAACGTTCAAAAAACTGCTTAATCTTCATTTTTAAAAACAGGTTCTCTGTAGAGAGCCTGTTTTTTTGTGTTTCCAATTATTTCTTCAATAAAAAACCCTACTCAGCGTACAAGTAGGGAGATGTTACAAGGTAATCGTAAAAAAATTCATGCTTCAAAGGTTTATCAACAGTATAGCATATTGGATTTACAATATGCGGAATTTGCCTAAATAAATTCTTTTTTCTTTCATAAGTTGAAGGGTGGATAGGTTCTTAGAGAACATGTATTCAAAAATGGTGAGGGATGCCCAAAAGAGCGGCAGAGTTCTTAACAGAAACTTTTTATTTGCTTTTCTGTAATCCCTTTGATGACTTCTAATTCACTTAGCAAAAATTCATGGGCATCATCTAGCATTTTCTTTTCACTTGCATTTAGTGCTTTCTCTTTCTTCATACGCATCAGGTCACGTACAACTTCAGCACCGTCTTGGATGCTACCCGTTTTTATTTTGTTTGTATTAATTGTATGCCGTTCTTTCCATGTCAGTATTTGATCTGATTTGCCATGCTGGAAAATGTGTATCACACTGTTTAATGCCAGTATATCTGTAACAGGTCTAATACGTGAACCCGACATTTTCCGTGTTGGTATCATCACTTTCATATGACTGATTGACATATTAATCACATAATACTGTTGTTTTTCATCAGAAAATTCTTTTTCTTCTATGGCTTCAATTATACCTGCTCCATGCATTGGATACACAATGTTATCACCAATTTGAAACATATCATCCACCTCCATATTAAGTACCTACTATAAGGGTACCACAAATCGATCCGAAATAATCAAATTTTTAATAATAACATGTTTATTTATTTTTTGTCAATAAATTTAGTTCTAAAAAAGAGAGATTATTTTGAAGAAATTTTGGGTGTGATTGTTTTTTTATTATCCATGATTTTTGAACATACCCTCTAGAATCCTCGCTATAAGAAAAACAGGATATCCACCATTAAAAAAGACCAGCCATTGAGCTAGTCTTTCAAAATAGAATCCGATCATAATGTCGAAATATCAATGACAAACCGATAACGCACATCACTTTTCAGCACACGTTCATACGCTTCATCAACTTGACTTGCGTTGATCACTTCAATTTGTGGTGCGATATTGTGAGCAGCTGCAAAATCGAGCATTTCTTGTGTTTCTTGTATGCCTCCAACGAGTGAACCGGCAATGCTGCGACGGCCAGTAATCAATGAAAAGACGTGGAATTGATCTGGCTCAGGTGGTGCACCGACGTTCACCAAGGTTCCATCCACACGAAGTAGGGACAAATAGGCGTCTATATTGATATTGGCAGAGACTGTGTTGAGAATGAGGTCATACTGACCGGCTAGTGTCTGAAAGGTATGAGGATCACTTGTAGCAAAATAATCCTTTGCACCAAATGACAGCGCCTCTTCTTTTTTATTCAAAGAGCGGCTCAATACCGTGACTTCAGCGCCAAGTGCACGGGCGAATTGAATGGCCACATGACCGAGTCCGCCCATCCCGACGATGGCAACTTTTTTACCTGGCCCTGCTTTCCAGTGCTTTAACGGTGAATAAGTTGTGATTCCAGCGCAGAGAAGAGGACTTGCGGCATCAAGGGATAGTTGATCTGGAATGCTGACGACAAAGCGCTCTGTCACGACAATCTTCTGACTATAGCCGCCGTAAGTCGGTTCCCCGTTATAATCGAGGTTATTATAAGTTTGGACGACCCCTTTCGTGCAATATTGCTCGTCTCCATTTTGGCAATATTCACAGGTGCCGCAGGAATCAACAAAGCAGCCAACACCTACACGGTCTCCGATCTGAAATTTCGTCACATCATCACCAACAGCGGCAACGACTCCAGTAATCTCATGACCCGGAACCATTGGGAAAATACCGCCGCCCCATTCATCAAAGGCACTGTGGATATCTGAATGACAGATCCCGCTAAATTGAATATCGATTAAAATATCATGTGGACGAAGCGCTCTTCGTTCAATGGTTGTCCGTTCAAAGCTCGCTTTTGCATGTGAAACACTTAAAACGTTTGAGTGGTGCGTCTGACACATTCTTGATCATCCTTTCAAGTAAGATTCTTTACTTCTATACTGTACGTCTTAAAGTGAACTCTAAGTCAATAGAGAACCCTCTTCAAGCTTTTCAACATCCTTAAATAAAGAATTGAGCCAAAAGCATCTTGCGTTCTCTATCAAATTGGAGATGATGAGAATAAGGAATTTCATAAGGTAAGAGAAGAAGAGAAGGGTGAAAACAATGAAAATAGCACAAGCCGCAAAGCAGCTCGATTTATCTACTGCTACGCTCAGATACTACGAGAATATTGGTTTAATTCGACCGATCCGGCGTGATGAAAACGGAGTTCGTGATTATGCTGAAGAGGATATTCAATGGATTGAATTTATCAAATGTATGAGAAATGCCGGTCTCTCAATTGATGCACTTCGAGAATATACGGCTTTATTTATCGAGGGCGAGGATCGTACCCTGTCCTCGCGGAAAAGTATTTTGGTCAATGAGAGAGAAAGACTTGTAGAAAAACAAAAGGAAATCGAAGAGACGATTAAGCGGTTAGATTACAAGATAGAAAGTTATGAAGATATTATCCACAGCTATGAACAAAAGCTGGTTCATCAACTAAAAACCAGCTCAATTTAAATGAAGAAAAACCTGTGACTTTTCACAGGTTTTGTGATGTGGTTATCTTTTTGTGTAACGCACCCAGTTATAATGTGCGTGGAGCGGTGTAACACCGTTATAGGAGCCGAGCCATTCATCGACACCTGCACCATTCCAGAGGTTCATCATAATCTTTCCTGGAGTTTGAGGGATTTGAGTAGTGGCAGTATGTTTTAATTGTCCATCTACATACCATTTAATCGAGTTAGGCTGCCAGTCAAATGCATACGTGTGGTAAGAGTTTGCTGCATCAAAACCAAGGTTGACGATCTTTTCATGATTTCCTACACCATTGGTATAGTAATTAAACTGAACCTTTGTCGTATCTTTTCCAAGAAATTCGATGTCAATTTCATCCCAAGGCGTACCATCAGTCGGTCCCGTATAAGTAAAGAACGAAGACACGATCCCAACATTTTTGGCTGGTTTCATGCTGACTTCATATAGACCGTAGCCATATGTTTGAGTGGAGCGGTTTTCTCCGCAGTCAAACTTATTATAGGAGGGACTTGTGAGCGATAATCGCATTTCACCTAATGACGTCATGGAGACATTATTTGCACGCCACGTACAGTTAAACATGTTTCCATTCGAGTACCCATCGGCTTTTTGCCATAACCCCGTATTATAGTTGTTAAAAGGCTCGTAAAACGACCCGCCTGTTTGTGCCGAGGCACCCGCAGTAAATGTGGACAAACTCAAGACTAATCCAGTGACAAGCAGCATCAACATTCGTTTCAAACGGTAAGACATGTAGGCATTCCCCTCTCCCTTTTTGAAAGCGTTTTCTTAATTGATCATACATGATTCTCTCAAAATGGAAAATCGGTCTAATATATGATATTAAAGAGGATTTTTTGCTAGATTCTTCTCTTATTTCATAGGAAGTTACTAAAGAAAATGGTATAAACAGCAAAAGATCATCAAAAACTCATTCGTTAAAATTGAGTTTTTGATCTTTTCATGCCATTTAATAAAGAATGATTGACAAAGCGGACAGTTGTCCGTAAGATAATATCGGGACAATTGTCCTAATGAGAATCAAAAGAGATGAGATTTAACACATAGAGATAAGTGCAATATGGATGAAGGTAAAGAAGGTGAGGCATCATGGAAAAGGATATTGGAAAGGAAATTGAAGAGGTCGCTTTTTCTTTGTTTCAGGAATTTGGCGTGGAAAATGTCAGCATGCATAAAATTGCCAAAACGGCTGGTGTTGGGCAGGGCACTCTTTACCGCCGCTATGCCAATAAAAGTGATTTGTGCCTTTCTATCCTTGGAGAAAGATTTGAACAGCTGATCCCTGCTTTGCATCTTTACTTGAGCAAAATCAGTGACCAGCCGGTTCGTGAACGTTTGCGTTATGTGCTCGAAGAAATTCATCTCATCGTCGGTCATCATTTAGACTGGATTCGGATGCTTACAATCTCTGGAAATTTAGAGCAGACAAGTAAAGTGTATGATTGTCATTACAGTCAATCGCTTAAACAAATCATTCGTGATTTGCTGGAGGAAGCAGAAGAAAAAGGGGAAGCGAACATACAGGATATTGAGCTGACGACATTATGTATGTCCTCTCCGATGACGCCTGAACTGATGTTTTATATTTGTGAATCTGGTTATTCAATCGAAAAAATCGCTCAATTCGCTGCAGAGAAACAGATTTTATCTGTTTTCAATAGACATTGAAGTGGCTCATTTCTCACCAGCCTGACTTCCTATGATTGATCTAAATTGAAAAAGAAAAGGAGCCAACCTACTATGAACAAACAGCAAGCAGCAGCTTCTCATATTCGAACGCTGCCCATTATTATCTCATTTATCACAGCTGGTTTTATTGGCCTGTTCAGTGAAACGGCACTAAATATGGCGCTGAGAAGCTTAACGTTAGACTTTGGTATTGAAGCAACGACAGCTCAGTGGCTGACAACAGGATATTTATTAACACTTGGTATTCTCGTACCAATTTCAGGACTCATTCTTCAATGGTTTACAACAAGACAGCTTTTCATTACGTCGCTCATCTTTTCGATCATTGGAACATTTATTGCGGCGGTTGCGCCAGTCTTTAGTATTTTAATGGTGGCACGTGTCGTACAGGCAGTCGGTACAGCATTGCTTCTTCCATTGATGTTCAATACGATTTTGGTGATCATCCCGCCTCATAAACGAGGCAGATCAATGGGGATTATAGGTCTTGTGATCATGTTTGCACCAGCTGTTGGTCCAACAGTCTCTGGTCTTATTTTGAAATCGCTGACTTGGCATTGGATTTTCTGGATTTCACTTCCGTTATTAATAGCTGCACTCGTCTTTGGTTTTATCTTTATGCAAAATATTACGGAGCCAACAAGACCAAAAATCGACATTTTATCGATTGTGCTTTCAACCATTGGTTTCGGAGGAATTGTGTATGGCTTTAGCAGTGCCGGTGAAGGCGGCGGCTGGAGCAGTATGCATGTGATCGTTGCAATTGTAGTAGGTGTCATTGGGATTCTTGTATTCTCTCTCAGACAGTTGAATATGAAGGAACCGATGTTGAACTTAAGTCCGTTTAAATATCCGATGTTTGTCATTGGGTTACTGCTGATCTTAGTGTGTATGATGGTGATGCTGTCTGCTATGATGATTTTGCCATTGTATCTGCAAACATCCTTGGCACTAACGACATTTACAGCAGGTTTAATGCTATTGCCTGGTGGAATTATCAACGGTCTGCTATCTCCAATCATGGGTGGGCTATTTGATAAGTTTGGACCAAAATGGCTTGTGATTCCAGGGCTTGTCATTGTCGCAGCGACGATGTTTGGCTTCACGAATTTAAGTGTGAATACATCGATTGGATACATTGTGACCCTTCATATTACGTTAATGGTCGGAATCGCGATGATCATGATGCCTGCACAAACAAATGGATTAAATCAGCTGCCGCCAGAGCTATATCCGCATGGTACAGCGATTATGAATACATTGCAGCAGGTGTCAGGAGCTATTGGTACTGCGGTCGGTATTTCGATCCTTTCATCAGGGACCCGCAGCTTTATGGAAAATGTGGCTGATCCCGCAAATCCGATGAACCAGCTGCTCGCCTTTACAAATGGCGTCCAGCATGCATTTATCTTTGCTGTGATCATGACCGTCATTGGTTTGATCATCGCTTTCTTCATTAAACGAGTGAAAGTAGAACAGCAAGTTTCATAAAATAGATGAAAAGCACTGAGGACCTAGCGCCGCAGTGCTTTTTTGATTTGCCCAATGCTTATTTCAAAGAGAGCGAAAATGGGGAGATAGATAAAAAGTGAACCAATGAGAATGTGCTGCTGATTCAGTAGAAGGAAAAGAGGAAAAAGGAACGAATGAGTTAGAAGAAATGAATAAGATAGGAGACTGAGATCATGAACTTAGAAGAACAAATCAAAATCGCTGCGTCATTACGTCAACCAGCTGAAGGTTCATTACCGAGTCAATCGGAACTAAAACCAGTCCATCCTCCTGAAGTAAACAAAATGGAATATGACATTCCAACAAGTGCTGGCGAAACAAAGGTATGGGTATTTAAGCCGGTCAACACATCAAAGCAGCCGCTTCCTGTTTTTGTGAATTTACATGGCGGAGGATTTATCCTAGGCAGTGCTGAAATGGATAACCACTGGTGTCCGGTCATTGCAGACCGAGCGCAATGTATCGTCGTCAATGTGGAGTATCAGCTTGCCCCAGAGCACCCTTTCCCGGCCGCTCTTCATGAATGCTACGATGTGCTGAAGTGGCTGTATGAACACCCTGATGAGCTTCAAATAGATCCCAAAGCAATAGCCATTGGCGGACATAGCGCAGGAGGAAACTTGGCAACGGCTGCTTGTCTCTTAAATATTCAAAAAGGGAACAAACTCCCGATTGTCTATCAAGTGCTTGATTATCCGCCGCTTGATTTAGCCACTGATCCAGCACAAAAACCAGCGTTTGAAGAAGCGATCCCAGTTGAAATGGCGAGACTCTTTAATGCCTTCTATCTGCAAGGCCAAGGTCCGCACAATCCGCTCGTTTCTCCGATCTTTGCCGATCGTTCATCCTTGGCACAAATGCCACCAGCTCTCGTTATCACAGCTGAAAGAGATTCGCTAGCTCAAGAAGCCGAACAATATGCGGAGAAGTTAAAAGAAGCAGGGGTAGATGTCACGTACAGACAGTTTAAAGGAGTCCCTCACGCCTTCACGCATGCCGGAGATTTAGCAATAGCTGAAGAGGCTTGGCATCTGATGAGTGATCAATTGAAGAAGGCATTTGAATAAGATAAGAACAGTGATGTAAAAGCACAGAACCCAGCGGGTCTGTGCTTTTATTGTTGTTAAGTGAATGAAAAAGATCAGATATCTGCCTTCATTGTCGATATAATAGAAAGAATAGAAGACGACTTAAAAAAGGAGCGAATCTAATGGAAAAAGAGAAACTACAGGCATTTTGTCTTTCTTTAAAAGGAGTAACCCATGATTATCAGCCAGAATGGCATGCAGATCGTTATCATATTGGTGGAAAGATGTTTGCTATGATGGGCGGAGATGCGAATCGAAAACCTGTCATCACTTTAAAATGTGACCCTCAACGAGCTGAAGAACTAAGAGAGGCGCATGAGGGGATTATTCCGGGCTATTATATGAATAAGACTCATTGGAATTCGATTTACCTTGATGCGGACATTCCATCTTCATTTGTAGAGGAGTTAATCGAACATTCCTACCAATTGGTTTTTCACAAATTAACAAAAAAATCTCAACATGACATCCTCCAACATGATGAATGAAGTGAGACAAGTTAATAAACCGTGTGATTCTCTTCAAAATTGACTAGAGCGAAGTGCTGTCGTTATAATTTAACCAGTTAGAAGACGTTAATAGGGGGATATAATTGAGCTATACAGTCATTACAGGAGCAAGTTCAGGTATTGGGTATGAGGCGGCGCTAGCCTTTGCAGCACGAGGCAAAAACCTTATTTTAGCTGCACGCCGGCTCGAGAAACTCCAAGAACTGAAGAAAGAGATTCTTGATCAATATCCCGAGATCAAAGTAAACATACAGCCTGTCGATTTAACCGACATGGAGCAAGTGTATTCATTTTATGAATCGTTGGCTGAATATGAGCTTGACACCTTCATTAATAATGCAGGGTTTGGCCATTTCGGTTCAATAGGAGAACAGGATGTAAGTAAAATTGGGGATATGCTTCATCTGAATATCGAAGCCTTAACGATTTTATCCACTTTATTTGTTCGTGATTATGAGCAAGTAGAAGGGGCTCAGCTGATCAACATTTCTTCAAGAGCGGGCTATACAGTCGTCGGCAATGCCGTCACCTATTCAGCCACGAAGTTTTACGTGAGTGCCTTTACAGAAGGACTGGCACTAGAGTTGAAAGAAAAAGGAGCTAACTTACAGGCAAAAGTATTAGCGCCTTCCGCGACAGAATCAGAATTTGCAAAGCGTTCATTAGATGTAGACCAATTTGAATATGAAGGCAATATCAAGAAATATCATACATCAAAAGAAATGGCAGCTTGTCTGCTCGAGCTTTATGATCATGAAAAAACAGTCGGTATTGTTGACGGCAAGACATTCGACTTTGAATTGAAAGACCCGATTTTTACACATGCTGGTCCAAGTATGAAATAGAAATGACACATCACTGAGGGCAGATTTCCTCGGTGATTTTTTTATGGCATGATTGACTGTGTGGTAACCACATGGTTTAGAATGTGTACAAAAGGAGGGAATCTAGTGACGTATGTAACAAGTGGAGAAGTATGTAAGCTACTAAACATCACAAAGTATACGCTTCGTCATTATATAGAACAGGATCTCGTACGCCCTGCGAAGGTTGCTCAAAATGGATACCAATTATTTGATGAAAAAGAGATTTACACCCTTTATCAAATCCTCTTCTTAAAAAAGGCGGGCTTCTCTTTAAAAGATATAAGCGAGACCTTTTCGAATGAACAAAGTATCACTCTGTCCTACCAAGAAATGCTGGATCAGGTCGAGAAGCAAATACAGGAACTAAGCGAAGTGAAACAGCGTCTGGAGCATATGCTGTCGATTCAAAACAGCCTTCAGCTTAATAAAACAACCATCCAAGATCGGCCAATTCGGTATTTAAAACAGATCCCGCATCATCTTCTAAAGGGTGAAACAGAGCTGGACTTTAAACAAATCGTTCATCAAAAGGAGCTGGATCTGTCTCTTTTTGAGGAGAGATATTATGTGATCAATCTGCAAGATGACACAACAATTTCTTATTATGTATCAAATGAACGTGATTATGATGTGAGACTGGATGCAGGTTCTTACGCGGTCAAAAGCTTTTTAGCTGGAGATGAAGAGAAGGTCATTGAAGAAATTGAGGCTTTTCTACATGAAGTACCTTTTACACAAGAGAGTGCACAACCTTCTTCTATCATCTTATATGAGAATGTACCAGTCTCTGTCACGTACCAAAATTCAATGGTGTACACAGTTGAACAAGGAGCGGGGAATAGAAGATGAAAAAAAGGATTTGGCTGATCATCGCAGCAGCAGTACTCATTTTCATCGCAGCATTTGTAGTTTATGAAAACAGCTTTGCTATGAATGAAAAGGAAGTCGTCATGGAGACTGAAAATGGGACATTATCAGGTATCGTGACCACGCCTAAGAAAGCGCCAATCAAAGGAGTTGTGCTTTTTATACACGGAGATGGTCCTCAAAATGCCACATATGACGGAGGATACAGACCCTTAATGGAACGCTTTGCAAAGCAAGGCTATGCATCTATATCATGGGATAAGCCCGGGGTGGGTCAATCAGAAGGAAACTGGCTCCATCAATCCATGGAGGATCGTGCAAAAGAAGTAGACAATGTGATCAAATGGGCGAAAAAAGAGCCTGATCTTCAATCAAAACAAATCATCTTATGGGGAGCAAGCCAAGCAGGCTGGGTGATCCCAAAAGTAATGGCTGATCGAACAGATATCACAGCCTCCATTCTTGTCGGGCCTGCTGTCAATTGGATGAGACAGGGAAGGTACTATACACTTCAAACATTAAAAGAAGCGGATGCATCTAAAGAACAAATTCAAAAAACACTCAAAAAAGAAGATGAGCAAAACAAATTATTAGTAGAAGGCGCAGCATTTCGCACATATCAAAAGAAAACGGACGATCAAGAGATGACAAAAGATCGATTTGAATTCATTCAAAAGAACATGAAAGCCGATGCCACTTCAGATATCAAGTGCATCCAATCACCGACCTATTTGGTTTTGGCGCAGAATGACCGAAATGTAGATTCTGCTGAAACAAAAAGGATCTACGAAAAAGAAGTAGCACCTAAATGGTTGCATGTTCAAACAATTAGAGGCGTAGAGCATTCAATGCTGAATCCGCTCATTCATCATTCAAATACCCTGGTCACATTAGCAGCGATCGCCGCACCGAAAGACTTCCTGCTTAGCCAAGCGTACTTGGATCACTGTGAAAACATACTAGAGCAGCTAAAAACACCTTTGCATTAGGTGTTTTTTTCATGCGTTCTTTGATAAAACAAAGAATCAAAGATCCAGTAGATGAGACTGCTCATGATGACGATAGGCACAGATGCCGAGCTCCCAATACCATCAATGACAAAAAGCATGACAACCATTGCAATCAGTAAATAAGCGGCTAAATAAAGAGGATGGAAAGCCTTTGGCTGCAAAGAAAACAACAACTGCAAAGGAACCGCAAAAACGAAATAATAAACAAAAAAGATGGGAATGTAAAATACCAGGAACGCAGGCTCTCCCTGAATCGGTGGATAGAAGCATACGAACAGACTGAGTAAAATCGAACTAAGGAATAGTGTTATTAGGATTTTGTGAAATGATTGAAGCATTTGCAATACGTATACTCCTTTTTTGTAAAATTTACTATATTTTATCATAAATTGATGATCTAGTATTGTTTACTTTTATTGATTGAACAACCTCAATATCTCCTCTTTTAAAAGTAAAGTTAGGTATTTAGATGTAAATAAATGATTGTGATAATGACCATTTTTCCTTTATTTGGTTCTGTATCTTTCGCCTCATGCCGATGAATGAAGGAATGGTATAAAGTAAACCCTATAGAAAGAGATCTAGCTTTGAATCCATCACATTTAAGAAGAGAGATGATCGAATGAACGTAACAAAATGGTTAGGTGCTGTCCTTCTTTCTGTTTTATTACTGTCGACAGCAGCTTGTGCCAATACAAGTACCCAAGAGAAAAATCAAAGCGAAAAAGAAAGCGCAACTAATCAATCAAAGGACAAAACGACAGCCGTAGAAACAGGGAATAAGTCCTTATCTAATATTAAGGTATTAGCGACAGGCGGGACGATTGCTGGCAGTTCGGACAGTAATACAGATACGACAGGATATAAATCCGGTTCACTTGGCATCGATAAAGTCATTGCTTCAGTTCCTCAGCTAAAGGATATTGCAAACGTTACCGGTGAGCAGGTAGCGAATGTTGGCAGTGAAAATGTTGATAATGCCCTTCTTTTAAAATTAGCCAAACGAGTGAATCAACTCTTAAATGATGATCAGGTGGATGGCATAGTCATCACGCATGGAACAGACACACTTGAAGAAACAGCTTACTTTCTACATCTGGTTGTCAAAAGTGATAAGCCAGTTGTGGTCGTTGGCTCAATGAGACCAGCGTCTGCTATCAGTGCGGATGGTCCGCTGAACTTGTATCATGCTGTCAAAATTGCCTCTATAAAAGAAGCAAAGGGCAAAGGTGTCATGGTCACGTTAAATGACCGAATTGCATCAGCTCGATTTATTTCAAAGACAAACACGACCACAACCGATTCCTTCAAGTCTCTTGAGCATGGCTACATTGGAGAAATTGCTGGTGAAGTGGTTTCCTTCTATAACGAATCAACAAGAAAACATACGACTGAAAGTGAATTTGATGTATCAAAAATAAAAGAATTACCGCAAGTTGATATTTTATACGGCTATCAAAATGATCATAAATACATGTATGATGCAGCAGTAAAAGCAGGAGCGAAAGGCATTGTCGTTGCCGCAGCAGGAAATGGAACGATGTCAACAGAAGCCATCAAAGGGGCAACAGATGCAGTGAAGAAAGATGTGGTCCTCGTGAGATCAAGCCGTGCGGGAAATGGAATTGTGACCCACGAAAAAATGGATGATGAACATCACTTTGTGTCATCGGATTCATTAAATCCACAAAAAGCACGCATTCTGCTTATGCTCGCTCTAACGAAGACAAAAGATCCAGATAAAGTACAGACATATTATGAAAAATATTAATGAAGAAAGGGACCCGAAGTTTCGGGTCTTTTTTTATGCATGTTCCTGATGATACTTTTCAGCACGTGTTTTTAAAGAGAGTAAAATATCTCGCCATATATCGTCTACATCTGTAAGAAAATGTCCCGCTTGATCTATATAATAGGTTTTGACGTTTGGAATCGTTGGAGCCATTTTTTCTATTTCTACAAATGGAGCCATTGTATCCTCTTTTCCATGCCATACATCAACAGGGATTTGTATATCTTTCATATCGAATGCCCATGGCTGCGAGAGCAAATATGGTTCATGAATACATTCATCCACCGATTGACGAGTGGCTTCGTGTAAATGCATCATCATCATCTCTAACTGCTCATCGGTTTGAAGGAATTGACGGTCCCATGGATGTAAATGTTTGTTCCCATTTTTGGCCAGCTTCTTAAATTTCTCTGGTTTTTTCTCAATCATTTTTTTCTGGGAACGATAGCTTGCTTTCAATAGCCAAGGGAACTTCTTACTGAGGAAAAAAGCCAATTTGTTCTCTTTCAGCATACTTTTAGGCGGTTTTCCGTCCTGAAAAGGAGTTGTACTTGAGATCAAAGCGGCTGAAAGGACTCGATTCGGCAATTGGTAGGCACAGCCAGCAGCGAATGCGCCGCCTCCAGATACACCCATCACTGAAAAATGGTGAATGCCTAGATGATCTGCTACTTCCAGCACGTCTTTTGCCCAGTCTAAAATCGTACGGTCAGGTTGAGGGGTAGATAAACCAAATCCAGGTCTGTCTAGACAGATGAGGCGAACACCGAGCTCTTTAGAGATTGGGTCATCATCTAAAAACATGACTCTTGATCCAGGTGTTCCGTGAAAAAAGAATACTGGAAACCCTTCAAGATCACCGTATTCACACAAACCAATATGACGTCCATCTTGTAAATGAATCCTACCCATATTTTCATCCCCTTAATAGTTTATCTAGCTTAAATGTTGATGAGAGAAACACCGAATTAAGGCGCTTCTTTTGCAATCTGATAGATTTTTTCGTATAGAGATAATAATGTTTTTAAATCTTCTTTTGGAAGCCTTGCATAGTATTTTTGAATAAGGTGCAATTGAATTTCTTCCGTATTCTTGTGATAGTCATGACCCTTTTGAGCAAAATCAACAATGATTTCTCTTCGGTTATGTGGATTAATTTCTCGTTTGACATAGCCAAGCTGCTCAAGCTTTGATACAAGCTGGCTAGCGGCACTTGCCGAAATTGAAAAGTAATCAGCTAGTTCGTTGATTGTTCTCGTTTTTGTCCGTAATAATTCAAGTGTCAGCTCTTGTTTGGCTGATAAATCTGCATACTCATGTTTTAAAAATCGTTGATACTCTTCAACATAGATAGAGCCTAGTGCATTTGAGTATTCAATGATTTTTTTACCGTAATGAATGATTTCCTCATCCAATAACATCACCTCTATTCTATTATAGGCAATCCTTATTGTTAAGTGAAGTTAAATATTAAGAATTATTAAATGATGAGAGGGCATAAATGACTGTATTGTTTGTTTTCACATGATTCACTCCTTATGAATTCGATGACTTTTTCATTGTATTTTGAAAAAGATCCATTTATAATAAAAAAATAAACCAACTGGTCGGTTTTGATTTGTCCTTGCAAAGAAAAGCAAGGTAGAAGGGATTGTGAAAGATGACAAGTACACAAAGCGGGGCTGGAAAGAGCGAGAAGACGAAGCAAAAAATCGTCACCGCTTCTCGTGATTTATTTGCGAAAAAAGGATATTCAGAAACATCCGTGCGGGATATTCTAGAGGCTGCTGAGGTTAGTAAAGGCAATCTCTATCACCATTTTAAAGGAAAAGAGTTCTTGTTCCTTCATATCATGGAAGAGGATCACCGTTTGATGATGGAGACGTGGCATCAGGAGAAACAAACGATGACCCGGGCCATTGATAAACTCGCCGGATTTGCAGAGCTGCTCAGTCAAATGGGGATTAACTACCCATTAATGAGAGCGAGTGAGGAATTCTGTGCAAGTGCCTTTACATCAGACGAGGTCATGGAACGGCTGAACAAGATTGATGCCGATTTTGATGATGTGATGAGAGACATCTTACTTGAAGGAAACGAAGATGGCAGCTGGTCAATTCAGCATGTGGAGTCAAAAGTGAAAATATTACTTTCCGTTTTTTACGGATTAGACGTGTTATATAAAAGTGACACCATCCAACAGAAGAAAGAGTTACAAAAAGAGGCGATCTCATTGTTTATTCACGGAATCAACCATCATGAGTAACAAGTGAGTCAGTAAAGGAGAAACAAACATCATGCAAAAACCGATTCGTGAGCAAAAAGCTGTACTCGTTATTTTATTAAGTAATATATTTATTGCGTTTTTAGGCATCGGTCTCATCATTCCTGTCATGCCGTTATTCATGAATGTAATGCATCTAACAGGGAGTACGATGGGATACCTTGTGGCGGCATTTGCCGTGGCTCAGCTCATTGCTTCACCTATTGCAGGGAGATGGGTAGACCGCTACGGAAGAAAGATTATGATTGTGTCAGGACTGTTTCTATTTGCGTTATCAGAACTCGTCTTCGGTCTTGGGACACACGTGTATGTGCTGTATTTTGCAAGGCTGCTAGGCGGCATTAGTGCGGCATTTATCATGCCGGCTGTCACTGCTTATGTCGCAGATATCACGACCGTTCAAGAAAGATCAAAGGCAATGGGCTATGTGTCAGCGGCCATTAGTACCGGTTTTATTATTGGCCCGGGCATTGGCGGATTTATCGCAGAATATGGCGTACGCCTGCCATTCTTCTTTGCAGCAGGGATTGCGTTTATTGCCGTCATTTCGTCTATGTTTATGCTGAAGGAGCCATTAACAAAAGAAGAGCGAGCGAAACAAATGGGTCAAGTGAAGGAATCTACTTTCTTTAAAGATTTGAAAAAATCGATTCATCCAAGCTATCTCATCGCCTTTATCATTGTGTTTGTCCTCGCTTTTGGACTATCTGCGTATGAAACAGTCTTTAGCTTGTTTACAAATCATAAGTTTGGATTTGGACCAAAAGATATTGCCGTCATCATTACCGTCAGCTCGATTGTGGCGGTCATCATCCAAGTACTTGTGTTTGGTAAACTGGTTAATGCCCTAGGGGAGAAAAGAGTCATTCAGCTATGCCTGATTGTCGGAGCGGTCCTTGCTTTCGTTTCGACAGTCGTTTCAGGCTTTTTGGTTGTACTGATTGTCACATGTGTCATTTTCCTTGCGTTTGATTTATTGCGACCAGCATTAACGACCTTCTTATCCAAAATCGCTGGAAACCAGCAAGGATTTGTCGCAGGGATGAACTCCACCTACACAAGCCTAGGTACGATTTTCGGCCCAGCACTTGGCGGCATTTTATTCGATCAAAATATACATTTTCCATTTCTATTCGCAGGAGTTGTCTTATTTCTCGGATTAGGCTTAACCCTTATTTGGAAGGGGAAGGCAGAAGAGCCTGCGGCAGAATAACAGACAAGAGACCTTTATTGAGGTCTCTTTTTTTATGACTGTGGCTTCAGACGATTCAATGCCTGTGCCATTTTTTGATTTTGATGCTTTTTGTAAAACAGAAAGGCGATGATATGACCAGTCAGTGTCAGAAAGGCAATGCCGATGAAATAAGGCATAATCAATTGCAGTAAAGCAGTCGAATATAACGCGGCCGCCCCTAATTGAAAGGCTAAATTGATGGCGGTGAGATGAGAATGTTGACAGGTGCAGGGATGGTAAAGTAGTTCCACAGTAAAGGGTAAAAAGAGTCACTGCATGCGCGCAGCTTTTTATTTATAATGGAAGGAAAGAACATGTTCGTGAAAGGAGGGAGCACTGTGCATCTCTTGGAGAAGCAAAGGTCACCATCGATGAAAGAAGGAATTCGCCAGATCGACCCGGCATATCCAGTGTTTGTAGATGCGGTCATGGATGGTTTCATACAAGGGCATCTTTATGTAGATGATGTAGAGCACCCTTTTGTTTTTTTTCTTGAAGCTGCATGCGGCATTTATTATGTTGCAGGCAAGAGAGAAGCGGAGCTGTCACGCTGCTTGGCCTTCATTGTGGATGTTTACGAAAGACAGAGAAGACAAAACGGCCGGTTTACCGTATTTTCAGCGAATCAATCAACAGATGTGATGATGAAAAAATGTCTTGGTTCACATCTAAATGAGATGGAAAGACATGCGTACGTTTTTCCGCAGGCACATTCTTATGTCCATGTGCCTCATCCGGGCTATAGAGTAGAGCGGACAAATGAACAGGTGATCAATGCAAGCAGGGCTTTTCCTCCTAGCTATTACGAAGCCTATTGGGGGAGAGCGGCTTGCTTTCTATCAAAAGGAATCGGAGTGGCCATCTTAGATGGAGAGAACGTGGTGAGTGAATGTGTCTCCATTTTTTCAAGTGAAGATCGTGTGGAGATCGATATTTGGACAGAAGAAGCCTGCCGGGGGAAAGGTTTGGCGCAGCTGGCAGGTCAGCATATGATCAGGAGCTGTCTTGAAAATAAGAGGACACCGCATTGGGATTGCGATGTCCATCACCTAGCTTCGATCAAACTGGCAGAGAAGCTAGGCTTTCAGCGGACAAAAACCTATCGAGTGTTTTATGGCTCATGATGAGAAGGTTTTGAGATACCAAGCATCCATCGCAGAATGCTCAGAGCCATCAATCGGTTCAGAGAGAAGAGAAAAGCCATATCGCTGATAAAGGCCGGTGGCTGCAGTTAATTCCTGGCGGGTTTCTAAATAACATGCTTCGTAGTATGAAGAGGCATATTGCAGCGCCGTATCCATCAGTTTTTTGCCCGCACCTTTTCCTTGTGCCTTTGGACTTAAATAAAGCTTTTGTAATTCACAGATGTCGTTTGTAAATGGAGCAATGCCTACGCCGCCTACAATGTCACCATTCTCTTCAGCAATCCAATAGGCTGCATGAGTCAATGATTGATAGTATTCGAAAAGCTGGTCAAGGTGGGGATCAGTGTAGGCGGTTCCTTCAATCGCCAAATTCGCCGATTCTAGTGACTGGCGGATAATCGCTGCGATATACGGATTGTCTTTTTGCTCAATGGGTCTAATGTTCATTGGAAGTACCTCCATTGTTATAAGATAAAAAAGAGAATGGGAGTTGAAACAACATGTTTTGGCTGCAAACCGCTATTTTTACAATCGTTGTATTGTGTCTCTCATGGTGGGCAGGGAAAAGACGCAGACACCGTCATGCGGGGCTAATCCTCCCTATTTGCTTCATTCTATTTGGATTGGTTTTATTGATATCCAGTTTCTTCATTGGCAGATGGGAAGGCATGGCGCTTAGTATATCAAGCGTCTCTATCGTTCTCTCTTCCATGATTTGTTTGACCATCGTCACAGCGATTCAATTTTTTAAAAAAGATGACCCTTCTTAAGCGGGGGCATCTCCACTGTTCATCTGATTGTATTCTTCACGAAGGATGCCCATGATGATCACATCTGAGTAGGTTCCATTGAAATAGAGTGCTTGGCGTCTTTTCCCTTCATATTGAAATCCGGCTTTCTCATAGCTTCTGAAGGCTCTTGGATTATGGGAAAAGACTTCGAGCTCAAGACGATTGAGTTCTAATGTATCAAAGGCGAATGCTTGAACCATCCGGACAGCTTCTGTACCATAGCCCTTTTGGAAATGTTCTGGTCCATGAAGCGCAATGCGGAAGCTTGCCGTATGATTAATTGGATCAATGTCCACAATCGCCGCATCCCCAATCATTTCTTTCGTGTCTAGCAGACAAATGGCGAAATCTCGTCTGCTGTCATCTTGTAAAAATCGGGTATAGGCTGAACGAATCTCTTCTAGTGTGAACGTTTTGCGTGTGCCAGTCATATAAAGAGTTTCTGCATGCTGGCATCCTCTTTGAATACCAGGATAATCCTGCTCTTCGATCGGTCTCAAAAATAAGCGGGTCATGACGGATCACCCTCCTCTATATATCGAGAAATTTCAATTAAATTCAGATCAGGATCACGGATATAAACAGATTCAATCGGACCTAATGTACCTGTGCGCCTGACTGGCCCTTCTTCAATAGGAACCACTTGCTTGCGAAGGTGCAGCAGCAGACTATCCATATCTAAATCGGTGATAAAGCACAAATCACTAGAGCCAGGAAGTGGGTGAGCCGCTGCCCGCTCAAATTCATGACCAGCTTCATGAAGGTTGATCTTCTGTAAACCAAAACGAAGCGCTTTACGGCCTTCTCCAAAGGTTTCTTCCTTCATTCCTAATACGTTTGTATAAAAGCGAATGGTGTCCTCCATATGTTGTACAGTCAACACGATATGATCAAGTCGTCGTATCATCAGTCTCTCCTCCAAGTATGATCATTGATTGAACTGACTTTATTATATCATTACCTGAAGAGGATACCTTATTGAATCACGGTGTTGAAGACATGAAAATGGAAGATGGCAAACCCTTGTATCCTTTGTCTTTCCTTTCTGATACAATGGGGATAGAATATATGTTCTTATTTAGGGTAAGGAGTGATGGGATTGAGTCAGAAAAGGAAGCTGCTTTTTTATGGGGCGATGAGTATCGATGGCTATTTAGCGAGAGAGGATCACCGGCTCGATTGGCTAATAGGGACAGAGGGTGAAGAAGATACGAACTATGATGACTTTTATGCGTCAGTTGATACGCTGATCATGGGGCGCAATACATATGAACAGGTTCTTCAGCTGTCACCAGATGAGTTTCCTTATGAAGGAAAGACTTGTTATATCATGTCACGTACTTTACAAGACAGTCTGAAAGGAACTCATATCATTCGAGAAGATATCTTATCATTTGTGAAAAAATTAAAAGATGTACCAGGTCAGCATATCTGGATTGTCGGCGGCGGGGAACTGCTTCAGTCTTTCATAAAAGCAGGATTGGTTGATGAGCTTTACCTTCAAATCGCACCTGTCATGATTGGGAGAGGCATTCCTCTGTTTTCCCCAGCGGATATGGAATCCAGGTTTTCATTAAAAGAAGTACGACAATACAAGCAGATAGCTGAAATGCATTTTGTCTTAAAAGAAGAGGATCACTGACCTGAGGTGGTCTTTTTTTATGAAACAAACTCGTTGACAATAAAATATCCTAGTGTTAGGATAAATTTATCCTAGTTTTAGGATTTCTTGAAAAAAGGAGTAGTTGCCATGGTGCAGCATGAATATGAATTAGACTTAAGGCTATTCCGCGTGTGGATGAAAGCCTATCAAGCTCTTTTTACAAATATCCAAACAGACATTGAACGTTATGATATCGGATTTGAGAACTTTCAGATCCTTGAATTGCTCTATAGTAAGGGGCCGCATCCTGTCCAAAAGATCAGCGACATCCTGTCAATCCCAAGTGGAAGCATGACATATGTCGTGAACAAACTAGAAAAACAAGAGCTGGTGAAAAGGCAATGTGCACCCTCTGATAAACGTGTATTTCATGTATTGCTGACGGAAAAAGGAAAGCAATTGTTTGATGACATTTTTCCTAAACACACAGATGTCATTTCGCAAAACCTATCCTTTATTGAAAAAGAAGAAAAAGAACGGCTCATTGAATTACTAAAAAAAATCGGTTTAGGTGCAAAACAACTTCACGAAAAGGGGAAACACGATGACACTCAGCTTTGATACATTGGTACGTGAAAGACGATCCGCATCAAATTTTTTGCCAAATATCTCGATTTCGAGAGAAGAGCTTAACAGCATATTTGAAGAAGTCAAAATGGCACCATCTGCTTTTAACTTACAGCACACACAATATGTCGTCGTCCAAACAGAAGGTCTCAAAGAACAAGTAAGAGAAGCTGCATTTGGACAATATAAAGTGCATTCCGCCTCAGCAGCAATTATTGTACTTGGAGACCCAAATGCTTATCAACAAGCGGGGAACATCTATGAAGGTCTGAAAATGCTTGGCATTTTAAACACGCAGCAATACGAAGAAATGGTCAGAGAGACGATGAGCTTTTATGAACAGAGAGGAGCGGATTTTCAGAAAGAAGAGGCGATCCGCAATGCTTCATTATCTGCGATGCTGTTTATGCTCGCCGCCAAAAACAAGGGATGGGACACGTGCCCAATGATCGGTTTTGACCCTGAAGCAATGAAAAAGGTGTTGAACATCGATTCGGATTTGGTTCCTGTGTTAATGATCACACTCGGAAAAGAAAAAGTAGAGAGCAGACAAGCGAGAGGCTACCGAAAGCCTGTCTCTGAATTTGTGACATATTTATAAGATAGGGGGTTCCACTCATGGAACTAGGAATTAGTACATTTGTAGAAACAACACCTGATTTTCAAACAGGAAAAACAGTCAGTCACGCACAGCGTATTCGAGAAGTAGTCGAAGAAATTATTTTAGCAGATCAAGTCGGCCTTGATGTATTTGGAGTGGGTGAGCATCATCGACAAGATTTCGCTGCATCGAATCCAGCTGTCGTCTTAGCGGCTGCGGCAACACAAACAAAGAATATCCGCCTGACAAGTGCAGTGACAGTCCTTTCATCAGCAGATCCTGTTCGTGTCTTTCAGGATTTTGCAACATTAGATGGACTATCCAACGGGCGTGCAGAGATCATGGCAGGCCGTGGTTCATTTATTGAATCATTCCCGCTCTTTGGCTATGACCTGAATGATTATGAAGAATTATTCGAAGAAAAGCTTGATTTGCTGCTCAAATTACAGCAGTCCGAGCGTGTAACATGGAGCGGACAGCATCGCCCATCTATTCAAGATGTTGGGGTATATCCAAGACCCGTTCAAGATCCGCTTCCAATCTGGATCGGCAGTGGGGGAAACCGTGAATCTGTTGTACGTGCTGGATTATTGGGGCTGCCGCTAGTACTTGCTATCATTGGCGGGAGTCCTAGACAGTTCGCACCGCTTGTACAGCTGTACAAGCAAGCGGCAGTGCACGCTGGACATGACCCAGAGAAATTAACCGTAGCGTCACATTCGCATGGATTTGTTGCGGAAGAAACAGATCTTGCAGCAGACCAATTCTTCCCTTCCACACAGCATGTGATGAACACATTAGCAAGAGAGCGAGGCTGGGGTCCATATACTCGTTCTACATTTGATGCAGCGAGAACGTTAGAAGGCGCCCTGTATGTAGGAGATCCAGATGCAGTGGCAGAGAAAGTGATTCACCTTAGAAAAAATGTAGGAATCACGCGTTTTATGCTTCATGTACCGGTTGGTTCCATGCCGCATGATCAAGTATTAAAAGCCATTGAGTTATTTGGAAAAGAAGTCGCTCCTAAAGTAAGAGAAGAGATTGCCCGCTGGGAAGCAGAGCAAGCATAACGAAAAAGGTCGATCAAGCCTATGCACTTGATCGACCTTTTTGATGCTTAAGGATCAATAACACAAGGTTTCACTGTAGGACATGAAGCAGCAGAAGCAAGTGGTGTGGTCGTCAAGGTGAAGAGGAAAACAAGTTGAAAACAGATGAGCCATTTTTTCATGAAATCACCTCCGTTCACAATTGTTTGACGGAATGAGATGAGGATAAAAGCATAGAAGTATAGAACACTCTCTATCCAACATAAGACAATCATATCATAATTTTCAAAAAAATGAAAAAATAACTTATAAAAGGACTAAATTATGGTATGGTTAATATGTTCAACAAAAAAAGGGAGGGATTTTTTTTATGAAAAAGGTCATGTCTTCAGTTTTGGTTGGAGCAATTGTCTTAACAGGTGCCGGGGTCACAGCTGCTCCAGTGGAAGCAAAGGAGCAAACAAAAAGTGAAATAACCGTTCAGGCGAGTCGAACTGTCTCAGAAACAAGAACGTATACGACCTCGAACATCCCAGAAAGTATTGTCTATGCAAAGGATGGCTGGGTCGGTATTTTAAAACAAACCTCTATTGAAGAATTAGGATTAGGAAAATACAGAGTCACTTTTACTGGAACGGTTGTACGTGATCCGGGATTTAATTAAATAAAACGCAAAGCTGACAGGTGGACAAGCCTGTCAGCTTTTTTCATGAGGATAATAAAGAATCATTTGCAGCCGTACCATTTGTTCTCCGGTTTGTTTATATGCATGCGAACGGTCCGCTTTAAAACGAATGGAGTCGCCGGCCTTTAAGCTGTATTGCTCATCACCAATGGATATATCAAGCGCTCCCTCAAAAACAGTGATCAATTCCTCTGTTCCGCCAATATGTTCATTCGCATGCAGCGACCCGCCAGGATCAATTTCTACTCGGTACACTTCAAATTTTCCCCGGTCATCAAAGGGAAAAGTCGTATACACGCGATATCTCCCGTCATCTTCCGTTAAAATCTGTGCATCTTCCTTGCGTACCACCTTGATTTCAGGCTGTGGTGCGTAAATGAGCTCACTAAAAGACACCTTTAATCCGTTGGCGATTTTCCACAAAGTCGTGATGGTAGGGGTTGATTCTCCTCTTTCAATTTGTCCAATCATGGTTTTACTGACACCAGTTAATTCTGCCATCTTTTCTAGGCTTAATTTTTTTTGATCTCTAAGAAGCCTCACATTTTTAGAAATAATCGATTGTACATCTTCCATGAAAAAACTCCTTTCTCTATTTACTTTATAAAGACCGAACGTTACAATAAAACGTAACATACGCAATGAAGTAATTAAAGTCTTAATAACGCACGAGGGGGGCGGCAACTTGATTCTTTCTATGTTGATCTATGCTTTTGTGAGCAGCTTTACCCCGGGGCCAAACAACATCATGGCCATGGTCTTTACGAATAAATATGGGGTCAAGCAAACATTTCGATTTTGTTTAGGTGTGGGCATCGGATTTCTCGTCATTTTGTGTTTGAGTTGCTTCTTTAATATCATTCTTTATCAAGTGATGCCGAAAATAGGCTGGGTCATGGCGTTCATCGGAGCCGCATACATGATTTATTTAGCTGTCAAAATCATGAAAAGTAAAGGCGGGGATGACGAAACCCTTGACCGCTACAATCATTTTGTTCCTGGTATGATGCTGCAATTTATCAACCCAAAAGCGATCTTGTATGGGTTGACCGTGATTTCAACCTTTGTTTTGCCATATGGACAATCTAATATGCAGTATGTGATATGGACATTGATTCTCGCACTTATTGGCTTTCTCGGTACATTCAGCTGGAGCCTATTTGGCTCTTTATATAAGCGCTTTTTGACTGCTTACGAAAAACCGTTCCAGTTTGTCATGGGGCTGCTTCTGATATACAGTGCGATTTCAATGGTATGGGGCTATGTGATGTAAGTAGTCAGAAGCTTGGCCTCTGCCTGCCCATCACAACAGTATTGTAATAAAGTCCATCTGCCAGCCGTTTATCATTTTTTAATACCCCTTCAATCAGAAAGCCATGGCGCTCATATAACCGAATGGCTTTTTGGTTGGTTTCCAGCACGTGAAGTGACATCTTCTGGATGCCTTGCTGATCAGCCCAGTCAATAGAAGCGGCTAAAAGCTCTTTGCCAATGTGATAGCCCCAGGCATCCTTTTGTATGGCGATGCCAAATGTCACTTTGTGAGCAGAGCGCTTGAGTGAATGTCCCTCACATCTAGAGAAACCGACAATCTCTCCTTCAATATCAGCGACCAAAAATAAATGCCTGCTTTGTTTGGCATCCTCTTGAATCAAAACCTCAAAATCTTTTTCATGAAGAAAGGCTTCGCCTGGTTCACGGTCTAAATATTCTGTTTCACCATCAATTTTCAGTCTGAGAGCTGATAACTGCTTGGCATCGCCAATTGCAGCAGACCGAATACGATAGGTCAAACCACGAACGGTGAATATGTTTTCAGAGATGATCATTGAACAGAGCACCAACCTTTCTTTCCATTATGTCTATCATACCTGAAACGTGTACATTGCAGGTTAAAGCTTTTAAGCCTGTCTTATAGATAAGTATTTTTTAATCCAGCTGACCCTGTCTGGATCTTCATGATTTAGACTGAGAACTTAAATAAGCTTCTCTCACAACTGTTAAAAAGTGGTCAGCGACGGTTGATGTATCATCTTGTCTCCATGAAACATATAAATTTACTTTTGGTGTAGTTTCTTGGATTTTTCTATAAACAACCCCTGCGCGTTTTACGCTTTCTACTGAGGATGGAACCACAGAGATTCCCATTCCTGCAGCAACTAAATTAACAATCGTATGCATTTGAATAGCTTCCTGAACTACGTTTAAACTTATGCTATTTTCCCAAAAGTAGCTGATAATTAAATCATAAAATGCTGCACCTAGATGACGTGGAAACATGATAAATGGTTCATTGGCTAATAAATGAATTGGAACTTTGGGAAATGAAGCTAAAGGATGATTTTCTGGCAAAACCAAGCTTAATGATTCCTCACAACAAATTTCTGAGGTAAGTATCTTATTATTTTGGTTAGAACGAATAAATCCTATTTGAATTTCTTTCTTATATAGTGCTTTTAACTGCTGTTCTGTAGCCATTTCACATAAGACAAGATGGATGTTAGGAAAATTTTCTCGAAACCTTTTAATAATATCGATCACAATATCAGTAGAATCTACGAAACCGATCTTTAACTGACCTATCCTTCCGTCATCTGCAAGTTGTGTTGCTTTAATCGTTCTATCTACTTGAAGAAGCGTACGGCGGGCTTCTTCTAAAAATACTCTCCCCGAATCTGAAAGTTTAACCTGTCTTTTCGTTCTATGAAAAAGCGTAACACCTAACTCTTCTTCTAATTTACGAATTTCTTGACTTAATGGAGGCTGTGCCATTTTAAGACGTTCAGCTGCCCGGCTAAAATTTAGTTCTTCAGCAACCATTATAAAATAACGTATTTGTCTCAGATCCATTTTTTATGCCCCCCTATAAATTTCATACTTGCTTATTGTGTAAAATGATTACAAAGGATTGTTATTAAACAGTTTTGCGCTTTTTTAATGGAAATATTTTTAATTATATAAAATATATATATATTTATCTGAATATATATATTATACATATTAACGACCTCTTTTTATAATGAAAGTATTCTTTCAAAAGGAGGGCATTGTTATGGAGTATAGTAAACTTGGATCTAGTGGATTAACAATTAGTAAACTTGCTTACGGAAACTGGATTAATCATGGTGGTAAGATAAATGAAGAAACTGCCCATGATTGTGTGAAAGCTGCTCTTGATGTTGGTATTACGACGTTTGATACTGCTGATGTTTATTCAGACACCAAGGCTGAAGAGATACTAGGCAGGTCTTTAAAAGGGATCCGGCGGGAGAGTATTGAACTTTGTACAAAAGTATGTCATCCAACTGGTACTGGGAAAAACGATAGAGGATTATCACGCAAGCATATTTTGGAAAACTGTAATGCCTCTTTGCGACGTTTACAAACGGATTATATTGATATTTACTATGCACACAGGTTTGATCCAACTACACCTCTGGAAGAAACGATGTTAGCTTTCGCAGATCTAGTAAGACAGGGTAAAGTGAACTATATTGGTGTAAGTGAGTGGACAGCAGAACAAATTACTCGAGGGGCAGCGCTTGCACGAGAGCTAAATGTCCCCCTTATCGCCAGCCAACCTCAATACTCCATGTTATGGAGAATCATTGAAAGTGATGTAATACCGACCTGCCAGCGTGAAGGACTTGGCCAGGTAGTATGGTCGCCTTTGGCGCAGGGGATCCTTACTGGAAAGTATCTCCCAGGAAAATCACTTCCGACTAATTCGCGTGCTAACTCATCTGCTGGAAAACCTTTTTTTAAAAACCTTGCTCAACGCTGGATGAATAATAACACCTTAGAGGCGATCCAAAAGCTTAAGCCCGTCGCACAAGAGGTTGATCTTACTCTCGCTCAGCTTGCGATAGCATGGGTACTGCAAAACCAGAACGTTTCTGCAGCAATTATTGGTGCTTCTAGTCCAGAACAGGTGAGGGAGAATGCTTTAGCATCTGAGGTGAAAATTGAAACTGAGATGATGAATCAGATTGACGAAATTCTAGGTGATCTGGTTGAATACGATCAGAGTAAAACAGGTTAAAGCTTTTAAGTCTATCTTATAGATCATTATTTTTAATCCAGCCGACCTTGGCTGGATTTTCATGTTGCTGTAGTTTCTTGGATCGCACACTCAGATGTTTTGTATCTCTCAAAAAGGCTAAATGAATAGTATCAAACGTGGAGGTGGAACAAATGCGTGAAGAAAAAGGACATATGGATAAAGCGAAAGGAAAAACAAATCAAGTCAAAGGTCAAGTGAAAGAAAAGATTGGCGAAGCAACAGATCATCAAAATCTGAAATCAGAAGGGAAAAAGGATCAGGCAAAAGGAAAGCTTCAAGATAAAAAAGGGGATTTGAAAAATCACCTCAACCAGTAAACCCGAAAACATGGCACTGCTTCATGTCTCCATCATGACATGTCTTTCATCAATAAAATGAATAGATGTGTGAAAAGAATTGATTATACGCGCTCGCTATCATCATGTAGACTTGAAACAGAAGACATGATTAAGGGAGATGGTTGAGATGAAGCAAGTGTGGGAGAAAGTTGACGAGTATCTCATAGACAAGTTGATTCCTAAAGATGATGTTTTGGAGCAAGCTCTTACTAATAATAAGCAAGCAGGCCTGCCAGAAATTGATGTGTCACCAGCTCAAGGGAAAATGCTTTATTTATTAGCAAAAACCAAGAATGCAAAGCGCATTTTAGAGATCGGGACACTCGGTGGATACAGTACCATTTGGTTGGCGCGTGCTCTTGAAAAGGATGGAGAACTCATCACATTAGAGGCTGTCAGCCACCATGTACAGATTGCGCAGCAAAACATCAGCAGAGCGGGCTTATCGGAACGGGTGAGCATTTTGCAAGGAGAAGCATTGGATACGCTATCTCAGTTAAAAGAGAGGGATGTGCTTCCATTCGATTTGATTTTCATTGATGCAGATAAACCGAACAACCCGAAATATCTAAAGTGGGCGTTACATTTCTCGAAAAAGGGAACAGTCATTATTGCAGACAATGTCGTCAGAAATGGAGCAGTCCTTCATGAATCTGATGGGGATGAACGAGTGCAGGGAACTCGTGAATTTTTCAATTTACTCAAACAAGAGTCAAGAATAGAGGCTACAGCCATTCAAACTGTTGGTGAAAAGGGTTACGATGGATTTGTATACGGAATCGTAAAATGAAACAAAGCTTAACCACATGCGGTTAAGCTTTTTCTTTTAGAAAAACCATCTAGCAGTTCCCATCAGCATGACGCCTACAAGAACAGTAAGTGACAAGCTTTTTGTCCAAATAGCGATCAGTACGGTCGGAACTAAGACAGCAAGGTACATCCAGTGAATGGTGACGCCTGTTGTGGTATGAATGAACAGATGCTCTGCAATCAAAGCTGTAAAGATACAAATGGGAATAAACGATAACCACTTAAGCACCACTTCAGGCAGCTCGATACTTCGTACAAATAAAAAGGGAACGACCCTTGGAATGACGGTTACAATCATACAGCCGAGAATCAGCCATATCATAAAACTGCTGATCATTTATCTGTCACCACCCCAATGGTTGCGACAATCATGGTGGCTAACAGAACAGCCACGTGTGAGGGAACAAAATGAAGCAGAACAAACATTGCAACGACCATATACAAAACAAGTGACAGGCGATGGGTTAACTTACTTTTAGGCACAGTTTGCAAAGAAAGAACCAACAGCGCAGCAAACATAGCGGAAAGGGCAAAATCAAGACCAAGGGCTTCAGGATTTGAAATCCAGTGTCCAAAAATGCCGCCAAGTATACAGGCAGCAATCCAGCACAAATAAGCCGTTATGTTCAGCCCATGCATCCACCGATTATTCAGCTTGCCATGCTGAGCTAATTTATTCATGGCTACGCCAAAGGATTCATCAGTCAGCAATAGACCGAATCCAATGTTTTGTTTCACAGAGTAGCGTGTAAAATGAGGAGCCAGCGTCAGGCTGAGCAATAAATGACGCAGATTCACAATAAATGTAGTGAGAATAATAGCGGAAAGGGGACTTCCAGTGACAAGCAGTGCACAGATAATAAACTGTGAAGCACCTGCATAAATAAAGATTGATAGAAGCGCAATGTCCCATAAGCTCAACTGTGCGCTAATTCCAACAATTCCGAAGGCAAACCCAATACTCATATAACCAAGCAGGGTTGGCACACAATCTTTTATTCCCTCGAGAAATGGTTCATGCTCCGTGCTGGGAATGTGTTTTCTAGCTTCAATATCCAACGACCTCTACTCCTTTTCTGCGTGACCACCTATAGTTTTACTTACTATATGAAAACGAATTCAGCATGTCAATAGCCGCTTATCTTCTATTATATGAAGAAAAAAGGTGACAAAAAAGGATTGAAGTCAACCAGAATTTGTTATAAAGTATCAGAAAATAAAAATAATTGGAGTGACGGCAATGCTATGGAAGCCTTTGTTTGAACATGATGTTCCAAATGCCCTCCGTCCATAACGGAGAGTGATCTCCGTTTGTGGATATGGTCATCAAAATATCCAGTAACGGAGGGAAAAAGATGAATGAAAAATATATAGGCGCCCTTTACCTAGCAATCGCTGCAAGTATTTGGGGCGGAATGTACGTTGTTGTCAAAGTAACAGTAGCGGTTGTTCCGCCACTTGAGCTCGTTTGGATGAGATATGCTGTAGCAGGAGTCGTTTTGGTGTTCGCCATTTGGCGCTTGGGCTATTCCTTTCGATTAGATAAAAAAGATATCCCGCTTATAGTGGTGATTGGGCTGATCGGAAATTTTCTTTCCATCGTGACCCAAGAAATCGGGACGATGTATACGTCTGCACAAATGGGGGCCGTTATCACATCTGCAACACCTGCGTTTATGGTGCTGTTTGCGTTCTTTCTATTAAAAGAAGCCATGACTGTTCGAAAGTGCGCATCCATCCTGCTTGCTACAGCAGGTGTATTGCTCATGATTGGACCAGTCGCAGTGCAAACAGATGAATTTGTTGGCGGTCTTTCATTGGTCATCGCTGCTTTAACATGGGCGCTTATGTCTGTTTTGCTAAAACGAGTTCCAGGAAAATACCCTCAGGTGGTGACAACCACATATGCGATCATCATTGCATTCATTGTTTTAACACCGCCAGTATTATTTCGTTTACCTCACCTAGATGTGGAGCAGATGGCAAGGCCAGAGATTTGGGGCGGTATTCTTTATCTAGGCATCATTTCAACAGCTTTAGCATTCTTTTTGTGGAATAGAGGGCTTCAATTGATGGATGCCTCAAGCGGAGGTCTATTCTTTTTCTTTCAACCGATCGTAGGTGCCATTCTTGGCTGGCTGCTTTTGGGAGAAGAAATGGGATTACGCTCATTCATTGGAATTCTATGTATATTTGCAGGGGTCTATACTGTGCTGCGTCAAAAGGAATAAGAGGAGATGTCCCTTGTAAAAGGGGCATTTTCTTTAAAATGGGTAGGTTTGAGAGATTGAGAGAGGATGGGGGAAACAGGATGATACAATTTCCGCATTTACAAAAAGGACAAACGATTGGTGTCACAGCACCTTCCTCAGGTGTACAGCCATCTTTGCATGACATGTTTCAGCTCTCATGTGAACGAATGAAAAACAGAGGCTATGATGTCATATGTGGAGAGACGGTATGGCACCAGGAAAAGGCAAAATCAGCGCCTGCCATAGAACGAGCAAACGAGCTTCAGTATATGATGACGTGCGATGAGATTGACCACATCATCCCGCCATGGGGAGGACAGCTTTTGATGGAAGTGCTAGAGCACCTTGATTTCTCAACGATGCACAAAAAGTGGATTCTTGGTTACTCAGATACGAGTGCACTCTTGCTGGCATTTACATTAAAAACAGGCATTGCTACAGCACATGGCCCAAACTTAGTGGATTTACGAGGGGAAGAGTCTGATCAAACGACTGCTATGTGGGAAAAAGTGCTTTCCACAGAAGAGGAGATGGACATTACTCAGTTTTCTTCATATAAGTATCAAAAGGAATGGCAGCATGACACCCCGAGTCAACATGTCTTTCATTTAACAGAGCCTACAAGATGGCGCACGGTTCATCTGCAGGAGATGGCGGTGAAGGGGAGACTGATGGGAGGCTGCATTGATATCATACGTCACTTAGCGGGGACACCTTTTGGAGACGTTAAAGCTTTTCAGGAAACATTCATAAAAGGTGAACCGATTCTCTGGTACTTCGAAAACTGCGCATTAAATGCTGCAAGTATGAAGAGATCACTTGTTCAATTAAAACTAGCCGGGTGGTTTGACCACTGTTCAGGTATCATGTTTGGGCGAAGTGCAGTTGATGTGCCAGTGGAAGGGTATCAATATCGGGACGTATATGAAGAATTACAAAAGGAATTACAAATCCCCATTTTCTACGATATAGATTGTGGGCATGTCCCGCCACAAATGACGCTGATTAATGGCGCATATGCAGAAGTGCAGCTGCAACCTCAAGGCAAAGCGGTCCTAAAGCAAGCATTTTTATCATAAGAAAAGGAAAGGGGAAGCCCTTTCCTTCATATAACATTACATCCCTTTTGTTTCCTCACCTGCTTTTGGAACTTCCCATGCGGACTCACGGAATACTTTTTCCCATTTCGATACGACAATACATGCAACGGCATGCCCTGGAACATTCACACCTGTTCGTGCCATATCCATAATTCGATCAACACCGGCGATAATGGCGACGCCTTCTGCTGGAAGACCTACTGCATGGGCGGTTGCTAAAAGAACGACGAGTGAACCAGATGGCACCGCTGCAATCCCTTTACTCGTTAACACAAGAACAAGCATCATCAAAAGCTGCTGTGACAGACTCATGTCGACACCAAACGCTTGTGCAAGAAACACACAGGATACCGATAAATATAAACTGGACCCATCACAATTGAGAGAAAGACCAGATGGAATGACAAAGGAGACGATTCTTTTTGGACACCCGTATTTCTCCATTCGTGACATAAGCTGAGGAAGGACAGTTTCTGTACTTGTAGTAGAGAAGGCAACTAAGAACAAATCCCAAATCATTTTTAAAACTTCGAAGTAGTTAAAACGGAAGATCAGTGCGACCAGAGGGAACAAAGCAAAGAGAATAATGAATAATCCTAAAAATACAGTCCCGACAAGCTTCATCATTGGGATTAATAAAACAATGCCATATTGGCCAACGGAAGCAGCCATTAATGCAAGAACTCCAATAGGTGCTGTCACCATGACCATCTGCGTTAGCTTAAACATAATTTGTGCCACTGATTCAAAGAAGGTGAGAACAGGAGCGGATGCTTTACCGATGCCGCTTGCGGCTACACCAAATAATATGGCGAAGAAAATGACAGCAAGTAAATCATTCTGAGCCATGACATCGACGATATTCGTTGGAATGATATCGAGTACCATTTGTTTAAAGTCGACGACTTTCTGCGTATAGCCATCTAATTCACCAATATCTTTCTTAGCTAATTTAGAGAAATCAAGGCCAACGCCAGGCTTTAGAACATTAGCCAGCAATAGACCAATTCCTAGAACGATGGTTGTGATGACCTCAAACCAAATGATCGTCTTTAATCCTAGGCTGCCCATTTTCTTCATACCGCCACTGCCAGCTGCACCAATAACAATGGTAGAGAAAACGATAGGAACAACGATCATTTTAATCAATCTGATGAATCCATCTCCAATTGGCCGCAGTGCCATCCCGAAGTCAGGAAAGAAATGGCCGATAAGAGCTCCTATCACCAAAGCGATCATGATTTGAAAAGCGACGAACTTTTTCATCATCTCCTACCTCCTTTAAATGCTTGGAAAATATTAAGAATTTTCCAATAAATAAAAATTCTATGTGACCATGTTTTGTCCTCCTTTGGATTTAGAAAGATTTTATTTAAGAATCATTAGAATTATGAAGAAAGAGAAGAAAATAGGGCTATTGCATCTCTATTTATCTAAGAAAAAACCACTTCTTAAAAAATATGAAACTTTTTTAGAAAAATGTATTGACCCATTTATGTGATCCATGGTATATTTTTATTCGTCGCTGATGACGTATTTGAAACAAAGACATTCAAACACATGCGACAAACAAATTTTAAAAAGATGTTGACTTGATAAAAACGATATGTTAAGATAATTAAGTCGCCTGATTAAGCGCCCGTAGCTCAATTGGATAGAGCGTTTGACTACGGATCAAAAGGTTAGGGGTTCGACTCCTCTCGGGCGCGCCAATACAAATCACGCGGGTGTAGTTTAGTGGTAAAACCTCAGCCTTCCAAGCTGATGTCGTGAGTTCGATTCTCATCACCCGCTCCATTTTGAAACGTGATCTTTGAAAACTAAACAAGACAAAACGTACCTGTTAATTCGAGTTTTTATAAAAAAATCCTATGAAACATCATAGGTAGTCAGTCAAACGCTGACGAAAAACAAAACTTCGGTTTTGTACTTTTTCGGAGAGTTTGATCCTGGCTCAGGACGAACGCTGGCGGCGTGCCTAATACATGCAAGTCGAGCGGACAGAAGGGAGCTTGCTCCCGGATGTTAGCGGCGGACGGGTGAGTAACACGTGGGTAACCT
>NZ_PVRH01000005.1:0-361549 GCF_002998735.1 Bacillus sp. NMTD17
TCACAGGTGCCGCAGGAGATACCGGAGCGACCGGTCCAACGGGAGTAACAGGAGCCACGGGAGATACCGGAGCAACCGGTCCAACGGGGGTCACAGGTGCCGCAGGAGATACCGGAGCGACCGGTCCGACGGGAGTAACCGGTGCCGCAGGAGATACCGGAGCGACCGGTCCGACGGGAGTAACCGGTGCCGCAGGAGATACCGGAGCGACCGGTCCGACGGGAGTAACCGGTGCCGCAGGAGATACCGGAGCGACCGGTCCAACAGGAGCCACGGGAGTCACAGGTGCAGGGCTAGCTGAATTTGCATATGTATACAATCTAAGTGCTCAAACAGTAGCTTTAGAAGCCCCGGTGATTTTTGACTCAACTGGAATTACTACTCCTGGTATTACACATGCCCCTGGAACTTCTCAAATTATAGTGACCAATCCAGGAAACTATGAGGTTACTTTTTCAGTTTCTGGCGTAGAGCCAAATCAATTCACTCTATTTGTAAATGGAGCTCCTGTGACGAACACAGTTTATGGTTCAGGAGCTGGTACTCAACAGAATAACGGTCAGGCCATCCTCGCTCTAGCAGCGGGTGACACGCTTACTCTTGTAAACCATACTTCCGCAGCAGCAGTTACTCTTCAAACCCTAGCAGGAGGGACTCAAACAAACGTGAACGCTTCTATTGTTATTAAAAAATTAGACTAACTTAAATGTTTAGAGATGCTTATAGAAGCACTCAAAAGGACCTTTTCATTTGAATATCTTTTTTCAGCCGTTTCTTGGAAGTCTTGCCCGGTGCTCGTCTTGTGCATAGTCTGTTTCCCATTATATGTTTTAAATTCATTTGTTCATACGAGAATACAAACAAAAAACCCTAGACCACCTTGAACAATCAAGGTCTCTAGGGTTTGTTTGATCTCTCTTTAAGAGAGTAATGAAATTAACGAGAGTAGAACTCAACGATTAGTTGTTCGCTGATTTCAGGCGCTAATTCAGAACGCTCTGGAAGACGAGTGAAAGTTCCTTCAAGCTTTTCAGCATCGAAAGAAAGATATTCAGGAACGAAGTTGTTTACTTCAACTGATTCTTTCACAACTGCAAGGTTTTGAGATTTCTCACGAAGAGCAATCGTTTGACCTGGTTTCACAGAGAAAGATGGGATGTCTACACGGCTTCCATCAACAAGGATGTGACCATGGTTGACTAGCTGACGAGCTTGGCGGCGAGTACGAGCAAGGCCAAGACGGTATACTAGGTTGTCAAGGCGAGTTTCAAGAAGAATCATGAAGTTTTCACCTTGTTTACCAGGAAGTTTAGCAGCTTTGTCAAATAGTGTACGGAATTGACGTTCGTTGACACCGTACATGTGACGAAGCTTTTGCTTCTCTTGTAATTGTAAACCGTATTCAGATAGTTTTTTGCGTTGTCCTGGACCATGTGGGCCTGGAGCGTAAGGGCGTTTTTCAAGTTCCTTACCTGTTCCGCTTAATGAAATGCCTAAACGGCGGGAAATCTTCCAACTTGGACCTGTATAGCGAGCCATAATGTGACTCCTCCTTATTTGTTTTTATTTGTGAAAAATAAAAACCGTCTGTTCTTTGTCTTTTCCGTCATTATGTTTTCATGCATCCTCGCTCCAGCAGCAGGGAGTTACAAGATGCACCTTCAAATAGAAGGAACAAAATGATACAAAAAAGCCGAACAAAAAGGCTGCCATATTTCACACAAATTCTATTATATGACGCTGGATAGGAGAAGTCAACCTATTTAGAGGCAGACGTGACGCTTCACGTTATGCGAAGAAAAATAAAAAAGCAGACAATGTGCCTGCTTTTTTGCAAGATTACGCATCTGTAGAGATGGATAACGCCTTTTGGAGCACCTCGGTAAATTGAATTAAGTAGGTTTCATCTATTTCACTGAAACGGTCTTTCACGGGGCTGTCAATGTCGAGTACCCCAATGATCTGTCCATTTACCTTGAGCGGAACGACAATTTCAGATTGCGATGCTGCATCACATGCGATATGTCCAGGGAATGCATGCACATCAGCGATACGCTGGACTTCACCTGTTGCAAACGCAGTACCGCAAACGCCTTTTCCAGACGGGATGCGCACACATGCAGGCAGTCCGTTAAACGGTCCGAGCACAAGCTCGCCCCCTTTAGCCAAATAAAATCCAGCCCAATTGACCTCTGGGAGTGAATGATACAATAGCGCCGCAGCATTTGCCAAATTGGCAATCAGATCAGGCTCACCATCTGTAATGGCTTCTACCTGTTTAACAAGCAATTGATAGTCTTTTGATGGATCGCCAGACTGTTTTTCGACATGAAACATGAAAATCTCCTACTTTCTATCTCAAAAATACATAACTTGCGTCTCGCATGTGGGATTTGTCGAGCAATTGTAAAAGGAACTTCCGCCTTCATCTTGAAGTATGTACACATGAAGAGGGGTGAGCGGATGAAAACATCAACAACCGTGCAAACAAAAGACCGTATTATTGAAGCTTCCATCAGACTTTTTAACCAAAAAGGATTTTCTGGAACCTCTGTCCGTGAGATTGCGAAGGAAGCAAACGTCAACGTTGCCCACATATCTTATTACTTTCAAGGAAAAGGAGGGCTGCTTGAGCAGCTTGTATCCGATTTTTATGAAGGCTATATTCACATGATTGAATCACATATCCATCACATGGAAACTCGTCACGCAAAAGAATGTTTACTTCATGTGGTTTTTGATATTTTATCTTATCAGCACAAGCACCGTCAATTAACCCGTTTCGTTTATCGAGAGGTGACGATTGATTCGACGCTCATTAGAGAAATTATGTCGACCTATTTAACAAAAGAAAAATATTTGTTTCAGCTCATTATTGAAAAAGGAAAAAGCACCCATGTGATTTGTGAGCAGCTCTCACTCTCATCGTTTATGATTCAACTGAAATCACTACTCATGATGCCCTATTTACAGCCGCAATATTTAACGGAGGTGCTTTATTTGAATCCAAATGAGCCTTATTTCTATCAAATGTATTTTAAAGAACTAAGCCGCTCGCTTCATCATTTACTAGAACCAAAAAAGCCGGCATTAGATTCTCACTTAAAACTCATGATGTCTTCGAATTGATCATAAGCATATCCGAGATCTTCCGCTTGATGGGCATCAGACCCGAATATGAGCGGAATTTTTTTCTGTTTTGCAAGATCAATCATCCATTGATCTAAATAGATACTTCTGGCATATGTTTTACGAAGACCTGATGTATTAAAATCTAAGGACATGCCTTTTTTTGCCGTTTCTTCAAGACAAAGGGTGACCTTTTGACAAAGTTCAGGCGGCATCTCAAATGGGAAAAGCTGTTTGAATTTCTGCACAAGGGTGATATGACCGATTCTCTTTGGCTTATAGCGACCTAAAGATGATAGAATAGAAGAATGAATTTGGTCATAGTAGCTTTGATAGACCTGTTCGATGCTGCCATAGGCGCTTATTAGCTGCTTGAAGGCATGCTCGTCAAAATCAAGGCAAATATAATCATCGCCAGCAGGAAGAAAGTGAACAGATAAAATGCTATCGTCTAGTTCTGGACCATAGCAGTCTAAAAAGGCACTTGTTTCCTCTTCATACTCTTTGATATAGTCAACCTCAAGCCCAGTTTTTACTATTAATTGGCCTTTGTATTCCTGTTTCAGCTGATCCAATTTCGTTATATACGAGTCAAGTTCTTGGAGCTTCATGGCACTATCCTGCTCTGGTGTTGGATCTCGAAACGATGGAGGCAGAGGGGCATGCTCGGTAAAGGTTATGGAATCAAATCCCTTTTTGATGGCTTTTTCAATATAAGAATGAAATGAATCAAGCGAGCCGTGCGGGCAAAACGGTGTATGTAGATGTGCATCCTGCTTCAGCATGTCGTCACCTCTTGTCGATATTTTGAAAAACGTGATGTTTATCAGCGAAAATAATGAAAAATCATGACCAAAAATGCTGGTTACATGGTATCATAATAACAATGAAAACGACAGCTTCCGCATACATAAAAGCAGGTCACATGGATACGTGTGATCAAATGATAGAAAGCGCTCAAATACTTTCTTGAAAAACATACATAAAACCGTGAATGGATGGTATTGGAAAACATACGATCCTGTTTATAAAAAGACAAATGCAAAGCGGACACGAAAGGGTTCTCAGGTCTACTCGGGACACTTTTACCCTGACATCACTTAGATCACAACAAGGGGGCTCATTATGGAGTTTATCATCGGTTTAATTGTCATTTTGCTTGCTTTGTTTTCAGTCGGTTATTTCCTGCGAAAAAAAATATATAAAGAGATTGACCGATTGGAAGCATGGAAAATTGAAATTTTAAACAGATCAATTGTAGAAGAAATTTCAAAAATCAAACATTTAAAAATGACCGGAGAAACAGAGCAATTTTTTGAAAGATGGCGTGCAGAATGGGACGATATCGTCACAGCCCATCTTCCAAAGGTAGAGGAGCTATTATATGATGCAGAAGAGTATTCTGATAAATATCGATTCTCCAAAGCCAAGCAGGTTCTTACGCACATTGAGGACTTGCTGAGTGCTGCTGATTCGAACATTGAAGACATTTTAAAAGAAATTGCAGACCTTGTCACAAGCGAGGAGCAAAATCGCAAGGACATTGAAAAGGTCAAAGAGCAATATCAAACAGTTCGAAAAAATCTGCTTGCGTACAGCCATTTATATGGCACCCTTTATGACAAAATGGAGCAGGACTTAGATGAGGCCTGGGAAGGGATCAAGCAGTACGAGGAAGAAACAGAAAACGGAAACTACATGAAGGCAAGAAAGATTTTGCTTGAGCAAGACCGCAGACTCGACCAGCTTCAACTATATATCAATGATGTACCAAAGCTTATTGCAGACTGCAAACAAACCGTACCAGGTCAGCTGACGAAGCTGAAAGACGGATATCAAGAAATGACAGAAAAAGGCTACAAGCTGGAGCACATCCAGATCACGAAAGAGCTGGAGACTTTAAACAAACAGCTTGCGAGAGCGGAAAAATTACTCATTGATGAACTCAATTTAGAAGAGGCATCAAGCATTCTGCAAATGATCAATGATGCGATTGAGACGCTGTATGATCAGCTGGAGGCGGAAGTAGAAGCAGGTCAGGAAATCAAAAGCAAAATGCCTGAGCTCACAGAAGCATTCGAGAAGCTTGAACAAGATCACACACAAACAAAGGCAGAAACGGCTCTTGTGAAAGAAAGCTACAAGCTGACAGCAGGAGAGCTCGATCAACAGAAAGCATTCGAAAAACGTTTAGAAGAAATTGAAAAGCTGATGAAACAAATCCGCGAGAAGCTTGATCGTGACCACGTGGCATATTCATTATTAATGGATGAAATCAATCAGCTGGAGACCTTTATCGATGATGCAAAAGCATTGCATGACACATTTAAAGGTCATCTACAATCATTAAGAAAAGAAGAATTACAAGCGAGAGAAACACTGGCTGAGCTCAAAACCATGCTGACAGATACAGTCCGCCAGCTGCATAAAAGCAATATCCCAGGTGTACCTGCTGAGATGAAAGAGCGGGCTGAAAAAGCGCAGGAGATGATCCAGCAAGTGCATGAGCAGCTGGAAAACCTGCCGCTCAACATGCCGGCAGTGAATCAACAATTAAAAGAAGCCTCTGACACAGTCAGAAATGTTGCGGATGAGACAGAAGAAATGCTCAGTAAAGTGGACCAAATTGAACGAATCATTCAATACGGCAATCGTTTTAGAAGCCAAAACCATATTCTTTCAGAACAACTAAAAGAGGCAGAACGAAGATTCTATGCCTACGATTACAACGGATCATTTGATGTAGCAGCAGCGGCTGTTGAAAAAGCATCACCCGGAGCCGTTCAGAAGCTGTTAGCTCAGCAAGAAAAAGAGTATCAGCACCAATAAAAAAAGCTGAAGTCCATTTACAGGACTTCAGCTTTTTTCTGTTAAGATGCTTGTTTCTCCCGCTTTTGGGAAGCAGAAGAAGTGAAAAGAGAAAGAACGAACCCAATGACCACTCCGAAAATAGCAGGAACAACCCAGCCAATACCAAGGTCATATAAAGGTAATATCGTTTGAAAGAGATCCTCCACTGGTCCAATCGGGAGTTTCGCTGCTACTAAGCCGTCAAACAAACTGACGCAGCCAGTTAAAATCAAAGTAAGGACATAAACAGGTCTTCTTTGACCAAGCCATTTATCTGCCAGCGATAACACAATGATGACAATCGCTAGCGGATAAATCGCAGTTAAAACCGGTACAGAGAAAGCGATAATGTGAGCAAGTCCAAAATTTGAAATGATAAAACTAAATAATGTCACTAGTGTTACGACCATTTTATAAGAAAGTTTAGGTAATAAATTTGAGAAATACTCTCCGCATGATGTAACGAGACCGATACTTGTTGTTAAACAAGCAACCGTAATCGCGGCACCCAACACAATATTTCCTAAACTGCCAAATAGGAATTGAGAAGACTGAGCCAAGATTTTACTGCCATCTCCAACAAAACCAATGGCGTGTGTACTTGAAGCGCCTAAATAAGCAAGAGATAGATAAACAAATGTTAATCCGCAAGCTGCAATCAGACCCGCTTTGATACAAGCAGAAGTCAGTGCCTTTTTACTTGTCACACCGCGTCCTTTAATGGCGTTGATGACAACAACCCCAAACACAATAGAAGCAAGAGCATCCATTGTTTTATAGCCCTCTAGAAATCCTTTGAAAAATGATCCGCTGCTATAGGATACATCAGGTGTGCCAACGGCGCCCATCGGCGTTAAAATGGCTTTGACAATAATAATAAAAATAATCGTAAATTTAATTGGTGTTAACACTTTCCCTACACGATCCACAATCTTCGTTGGATTTAGAGCAAGATAATATGTAATACCAAAAAAGACAAGTGTGAATAAAAGAAGTGAGAGCCAAGCTGGTACACCTGCTAAAAAGGGTAATGCACCAATTTCATATGAAACCGTTCCTGTACGAGGAATAGCGAAAAGCGGCCCAATAGATAAATATAAAATGACGGTAAACGCTGTTCCAAAAGCTGGGTGAGCTTTATCAGCTAATCCTTTCGCATCTCGACCTGTTAAAGCGATCGCAATAATCCCTAGAAGAGGTAAACCGACACCTGTTAATAAAAATCCGCCCATTGCTTTCCACACATTTTGCCCAGCATATTGCCCAAGCTCTGGTGGATAAATCATATTTCCGGCGCCGAAGAATAGAGCAAATAACATAAAACCGATAATAACTGTATCTTTCGTCGACAAAGTTGCCTTCATTGCATTTAAAGCCTCCATTATTATGTTGAAATATTCTGTTAATTAGTTGCTAAGTAACCGTTCATCATTAACATTCACTAATTATAAAGGATGTACGCCTGATGTCAACATGTGTTTTCGTACAAAAGTCATGAATTTTTCTATTTTAGTATATGGAGAACAATAAAAAACATCCCCTTCCAATGAAGAAGGGGATGTTTCGGTTTATGACTATGAGGCGAGCTGTTTGGGCGGGCTGGTAAACATCGAAATAAGTAAACCAACCACAGCACCGATAATAGCTGGTAAGATCCAGCCAATGCCTAAATCGTAAAACGGTACGATTGAATCTAAGATGTCAGGCAAGTCACCGAGGTTCACTTTGGCAGCTAATAATCCATCAATGATGGCAAAGAAACCAGTAAAGATAAGAGATACGATATAAATGAGTCTTCTTCCGTTAATCCAGCGATCAAGGAATGACAATAAAATAATGACAATTGCCAGTGGATAGATTGTCACAAGAACTGGAACAGATAGAGAGATAATTTGTGCCAAACCAAGGTTTGCAACCAGTGTACTAAATAAAGAAACAATTAGAACGACTGTGCGATAAGAAAGGCTAGGGATGAGCTTTGAAAAATATTCCCCACAGGATGAAATAAGTCCAACACTAGTCGTTAAACAAGCGAATAAAATGGCTGCGCCAAGTACAATGTTTCCAGCAGAACCGAATAAAAAGTTGGCAGAAAGTGAAAGCAGTTTGCCGCCGTCATTTGCTCCAACCATTCCCGTCGCATCAGGACTTGAAGCACCCACATAAGCAAGTGAAATGTACACCAATGCCAGCCCAACAGCTGCCACGAGTCCTGCTTTAATACAAGCCGCTGCAAGAGATTTACGCTCCGTGATGCCTCTTTCCTTAACAGCCGTCACCACGACGATCCCAAATACGATAGAAGCAAGAGCATCCATTGTTTTATAGCCTTCTAAAAATCCAGTGAAGAGCGGGTTTGCTTCATATGTTGCATCAGGAGCACCGATCATTCCCATTGGCGTAGCAATGGCTTTAATGACAATAATGGCAATAACAGTTAATAAGATCGGTGTCAAAATTTTACCAATTCGATCAACCAGCTTTGAAGGATTTAAAGCAAGCAGGTATGAAATAGTGAAAAACACAACGGTAAAGATGAATAGTGGTACCCATGAAGTGGACTGTGCCCCTGACAGAAATGGAGCTAATCCTATCTCGTATGAAACCGTACCAGTTCGCGGAATAGCGAAAAATGGTCCGATGGATAAATACAGAATAACGGTGAAGATGGTCCCGAATTTTGGGTGCGCTTTATCCGCAAGGCCTTTTGCACCGGTACCTGTAAGGGCGACTGCAATCACCCCTAGAAGCGGAAGACCTACTCCTGTGAGTAAAAATCCACCGATGGCAAGCCATACATTCTCACCCGCATATTGTCCAAGAACAGGTGGGAAAATCATATTTCCTGCGCCAAAGAATAATGCAAAAAGCATTAGACCAATGGCTAGCGTCTCTTTTATACTTAAACTATTTTTCAAAATAGTTCCTCCTTAATCAGTGTAGTGTGTCAAATTAAAATATTCTGACAATTTAGATGATCGTGTGACAATTGCACTATGGATGATATAGTGAAAATGAAAAGTTGTCAACTGCCATTTTCAGAAAATTCTCTGTCTGACTTCATTATGGTAACATATAAATGCATTTATTTTTTAAGCTTTTTGTAAGGAGTTACAATATGATCTATCTTGATAATAGTGCAACAACCAAGCCTTATCCAGAGGTTTTACAAGTATATCAGCAAGTGAGTGAGCGTTTTTTTGGTAATCCGTCTTCGCTTCATCAGCTCGGAATTGATGCCAGCCGGCTGCTAAGTGAAACGAGAAAACAAATGCTTCACTATACAGGATTGAAACAATATGAGATTATTTTCACTTCTGGCGCAACAGAAGCAAATAACATTGCCATTAAAGGAGCAGCTCTAGCCAAAATGAACCGGGGGAAACATATTGTGACAACAGCAATTGAACACCCCTCTGTCATCGAATCGTTTGAACAGCTGAAGGCTTTATTTGGTTTTGATATCTCCTATATTCAAGTAAATGAGCATGGCCATGCTGATATGAATCATTTAAAAGAAGTGCTACGCCCTGATACAGTACTGGTCAGCATGATGCATGTCAATAACGAAACGGGTGCCATCCAGCCGATTGAAGAAGCTGCTGGCATCATTCGTGAGCATGCCGAAAATGCCCTTTTTCATGTCGACGGGGTCCAGGGAATGTGCAGAGTAGCACTTAATAAACAGCTGGATGTGGATCTTTTGACGATATCTGGCCACAAAATTCATGGCTTAAAAGGGACAGGAGCGCTCTTTTTAAAAAAAGATGTTGTGCTTGCCCCTTTCATCACAGGAGGGGAGCAGGAATTAGGACTACGGTCAGGTACTGAAAACCCTGCTGGTGCTGTCAGCTTAGCAAAAGCCATGAAACAATCATTCGAACGGCTGAAAAATTATCATGATGAAATGCTTAACTTAAAAACGCAGCTGCAAAAACAGCTTGGAGAAATAGAAGGTATTGTCATCAACACACCGCTGACGCAAAGTGCGCCGCACATTGTGAATTTTTCAGTGCCAGGTATTCAAATCGAGGTTCTTCTCCATATGCTTGAAAAAGAAGGCATGTATGTCTCGACAACCTCTGCCTGCTCAGCCAAGAAAAAAGAGCCAAGTCGTGTGCTGCTAGCGATGGGGAAAGCAGAAGAAGTGGCCAAAAGCAGTATGAGAATCAGTTTGACATTTGGACAAGGACCAGAGCTAGCGCCGCAAATCATCACATCGATCGCACATAGTGTAAAAAAACTAAAAGGAATGAGATAACAGCATGAAATATGATCATATTTTAGTCCGTTTTGGTGAGATCTCAACAAAAGGGAAGAATAGAAAGAAATTTATTGAAAAACTAAGACAACATATCCGATTTGTATTAAAAGATTTTGATGCATTAAAGTACGCATCTGACAGAGACCGCATCACGATCATGCTGAACGGAGAAGACCCTGAACCGATTTCAGAACAGCTCAAAAGTGTATTTGGCATTCAAAGCTTTAGTCTTGCGGTGAAATGTGAGACAAATCTCGATGCCATCAAAGAAGCGTCACTCACAGCGGTACAGGAAGTATATGAACAAGGAAATACATTTAAGGTCTCAACGAAACGCTCTTATAAACAATTTGAACTTGATTCAAATGAAATGAACCGCGAAATTGGCGGACATGTGCTGAAGAATACGGAAAACTTAACGGTCAATGTCAAACAGCCGGATGTACATTTGCGCATTGAAATAAGAGAACATGCGACGTATATTACATTTAAAGATGTCAAGGGTGCTGGCGGCCTGCCGGTTGGTTCAAGCGGAAGAGCGATGCTCATGCTTTCAGGCGGCTTTGACAGCCCAGTTGCCGGCTATCAAGCGATGAAACGCGGGATTCAAATTGAGGCTGTACATTTTTTTAGTCCCCCATATACAAGTGAACGTGCCAAGCAAAAGGTCATTGATCTTACAGAATGCTTAGCAGCATATGGAGGCGAAGTGAAGCTTCACATCGTTCCTTTTACAAAAATTCAAGAGCTGATTCACAAACAAGTACCTGAAAACTATACGATGACATCTACAAGAAGAATGATGCTGAAAATAGCTGATAAAATAAGAGCGAAGCGTGATGCTCTTGCGATTATTACGGGTGAAAGCCTTGGACAAGTCGCAAGTCAGACACTGGAAAGCATGTATGCGATTAACCATGTGACCAATACACCAATCATTCGACCGCTCATTGCTGTTGATAAAAATGACATTATTGATGAAGCGAGACGAATTGGCACTTACGAGACAAGTATTCAGCCTTTCGAGGATTGCTGCACGATCTTTACGCCGCCATCTCCTAAAACAAAACCAAAGCTTGAGAAAGTAGAACGCTACGAAAGCTTTGCTGATTTCGATCCGATGCTCGACGAGGCAGTGGATCAAATGGAAACGATCATCGTCACAAATGAGAAGAAAGCGGCAGACGAATTCGCTGATTTATTCTAAAACAAAAATTTCATAATAATTACCATAAAATCAATCGCATGAAGTCATGTGTTTCTACACATTCTATATTCACAAGGAGGTGAGAACACATGGCTCAACAAAACAGACAAAGCAGTTCTAACCAATTACTAGTACCAGGCGCTGCACAAGCAATCGACCAAATGAAGTACGAAATCGCTTCTGAATTCGGTGTAAACCTTGGTGCAGAAACAACATCTCGCGCTAACGGATCAGTTGGTGGAGAAATCACTAAGCGTCTTGTATCTTACGCTCAACAACATATGGGTGGCGGATCTTTCTAAGACACACAATTAAAAAGTTATGGCTTAGGAGCGGGATCATTCCCGCTCTTTTCTTTTTGTACATAAAAATAGTTTGAATATTTCTAAAAAAGAAGACGAATGAAAAAAATTATGGCATAATACTAGGAGTAGGTCCTAATTCAAGCATTTTTCAGTTATGAGTGTTAGAATAGGTAAATTGAAACATGTTTCGTTTCATAGAAAGAGGCTAAAAGGAGCTGTACCATGAAAAGAGAAGACTTAATTGCACCAGAACAATATAACTTAGTCAGTGAGATTGAAGCGTTCAGTCATGACAAGGAGAAAATGGCCCTGCACTGGCAGGATGGAAATGGCCACGAAGCGCATGTGACGTATGCAGCTTTAGTGGAAGAAGCAAATAAAATTGGTCATGTATTATTAAATGCAGGCTTTAAAAAAGGCGATAAAATCATTGTGATGGTGCCGCGCATGCTAGAGGCATACAGCATTTATTTAGCAATTTTGAAAACAGGAATGGTCGTCATTCCTTGTTCAGAAATGCTGCGTGCAAAAGATTTAGATTACCGAATTGAACATGCAGAAGCAAAGGGAGCGATTGTTTACTCTTCATTCATTCAATCGTTCGACGGAACCAATCAGCCAAACGATTTTAAAACATTCTCAATCGGTGAAAACGATCATGGCTGGACAAATATTCTAGCGCAAAAGGATCAACAATCAAGTGAGCTGCAAATGGCTCCAACAACACGTACAGACATGGCGTTCTTATCCTATACATCTGGTACGACAGGTCATCCAAAAGGGGTTGTTCATACACACGGATGGGCGTATGCACATTTACGCACAGCTGCCAAAGCATGGCTCTCTATTAATGAGGGAGATAAAGTATGGGCGACAGCAGGGCCAGGCTGGCAAAAATGGGTGTGGAGCCCTCTCTTATCTGTGTTAGGAAGTGGCGCAGAAGGCTTTGTATACGGAGGGAAATTCAATCCAAATACGTACTTAGAGCTGCTTCAAAAAAATGAAATCAATGTCCTATGCTGTACGCCGACAGAATATCGTTTTATGGCGAAAGTAGATGACTTGAGTCAGTACGAGCTGCCAAAGCTGCATAGTGCCGTTTCTGCGGGAGAGCCGTTGAACCGTGAAGTCATTGATACATTCAAAAAGCATTTTGATATAGAAGTACGAGATGGCTATGGCCAAACAGAAAGCACACTGCTCGTAGGGGTGCTAAAAGGAATGGACATCAAGCCAGGCAGTATGGGAAAACCAACACCTGGCAACGAAGTCGAGATCATTGATGAGGACGGTAGCGTATGCGCTCCTGGAGAAGTTGGTGACATTGCGGTCCATCTCGAAACGCCGGCGTTATTTAAGGAATACTACAAAGATGAAGAGCGTACAAAAGCGCAGCGCCGCGGAAATTACTTTATTACCGGTGACCGCGCGAAAAAAGACGAAGATGGGTACTTCTGGTTTGAAAGCCGCAGAGATGATATCATCGTCAGCTCAGGCTATACCATTGGGCCGTTTGAAGTAGAAGATGCACTGATCAAACACCCAGCAGTCAAAGAATGTGCGGTTGTGGCTAGTCCAGATGAAATCAGAGGATCAATTGTGAAGGCATATGTCGTCCTGCGTGATGGATCAGCACAAAGTGATGAGCTGATCAAAGAGCTGCAGACACATGTGAAAAACACAACAGCACCTTACAAATACCCAAGAGAAATTGAATTCATTGACGAACTGCCAAAAACACCGTCAGCGAAAATCCGCCGTGTCGAGCTGAGAGAAAGAGAGCTTGCACGAAAAGGATCATGATGAATAAACGAAAAGCGTTTGGATGGAAGCATCCAGCGCTTTTTTTTACGGAAAATCAAATCCGCTGGAAGCGGTCATGATGTTCTATGATAAAATGTGTAAGAATTGCTGGAAAAGGAGAATGTTAGAAGATGTTCATTGCCATCATTCATGGAATTGTGCTTGCCTTTGGTCTCATTTTACCATTGGGCGCACAAAATGTATTTGTGTTTCAGCAAGGAGCGCTTCAGCCGCGATTATATCAGGCCTTACCTGTCGTTATCACTGCTGCTCTTTGTGACACACTATTAATTGCATTAGCTGTCATTGGGGTTTCTGTTGTGGTGTTCACCATTCCTGTACTGCAAATCGGTCTTTATATCATTGGATTTTGTTTTTTAGTTTATATGGGATGGTCCGTGTGGAACACAAGCTCATCAACAGATGCCTAAAGAGAAGCAGGAATTTATGCCTGCGAGAAAGCAAATTGTCTTTGCCTGTTCAGTTTCACTTTTAAATCCCCACGCCATTCTTGATACAATTGGTGTGATTGGAACAAATTCGCTTCAATATAGCGGGGCAGAAAAACTGGCATTTACACTCGCCTGTATCATCGTGTCCTGGTTATGGTTTATTGGGCTCGCTTTTTTAGGGAAGATGCTAGGGAAGTTAGATACAAACGGCAAGTGGATGAACCGTATCAATAAAGCTTCAGCGGTCATGATCTGGCTTGTCGCGTTATACATTGCGTATCAATTGATTTTATAAAATACATAGAGGATAAAGCAAAGAAGCGCTTGGAAGGTAAGGTCCGGCGCTTTTTTTGTGTATTGGAAAGGCTCCTCAGCCAGTGTCACTATCATCGCAAGAGGAAGATCACATTCAATTGCCTATAGGAAATGATAAGAAATAGGATATATGATACATTACCACTAGTGGGTTTTATTGGCAAAAAGGTCTATTACATTATTTTCCTTTAGAGGTTATAATTTTATGAAATTTGCTAAAGGAGGATATATGATGAAGTTAAGAAAAATGTTTTGTGTGCTATTGTTTATAGCACTTTTATTCGGACAATTTCCTGTAGGAAAAGCTATTACCATAAAGGAGGAGGAGCCTTTTAAAAAGATACAAAATGTTAAAACAGAAGAAAAACTCATAAAAAAGGCAAAAAAAAGCTCTCAATTTTTAAAGGCAAAAGAATTAGCCCAAAAGAAAGGTTATCTATTAAATGGAGAAAGTGCAGCGGTTCATCTGAACGCTGCTGAAACGGATGTTGTTTACTTTTATCTTAAAAAGAAGAAGTCAGATAATCAGCTGTTAGACAATGTTTCCTTCATTTCAGTTTCATTGAGCCAAATAAAAGCTTACTATATTCAACTTGCAGAATACGATGAGAAAGGAAATTTGCACTCATATTTCTTCCAAAATGGAAAATTGAAAAATAAGTTCCATATCAACCAAAAAGGGGAGTTTTTAAAAGGATCTTTTACCTATGGTGAAAATGGTGCAAAGCAAGATATGATGGAATTAAATAAAAAAATTTTCCAGGCAGATGATTCAGAAATTCAAACGAGTTTTAGTTGGAACAAGTTTTGGAACTGCTTAAAAAAGCAAAGCGGCCCGAATGAATCTCTTCCGCTACGTTCAATGGTTTTAGGAGCGTGTTATTATATTTGTTTAACGGGACCTGCTAGCTGTATAGCATGCGCAGTGATTAATGGAGGAATATCTGCAGGATTAGCCGGTTATTGTGTGAAAAAAGTTTGGTAAATGGGGGTTTTTAGAATGGCTCATAAAGAACAGCGCAAGGGAATAGTTCTTGCTGTTTTTGATACGTTGACATTTGGTATACCAGTGTTGCTATGGAATTTATATAAGAATACCAGTACCACATTGAAATTCATGATCCCGATCATTCCCATTGTCGGTCTCATTACATATTTTTTAGCATCTCTTGATTAATAAAATAAAAAATCCTTTGCATGAGCGATACGCTCATGCTTTTTTAGGTCCTTTTTTGAAAATCGTTTGATTTAATAGGCGGAGAGCTTGTACGATATCATCCATTTGTTCTATATCCGAGGAAGATAGGCTGTCTAATAGCATCCCTTCGATATGCTGGAAGACTTCGTTCATACAAGCACGGCCTTTGTCAGACAGCTTAATGACATGTTTTCGTTTGTCATCACGGTCTTCTTCTCTAGCAATGAATTGTTTCTCGTGCAGTTTTTTTAGTTCTCTGCTGACATTTGGAAGAGACATGTGCTGACAGTCGGCAATTTCACTAGGCGTAAGCGGTTCGCTGACAGCTAGCTGCTCTAGAATTAAGTATTGTAAGGTCGTTAGGTCAGCCGGTTTGACTTTGCTCATCAGGGCATGTTTTAGCTCTGAAAAAGTAGAAGCAAATGCTACGAATTCCTTGAAGAAATGGGGATGCTTCATGTTTATCACCTCCTATGTAACATACCAAAATTATTATCAAAAAACAATTATCATTTGACAACTAATTAAGAGGGGTATATCATTTAGTTATCAAATGATAACAAAAGGAGACAACACATGAATCTACTCATTATTTATACTCACCCTCATCACAATAGTTTAAATGGTGCTTTTTTAAAAGAAATTATGAAAGGCAGTGAAGAAAATCCACTTGTTCATGAAGTGAAAATCATCGATTTATACAAAGAAGAATTTGATCCTGTGCTGATTTTTAATGAAGAGAAAAAAAGGCGTGATATGCATAAGGACCCTGACATTCGGGTGTATCAGGAAAAGATCAAATGGGCAGATAAAATCGTGTTCGTTTATCCCATTTGGTGGGGGCGGCCGCCAGCCATGCTGATTGGCTTTATTGACCGCATGTTTGCTGCGAATTTTGCTTATCGTCAAACAGGCGGGCTGCTTCCAGAAGGACTGTTAAAAGGAAAAAGTGCTGTTTGTGTATCGACAATGCAAGGGCCAACCAACTACCCTTTATTCTTTTTGCAAAATGCACACAAGATGTTAATGAAAAGAGCCCTCTTACAATATGTCGGAATCAAACCTGTGAAGTTTTTTGAGTTCGGCATGATGGAAAGCCCAAAAGGGAAACATGAGGCCAAATTAAAACGTATCTACAACTATTTCAAAAAAATCAGCTCATAAAACAGTTGGTGAAGTCACTTTTCTTCTAATTTGATCCTTTTATGTTTTAAAATGACAGTGAGGGTGGGGGAACTCTTCCTCGTCATTTGAAAAGGGGGATATGGATGAAGAAAACATTGTTTAAAGATGCAGCGATTTTAACACTTGATCCAACTTTAGGTTTTTTAGAAAAAGGAGATTTATTAATTGAAGGGACACACATTTTAGAGGTCGGACCTTTCATTGAAGCAAATGATGCTGACATTGTCGATGCGTCCGATATGGTGATCATGCCAGGGCTTGTGGATACACATCGTCATGTGTGGCAGTCTGTCATCAGAGGCATAGGCACAGATTGGTCTTTGCAGACATATTTGAGCAAAATCTATTATGGTAACTATGGTGCGATGAGACGCCCATCCGAGGATCGAATCGCAAATTATTTAGGGGCATTAGAGGCGTTAGATGCAGGAGTGACCACATGTTTAGACTGGACGATGATCAATTCAATGGATCATACAGAAGAGCTGATCGGAGGATTAAAAGATGCGGGCATTCGAGCTGTTTTTGCTTTTGGCTCTTCTGGAGATGCTGAGTATTGGGATAGGGAGAGCACGCTCACCAATATGGAGGACGCAGCACGCGTGAAAAAAGCGCATTTTCAATCATCAGATCAGCTCTTGACGATGGGGCTTGCGATTCGTGGACCAGAGTTTTCCTCTTGGGAGACTTCAGTATTTGAAATCGAAACAGCCCGGTCTCTAGATGCTCTATGCAGTATGCACATTGGCTTTGGGAACTGGGGAGCGGAGGATCGTTCGATTGAGCGGCTTCACAAAGCAGGGTTACTCGGACCTGACCTCAACATGGTGCATATCAATGCAATCGATGCGGATCAAATGAAGATGCTGGCAGACAGCGGAAGCTCCATATCTATTACACCTGAAATTGAGATGATGATGGGTCACGGTTATCCTGTAACAGGACTTGCGATTGAACAAGGTGTTCTTCCAACGCTCGGTGTAGATGTGGTAACAGCGACAGGCGGAGATTTGTTTGCTCAAATGAAATTCGGACTTCAGGCAGAGCGCGCGCTTCAAAATCAATCATTGCTGATGGAGGGAATCATGCCAGGACCTGAACTTGGGATTTCTGCTCATCAAATGCTTGAAGCTGCAACGATCAATGGGGCTCGTGCATTACAGCTTGATCATAAAATTGGCTCGCTCACACCTGGAAAAGAAGCTGATTTCATCCTGATCGACCGGACAAGCATGAATCTTCTGCCGATGACAGATCCGGCTGGAGCGGTTGTCCAAACGGCACATCCTTCAAATGTTGATTCTGTCTATGTGGCTGGAAAAGCAGTGAAACGAAGCGGAAAGCTTGTTGGTGTGAACCTAGAAGAGGTCAAACGCAAAGCTTATGCGGCAAGAGATCATATTCTATCGCACAAGTTTGAATCAACTCCATCATAAACAAACATATCCCCATAGACAGCGGCCTATGGGGAATAGATTACAAGGATTCTTTAATGACCTTTTTGTAATACTGGACAGATAGGAATCCGAAGACAGAATATAAAACCGTATAAATCGACATGACGATGAGCATTGGTGTCCACAGTTCACCGCCGAATAAAAACCAGCCAGACTGTACTGCAAAGTAGCTGTGCAGCAATCCGATGATGAGCGGAATCCCAAAGTTAAATAGCTGTTTGAGCCGAATGCCTTTTAATAGATCTTTCTCTGTAAAGCCAAGCTTACGTAAGATCGTGTACGAGCTTTGTTCTTCTTCACTTTCATTCATCTGTTTGAAGTATAAAATACAGCCTGATGTCACAAGGAAGCTTAGACCTAAAAATCCAACCACAAACATCATCAGTCCCATTGTTTGCTTTTGCTGCTGAGCTGAAGCTAATTGAGACATGCTGTCGTCACCTAGTTTTAAAGATGTAAACACATCATTGGCTTGTTCAAGATTTTTATCATCTTTTATATTGACCGCATGATATTGACTATTCTCAAGCTGCAGTTTAGGATCTTTCTGCTGGTCAAGCTTCTCAAAGACATTTTGACTGACGACGGCAACAGGCAGACCGCCAAAAGTGAATTTGTAAGAGATGATGTAATCTTTCTTCATATCAATGACTTTTAAATCAAGCGGCTTCTTGATGAGAAGTTTCACATCACCTGAACTTTGAATCGGCATGAATTTCTTCAATAAATCACTGTAGCCGCTTAAGATGACTTCGTTGTTTTCTACATGAATATTAGGTGCATTTTTCTCACTGATCACAGGCAGTGTCAAGACTCTTGGATTCTTATTCAAACTTTGTAATTCCGAATCCATGATCTTATGTGCATCAAAATCCGCTTGAATGACCTTGAACTGCTTTTTTTCATACGCAATATGTTTGTCAGAAAGTGCACGAGTGAAGGTATCGGCTTCTTTCTCTGAGCCCATGACAAAATGTGATGGAATCTGTTGTTCAGCCGCTTTTTCTGCTGAGTAATAGGAAATGTAGCTTAAAGATAACAACCCGATGGCAAGTGCAGATACGGTTGTAATAATCGTTAAAAGCAGTGCATTTGATTTTAATCGGAACATAATAGATGACAAAGACAGGACTTCATGAATGGCGAGATAGCCATTTTTTCTTTTCCGTACAATATTGGCAATGAAAGAAACAGAGCCTTTATAAAAAAGAAAGGTACCGATAATGACAGAGGCTAGAATATAAATCATTGCTGAAAATAACTCAAGCATGGACGTATATGAGCCGCTAAAAAGCTGAGAAGAAATATAATAGCCTGAGCTGATCAAGACAATACCGAAAACCCCAATGATGATTTCAAACACAGAGATCTTTTTCACACGCTGCTCTGTAGAAGACGTGGTTCTAAACAAAGATAAAATTGTCTGTTTACTAATAAACCGTCTATTTCTTAGCATAATTAATCCATAGATGATGAAAAAGACAATGAGCGTTTGCAGAAGGGCCATGCCTGAAAAATGCAGATGCGCGATGGCATTAACGCCGGTTACTTTAAATAGCACCATCAGCATGAGCTTTGAACCGATAAATCCAGCTATGATGCCAACAGCCATTGAGAACACATATAGGATGAAATTTTCTGCATTGAGCAGTTTGGCAATTTTTTGTTTCGTCATGCCAATGAGCTGCAGGAGACCTATTTCTTTCCCTCGTCGTTTAATAAAAATGCTGTTCGCATATAACAGGAAGATCCCAACAATGGCAATGAGCAGTACCGAAGCGGCTTTAATCGACGCACCGCCTTTAATGGACCCTTTTACATCATCAAGTGCTGGTGAGTACTGCAAGGTGACAAAAGAAAAGTAGAGCGCCACACTAAACACGAGAGCAAACACATATAAATAGTAATTCTTTAAATTTTTCTTCAGGTTACGGAAGATGAGCTGATTAATGTTCATGCTTCACACCGCCTAAGACACCTTGCGTTTTCATAATATCCTCGAAAAACATCTTTCTCTCTAAAGCACCTTTATTCAACTGAGTATAGATTTGTCCGTCCTTGATAAAAATGACGCGTCTTGAATAGCTGGCTGCGACAGGATCATGTGTCACCATGACAATAGTCGCTTTTCGTTTGCGATTGAAATCTTGCAGCTTATTGAGTAAATCAGATGCAGATTTGGAATCAAGCGCTCCGGTAGGTTCATCCGCGAAAATCAGACTCGGCTCATGAATGAAGGCACGAACCGCTGATGTCCGCTGCTTTTGCCCACCAGAGAGTTCATTCGGATATTTGTCTCTTAGTTCATAGATGCCCATGTCCTCCGCGAGCTGTTGAAAACGTTCAAAAGCTTCTTTTTTCGGCGTTTTGGAGATGGATAATGGCAAGAGGATGTTCTCTTTGACCGTGAGTGTATCAAGTAAGTTATAATCCTGAAAGACAAAGCCAAGCTGCTTTTTTCTGAATTCTGCGAGCTGCTGATCCTTCATTTGTGTCATCTCAGCATCTGCGATACGAATCGATCCACTGGATACATGATCGATAGAGGACAATACGTTTAGAAGGGTAGTTTTCCCCGAGCCTGATGGCCCCATAATGCTGACAAATTCTCCGGCTTCAATGGTCAAATCAATGCCGCTCAGCACCTCTTGTTTGTTGAATTTATTTCCATAGCTTTTATATATTTTGCGAGCTTCTAAAATGTTCATTTGTCGATCCCCTTTTTCTATTTAATTGATACCTCTAGTATAAAAAGAAGCCCGCCGCACTTCCTTCGATTTGGCGAACAAAACAGACGAGCATGTGACATTGTTGTCACATGCTTGTTGTTTTAAACGGTACTCAAGTTTTGTTTAATTCCGTTTCTGCTAATCACACATTCATTTTATCTGTTTTTCATTCTTATGTATCAATCTTCTTGGATTTTTCTTGGCATTATGACGTTTTGGAGCTTTACATGGTCATTTTATTCATGTATGCTATGCATATCAAATGTATGCATAGTAAATCTATGTATTAGGGGTGACCAGGAATGAAAGTAAGTAAAGAGCTTTTAAAGGGAAGTACAGCTACCTTGATTTTAAGCTTGTTAAATGAAAAGCCAATGTATGGATATGAAATGATCAAAGCATTGGAGGAGAAGTCTGAAGGGATTTTCAGCTTTAAAGAAGGAACAATCTATCCTATTTTGCACAACTTGGAGGGGAAAGAATTCATTATCTCTTACTGGGGCGAAGGGAATGGCAATCGGAAAAGAAAATATTACAAAATAAATGAACAAGGAAAAGCATTTATGAAGGAAAAGAAAGAAGAATGGGATGTTTTCAAAAATGCAGTCGATGGCGTGTTGAACGGAGGGAAAATCGCATGGGATTAGAAAAAAAGTTCGAGAAGTATATCAAAAATGTTTGTAAACGAATCAAAAATAAAGATGTCCATACGGATATAAAGCTTGAGCTTATGGATCATCTATACACGCTAAAAGAGGAAGCGATGAATGCTGGGATGTCTGAAGAAGAGGCGGTGGATCAAGCGATAGAACAAATTGGGGATGCGGCCATTCTCGGAGCGCAGCTTCATGAAACACATAAAACCCAAATGGATCTTAAAATGATTCTTCTTGTGTTAGCCGCTTGTTCTTTCGGACTGCTTGTCATGTACTTTTTACAGTTTCATTCGGAGTTTACAAATCTACAAGACATGAATATTTTTTATAAAAGTCTCGCCTTTTATTTAGTTGGACTAGTGCTTATGTTTGCTTTGTTTTCTTTCGATTATCGGCGCTTATTGAAATACTCTTGGCATTTGTACATCGGGACGCTCGGAATGGTGCTTCTGACGATGGTTTTTGGCATAAGAGTAAACGGTATTCTTTTTTTAAGATTAAGCGATATCTCAATCAATCTGACGGAGATTGTACCATTTCTTGTGACTGTTTCTTTAGCAGGTATTTTTCACTCTTGGAATTGGGAGAATGATTTCAAAGCTTGGCTTGGAGTGGGGATTATGGCTTTACCAGTTATTTTAATCAGTGCAATTGGTTTTCTTCCTGCGACCATCATCTGTTTTGTCATGTGCTTAACGATGATGTGTGTGTCTAGTGCACGTTTAAGGCAAATCATTCCGCTCGCAGCAGCAGGTGGTTTATATCTGGTGGTTGAATTATTTTCTCTTTTTCAAGGAGATAGCCGCCTTTACTTTTATACAGTTCATGAATTCAGCTCAAACGGGCTTCAAATCATTCCTTCTGCAATGTCCGAGGTTCATACTGATTGGATGTTTACATATATCATTTATTCGTTTGGGTGGTTGGCAGGAGTGGTGGCTCTCATGTTGTTTGTTATATTTATTTACAGAGTATTTCATACAGCAAAAGGAGTGAAATTGACTTATGGAAAAATGGTAATGACATGTTTAGCAGCTGTGTTTGCAACCAAATTTACCTTAAGTATTTTCACAAATTTTGGCTTGTTGCCTTTTCCGGGATTGGCCATGCCTTTCATGAGCTATGGTGGTTCTCATATTCTGCTAGAATTAATGGCTGTTGGACTGATTTTAGGTATTTATAGACGTAGACAGATGGGAGATATTTTTCCTCAAGAAGCGGGGAGTATTTCTTAAATAAAATACTTAAATCTCTTCGCACTAGCTTGTGAGCCAGATGCGAAGAGATTTTGATTCGTCTGTTTTGTCACATGCTCGCAATATGCACAAAATCATTCTTTTTCGGAAAGATAAAGGTGAAGGTTGTGCCTTGGTCTATCGTGGAGTTGACCTCGATCTTGATATGAAGAGCGTCTGCTCCTTTTTTCGTTAAATAAAGCCCCATTCCTGTTGAGGCGGTGTCATTGTGATGTCTCGTTGAGGTAAAGCCTTTTTCAAAAATACGAGAAAGGTCTCTTGGATCTATCCCTCTGCCTTGATCTGAGATCGTCAGCATCACTTGGTCATTCATTCGCTTGCTTTCAATGGCAATATCGGACGAATGACTGTACTTAACTGCATTTGTGAGCACCTGTCTGATCATAAAGGATAACCATTTTGTATCACTTAATACGTGACGTTCTTCTAGCGTGAGTTCAAAGCCGATTCCTTTTTGCATGCACCATGATTGGAGCGCTTTGATTTCTTTGGCTAAGATGCTTTGCAGGTCAAGCTGTTCAATAAATAAATCATTTTCGATATGACGTATTCTGCTTTGGTGCAGCTGGGCATCGAGTAATAAATGAATTCTGAGCCATTCATACGTCATATTCGATTTCAGCGGCTGCTCTGTTAAGCGGTCAATCATTAAGTGCATCGCTGTGAGAGGTGTTTTCACTTCATGTATCCATGAGAGCAATTCATCCTTCTCTTCTTCAAGGGCGATTTGCTGTTCTGCTGCCATTTTCCGGTAGCGGGCAATTTGCTCTGATGTCGCATCATGTACAAGCTGTTCAAATGGGGAAGATGGAGTGAGCCGCATTTGATGATCAATATGATCATCCCATTCTTTCAGCCGCTCATAATACGCCGTTTCTTTACGATATCGGAAAAAGAGAAAGACGATCATGAAAAACGTAGATAATAACACAATATAAAAAAGAGACGCCAGTGGAATGGTCGTATCCAAATAAGCAACAAACAGAATGAGGAGCTGCAAACTAAGAAAGAACAGGATCCAGCTTCTTCGTTCTTTTAAAAATGCTTGCAGCATCATTGATCATCCTTTTCTTTTGCAAGATAGCCTTGGCCCACTTTTGTCTCAATGTAGGTGCCAAGGGAGATCTCATCTAGTTTTTTTCTAAGGCGATTGACGTTCACAGTGAGTGTATTGTCACTGACAAACCGTTCATCCTCCCACAGTGCTTGAATGAGTGATTCCCTGCTGACAATATGATTTTTATGCTGAATCAATTCCTTGAGAATAAACAGTTCATTTTTCGTTAATTCCACTTCACCGTGATCATTTGTGACGGTGTTTTTTTCTAGGTCGATCGTAGCGCCGCACCATACCTTTAAGCTTGCAGGTTCTGCATTGTAATCATGTACCCTGCGAAGAACGGCACTGACTTTGGCAATGAGCACGTCAAAGTGAAAGGGCTTTTGTACAAAATCATCGGCACCGAGCTGCATTGACATGACCATATCAGCAGGATGGTCACGAGAGGAGAGGAAGATGATCGGTACATTTGAATGATGCCGAATCATTCGGCACCAGTGAAAACCATCGTATTTTGGCAGCTGTATATCAATAATGACGAGATCAGGCTGAACAGAAGTGAATTCCTGCATCACCTGTTGAAAATCATGAATCCCATAAACATCATAGGACCAGTTTACTAGACGTTCTTTGATTTCTTGGAAGAGGGTTGTATCGTCCTCAATCAGTAAAATTTTAAACAAAACCAGCACCACACTTTTTGTATTCGCTTGTATGTAATTGTAGCGGAAAAAAAGCGCTGCCGCTAGAAGCAGACAAGAAAAAAGCAAGGGAAGGGCTCCCTTGCTTCAATTTATTTACCTAAAAAGTGCTTTTTAAAGAATGATAGTTGATAGTCGAGTGTGAGCGGATCATTAAAATAGAATTCTTCTGCATTTGCCTCATACACACGATGTTTTTTCACAGCTGGGATGGACTTGTAGATTTCACTGTTTTGATAGGAATTGTCCATTTCGCTGTTTTTACTTATGATCATATAGTCTCCAGCAAACTCAGGAATGACCTCTTGTGAAACCGCATAGTAGCCAGCCTTTAATGCTTTTTCTTTCACTTTTTCAGGCATTTTTAGTTTCATTTCTTGGTAGAGGATTTCTGTGCCGCGGCCCCATGCATCTCCAAACACGTAAAGATCTTTTGTGCCGCTTTCAAACACAGAAACCGTCGCATCCTCACCGATTTTCGCTTTGATTTCTTTTCCAGCTTCAGCTGCGCGTTCTTTAAAATCTTTTACCCATGCTTTGGCTTCTTTTTCTTTGTTTAATACTTTTCCAATTTCAATATGCTGCTGAAGGTAATCGACTTTGTTATACGTAAACAAAACTGTTGGCGCGATTTTTTTTAGTTTTTCTACATTTTTTGTATTGCTTAAGCCAATGATGACATCAGGCTTTAGTTTCATGATTTTTTCCACATTGGCATCCGACACTTCTTCCACATCTTTCAATTCCTTTTGGAAGCGAGGGTTCTTTTTTGACCAAGAGTCGACGCCGACTAGGTTCACACCTAGTGACATGACATTACCCGTGTAAGAACCGAGTACAACGACACGTTTTGGATGCGCTGGCAGCTTCACAGGGCCATTTTCAGATTGATATGTAATCTTGTCTGATGATGTTGATTGATTTCCTTTATTTGAGGAAGAGCTGCTGCTATTGCCACATGCGCTCAACGCAAGTACAAGGATGAGCATCAGAGGGAACAATATTTTCTTCATGAATGTAGACTCCTTTGAAATCGGCACATAAGCCGGGTATTTGATTGCACGAGTGATAATGATAATTATTATCACTTGGATATCATATCATAGGAGTGCGGTCTGTTGTCAATTGCATTTTGATAGTTGGTGATAAAAAATAGAGGGGGATTTTTGGTAGAAAAAAAGATCAAGGCACATGTGTCCTGATCTTTTTTCTTATTTAAACCAGCCTTTTTCTTTTGAGCGTGTAATGGCTTCAATGCGGTTTTTCACTTCTAGCTTATCTAAAATAATGGAAATGTAGTTCCGGACAGTGCCGCTTTTAATGCTGAGTTCCTTAGCAATTTCTTTTGTGTTTTTGCCGTCTGCGACGAGTTCTAGGACCGATTTCTCTCGTTCTGTTAAAGGATTTTCGTCACTATATAAGTCTTCCATTAATTCAGGGGCGTACACCTTTTTCCCTTTCATCACACTGCGAATGGCACTTGCCAGATCTTCACTTGGACTGTCTTTCAGCATATAGCCGCTGACGCCAGCTTTGAGCGCCCTTTGGAAATAACCAGAGCGGGCAAAGGTCGTTAAAATGATGATTTTCACATCTGTTCCTTTGAGCTCTTCCGCTGCATCAAGTCCAGATTTTCCTGGCATTTCAATATCCATTAAGCAAATATCAACAGGGTGTTTTTTGGCAAAATCGATGGCATCCTGGCCATTCGATCCTTTCCCAACTACCTTCATATCGTCTTCTAAATCAAGAAGTGAACCGAGCGCACCAAGCAGCATTTGCTGATCCTCTGCGATAAAGATGTTGATCATTTCATCCCCTCCTTTTCTTTTGCTGCTGAATCATTTGGAATACTCATGATCAGCTTTGTTCCGTCCTTTGTCTCAATACGCAGGCGCCCATTTGCAAATTCCAATCTTTCTCTAATTCCTAAAAGGCCATGACCCTTCGTTTGAGAGGGAGGATAATCGCCTTTAAATGTCCCATCATCCTCGACGGTGATGATGGCTTCCTTTGATTTTTGATGAATGGTGATTTTACAGATGGTCGCATTACTATGTTTGACGACATTTGTCACTGCCTCTTTGATGCACATGCTCACAATGTTTTCGTTAAGAAGAGAGATGTGTTTTGGCGCTTCCTTTTCATCATAGATCAATTCAATTCCGGCTGCTTCGAGAATTTGCTGTATGTTCGACAGTTCATCTTTGATTCGTATGCCCTTCATGGAGGAAACAATCTTCCGCACTTCATTCAGAGACGTTCTGGCTGTCTGCTGGACGCTTTTGAGCTCGGCACGAGCCTGTTCAGGATCTTTATAGATGAGTTTTCGGGCAAGATCACTTTTTAAACCGATAAGAGAAAGCTTTTGTCCAAGGGTATCATGCAAGTCACGTGCAATGCGCTGCCTTTCTTCAATTTTTACAAGGTCAGCGATCCGTTCATTGGCATTTTCTAATTTCTCTTCAAGCCGTTCACGTTCTTTCCTGCTTCGAATGCTGAGAGGGAGGAGAATGGCACTAATGAGTGTGATCACAACAAAAGGAATTTGTGTGAGAAACCATCCCTTTTTTAAAATCAAGCTAAAGTTCACCGCAATGGCAGCGCTCCCTAGATGAATATAGTATAAGATATAAAAGGGTACTTTTCTTTTAATATGCCCATTGAAATAGGCGATGCAAAAAGCGAAATAAATGTAGCTGTAGAGCATCACATAGCCAGTAGAAATCGCAATCAATAGAAGACCGAATACATATAAAGCCCAGCCTTTTGAGACAAAGGCAAAACGATAGACGGCAAAAAAGACGACGTTTAAAATGATACCGATCACAATGCTTAAAGTCGATGGGGTCTTAAAGATAAAATAGAAGGGCAGGATGAAAAAAATGGCCCATATATAGGGAGAAATCCCATGCAATTTTTGAATTTTAAACTGTTTTTTCATCCGTGTGCCACCTTTTCCGTTTTCGTTCTTTTTCCTTACTTTATCAAATTCAACTTATGGTTGCATCCTGTAAATGACAACAAGCTCCTTCTAGTGTAAGAAAGAGCTTGCACCAATTATGCATTTTTCTTCAGAATGTCTCCTTTAATGACAGGGACGGTCATCTTCTTAGATTGCCGTGCTTCTTTAAAGGTAACGAATGCTTTCGTTTCTTCATCCCAAAGTCTAAATTTCATTGACTCAATACTTGTTTTTAAAGTGATGGTTGGAACATTTTGAAGCGGCTCACTATGCTCATGAGCATGCTCCAAATGATAATTCGGTACCCTCGGACTTAAATGATGGACATGGTGATAACCGATATTGCCTGTTAACCACTGAAGAAGTTTTGGCAATTTGTAAAAAGAACTGCCTTCTACAGCTGCCTGCACATAATTCCAATGTTCATCTGCTTCAAAGTAAGAATCCTCAAACGTATGCTGCACATAAAACAGCCATACACCGATTGATCCAGAAATCAGAAAGATTGGACCTTGGACAAGTAACAAACCTTCCCAGCCAAAAAGGAGATAGGTCGCTCCTGCCAACAAAACAATCGATACATTTGTGAAATAGGTGTTCCAGCGCTCTTTTTTACGAGCATTTTTGACGTTGAAACGGTTTTTAAACAGGAAAACAAAGATCGGTCCCAAAATAAACATCACAAAAGGATTACGATAAAATCTGTAGCGAAATTTCGTCCATATTGATGCTTCTTGATATTCTTTGACTGTCAGGAGCCAAATGTCACCAGTACCTCGTTTGTCTAGATTACTGCTTGTGGCATGGTGAATCGAATGATCTCTTTGCCATTGAAGATAAGGGAAAAGGGTGAGTACACCTGTTAAGAAACCGAACAGGTGATTCAGCGGTTTCTGTTTAAAAAAGGATTGATGGCAGCAGTCATGAAAAATAATAAAGACACGTACTAAAAAACCAGCTGCTATAACCGCAAAGAAGAGGGTTAAAAGGTAGGAGATGTTCAGGCTATAATAGGCGAGAAACCAAAGCCCCAAAAATGGAATGAATGTATTAAAGAGTTGAATGATACTTTTTTTCGAATTAGCACCAGAGAATTGGCCAACTTGTTTTCTTAAAGTGGCTTGCTGCTGTGTGTTTGTTGAAGTCGTCATGAACGTTCAAGTCCTTTCCGTTTCTTTCTACTTCAAAGTATAGAAGGAAAGGTGTCATGCTCATAGTAGCACCCATCATGTATTCGATATGACATTTGTCATGTTGGACGCCGGAAAGGCTGACGGTATCAAGGTTTGTAAGCTTATTTTATTTTAAATAAAAAAGTAAAGGCGCTTAGCCTTCACTTTTTATGAACGTGCTTCATGAACTTTTAACTGCTTGCCTTTAATGGTTGTATGGCGCATGGCATTCAGCACAAGAGGGCCTTTGCCATTTAAAATATCGACATATGTTTTCGTATCTTGAATGGTAATAATCCCAATGTCATCGAAGGCAACGCCTTCTATTTTGGCAATGGTCCCAACGAAATCAACGGCCCGCAGTTTTTTTTTCTTTCCGCCGTTAAAATAAAGCTTCATAATATCCTTCTCAACGCCTGCCTGTTTATTTTCCTTTTGAATCGGTGTTTCAATCTTTTCTTCAAAGCTTTCTACATACTGCTCTGCTTCTTCCTTTGTTGGATAAGGCTGCGTCTGGAAATCAATACCTGCTTCCTGCTTTAATTCATCAATCAGAGGCATTGCGTTTTTGGTCATAAACGCAATGGTTTTCCCGCTTTTCCCCGCTCTGCCAGTTCTTCCTGTTCGGTGAATATAGCGCTCTTTTTCATAGGGCAGATCGTAATGAATCACATGTGTCATATCACTGACATCAATGCCCCGGGCTGCTATATCGGTTGCGATCAAATAACGGAACTCACCGTTTTTGAATTCATCCATGACAGCGAAGCGGTCTTCCTGTCTCATGCCTCCATGAATTTTGTCACAAGGCACATCCCATTCGTCCAGCTTCATTGTGAGTTCATTCACTCTGTCCTGTGTATTACAGAAAATAATGCAGCTATCTGGATTTTCAATGACGATCGTACGCTGAAGAAGGGAGAATTTTGCTTCTTCTTCCGTTTCAATCACGGTGTGGGTGATTTGTTGTACAGACGTTTCCGCGCGTGCGATTTCAATCACTTTTGGTGATTGTAAAAACTGTTCGCTCAATTTCTTCATCTCATCAGACATGGTCGCTGAAAACAGCATTGACATGCGCTTTGGCGGCAGATACTGAATAATAGAAGAGACTTGATCAATAAATCCCATGTTCAGCATTTCATCCGCTTCATCTAACACGAAAAATTTGAGGTTTTCTAATGAAAGAGTACCTTTCTCAAGGTGATCCAAAATTCTGCCTGGTGTTCCGCACACAATGTGGTTTTTCTGTGCAAGCTCTACTTTTTGGGCTTGAAAAGGGGCTTTTCCATAAATGGCTGCGGCTTTGATTCGTTTCAATCGTCCAAGGCTTGTGAGATCCTGTTTGACCTGCATGGCGAGTTCTCGTGTTGGAACGAGGATGAGGGCTTGAGGTTTATTTTCAGCCCAATCGACCATTTCACAAATCGGCAAACCATAGGCTGCGGTCTTGCCGCTGCCAGTTTGAGATTTGACGATCAGATCCTGCTTTGAAAAAGCAACGGATAATGTCTCGTGCTGAACAGGTGTAGGTGTATGGAAGTGAAGTGCTTTTAGCGCTTGTTTTAATTCATTGCTTAATGGATATTGATCAAATTGTTGTAATGTCATCGTGTTCTCCTTTTCGTACATTCATACTTGTGACATCATACCATAACCATGACCGTGAATGAAAAGACATGAAAAAAAGCCCCATAAAGGAGCTTTTGATTAAAGGAATCTGCGTTTTACTTTTTCCCAGTAGGAGTTGTCTTTTAATTTCACTGTTTTAATGACTTTTCCTGAAAGGCCGATGTCAATTTGTTTGACGTGTTTCGTGCCAAGCGCTTCGTTATCAAGCCCGATAATTGGATGGTCGTTTCCGTCCTGCACAACCTTCAGCGTTAGCTTGCGGTCACTGCTTAAGATGAAAGGAGCACCCAGTGTACGGTACGAGTTGTTGTTTAGCGATGCAAGCTCTGTGACTTGCATACAAGGGAGCATCGGATCAACCACGGCGCCGTTTACCGATTTATTGTAGGCTGTTGAGCCGGTCGGAGTAGAAATAATCATTCCGTCTCCTCTAAATGTTTCAAAGTGGAAATCATCTATATACACATCGATCACAAATGTTTTAATAATGCTTGAGCGGATCGACAGTTCATTTAAGCAATGGAACTGATTGGTACTGTCAACGCTTACATCGATGATCGGATATTTTCTCACTTCAATCTGTTCAGTGTTCATGGCATCAATCATTTTATCAAAATGCTCTAATGAAAAATCGCAGTATAGATGCGAATTCTCTGTTTTTGATACCCCTACATACAAGCAGTCATCCCGGAAATTCGTTTTGCGGACTGCTTGAAGAAATGTGCCATCCCCGCCAATTGAAGCAATAATATGGGCATCCTCTGCACGCTTGACGACTTGAAAGCCTTGATCGGTAGCGAGCTTCTCCAGAGAAGAAATGTGTCCATCCAATTCATGATCTTTTTTGTAAAAGAAAAATACATTGCGACGATTGTCTGTCATTGACGTTCTCCCCTTTGTTGTCAAAAATAGTTTTCCAATAATAAAGGGCTTACATGTGAACCCTTGCTCACATTTTACACTTTTTTCATATGAAAGTAAAAACATTAGAAAAACCTGCATGATGAAGGCATTCGTTTTTAGAAATGAGTCAATGTAAGGGATTCGAAAAGGGCAGGATTTGAGCATAATTGAATAGCTTCTTTCTCATGAAAGAGTGGTTTAGGTGTTTCGTTGTGGTGTAGAACTAGCCTATTAGGTGCAGAGGGAGGATAAAAAAGCCAATTTTTCGTCATGCGCATCTCAAAGGAGACGATGTAAAGTTGATCGTGAATGAAAAGAGGTGCTATCATATGATGAAATGAAATGTAAAAAAACCACAATTCCTGTGAAACATTTCATGTGAATATTCGTATCAATGAAGAGAGACAAAAAGGAGGAGAAAAAGATGAATGCGAAAAGATGGGTAGCGTTAATCATTGCACTAGGTGTTTTCGGATTTTCAATTGTGATAAGTGTCACGATGGCCTTGTTCGAAAACTTCAATGACAATAAAATGAGCTATCAATTTGGGGATGAAATAGAAGAAAAGGTACTAGAGGATGGAAGCGGTGCTGGGAAAATTGCGGTTCTTGAGATTAATGGAACCATTCAAGATAATGGCGGCGCATCAAGTCTGTTAGGCGGAGAAGGATATGATCATCGTGCATTCCTCAAGGAACTAGAAAAAGCGAAAGATGATGCTTCAGTAAAAGGTGTACTGCTGCGTGTCAACTCTCCTGGCGGCGGTGTCTATGAAAGTGCGGAAATACATAAAAAATTAGAAGAAGTGAAAAAAGCGAAGAAGCCGATTTACGTCTCCATGGGCTCAATGGCAGCTTCTGGCGGTTACTACGTATCAACTCCAGCCAAGAAAATCTTTGCTTCACCTGAAACATTAACAGGATCGTTAGGTGTGATCATGCAAAGCTTGAACTATTCAAAGCTGGCGGATAATTTAGGTATTAAATACGAAACAATTAAGAGCGGAAAATTTAAAGACATCATGTCACCAAATCGTGATATGACAAAAGATGAGCGCGACATCATGCAAAGCATGGTTGATAACTCGTATGAAGGGTTTGTCAAAGTCATCTCTGAAGGACGCGGCATGTCAAAACAGGACGTCAAGAAAATTGCTGACGGCCGAGTCTATGACGGAACACAGGCGAAATCGAACGGATTAGTCGATGAGCTAGGATATTATGAAGATGCAATCAAAGCAATGAAGAAAAATGAAAAAGGGTTAAAAGGAGCGACAGTGATCAGCTATTCTCAAAGCTTTGGCTGGAACTCTCTCTTCAATATGAGCGCAAGCAAACTCTTTAAAAGTGAAATTGATTTTCTCAATCTAAAAGAAACACTGGCTGGCTCAAACGGGTCTAAACCGATGTATCTCTATTCAAAATAAAGGAGGGATCATAGATGGATTCTACATTCGATGAAGTAACCGAAAGCCGCAGCCAAGAAGAATCGAATCCGGCTCTTGCGAAACGTGCAGTGATTGAAGCACAGGCGTTTGCAGGCTTTTGGATTAGGTTTTGGGCGTTTATTCTTGATTGGCTCGTCGTCTGGGGTGTCAACCATTTGACGGTTTCTCCAATCTTTAGTCTGTTTGGCTGGTCCAAAGGAGGAGGATGGTTTTCTCCATTCTCCGTCACAACGACGATTGTATTCCTGCTTTATTTCGCCATCATGACGAAAATCTTTCAACAAACACTCGGCAAAATGGTGTTTGGGATCAAAGTGGTCTCGCTTCAGCCTGAGAAGAAGCTGGCATGGGATGTCATTTTCTTTAGAGAGATTGTAGGTCGCTACATTAATACGCTCTTTGTTCTCTATGCTGTCGTTGGGTTCTCACCGAAAAAGCAAGGGGTTCATGATTACTTTGCCGATACGGTGGTCGTCCATGAACATTTATATGAAAAAACAGAAGCAAACGTATAATCAGAGGAGTTTGGCCGGGTACCGGTCAAACTCTTTTTTCATGATTGGGTATAAAATCCAGAATGAGAGCCATAATCGTAGAGAAGCATCATTTGTTATGGAGGAAGTGAGCACAGTGCTTTACGTTTGGATCGCAGCTTTTTTGTTCCTTGGGATCTTATTGATCTTCATGAAAGTAACCATTTCACTGGATTATTCACATGCAAATGACAATGACCACCTTGCACTGAAGATCATCACCTTATATGGAATCATCAGACTCAAAAAAGACATTCCGATGGTGAGGGTCAATCCAGAAGATCAAACGATTGATATACGTGAAAAGAAAATGGCGAGCGCCAAAACCCCTAGTCACGAAAAAGAATCCATACATCAAAAAGTGGGAAAACGTGATATGAAGCAAATCCTTCATCAAATGGAGCGCATCACAAAAGAGATCGTCGATTTAAACCGGATCATGCGTAAATTCTTCATTCACATCAGAATTGTATCGTTTCACTGGTCAACATGGATCGGCTTTCATGACGCCGCTTTAACAGGTGTAGCAGCCGGCGGTGTGTGGTCAGTCAAAGGAGCACTGCTTGCCTTTATGCAGGAGCATCTCACCTTTAAGCATAAACCGGTATATGAAGTCATTCCTGCCTTTCAGCATAATGTGTCTCAAACCCAGTTTACATGTATAGCTTATTTTCGTATTGGACATGCTATGCTTGCAGCCATTCGTTTACTTGTCCATTGGTTAAAAGGAAGAAAGGCGAGAAAAAATGCCTCTCTTCAAGCAACGAAGAATGAATCATCTGTTTAAGGAGGAACCCGAAAATGGCAGATCATCCAATCCAAGGTCTTATGAAGACAGCGATGGAAAACTTAAAAGAAATGATAGACGTGAATACGATCATTGGCGATCCAGTCGAAACCCCTGACGGCAGTGTCATTCTTACTGTGTCGAAGGTTGGTTTTGGATTTGCAGCTGGCGGCAGTGAATTTAACGGGAACCAAAAGAAAGAAAAACGTTCTGATGATCAAGAACGAAAAGAACCGAGACTCCCATTTGGCGGAGGAAGCGGCGGAGGTGTGTCTATTACACCAATCGCCTTCTTAATTGTCGGAACAAATGGCGTTCGAATGCTTCATTTGGATGAACATACACATCTGCTTGATAAAATATTGGATTCTGCTCCTCAAGCAATTGAACGTCTTCAGCACATGTTTAAGAAGGATGAACGGGAGAACCGTCATAAAGAACGAAAACTAGATGACATAGACCTTTAAAAAGTTAGCTGCGCTGCAGTTAACTTTTTTTTCAAAAGTGACGATTAGGCTTTGCAGTTTTTTGCTTTCTCTACTATGATAGAACCATACATTTGATAAGGGAGGAATTGTTTTGGCATCGATCACATTTAAAGGGAGTTCTGTCACGCTTGTAGGAAATGAAGTGAAAGTAGGCGAGCAGGCTCCAGATTTCACGGTATTAACGAACTCACTAGGGGAAGTTTCACTTTCAGATTTAACAGGAAAAGTGACGATCATCTCAGTGATTCCTTCTATTGATACAGGTGTGTGTGACGCACAAACAAGACGTTTCAATGAAGAGGCAGCCGGTTTAGGTCCGGTCAATATCTATACAATTAGTGCAGACCTTCCATTTGCACAAGCACGCTGGTGCGGAGCAAACGGAATTGAAAATGTCGAAACATTATCTGATCACAGAGATATGTCATTTGGTGAAGCATTCGGAGTATATATGAAAGAATTGCGTTTATTGGCGCGCGCAGTCTTCGTATTAGACCCGAGCGGAAAAGTGGTTTACACTGAATACGTAAGCGAAGCAACGAATCACCCAAATTATGAAAAAGCCATTGAAGCTGCAAAATCACTGTTATAAAAGCAGCATCGACAAGAGCTCCGGCTTCATCCTGGGGCTCTTTTCAATGAGGAGATATAGCTTTTAACAAAGCGAGGAGAGAAAAGCATTGCAGAAAGATCAAGTAAGTACGATTTTTGAGCTGCTCGATACAGCTTCTATTCGATTAAAAAAGGACCAAAGCATTTCCTATATTGAAGCATTGGCTGAAGCAGGAGAAGCCTTTTTCCAAGCAAATGATCGAGACGGTTTACTAAAGGATTTAATAGAGAAAGCAGATTTTGCCTCTTATGATCATGAGCAGATTCGTAAAGCGTTTCAGCTCGCCGTATTGAAAGGACAAAAGGATATTTCCCATCCAAATCGTCAGATGACCCCAGATACGATCGGGCTGTTTGTCAGCTATTTGGTGAATAAATTTTTAGAAGGACAAAAAGAGCTTGTTGTCTTTGATCCAGCAGCGGGAACAGGGAACTTACTGCTTGCTGTCTTAAACAATCTCACTGCAGAAACAAAGCGCGGCTTTGCGTCTGAAATTGATGATGTACTCATTAAAATTGCATGGGCACAGGCAAACTTGGAAGAGAAGGAAGTCGAGCTTTTCCATCAAGACAGCCTTGAGCCGCTTTTGATCTCACCAGTAGATGTCACTGTATGCAGTCTGCCAGTCGGTTATTACCCAAATGATGAGCGTGCAGCAGACTATGATTTGAAGGCAAAAGAAGGACATGCCTTTGCCCATTATTTATTCATTGAACAAAGCCTTCGTTATACGAAAGAAGGCGGCTTCTTATTCTTCATCATTCCAAACGATTTGTTTGAAGGAAAAGAAAGCGTGCAATTAAAGGATTTTATCAAAGATCATGCATATATGAATGCGTTAATTCAGCTGCCGGTCTCTATGTTCAAGGACAAAAAGCACGCCAAAAGCTTGTTTGTGATGCAAAAGAAAAAGGAAGGCTTGGAAGCACCAAAGCGGATGCTCTTTGCCAATCTGCCGTCTTTCTCACAAAAGGAAGCCATGGTGGATGTGATGAGAAAATTAGACCAGTGGTTTATAGAAGAAAAAGAAACGAAAGAATAGCCAGAGTGATGTCTGGCTATTTTATTATTCAGAAAATAACGACTTATCGATGTAAGCGGTAACAGTTTGAAGGTGCACTTGAAATGCAAAGTTTTCAATGTTTAAATGAAAAAGTCAGATATTTTTCGGACTTATCGTTAAACTATAAAAGACCCGTCAAACAGGTTGAATATAGCACCGGAAAAAACGTGAAACCTTATATAACAACTGAGTAAAAGGAGCGACAGGAATGTCTAAAATTATTGCAATCAACGCAGGAAGCTCATCTCTTAAATTCCAATTGTTCGACATGCCAGAAGAAACCGTTTTAACCAAAGGCCTTGTTGAAAGAATCGGAATGGACAACAGTATCTTCACGATTTCTGTAGATGGAGAAAAGAAAACAGAAATCACAGATATTCCAGATCATGCAGTAGCGGTCAAAATGCTGCTTGAAAAACTAATTGAATTTAACATCATCAAAGACTTTAATGAAATTGATGGCGTAGGACACCGCGTCGTTCACGGCGGAGAGAAATTCAGCGACTCTGTTCTTTTAACAGATGAAGTCATCAATGACATTGATCAGCTTTCAGAGCTAGCACCACTGCACAACCCTGCAAACGTTGTAGGAATCAAAGCATTCAAACAAATTCTGCCTGACGTACCAGCGATTGCTGTGTTCGATACAGCCTTCCACCAAACAATGCCAGAGCAGTCTTACCTATACAGCCTTCCGTACGACTACTACAAAAACTTTGGTATTCGTAAATACGGATTCCACGGGACAAGCCATAAGTTCGTAACAGAGCGTGCAGCAGAGCTATTAGGCCGTCCTCTTGAAGAGCTTCGTTTGATCTCTTGCCACCTTGGAAATGGTGCAAGTATCGCAGCAGTTGAAGGCGGAAAATCAATCGATACTTCAATGGGCTTCACGCCGCTTGCGGGTGTTGCAATGGGTACACGTTCAGGTAACATTGACCCTGCCCTTATTCCATTTATTATGGAGAAAACAGGACATACAGCTGAAGAAGTACTTTCTACTTTGAATAAGAAGAGTGGTCTATTAGGTGTGTCTGGTCTATCAAGTGACCTTCGTGATATCGAAGAAGCAACAGAAGAAGGAAACGACCGTGCAGAAGTAGCTCTTGATATTTTTGCAAGCCGTATTCATAAATATATCGGTTCTTATGCAGCGAGAATGAATGGTGTAGATGCGATCATCTTCACAGCTGGAATCGGTGAAAACAGTTCAGAAGTAAGAGCTCGTGTACTTCGTGGTCTAGAATTCATGGGCGTTTACTGGGATCCTTCTCTTAACAACATGAGAGGCGAAGAAGCATTCATCAGCTACCCGCACTCTCCTGTAAAAGTGATCGTCATCCCAACGAACGAAGAAGTAATGATTGCAAGAGACGTTATGCGCTTAGCATAATCAAAAATGAAGAAGCTCTTTTCCAATAAGGAAAAGAGCTTTTTTCTGTTAAAAGCAGCATGCTATAATGTTGTCCAATACGAAGCAAAAAGGAGCGGTGTGAAAAATGAGCGTTGCAGAGCATAAACGTGAGGCGAAAGAGAGGCTTTATATAAAAGTTATTACGGTCAGTGATACAAGAACGAAAGAAACAGATAAAAGCGGCCGCCTGATGATTGATTTGCTTAAAGAACAGGGACATCTCATTCTTGCATACGATATTGTAAAAGATGACATTGGAGCGATCCAAGACGCTGTGTTAGAGGGAACAAGCGAACCGAAAATAGATGCCGTCTTGTTAAACGGGGGCACAGGAATTGCAGCAAGGGATGTCACCATTGAAGCGATCACCCCGCTTTTCTCCAAGGAGCTGCCAGGCTTTGGCGAAATCTTCCGCATGCTGAGCTATACAGAAGACATTGGTTCAGCCGCTATCTTGTCCCGGGCAGCGGCTGGGGTCGTCAATCAAAAAGCGGTTTTTGCCACACCAGGCTCTACTGGAGCTGTTCGTTTAGCCATGACAAAACTCATCATTCCAGAGCTTCCTCACGTCTTACGAGAGCTTGAAAAGGATCAAAAATAGCCCAAAATGACTCGGCCAAGAAAATTTGGCGGAGTTTTTTTCATAAAGGGGTTGAAAAAACAATTTTTCCTTGTTACAGTGTATACATACTAAATGCATGTTTATAAATTAAAACTTATTTTTATGCAAAAAACATTCACAGAATCAAAACAAGCGAGAGGAGCTTTTCAATCATGTCACAAAATAAAAAAGTCGTATTAGCATATTCCGGAGGTCTTGATACCTCTGTTGCAGTTAAATGGTTACAAGAGCAAGGATACGAAGTCGTTGCTTGCTGCCTGGACGTCGGTGAAGGAAAAGACTTAGCATTCGTTCAACAAAAAGCACTTCAAGTCGGAGCGGTTCAGTCTTACATGATTGACGCTAAAGAAGAGTTTGCTGAAGAATTTGCACTGACTGCATTACAAGCACACACGATGTATGAAGGGAAATATCCGCTTGTATCTGCATTATCTCGTCCACTTATTGCAAAAAAACTAGTGGAAGTCGCAGAAAAAGAAAATGCAGTAGCGGTTGCACACGGATGTACTGGTAAAGGAAACGACCAAGTCCGTTTTGAAGTATCTATTAAAGCATTGAATCCAGACCTAGAAGTTCTTGCACCAGTGCGTGAGTGGAAATGGTCTCGTGATGAAGAAATCGATTATGCTCAAAAGCACGGTATTCCAATTCCGATTAACTTAGACAGCCCATATTCAATCGACCAAAACCTTTGGGGCAGAAGTAACGAGTGCGGCATTTTAGAAGATCCTTGGGCTGCACCGCCAGAAGGAGCATATGATCTAACGACTCCACTTGAAAAAACACCTGACACACCTGAGATCATCGAAATCACGTTTGAAAAAGGAAAACCAACAGCCATTGACGGTATCCAGTATTCATTATCTGATCTCATCCTTCATTTAAATGAAGTCGCTGGTCAGCATGGGGTTGGCAGAATCGATCACGTTGAAAACCGTCTTGTGGGCATCAAATCTCGTGAAGTGTACGAGTGCCCAGGTGCTGTCACACTTCTAAAAGCGCATAAAGAGCTTGAAGATTTAACACTAGTGAAAGAAGTCGCACACTTTAAGCCAATCATTGAACAAAAAATGGCTGAATTAATATACAACGGATTATGGTTCTCACCGCTTAAAGAAGCATTAGATGCTTTCTTACAAGAAACACAACAGAACGTAACAGGTGTTGTACGTGTGAAACTATTTAAAGGCCATGCCATTGTAGAAGGACGTAAATCACCATATTCACTTTATGATGAAAATCTAGCAACATACACAAAAGCAGATGAATTCGATCATGATGCTGCGGTAGGATTTATTAATCTTTGGGGCTTACCAACAAAAGTAAACAGCATCGTGAATAAAAAGGAGCAGGTTAAAGCATGAAAAAGCTTTGGGGAGGCCGATTTCAAAAAACACCAGAAAAATGGGTCGATGAGTTTGGCGCGTCCATTCATTTCGACAAACAATTAGTCAAAGAAGATCTGACCGGCTCCCTTGCTCATGCAAGTATGCTGAATACATGCGGTATCCTGGGCGATAACGAGGCCGCTGCCATCAAAGATGGACTGAATACGCTCATGAAAAAGGCAGAGGCAGATGAATTGGAATTCTCAGTCGATTATGAGGACATCCATTTAAACCTTGAAAAAATGCTCATTGATGAGATTGGTCCGCTTGGCGGCAAATTGCACACAGCGAGAAGTCGGAATGATCAGGTTGCAACCGATATGCATTTATATTTGAATAACCAAGTAGAGCATATCATTGAACTGATCTCGTCCTTTCAAACAGTGCTTGTGGAAAAAGCAGAACAGCATGTTGAAACGATTTTTCCAGGATATACGCACTTGCAGCGTGCACAGCCTATTTCCTTTGCTCATCATATGCTCGCTTATTTCTGGATGCTTGAACGTGACAAAGCGCGTTTTCAAGATTCTTTGAAGCGAATTAACGTGTCTCCACTTGGATGCGGAGCGTTAGCAGGAACGACATTTCCGATTGATCGTGAATATACAGCAGAGCTGCTTGGCTTTGATCATATTTACGAAAACAGCCTTGATGGCGTAAGTGATCGGGATTTCATTTTAGAGTTTTTGTCTAATAGCAGCCTTGTGATGATGCATCTCTCACGTCTTTGTGAGGAAATCATTTTATGGTGCTCTCAAGAATTCAAATTCATTGAGCTTGATGACACATATGCAACAGGGAGCAGCATGATGCCGCAAAAGAAAAACCCGGATATGGCTGAATTGATCCGCGGGAAAACAGGCCGTGTATATGGCAACCTGATGGGGCTTCTCACCATTATGAAAGGCTTGCCGCTTACGTATAACAAAGACTTACAAGAAGATAAGGAAGGCATGTTTGATACAGTGAAAACCATCGCTGGCAGCCTGCAAATCTTCACAGGCATGATTCAAACAATGACAGTGAACGAAGATGTCATGAAAAAAGCAACAAAAGAAGATTTCTCAAATGCGACCGAAGTGGCAGACTACCTTGCGAAAAAAGGCATGCCATTCCGTGAAGCACACGAAATCGTTGGCAAGCTCGTGTATACATGCATTCAAAAAAGCATCTACTTAAGTGATCTACCGTTTGAAACATTCACAGAAGCGAGCGATCTTTTTGAAGAAGACATTTACACCGTTCTTGATCCGTATGTTGCTGTTGAAAAAAGAACAAGTGCAGGTGGAACTGGATTTAAACAAATTCAGCTCGCTTTAGAAAAAGCAAAAGCCTGCCTAGCGTAACACGTCAAAAAACCATTCGTATGATGCGGATGGTTTTTTTGCTGTCAGAAAGGAGAATCCTCTTCCTTGGAGAACATGATAGCAGAAAGGGTTCATAAGTGCGCCAGATGCTGGTTTATAGTAAAGTAAAGATAAGAAACATGTGAACTTGCAACCTTTGCTTTAGGAGGAGATTGTGTGCGACACGCATTAATAACAGCGGGTTCTAAGGGACTTGGCAGGAAAGTCACCGAGTCTTTACTGAATATGGGGTATTCTGTGACAGTGAATTATCGAAGTGATGATGAAGCTGTGCGGCAGATGAAAGAAGAATTGCATGAATATGAAGAAAAGCTTCAATTTGTCCAAGGTGATGTGACAAACAAAGAAGATTTAAAAAACATGGTAGAGCTGGCAGCAGAGCGATTTGGGCGGATCGATGCCTTGATTAACAATGCCGGACCTTATATTTTTGAACGTAAGAAACTAGCGGATTACTCTGAAGATGAATGGTATCAAATGATGGAAGGCAACTTATCCGCTGTGTTTCATTTGTTCCGAATGGTCATCCCCATGATGAGAAAACAAGGCTTTGGCCGCATTATCACGTATGGCTTCCAAGGAGCAGACCATGCACCAGGCTGGATGCACAGATCAGCCTTCGGAGCGGCAAAAGTGGGGCTGGCGTCATTGACGAAAACCATTGCGATTGAAGAAGCCGAAAACGGCATCACAGCCAATATGGTTTGCCCAGGCAAAATCGTTGGAGACATGAAAGAATCCACAATAGAAGAAGCACGCCAGATCAAAGACGATGAAACGCCGATTGGCAGGTCTGGTACTGGAGAAGATATCGGGCGCATCATTTCATTTTTATGCGATGACCGCTCTGACCTGATTACAGGGACCGTTATTGAAGCAACAGGTGGTCTTAACGTCATTCACAGACATTAAGTTTTTCAGTTTTTTATACAGGGAATAGATGAAATGAGATCAAATTCGAAAGGTGGATATACTCACATGAAAGCTACATATCACGGACATTCAGTCGTACACATTGAAACAAACGGATACCATATTTGGATTGATCCATTTTTAAAAGGAAATAAACACACAGATATCAAGCCGCAAGATGTCAAAGCGGATGTCATTTTACTGACACATGGGCATGGAGATCACCTCGGTGACACCATTGAAATCGCTAAAAACAATGACGCGCTCGTTGTCGCGCCAAACGAACTTGCCGTTTATTTAAGCTGGCAAGGGGTGAAAACGCACCCGCTTCATATCGGCGGCGGACGTGAGTTTGAATTTGGTAAAGTCAAGCTCACGCAAGCGTTCCATGGTTCAGCTGTCATTGATGAAGATGCAAAAACGATTACGTATACAGGCATGCCATCAGGTATTTTATTTACTGCAGAGGGCAAAACGATTTATCATGCTGGAGACACTGCGCTCTTTTCAGATATGAAGCTGATCGGTGAGCTGAATCATATTGAGCTTGCATTCCTTCCGATCGGTGATAATTTCACGATGGGGCCGGACGATGCAAGAATCGCAGCCGAATGGCTTCGGGCGAAGCAGGTCGTGCCGATTCACTACAGCACATTCCCGCCGATTGAACAGGACCCGCATGCATTTGCAGACAGCCTGCATGGCGGCGTTGGTCATGTGTTAAACAGCGGAGAATCGATTGAGATTTAATCAACATAGCAAAAAGCCGGCATTCCAATGCCGGCTTTTTTTGTTTACGTGTATCGTGCTGAAAAAGACAAATTGCTATTAAAAGCCTCCTGCCCTTATAATGAAACATAGATGAAAACGCTGAAAACAAAAAGGGTGAACGGGATTGGCGACAAAGCATGAACAAATTTTATCGTATATTGATTCATTAGATGTTGGAGAGAAAATTTCTGTCCGGCGTATTGCGAAAGAAATGAAAGTGAGTGAAGGGACCGCTTACCGGGCCATCAAGGATGCTGAAAATAAAGGATTCGTCAGTACCATTGAACGAGTTGGTACCATTCGGATTGAACAGAAGAAAAAAGAAAATATTGAAAAGCTGACATATGCAGAAGTGGTCAATGTTATTGATGGACAGGTGCTTGGAGGACGAACGGGCTTACATAAAACATTAAACAAATTTGTCATCGGTGCGATGGAGCTTGATGCGATGATGCGCTACACGGCAGCTGGAAACCTGCTGATTGTCGGAAACCGGATCAATGCACACAGACAAGCATTAGAGGCAGGAGCAGCTGTGCTGGTCACGGGCGGCTTCTCAACAGATGATGAAATCATTCAGCTCGCAGATGAGCTTGAGCTGCCGATCTTATCGACAAGCTACGATACATTTACCGTAGCAGCTCTCATAAACCGAGCCATTTATGACCAACTAATAAAAAAAGAGATTGTGCTTGTGGAAGATATTTTAACGCCGATCGAACGAACGGTGTATTTATCACCAGAGGATAAGCTTGAAAAATGGTATGAAAAGAATTATGAAACTGGCCATGGCCGTTTTCCGGTCGCAGACGACCAAATGAAAATTCACGGAATCCTCACCTCAAAGGATATCGCGGGGCATGACCGCTCTACACCGATTGAAAAGGTGATGACGAAAAATCCGCTGACAGTCATTGGAAAAACCTCTGTCGCCTCTGCTGCTCAAATGATGGTATGGGAAGGCATTGAGGTGCTGCCAGTCGTAGATGATTATGCGAAACTAATTGGGATGATCAGTCGTCAGGATGTGCTGAAGGCGCTTCAAATGATTCAAAAGCAGCCGCAGGTCGGCGAAAAACTGGATGATGTTGTCTCAAGAGGCTTTAAAGATACCGATACAGATAAGCCAAAGGCAGATGCTGTGTATCAATATGAGGTCACACCCCAAATGACAAACCAGCTTGGAAACATTTCATATGGAGTGTTCACGCAAATTTTAATTGAATCCGCCAACCGCTTCTTAAAGTCTCATAAAAAAGGGGAGCTGATTGTCGAAAGTCTCTCTGTCTACTTCTTAAAACCGGTTCAAATGGAATCCACGATACAGATCAAGCCAAATATTTTAGAAGTAGGACGCAAGTTTGGAAAGCTGGAAGTGGAGGTTTATCATCAATCGAATATCGTCGGGAAAGCGATGCTGATGGTGCAGCTGATGGAGAGAGGATAATCGTAAAAGGGCGATGACAAAAATGACAAAGGGCTAAAATAAACATCATTTTAGCCCTTCTCTCTTATTATGCGTGATCTTTTTCGCCTTCCTTTAAAAAGAGCGGAAGGTAATGCTTGTAGGCTTTATATCCAGCCCACGTACTGCCGATACCGACAGCAACAAAAATAAATCCAATGACAAATGCGAGTGACGAGCGGTTTAAAAATAATTGATTCACACCGAAGAGCAGGACAAAGCAGCCAAGTGCCATACTGGATTTCGCCGACCAGAATTTCTTTTCGACTGGACGGTTCGTACGGACATTCTTTGCTTTGTAGTATAAATAAAACATGGCAGAACAAATAATAAACACAATCAAAACAAGCATGTGCCAAGCCTCCATTGTAAGTGGTTACAACCCTATTTTAAACGTAAATAGGCTTGCTTACTAGAATAAATTGTCTATTTCTCACTTTTCCGTCAGGATAGATTATGATTTAATAATAAAAAGAGTATCGGATAAGAAGGAGTTTTTATGAAAAAAGAACTGATTAGAACCATATCATTATATGACACCATCATCATTCATAGACATGTAAGACCAGATCCAGATGCGTATGGATCGCAGTGCGGCCTTACGGAAATCTTGCGTGCCACCTATCCAGAAAAAAATATTTATGCGACAGGAACCCCGGAGCCATCCCTTTCATTTTTGTATGAACTTGATGAGGTGCCGGATGACGTGTACAAAGATGCCCTTGTCATTGTCTGTGATACAGCCAATCAAGCAAGAATTGACGATCAGCGCTATTCAATGGGCGATAAGCTGATGAAAATTGACCATCATCCAAATGAAGATCCGTATGGTGATTTGCTTTGGGTGGATACAGAGGCAAGCTCTGTGAGCGAAATGATTTATGAATTGTATTTAGAGGGGAAAGAAGAAGGATATCAGCTGAATACAAAGGCGGCTGAACTCATTTATGCCGGCATTGTAGGAGACACAGGCCGCTTCCTTTTCCCAAACACGACGAAAAAGACGCTCAAATATGCTGGAGAGCTTATTGAATATCCATTTTCATCTTCAGACCTTTTCAATCAATTGTATGAGACGGACCTGAATGTCGTGAAATTAAATGGCTATATTTTTCAACATATTTCTTTGTCAGAGAATGGGGTCGCCTCTGTTTTCATTAAGCAGGATATTTTGGAATCGTTCCAAACAACAGCGCAGCAAGCCTCACAGCTTGTTGGGACACTTGGAAATATTGCAGGGATTAAGGCATGGGTCTTTTTTGTGGAAGAAAACGATCAGATTCGTGTCAGATTCCGCTCGAAAGGCGTCGTCATTAATACCATTGCGAAAAAATATCATGGCGGCGGCCACCCGCTTGCAGCTGGTGCGTCTATTTATGATTGGGCCGTGGCAGATGAGATTTTGCGTGATTTAGAAGAAGTATGTAAATCATCATCATGAGAGAGGGGGGCTTCAAGTCCCCTCTCTCTTTTTTTGTCATGGAGAAAAGGGTTACTTGCATACAGGGATAAACCAGCAGCCGATGTCAGTTGAATCTTCATAGGCTTGGAGATTTTGATGCTTTAATTCTTTTTTAATTAAATGAGCCATCATTTCTGTCTCAGCATAAGCGCACATACCGTCTTTGATCCGGCTTGCTTTGTCTCGTGCCATTTGACGATAGCTGTAAACCTCCATTGTCCTCACCTCTTTCTGTTTTAGATCTCGTTCTACTTTTAGTGTATAAAAATAATGAGGGAAAAGCGATCATTGAGGGCAGAAATTCATAAAAATTCCACATGATCATTTATTCAGCAAATGAAATGCGCACTTCAAGTGAAAGCTTCGTATAAATCGTCAGCTCTGTCACTTTGGCGCGATATGCCTTTTCCCGAATGGTATATTCTTTGTTTTCCACCGTCCGTTTTAATAATTCCTTTGTTTTATAGACACTTTCAATATCCTTTGTAATGACCTCTGAGATATCCTCTTTGACCTGATCTTCAAATTTCAGCGTATCTGGCTCTGGGATTTTATATTGCTCACGATTGACGAGATGGACATCTACGCTTTGGATCAGCAGCCGTTTCTTATTATCCTCATTTAACTTATGCAAATCTTCCCGATAGAGTGTGATTTGTTCTTTCAGACTGTCCATATGGTGCTGCTGGCTTCTAAGCTGTGTCACCTGCTTTTCCTGAAAGGTTCCGTATGTAAAGAGGAAAATGAGCCAGCTCACAATCGCGCCAAACATCATCCCTGCAAAAAAACGCTGCCAGCCTGGACGTTTGTACAGCTCCGGCACCCTCATGATGACACATGCTCCTGTGTGAGCCACGTAATAATGAGATAACCTGTTTGCGCACCGCCCATGGCAGAGACAATTAATAAAATCTGCTTGAAAATATCACGCGTGTTCCCTTCGAAAATGCCTCTTTCAAAGCTATAAACGGCATCAAAAGTTCCACCGATAGCTGCGACAAGCGCCCAAATCTTTAAACGGTTGGCAAGACTCGTAATAATGGATAAAGGCGGCTGACCAGATAAATAAGCACCAACACCACCTATGATGGCACCGCCCAAAATGACCCCAAGAGCAATAAAATAACAGCTAATAAAATTCGGAATAAAAGCTTCCTTCACATCCATTGTGTCCACCTCACTCTATTCAATATATGGTGTGTGCAGGACAAGTATGAACGGACAGAAAAGAAAGAACATTTGTTTCTCACCGCATCGCGTTTTATAATGAAAGAATGACTTTAGACGAAAGGAGTGGATTAAGCATGTCTTATGTTCATCTTCAGGTCCACAGTGGATACAGCTTATTAAGCAGTGCGGCAAAAGTAAAGGAGCTCGTGCTGAAAGCGAAAGAACTTGGCTGCAAGGCGCTCGCTCTTACCGATGACCATGTGATGTATGGAACGGTTGAATTTTATAAGGAATGTAAAAAACATGGCATCAAGCCGGTCATCGGTTTAACAGCTTCTGTCTTCATAGATGAACAAGAGACAGAGGCTTATCCCTTGGTACTCCTTGCCAAAAACAATGAAGGCTATCAAAACTTGATCAAAATCAGCAGTGTGCTGAAATCAAAATCAAAAGCTGGACTGAAAGAAAAATGGCTGAAAAGCTATCACCGCGGGCTCATTGCCATTACGCCAGGCGCTTCTGGCTACATTGAAACGCTGCTTCAGCATGATCAGATAGAAGAAGCGCATGATGCGGCGAAACAATTGAAAGATATTTTCGGTGAGGGACATGTGTACATCGCACTTCAGCCATTTCAGCAAAACGAATCGCTTGCCGGTAAACTCAGGGACGTCTCAAAAAGTGCGGAGATTCCTCTTGTTGCGACGGGAGATGTCCACTATATCAATCGAGAAGACAAAACCGCCTATACGTGTTTAAAAGCCATTAAAGCAGGGCAGCAGCTGTCAGAGATTGAGGAAGACCGAGGAGAAAAGCATTTCAGAACCCTTGAGGAAATGAAGGAATGGTATGCGCAAGATGAGGAGCTGCTGACAAGAACGGTGGAGATCGCAGACCGCTGTGAAGTCGATTTAAATCTTGGGCAGACAAAACTCCCTTCCTATCCGACTCCTGATCAATCAACAGCAGATCAGTTTTTACGCAAAGTGTGCGCAGAAGGGATGAAGCAAAGAAAGATTGCTTCAAATGATACGTATGTGAAAAGACTTGAGTACGAACTGAGCATTATCCAAAAAATGAATTTCAGTGATTATTTTCTCATCGTGTGGGATTTTATGAAGTATGCCCATGATCAAGGCATTGTCACAGGGCCAGGACGTGGATCGGCAGCAGGGTCACTTGTTGCGTATGTATTGTTTATTACAGATGTTGATCCGCTCCGTCACGGTCTGTTGTTTGAGCGTTTCTTAAATCCTGAGCGAATCAGTATGCCAGATATTGATATTGATTTCCCCGATACGAGAAGAGATGAAATCATTTCTTATGTAAAAGACAAATACGGAGACATGCATGTGGCACAAATTGTCACGTTTGGAACACTTGCAGCAAAGGCAGCCTTAAGAGATGTCGGACGTGTGATGGGGATTGATTCAAAGGCAGCGGACCGTCTTGCAAAGCTGATTCCGTCAAAGCCAGGAACGACGCTGAAAGAAGCGGTGGCTGCATCCCCTGAATTAAAAACGATGCTCCAGCAATCCGAGGAGCTTCGAAAGGTCTTTCAAACCGCTTTAAAGGTTGAAGGCTTGCCAAGACATACCTCCACACATGCAGCCGGCGTTGTGCTAAGCGAGGAGCCGCTGACAGAGGTCGTTCCAATTCAAGACGGCCATGACGGTGTGTATTTAACGCAGTATGCGATGAATTATTTAGAAGATCTCGGACTTTTAAAGATGGATTTCTTAGGACTAAGAAACTTAACCTTAATTGAATCCATTAAAAACCAGATTGAAAGACAGGAAAACGTCCACATTAACTTTAGTGACATTTCATATGAAGATCAGAAAACATTTGAATTGTTATCAGCGGGAGATACAACTGGGATTTTCCAGCTTGAATCACAAGGAATGCGTCAGGTGCTGAGACGCTTGAAGCCCTCTAGCTTAGAAGACATCGTGGCAGTCAATGCCCTCTATCGCCCAGGTCCAATGGGGAATATCCCGCTTTTTATCGACCGAAAGCACGGCAGAGTCAAGGTCTCTTACCCGCATCCTGATTTGTATGACATTTTAAAAGACACATATGGGGTCATCGTCTATCAGGAGCAAATCATGCTGATTGCGGCGAAGATGGCAGGCTTTCAGCTGGGCGAGGCAGATCTATTAAGAAGAGCAGTTTCGAAGAAGGATAAAAAGGTCCTTGATGAAGAGCGAAGCCATTTTGTTGAAGGATGCCTAAAAAAGGAGTATCCTGTTAACATTGCAAATGACGTTTATGACTTAATCGTCAAATTTGCAAACTATGGTTTTAATAGAAGCCATGCTGTTGCATATAGCATGATTGGCTTTCAGCTTGCTTACTTAAAAGCGCATTATCCGTTATATTTTATGTGCGGACTTTTAACGAGTGTGATTGGAAATGAAGACAAAGTCGCTCAATATTTCTATGAGGCAAAGGAAAAAGGGATATCTGTGTTGAAGCCTTCTATTAATAAGAGTGAATTTCCATTTACGGTTGAAAAAGGGGAGATCCGCTACAGCTTAAGAGCGATCAAAAATGTCGGAGTGTCAGCTGTAAAGGATATATACAGGGCAAGACAGGAAAAGCCGTTTGAAGATTTATTTGATTTTTGCGCAAGAGTATCAGCAAAGAGTGTCAACCGAAAAACGATTGAAGCGCTCATTTTTTCAGGGGCGATGGATGAGCTTTATCCAAATCGTGCTTCGTTATTGGCATCAATAGATATTGCATTAGACCACGTGTCATTTTTAAATCCAGATGATCAACTGGACTTTCTGGGGGATACAACCTTCTCCATTAAGCCAAAATATGCGGAGATAGAAGAACTGCCGCTTGTCGATCTCCTGCAATTTGAAAAAGAGGCACTTGGGTTATATTTATCAAATCATCCTGTACAAACGTACCGAGATCGCTTAAGAGAGAATGGTGCAGTGGAAATCATCAGACTTTCTTCCTATATAAAGCGAAAGATCTCAATGGGTGGTCTTTTGACAAAAGTGAAATCGATTCGGACAAAAAATGGACAATCGATGGCATTTGTCACATTTGGGGATGAAACGGGAGAAATGGAAGGCGTCGTCTTTCCAGAGCAATTTAGAAAGCTGTCCCCCTTACTTGAGGAGGGCGCCATGCTTTATGTTGAAGGCAGAATAGATGTCAGAAATGACAGCAGCCAAATCATCGTGCAAGAAGCCGTTCTGCTTGAAGAGATGGGCACACAAAGAAAAGAGTCTGTCTACATTCGGGTGAAAGAAGAAAACCATACGCAGGAACTGCTAGAGCAAGTAAAGCGGGTGATCTCGATGCACAGCGGAGAAGCAGATGTCTATTTGTATTATGAGAAGCAAAAAAAGACAGTGAGACTTCCAGATGCATACAAGGTTCATGCAGATCATGCTGTGATTTTCCAGTTAAAAGAGCTGCTCGGTGAACAAAACGTTGTGATTAAATGATGACAAATCACCTGAATATGTTTTACAAATTCACCTATTGTGTTATCATTTTAAAGATTCTGTGTATTTAAAACTGCCAGTATGTGCTTATCAACTTAGCAATTCATTAAATCATTTTCCACTTGAAGGAGTGTTCTACACATGTCATTAAGAGAAGAAGCATTACATATGCACAAAGAGAATCAAGGCAAACTCGAATCAAAATCAAAAGTACAAGTGAAAAATGCAAAAGACTTGAGCTTGGCTTACTCACCTGGTGTTGCAGAACCATGTAAAGATATTTATGACGACACAAGCAAAGTGTATGATTATACAATGAAAGGCAATATGGTCGCTGTTGTCACAGACGGAAGCGCTGTTTTAGGGCTTGGTAATATTGGTGCAGAAGCATCTCTTCCAGTAATGGAAGGAAAAGCTGTATTATTCAAAAGCTTCGCGGGCGTTGATGCCTTCCCGATCGCGCTTGCGACAAACGATGTAGACAAAATCGTTGAAACAGTAAAGCTTCTTGAGCCAACGTTTGGCGGTGTCAACCTTGAAGATATTGCAGCTCCAAACTGCTTCATTATCGAAGAGCGCTTGAAAAAAGAGACAAACATTCCAGTGTTCCACGATGATCAGCACGGAACAGCGATTGTCACAGTAGCAGGACTTGTAAATGCCTTGAAACTGTCTGGAAAATCAATGTCCTCCATCAAAGTGGTGGCAAACGGCGCTGGAGCAGCGGGAATTGCGATTATCAAGCTTCTATATCATTTCGGTGTACGTGATATCATCATGTGTGATACAAAAGGCGCAATTTACGAAGGCCGCCCGAACGGTATGAATACAGTGAAAAATGAAGTCGCTAAATTCACGAACCAAGACCGTAAAGAAGGTTCATTAGAAGAAGTCATTGAAGGCGCAGACGTCTTCATCGGGGTTTCAGTAGCAGGCGCTTTAACAAAAGAAATGGTTGGAAAAATGGCAAAAGATCCTGTCATCTTCGCTATGGCGAATCCAAATCCAGAGATCATGCCAGAAGATGCACATGCAGCAGGTGCAAGTGTTGTAGGAACTGGCCGTTCTGACTTCCCGAACCAAGTGAACAACGTACTGGCATTCCCAGGAATTTTCCGCGGAGCATTAGATGTACGTGCAACTCACATTAACGAAGAAATGAAAATTGCAGCCGTTGAAGCGATTGCTTCTCTTGTTTCAGATGAGAAATTGTCAGCTGAATACGTCATCCCTGAACCATTTGATGCACGTGTAGCACCAGCGGTAGCAAAAGCGGTAGCAAAAGCAGCAATGGAAACTGGCGTTGCAAGAATCAAAGTCGATCCAGAAGCAGTCGCTGAAAAAACAAGAAAATTAACGATTATCGGCGAATAATCAATTGGAAAAGTGTGCACGTTCTTTCTGAAATTGGAGGAAAGACGTGCACCATTTCCTCTCTTACGCGAAAATTTTTTCATCCGGAATGATATTTTTTTGTAGACGTTCACAATTCACATATATCAACTGCTCAGCGCCCCAAACACATACTCATTTCTCATCAATTCCCCATTGAAAAAATTGAATGAAGGATGACAGCGTTTGACAAAAAAAGTACAATAGTTTCGGTACAGTTATGACATGTCCTATAATAGTGGATGTGCGTGTAAAGAAAAAACCCTTCAAAAAGGGAGGTAGTCATTTGTCAATCAAAAATATTTTCAGTAAAAAGAAAAAATATGCATCTGTACCCTCTGAACAGGCAAGCCAAGATGTGCCTGAAGGCATCATGACCAAATGTCCGCAATGTAAAAAAATAATGCTCACCAAAGAATTAGATAAAAATTTACGTGTTTGCATGAATTGCGGCAGACATTTGCAAATGAATGCAAAGCAGCGTATTGATAGCCTTGTAGACGAAGGCACATTTGAAGAATTTAACGGGCACCTGATCTCAGAAAACCCGCTCGGATTCCCAGGCTACGAAGAAAAGCTTGAGAAAGACAGAGAAAAAACGTCTTTGAATGAAGCCATTGTCACAGGTCAAGGTGAAATTGAAGGCCAGCGTGCTGTGATCGCTGTCATGGATGCCACATTCCGTATGGGCAGCATGGGCTCGGTTGTTGGTGAAAAGATCACACTTGCGATCGAGAAAGCAAAAGCGGACAAGGTGCCATTTATCATCTTTACTGCATCAGGCGGAGCGAGAATGCAAGAGGGGATCCTCAGTCTCATGCAGATGGCAAAAACAAGCTCAGCATTAAAACTGTTCAGCGAGGATCAAGGTTTGATTATCTCTGTGATGACGAACCCAACAACTGGCGGTGTATCAGCTAGTTTCGCCTCTCTTGGTGATTACAACTTTGCAGAACCTGGTGCTTTAATTGGGTTTGCAGGCCGTAGAATCATTGAACAAACAATCCGTGAAGACCTGCCAGAGGACTTCCAAACGGCTGAATTTTTGTTGAAGCATGGACAGCTGGATGCTGTCATTCATCGTGCAGAGATGAAAGAAACACTAGGCCGAATCTTAGCATTACACAGCACAGGAGGTGAACGAGAGTGGCTGGAGAACTAGAATTTGAAAAACCTGTCATTGAACTTCGAGCGAAAATTGATGAACTGAAAAAGTTCACACAAAACTCAGAAATGGATTTAAGTGCAGAAATTGAGCGCCTTGAAACACGTCTGAGCAAGCTTGAAGCAGACATTTATACAAATTTAAAGCCGTGGGACAGAGTGCAAATTGCTCGTCATGCGATGCGTCCAACAACTCTCGATTACATTCAAGAGCTGTTTGACAACTTTTTCGAATGTCATGGTGACCGTTTCTATGGTGATGATGAAGCCATTGTTGGAGGAATCGCCACGTTTAAAGGGTTTCCTGTCACAGTCATTGGCCATCAGCGCGGAAAAGACACAAAAGAAAACTTGCGCCGTAATTTCGGAATGCCTCATCCAGAAGGCTACCGTAAAGCGCTGCGCTTGATGAAACAAGCAGATAAATTTAATCGCCCGATCATTTGCTTTATTGATACAAAAGGAGCTTATCCTGGGAAAGCAGCTGAAGAACGCGGACAAAGTGAAGCAATTGCGAAAAACCTATTCGAAATGGCAGGACTTCGTGTACCGGTTGTCTGTATTGTCATCGGAGAAGGCGGAAGTGGCGGCGCACTAGGCTTAGGCGTAGGAAACCACCTATACATGCTAGAGAATTCAACGTATTCAGTGATTTCACCTGAAGGTGCAGCAGCACTGCTCTGGAAGGACTCATCACTTGCGAAAAAAGCTGCAGAGACAATGAAAATTACCGCTCCAGACCTAAAAGAATTAGATATTATAGATGATGTTATTAAAGAAGTGCAAGGTGGAGCACATCGAGACGTGAAACAACAAGCAGCCTACATTAAAAAAACATTAAAACAGTCACTTACATCTTTGCTCAAACTAACACCTGAAGAACTAGTCGAACAAAGATATCAAAAATACAAAGCAATCGGGAAAGTATCGGTTGAAAATCAATATATTGGGGTAAACTAAATAAACGTACAGCCTTTTTGGCTGGCGTTTATTTTTTTCACCCTTTTTCATGAAAACCGCCCTCATGTAAGCGCTATTTGAAAATAATTTTCTTTTGTTTTCATAAAATTTGAAACGTCTGAAAACCTTGATATGATAAGCTTTAGAAGGATCGATCTTCCTCGTTTTTGAAAGAATTGCTTTCATGACTTTCTTAACTTTTGTTTAAAAACGGTTTATTTAATTGTATAATAAGTACGGTTTTAGAAATACGTATTGAAAACATCCGGTTTTGCTCATGATTGTTTTCAAGCAGTGGAAATGGTATGTTTAATTCATATATGGTCTCTGAGGTGAAAAAGATGAAGCGTATAGGAGTTTTAACGAGCGGTGGGGATTCCCCAGGAATGAATGCAGCTGTGCGCGCAGTTGTAAGGAAAGCGATTTACCATAATGTTGAAGTTTACGGTATTTATAATGGATATTCAGGTCTAATTAACGGTAAAATTGAGAAACTTGAAATAGGTTCAGTTGGCGATATCATTCATCGTGGAGGAACAAAACTTTACACGGCAAGATGCCCTGAATTCAAGACAGTTGAAGGTCGTGAAAAAGGCATTGAGAACTTAAAAAAATTCGGTATTGAAGGACTTGTTGTGATCGGCGGAGACGGTTCATTCATGGGAGCGAAGAAATTAACTGAGCTTGGTTTTCCATGTGTAGGTGTCCCGGGTACAATCGACAACGATATCCCAGGTACTGATTTCACTATTGGCTTTGATACAGCACTGAATACAGTCATTGACGCCATTGATAAAATTCGTGATACAGCCACATCTCATGAACGTACATACGTAGTGGAAGTAATGGGAAGACATGCTGGTGATATTGCTCTTTGGTCAGGTCTTGCAGGCGGAGCCGAATCTATTTTGATTCCTGAAGCAGACTATGACATGGATGAAATTATTGCGAGGTTAAGAAGAGGGCACGAGCGCGGCAAGAAGCACAGTATCATTATCGTCGCAGAAGGCGTAGGCAGCGGTGTTGAATTTGGTAAGCGGATTGAAGAGGAGACAAGCCTTGAAACCCGTGTATCTGTCTTAGGACATATTCAGCGCGGAGGTTCTCCAAGCGCATTTGACCGAGTACTGGCAAGCCGTTTAGGAGCATACGCAGTAGAACTTCTTCTTGAAGGAAAAGGCGGACGCTGTGTGGGCATTCAAAGCAACGAACTCGTTCACCACGATATTTTAGATATCTTAGATAAAAAACATACAGTCGACCAAAATATGTACCGACTTTCACAAGAGCTCTCTATATAAAACGAGAAGACCTTAGGAGGAACAGTAATGAGAAAGACAAAAATCGTTTGTACAATCGGTCCAGCAAGTGAAACCATTGAAAAGCTGACTGAATTGATTGAAGCAGGAATGAATGTAGCCAGACTAAACTTCTCTCATGGAGATTTTGAAGAGCATGGTGCACGCATTGAAAACATTCGTAAAGCAGGTAAAACATTAGGCAAGGACATTGCGATCCTTCTTGATACAAAAGGTCCAGAGATCCGTACACGTACAGTTGAAAACGGCTCAATTGAGCTAGTCGCTGGTGCAGATCTTATCGTGAGTATGGAAGACATTGTTGGAAATACGGAAAAAATTAGTGTGACGTATGAAGATTTAATTCATGATGTAGAAGTGGGCTCAACGATTCTATTAGATGATGGTCTTATTGGTTTAGAAGTGAAAGAAATTAACATGGACCGCAAAGAAATCGTCACAAAAGTCATGAATACAGGCACGCTCAAAAACAAAAAAGGTGTAAACGTACCAGGTGTAAGTGTGAACTTGCCAGGTATTACAGAAAAGGATGCCAATGATATTCTGTTCGGAATTGAACAAGGCGTCGATTTCATCGCTGCTTCTTTTGTTAGACGAGCTTCTGATGTGCTTGAAATTCGTGAGCTTCTTGAAAAGAATAATGCGGCTGACATTCAAATCATTCCTAAGATTGAAAACCAAGAGGGTGTTGATAACATCGATGAAATCCTTGAGGTATCAGATGGTTTGATGGTTGCGCGTGGAGATCTTGGTGTAGAGATCCCGGCAGAAGAAGTACCGCTTGTTCAAAAAATGCTGATCAAAAAATGCAATCGTTTAGGCAAACCTGTCATCACAGCTACCCAAATGCTTGATAGCATGCAGCGTAATCCTCGTCCAACTCGTGCGGAAGCAAGTGACGTGGCAAATGCCATTTTTGATGGCACAGATGCGATTATGCTTTCTGGTGAAACAGCAGCAGGAACATATCCAGTGGAAGCTGTACAAACGATGCATAACATTGCATCACGTTCAGAAGATGCACTCAACTATAAAGCAATTCTTTCTCGCAGAAGCGAAGAAGTAGAAGTCAGCATTACAGATGCCATCGGTCAATCTGTTGCACATACAGCGATGAAGCTTGACGTGGCAGCGATTGTGACACCTACGGAAAGCGGTCATACAGCGAGAATGATTTCAAAATATAGACCAAAAGCACCAATCGTAGCGGTCACAGCAAACGAATCAGTAGCAAGAAAGCTGTCTCTCGTATTCGGTGTATTTGCAAAGAGCGGATCAAAAACGACGTCTACTGATGAAATGCTTGAGAATGCAGTCGAGAAGTCGATCGAAACGGGCTATGTGAGACATGGCGATTTAATCGTCATTACAGCTGGTGTGCCAGTTGGTGAAACAGGTACAACGAACTTAATGAAAGTATATGTTGTTGGTGACATCATTGCGAAAGGTCAAGGAATTGGCCGTAAATCTGCATTTGGACCGGTTGTCATTGCACAAAGCGGAAAAGAAGCAGACGAAAAAATGTACGATGGTGCGATTCTTGTCGCAAACTGTACAGACCGTGATATGATGGGTGCTTTAGAGAAAGCATCTGCCTTGATCACTGAAGAAGGCGGCTTAACAAGCCATGCAGCAGTCGTTGGACTCAGCCTTGGTATTCCAGTGATTGTGGGTCTTGACAGCGCAACAACACTGCTAAAAGAAGGCGAAGAGATCACAGTAGATCCGGCACGCGGAGCGATCTACAAAGGCCGAGCAAGCGTCCTTTAAATCATACACACGAGGGGAGTTATCTGACTCCTCTCTTTTTTTATGTTACACTAAAAAAAGTAAAACAGCTTTCGATGAAAGATACCCCATGAGGTGATATGGTTGAAAAAATATTTGCTACTATTATTGATTCTGTTCCCTGCAGTGGAAATCAGTTTATTTTTAATATCAAGTAAAATCATTGGCATTTTGCCCACGATGCTGATGATCGTGCTCACGAGTGCACTAGGTGCTTATTTTGCAAGAAAGCAAGGAATCGAAGCTTTTCAAAAAGTGCAGAGAGATTTACAGTATGGTAAAATGCCAGGCATAGCGATTGTCGATGGTTTTTGCATTCTGATTGGCGGTCTGCTGCTGCTCATTCCCGGCTTCTTATCGGATATCATTGGTGCGCTGCTACTCATTCCGATGACGAGAAAGCAAATCAAGCCGCTCTTTGAACGCTGGCTTAGAAACATGTCTAATCGCAATCGCTATACGATTATTCGCTAAAGAGACCTTGAGCTCAAGGTCTCTTTTACTTTTGCATGCCGTACCGAATGTATTGATAGATATCTCTAAAAACACCTGCATTACGAAATGCCTGCCACACGACAAGGGAAGCAGGACCAATGACAAGTCCAAGAAAACCAAAGCATTTTAACCCGACAAATAATGCCACAAGCGTTGCTAAAGGATTAAGCCCAATGGACTTGCTTAAGACTTTTGGCTCTGAAATTTGTCTTTGAATGAGCACGACAATATACAAAATGCCGAGCCCGATAGCGAGTGAAAGATTTCCTGTCATAACGGAGTAAATGATCCAAGGCAGAAAAACAGTACCGCTCCCGATATAAGGAAGTAAATCGACAAACCCAATACATAAAGCAATGACAAAGGCATGCTCGACTTTTAAGATGATCAGACCAATGACGACGAGGCCGATGGTCATAGCAACAAGCAGAAGCTGCGCCTTCATAAAACCGGTAATGGCTTTTTTGATTTCAGATAAAATGGCGCGTGTATGCTGCATCCATTTTGTGGGAAAGATACGAGAGCCATATTTTTTTAACGTAAACCAATCTTTCGTGATAAAAAAAGTCGCCAGTGCAGAAAACAAAAGGGTTGCGGCTGCATCAGGCAAAAGACCTAAAAAAGCCGGGATAAGCTCGAGCGTTTTTGAAAGAAAAGTCCCTATTTTTGCGGCAGCTTCATCGCCTAGCGCTTGGATTTGTCCTAAAATCGATTCCTTTTGACCTGCTTGAAGCGTATTAAATTGGGCGGTGACATCATGGTACAAAGGCAGAATCTTATCTGTAAAAAACCGTTCGACAATACCAATCATTTGATCAAGGTGTCCAGGCAGAACCTTTGCTAAATAAGCACTTCCTGAAATAATTTCTGCTACTAAGAGTGTGATGAAACCGGCTGCTGCCACTAAAAAGAGCAGTAGTACAATGACTACTACAATTCCTCTCGGCATTCCGGTGATCTCTTCTATTTTGCATACGGCAGGATGAATCAGGCAGGATACAATAAGTGCAATCCAAAAAGGATATAAAAACGGAAAAGACTGATATAAAAAGACAACCGCAATTACAGCAATGCTGATCATCATCAAACTTCGCAGAAAAATGGCCATATAGGCGTGATTCACACAATCCCCTCCAAAAAACAAGCATGTCCGATACTTCATTTTATTCAAAAAGATTAGTAATATGAAAAGGTCGCAATAAAAAGAAAGGAAGGGGCGGCGTATGTTTACTCAAGCAAATTTATTTTTGGTTCTTTTACTCGTTATTGCACTTATTGCAAAGAACAATTCATTAATTTTAGCGGTTTCTGTGCTGATTGCGATTAAGCTGATTGGTTTGGATCAAAAAATTTTCCCGGTTCTCCAATCAAAAGGCATCAATTGGGGTGTCACCGTCATTACAATTGCTGTGCTTGTTCCTATTGCAACAGGTGACATTGGATTTAAGCAGCTTGGAGAAGCCATGAAATCTTCTTATGCTTGGATTGCACTTGGAGCGGGTATATTAGTAGCATTAATCGCAAAAAACGGTATTGTGCTACTCGAAAATGATCCGCATATCACGGCAGCGCTTGTGTTCGGGACAATTTTGGCAGTCAGCTTATTTAAAGGTGTAGCTGTCGGTCCGCTGATCGGAGCAGGAATTGCTTATTTGGCGATGCAGGCTGTGAAATTTTTCAGCGGTTGAAAAGAGAGTGGTTCATGCCACTTTCTTTTTTATTTTTTTCTTGCGTGAGCTTTTGCAAAAAAACATAATTAAATATAATAAAAGAAGCAAAATCCCTTTATTCCATGCCTTATATGGAAGACTGGAAAAAAAAATATCAAAAAAAATTATAGTTAAACATTTAACAAATGTCTGATTATTGTTTATAATGGGAATAGGCTTAATTTTGAACTCATTGATCACACAAGAGATATGAGGCTAAAAGCGCTCTAACCGCATAGGTAAATGTAAGCATTTTCTTTTCTGAACCTGCCGTCTTATTCGGATTGGATAGCGCTTTCAAAAAGCGAGAATTCTGCAACGAAGGGGAATCTTTTTAAAAAGGGGAGATTGAACATGACAGCAACAAGAGGTCTTGAAGGTATTGTGGCAACAACTTCATCCGTAAGCTCAATTATTGATGATACTCTTACTTATGTAGGGTACAATATCGATGATTTAACTGAAAAAGCTACATTCGAAGAAATTGTCTACCTGTTATGGCACTTAAAGCTGCCGAATGAGCAAGAGCTGAGTGAGTTAAAACAGCAGCTCAATGAAAATGCTCACATTCCGCAAGAAATCATTGAGCACTTTAAATCGTATTCGCTGGACGGGGTTCATCCAATGTCTGCGATTCGTACAGCGGTATCCTTACTAGGTTTACTCGATGACGAATCAGAGATTATGGACAAAGAAGCGAATTACAGAAAAGCCATTCGTTTACAGGCGAAAATTTCTGGACTAGTCGCTACGTTTTCACGCATTCGAAAGGGACTTGAGCCTGTACAGCCAAAAGAAGAATACAGCTATGCTGCGAACTTCTTGTATATGCTAAATGGCGAAGAGCCGTCACCAGTAGAAATTGAGGCAATTGATAAGGCACTCATTCTACATGCAGATCATGAATTAAACGCATCGACATTTACAGCACGTGTATGTGTTGCTACACTATCAGATATCTACTCTGGTGTAACAGCGGCTATCGGTGCGCTGAAAGGACCACTTCATGGCGGAGCCAACGAAGGCGTGATGAAGATGCTTTCAGAAATTGGCGAAGTTGAAAACGTAGATTCCTATATTCATGGTAAGCTAGAGAAGAAAGAAAAAATTATGGGCTTTGGCCACCGCGTATACCGTCAAGGTGACCCGCGTGCAAAGCATCTAAAAGAAATGAGCCAGCGTTTAACAAACCTCACTGGCGAGCCGAAATGGTATGAAATGTCTGTTCGCGCAGAGGAAATCGTGACATCAGAGAAAAATCTTCCACCAAATGTTGATTTTTATTCTGCATCTGTATATCACAGTCTTGGGATTGATCATGACTTGTTTACACCAATTTTCGTGATCAGCCGATTCTCTGGATGGATTGCTCACATTCTAGAGCAGTATGACAACAACCGTCTCATCCGTCCAAGAGCTGACTACATTGGACCTGATCTTCAAACCTTTGTTCCGATCAGTGAAAGAGACTAATGTTTATAGAATAGCGGGGGCTGATCCTCAGGAAGGCCAATCAGCCTCTATATCAACAAAAAACGAATCACGTGAAAAACTTCTTCGCTTGCAGACATCAAGCCAAGAAGTTTCAAATATTCACTACATAACCTGGGAGGTAATATCATTGTCACAAGGCGAAAAAATTACAGTTACTGGCGGCGTATTGAATGTACCAAATAATCCAATTATCCCGTTTATCGAAGGGGACGGAATCGGTCCTGACATTTGGAAAGCAGCATCAAGAGTACTTGAAGCAGCTGTAGAAAAAGCATATAAAGGTGAAAAGCAAATCACTTGGAAAGAAGTATATGCAGGTGAGAAAGCTTACAATAAAACTGGAGAATGGCTTCCTGAGCAAACACTTGAAGACATTCGTGAATACTTAATCGCGATCAAAGGACCACTGACAACACCAATCGGCGGAGGAATCCGTTCATTAAACGTGGCACTTAGACAAGAGCTTGATCTATTCACATGCTTACGTCCAGTTCGCTGGTTCCAAGGCGTACCGTCTCCTGTGAAACGTCCAGAAGACACAGATATGGTCATCTTCCGTGAGAACACAGAAGATATCTATGCTGGTATCGAGTATGCAAAAGGATCAGACGAAGTGAAGAAGTTAATTGACTTCTTGAAAAACGAATTAGGTGTAAACAAAATCCGTTTCCCAGAAACGTCAGGTATCGGAATCAAGCCAGTTTCTGAAGAAGGAACTTCTCGCCTTGTCAGAGCGGCTATCCAATATGCAATCGACCAAGGCCGTAAGTCTGTGACGCTTGTTCACAAAGGAAACATCATGAAATTTACAGAAGGTGCCTTCAAAAACTGGGGCTACGAAGTGGCTGAAAAAGAGTTTGGAGACAAGGTCTTTACATGGGCACAATATGATCGTATTGTAGAACAAGATGGAAAAGATGCGGCAAACAAAGCGCAAAGTGAAGCAGAAGCTGCTGGCAAAATTATTGTCAAAGACAGCATTGCAGATATTTTCCTTCAACAAATCCTAACTCGTCCAGCTGAGTTCGATGTTGTGGCAACAATGAACTTAAACGGAGATTACATCTCTGATGCTCTTGCAGCACAAGTTGGTGGAATTGGTATCGCACCAGGTGCGAACATCAACTACGAAACAGGACACGCTATTTTTGAAGCGACTCACGGAACAGCACCTAAATATGCTGGTCTTGATAAAGTGAATCCATCTTCTGTTCTTCTATCAGGCGTGCTTTTACTTGAGCACCTTGGCTGGCAGGAAGCAGCTGATCTAGTGATTCAATCTGTTGAAAAAACAATTGCATCAAAAGTCGTCACTTACGATTTTGCTAGATTAATGGATGGCGCAACAGAAGTGAAATGTTCTGAGTTTGCTGACGAGCTCATCAAAAACTTGTCTTGATTCTTAAACTTTAAAGTTAAAGGGGAAAAAGGAAATGGCAAACAAGCGTAAAAAAGTATCTGTCATCGGAGCAGGCTTTACTGGAGCAACTACAGCATTTCTAACGGCTCAAAAAGAATTAGCGGACGTCGTATTAGTCGATATCCCGCAGCTTGAGAACCCAACAAAAGGGAAAGCACTTGATATGCTGGAAGCAAGTCCTGTTCAAGGCTTCGATGCAAACATTACAGGAACTTCTAACTACGAAGATACAGCCGGTTCTGATGTCGTGGTCATTACGGCGGGAATTGCAAGAAAGCCGGGAATGAGCCGTGACGATCTCGTGTCAACAAATGAAAAAATCATGCGCAGTGTGACACGCGAAATCGTTAAATATTCTCCAGAAGCCATCATTGTTGTGTTAACAAACCCTGTTGATGCAATGACGTATGCAGTTTATAAAGAATCAGGATTACCAAAAGAAAAAGTCATTGGACAATCGGGCATTCTTGATACAGCACGTTTCCGTACGTTTGTTGCTCAAGAATTAAACCTATCTGTTAAAGATGTGACGGGCTTTGTACTTGGTGGACATGGCGATGACATGGTTCCTCTTGTTCGTTACTCTTATGCAGGCGGTATCCCGCTTGAAACATTGATTCCAAAAGATCGAATTGATGCAATTGTTGAAAGAACAAGAAAAGGCGGCGGCGAAATCGTGAACCTATTAGGTAACGGTAGTGCATATTATGCTCCTGCTGCTTCACTAGTCGAAATGGTTGAGGCGATCCTTAAAGATCAGCGCCGCGTCATGCCGACGATTGCTTACCTTGAAGGTGAATATGGCTACGAAGGCATTTACCTAGGTGTACCAACAATCGTAGGTGGCAACGGTCTTGAGAAGATCATCGAGCTTGAGCTGACAGAAGAAGAAAGAAGTCAGCTTGACCGTTCTGTTGAATCTGTTAAGAATGTCATGAAAGTATTGTCTTAATATGAATAAAAAAGAAGGCTTCTCTCATGAGGAGTCTTCTTTTTGTTTACAAAACAAATCTTGTCGAAATTTTAAATTGTCCTCTTGTTAAGCTTTCGTTAAAATGAAAGAGAAAGCATGACTTCTCGCTTTTCACATAAGATACAAAAAACGGATGCAGGGGAAATCACTAATTGGAGGCACAACATGAATAAAAAAATATTAGTTGTGGATGATGAAGAATCGATTGTAACACTTCTAAGCTATAACCTTGAAAGAGCGGGCTATGATGTCGTCACAGCAAGAGACGGGGAAGAAGCGCTTGAAAAAGCAGCAAGTGAACAGCCTGATCTCATTGTATTAGATTTAATGCTTCCGAAGATGGACGGCATTGAAGTGTGCAAACAACTGAGAATTCAAAAAATGATGTTCCCTATTTTAATGCTGACAGCAAAGGACGATGAATTTGATAAGGTGCTAGGCCTTGAGCTTGGAGCCGATGATTACATGACAAAGCCATTCAGTCCTAGAGAAGTGGGTGCTCGGGTAAAAGCCATCTTGAGAAGAGCACAGCAATCTCAGCCTGCCCCCACGCAAGAGGAGAAGGAAGAGATCATTGCAGACCAAATCAAAATTGGTGAACTGCGCATTTTACCAGAACACTACGAAGTCTATTTCCAGGAAGAACGTCTAGAGCTCACACCAAAAGAGTTTGAACTGCTACTTTATTTGGCGAAGCATAAAGGACGTGTCCTCACGCGTGATTTATTGTTAAGTGCCGTTTGGAATTATGACTTTGCAGGTGACACTCGTATTGTGGATGTCCATATTAGCCACTTGCGGGACAAAATTGAAAAGAACACGAAAAAACCAACATACATTAAAACGATTCGCGGCTTAGGCTACAAATTGGAGGAGCCAAAGCCAAATGAGTAAAATTAGAACCCGTCTGTTTTCGGGACTCATTTTTCTCCTTTTTATTGTGTTTGTGGCACTTGGTCTTTTCTTGGACCACATGTTCCATGTTTTCTATGAAACCAAATTAACGGAACGAATGGAAAAGGAATCGAGCTTCCTCCTGTCTTCCATGAATGGTGACGATCTGAAGGCGAAGCAAAACAAGGAGGTCCTCCATCAGGCAAAGCAGCATTTTGATATGAATGCGTCGATTGTGGACCTGAAGGGGAATATCATACATACAACGGGTCAAGCAGAACAAAGGGCCATCATTCGAAACACGCTGAACAATGAACGTTTCCAAACAAAAGGGGTCGTCATTGACGATGAGAAGGATGCGCTGTTTCATTATGCTGTCCCGATCCTGAAACAAAACGAACCAGCGGGTTATTTATTTCTCCATGCGTCATACGAGCCTTTAAATGAAATTGACGGCCAGCTCTGGCTTGCATTAGCCTTTTGTCTTGGCTCGGCGATTATCATCATCGTTTTCTTTGGGTACCGCATGTCGATGAAATATGTGAAACCAATTGATTATGCTACAAAGGTAGCCAAACAGCTGGAACGCGGGAACTATGATACGAATAACTATGAAGAGTTGATGATTGAAACAAGTGAACTGAATACTTCCATGAAGCGTTTGGCAGGAAGTCTTCAAGAAATGACAAGTGCCGGTGAAATGCAGAGAGACCGGCTGCAAACGGTCATTGAAAATATTGGAGCGGGGATTATTTTGATTGATAAGATGGGTTATATCCACCTAGTCAATCGAACCTTCCGCAAGCAGTTTAAAGTCCAAAAGCATATTTACATGCACAAGCTGTATCACGAAGCGTTTACACATGAAGAGATTATCGAATTAATTGACGAAATTTTCATGACAGAAACGAAGGTGCGGAAGTTTTTGCGTTTAGCCGTTGACATTGAACGCCGCTACTTCCAAGTGGATGGTGTACCAATTTTAAGTACAGACGATGAATGGAAAGGTATTGTCCTTGTGTTTCATGACGTGACAGAAACAAAGCAGCTGGAGCAGATGCGAAAAGACTTTGTCGCCAATGTGTCTCACGAATTAAAAACACCGATTACGTCGATTAAAGGATTTTCTGAAACCCTTCTTGATGGTGCGATTGATGACAAAGAAGCACTGACAGAATTCCTTTCTATCATTTTAAAAGAGAGTGTCCGTCTAGAAACGCTGATTCAAGACTTACTTGATCTTTCTAAAATTGAACAGCAGCACTTCAAGCTGAATATTCAAGAAGCCAATGCGACAGAAATCATTCAAGAGATTGAAGTGCTGTTAAAACAAAAGGCAGCAGAAAAAGGTATTCAATTACAAGTGCGTGTCCCGAAAGAACCGGTCTATGTTATGGCAGACCCGCTAAGGTTAAAGCAAATCTTCCTCAATCTCGTCAATAATGCCCTGACCTATACACCAGAGGGAGGAAGTGTTACCATCTCAGCAAGACCGCGGAAAGGTGCCTATGAATTTGATGTAGCAGATACAGGAATCGGCATGAAGAAAAGCGAGATTCCAAGAATATTTGAGAGATTTTATCGAATTGATAAAGATAGAAGCAGGAATTCAGGCGGTACAGGTCTTGGTCTTGCCATTGTCAAACACCTTGTGGAAGCGCATGAAGGAACGATTTCTGTCCACAGCAAACAAGGCAAAGGAACGACTTTTACAGTGAGCCTGAAATCGACTTAGAGAAAAAAAGGAAAGTCACGTTAAAATTTACATGATCTTTACAATGAATTCATGTTTTGTTAAACATTCATTGATAGGATGAATAGGAACCCCTTCATCCAAGGAGCCAATTTTGGAAGGACGAAAACACTTGTTGTTTTCGTCCCTTTTTTGTGCAGGCTCGACTATTTTCTTTTCAAAATAAACTTTGATAAAATGAAGATACAATGTGTGAAAGAGACGGCTGAGATGGCTCAGCCGATGGAGGATTAAAACATGACAGACAAAAAGAAATTAGTGTTAGTGGATGGAAACAGCCTCGCATATCGAGCCTTCTTTGCTTTGCCGCTATTATCAAATGATAAAGGCGTACATACAAATGCTATTTATGGCTTTGCGATGATCTTAATGAAGATGCTGGAGGACGAGAAGCCTACCCATATGCTCGTCGCATTTGATGCGGGAAAAACAACATTCCGCCACGAGACATTTAAAGAATATAAAGGTGGAAGACAAAAAACTCCGCCAGAGCTATCAGAACAAATGCCGTTCATCCGTGAACTATTAGATGCCTATCAGGTGAAAAGGTACGAGCTTCCTCAATATGAAGCAGATGATATTATCGGTACATTGGCTGTCGAGGCAGAAAAAGACGGCTTTGAAGTCAAAATCTTCTCAGGAGATAAGGACTTAACACAGCTCTCAACAGATCATACGACAGTGGCTATTACGAAAAAAGGCATCACAGAAGTAGAATATTACACACCTGCTCATATTGAAGAAAAATATGGCCTGCGACCAGATCAAATCATTGATATGAAAGGGCTGATGGGAGATTCCTCAGATAATATCCCAGGCGTCCCAGGTGTAGGCGAAAAAACAGCGATTAAATTGTTAAAGCAGTTTGAAACAGTTGAGAACCTGCTTGAACATATTGATGAAGTGAGCGGGAAAAAGCTAAAAGAAAAACTTGAAGAATATAAAGAACAAGCAGTCATGAGTAAAGAGCTGGCGACGATTCTTGTAGAAGCACCTATTGATGTGTCAAGCAAAGATCTCGCATACGAAGGCCCTCACATGGATCAAGTGATCTCTCTTTATAAAGAACTGGGCTTTCAAACGCTGCTAGAGCGTCTAGGAGAAGCACCAGAAACAGATGAACAGGTCGAAGTAGATGCATTAGAAGTGAAAAAAATGACAGCTGTAACGGACGACATGCTGACAGATCATGCAGCCCTTGTGGTAGAACAGCTTGGAGATAATTATCACGAAGCGGATTTGATCGGTTTTGCGATCCATAATGAAAATGGTGCGTTTTTTATCACGAAAGAAGATGCGCTTCAATCAGAAGCATTTAAAGAATGGGTACAGGATGAAACGAAGAAAAAATGGGTCTTTGATTCAAAAAGAGCAGTTGTCGCCCTGAGATGGCATGATGTCGATCTAAAAGGTGTTGATAATGATGTTCTGCTCGCTTCCTATGTCGTCAACCCGCAGAAATCATACGAAGACGTCGCGAGTGTAGCGAAGGAATATGGTCTGAATATCGCTCTTTCTGATGAAAAAGTATACGGAAAAGGAGCAAAGCAGGCGATTCCACCTGAAGATGAACTGAAAGAACATCTTGGACGAAAAGCAGCGGCGATCTCAGCCTTGCATGATTTAACACTTGAAGCATTAGAAAAAAATGATCAGCACGAACTGTATGAAGATTTAGAGCTGCCACTTGCTCTCATCTTAGGTGAAATGGAATCTCTTGGAGTAAAGGTAGATATAGAGCGCCTAGAGAAAATGGGTGAAGAATTAACGAAAAAACTCAAAGAATATGAAGAAACCATTCACCGCTTAGCAGGAGAAACGTTTAACATCAATTCTCCTAAACAGCTTGGCGTCATCCTATTTGAAAAATTAGGTCTGCCGATTATCAAGAAGACAAAAACAGGCTACTCGACGTCTGCAGATGTGCTTGAGAAGCTTGAAGATAAGCATGAAATCATTCGGTCTATTCTGCACTACAGGCAAATTGGAAAGCTGCAATCGACCTATGTGGAAGGTTTAATGAAAGTAACGCGCAAAGATACACATAAAGTGCATACAAGATTTAATCAAGCACTCACGCAAACAGGAAGATTAAGCTCAACAGATCCAAACCTTCAAAACATCCCGATTCGTTTAGAAGAAGGACGGAAGATTCGTCAAGCATTCGTTCCTTCAAAAGAAGGCTGGCTCATGTTTGCAGCTGACTATTCACAAATCGAGCTGCGTGTACTCGCTCATATTTCACAAGATGAGAATTTGATCGAAGCATTTACGCAAGACATGGACATTCACACGAAAACTGCGATGGACGTGTTCCATGTCTCAGAAGAAGAAGTGACTTCCGCTATGAGAAGACAAGCCAAAGCGGTAAACTTCGGTATTGTATATGGAATCAGCGATTATGGACTTTCTCAAAACCTTGGGATCACAAGAAAAGAAGCAGCCGCATTTATCGAGCGCTATTTAACAAGCTTTAAAGGCGTGAAAACCTATATGGAAGAAATCGTCCAGGAAGCGAAACAAAAAGGCTACGTCACGACGCTTCTCAAACGCAGACGGTATATCCCGGATATCACAAGCCGTAATTTTAATATCAAAAGCTTTGCAGAACGAACAGCCATGAACACACCGATCCAAGGCAGTGCAGCCGATATTATTAAAAAAGCGATGATTGATATGGCGCGAAGGCTCAAAGAAGAAAACCTGCAGGCAAATCTTTTATTACAGGTGCACGATGAATTGATCTTCGAAGCGCCGAAAGAAGAAATCGCCATCCTTGAAAAGATTGTTCCTGAAGTCATGGAAAACGCACTTCAGCTTGATGTGCCGCTAAAAGTTGATTTTGCTTCAGGTCCATCTTGGTACGATGCGAAATAAATAATAGAGAGAAAAAGGAGCGAGGAGCATGCCGGAATTACCAGAAGTTGAAACCGTCCGGCGCACTCTCAAGCGGTTAGTCGAAGGAAAGACGATTGAAACGGTCGATATCAAATGGCCAAACATCATCAAACGTCCTGGGGAGCCGGAAGAGTTCGCAAGAAGAATGGTAGGAGAAACCATACAAACCATTGAAAGAAGAGGGAAGTTCCTCCTCTTTCATTTAGACCATTATGTGATGGTCTCCCATTTAAGGATGGAAGGGAAATACCGTGTACATGAAGCGCATGAGCCTTATGATAAACACGTACACGTCGTCTTTACGTTTACAGATGGTACTGAGCTTCGGTACCATGATGTGCGTAAATTTGGCACGATGCATTTATTTCAGCCGGGTGAAGAGGAAAAGGAACTCCCGCTTTCTCAGCTGGGATATGAACCATTTGATGAACAGTTCACTCCTGAGTATTTATGGGAGCAATTGAAAAAAACAACCCGCGTGGTTAAAACAGCACTGCTTGATCAAAAGATTGTCGTAGGACTTGGTAACATTTACGTAGATGAGGTCCTGTTTAAATCAGGTATTCATCCAGAAACGAAAGCGAATCAGCTCAGCCTGGAATCCTGCAAAGTGCTTCACAAACAGATCATCGATACGCTTCAAGTAGCGGTAGATGCGGGAGGAAGCACGATTCGTTCTTATATCAACTCACAAGGAGATATTGGAACATTTCAGCTGCAGCTTCTTGTATATGACCGGCGGGGAGAGCCTTGCCAAACATGCGGAAGCATCATCGAGAAAACAGTGGTCGGAGGGCGCGGCACGCACTTTTGTGTGACCTGCCAAAAACGTCCTCAATAAAGTTTAGCCATGAGCATGCTTCCTTTTTGCTATGCATACGATAAAAAACATTCATTTTTCAGCAAGGTGTAGACTGACACACAGCCCACCTGCTCTTCATATAGTGAAGAAGAGTCTAAGGACGCCTAGAGACTCTTGATCATCGTTGCATGAACAGAAAGGAAGAGTTCAGGTATGATTTCGATTTCGCTCCTGTTTTTAGCTATTGCAGTCAGCATCGACAGCTTTTCTGTAGGATTTACGTATGGGCTTCGCAAAATGAGGATCCCATTTAAAGCCATCGTCATTATTGCATGCTGCTCAGGGATTGTGCTGCTCATTTCTATGCTGATTGGCAGCCTGCTGACGGCATTTCTCCCTGTCTCAGTGACCGATAAACTGGGGGGAGGCATTTTAATTGCCATTGGCCTTTGGGTCCTGTATCAATTTTACAAACCAGCGAAAGAGCGTGATTTGCTTCTTCATGAAAAGACATTGCTCAATGTGGAAGTACAATCGCTTGGGCTTGTCATTCACATTTTAAGAAAGCCGACAAGTGCAGATATTGACCGATCTGGGACGATTAATGGAATGGAAGCGGTACTTCTTGGAATTGCTTTATCCATTGATGCATTTGGCGCAGGGATTGGTGCAGCGATTCTTGGCTTTTCTCCAATTGTTATGAGTATCACGGTGGCAGTGATGAGCTCACTTTTTGTGTGTATCGGGCTGCGTGCCGGTCATTACTTGGCAAATTGGCGCTGGATCAATAAACTCGCATGCTTACCAGGGCTTCTGCTCATATTAATTGGGGTTTGGAAGCTGTAAAAGGAGGAAATCAATTGACGCTTGTCATTGGATTAACAGGCGGGATTGCTAGCGGAAAAAGCACAGTCTCGCAGATGATAAAAGAGCAGGGCATTCGGGTTGTGGACGCAGATGTGATTGCAAAAGAAGCGGTCTCCAAAGGAACATCCGCCCTTCATCATATCGTTCAAACCTTTGGTGAGGGTGTCCTCCTGCCAAATGGAGAGCTGAACCGGCAGGAGCTGGGAGCCATTATTTTTTCTAATGAAGAGAAACGAAAGCAGCTGAATGCGATCGTTCATCCAGAAGTGCGAAAGGAAATGCTCAGGCAGCGAGATGAAGGGATCAACAGCCAAGAAACATTCGTTGTCCTTGATATCCCGCTTTTATTTGAAAGTCAGCTGGAAAGTCTTGTCGACCGGATCATTGTGGTGTATACAACACCAGAATTACAGCTATCACGACTCATGAATCGAAACGACCTCAGTGAGGAAGAAGCGCTAAATCGGATTCACTCTCAGCAGCCCCTTGAAGAGAAATGTAAAAAAGCAGACCGCGTGATAGAAAACACACAAGATCTCGCTTTTATCAGAAAGCAATTGCAGAACATATTAAATGAATGGGAACATACAGATAAGTAAGAGTACATACACGTACTCTTCTTTTTTTATGCTTTATTCTTATTTCCTTTGAAAAGAACAGCCCTTTTTAGAAAATATACGTTTATATACTGGCAATTACATTCTAATGTGATATACTAATTTCATAAATAAATTTATTGAGTATAACACATAATAGAGGAGTGACCTGTTCATGAAGGTAAAAGCAGCGATCAATGGGTTTGGCAGAATTGGACGCATGGTCTTCAGAAAAGCAATGCTTGATGATCAAATTCAAATTGTAGCGGTGAACGCAAGCTATCCTGCCGAAACGCTAGCACATTTAATTAAATATGACACAAATCATGGACGTTACGAATGCGATGTGACAGCAGAAGATGACGCACTGATTGTAAATGGGAAAAGAGTGCTTTTGCTCAATGACAGAGACCCAAAGCAGCTTCCATGGGGAGAGCTTGGGATTGATATCGTCATAGAAGCAACAGGGAAATTTAATTCAAAAGAACAAGCGATGGGCCATATAGATGCAGGAGCGAAAAAGGTCGTACTCACAGCTCCAGGTAAAAATGAAGACATTACAATTGTGATGGGTGTCAATGAAGATGATCTTGATCCTGAAAAGCACGTCATTATTTCAAACGCATCTTGTACAACAAACTGTTTAGCACCAGTTGTTAAATTGTTAGATGATGAATTCGGCATCGACAACGGCTTAATGACAACGGTTCATGCGTATACAAATGATCAAAAAAATATCGACAACCCGCATAAGGATTTGCGCCGGGCTAGAGCGTGTGCCCAGTCCATCATTCCAACTACGACGGGTGCCGCTAAAGCGCTTTCTTTAGTGCTGCCGCACATGAAAGGGAAATTGCATGGACTTGCACTGCGCGTGCCAGTTTCCAATGTATCGATGGTTGATCTTGTCGTCGACTTGAAAAAAGATGTCACAGCAGAAGAAGTAAATGCAGCCTTCTCAAATGCATCAAAAACTTCTCTATCCGGTATTTTAGACTACACGGATGAGCCGCTTGTTTCTACAGACTTTAACACGAATCCTTATTCAGCTGTCGTGGATGGACTGACAACGATGGTGATGGAGGATAGAAAAGTAAAAGTTCTTGCATGGTATGACAATGAATGGGGTTATTCATGCAGAGTGGTGGATCTTGTGAAGTTTGTCGGTTCGCAGATGAAAGAGCTTTCTGCTGTTTGAAATGAAGAAGACGAACGTCCCTTTTCAAGAAATGAGAGAAAATCCCATTGAAAACACAGCTTGCAAAATGGGTCTAAACAAAGTATACTATTTTTCGTGAACTTCTTGTTCGCAGACTCATTCGGGTATACTTAAAGGGTTAGGACCTCTTTGGACTAACTTTCCCCCGTGGTATATGTCCGGTCCGGCTGCTTAGAACTTCACTCTTTCATTCTTGTTTAAGGGGGGTCCATGATGGAAACAATCGGACGTCACGTTATCTCCGAGCTATGGGGATGCGACTGTGATAAACTGAACGACATGGATTTTATTGAAAAAACGTTTGTAAATGCAGCTTTGAAATCAGGAGCTGAAGTAAGAGAGGTTGCTTTTCACAAATTTGCACCTCAAGGAGTAAGTGGAGTTGTCATTATTTCTGAATCTCATCTGACAATTCACAGCTTTCCTGAACATGGTTATGCGAGCATAGATGTTTATACTTGCGGCGACCTAGATCCGAATATCGCAGCAGATCATATCGGAGATGAATTAGGTGCCGAAACAAGAGAAAACATCGAAATTCCTCGAGGCATGGGACCTGTACAAGTGAAACAGGCACAAGCCAAAGCACTGTAAACATAAAAAAGATTGCAATGGGAGCTGGCCAAAAGCATTGAAATGCCTTTGTGTTATGCTCCTTTTTATATTTCTTTGATATACAAAATCCAACATTCCCCAACTTGTCTATACTTTTGTTCTAGGAAAACAAAGGTTTTTTTTATAAAATAAAGAAGAGGCATTATGGCAAAGGGGATACGTATATGACTTTAGGACAAAAGTTCAAACGGTTCATGTCAAACCATACAGAAACATCTGACGAGCATCCAGTGTCAGAACTGAAAAGCCATTACTACAAAATGACGAATGCACAAGTTTTTCAAGCGGTGGAAGCCATGCTTTCCCGAAACGATTCCTATCAAGTGACATCTGTTTCAGCAGAACGAGGTGAAATCAGCGCAAACATCAGAATGCCGAAAAAAGCCTTTCTCGTAGCGACTGTCATTTCAATTCGTCCTTTTGAAACAGCTGTCGATTTTAATGTGACAACAGAAACGGTCCTGCCAACAGATTTTGGTTATAGTCAGAAGGCCGTTTTGCCCCTTTATGATGAACTAGACAAACAACTTCCAAGAATAGATCGGAGCTGATGAAATGAAATGTCCCACATGTCAGCACCTTGGCACAAGGGTGCTTGATTCAAGACCAGTAGATGAAGGGAAATCCATCCGTCGTAGAAGAGAGTGCGAAAGCTGCCAGTATCGCTTTACGACGTTTGAGAAATTAGAAGAATTACCGCTGATTGTGGTGAAAAAAGAAGGGATTCGAGAAGAATTCAGCCGCGAAAAGATGCTGAGAGGACTCATTAAAGCGTGTGAAAAGCGTCCTGTTGCTTTAAAGCAGCTGGAGGATGTCTGCTTTAACATCGAAAAAGAACTGCGTAATCAAGGCATGTCAGAAGTGAAAAGCGAGCTTGTAGGTGAAATGGTGATGGACGAGCTGGCAAAAATTGATGAAGTGTCTTACGTCAGGTTTGCCTCAGTTTACCGGCAGTTTAAAGATATCAACGTCTTTATTGATGAATTAAAAGATTTATTAAAGAAAGAACGCTAAAAAAGAGCTGAAGATTCTTCACGCTCTTTTTCCTGCGTAAAGCGTAAAACGCAAAAAGGGTGTACAATAGAAACAGTTGCAATTCATGGGGAGGATCAGCATATGACAGAGCATTGGAAGGAAGTGCTAGCCGTCGATCCGTATGTCGTCAAAAGCGCTTCATTGCTCGGTGACATCGATAGACAGCTCATCACTCTTTTATATCAGCCGCTTATTGGCATGTCCGCTTTCAGCTTATACATGACGCTGTGGGGAGAGCTGGAACAAAATCGTATGTGGGGAAAACCTGCACCTCATCGGCAGCTCATGGTCATGCTGCAAACGAATTTAAATGATATTTTTGAGGAACGTTTAAAGCTTGAAGCGATCGGTTTACTTCGCACATATGAACAGGAAACGGAAGAAGGCAGACTGTTTACATATGAGCTTGTGCCGCCGCTAAGACCAGATGAGTTTTTCCAGGATGGTATGCTGAATGTCCTGCTGTACCATCGTGTAGAGAAAGCAAAATATATGCAGCTTCGTGATTATTTTTCTTATCCAGGTGTTCCTGCAGAGGCAAAGAACATCTCGCGATCGTTTGAAGAAGTCTTTCACGTATTGCAGCCAGGTGAACGCAGGATGACAGAAGAAATCAATCGGGCGTCATCACTTGATCAGGGCTATGAATATGTGACCGTTGGATCGAGTCAGCCGGCTCCGCTTTCAGACGAATCCTTTGATTTCGATCTATTGTTAGCGGGCATGTCTGATATGATGATTCCAAGAAAGGCTTTGACAAAGCAGGTGAAAGAAACCATTAAGAAGTTAGCCGTTGTATACGGCATCACTCCGCTTCAAATGCAAAATATTGTAGCAGGCGCCTGCGGTTCGGATCAAATGATCTCAACAGAAGAGCTGAGAAAAGCCGCAAGAGACTGGTACCAAATCGAATACAGAGGCGAGCAGCCAAAACTCATTGATCAAAAACAGCCTAGACACCTGCGTCAAGATGCTTCAAAAGCGCTAGCAGATACGCCAGATGCGAAATTGATTGAAAAGCTCGATCATATTTCGCCTCGGGAGCTGCTAAAAGATATGGCAGACGGCATTGAGCCAACGTATGCCGACTTAAGAATTGTCGAAGATATTATGCTCGAGCAGCAGCTAGAGCCAGGTGTCATGAACGTTTTGATCTACTATACATTACTGAAAACAGATATGAAGCTGTCGAAAACATATATGCAAAAAATCGCCGCTCATTGGGTGAGAAAGAAAATTAAAACCGTAGCGGCAGCCATGAAAATTGCCAAAGAAGAGAACAAGCAAATGACAGAGTGGGCGCAGCAGAAAAAACAGCGCAGCACATATGGATCAGGGAAAGTTGTCCGAGAAGAGAAGCTTCCTGACTGGATGAAAGAAACTGAAACGAAAGAACAGCCGGCAAAAGAACAAACAGACAGTCTGTCGACAGAAGACCTCGAACGAGAAAAAGAAAAACTGTTAGATCAGTTTAAAAATATGAAAAAGTACAATGCACATTAAGGTGAGGTGAGATGAGGATGAAACCGATCGGTCGTTCATTTGAACAGTTAAAAGGACGAGTAGATTTTCGTGTGAGATACAACCAGATTAAAGAGAGTGTGTTATCTGATGAAGATGTAAGGGCCTTTTTACAGGAGCATCAAGAAGAAATACACGAAGACATGATCAATCGTAGCTTGAACCGGCTTTTTGAATATGTGCAGCAGTCGAAGGGTTGTTCATATTGCTTAGATGAAGAGAACGTCAATGCGATTTTAGACGGGTATCACCCGAAGCTTGTGATCAAAGGTCAGAGTATTGATATTGAATATTCCCCCTGCCCAGTCAAGCTGCGGCTCGATAGACAGAAAAAACAGCAAGAGCTTATGAAAAGCATGTACATTCCGCAAAATGTTCTTCAAGCGACGTTCACTGATCTGAACGTTGTGGGAAGACAGGAAGTCATTCAAAAAGTAGGTCAATTCCTGCAAAGCTATGATGAGACGGGCAAAGGGAAGGGCTTATATTTACACGGAAAGTTTGGAGTAGGAAAAACGTATATTCTGGCAGCCATTGCGCAGCAGCTAGCGGAGAAGGAATACCCATCTCTCCTAGTGTACGTGCCTGAATTTGTGAGAGAGTTAAAAAATTCGTTAGCCGATCATACACTGGAAGCAAAGCTGAACATGGTCAAATCCACCCCTATTTTAATGCTTGATGATATTGGGGCAGAGTCGATGACAAGCTGGGTTCGAGATGAACTGCTCGGAACGATCTTACAATACCGTATGGCAGAGCAGCTGCCGACTTTCTTCTCTTCTAATTTCTCACCAAGTGAACTGAAACATCACTTTACGTACTCACAGCGCGGGGAAAAAGAAGAGGTCAAAGCCGCTCGTTTAATGGAACGGATTCTTTATTTAGCAGAGGCAGTCTTGCTCGAAGGAGAAAACCGCCGTCATTTATAAAAGCGTCTATCACCTGAAGGAGGAGCAAATGAAATGAACAAAAGAAAATGGCTGCTTTTTCTCGTGATTGCAGGTCTCGCTGCTTTACTTTGGTGGCTGAACAAACAGCACCTTCAGCTGGCGCCGAAAGATGTGAAGAATTGGGTGCTTCAATTTGGGCTGCTGGCTCCCTTTGTTTTTCTGTTCTTATCTCTTTTTCGCCCGTTTGTTCTCGTCCCACTTACGGTCTTTTCGCTGGCAGCAGGTTTAGCATTCGGCAGTGTTCTTGGGACGATTTATGCCCTCGTTGGTGCTACCGCCGGAGCAACAGGCTCCTTCCTGCTTGCCACAACCTTTCGTGCAAAAAAGGAAAGCAGAGAATCAAGCAGCCGGAAGCTGAGAGCGGTGACATCCCGCATTCAGGAGCATGGGTTTCTTTATATTTTGTTATTGCGTATTGCCCCGATCCATTTTGACTTTGTCAGCTATGCGGCAGCAGTTTCACGTGCGAATTATCGTGCATTCACGGCAGCTACTTTTTTAGGCTTAATACCGGGTACAGTTGCATTAAATGTCCTTGGCTCAAGCTTTGTCAGCGGCAATTATGCCGCCTTAGTGATCGTTTGTTTGATTTATCTGATCTTTATCTCCGTTCCGCTCATTTTAAAAAGAAAGATGCCTGATTTATTTTAGGCGTCTATTTTTTATGTTTCCCCCATATATATGTAACAGATGTCGTTAGGGGGGACAAACATGCTTGAAATAATCTTTGAAGATGAATATGATACCGCCGCTTTTTTACATCTTGCTGAACACTTGGACAGTCGGCATCACATGTCAATTCAACAAGGGAAAGACCGGCTTCTCATAGAGGCGAAGGAATCAGAAGAAGGACTTGAGCCCATTGTGCGGCCATTACTGGTTCACTTTTTTTTGGAATGCAAAGAAAATGAGCGCATGCGCAGCATCCTTGAAAACACCTATTTATTTAAAGATCCTGAAGAGCAGCACCAAATTCTTTCAATCGCCCACAGTATTATGAACGGGGATTTAGATGATATTCCCGGCATTCATCAAGAACCGTCAAGAGAAGCCCTGTTAACAAAGGAGCTTGAGACCATTTCTTTACAGCAAGGTATTTTTTCAATTGGTTCATTTATGACATTTAGACTGTCAGAGTATGACAGGAGGCTGAAGAACTATGTTGAAGTCTCCATTGAAGAATACAAAATGGAACAAGAATATCAAAACTTCATTCAATCCCTTCGAGACTATGTGATGGCAAGAGAACCTAAGCTCGAAAAAGTACATGTTGTGCATCAGGACCGCCTGATGATTTGGGAATTTCGGTACGCTTCTGAGCGTGATCAAAAACAATACATAGACAGACAGTTTGTAAGAGAGCATCCAATGTATATTGATTCGCAGCTGATTGCACCACTCGTATCCATAGCGCCGCAAAAGATTGACCTATTTACAAATGATACGGGTCACTCGATGGTGCAGACCATTCAAAATATTTTTCAAGAAAGGGTCGAGGTATTCCCGGCTCAATCATTTCAAGAACAGAATGTTCAATTTGTACATGACCATTTGGAACAGAAAAGTGAAAAGCTTTCTTGATTTTCACGAAAAAACGTTTTATAATACGGTGTAACTTCATACAGAGACCGTATTGATAAGGACATGAACAAATGAACACCCGCTTAAAGAGAGGGAAGCCGCGGCTGAAAGCTTCCTAGCAGAGGACCATTTGCTTTACCACCTTTGAACATCAGCTGTGAACTTTTTAGTAATGGCTGACGGGAATTCCCGTTATCGAACCACAAGCCGTGTTTGCTTATGAAAACGTAAGCTGCAAATACGGGAAAAAGGGTGGAACCACGATTCCGTTTATTCAACCTCGTCCCTTTCCAGGGGGCGGGGTTTTTATATTGCCAAAAAAAGGAGTGACCAGAGATGTCAGAACAAATTCAACTTACATTTCCAGATGGAGCAGTCAAGGAGTTTGACAAAACAGCTACAACAGAAGACATCGCGGCATCAATTAGCCCGGGCCTAAAGAAAAAAGCGCTTGCCGGTAAATTGAACGGCAAAGAAATAGATCTGCGTACGCCGCTATTAGAAAGTGGAACAATCGAGATCATCACAGATAAAAGTGAAGAAGCACTCGACATTATGCGCCACAGCACAGCACATTTGCTAGCACAGGCGATCAAACGTCTTTATGGAAAAGAGCATCATGTCCAGTTTGGCGTAGGTCCTGTGATCGAAAATGGTTTCTACTATGATGTCGACATCGATGTTGCCATCACACCTGAAGACTTACCTAAGATTGAAAAAGAAATGAAAAAAATCATTAACAGCAATTTGCCAATTGAGCGAATTGAAGTAACAAGAGAAGAAGCGAAAAAACGCTTTGAAGCGATTGGTGATCAATTGAAGCTTGAGCTGTTAGAGGCGATTCCAGAAGGTGAAGCCGTGACGATTTATGAGCAGGGTGAATTCTTTGACCTCTGCCGCGGCATTCACTTGCCATCAACAGGGAAAATCAAAGAGTTTAAGCTGTTAAGCCTTGCGGGTGCATACTGGAGAGGTGACAGCAACAATCAAATGCTTCAGCGTATTTACGGTACAGCTTTCTTCAGCAAAGAAGATTTAAATGAGCACTTACGCCTGCTTGAAGAAGCGAAAGAACGCGATCACCGTAAACTAGGAAAAGAGCTGAAACTGTTTGCGAACTCTCAAAAGGTAGGTCAAGGTCTACCGCTTTGGCTGCCAAAAGGCGCAACGATCCGCCGTGTTATTGAGCGTTACATTGTCGATAAAGAAGTACGTCTTGGTTATGAGCATGTGTATACACCAGTTCTTGCGAATGTCGAATTGTATAAAACTTCAGGGCACTGGGCGCATTATCAAGAAGACATGTTCCCAGTGATGGAAATGGATAACGAAGATCTTGTTCTTCGTCCTATGAACTGTCCGCACCATATGATGATTTACAAAAACGAGCCGCATAGCTATCGTGAATTGCCAATTCGTATTGCAGAGCTTGGTACAATGCACCGCTATGAAATGTCAGGTGCTTTATCCGGCCTTCAGCGTGTTCGCGGGATGACATTAAACGATGCACATATCTTTGTTCGTCCAGATCAAATCAAAGAAGAGTTCATTCGTACAGTTCGCTTAATTGAAGAAGTCTATCAAGACTTTGGCTTGAATGACTACACATTCCGCTTATCTTACCGTGATCCAGAAGATACTGAGAAGTATTTCGACGACGATGCGATGTGGAATAAAGCGCAATCGATGCTAAAGGATGCAATGGACGAGCTTGGTCATGATTATTATGAAGCAGAAGGAGAAGCGGCATTTTATGGTCCGAAGCTTGATGTACAGGTCAAGACAGCTCTTGGAAAAGAAGAGACATTGTCTACTGTACAGCTTGACTTCTTACTACCAGAGCGTTTCGATCTCACCTATATCGGAGAAGATGGCAAGCATCATCGTCCGGTCGTGATTCATAGAGGTGTTGTCTCTACAATGGAGCGCTTTGTTGCCTTCTTAATTGAAGAATACAAAGGAGCCCTTCCAACATGGCTGGCACCTGTACAATTCCAAGTCATCCCGGTTTCACCGTCTGTCCATTTAGACTATGCGAAAAAAGTACAAGAACGTTTGCAGCTTGAAGGCCTTCGTGTAGAGCTTGACAGCCGTGATGAAAAGATTGGATACAAAATTAGAGAAGCGCAAATGCAAAAGATCCCGTACATGCTAGTCGTCGGAGATCAAGAAGCAGAAAATGGCGCTGTCAATGTAAGAAAATACGGAGAGCAAGATTCAGAAACAATGGATCTTGAAGCCTTTGTGAAACATGCAGTAGCAGAAGCAAAAAAATAATACTTCCAATGAAGCAGTCAGTGATCTTTCTCTTGAGATCACTGGCTTTTTCTTTTTGAAAAAAATTCTCCACTGGTGATCCAGTTCCTTGAATGATACGTTTAGATAGTACGAAAGTATGGGTAAATATGTACTGTTGGTTCGAGACAAATTGGAGGAATGAAAGCGATGATGCAAACAACAAACACTTTATCATCACAACTATTGGAGCGGTCAGCAGTTCTTCGTGCGTTGGAACACTCACTGGCGATGATTGAATTTGATGTGACAGGTGAAGTTCTATGGGTCAATGATATTTTTGCAAAAGCCATGGGATATTCGAAGCAAGAGTTGATCGGTTTAAAACATAGACAGTTCTGTCCTCCGCATATTGCAGAACACGCAAGCTATCACATGTTCTGGAAGCGTTTGAAAGAGGGTCAAATCTTTCAGGAAAAGGTGCAGCGGACGACGAAGAATGGTGATAGCTTATGGCTTGAAGCGACATATACACCTGTCCGCAATGAAGAGGGGCACGTAGTGGGTGTTGTGAAAGTCGCAACAGACATAACAGAGAGAGAAAACACGATGAAACAGGTCGTAGACGACTTAAAGGAGATGTCTGCGAAATTAATGGAGCGTGCAGAAGTGGGCATCCAGCATAGTCAAAGAGTCAAAGTCTCCTTTGATCATATAGCAAACGAAACAGATCAAAATATGAGCTTACTAGAAGGATTAACAGAGCAGGTAGAGTCCATCAGCTCCATTGCTGCAACGATTAACAGCATTTCCTCACAAACTCAGCTGCTTGCATTAAATGCGGCGATAGAAGCTGCCCATGCGGGTTCCTATGGAAATGGCTTTAGTGTGGTGGCGGCAGAAATTCGAAAGCTTGCAACTGATTCAAAAGAAGCGATCGTCAAAGTAGATCAATATGTAAAGGCGATTCATGCAGAAGTAGAGAAGGTCAGCAGCGGAACGAGCCGGGCCAAGACAACCGTGTTTACAAACCATGATCTTGTGAAGCAGGCAAGCGAGGAATTTGTGAATGTAGGAGAAGCAGCCCGCGGCTTAGACCGGCAAGCACAAAGTCTAGCGGCAATTGTGTAGTTTGAGAACACAAAAAACACCCAATCTCGTCAGGAGAAGGGTGGTTTTTGTGTTCTATTTTAATATATCAAACAATTCATGTAAGTCTTTGATTTCATAATCTGGCGTTACATCTGTTTCATTTTTCTTGCCATGTCGATTGATCCAAACGGTTTGAATCCCAGCGCGAGATGCCCCAAGAATATCTGTTTTTGGATTGTCTCCAACCATGATCACATCGTCTTTTGTTAGATTTAACAGCTGAAGGCAGTGCTCAAAGATGCCAGGGTCAGGTTTGCCTTTCCCGTAATCTCCTGAAATCACAATTTCATTAAAATAAGGTGCAAGCTCAGGAACACCTGCCAGTTTTTCCTTTTGAAGACTAGGATCTCCGTTTGTTAAAAGGAGCAATTCATAGCTGCCTTTCAGGCGGTCTAAAACAGGATACGTTTCTTCATAGACAAATGGACGTTTTCTCCGCTCTGCTGCAAAGAAATCAGCCAAATATTGTCCAAATGCCTCATCGTCAATTCCTGCTTCTTTTAAGCCATTTGTCCAAGCGTTCTTGCGATACTCTGGTGCAAGGGCATTCAGCTTTTGAAAGCCTTCGCTAATCGGTTCACTAAAATTTGACCACAGTCCTTCGAAAGGATTAATTCCGATCATGACAGTATAATCATATGTTTCATAGGAAGAGTACAGCTTTCTTGCTTCTTCACGTACAATCTGTTCAAATGTTGCTGGATTCAGTCCATATTTCTTTTCCGCTTCGCGGCATGTTTCCTGAAAAGTTGTGTGAATGCTTTTTTCATCCCAAAGCAAAGTATCATCTAAATCGAAAAATACGGCTTTCATGATCTTCTCCCTTGTTATGTATGTGTTACCTTCAATTGCAAGTGACGGCTCATGTTCATTTTACAATAGAAGATGAGGGCAATAAAGAAAAGATTTGAGAGATCTTGGATCATTGACCGCACATGATAGAATAGAAAGACAGTAGATATAACATACATCAATTGAGGTGGCCGGTTTGCTTCATTTAATTATTATGATGATCGAGCGTGTGGGGATCATCGTTATTTTAGGGTTTGTGCTTGCCCATGTGAAGGGCTTTCGCAATCTATTGCTTCATAATGAAGGGTTTCGAAAAAAGGCAGTCCTTGTCTTTATTTTTGCTTCTTTTAGTATTATCAGCAATTACACAGGAATTGAAATCCAGCAGCAGATGGTCATGAATCATGAGTTTTCCTATCATCTTGGCTCATCAAGCTCGATCGCCAATACGAGAATCATGGGGATCGAAATGGGCGGATTGATAGGAGGGCCGTTTGTTGGCATTGGTGCAGGGCTTCTAGCTGGGCTTCATCGCTATTCATTAGGAGGGAGCACGGCACTCAGCTGTGCGATTTCTTCGATTTTAGCCGGTGTGATTGCAGGCTATGTCGGCAGCAGGTTTAAACGGAAGAATCGAATGGTGACACCTCGCCAAGCCGCACTTTTTGGTGTGGCAATGGAATCCTTGCAGATGATCATTATCCTTCTATTTGCAAAGCCATTTGCTGATGCTTGGGGGCTTGTGAGTATTATTGCCCTGCCGATGATTTTTGTGAATGGAATTGGCAGCTTTATCTTTTTATCGATTTTACAGTCAGTCATTCGGCAAGAAGAGCAGGCAAAGGCGATGCAGACACACCGCGTATTTTCGATCGCCGATCAAACGCTGCCTTTTTTCCGCCAAGGGTTAAATGAACAGTCATGTAAAAGTGTGGCGGAGATCATTCATCGATTAACAGAAACAGATGCGGTCTCCTTAACCGATACAGAAAAGATTTTAGCGCATGTCGGTGATGGGACGGATCATCATATTCCATCGAAAAGCCTAATTACAGGGCTGTCGAAACAAGTATTGATGAGCGGCAAAATTATGAAGGCGCATTCGAAAGACGAAATCAATTGTTCAGTCACTCATTGCCCGCTTCAAGCAGCGATTGTGCTGCCCCTCACCTCCAATGGTCAAACGATCGGAACATTAAAAATGTATTTCAATTCTCCGGTCGGATTAAGCAGGGTGGAAGAGGAGCTTGCAGAAGGCTTGGCGATGCTGTTCTCCACACAGCTTGAACTTGGAGAGGCAGAAACCCAAAGCCGCCTGCTGAAAGATGCAGAGATCAAAGCGCTTCAAGCGCAAGTGAATCCGCACTTTTTATTTAACGCCATTAATACCATCTCTGTTTTGTGCAGAACGAATGTAGAGATGGCAAGGAAGCTGCTGCTGCAGCTGAGTATTTATTTCCGGTCTAATTTGCAAGGCGCCCGCCAGCTGCTGATTCCGCTGCATAAAGAAATTCAGCATGTAGAGGCATATTTGTCGCTTGAACAAGCGAGGTTTCCAAATAAATACCATGTGGCCTTTCAAATTGAAAAGGAGCTGGAGCAGGTGATGATTCCTCCATTTGTGCTTCAGGTGCTTGTTGAAAACGCAGTGAGACACGCTTTTCCTAAACATCAAACGAGTTGTGAAGTCGTCGTTTCTGCTTTGATGAAAGATGGGCATGTTTATATGAAAGTGACTGATAATGGACAGGGAATCGAGAATGACAAGATGGCTCAGTTATTAAAAGCGCCTGTTGAATCCAAAGAAGGAACAGGTACGGCTCTTTTTAATTTAGATCAGCGGTTAAGAGGGATTTTTGGCAGACAAGCCGCTTTATCCATTCATAGCGGCCAAGGCACTGACATCTCATTTCGCATTCCAATGGACTATGTAAAAAAGGATGATTTTCGTTGATAAACGTATTAATCGTAGATGATGAAGTGTTAGCAAGAGACGAATTAAAATACTTATTACGCAGAACGAAAGAGGATGTTCAAATAGAGGAAGCAGAAAATATAGAATCAGCTTTTGACCGGATGGTGGATCATAAGCCGGACCTGCTCTTTTTAGACATTGATTTATCTGGTGAGAATGGATTTGATATTGCCAAAAGGCTCAACCGGATGTCTGATCCGCCAGCGATTGTATTTGCGACAGCCTTTGATCAATACGCGCTGAAGGCGTTTGAGGTCAGTGCGCTTGATTACTTAACGAAACCATTTGATGAAGAGCGGCTTTTGCAAACGATCCAAAAGTTTAAAAAGTGGAAATCTGTTGAGACGCAAGAGCACCAGCTGTCAGATGAGAAAATCCCCCATCAGCAAAAATTAGCCATCTCAGTCGATGACTCAATTGTGATTCTGCAAGTAGAAGAAATTGTGTATGTAGGGCTTAGTGAGGGGAAAAAGGTCGTGAAAACAAAGGATCACATGTATGAGGTCACAGAACCGCTTGTGGTCATTGAAAAGAAACTGCCTGAGGCTTACTTTATGAGGGTTCATCGAAGCTATATCGTGAACACCTCTCATATGAAAGAAGTACAGCCGTGGTTTAATTCGACGTATAATCTGCATATGACAGACGGGTCGATCATTCCTGTCAGCCGCACTTACGCCAAAGAACTAAAGAAGTCGCTCCTGCTAGAGTAGGACGGCTTTTTTTGTTTGTATTTCAATACTCGTTTTCTGCATTTCATTCATTGAATCCGGCGAGTTTGGTTGTAAACGCTTCATTCATTTATTTCATGCCGTATACTGAGGGCAGTCGAAGAAAGAGGTGAAGGGGCATGAGTGCCACTAAAGTATATGGATTTCTATCTCAAGCATTTATCTTTGCAACCGTAATGTTCGTTTCTAATCTCATTTCAATGTATTTACCAATTCCGATGCCTGCATCTGTGATTGGTCTGGTTCTATTATTTGTTTTGCTGACAACGAAAATCGTCAAACTGGAGCAGGTGGAGCAATTAGGTACATCATTGACAGGGCTCATTAGCTTTCTATTTGTTCCCTCTGGTATCTCGGTTATTCAATCACTAGGTGTCATGCAAGAAGTAGGTGTGCAAGTCGTCGGTGTCATTATCATTGCAACGATTATGTTACTAGCAGCGACAGGGCTATTTTCGCAGCTTCTCATGCAATTATCAGAAAAACCACAGAAACATAAAGAGACAAAGGAGAGCAAATCGACTCCTTCTCATTCTAATAAACCAGCTTCAAGTACGCATTAAAGGAGGAAAGCAAGATGGGTACAAGTACGATGAGTCCTTATTTTGGTATAGTCGTCTCATTAGTCGCCTTTGGAATCGGTACATTCTTATTTAAAAAATCAAAAGGCTTCTTCTTATTCACACCACTTTTTGTGGCCATGGTGTTAGGCATTTTATTTTTAAAAATTGGCGGTTTTTCCTATGCAGATTATAATGAGGGCGGCAAGATTATCAAGTTTTTCTTAGAGCCTGCGACCATTGCTTTCGCTATTCCGCTTTATAAACAGCGTGCATTACTTAAAAAATATTGGTGGCAGATTTTATCCGCTATTTTTGTAGGATCACTTTGTTCCATTACAATTGTGTATGTCGTAGCAAAAGGAATTCATCTTGATGCGGCTGTAATGAAAAGTATGCTCCCACAGGCAGCGACGACAGCAATTGCTCTTCCGATTGCAAAGGATATTGGCGGAATTGCAGATATCACAGCCTTTGCGGTCATATTTAATGCAGTCATCGTGTATGCACTAGGTGCTTTCTTCTTAAAATGGTTTCGAATTAAAAATCCAGTGGCAAAAGGGCTTGCACTCGGTACATCAGGACATGCACTTGGCGTCTCTGTTGGGATTGAGATGGGTGAAGTGGAAGCAGCCATGGCAAGTATCGCCGTTGTGGTCGTAGGAGTTGTGACCGTCATTGTCATCCCAATCTTTATGCAATTCATTCTTTGATGGTGTCATTGTTTTGAAAAAGCCTTGCCCAATTCGTTTAATCATGCTAAAATGAAAAAGTTGTTTCAAGAGTTCGGTTACTTGACGGACAAATGAAAATTGTGTAGAATAATTAACGAATTGAATAGATATCACAAGCAGAAGCACCCGCTTCTCACCTGATTGACACGTGTTTGTAGTTGACAGGTTGACCGTACATTTATTTTTTCATGCAAATGTTCGCAGTGTGGGTGTTTTATATGCCCACACTTTTTGTTTGCCTGTAAAACATACAACGAAATGGTCAAAATGAATTGTGAACTCAATTCAAAATCTCATGGAGGTGGCTCACTATTAGCAAAGATCAATTAGTTAATGAAGGTATTCGTGCGCGTGAAGTTCGTTTGATCGGACAAAATGGCGATCAGCTGGGGATTAAAACCCGCCAGGAAGCTCTGGAAATTGCTACGAAAGCCAATCTTGACCTTGTGTTAGTTGCTGCAAATGCAAAACCACCTGTTTGCCGAATCATGGACTACGGTAAGTTCCGATTCGAACAGCAGAAGAAGGAAAAAGAGGCACGTAAGAATCAAAAAATCATTAGCTTAAAAGAAGTTCGGTTGAGCCCGACAATCGATGAACATGATTTTAACACGAAGCTCCGTAATGCAATCAAATTCCTTGAAAAGGGCGATAAAGTAAAAGCTTCTATCCGCTTTAAAGGCCGTGCGATTACGCATAAAGAAATCGGACAGCGCGTGTTAGACCGTTTCTCTGAAGCTTGCGCTGAAGTAGCAACAGTAGAAACAAAACCTAAGATGGACGGACGCAGCATGTTCCTCATGCTTGCACCAAAAGTCGAAAAGTAAAGTAACAGAGGGAGGAAACATCCAATGCCAAAAATGAAAACTCACCGCGGATCTGCTAAACGTTTCAAAAAAACAGGTTCTGGTAAACTTAAACGTTCTCATGCGTACACAAGTCACTTGTTCGCTAACAAATCTACAAAGCAAAAACGTAAATTGCGTAAGAGCGCAATCGTAAGTGCTGGAGATTTCAAACGTATCAAACAACAACTTGCAAACATCAAGTAATTTGGAATAGGAATCATAGGAGGGAATTACAATGCCAAGAGTAAAAGGCGGAACTGTGTCGCGTCAGCGTCGTAAAAAGGTTCTTAAATTAGCAAAAGGTTATTTCGGTTCAAAACATAGATTATACAAAGTAGCAAACCAACAGGTGATGAAATCTGGAAACTACGCTTTCCGTGACCGTCGTCAGAAAAAACGTGACTTCCGTAAACTATGGATCACTCGTATCAATGCTGCAGCTCGTATGAACGGTCTTTCTTACAGCCGTTTAATGCATGGCCTAAAGCTTTCTGGTATCGAAGTAAACCGCAAAATGCTTGCTGACCTTGCTGTGAATGACCTAAGTGCATTCAATCAGCTTGCTGATGCTGCAAAAGCACAACTAGACAAGTAAGTCATATAAAAGATCATTCCGTCGAGGGGTGATCTTTTTTGCTCATCATGTGAGGTGAAATGAATGAATATCGCGATGATTCTACTGCTGATCTTGGTAAATGGCTATGGTTTTTTTCTCATGGGAGAGGACAAGCGCCGGGCAAAAGCGCATAAATGGAGAATTTCAGAGGCGCACTTATGGAGTGCTGCCGTGCTTTTTGGGGCTGCTGGATCGTATCTAGGGATGCAGTATTTCCGTCATAAAACAAAGCATCCTGCCTTTCAAATGGGCATGCCTGTGTTAATCATGGTGCAGTTGATCATATTAGGATATATCCAGTTCATCTGAAAAAGGAGCAGACGCCATCAAGACGGCGTGTCTGCTCCTTTTTTTTGTTTGATTTTTTTAATGGGCTGATCCCAATCAATTTTTGTTTGAGGATAACGTTCGATAATGTTTTCCTCCAATTTTTCAAAGTCTTCTAATGTAAATTCACTTAGCTTCTCGGGTGACTCCGTCCAAACGTAAATGGAGTGGACAAACAGAGGATGATCCTTAGAAGGAACATGCTTCTCCCCTTCAAACAAGACTCCTTTATAGACGAAATTAAAATTTTTGCGCGCATTTTGCTGTTCGTCCATAAAATAAAAGCCTTCTTTTAATTGTGCTTGTTTCAGCTTTCTTCTCGGATTTGAGAAGAATTTTACCGCCATGTAGAAGATGTAGACAAGCAGTGCAACAAGAGCAAGTCTAATGAGGATTACAAACATGACAGGATGCACCTCCAATATACCGTTATCTGATGTACTACGAATGAAAAGCCCAAAAGGTTTCAACTTTTTTTAAAAAAATATTTCGTTAAACGAAAAAATATTCATAAAAAGATCGTATTGAACGAAAGAGGTTTTGTATAATAAGAATGCACCATGAAGATAAAGGAGGATAAATGGAATGACAAAGCTAGATCAAACATTAACTATGCTGAAAGACCTAACGGATGCAAAAGGGATTCCAGGAAATGAACGTGATGTCAAAAAAGTCATGCAGACATACATAGAATCATATGCAGATGAAGTCTCTAGTGACCGCCTTGGCAGCTTAATCGCTAAGAAGGAAGGAAACGCAAACGGACCTAAAATTATGCTCGCTGGTCACTTAGATGAAGTAGGATTCATGGTGACAAAAATTGATGACAAAGGCTACATTCGCTTCCAAACAGTCGGCGGCTGGTGGTCACAGGTCATGCTCGCGCAGCGTGTCACCATTGTGACGAAAAAGGGAGACATTACAGGTGTGATTGGCTCAAAGCCGCCGCACGTCTTGTCACCTGAAGCTCGAAAAAAATCGATTGAGATTACAGATATGTTTATTGATATTGGTGCATCAAGCAAAGAACAGGTAATGGAGTGGGGCGTTCTGCCTGGAGATCAAATCGTTCCTTATTTTGAATTTACAGTGATGAATGATGAAAAAATGCTCCTTGCAAAGGCATGGGACAACCGTATCGGCTGTGCAGTAGCGATTGATGTCATGAAGAACTTACACAATGCTCAGCATGAGAATATTGCTTACAGTGTTGCAACTGTACAAGAGGAGGTTGGCCTGCGTGGTGCCAAAACAGCAGCGGCTACGATCCAGCCTGATATTGGATTTGCCATTGATGTTGGTGTAGCAGGAGACACGCCAGGCATCACTGAAAAAGAAGCAACAAGCAAACTTGGCAAAGGACCAACGATTGTTGTATTTGATGCTTCGATGGTATCCCATAAAGGGCTTCGGGATTTTGTTGTCCAAACAGCGGATGAATTGAACATTCCTTACCAATATGACTCAATGCCTGGCGGTGGGACAGATGCTGGCGGTATCCATTTAACAGGTCATGGCGTGCCATCACTATCTATCGGGATACCAAGCAGATATATTCATACCCATGCAGCGATGATTCACCGGGATGATTATGAAAATGCAGTGAAGCTTTTAACAGAAGTGATCAAAAGACTTGATCAAAAAACGGTTGAGCAGATTACGTACGGTTCTTAATAGGTAAGCCTTTCCTCAGTATAGGGGAAAGGCTTTTTTATTCCATTGAATTTCCCAGGAAATGAACGTTGTTTTTTGATTACGTCAAAAGAACTGTTTTTAACAGAAGAAGAAAAAATATTCTAGTGAATAAGGCACATGTGATCTGGCCTTTATTTTTGTAAGATGAAAGCAATAAAAAGGACAGAGCCTAAAGAACGCCCTGTCAAAAGAGAGTTTATGGAAGTAGGTGAAGCTATCTTAAGAATAAACATATTATTCTTATTAGTCAACTTGGTTTTAAAAGAAAGAAAAATCAATCAATTTATGTTATATTTGTAACAAATTGTTTGTGCGAAGGGGATGGTTAAATGAATGCGGTTACAATTGTCATAGGATCTATGTGTATTTTAGCGATTGCCTATCGTCTTTATGGCACATTTATGATGGTCAAGGTATTAAAGGTGACAGACGATCATCCTACACCGGCTCACACATTAGAGGACGGGAAAGATTATGTGCCAACCAATAAATGGGTCACATTTGGGCATCACTTTGCTGCGATTGCAGCTGCCGGTCCGTTAGTGGGCCCGATTTTAGCCGCACAATTTGGGTATTTACCGGGTCTCCTTTGGCTGTTAATTGGCGCAGTGATTGGCGGAGCTGTACATGATCTTGTCGTCTTATTTGCGTCGATGCGAAAAAAGGGGAAATCATTATCAGAGGTAGCAAAGGAAGAGCTAGGACCTGTAGCAGGATTTTGTACAGGGCTTGCGATGCTGTTTATCATTACGATCACAATGGCAGGACTGTCTATGGTTGTGCTTCATGCATTAGAACGTAACCCTTGGGGGACATTTGCAGTCGGAATCACGATTCCAATTGCGATGGGGGTTGGTCTTTATTATAAAAAGACAGGCAATTTAAAACTGGCCACAACTGCGGGATTTATTTTGCTGATGGTTGGTGTATTCCTTGGGCCGAATATTCAAGGAACGGCACTTGGTGATCTTTTAACACTTGATACAAAAACGCTTGCTCTTGCCCTGCCGATCTATGCTTTTTTTGCTGCGGCATTGCCGGTTTGGCTGCTGCTCGCACCGAGGGACTATTTAAGCAGCTTTATGAAAATAGGTGTTTTTATCGCACTGATTGCCGGAATCTTTGTCGTCAATCCAACGATTCAATTCCCAGCCTTTACGGAGTTTGTGAATGGAGGAGGCCCGGTTTTAGCTGGTCCTGTCTGGCCTTTTATTTCTATTACCATTGCTTGCGGGGCCATTTCTGGTTTCCACGCATTTGTTGGGTCAGGGACAACGCCTAAGATGCTTGACCGCTGGAGCGATATGAAGCCTGTCGCGTTTGGCGCAATGCTAGTAGAATGCCTAGTTGGCATTATGGCGTTAATTGCCGCTACGGCTCTTCATCCAGGAGATTATTTTGCGATTAACAGTACGCCAGAAGTGTTCCGAACGCTCGGGATGAGTGTTGAGAATCTTCCGCAGCTGAGTAAGGAAATTGGCCTTGATTTAGAAGGAAGAACGGGTGGAGCTGTGACATTAGCTGTAGGGATGGCGTATATCTTTACGGGAATTCCGTTCTTTAGTCATTTGGCGTCTTATTTTTTCCAATTCGTCATTATGTTTGAAGCTGTCTTTATTTTAACCGCTATTGATGCTGGAACGCGTGTGGCGCGTTATTTGATTCAAGATTTCTTTGGCGAAGCATATAAACCGCTTAAACGAAATGACTGGGTACCTGGGTCGGTATTTGCAAGTGCGCTTGCGTGTTTTATGTGGGGATACTTGCTTTACTCTGGAGACATCGGGTCCATTTGGGCGCTGTTTGGGGTTTCGAATCAGTTAATGGCATCAGTCGGATTAATCATCGGGGCAACCGTTGTATTAAAAATTGCAGATAAAAGGCGATATATGCTGACTTGTTTAATTCCACTTGCCTACTTATATGTGACAGTGAATTATGCGGGCTATTGGATGGTAGCAAATGTATACCTTAATCCTGAGGCATCAGGTTACAGCGTGCTGAATGCGGTGCTGTCAATTATCATGCTGATCTTAGGATTTGTGATCATTGTGTTTGCAATTAAAAAATGGGTCGAAATTTGGCGTGATCCAGCACTTCGGATGGAAACACCGATCACTGGCTAAATGAAAAAGCCGGTTTGCTGTGATAAGCAAACCGGCTTCTTTTATTGCTGCTGATGAGGCTTTAAGCCTTGCTCTAGTGTCTCGAGGATCTCGTTCTTCTCGTTTTCTGATGCTTCTTGCCATAGCACTTCGAACAACACGCCAAGGCCTGGCAGCATTTTTTCCTCGCCGCTTTGAATGGCATCTAAAATCGTATGTTCAAGCTGCTCTTGATTATGGCCAGTGATATTTTGAATGACTGCGCCTCTTAAATTAAAATCCATTGCCCACACTCCTTTTTTGATGGTAATAGCCCTATTCTGTCTCAAAGACAGGTTTATTATGTAGTGTGCATGAGATATAATAAATTCATGATATTTAAAGGAGTTAAAATCGCTTGAAATATATAGAATCAGCTAAAAACACAAACATCAAACAGTGGAAAAAGCTCCATACGAAAAAAGAACGTACGAAAACGGGGCTGTTTCTCGTTGAGGGAATACACTTAGTTGAAGAAGCATTGAAGAGCGGAGTTGTGAAAGAATTAATGGTCACATCGCCTGATAAGCTTCCTTCTCATATCGATCCTGACATTGAACTTTATGAACTGAGCGAAGAAGCCTTTTCTGCCATGACCGAAACGGAAACGCCTCAGCACATCGCGGCGGTTTGTACAGTTCCTGTATTTGAAGAAAAGAAGTATGAACGACTTCTTCTGTTAGATGCAGTGCAGGACCCAGGAAATCTAGGCACACTCATTCGGACAGCAGATGCCGCTGGTCTTGATGCTGTAATCTTAGGTGATGGAACAGTCGATGCGTTTAACGGAAAAACGCTCCGTTCAGCACAAGGATCGCATTTCCACCTGCCAATTTTAAAGCAAACCCTTCAGCAGGCAATACAAGCATGTAAGGAGCAAGGCATACCTGTATACGGAAGCGCCTTGAAAAATGCGAAAGCGTATAGAAGCGTAACGGCAGAAGGTCCTTTTGCATTAATTGTTGGCAATGAAGGAGCAGGGATTGACCAAGAGATTCTGCAAATGACAGACCAGAATTTATATGTGCCGATGTATGGTCAGGCAGAATCATTAAATGTGGCTGTTGCAGCAGCTGTTCTCGTCTATCATTTGCGTGGATAGTGTTGCAACATGCGCTTATTTTCACTATAATGAAACTAATATTTTAAAAACCATGATAGAGGAAGATTGTTTCAAGGAGCGTCCTTATAGGGAGAATGCATCGTAGACTGAAAGTGCATTTAAGGAATGCTGAAACAGGAATTCACCTCTGGAGTTGTCACCGGGACCGCAAGCTTTGCGTAAAGGTGAACCGGATTCGTTTGATTCCGTTATGTCAATGAAGCTTATTCGCACATGCATTTGTGCTCAACAAGGGTGGTACCGCGACCACAACTCGTCCCTTCTTTTTTAGAGGGACGGGTTTTTTTATTGTCTTCAAACGATCAAACAGCCGTTTATCCAGGCGGTTTTGTATATCAAAAGGAGGATTACACTCATGCAAGAAACGTTAAAACAGCTTGAAACAGAGGCGATAGCGAAGGTTGAAGCAGCTAGCTCGCTCAAAGAAGTTAATGACATTCGTGTTCAATATTTAGGGAAAAAAGGCCCGATCACAGAGGTGCTTCGTGGAATGGGCAAGCTCTCCGCAGAAGAAAGACCGAAAATGGGCGCACTCGCAAACGAAGTAAGAGAGCAGATTGCAAATGCCATTGCTGAAAAAAATGAGCAGCTGGAAAAAGAAGAAGTGAAGAAAAAACTTGCATCTCAAACGATCGATGTCACATTGCCAGCAAGTCCAATCAAAATGGGGGCAAGACATCCATTAACGATTGTTGTCGAAGATATTGAAGATTTATTTATTGGTATGGGCTATACCGTTGAGGAAGGTCCTGAGGTAGAAACGGATTATTATAACTTTGAAGCGCTGAATCTTCCAAAGGAGCATCCAGCACGTGATATGCAGGACAGCTTCTATATTACCGAGGATACACTGATGAGAACACAAACGTCACCAGTTCAAGCACGTACACTCGAAAAATATAAAGGACAAGGTCCTGTGAAGATCATCTGCCCTGGGAAAGTATATAGACGAGACAGTGATGACGCGACTCATTCACATCAATTCATGCAGATTGAAGGCCTTGTTGTCGATCACAATATTAGCATGAGTGATCTAAAAGGAACGCTTGAGACAGTCGCAAGAAAAATGTTTGGTGAAGATCGTGAAATTAGACTCCGTCCAAGCTTTTTCCCATTCACAGAACCATCTGTCGAAGTGGATGTGTCTTGCTTTAAATGCGGCGGAAAGGGCTGTTCTGTATGTAAAGGAACAGGATGGATTGAGATTTTAGGAGCAGGGATGGTTCATCCAAATGTCCTGAAAATGAGCGGATTTGATCCAGAAACTTACCAAGGCTTTGCTTTTGGAATGGGTGTTGAACGTATTGCGATGCTAAAATACGGCATTGATGATATTCGCCATTTCTACACAAATGATATTAGATTCACAAAGCAATTCAAGCAGGACTAAGAGGAGGAAATCAACATGTTTGTTTCATATAAATGGTTAGAAGACTATGTCGATTTAGAAGGCATTCAGCCGGATGAATTAGCAGAAAAGATCACAAGAAGCGGAATTGAAGTGGAAGCCGTTGAATATAAAGGAGAAGGCATTAAAGGGGTTGTCGTTGGACATGTCATTGAGCGTGAACAGCACCCAAATGCGGATAAATTAAACAAATGTCTTGTTGATATCGGCGAAGACGCTCCAGTGCAAATTATTTGCGGGGCTCCGAATGTGGATAAAGGACAATATGTGGCCGTCGCAACGGTTGGCGCAGTCCTTCCAGGGAACTTTAAAATTAAAAAAGCAAAGCTGCGTGGCGAAGAGTCTCATGGCATGATTTGTTCTCTGCAAGAATTAGGCGTAGAAAGCAAACTCGTACCAAAGGAATATGCAGAAGGCATTTTTGTTTTCCCAAATGACGTCAAACCCGGAGATGATGCCCTTCAGGCACTTCAATTAGACGATGCGGTACTTGAGCTTGGTTTAACACCAAACCGTGCGGATGCCCTGAATATGCTCGGTGTGGCTTATGAGGTTGCAGCCATTTTAGGGAGAGACATCAAACTTCCTGATACAGCACATGACACCTCTTCAGAAAAAGCAGCAGACTATATCTCTGTGAAAATTGAGGATCAAGAAGCAAATCCACTTTATGCAGCGAAGATCATTAAAAATGTAAAGGTTGGCCCAGCACCGCTTTGGATTCAAACAAGATTGATGAATGCAGGCATTCGACCAATTAACAACGTCGTCGATATTACAAACTTTGTACTGCTTGAATACGGTCAGCCGCTTCATGCATTTGATTATGACCGCTTTGGTTCAAAGCAGGTGGTCGTACGTAAAGCGTCTGATAGCGAAATCATTCAAACACTGGATGAACAAGAACGTACATTGTCATCAAAGCATCTAGTGATCACTAATGGGACGAAAGCGCACGCTGTAGCAGGCGTCATGGGCGGTCTTGAATCTGAGGTGCGTGATGAGACGACAACGATTCTTTTAGAAGCGGCATATTTCAACGGTCAAACGGTCCGTCAAGCATCTAGAGACTTAGGGCTTCGCAGTGAATCAAGCACACGATTTGAAAAAGGACTTGACCCGCAGCGTACAAAACCTGCAGCCGAAAGAGCAGCGCAATTGATCAGTCTCTATGCAGGTGGTGAAGTGCTAAGCGGGACTGTGGAGGAAAACCACCTTGAAGCAAGTATGAATGTCATCCACGTATCAACTGAGCGTGTGAATAAGGTGCTTGGCATGAGCATTTCAAAAAAAGATATGATGCAAATTTTCAACAAACTTGGTTTTACAGTGGGCGAATCAAATGACGTTCTTGTCGTAACGGTTCCTTCTCGTAGAATGGATATCACGATTGAAGAAGACCTCATTGAAGAAGTTGCCAGATTATACGGCTATGATAATATTCCGTCTACACTGCCTGCGACAGCTGGTACAGTTGGCGGTCTCACGCCGTACCAAGTGAAGCGCAGGAAGGTCAGACGTTTCTTAGAAGGCGCAGGTCTTTCTCAAGCGATCACGTATTCATTGACAAATCAGCATAAGTCTACAGCTTTTGCACTGAATCCAGCTTATAAAACGAGACTTTCCCTGCCAATGAGTGAAGAACGAAGTGTGCTCAGACAAAGTCTACTGCCAAACTTACTGGATTCTGTTGCATATAACTTGGCAAGACAAGCTGATTCCTTTGGTTTTTATGAAACGGGTTCTGTGTTCTTAGCAGAAGCTGAAGGAGAAAAACCAGTGGAAAAAGAGCATGTGGCTGGTGCGCTGACAGGCTTATGGCACAAAAATCTTTGGCAGGGCGAGAAAAAAGCCGTCGATTTTTATGTAGCAAAAGGAATTGCTGAAGGTCTGTTCGAAAAGCTTGGTGTATCAGACCAAATCACATATGTTCAAGCAGAACGTGAGGGTCTTCACCCAGGCCGTACAGCAGATGTTCATTTAAATGGAAAAGTGATTGGGTTTGTTGCTGCTCTCCATCCAGTCATTGAAAAGGAATTAGATTTAAAAGAAACATATGTCTTCGAGTTTGATTTAACAGATGTGATGACGTCTGAATCGAAGGATATGAAATATACAGCGATTCCGAGATTCCCTGCTGTGACAAGAGATATTGCACTTGTTGTAGATCAGCATATCTCAAGCGGACAGCTGGAGCGGGTCATCTATGAGGCAGGCGGGGATTTATTGACAGACCTATCCGTCTTTGATGTGTATGAGGGTGAACATATGGAAGAAGGCAAAAAATCCGTTGCATTCTCTCTCCAATATTTAAATCCGGAGCAAACATTGACAGAGGAAGAAGTGACGGCTGTTCATACAAAAGTATTGAAAGCATTAGAAGATACGTATCAAGCCGTCTTGCGCGGTTAAAGAAAAAAAGAGCTATGGCCTTGTGGGCCTTAGCTCTTTTTTATAACCATTTCTTCGCTTTTTGTGTGTTGGCAAAATGCAGCTTTGTAAATTGACGTAAAGCATCTTCGCCGTGCAGCTTGATGAGCTTCGCTGCCGCCTTGTCCACATGAGGACCGGCTCCTTTTGGAATGTCAAAGCCTGCTGCTTTTGACAACTTATCCATTTCAATTAAAAAGGCGTACCTTGCAATAATGGAAGCCGCAGCAACTGACAAATGAATGCCTTCTGCTTTTGTGCTAAAGTACGTCCGCTCCCGAATGATTTTTTTCCCTGCAAGATGCTTGAAATAAATGCCCGGTTCTGCAAATTGGTCAATCAAAATAGCTTCGGGCTGCTTCCCGTCTAGTTTTTCTAGCACAGAGGTAATGACTTGGTTATGAAGCAGCGCCTTCATTTTTCCTTGACTCATGCCCTTTTCCTGCATCGCATTGTACTTTTCATTTCGGAGCACGAGAAGGCTGAACGGAATGGTTTTGATGAGATCTTTGGCAATATTGATAATCTGCGGGTCCTTTAGACCTTTTGAGTCTTTTACGCCAAGCTCTTTCATGAGAGCAAGCTGGCTTGCATCAACATAGGCGGCACAGACCGTCATTGGTCCAAAATAATCACCTGTTCCTACTTCATCTGAACCGATGACGGACATAGAAGCAATTCCTGACGGCGGACTGTATTTTGTGACAGCAGGTGCTTTTTGACTTTTCGTATCAGCTGCTTTTAAATGGCTGAATTGACTGGCTTCAGCTTCTGCCTTTTGTCCTTGAAACAGCACTTTTCCAGATCGATAGGCTGTAATCGTACAGCCAGGAACCTTTGCTTGAAAAAGGGCGCCTGGTGGTAAAGTATCAGTTAAGTGGTGCGCATACGCGCTCTTCATCTTTTTAAGGTCTTCTGATGTTGCTTTTAAGACGGATTGGGGCACAGTGGATAACTCCTTTTTACCTTGATATCATTGATTTCTAAAGTGTACCATAACAGGGAAGGGCTCGTCTTTCCATTCAATGTCTAAACATGTTATGATAGAGACTAGGATTCTCGTGGAATGGAGGAGAAACGTTGTCTGACGGCGGTAAAACGAAAACAACAGTTGAGATTTACGGACAGTCCTATACGATCATCGGTCAAGAAACGAAGATGCATATGCGACACGTTGCTTCAATTGTTGATGATAAAATGAGAGAAATAAATGAAAAAAATCCATACCTTGATATAAACAAATTAGCTGTACTGACAGCAGTCAATGTCGTCCACGACTACTTGAAATTAAAAGAGCAATACGAAAAACTAGAGATTCAGCTTAAAGAAAAGGAATGAAATTACCGTGATCGATATCATCATTTTGTTTTTGCTTCTTATGGGAACGCTTGTCGGTCTAAAACGTGGGTTTATTCTTCAATTGATTAAATTGATCAGCTTTGTTGTTTCTATCTTAGTGGCTTCCATGTTTTATCAGTCACTTGCACCACAGCTTACGTGGATTCCAGCGCCTAATTTTAGCGGCGGTCAAGCGCAGCTCGCTTTCTTTAGTGGGAATCTAGAAACAGCTTATTATAATACCATTGCGTTTATCATTCTGTTTATCTTGACCAAAATCCTGCTCGCCATCATTGGCGGATTGCTCACAACCATTGCAAGTATACCTGTGATTAAGCAGGTCAACAAACTGCTTGGCGGTGTTTTAGGATTTCTTGAAACCTATCTATTTGTGTTTATTCTCTTGTTTGTCGCTGCATTACTTCCAGTCGATGCACTGCAAACAATGATGAGCAAATCCATATTAGCAGATGTGATCGTAGGCAACACCCCTTATCTGTCCAGTCTTGTCAAAGACTTATGGACGACGTATGGAGTTTAAAAACTTCTCCTTTCTTGGAGAAGTTTTTTCTCATTCCATGACAGAAAGTTGTAGGATGAAGGAAAAGTTTGTATATTTATAAAGGAAGATGCCAAAGCGGCTGGAGGATGAGAGATGAATAAAAAAGATATTATCAAACTTCTTGAAACAATTGCAGTATATATGGAGCTGAAAGGAGATAATCCTTTTAAGATTTCTGCCTTTCGTAAAGCAGCAGCGGCACTGGAACAAGATGACCGCAGCCTTTCTCAAATAGATGATCTATTAGCATTACCCGGCATTGGAAAAGGAACCTTTGCTGTGATCACTGAGTATATTGAAAAAGGACAATCAGAAACACTCGAACAATTAAAAAAGGAAGTGCCTGAAGGACTTGTCCCGCTCTTAAAATTACCAGGACTTGGCGGGAAGAAGATCGCTAAGCTTTACCAAGAGCTTGGCGTCCACGATGCACAGTCGCTAAGAGAAGCATGCGAAGCGGAAAAGGTACAAGCACTTGCTGGCTTTGGCAAAAAAACAGAAGAAAAGATTCTCGCGGCTCTTGAGGAAGCGGGAAAGCAGCCGGAACGACTGCCAATTGGCTTTGCATTAGATGTGGCAGAGCGGATTGATCATGCGCTTGAAGAGACGAAAGGTATCATCCGTTTTTCAAGAGCTGGCAGTTTAAGACGTGCACGTGAAACCGTGAAAGATTTAGATTATATCATTGCGACAGATGATCCTGAGCAAGTCAGAGAGCAGCTCGTTGCACTTGATGATGTGAAAGATGTCATCGCAAGCGGTGATACGAAGGTATCTGTCATTCTTGCCCTTGATTTTGAGATCAGTGTGGACTTCCGGCTTGTGACATCAGACCAATTCGCGACTACGCTGCACCATTTCACTGGATCAAAAGATCACAATATTCGAATGCGTCAGCTTGCGAAGGAACGCGGAGAGCGCATTAGCGAATATGGTGTGGAAACGATTGAAACTGGAGAAGTGAAAACTTTTGAAGACGAGAGCGCTTTTTATGCGCATTTTCAACTTCCGCTCATTCCGCCAGAAATTCGTGAAACCGGAGCGGAGATTGATACGTATAAAGAAAGTATGCAGTTTGTAGAACTGAAAGATATCAAAGGCGACCTTCATATGCACTCGACATGGAGTGACGGAGCATTCTCTATTCGTGAAATGGCGGAAGCATGTATCGCAAAAGGCTATGAATACATGGCCATTACAGACCACTCGCAATATTTAAAAGTAGCCAACGGTTTAACAAAAGAACGTTTGCGTCTGCAAGCTAAAGAAATTGACAAGCTTAATCAGGAATTCGAGCATTTTCACATTTTCAAAGGGGTCGAAATGGATATCCTGCCGGATGGATCGTTAGATTATGATGATGACTTTTTAAAAGACATGGATTTTGTCATTGCGTCTATTCATTCTAGCTTCTCTCAGCCGGAGGAAGTCATTATGGAACGCCTTGAAAATGCCTTGCGAAATCAGCATGTCGATTTAATTGCACATCCAACAGGCCGTTTGATCGGCAGACGGGATGGCTATGCCCTAAATATAGATCAGCTCATAGAGCTTGCGAAGAAAACGGGCACTGCACTTGAGCTCAACAGTAATCCGTCAAGACTTGATTTGAAAACAGAGCATTTAATGAAAGCAAATGAAGCGGGTGTGAACATCATGATCAATACAGATGCGCACAACATCGCCATGCTGGAACATATGGAAGTCGGTGTAACAGCTGCAAGAAAAGGCTGGACACCAAAAGCAAATGTCGTGAATACTTTTACTCTAAACGAGATCAAAAAGTTTTTAACGCGTGACAGGTAGTCGTTAGGAGGCTGGACCATGCTGCAACAAAAAGTGTTAGCATCATTAGAATTTCATAAAGTAAAAGAAAAAGTGATGTCCTATACCGCATCCACATTAGGAAAAGAAAGAGCGCAGGATTTAACACCTCTGACGGATATAGAAACCATTCAGCATTTGCTGGAAGAGGTAGCAGAAGCACAAGATGTGATTCGCTTAAAGGGGTCTGCGCCATTTGGCGGGTTAACGGATATTAGACGCGCAGTTAAACGGGCAGAAATCGGCAGTACATTAAGCCCATCTGAGCTGATGGAAATCGCAGGACTATTATATGCGGTGAAAAATATGAAGCACTTTCTCACGTCCATGTATGAAGATGGAGTAGACATACCGCGCCTTCATACATATGCTGAGACGCTGATATTACTGCCTGAAATCAGAAAAGAAATCGAAAGCTGTATTGGTGATAATGGAGAAGTGCTTGATCATGCAACCCCTGCACTTCGTTCATTGCGCATTCAATTACGCTCACTAGAATCAAAGGTTCGTGATAAATTAGAATCGATGATTCGTTCACAATCGGCTTCGAAAATGCTGTCAGACACAATTGTCACCATTCGTAATGATCGGTTTGTTATTCCGGTGAAACAAGAGTACCGCTCGAATTACGGCGGAATTGTTCATGACCAATCATCATCTGGGGCAACACTTTTTATTGAGCCGCAAGTGGTCGTGGATGTAAATAACACCTTGCAGCAAACCCGTTTAAAAGAGAAGCAAGAGGTTGAAAAGATCCTCCAAATGCTGACAGAGAGCGTGTCAGAGCACATTGGGGAACTGCTTCACAATGTAAAGGAGCTGCAGACGCTAGATTTTATTTTTGCTAAAGCTAAATATGCAAAGGCAGAAAAAGCCACAAAGCCTGCTGTGAATGATCAAGGAGAGATCTATTTAAAACGAGCAAGACATCCTCTATTGCCTCGGGATCAAGTTGTCGCAAATGATATTGAGCTCGGCAAAGATTTTTCAACGATCGTGATCACTGGACCAAATACAGGGGGGAAGACAGTTACTTTAAAAACGCTGGGTCTTCTGACGCTGATGACACAGGCGGGCCTCCATATTCCAGTTGAAGAAGGCTCTGAAGTGGCTGTGTTCGACCAAGTCTTTGCTGATATTGGAGACGAACAGTCCATTGAACAAAGCTTGAGTACGTTCTCATCTCATATGGTCAATATTGTAGATATCTTAAAGCATTTGACATCTAACTCACTCGTGTTATTTGATGAATTAGGGGCAGGAACAGACCCAGCTGAAGGTGCGGCACTTGCGATGAGCATTTTAGATGAAGTGCATCAAACGAATGCACGCGTCATCGCAACGACTCATTATCCCGAGCTGAAGGCATATGGGTATAACCGGGAAGGCGTCACGAATGCAAGCGTGGAGTTTGACATTGAAACTTTATCACCAACGTACCGCCTGCTCATCGGTGTGCCTGGACGAAGTAACGCATTTGAAATTTCCAAACGTCTTGGTTTGCCTGACCACCTCATAGACCGGGCAAAAGCAGATATGCATGCAGAGCATAATGAAGTAGACCAAATGATTGCGTCATTAGAAGATAGCAAGAAACAAGCAGAAGAAGAACTGCATGAGACAGAAGTCTATAGAAAAGAAGCAGAAAAGCTTCATAAAGAATTGCAAAGACAAATTCTTGAATGGAATGAGCAAAAGGACAAACTGCTCGAAGAAGCTGAACATAAAGCGAAAGAGAAAATTGAACAAGCATCAAAAGAAGCAGAAGATATCATTCAAGAGCTGCGTTCGATAAAAAGTGAGCACCGCTCATTCAAAGAGCATGAACTCATCGATGCGAGAAAGCGTCTTGAAGAAGCGGTCCCTGAGTTTGACCGGAAGAAAAAGCCAGAGCCAGCGAAAAAAGCAGTAAGACAGCTGAAGTCAGGCGACGAAGTCAAAGTGCTCACCTTCGGGCAAAAAGGAACGCTGCTTGAACAAACAGGTGACAAAGAATGGAGTGTCCAAATGGGCATTCTGAAAATGAAAGTAAAAGAAAAAGACATGGAATTTATCAAATCAGCACCTGAATTTAAGCAAGAAAAAGCCATCACGGCAGTCAAAGGGAAAGACTATCATGTCTCGCTTGAGCTCGATTTAAGAGGAGAGCGTTATGAAAATGCCTTAAGCAGAGTCGAAAAATATTTAGATGATGCTGTATTAGCTGGTTATCCGCGCGTGTCGATTATTCACGGAAAAGGAACTGGCGCCCTCAGAAAAGGGGTTCAGGAATTACTGAAACAGCACCGAAGTGTGAAAAATGCTCGTTTTGGCGAACAAGGTGAGGGAGGATCAGGCGTCACCATCGTCGAATTAAAGTAAAAAGGAGAAAACGCATGAAAGCCTTTTGGGAAAATGAACTTGTGGAAATTGCCGCCTATTACAGCGTGGCCGTCCTATGTCTCGTCTTATTTCTAACCATTTTTGAACTCGTCACCTCCTATAAAAACTGGGAAGAGATCCAGCGGGGGAACTTAGCTGTTGCTATGGCAACAGGCGGGAAGATCTTTGGGATTGCGAATGTGTTTCAGCATTCCATCGCACAGCACAATTCCCTTCTTCAAATGGTTGGATGGGGCGTATACGGCTTTGTGATGCTGCTTGTCAGCTATTTCATTTTTGAATTTTTAACACCGCGATTTAAAGTAGACAAAGAGATTGAAAATGATAATAGAGCGGTCGGGTTTATTTCACTCATCATTTCAGTTGGGCTGTCTTACGTAGTAGCAGCCGGCATTTAAGGAGACGACATGGAAAAGCTAGCAAAAGTATTAATCGTAGTTGCCTGCACTTTTGCGGTCATTGGTGCCGTTTATCTGTTCCTGTGAAATGAAAAAAACAACGTTAGAAAGCTGTCAGGGAACCCCTTGGCAGCTTTTATCTCATCAAAGGCGGCGAATGACATGAAGCACATTCTGCAAAAAGACGAACTGATCAAGCGCATTGATACTTGTCTTCAAATGACATCCCTTCCAAGAGACATATACGAACCGTATATTGCACGTCCATTTCAAACGTCAGGATTTTTTGATGATTTGAGTCCCTATATTCAGATCGATTCGAGTGGTTATATCCTCATTCAATATGAACGAGGGATGAAAATGCTGCATAAAAGAACAAAAGTGGCGGATGAAGTTATTTACTGGATTTTAGAAGACACCATTTTTCTCACGGTTTACATTGACATGATGAGGAAGCATCAAGTCGACAACATCCAGACGCATTTACCGAATGACCCTAGTATCCATCAACAGATCGTGGAAAGAGTCAACGAGTCATTTCGTGCAATCGGCGGTTTATATGAACAGTGGCATCATGAAGGAAAAAGAGCCTCTATAGAAACACCGGCGAAAAAGTAAAAGTGTGCAATTGAACCAAGCTCTATTAGAAAAAAGCAAACTGTCCTAAGGAAAAGTTTGCTATAATAAAATAGTACGAAAGTTCAGGAAGGAGGGTTTTTATGCAGTCAGATAAACGTTGGCTTCTGCATTACCCGAATCAAATTCCCCACGAACTCACCATCCCAAATGAAACATTACAATCTTACTTATTCAGCTCCGCAGAGGCTGCACCTGAGCATACAGCCATTCATTTTCTAGGAAAGAACATCACCTATGAACAGCTGCAAAAAGACGTATTGAAACTAGCCAGTCATCTGATGAAAATTGGCGTAAAAAAAGGCGACAGAGTAGCGATCATGCTGCCGAACTGCCCTCAATCGGTCATTTCTTATTATGCTGTTTTAATAGCAGGCGGCATCGTTGTTCAAACAAACCCGCTTTATACGGAGAAAGAACTGGAATATCAAATGGAGGACAGCGGCGCCAAAGTGCTGATCACGCTAGATCTGTTGTATCCAAAGGCTTATAAAATGAAAGCGCTGACAAGTATGGAACACTTAATCATTACCAAACTACAAGATTATTTACCATTCCCGAAAAACATACTGTTTCCTATTGTGCAAAGAAGAAAAAATAAAATGGTCATCCAAGTGGAGAAAAATGACACCATTCATCACTTCTCGCAGATCACGAAAGAATCGGCAGGTGAACAGCAAATTCCCGCACTTGCCTTTGAGCCGAAAGAGGATGTCGCTGTTTTGCAATATACCGGCGGAACGACCGGTTTACCAAAAGGGGTCATGCTCACACATGAAAATATTTTAGCGAATACTGAAATGTGCGCTTCCTGGATGTACAAAACGACCAGGGGGAAAGAACGCATCCTCGGCATCATTCCGTTTTTTCATGTCTACGGAATGACGACCGTCTTAAACCTTGCTGTCAAAGAAGGGCATCAATTGATTCTTCTTCCACGCTTTGATGTCGCAGATACCCTCAAAACCATTGAAAAACAGAAACCGACGCTATTTCCAGGCGCACCAACAATGTATATCGCCTTGCTGCATCATCCGAACATTGAAAAGTATGACCTGTCGTCCATCACTGCATGTCTAAGCGGCTCAGCGGCACTTCCTGTAGAAGTCAAACAAAGCTTTGAAAAATTAACAGGAGGACGCTTAGTGGAAGGGTATGGACTTTCAGAAACCTCACCCGTCACCCATGCTAACTTTTTATGGGGAGCGAACAAAACAGGCAGCATTGGCTGTCCGTGGCCTAATACAGATGCCGGTATTTATTGCGAGGAAACTGGAGGCCTAAAAGAACCATATGAGCATGGAGAAATCATTGTCAAAGGGCCGCAGATCATGAAGGGATACTGGAATCAGCCAGAGGAGACAGCGGCTGTATTACGAGATGGCTGGTTTTTCACCGGAGATATAGGGTATATGGATGAGGACGGTTTTTTCTATATCGTCGACCGGAAAAAAGATGTCATCATAGCGAGCGGCTATAATATTTACCCAAGAGAGGTCGAAGAAGCCCTTTATGAGCATGAGCTTGTACAAGAAGTCGTCGTCGCTGGTATTCCAGATCCGTACAGAGGAGAAACAGTGAAAGCATTTATTGTGCCGAAAAAGGATGCCTACTTAACAGAGGACGAACTTGATCGCTTTGTCAGGACGAGAATTGCCTCATTTAAAGTACCACGCGTGTATGAATTTAAAGAATCACTGCCTAAAACAGCCGTCGGGAAGATTTTGCGCAGAGTATTAATTGAAGAAGAAAAAAGAAAGCACGCTTCTTCATCTGAAACGCCTGCCGATCAACCGAAAACATAACGATCTGCATCATCCGGTCCACCGGCCGGATGATTTGAATGTTGACCGCCTGCTCTGTTATGCTAAAGGTGGAAAAGAAACAAGAAGATCACTTGACAAATCGCCCGTTTCTTTTTAACATGAAGTTATGAATGAATACTCATTCAATTTAGAAAGGGACGAAGCACATTGAAGCAGAAAAGACCGAAGTACATGCAAATTATTGATGCAGCAGTTGTGGTGATTGCAGAGAACGGCTATCATCAATCACAAGTTTCAAAGATTGCGAAACAAGCAGGGGTAGCAGACGGAACCATTTATCTTTATTTCAAAAATAAAGAGGATATTTTGATCTCATTGTTCAAAGAAAAAATGGGACAATTCATCGAACGGATGGAAACAGATATTCAAAAGAAACCGTCGGCGAAAGAAAAGCTTTTACTGCTCATTGAGGAGCATTTTCGTATGCTTGCGCAAAATCATCATTTGGCTCTTGTGACACAGCTCGAACTCAGGCAGTCAAACCTTGAGCTGCGGCAAAAAATCAATGAGGTGCTGAAAGGGTATTTAAATATGCTCGAGTCGATTTTAGCAGAAGGAAAGAAAACAGGAGAATTTAGACAAAATCTAGATGTCCGCTTAGCGAGACAAATGGTATTTGGGACGATTGATGAGACCGCTACAACATGGGTCATGAATGATCAAAAATATGATCTTCCTGCACTCGCAGAAAACGTACGTGATCTACTCTTAAACGGAATACATCAATCTTAAAGACATTTTGAAAAAGGATGATTGACATGGAAAAGATACTCACCTTACATCATGAAGGACAGACAGCACTTATTACGATTCAGCATCCACCAGCAAACGCCTTATCTTCTCAGCTGCTCACCGAGCTAAATGACATGTTTGACCAGCTCGAACAAAATGAAGAAGTAAGAGCCATTGTGATCCACGGAGAAGGTAGATTTTTCTCAGCAGGTGCTGATATTAAGGAATTTACGACGTTACAGGAAGAGTCTGACTATTCAAGCCTTGCAGACAGAGGGCAGCAGGTCTTTGAACGGATTGAGCAATGTCCAAAACCAGTCATTGCCTCGATTCACGGAGCTGCATTAGGCGGGGGCCTTGAGCTTGCAATGTCTTGTGATATCCGAATCGCAACAAAAGATGCGAAGCTTGGACTGCCGGAACTAAACCTCGGCATCATTCCAGGATTCGGCGGCACGCAGCGCCTGCCGCGCTATGTTGGTTCGGCTAAAGCTCTGGAAATGATGGGTACAGCTGAACCGATTACAGGTGAAGAAGCATTCGCCTGCGGACTTGTTTCAAAGCTGGCAGAAACAGAGGAAGAGGCGCTTGAAGAAGCCAAAACACTTGCGGCAAAATTTGCAACGAAAAGCCCAAAATCACTCGAGTATGTGCTGGATTTATTGAACGCAACAAAATTGTATTCATATGATGGCGGAATGAAACTGGAAGCCAAAAAGTTCGGTGAGATTTTCCAATCGAATGATGCTAAAGAAGGTATCCAAGCCTTTATCGAAAAGCGCAAACCGAATTTTAAAGGGGAATAAGGGATTAGAACGACACAAGGGGGAGAAATGGATGAATATATTTGTTTTGATGAAGCGTACGTTTGACACGGAAGAGAAGATTTCCATTCAGTCTGGTGCAATTCAAGAAGATGGAGCAGAGTTCATTATTAATCCTTATGACGAGTACGCCATAGAAGAAGCCATCCAGCTTCGTGACGAGCACGGGGGAGAAGTGACCGTTGTGACAGTTGGCAGTGAGGATGCGGAGAAGCAGCTGAGAACAGCGCTCGCTATGGGCTGCGATCAAGCCGTTTTATTAAATGTGGAAGACGACTTAGAAGAGTGGGATCAATATTCAGCTTCTACGATTCTTTACCACTATTTAAAAGACAAAGAGGCTTCCTTAATTTTAGCAGGGAATGTGGCAATTGACGGGGGCTCTGGACAGGTTGCCCCGCGTCTTGCTGAATTACTTGGCTTTTCATATGTCACAACGATTACAAGTATTCAAATTGACGGAGGCTCTGCTTCGATTGAACGAGATGCGGAAGGTGACGTGGAAGTCATTTCTGCCGAGCTCCCGCTTGTCGTCACTGCCCAGCAAGGACTCAATGAGCCTCGCTATCCATCATTACCAGGCATTATGAAGGCAAAGAAAAAGCCTTTAGAAGAAGTGGAACTTGATGATTTAGATCTTGATGAAGACGATGTGCCATATAAAATCAAAACAATTGAACGTTTCTTACCGGAGAAAAAAGAGGGTGGCAAGGTGCTCAGCGGTGAGCTTCAGGATCAAGTCAAAGAACTGACAGATCTACTAAGAAACGAAGCAAAGGTCATCTAAACATCCGCTTTACGATATCACGAGAACAAGGGGGAACTTGAAAGATGAGTAAAAAAGTTGTTGTACTTGGAGAAAGTCGTGACGGTAAATTAAGAAATGTGACATTTGAAGCCATTGCTGCCGCTCATCAAGTGGCAGATGGCGGTGAAGTCATTGGCGTGTTAATAGGGGAAGACGTCAAAGACCTAGCGAATGAACTGCTTTACTATGGAGCGGATCATGTCATGATTGTGGAGCATCCGCACCTTTCATACTATACATCAGATGGTTTTGCGCAGGCGCTTCAAGCGATATTAGATCAGGTTGACCCAGATGCCGTACTCTTTGGCCATACGTCTATCGGAAAAGACTTGTCGCCGAAAATAGCTGCACGCTTGCAGACTGGCCTAATTTCAGATGCGATTGATGTAAGCGTTACCGGAGAACACCTCGTTTTCACTAGACCGATTTACTCTGGTAAAGCCTTCGAAAAAGTGATTTCAACAGATCGTCTGCTTTTGGCGACCATACGGCCAAACAACGTGGCACCTCTTGAGCGGGATGCCTCACGAAGCGGAGAAATTACACCGGTTTCTGTCGATATTCAGAACCTGCGAACGATTGTGAAGGAAGTCATTAAAAAAACGTCAGAAGGTGTAGATTTATCTGAAGCAAAGGTCATCGTCGCCGGGGGACGCGGGGTCAAGAGCAAGGAAGGGTTTGAACCACTGAATGAACTCGCCGAAACGCTGGGCGCAGCAGTCGGTGCCTCGCGTGGCGCCTGTGATGCAGACTACTGTGATTATGCCCTGCAAATTGGGCAAACAGGTAAGGTCGTCACACCTGATCTCTATATTGCGTGCGGGATATCAGGGGCGATTCAGCATTTAGCCGGAATGTCTAACAGTAAAGTCATTGTGGCGATTAACAAAGACCCAGAAGCCGAGATCTTCAAAATTGCCGATTATGGAATCGTCGGTGATTTGTTTGAAGTGGTACCGCTTTTGAATGAAGAGTTAAAAAAGATGAATATCCACTCGTAACGCTCATACACTCAGAATGCCTAGGTATTCTGGGTTTTTTTGTATGTAATCAATAAACAAAGGAGCGGTTGACAAGTGAAGGGGACAGTAAAAGTCAATGACGTGATCGGACGTATTTCTAAACACATCTATGGACACTTTCAAGAGCATTTAGGAAGAGGGATTTATGACGGGATTTGGGTAGGAAAAGATTCAGCGATTGATCATATTGAGGGGATTCGTACGGATGTGCTAAAGGCTCTTCAAGCATTACATATTCCGGTGCTTAGGTGGCCAGGCGGTTGCTTCGCAGACGAGTATCATTGGGCAAATGGTGTAGGTGATCTCAGTGAACGAAAACCGATGGTGAACACTCATTGGGGCGGCACGGTTGAATCCAATGCATTTGGTACGCATGAATTTATGAAATTGTGTGAGCTGCTTGAATGTGAGCCTTATATTTGCGGGAATGTGGGAAGCGGGTCTGTTCAAGAATTAGCAGAATGGGTCGAGTATATTACATTTCCAAAGGGAACACCTATGTCTGATTGGCGTATTCAAAATGGAAAACAAGAACCTTGGAAGCTGACCTATGTTGGTGTAGGCAATGAAAGCTGGGGCTGCGGCGGGAATATGACGCCTGAATACTATGCTGATTTATATAAACGTTATCAAACGTATGTGAGAGAGTTTGCGGGTCAGACGATATACAAAATCGCGTGCGGCGCAAATTCAAATGACGTGAATTGGACAAAAGTATTAATGGAGCGGGCCGCACCTTGGATGGATGGACTCAGTTTGCATTACTACACTGTACCCGGTACATGGGAGAAAAAAGGGTCAGCGACTGAATTTGATGAGGATGAATGGTTTATCACGTTGAAAAAAGCCTATGAGATGGAACGGCTTGTCGTGGATCATGGAGAGATCATGGATCGTTATGATCCAGACAAGCGAATCGGGATGATTATTGATGAATGGGGAACATGGTATGACCCAGAGCCAGGGACAAATCCTGGGTTTTTGTATCAGCAGAACACACTAAGAGACGCCCTTGTTTGTGCTCTGCATTTTCATATATTTCATCGTCATTGCCAGCGGATTCATATGGCGAATATTGCCCAGACGGTCAATGTTCTGCAAGCAATGGTGTTAACGGAAGACGAAAAGATGCTCCTAACGCCTACGTATCATGTGTTTCACATGTTTCAAGTGCATCAAGAGGAAGAAGCACTTGAAGTGGAGTTTGTGTCAACGCCTTATGAACGCAGAGGAGAAAAAATACCTCAGGTTAGTGTGTCAGCTTCGCGTTCGTCAGATAAGATGCATATTAGCTTCTGTCACCTGAATCCGCATGAACAAAACGAAGTATCCCTTGCCATTGAAGGTTTGGATGCTCAAACGAAAGTCACGGGCCGCGTGCTGACAGCGGACCGCATGAATGCGCACAACACATTTGACGATCCTCATGCTGTCCAGCCAGCAGAGTTTCAGCAATTTGCTGTAAAACCCGGTGAATTGACCATAGATCTGCCGCCAATGTCGGTGGTGATGATCACGGTCGATCTGGCTTGATCGCATATTTAGATGTTTGATGAGCAGGATGTTGGGGCATCATACATTGTAAATGAAGCGGAAAGGGAGTTATTTATATGCTTAGAACGATTCTCATGATTATCGGTGCAATTGTTGTCATTGGTGCGATTGTACGGTTTGTTTTTTAATTCATTTCATAAAAAATGATTCGTAAGCATTTCATTCGCAAGTCACATTGGTAGATGCTATACTAAAAAGCATAATTTACATTGGAGGAATGAATAATGGCAATCGTAAAAGCGACTGACGCAACATTTTCACAAGAAACTGCAGAAGGTGTTGTTCTTGCGGACTTTTGGGCACCATGGTGCGGACCATGTAAAATGATTGCTCCAGTTCTTGAAGAACTTGATCAAGAAATGGGCGACAAAATGAAAATTGTAAAAATTGATGTAGACGATAACCAAGAAACTGCTGGTAAATACGGCGTGATGAGTATCCCAACACTTCTTGTTTTAAAAGACGGTGAAGTGGTAGAAACATCTGTTGGTTTCAAACCAAAAGAAGCACTTGCTGAACTTGTCAACAAACATCTATAAACCTGTCTATGCCCGAGCGGCATACTCAATGAAGCGGTTCTCGTAAAGACGAGAGCCGCTTTTCTTTCAACATGGTATAAAACAAATGTTCGTGATACACTAGAAGGAGTGAAAGAGGAAAACAAGGACGGATGAAAATATGAACAAACTGATCAAAGAAAAGCTATCGGTCTTGCCAGATCAACCAGGCTGCTACTTAATGAAAGATCGACAAAATACAGTCATTTATGTGGGAAAGGCAAAGGTCTTAAAAAATAGAGTGCGCTCTTATTTCACGGGATCTCATGACGCCAAAACGCAGCGGCTTGTCAGTGAAATTGAGGACTTTGAATACATTGTCACCTCTTCTAATATCGAGGCACTCATTTTAGAGCTAAATTTAATCAAAAAATACGACCCAAAATACAACGTCATGCTTAAGGATGACAAAACGTATCCTTTTATTAAAATTACGAATGAACGGCATCCTAAGCTGATCGTCACCCGCAATGTGAAAAAGGACAAAGGGAAATATTTCGGACCATACCCGAACGTACAAGCAGCCAGAGAAACGAAGAAGCTGCTCGACCGTTTATATCCACTGAGAAAATGTGCAACCCTTCCTGATCGCGTCTGTCTATATTATCATCTTGGACAATGTCTCGCGCCGTGCGTATATGACATTTCTCAAGAAACGAATAAGCAGCTCGTGGACGAAATCACAAGGTTTCTAAACGGAGGGCATCAGCAAATCAAAAAAGAACTAAACGAAAAGATGCAGGAAGCCGCCGAACAATTAGAGTTTGAACGGGCAAAAGAACTGAGAGACCAAATCGCTTACATCGACTCAACGATGGAAAAGCAGAAAATGACGATGAGCGATTTATCAGATCGAGATGTCTTTGCATATGCCTATGACAAGGGCTGGATGTGTGTCCAGGTCTTCTTCATCAGGCAGGGGAAATTGATTGAACGCGATGTCAGCCTATTTCCTATGTATCAAGACCCTGAGGAAGAGTTCCTCACGTTTATGGGGCAATTTTATGCAAAGAACAATCACTTTCTGCCGAAGGAAATTTTGGTGCCAGACAGCGTAGATCAAGAGATGATTGAACAATTGCTCGAGACGAACGTTCATCAGCCGAAAAAAGGAAAGAAAAAGGATTTGCTTTTACTTGCCCATCAAAATGCCAAAATCGCCTTAAAAGAAAAATTTTCGCTCATTGAGCGTGATGAAGAGCGGTCCATTGGTGCGGTGAAGCAGCTTGGGGATGCACTAAATATTTATATGCCGTACCGGATTGAAGCATTTGATAACTCGAATATTCAAGGTGCAGACCCGGTTTCTGCCATGGTCGTCTTTCAGGACGGGAAGCCGTATAAAAAGGAATACCGAAAATACAAAATTAAAACCGTCACAGGGCCAGATGATTATGCATCGATGCGTGAAGTCATTAGAAGGCGATATACCCGCGTGTTAAAGGATGAGCTGCCGCTGCCAGATTTAATTTTAATTGACGGAGGAAAGGGACAGATCAATGCAGCGATAGATGTGCTTGAAAATGAATTGAATCTGTCTGTCCCAGTGGCAGGTCTAGTGAAAGATGAAAAGCACCGGACTTCGAATCTGATGATAGGAGATACACTGGAAATTGTTGCGCTGGAGCGGAATAGCCAGGCCTTCTATTTATTGCAGCGCATTCAAGATGAAGTGCACCGGTTCGCTATTAGCTTTCACAGGCAGCTGCGAGGAAAAAATGCATTTCAATCTATTTTAGACGATGTGCCAGGTATCGGAGAAAAGCGTAAAAAACAGCTTCTTAAACATTTTGGCTCTGTGAAAAAGATGAAAGAAGCCTCTATCCAAGACTTTCAGGAGGCTGGCATCCCGAAACAGACGGCCGAACTTTTAAGGGAAGCATTAAAAAAATAGATTGTACTTTTTCCAAAAGTCTGTTAAGCTTGTGACTAAATTTAATAAATGAACGTGTTGTTTGTTGAAGATAGAGGTGCGAACTTCAAGAGTAAGCCTTCAGAGATCGATGGGATCTAGGAAGAGGGCTGAAAGGGGAGCGTCGCCGAAGTGAATAAAATCCACTCATTTTATTCGCTGGCTGTACATTGAAGAAATGTAGGGCTGTCAAGAATGTATTTCTTGGAGGGCTATCTCATTGTTTGCATCGTTTAATGATGATTTTAAAGCAATGGGAGATCTGTTCTCTCATTGCTTTTTTATTTGCAGTGAGCAGACAGTCTCCAAAGCCGCTTCTTGCCTCTTCTCTCACACGTGATCTTTTGAAAAAGGGTGGTAGACATGGGACTAATTGTACAAAAATTTGGCGGAACGTCCGTTGGATCAACAGAAAAAATTCGCAATGCCGCAGAGAGAGTCATCGCTGAACGCGAGGCCGGACATGATGTGGTTGTGGTTGTGTCGGCAATGGGCAAATCTACGGATGTTCTAGTAGACCTAGCGAAAGAACTCACAGATCATCCAAGCAAAAGAGAAATGGATATGCTGCTCGCAACTGGAGAGCAAGTGACCATTTCCTTATTAACGATGGCGCTGCAAGCAAAAGGCTATGATGCCATTTCCTTTACAGGCTGGCAGGCTGGTATGAAAACAGAGCAAGTACATGGTAACGCAAGAATCGTGGATATTGATGAATCAAGAATAAAAGAGGAATTAAGTGCGGGAAAAGTCGTTGTTGTAGCTGGCTTCCAAGGAATTGCAGATGACTTACATATCACAACACTTGGACGCGGTGGATCAGATACAACGGCTGTGGCACTTGCTGCCGCATTAAAGGCTGATAAATGTGATATTTACACAGATGTACCAGGAGTGTTTACGACAGATCCGCGTTATGTACCATCCGCGCGGAAACTTGCAGGTATTTCATACGATGAGATGCTCGAACTGGCTAATTTAGGAGCTGGCGTCTTGCATCCGAGAGCTGTTGAATTTGCAAAAAATTATCAAGTCCCACTAGAAGTCCGTTCTAGTATTGAAAATGAATCGGGTACGTTAATTGAGGAGGAATCATCCATGGAACAAAATTTAGTCGTCAGAGGCATTGCATTTGAGGATCAGATTACACGCGTGACGGTGTGCGGTCTTTCAAGCGGTCTCACCACATTGTCGACCATCTTTACGACGCTTGCGAAGCAAAATATCAATGTCGATATCATCATTCAGTCCGTCACAAGCACCAATCAGACGTCCATCTCTTTCTCTGTGAAAACGGATGATTTGTCCAAAACAGTTGAAGTATTAGAAGAGTATAAAGGAGCGCTTGGCTACGAGCAGATCGAGACAGAAAGTAAATTAGCCAAAGTATCTATCGTTGGATCTGGTATGGTCTCAAATCCAGGAGTAGCCGCTGAAATGTTCGCTGTGTTAGCGGAAAAAGACATACAAGTGAAAATGGTCAGTACGTCTGAAATCAAAGTCTCAACAGTGGTTGGACGAGATGATATGGTCAAAGCAGTTGAAGCGCTGCATGATGCGTTTGATTTATCAAAGGTGAGTGCAACTGCTCACTCTTAAAAAGGCAGGGAGGTGTATCTCATGAAAGAGTGCACCTCTTTTTTAATGGAAAGCGCCGCATACCAGAAAGGAAAACGTGCGTAAACCCATTCACTAAGTATGCTATGATAGAAGAAGACTACAAAAAGGCGTGACCTGAAGTCCGCGCCTTTCATAAAGAGTGTTAGCTAGGGTCTCTTAAATCCCATTTAACGGTTAAAATGACTTTATCAGCACGCTTTTTCACTTGTTCATAAGATTCAGCCACGTGCTCGTTGAGAAGCTGAATTTGTTCAGCAATAAAACCCGCTTCCATCTGAAAGCATGGCTCCTTTTGATAGGTGATTCGATTTGATACAAGTGGACCTTCGAGCTCAAACTCAATTTCCTGTTTTTTCGAATGGACCATCGTGAGCGTTCCCCATCCGGCATCATGGAAAAATTCGGGGATCTTCTCCCATGACTCTTGAGGAAATTTACGAGCAAGCAGTTTACCCGCAAAATACATCATAGATGAATGATCCTGACCCAAAATATCAGGCAGCAGAACTTCGCGTATCAGCTCGTAGGCAAATCCATTGACTTCAATTTCTTTTAGCTGTTCTAAGTTAGATTCGAATTTATTCATTGTACGGCTCCCCTCTTTCAACAATTTATTATAGCTTATGTAAGCATATGATGACAGAGTTTTCCCTGAAGTCTAAGAAATTCTTATTGTAGTAAAACGAATTTTGATTTAAAACTTTTAAATTTCGGAAAATTTTAATTTATGTACGCGGTTTCTTGACGCTTTTTTGACATAGGAGTAAAATGAAATTGTCAATAAATTTGAATAAAGTGCTTACAATTGAAAGAAGCGGGGGTAAGACAATTTTCAGCAATTGCACTTTTTACTAGGGGGTAAAGTAATGTCGGGGAACAAAGAATTTTTTTATCGGAGATTGCATTCTTTGCTTGGCGTCATTCCGGTCGGTCTATTTTTAGTACAGCACTTAGTGATTAACCACTTTGCGACGAATGGACCAGAGGCGTTTAACAAAGCTGCACACTTTATGGAACAGCTTCCATTCAGATATGCACTTGAGCTGTTCGTGATTTTCTTACCACTGATCTATCATGCTGTTTATGGGGTGTACATAGCCTTTACGGCACAAAACAACACGTCTCGCTTCAGTTACTTAAGAAACTGGTTGTTCAGACTGCAAAGGATTTCAGGTATCATCACATTAATTTTTGTCACTTGGCACGTATGGGAAACACGAATTCAAGCTCAGCTTGGAGCTGAAGTGAACTATGACATGATGGCGAATATTTTAAGCTCTCCATTTATGCTAGGCTTCTATATTGTCGGCGTTTTATCTACTATTTTCCACTTTGCTAATGGCTTGTGGTCATTTGCTGTCAGCTGGGGAATTACTGTTTCACCACGCTCACAAAGAATCTCCACATATGTGACATTAGGTATATTTATAGCGCTTTCATATGTAGGGCTAAGAGCAATTTTCGCTTTTGTTTAAGAGGAAATAGATTAGTAGAAGAGGGAGAGGGGCTACAATGAGTAATTCTAGCATCATCGTTGTCGGAGGCGGCTTAGCTGGTCTCATGGCAACTATCAAAGCAGCAGAAGCGGGAACAGCTGTTAAACTATTTTCAATCGTACCTGTGAAACGTTCGCATTCTGTCTGTGCACAGGGCGGAATCAACGGAGCGGTCAATACAAAAGGTGAAGGGGATTCACCTTATGAGCATTTTGATGACACGGTGTATGGCGGAGATTTCTTAGCCAACCAGCCGCCAGTAAAGGCAATGTGTGAAGCAGCGCCGTCCATTATCCACTTACTTGATCGGATGGGTGTCATGTTTAACAGAACACCAGAGGGATTACTGGACTTCCGCCGCTTCGGGGGAACACAGCACCACCGTACAGCATTTGCTGGAGCTACAACAGGTCAGCAGCTATTATATGCACTAGATGAGCAGGTTCGCCGCTATGAAGTAGCAGGGCTTGTCACGAAATATGAAGGCTGGGAATTCCTTGGCGCTGTGTTAGATGACGAGGAAGTATGCCGAGGCATTGTCGCGCAGAACTTGACGACAATGGAAATTGAATCCTTCCGTTCAGATGCAGTGATCATGGCAACTGGTGGTCCTGGAATTGTGTTCGGTAAATCAACGAACTCGATGATCAACACTGGATCTGCTGCATCCATCGTCTATCAGCAAGGTGCTCATTACGCAAATGGAGAATTCATTCAAATTCACCCAACAGCGATCCCTGGAGATGACAAGCTTCGTCTCATGAGTGAATCGGCTCGTGGTGAAGGCGGACGTGTTTGGACATATAAAGACGGGAAACCTTGGTACTTCCTTGAAGAAAAATACCCAGCATACGGGAACCTTGTACCGCGTGATATCGCAACGCGTGAAATCTTCGACGTATGTGTCGAGCAAAAGCTTGGCATCAACGGAGAGAACATGGTATACCTCGATCTTTCTCATAAAGATCCAAAAGAACTTGATATTAAACTTGGCGGCATCATTGAAATCTATGAAAAGTTCATGGGTGATGACCCGCGTAAGCTTCCAATGAAAATTTTCCCTGCTGTTCATTATTCAATGGGCGGATTATGGGTTGATTATGATCAAATGACGAATATCAAAGGTCTATTCGCTGCCGGAGAATGTGATTACTCTATGCACGGCGGAAACAGACTTGGTGCAAACTCACTGCTTTCTGCGATTTACGGCGGGATGGTCGCTGGACCAAATGCGGTCAAGTACATTAGCGGCCTTGAAAAATCTGCGGAAGACCTATCTTCTGCAACATTTGACAGCGCTGTGAAGAAAGAGCAGGAGAAATGGGACAACATCCTCAGCATGGACGGAACAGAAAATGCATACGTGCTTCATAAAGAGCTTGGAGAATGGATGACGGATAACGTCACAGTGGTTCGTTACAATGACAAACTCTTAAAAACAGATCAGAAGATCGAAGAATTAATGGAGCGCTACAAGCAGATTAACATCAACGATACAGCTTCATGGAGCAACCAAGGCGCTGCCTTCACACGTCAGCTTGACAACATGCTTCAGCTGGCAAGAGTCATTACGATCGGGGCATACAACCGGAATGAAAGCCGAGGCGCACACTACAAACCGGATTTCCCAGAGAGAAACGATGAAGAATTCCTAAAAACAACGATGGCTACGTTCAAAGGGAAAAATCAAAAGCCTGCATTCCACTATGAGGACGTCGATGTATCGTTAATTGCACCTCGTAAACGAGATTACTCGAAGAAAAAGGTGGAGAAATAAGATGAGTGAAAAAAACACGATTCAATTCATTATCACACGTCAAGATACAGCAGATGGAAAGCCTTATGATGAAGAATTCGAAATCCCTTACCGCCCAAATATGAACGTCATTTCCGCCCTTATGGAAATAAGACGGAACCCGGTCAATAAACAAGGGGAAAAAACAACAGCGATTAACTGGGATATGAACTGTCTTGAAGAGGTGTGCGGAGCTTGTTCCATGGTCATTAATGGAACACCGCGCCAGTCATGTACAGCACTCATCGATCAGTTAGATCAGCCGATTCGTCTTCAGCCGATGAAGACATTCCCGGTTGTGAGAGACTTGCAGGTTGATAGAAGCCGGATGTTCAATTCCTTGAAAAAGGTGAAAGCATGGGTACCGATCGATGGCACATATGATCTCGGTCCTGGACCAAGAATGCCTGAGAAAAAACGTCAATGGGCGTATGAGCTTTCTAAATGTATGACATGTGGTGTCTGCCTTGAAGCTTGTCCAAACGTGAATGATAAGTCTTCCTTTATGGGCCCTGCACCGCTTTCACAAGTCCGTTTATTTAACGCACATCCGACAGGTGCGATGAATAAGTCTGACCGTCTAGAAGAAATTATGGGGGACGGCGGTCTTGCGAACTGCGGGAACTCCCAAAACTGTGTGCAGGCTTGTCCGAAAGGAATCCCGCTGACAACGTCAATTGCAGCACTTAACCGAGATACAACTTTACAAGCATTCCGTAACTTCTTCGGAAGCGATCACGCAGAATAACATCACATTCAGTCCTCTTTGCCAATCATGATGAGTGTTTAAGAGGCTGGATGCAACATATAAACAAACGCCTCTTCCAATACGGGAGAGGCGTTTTGTTTCCAAATAAGGAGATGATCAAGTGAGATTGCCGTCATATATTGAAGAACCATTTGAAGAGTGGAGGGCATCCTTTCGATTTTATGTCGAAACCACCGTTCGTTTTTCAGAAACGGATATGTTTGGCCATATGAACAATGTCACCCCTTTTGTGTATTTCGAAGAGGCACGAATTGCCTTTTTTCAAAAGACGGGAATTGTTGATAAACGGATGAAACGTGTGAGGGAGACCATTACAGTCGTCGCAAACCTGCAATGTGATTACATCAAGCAGGTAGAGATTGGGGAGAGGCTTCGTGTGTATGTCAAGCCGGAAAAGGTCGGATCAAGCTCACTCATCCTTCATTATTTAGGAGAAAATGAGCAGCAGGAACCTTGCTTTACAGGCTCAGTCACCATGGTGCAAATTAGTAAAGACACAGGCGCATCTGTCCCGTTTACAGAGGAAGAAAAAGAGACGTTTCAGGCGCAGCGAAATGAGTAACATGCTGGCTCATCAACATGCACGCTTCATTTTGTTATAATAAAAGCATCATATCAAGAAGAAACAAGAGGAGAACACATGAAGATTTTTCAATATGACACCATTGATAGTACAAATAATGAAGCGAAAAGGCTCATGCAGCAAGGAGAAAAGCCCTCATTTGCTGTCTATGCACGCCAGCAGACAGCAGGAAGAGGCAGACTCGGCAGGCCGTGGGAAACGCCTTTAGGGAATGTGGCGGTGACCATGACAGTCTTACCGCCAGCAGAACTCTCCACCCAGTCAACGATCGCCCCGCTGACAGCACTAGCAATCTATGATGTTCTGAAACCACTCATGAGAGCGGAGGATCGGCTGGCGATCAAATGGCCTAATGATATTCTCATTAATGAAGCAAAGGTATCCGGCACATTAATTGAAGCAGACCGCAGTTCCATTTATATCGGTGTTGGCATCAATGTAGAGACGAAGCCGGAGCATGTCCCGTACAAAACCATTTGCTTATCAGAGCTGACAGAGGTGAAAGCCGATCAGCTAGTGAAAGAACTGGCAGCGGCTTTTGAAAAGTACCATTCACGCTGGCAGAATGAAGGGTTTGAAGCACTCACTGCCCTCTATAACAAACGGTTATATCGTCTCAACAAGCCCCTACGCATTTCGTTAGATCGTGAAAAACAAACATGGGAAGAAGGCATTTGCTGCGGGGTCAACCGCTACGGTCATCTCCAGTTAAAAGATGAGAAAGGGCAGATAAAAGCTCATTCTGCTGGAGATATTGATGCCCCGCTTCAGCATTAAAAAAAGCAGACGATGTTCTCGTCTGCTTTAGGCTTCTCTTTTAATATGAGGCTGCACAATATAATCTTGTTTTGTAAAGACAACTCCGTCTAGAATTTCTCTTGCGGTTCGAATGACTTTGACTCTGTTTTGAGAGATGTCAATTTCAGTTTGCATAATACCAGCAGGATGTCCAATACGAAGTGTGTCGTCATGCCCTTTAAACAGCTGAGCCGGAAGCGTTTCATCCAAGAAACAGCTGGCTGTCACGCAGACAGAGCCGGTAATGGCAAGTGCTTGGTGCGGTCTTTGCATCGATAGCATACGAACGATGATGTCCATATCGGCTGCTCTTCTCAAGATTCCATTAGTATCTACATAATCAGCAGGCTCGCTAATGAGCGCAAGCTTTGGAACAGCTGGAGACTGTAATGTCGCCATTTCTTTTGGTGCAAAGTGACACATTTCAGCAGCGATAGAACGAATTTCTTCTAAATCATCCAATAATTCGTCTGTAAACTCTTCAGGCAATTCAGTTCCTTTTAATTGAATATCTTTGGCACGAATAAAGGCAATTGGATTTGCAATGTCAACAATCGAGATGGGAATCTCTCCAAACTTTGTTTGAATCGTATCAATTTTGTTTCCAGTCGGAAAGGTTTTACCTGTGACAGCACCTTCAGGATTTTCAAAAGATAAATAAATGGGAGAACCTGTCCCTTTTACTCCTGGAATTTCTGCCTGTCCCTCAAATTTTACTTCTCCATTTTCGACTTCGACCTCTGCTGTAATGACTTTATTTGTGTTGGTATTGAGGATACGTACAGTCGTAATGGGCTCGACCGCTTGAACAAGTCCTTTAATGATGGCATATGGTCCAACAGCTGATGAGATGTTCCCACAGTTTCCTTTAAAGTCGACAAATCTCTCATTAATGCTGACTTGTGCAAATGTATAGTTCACATCCACATCTGGGCGGGTGGCTTTATCGATAATGGCCACTTTGCTTGTTAAAGAATTACCGCCGCCGATTCCATCGACCTGCAACCGGTCAGGGCTGCCCATAATGTCTAGTAGAAATGCCTCGAGCTCATCGTGTTCAAATGGTGCATTGTTTGCTTGAATGAATACCCCTTTACTTGTACCGCCTCGCATGATTGTGATTGGAACTTTTCTCATTACTCTCACCCTCAATTTTTTAATGAACTGTTTATCTAACCAAAATGGTAAAGTATAATAAGAAATAAGTTAAATACATTATTTTGAGAATAATCGATAAAAATATTTTATAATTAGTAAAAAAGGAGGGCATATAATGGATGAAAAAGATTGGCGGTTTCTAAAGGTGCTCTATGAAGAAAAGAACATCACAAAAGCGGCAGAAAAATTATTTGTCTCTCAGCCTGCCTTAAGCTATCGATTGAAACAGCTTGAAGAGGAGTTTGATATGAAGCTTTTCTTTAAAAGAAAACGAGGAATTGAATTTACGTCAGAGGGCGAGTACTTGGCTAAATACGCAAATGACATGCTCAAACAGCTCCAGCAAACGAAAGATGGCATGCTCAATATGCAAAAAAAGGTCAAAGGAACAATTCGGTTAGGGGTCTCAAGTAACTTTGCCCAGTATAAACTGCCAGAAATTTTAAAAGAATTTTCTAAGCAGTATCCACATGTTCAATTTATGGTGAATACAGGCTGGAGCACGAAAGTCATGGACTTATTAGGCACATCAAGTGTCCATTTAGGGATTTTAAGAGGGGATTACGACTGGAATGGAGAGCGGTTTTTGCTCGATAAAGAGCGGCTTTGTATCATTTCAAAATCAGAAATCCAGCTGAAAGACCTCCCAAAGCTGCCGCTCATTGACTATCATACAGATAGTTCATTAAAACGATTGATTAACAGATGGTGGCAGGAAACGTTCACCATGCCTCCACTTGTGACGATGGAGACAGACCGCCAGGATACATCAAAAGAGATGGTCAAGCATGGTTTAGGTTATGCCATTGTCCCAGAAATTTGCCTCAGACCAAGTGATGAGTTATTTGTAAAAGGTCTTTCGTATAAAGATGGACAGCCTGTTTTAAGAGATACATGGCTTATGTACCAGCCAGACTCCCTTCATTTATCTGTTGTGAAAGCGTTCATTGAGTTTTTAAGAAATCAGCAAGGTTAATTATAAAAGAAATTTATTGAATATACGAAAAAATCGATATTTTCATTATAAAAAAAGCTATTATATCCTTGAAATAGAAAGCGCTAACATGTAGGTTGCAAGTGCAAAGGGGCGCTTGCAGATCATGTGAAGAAGAGGATGGAGGGATATGAAGTGCTAGCTATTTTAGGGATCTTGATGGTCTTGACATTTACATTTCTTATTATGACGAAACGTATGCATCCGGTGGTGGCTCTAACCGTTGTACCTATCATATTTGCATTGATCGGTGGCTTTAACAAAGGATTAGGGGACATGATGCTTGATGGACTGAAAACTGTTGCACCATCAGCTGCTTTATTGTTATTTGCGATTTTATTCTTTGGTGTCATGCTGGATGCTGGGCTGTTTGATCCACTGATTAAACTCATTTTACGTATTGTGAAAGGTGATCCTGTCAAAATTGCTTTTGGGGTAGCAATTTTGTCTATGCTTGTTGCATTAGATGGTGATGGAACAACAACTTACATGATTACCGTATCAGCTATGCTGCCACTTTTCTTAAGAATTGGGATGAACCCGTTAATTTTAGGAACAGTTTCATTATTATCATTAGGAATTATGAGCGGAATGACGCCATGGGGCGGTCCAGCTACTCGTGCAATTGCTGCGCTTGGCTTGGATGCAGGCGAATTTTTCATTCCATTACTCCCAACGATGGTTGGAGGCGGTCTTTTTATACTTTTTACTGCTTATGTACTTGGGAAAAAAGAAAGAAAACGGATTGGGATCGCAGAGATTCAGCACAAAGAAGAGGCCTCGATCTCCCCTGAATTGGCAGCGTCAATCGAAGATGGAGTAGAAGACATGAAAAGACCCAACCTCATTTGGGTGAACTTCTTCTTGACGATTGCGGTGATGGCGACACTTGTTTTAGATATCGTACCGATTCCAGTTCTCTTTTTAATTGGATTTGTCATCGCTCTCATGATCAACTATCCAAAGGTTGAAGATCAGCGCGAGCGAATTTTATCGCATGCAGGAAATGCCTTAACGGTCATTACCCTTGTGTTTGCAGCAGGAATTTTCACAGGCATTTTTTCGGGGACAAAAATGGTGGAGTCCATTGCTAATTTGGTCATTTACATGATTCCGGATTCCTACAGCTCATTTTTTCCACTCATTGTCGCTTTAACGAGTATGCCATTTACATTTGTTCTTTCAAATGATGCTTACTATTTCGGAGTGCTGCCAATCTTGGCTGAAGCCGGCGCAGCATACGGAATTGATCCGGTGGAGATTGCACGTGCCTCTATTATAGGACAGCCTGTTCACTTGCTGAGCCCTCTTGTGGCTTCAACGCTGCTTCTTGTCAGTATGCTGAACAAAGATATTGGCGATTTGCAAAAATACGCACTGCTGTGGACTGTGTTAACAGCCCTTTTTACAACATTGATCGCTTTGTTAACAGGAGCCATTTCTATCTTTTGAATACGTGTATGAAAAGGACGATGTCTCGGATAGGAGACTCGTCCTTTTTTGTGCTGATAAAAGCGCACAAATTGGACGCTCATATGCGGGAATTCTCGATTTTAACGTCACCTACCTCGGGCACCCGGCATATGATATCTCGACTATACAGAATCCCATTCTATAGAGACTAGAGCTCTCACCTTAGCAAGGAGGGTTACAATACTTGAAGGAGAAAGAGTTTCAATCCAAGCCGCTATTAACCAAAAGAGAAAGAGAAGTATTCGAATTGCTCGTCCAAGATAAAACAACTAAAGAAATTGCAAGCGAGCTTTTTATTAGCGAAAAGACTGTTCGAAATCATATTTCGAATGCCATGCAAAAGCTAGGAGTCAAAGGTCGTTCACAGGCCGTCGTCGAGCTTCTGCGTATGGGTGAGCTAGAGCTCTAAAGTCAGCCGGTTTTCCTTCCACACTAGGGAGGAACCGGTTATTTCTATATGGTTTCCATGAGTCTCTTCTTGCATTTTCTCTGAAAAACGAGGAAAATAGGAATGTACGTTTTAATCAAAGTGAGATGCTATAGTGAGGTATCAATGAAATGGAAACGAATGAGTTCGACCATGTAGCAGAGATTGAGAAATCATTGCGCCATATTGCTGCAATTATTAAGCAAAAAGGCAGAGAAATCCTGAATCAATATACGATTACACCTCCTCAATTTGTAGGGCTTCAGTGGCTTTATGAATTCGGAGATATGACAATAGGTGAGCTATCACAAAAGATGTATTTGGCTTGCAGTACAACCACCGACTTAATTGATCGAATGGAGAAAAGTGAACTTGTTGAACGAGTAAAAGATCCTTCTGACCGCCGCGTGGTTCGCATTCATTTATTACCTGAAGGCGAGCGGATCATTCAAGAAGTGATTGTCAAACGCCAAGAATACGTCAGTGAACTTCTAGGGGCTTTCTCAGAAGAAGAAGCCATCGTTTTCAACCAATCCTTAACGAAACTACAGCAGCAAATGAAAAGAAAATGAGGCGATTTTGTTGGATCAACCAATCGGCGTGATTGATTCCGGCGTCGGCGGTTTAACCGTTGCAAAGGAAATCATGAGACAACTGCCAAAAGAAAAGATCATTTACGTAGGCGATACAAAACGGTGTCCGTATGGCCCGCGGAAAGAAGAAGAGGTTCTTCAATATACTTGGGAAATGGCACACTACTTATTAAGAAATCACCATATTAAAATGCTCGTCATCGCATGCAACACAGCGACGGCGATCGCACTTGATGAAATCAAAGCAACGCTTGATATTCCGGTCATTGGCGTGATTCAGCCCGGCGCCCGTACAGCCATCAAGGTGACAAACAATCAGCAGATTGGTGTCATTGGTACAGCCAATACGATCAAAAGCGAGGCATACAAAGAAGCACTGCTATCCCTAAAAGCAGGACTAGCGGTTCAAAGTCTGGCATGTCCGCTGCTTGTCCCATTTGTGGAAAGCGGTACGTTTTTAGATCAGACAGCAGATGAAGTGGTGAAAGATTCCCTTGAACCAATGAAAGAAACAGGAATTGATACGCTCATTCTTGGCTGCACGCACTATCCGATTTTAAAAGAGTCGATTCAGCGCTTTATGGGCAGTGATGTGAGCATTATTTCATCAGGGGATGAGACAGCTAGAGAAGCCAGTACGATTCTTTCGTATAAAGGGCTGTTAAACACTTCTCAAGAAGCACCTGTTCATACATTTTATACAACAGGGCAGCAGCAAAATTTTCAAAACATCGCTCGTGACTGGTTTGGCTACCTCCCAGGGAAGGTCGAAACCGTATCACTTGAACACGTCTATCAGCAATAACCCGCTTCTTCTTGAGGTGGGTTATTTTTTTATGAAAAGGGTCTAATCCACATGAGGAGCTCGTATACATAGTAGTACAAACTACTAGAGGAGGGTGAAGTATGCTGAAAAAAGGATCTACAGCAGCTGTGACGTGTATCGCGTCAGCCATGCTTTTGTCAGGATGCGGATTGTTTCAAACAGACCAAGCGAAAACAGAGATTGACCCGCCACAAAACGTCACATATGTGAAAGAAAATAAAGAAGATAAACAAACAGCCAAAGAAGGAAAAGAAGAGAAGAAGGCAGATACAGTCATGAGAGAATTATATTTAATTGATAAAAACGGGTATGTCGTCTCTCAATCCATTCCGCTGCCGAAAAACGAAGGAAGTGCCAAACAAACCCTTGAATATCTCGTGGACGGAGGACCGATTTCTAACCTCATGCCAAATGGGTTCCGAGCTGTTTTGCCGGCCGACACGAGCGTATCTGTCGACATTAAAGACGGAACGGCCGTAGTGGATTTTTCAAATGAATTTAAAAACTATAAAAAAGAAGACGAACAGCGCATCCTGCAATCTGTCACTTGGACGTTAACGCAGTTTGATTCTGTCGCCAAAGTCAAATTGAAAATGAATGGACATGAACTAAAAGAAATGCCTGTGAACGGTACACCGATCTCCGATGATTTAAGCAGAGAAGACGGTATAAATATTCAGCACGAGGCTGCCGCTGATATGACATCGACAAAGCCAGTGACGGTTTACTACTTAGCTGAATCTGATGAACAGACGTACTATGTTCCTGTGACCAAAAGAGCGCCAAAAGACGAGGATGATCCGATTACAGCAGCCATTGATGAGCTCGTCTCTGGACCAAGCAAAAAAAGCCATTTGCTCACAGACTTTGATCAAGATGTAAAGCTGAATGATGTCCCGAAAGTAAAAGACGGACATGTGACACTTGATTTCAACGAATCCATTTTTGGCAGTGCAGATGAAAAGAAAAAGGTCATTTCACAAAAAGTTCTTGATAGCATTGTGCTCACATTAACAGAGCTGCCGGACGTCAAAAGCGTATCGGTTAAGGTAAACGGCAAGGCTGAGCTTGTGAACGAAAAAGGAGCAGAGCTGACAAAGCCGGTTTCAAGACCAGAACAAGTGAATACAGGTAGTTTTTAACGGCACACATTGATATAATGGAGAAAAAGAGGCATGCATATTCGCTGCCTCTTTTTTATTCCAAGCGATTAGAACGAGCCTAGGTTGTCAAAGTTAGTAGGAGAACCCCGCTGGCACCCGCGCGGAATGTATATCGTAATGGAGGTAAATCATGAGATTAGATGAAAGACAATATGACGAATTAAGAAAAGTTGAAATAGAGGCAGGCTACATTAAGCATCCAGAAGGCTCTGTCTTAATCTCATCGGGAAATACGAAGGTGATTTGTAACGCATCCATCGAAGACCGTGTACCTCCTTTTTTAAGAGGAGAAGGAAAAGGCTGGATTACAGCAGAATATAGCATGCTTCCAAGAGCAACCGCACAAAGAACGATGAGAGAATCTTCTAAAGGAAAAGTGACAGGACGTACAATGGAGATTCAACGCTTAATTGGACGAGCACTCCGCGCAGTCGTTGACTTAGAAAAGCTTGGCGAACGCACGATTTGGATTGACTGTGATGTCATTCAAGCAGACGGCGGAACACGCACAGCATCCATTACAGGTGCTTTTGTCGCCATGACACTTGCGATTCAGAAGCTTCGAGCAGAAGGAGTTATCAAAGAAAACCCGATCACTGATTATTTAGCGGCGATATCCGTCGGAATTGATTCTCAGCAGGGTCTTCTGTTAGATTTAAATTATGAAGAAGATTCTTCAGCTGAAGTAGATATGAATGTCATCATGACAGGTGCTGGACGCTTTGTTGAACTTCAAGGGACAGGCGAAGAAGCGACATTCTCAAGAGAACAGCTAAACGGACTGCTTGATTTAGCCGAAAAGGGCATCAAAGAATTAATCGAAAAGCAAAAAGCGGTTACAGGAGAAGTCATCGAATAAAAAGAAGGGTTTGATCAGGATGAAAACAGCCATCATTGCAACGCACAATGCAGGCAAAGCGAAAGAATTCAAAGCCATTCTTGAGCCAAAAGGATTCACGGTCAAAACACTAGCAGACATCGGCTTTACTGAAGAGATTGAAGAAACAGGACAAACCTTCGAAGAAAATGCCATCATCAAAGCCGAGGCGATTCAAGCCAAAGCAGGTGAAATGGTCATTGCAGACGATTCCGGTTTGTCGATTGACTATCTTGGCGGAAAACCTGGCGTATATTCAGCGAGATACGCTGGTGAGCATAAAAACGATGCTGAGAATGTGGAAAAAGTGCTGAGCGAACTTCAAGGCATTGAAAAAGAAGACCGCACAGCCAGATTCAGATGTGCCCTGGCTGTCAGCATACCGGGCAAAGAAACAAAGACGGTAGAAGGATCAGTAGAAGGCTTCATCGCAGAGGAACCAATCGGCGAAAACGGCTTCGGATATGACCCCATTTTCATCGTCAAAGACAAAGACCAGACGATGGCCGAATTATCACCAGAGGAGAAAAACAAGATCAGCCATCGAGCGGTCGCGCTTCAAAAGCTTTCATCACTGCTAGACGCAAATGAATAAGGGGGAATGAAGCCATGAAGATACTCATCATGAGTGACAGTCATGGACTCACAGACGAACTTCAAACCATTGCCAAACGGCACGCGGATGAAGTCGATATGATGATTCACTGCGGAGATTCAGAACTCGAAACGAACCACCCAGCACTCGAAGGATACAAAGTCGTCAAAGGAAATTGTGACTTTATGGGCGATTTTGAAGAAGAGCTCCTGCTCCCACTTGATGGAGGCGGAAAACTATTTCTCACTCACGGACATCTGCATGGCATCAAACAATCCTTGCTTCAAGTCTACTACCGTGCAGAAGAGCTAGGCGCAGACATTATCTGCTTTGGCCACTCGCACATCCCAGGCAGTGAGCTGCTAAGAGGAAAACTGCTCATTAACCCAGGCAGCGTGCACCTGCCAAGAATGCGTAAAGAGCGCAGCTATGCGATACTGACACTAGATGGAAGCGAAGCAAACGTACAGTTTTTCACAGGCGAAGGTCTGGTCATACAAGACCTCGAAAACACTGTCACATTGGAAGGTATTTCATAAGGGTGCAGCATTTGCCCCTTATGAAAAAAACTTTCGAAAAACCGTTGACTTTAAAGAACAATAGTAATATAATAAATCTTGTCGGTGAGGTACTCACCAACAGAACACTACATAACAACATGTCCCAGTAGCTCAGCTGGATAGAGCAACGCCCTTCTAAGGCGTCGGTCGGGAGTTCGAATCTCTCCTGGGACGTACTAAATTAAAAGCTTGAAATCCTTGATATGAAAGGATTTCAAGCTTTTTTCGTTTGTTGAAACTTAAGTTCGGTTTTTTGCTTAAAATTAGTTTTTTGGGAGCGGGTTGAGGGCGGATTTTTAACGGCCATTTATCTTCCAACAGTAATGGATTGAGAGGTTACAATCAGTTAGGAACTATAGCTCCCTAAACGTGGAGTTAATTTTTCTTTTTCCTGTAGTCCTTTATTAAGCTTGAAACAACTAAACCCATAACACCGAAAGCCACAATATAAAATAAAACATTTGTTACAGGTGTATCAATTTTCCCTAAGATCATCACAAGGGCAATAATAGCGCTGGGTAAAGTAATTAATAACATTTTGGATGGCTTGATTTGCTGCGTCACTGAATGACCTCCTGGTTGATCCATTATATGTATATTTTAGTTAATTTTAGCATATGGAGATTGTACGAACAACATAAGGTCGGATAGCAATCTACTTTAAGAGCGGAACAAACGAAACTTGTTAATTTTGTGGAAATTATTTCAATTGAATCTTTTGTGTAATAAAATGTATATGATATATACAAAGGGGTGAGGAGGCGGTGAAGCATTTTTTAACGGCAATCGTAGTGGCTATCATTGTTTATGTTGCAGATGATCGGTTGAGCATGTTTCCGTTGATGCTGATTTTAGCGATTGCGATCTATATCGTAAGCAGTATTAGCGAAACATTGATTAAGAAATATTCAAAAGAAATAGTTAATAACATAGCATGACAAGGTGGACATTGCTATGTTTACAACAGGCTTCGGTGACGGGATGTATCCAAGCTTTTGGGGGCTGGATGAAAACGGAGAACCTGCTTGCCTTGTGACGGATTTTCTAATAATGGATTATGAGAAACCCATGAAATCATGGGTTCTTTGTATATAGACTCAGGCAATGTTTAATAGAATTTATCTTTTTAAGCGGATTTCTTTAGTAATTTTGATGCCTTTTTACTATTAATTTCTCTTAAAAAGATCAATTATTCTATAAAAATTAAAAAACACTCCGATAATGAAGAAGTAAGATAATGAAAAGGGAGTGTTATTTTTGAAAAAATGGATCGTCATGATATTACTAGTAATCCTTTCATTCACGCAGTCATTTCAAATGGTACATGCGGCGAAGGATGAATGGAATCAATTAGCTGATTTGCCCACAGCTAGAGTGGGAGCTGTAGCTAATGCTGTGGATGGGAAAATTTATGTGATTGGTGGGTTCAATGCGTTTAATGAAACGTTAGAATATGATCCTTCTATCGATAAGTGGACTAAAAAGAAAGATATACCTACTGGTAGAGGAGGAGCAGCATCAGTAGTAGTAGGTTCAAAAATTTATGTCCTTGCTGGAAAACATACGGGTTTTACTTATGATAAGTTCGAAGTGTATGATACAAAAAATGATGAATGGGAAACGCTACCTGATATTCCCTTTGTTAGCAAATCAAAAGGCTCATATAACGTTCAAGCGGGTGTTATTGGAAATAAAATTTATGTATTTGGTGGAAAAGAGTTTTTTAGCTATGACCTTTCTGAGCAAACATGGAAAGAAGAAGCCCCTCTAAATGTTAAAATCAAAGGAGCAATCGGTCTAGTATTAGATGAGAAGTTTTACATCTTTGGCCAAAACGATAACCGTGAAGTTTTTGAATTTGACGCTAAAAAAGAAGTTTGGACTGCAAAGAAAAAAGGATTTGTCAATGGTTATTTGAATGGTGTATCTTATAAAAATAACATGGTGTTTCCCGCTAGTTCACCAAGAAATTTAATTGTATATGATACTGAACAAGAAGAATTAGTTAGAATAGATGTGCCTTACCACAATATGCGTATAGGAGCTTCATCAGTAGTTGTTGGGGATATGTTATACCTTTTAGGCGGTCGAGATTATAATTTGAATTATACAGAGACTGCAGACAAAAACTACAAATCTGTTATCTCTTTATCTTTAAAAGACCTAAAATTTCCAAACAACACAGAAACACCCGGTGACAAAGACCCGGATCCAGCAACCCCACCAAAAGATGATTCAACAAATCCAGGCGACAAACACCCAGAACCAACCACACCGCCTAAAGACGATGCAACCGATGAAGACGGCGATGCCCTTCTCATCATCACAATGGTCAACGGTTTGCAAAAAGAGTATGATCTCTCCATGAAAGAAGTCAACGCTTTCCTATCCTGGTACAAAAAGCGTGATGCCGGAGAAGGGCCAGGTTTTTATGAAATTGATGAGCATGACAACAATAAAGGTCCCTTTGAAAGTAAAAAGGATTATGTGGTGTTCAAAAACATTCTCATGTTCGAAGTCAATAAATATAAGAAGTAATTGAAATCAAAGCCATCTAGGCAAACTAGGTGGCTTTTGCGTTTATTCGACAGCTTTCAGCAATTTTAAGGCAAATTTAAGCTCGAATTTCATTTCAAATACATTAAATCTTTGTTACAATAAGACAGCTTTGCCTAAAGACACGCTTATCGATTCGACATCTTTTTTCATCATTTCTTAAAATTTTTATGTTTTGGTATGAAACTCTTTTAATGATTCATGCGTCTCTATAAGTGTCAAAAGAAAAGAGGTTATCAATATGCTATTCAAAAAGCTATCAGAAAATAAGTCTGTAAAATGGATAGGATATACGAGTTTTTACTTACTTATTTTGCTATTATTGTTCTTTATTTACGGATTCCATACAGCAAATACGGGATCATTCATTTACAACGATTTTTAATTGGAGATTAAACTATGAAACTATTACACACGATTCATGAATACCAACAAACGAAACCAACACAGCCAGCATTTGTTTCTCAACATGCTTCGATCACATATGATGAGCTTTGGCATCTATCAGACCAAATGGCTGGTGCGATCGATGCAGTCGCAACTGGCAGTGCACCTGTCATTGTATACGGTCATATGGAGCCAGAGATGCTGATTTCTTTCTTAGGTAGTGTGAAATCAGGCAGACCTTATATTCCGGTCGACATCTCAATCCCTGCCGAGCGTATCGTCTCAATTATTGAAAGCTCAAAAGCCAGTCTGTTGATTTGTGCAAATGAGCAGAATGTACTAGATGTAGAAGAACACATTGAAGTGAAAAGTGCGGCATCTCTTTTAGCTCTTGAAAAAGAAGCACCGCCATCCTCGCAGTGGGTTCAACAGGATGATGTTTTTTACATCATTTATACGTCTGGCAGTACCGGAAAACCGAAAGGCGTTCAGGTAACAGCCAATAATTTAGAAAGCTTTACAGAGTGGATGTGCCGAGACTTCCCAATTGGCGGGGGGCGCACCTTCTTAAATCAAGCACCATTTTCTTTTGACTTATCAGTGATGGATTTGTATCCAGCGCTTCAATCAGGCGGTACTCTGTACTGTTTAGTGAAAGATCTAGTGAATAAGCCGAAGGATATGTTTGCAGCACTTGGTCAATCTGACGTTGAAGTGTGGACATCAACACCTTCCTTTGTGCAAATGTGCTTAATGGATCCTTCCTTTACAGGGGAGCTTTTACCAGAGCTGAAAGTCTTCTTGTTCTGCGGAGAGGCACTTCCTGTATCTGTAGCAAGTGCGCTCCTTGAGCGTTTTCCAAAGGCGCAGGTCTTTAATACGTATGGTCCGACTGAAGCAACTGTTGCGATCACATCGATTGAAGTCACGCAGGCGATTCTTGATCAGCACGATTCTTTACCAGTCGGCTATGCGAAGCCAGATACAGATATCGTCATTTTAGATGAAGAAGGCAAGACCCTTCCTGATGGTGAAAAAGGAGAAATTGTCATCGTGGGGCCAAGCGTCACAAGAGGCTACTTAGGTGAACAAGCCTTAACAGATAAAGTGTTCTTTAAATACGAAGGACGCCCTGCTTACCGTACAGGTGACGCGGGTGTGGCACAGGATGGTTTGATTACATGCCACGGCCGTCTGGACTATCAAATTAAGCTGCATGGATACCGGATGGAGCTTGAAGAAATTGAATATCATGTGAGCGAGACAACGTATGTCAATGCTTGTGTGATTGTGCCGTTCCAGCCAAACGGTCATGTGGAGTACTTAATTGCAGCCATTGTTCCAGCAGCGCATTCATTTGAAAAAGAATATCAGCTGACAAGTGCAATTAAGAAAGAAATGGCGGATTCACTGCCTGCGTACATGATTCCAAGAAAGTTTGTCTATCTTGAGCAGCTGTACATGACGCCAAACGGGAAGGTTGATCGTAAAAGAATCGCGAAAGAGGTTCTTCTATGATTCCGTTTAGTTCATTCTTTTTCTTCATTCTAATTGGTGTTCTTCTTTTGCCGACGATCATTCTTGGTCTTCGCGGCAAAAGAATGCAGGGCTACAACATGTTTGCAACGGTTGTGGCGCTCGCGCTTATTTTCTCAAAGGATGCACATGGCGCATTGCTGCTCTTCTTGTTTACAGTGTGGCAAATCTTGATCATCCGCTTGTACCTTTCGTACCGGCTGAAGGCGAATCAAGCGTCTGTCTTCTATATGGCAGTGGTGGCATCTATTTTGCCGCTTGTACTCTCAAAGGTTTTACCGTTCTTTTTAACTCATCAGCCGCATCAACCGCCGCCAATGAACTGGCTGAGTTTTTTAGGAATCTCGTACCTAACATTTAAAGGTGTCCAGTTAATTATCGAGACAAGAGACGGCTTGATTAAGAAGAAAATTCCGATTCATCGTTTGGTCTATTTCATTGTCTTTTTCCCGACGATTTCATCAGGTCCGATTGATCGTTACCGCCGGTTTGAAAAGGATATGGATACGCCGCCTGAAAAGGAAGCGTACAGTGATCTTCTATACGCCGGTATTCATAAAATTTTTATCGGCTTCTTATATAAGTTCATTATTGGTTATCTGATTCACACGTATATTCTCATGAATATTCATCACATTAGCAGCAGTCACTTTGTTCAACAGTTAACGTATATGTATGCGTACAGTATGTATTTGTTCTTTGACTTTGCTGGATATACAGCATTTGCTGTTGGTGTGAGTTATATGATGGGCATTAAATCACCAGAAAACTTTAACAAACCGTTTATCAGCCGGAACATTAAAGACTTCTGGAATCGCTGGCACATGTCCCTCTCCTTCTGGTTCAGAGACTACGTGTTTATGAGATTTGTGTTCTTTATGACAAAAAAGAAGTGGATCAAGAACCGTATGGCTGTATCAAATATTGGGTACTTTGTCCTCTTTCTATTGATGGGTGCTTGGCATGGTCTAGCACTTCAATATATTATTTACGGACTATATCACGCAGTTGTGATGTCCGGTTACAATTTATTTGAGAAATGGAATAAAAAGCACAAGTGGTGGCCGGATAATAAGGTCACAATGGTTGTGTCGATCATTATTACATTCCATGTGATTTGTTTCGGATTTTATATTTTTTCAGGAAAACCATTTCATCATTAATCATTAAGGGAGTAGAAAATTATGGAATTTAAAAATCAAGTATACGGTATTATTGCAGAGGTTTGTCAGGACGACGTTGTGAAAGAAAATCCAGAGATTGCAATTTTTGAAGAAGGTCTTCTAGATTCATTTGGTACAGTAGAACTGCTTATGGCAATTGAAAGTCAGCTCGGAATCACTGTTCCGATTACAGAGTTCGATCGTGATGTGTGGGATACACCGAATCACATTGCTGAGCAGCTGGCAGAGATGAAGTAATGAAAAAGCGTTTTTTTGGGCCGCTTATTTTAGCGGCTGTTCTATTCATTGGTGTTCTTCTTGTACCAAATGCATGGCTCTCACATCTGATCCCAAAAGACAAATTACAAAAGTCAGCCACAGAATTAGATCCAGGGATGTTCCAGGGGCTTTATTTACAAGATGAAATGCTAAAAGATCCAACTTATTTGCCGATCTATGGATCTTCTGAACTATCACGTTTTGATCCATATCACCCTTCGAATTTCTTTCATGAGAATTCTCAAGGGTTTACACCTTATCTTATTGGAAAAGGTGGGTCACAATCATTAATTCATGCGATGAACTTCGCAGCGCATATGGATGAATTAAAAGGGAAGAAGCTTGTGTTTATCGTGTCCCCGCAATGGTTTGTGAAATGGGGATCTGACGAGAATCACTTTGCACCGAACTATTCAGCGCTTCAAGCGCTTAATCTCGCTTATAATAAAGAAATTGATCCAGCTGTGAAAAAAGAGCTGATCAAGAGAATCATGACGTTTAAAGCTGTAAAGAACGACATGGTCATCACAGAACTTTTTAAAGCAGAGCTTTCTGGGAACAAATTCGCTTATGGCGCGATTTCTCCTATTGCAAAAATGTATTATGGCATGCTTCAAAAGAAAGACATGTACTATACAATTGGATCGGGGAAAGAGCGTAAGCTTCATCCGTCTCCTTCTGTCAAAGGAAAAACATGGACTGAGCTTGAAAAAGAAGCAAGTGTCTTAGGTGCGGAAAAAGCAGGGAACAACCCGTTTTATATTAATCAAAAACTGTTTGACCGCAAGCTGAAACCGATCATGAAAAAGATGAAAGATTCTCGTGAAGACCACTCTTATGCGGAATCACCAGAATACAAAGATTTTCAAATCATGCTGGATATTTTAAAACAGGCAGGGGCGAAGCCTTTGTTTGTGACGATTCCTGTCAATGGAAAATGGTATGATTATACCGGTTTCCCGAAAGAGGGGCGTACAGAGTATTATGAGAAAATCAATCGTCAAATTCGAGATAACGGGTATGAAGTCGCAGATTTGACTAAACATGAATACGATCCTTACTTCTTTAAAGATACAATTCATGTGTCTTATAAAGGATGGGTGTACATCGATAAGGCGATCGAAAAGTTTTACAAAGAGCAGTAGAATGCAGCAGCTTTCTGCTGCTTTTTGTTTGTCGAATCGGCGGATATCTTGTATAACGAAGGGAAAAGGGCTATGCTGTAGATGGAGGCGATATGATGAACCGTTCTGAGAAAAAAGAACTATTAAAGCGTTCGAAGAAGCATTTTAATGATCATGCCTTTTGGGAAAAGTTAAAAAAGACGGCACAAAAGGCTGGTGTCTCTCTTGTCTATGCTGTGCTATTACTTTACTATACATTGCAAAAACCCGAAGTGCCTGTCAAAGCAAAAACCCTTATTATTGGGGCACTCGGATACTTTATCCTTCCTATTGACCTCATCCCTGATACATTGATTGGTGTCGGCTACACAGATGATTTAGGAGCGATCACATTTGCTCTGCTCCAAGTAGCGATGTACATTGATGATGATGTGAAAGGAAAAGCGAAGGACAGGCTGTCAAAATGGTTCGGTGAAAAAACCGATACGTCTCTTATTGATCAAAAGCTTGAAGATGGCGGGATGCCGTCTGCACGCTGAAAAGAAGACAAAGGGCTAAAATAAAGTTCATTTTAGCCCTTTGTCAACAAGCTGAAGCCTCCAAAACGGAGGCTTTTTTCATTATCCTAAAAATTTCACGCAAACTGGATGAGGAACAGTGATGTCTGATTGTAAGACAGTGAGTCGTCCTGTTTCTTTGTCGCGTTTGTATAACACTAGGTTGCTAGATTCTTGGTTTGAACCGACGAGGAATTCTTCAGTTGGATCAAGCACAAAGTCTCTAGGCCAGTTTCCTTCAGATGAAGCAATCTCGACAAGACTTAATTGGCCGTCGGCGTCTGCTTTAAAAATCGCAATGCTGTCATGTCCGCGGTTTCCTGCATAAACAAATTGCCCGTCTGAAGAGACGTGAATGGCACTGCCTTGATTGTTCTCTGTAAAGTCGCTTGGAATGGTTGCGATCGTTTGGATCTCTTCGAAATGACCATCTTCAAAGTAACGAAGCACAATCACCTCTGAGCTTAGCTCTGTCATCACATATGCCACAGGTTTCGTTGGATGGAATGTGATATGGCGAGGACCGGTGCCTGGTTTTGTTTCAAATGTATGAGCGAGCTCGAGTTTGCCGCCCTCTTTCTTATACGTATAAATGCCATCTGTCCCAAGGTCAACAGCCACTGCAAATTGTTCATCTGGTGTCAGACCCATAAAGTGAGTGTGCGGTTTTTCCTGACGGTCTTCGTTTGGTCCAGTTCCTTCATGCTGCGCCTGTGACAGCGTGCGGATGACTGAGCCATTTTCAGCATCGATTTCATACATCTCTGCTGTTCCTTTATGATAGTTTGCTGTAAAAGCTGTTTTTGTTTGATTGTCCACGCTGACGTGGCAAGGAGAAGCGCCATCGGCAAGCTCTTGGTTGATGAAACGAAGTGTGCCGGTTTCTGCATCAATTTGATACGCAGCCACGCCGCCCTGTGATCCTTCTTTCACAACAGAATACACAAATTTTTGAGAATCTGAGACGGTTAAATATGTAGGATTTTCAAGTTCAGCAGCTACTTTTACTTGTTCGATCTGCTGCTTGTCCGTATTTAATGTAAAAGTATAAATGCCTTTACTGTCTCCCTTTGTATATGTTCCGATATAACCTCTGATGTTAGCCATGTATTGCCCTCCTTCTATAAGATGCTCTCATTCTATCATAAATTCATAGGAAAACGCTTTAGAAAGGCATGCCGAAAGAAAATCAAAAGCGTTGAAATCTACCAGTATTCATTAAAAACGATGTGAAAAAATATGACAAACGTTTTCTCAAAAGAAAAGCGTTCAGGTAAAGTAAATAAATTGAAGAAAAAATACAAAAAATTTTAAGTTTTTTCATTCCTTGTCTAGCAAAGGTGTAAGCGTATACATTTAATTTTGATTAGTCTAAATTGTCTAATAATTTTAAAAATGCTGTTGACACTGTATGGAAAGCGGCGTAAGATGGGTTCAACAAAAGCTAAACAAACACGCAGAGCAAGCGTGAGAGGCTTCAATAAAAAGTGTCTGAAAATTCAACTACTTTTTGCTTGAAAGAGAGGGTGCTCACTGAAAATGGAAGACCAAAAGGAACAGTGGATCTTTTTAAACGATGAACTCGTGAAAAAAGAGGATGCAAAAATTTCAGTTTATGATCATGGCTTCTTATATGGTGACGGTGTGTTCGAAGGGATACGCGTGTATAACGGAAATATCTTTCGAATGAAAGAACATTTAGACCGCCTGTATGATTCCGCCAGATCCATTATGCTGAACATTCCATATTCACTTGAGGAACTCACGGAAAAAATGATTCATACAGTTGAAAGGAACGGCCTAAAGGATGCCTATATTCGTCTTGTTGTCTCAAGAGGAGCTGGTGATCTTGGTTTAGATCCAAACAACTGCGGGAGAGCCAACACAGTGATCATTGTAGAGCCGCTGGCCATCTTTCCAAAGCACCTATATGAAACGGGTATTGATATTGTAACGGTACCGACGAGACGAAATCGTCCCGATGTACTGAGCCCAAAAGTGAAATCATTAAATTATTTGAATAACATCCTTGTCCGAATCGAAGCCCATATGGCCGGTGTGAGTGAAGCGCTGATGCTGAACGATCAAGGGTACGTGGCAGAAGGTTCTGCAGACAATGTGTTTATTTATAAAAAAGGTAAGCTTTATACACCGCCAGGTTATATCGGCGCTCTTGAAGGCATCACAAGAAATGCCATCATGGAGATTGCAGAAGACTTAGGCTACGAAGTGAAAGAAGAACCATTCACAAGGCACGATGTGTATACAGCAGAAGAAGTTTTTCTGACAGGAACCGCAGCCGAAGTGATCGCTGTTGTAAAGGTTGACGGCCGTACAATCGGTGAAGGGAAACCTGGGGTCCACACAAACAAACTTCTTGAACAATTCCGCAAGCGAGTGGTTGAAGAAGGAGAAAAAGTCGTATTTACAGATGAAAACATTCACGCAAGCTAAATAGATATCGATAAACGTTGAAGAGGACTAGTAGCTTTAGAGTCAGTATCTACAGAGAGCCGGTGGTAGCTGGAAACCGGTGTTACTTTCTAAAGTGAACTCACCTCTGAGTGTCTGCTTGAAATGATAGTAGGGCAGACCGAGTGACATTGCTCACTCGTTACCAAAATGGATGAAAGATGTCCATGAGACGGCAGCAGATTTTGCCGTGAACAAGGGTGGTACCGCGAAAAACAAAGCTTTTTCGCCCCTTTGACCTAGTGAAAAGTAGTGTCATTGTGGGGTGAGAAGGCTTTTTTATATGGTCTAAAATCTCGATCTTGAATAGAAAAGGGTGAAAAGACTTGACTGAAGCAAGACAAAGAGGAGGAAATCAAATGGGGACAAATGTACAAGTGGAGACGGAAACATCTAAAGCACCACAAACGATGAACGGTGCACTCATGTTAATTGAAGCACTCAAAAGAGAAAAAGTAGAAGTCATTTTCGGATATCCAGGCGGAGCGGTTTTACCGATCTACGATAAAATTTATGATTCTGGTTTATTTCATGTCCTGCCAAGGCATGAGCAGGGAGCGATTCACGCAGCAGAAGGATACGCAAGAGTATCTGGCAAACCGGGTGTTGTCATTGCGACATCAGGACCTGGAGCGACAAACCTTGTTACAGGAATTGCAGATGCAATGATTGATTCACTTCCTCTTGTTGTCTTCACAGGACAGGTGGCAACCTCAGTTATTGGATCGGATGCTTTCCAGGAAGCAGATGTGCTCGGCATCACAATGCCAATCACAAAGCACAGCTACCAAGTAAGAAATCCAGAGGAATTACCGGGTGTCATTAAAGAGGCGTTCCACATCGCAACAACAGGCAGACCTGGTCCAGTCTTGATTGATATTCCAAAAGATGTGGCAGGCATTGAAGGAACGTTTGAATATGATCAGCCAATTGATTTACCTGGTTATCAGCCAAAAGTCGAGCCGAACTATTTGCAAATTCGCAAATTAGTAGAAGCTGTAAGCAGAGCGAAGAAACCAGTCATTCTAGCAGGAGCTGGCGTTCTTCATGGCAAAGCATCTGAAGAATTAAGGCAGTATGTAGAGCAGCAGCAAATCCCAGTCGCTCATACACTGCTTGGACTTGGCGGATTCCCAGCAAAGCATCCTCTATTTCTAGGGATGGCTGGTATGCATGGCACATATGCGGCGAATATGGCCCTTCACCAATGTGATCTGCTCATTTCAATCGGTGCAAGATTTGATGACAGGGTAACTGGCAACCTCAATCACTTTGCGAAACATGCGAAGGTAGCACACATTGATATCGATCCAGCGGAAATTGGTAAGAACATTCATACCCATATCCCGGTTGTTGGAGACAGTAAGCTAGTCCTTGAAGAGCTGATCAAGCAAGACGGGAAGCAAGGGGAATCAGACAAATGGAAAAACCAATTAGATGAGTGGAAGGCAGAATATCCGCTCTGGTACGTTGAAAACGAAGCAGAGGGCTTTAAGCCTCAAAAGCTGATTGAATACATTCATCAATTCACAAAAGGTGAAGCCATTGTGGCAACTGATGTCGGACAGCATCAAATGTGGGCAGCTCAGTTCTATCCATTTGAAAATGCAGATAAGTGGGTCACATCTGGCGGCCTTGGTACGATGGGCTTCGGTTTACCGGCAGCCATCGGCGCTCAGTTGGCTGATCAAGAGGCAACGGTTGTGGCGATTTTAGGAGACGGAGGTTTCCAAATGACCTTGCAAGAACTTGCCGTTATCCGTGAGCTGAACCTTCCAGTGAAAGTGATTGTTCTGAATAATCACAGCCTTGGAATGGTAAGACAATGGCAAGAAATTTTCTACGAAGAACGCTACTCATATTCTAAATTTTCAGAGCAGCCAGACTTCGTTAAATTATCTGAAGCTTATGGCATTAAAGGAATCAGAATCTCATCAGACGAAGAGGCGAAAGAAAAGCTTGAAGAAGCGTTAACCTCTAGAGAGCCTGTTTTCATCGATGTCAATGTAGCGAGAGATGAAAAAGTATTCCCGATGGTCGCACCGGGGAAAGGACTTCATGAGATGGTGGGGGTGAAACCTTGAAAAGAATTATTGTGTTGACTGTATTAAATCGATCAGGCGTACTGAACCGAATCACTGGCCTTTTTACCAAAAGACACTACAACATTGAAAGCATTACGGTCGGCCATTCTGAGATTCAAGATGTATCACGCATCACGTTCGTCGTCCATGTAGACCAAGAGAAAGACATCGAACAGCTGACAAAACAGCTGAACAAGCAAATTGATGTTCTCAAAGTAACAGACATTACAAACCAATCAATCGTTCAGCGAGAGCTGGCTTTGATAAAAGTCGTTTCTGCACCGGCATCTAGAATGGAGATCACAGGGGTCATTGAACCGTTTAGAGCTTCTATTGTAGATGTAAGCAGAGAGAGTGTCGTCATTCAGGTGACAGGTGAGTCTTCAAAAATTGAAGCACTCATTGAATTACTTAAGCCATACGGCATTAAAGAAGTCGCCAGAACTGGCACCACGGCCTTTGCGAGAGATAATCAGCAAAAGCCGCAATCAAATAAAACAATTTCAATTGTCTAAACAAAAGGAGAGAGTCAAATGGTAAAAGTATATTATAACGGTGATATTCAAGAAAACGTATTAAATGGTCAAAAGGTTGCTATCATTGGGTATGGATCACAAGGTCATGCACATGCATTGAACTTAAAAGAAAGCGGCGTAGATGTGATCGTCGGCGTGAGAAAAGGCGGATCTTATACAAAAGCACAAGAAGACGGCCATCAAGTATTCACAGTAAAAGAAGCGGCAGCACAAGCAGATGTCGTCATGGTACTACTACCAGATGAGCAGCAAAAGAAAGTATATGACGAAGAAATCAAAGATCAATTAGAAGCAGGCAACTCACTTGTTTTCGCACACGGATTCAACGTTCACTTCCATCAAATTGTTCCTCCAAGTGAGGTAGATGTGTATCTTGTGGCTCCAAAAGGTCCAGGACATCTTGTGAGAAGAACATATGAACAAGGCGCTGGTGTACCTGCCCTATTTGCTATCTATCAAGATGTATCTGGCCAAGCGAAAGACAAAGCACTTGCTTATGCAAAAGCAATCGGCGGAGCAAGAGCAGGCGTCCTTGAAACAACATTTAAAGAAGAAACGGAAACGGATCTATTCGGTGAGCAAGCGGTCCTTTGTGGAGGTCTTACTTCACTAGTGAAAGCAGGTTTCGAAACGTTAACAGAAGCTGGTTATCAGCCAGAGCTTGCATACTTCGAGTGTCTGCATGAACTGAAATTAATTGTTGACCTAATGTATGAAGAAGGATTAGAAGGCATGAGATATTCAATCTCTGATACAGCACAATGGGGTGACTTCGTATCAGGACCACGCGTTGTGGATGCAAACGTAAAAGAATCTATGAAAGCCGTCTTGACTGATATCCAAAACGGAACATTTGCAAAAGAATGGATTGTTGAAAACCAAGTGAATCGTCCACGTTTCAATGCGATCAATGCAAATGAAAATGAGCACCAAATTGAAATCGTCGGAAGAAAGCTTCGTGAAATGATGCCTTTCGTCAAACAAGGAAAGAAAAAGGAAGCGGTGAGCGTCGGTGCGGAAAATTAATTTTTTTGACACAACACTTCGAGATGGAGAGCAATCACCAGGAGTGAACTTAAATGCACAAGAAAAGCTAATCATTGCAAAGCAGCTTGAGCGCCTTGGGGTTAATATCATTGAAGCGGGTTTTCCCGCTTCATCCCGAGGGGATTTCTTAGGCGTACAAGAAATTGCTAGAACGATCAAAAACTGTTCAGTTGCTGGTCTTGCACGATGTGTGAAAGGTGACATCGATGCTGCATGGGAAGCGTTAAAAGATGGAGTGGAACCAAGAATTCATATCTTTATCGCTACTTCTGATATTCATCTGAAGCATAAACTAAAGAAAACACGTGAAGAAGTCGTAGAACAGGCTGTCTCAATGGTGAAATACGCGAAAGAACGTTTTCCGGTTGTCCAGTGGTCCGCAGAAGATGCGTGTCGTACAGATCTAGCTTTCTTAGCAGAAATTGTAGAGAAGGTCATTGACGCTGGGGCAAGTGTCATTAACTTGCCAGATACAGTTGGATACTTAGCGCCAAAAGAGTACGGCAATATCTTTAAATATATGAAGGAACACGTTCCAAATATCGACCGCGTCAATTTGTCTGCTCACTGTCATGATGATCTAGGAATGGCTGTAGCAAACTCACTTGCAGCCATTGAAAATGGAGCAAATCAAATTGAAACAGCTGTTAACGGAATTGGAGAACGTGCAGGGAATGCCGCTTTAGAAGAAATTGCAGTCGCTCTTCATATTCGAAAAGACTTCTACCAGGTCGAATCAACGATTCAATTGAATGAAATTAAGCGTACAAGTGATGTAGTGAGCAAATACTCAGGAATGATTGTGCCGCGCAATAAAGCAGTCGTTGGCAACAACGCTTTTGCACATGAATCAGGTATTCACCAAGATGGTTTCCTCAAAGAAAAAACAACCTATGAAATCATATCTCCAGAGCTTGTCGGTGTGACAACAGATGTACTTGTCCTTGGGAAACACTCCGGAAGACATGCGTTTAAAGACCGTATGAAAACGCTAGGCTTTAAACTAACAGAAGAAGAAATCAATAAGTTCTTCGAAACCTTCAAGAACTTGACGGAGAAGAAAAAAGAAATCACTGATGATGATTTGATCTCTATTATATTAGAAGAAAAAGTAGCAGACCGAAAAATTGGCTACGAATTTGAAAGTCTTCAAGTGCACTATGGGACAGAACAAATGCCAACAGCAACGGTCTCTCTGAAAAATCAAGAAACGCAGGAAGTCATTCAAGAAGCAGCTACAGGCGCAGGCAGTGTAGAAGCTGTGTACAACACGCTGGAGCGCTGTATGGAGGAAAGAATTCATTTGCTAGACTACCGTATTCAATCGAATGGAAAAGGCAGAGATGCACTAGCGGAAGTATATGTCACTGTTTCAATAGAAGGAAAAGAAACAGCTGGACGCGGTGTGGCGCAAGATGTGCTGGAAGCATCGGCGAAAGCCTACGTCAATGCAGTAAACAGGCATTTAATCTTTAAATCAAATCTCATTGAAATTGAGAAACATCACGCGATTTCATAGGAAAGGAGGTAGGTTCTCATGAAAAAGAAAATTGCACTTTTGCCCGGCGATGGAATCGGACCGGAAGTTGTGACATCAGCGGTCGCTGTCCTCAAAGAGACAGCGGCTCAATTTCAACACGAATTCGAATTCGAAACGGCGCTCATTGGCGGTATCGCAATAGATGAAAAAAACAATCCGCTCCCAAAAGAAACGGTTGATGTATGCAAGAGCGCTGATGCGATTTTATTAGGAGCAGTCGGCGGACCAAAATGGGATCAAAACCCGCCAGAGCTTCGTCCGGAAAAAGGCTTGCTCGCTATTCGTAAACAACTGGACTTATTTGCAAACATCCGTCCTGTCAAAGTGTTCGATAGCTTAAGCGAGGCGTCACCGTTAAAACAGGATCACATTAGCGGAGTCGATTTTGTCATCGTTCGTGAATTAACAGGCGGTCTCTATTTTGGTGAACCAAGCGAGCGTTACACGGATGAAGAAGGAAAAGAAGCTGCGGTTGATACGCTTCTTTATACAAAGCAAGAGATTGTCCGTGTATTAAAAGAAGCATTCGACATGGCCTTAACGAGACGGAAAAAAGTAACGTCTGTGGATAAAGCGAATGTTCTTGCTTCTAGTAAACTATGGCGGGATGCGGTAGAAGAAGTGGCTTCTCAACATCCAGACGTCGAATATGAGCACATGCTCGTTGATAATGCCGCCATGCAGCTGATTTATAAGCCTGCTCAATTTGATGTCATTGTGACAGAGAATATGTTTGGTGACATTTTAAGTGACGAGGCTTCGATGATTACTGGGTCACTCGGTATGCTGCCATCTGCCAGTCTATCAAGCACCGGCCTCCATTTATATGAGCCGATTCATGGTTCAGCACCCGATATTGCGGGGCAAAACGTCGCAAACCCTCTAGCAACCATTTTGTCGGCAGCTAGCTTGCTTAGAACATCTTTTGCGTTAGAAGAAGAAGCGGCTGCAATAGAAGAAGCTGTGGAAGCTGTTCTTGCCTCTGGCAAACGAACAAAGGACTTATCGGCAAAAGAGGGAACGTATCAAACAACTGAAGACATCACTCATGCAGTTGTAGACGCACTCAAGCAGCGCGTGAAAACAATTGTATAAATAGAATCTTGTGGAATTAGGTAGAGGGAGGAAAAGGGTTATGCCTCGAACAATCATCGAAAAAATATGGGATCAGCACGTTGTCAAAAGCGGCGAGGGGAAACCAGACCTTTTATATATTGATCTGCACTTAGTGCATGAAGTGACATCACCTCAAGCATTTGAAGGATTAAGACAAAAAGGACGAAAGGTGAGAAGACCTCAAAACACGTTTGCGACCATGGATCACAATATCCCGACTGTGAATCGATTTGTGATCAAAGATGAGATTGCTAAAAAACAAGTGAGTGCTCTAGAGCGCAACTGTGCTGAATTTGGTGTCCGTCTAGCTGACCTTCACAGTGTAGATCAAGGGATCGTCCATGTTGTTGGACCGGAGCTTGGGTTGACACTGCCAGGGAAAACAATCGTTTGCGGAGATAGTCATACATCAACTCATGGCGCGTTTGGCGCACTTGCTTTTGGAATCGGTACAAGTGAGGTTGAACATGTACTTTCCACACAAACGCTTTGGCAGCAGCGTCCGAAAACATTAGAAATTAGAGTAGACGGAAAGCTGCAAAAAGGGGTAACGGCCAAAGATGTCATTTTAGCAGTCATTGGTGCGCATGGCGTGAAGTTCGGATCAGGTTATGTGATTGAATACACTGGGGAAGTATTCAGAAACATGACGATGGATGAACGCATGACGGTTTGTAATATGTCGATTGAAGCAGGCGCAAGAGCAGGATTGATTGCACCTGATGAAGTCACCTTTGAATATTGCCGCGGCCGCAAATATGCACCGCAGAAAGAAGACTTCGAAGCAGCGATTAAAGAATGGGAAGAACTTAAAACAGATCCAGGTGCAACCTATGATAAAACGATTGTTTTAGATGGGAATGAGATTTCACCAATGGTCACATGGGGAATTAACCCAGGAATGGTGCTGCCTGTAGATGCGTCGATCCCAGGACCTGAGGATTTTGCACAAGAGGATGATCAAAAAGAAGCGATTCGTGCGTACGAATACATGGGTGTTCATCCGCATCAGCGTATTGAAGATATTACGATTGAGCATGTGTTTATCGGCTCATGTACAAACTCAAGAATGACTGATTTACGCCAAGCAGCTTCTATGATAGAAGGACAAAAGGTAGCTGATCATGTCAGAGCGATTGTCGTGCCTGGCTCTCAAAGCGTCAAATTGCAAGCAGAAGAAGAAGGTCTTCATGAAATCTTCCTTGAAGCAGGATTTGAATGGAGAGAATCTGGCTGCAGTATGTGTCTTAGCATGAATAACGATGTGGTACCAGAAGGCGAACGCTGCGCATCCACATCAAACCGTAACTTTGAGGGACGTCAAGGAAAAGGTGCGAGAACGCATCTTGTCAGCCCGGCAATGGCTGCAATGGCTGCAATACATGGCCGATTTGTCGATGTCAGGAAGTTTAATCAAGAGAAAACAGTCGTGTAAGGAGTTGTCATAGATGGAGCCTTTAGTCACACACAAAGGGAAAGCCGCTGTGCTTAACCGTATCAACGTAGATACAGATCAAATTATTCCGAAGCAATTTTTGAAAAGAATTGAACGAACAGGATATGGCCGGTTTGCCTTTTTCGACTGGCGGTATTTAGCCGATGGCAGCCCAAATCCTGATTTCGAGCTGAATCAGCCGATTTATGAAGGAGCATCCATTTTGATCGCAGGAGAAAACTTTGGCTGCGGATCATCAAGGGAACATGCCCCTTGGGCACTTGATGATTATGGTTTCAAAATTGTCATCGCACCATCATTCGCAGATATTTTTCACCAAAACTGCTTTAAAAATGGGATGCTTCCGATTCGTCTTGATTATGATGTGTGGAAAACATTCGCTGCGTCATATGAGAACAAAGGGTATGAGATGACGGTTGATCTGGAAAAACAGCAAATAGAAGATCATGAAGGGAATATCACTCCTTTTGATGTGGATCCTCACTGGAGAGAAATGCTCCTGAATGGCTATGATGAGATCTCATTAACTTTACTACTAGAAGATGACATTCAAGCATTTGAAGATAAGCGCAGCAGCTGGCTGCGTGCGTAAACAACAAGAAGCCGTCCGCCCGAGGTGTGACGGCTTCTTTTTTGCATGAAAACCTCTCGTTACTTGTGTTTACTAACCTTCGTTGGTAAACTGATAAAAAATATGCGCCCGAAAGGAACGTAAGCATGAAACATGACAAGAAGAAAGATAATGTCATTTTGTTTCCTGGTCTGAAAGAAAGACTGATTGAAAAAGGAATGGCAGCATTAAAAGATAAACAGTATCAAGAGGCGCTTCACTTGTTTTCAGAAGCTAAATCTTATGATGACGATGAAGAATCCGATATTCACCTCGGCATGGCGATTTGTTTTCTGGAGCTGGGCGAGCTGCAGGATGCAAAACGTGTTTGTGAAAAGATGCTGCATGAGGGATATGGTCATTACTTCACCGTGCTTCAAGTGTATATGACGATTTTAATTCAGCTGAAAGAATATGAAGAAGTGAAGCAGACAATTGAGGCAGTACTTGAGGAAAACCACCTTCCAGCAGAAAGCGCGGAGCATTTTTACAAGCTGCTCGAATTTAGTAGAAAAATGATTGAATCGCCTGAACAGATTTTAGATGATGATGAGGAGGACGGCGGCGAAATCAATATAGATGATATGCTTGAGCGGCCAGAAGAGCAGGTGCAGTTCATCCATTCGTTGAAAGACCGGAACATCACACCACACATGGGTCTATTAAATACGATCTTACAAAAGCCTGATGGAAACCCTTTGGTCAAATCATTAATCCTGCAGCTTCTGTCAGATCATGATGTGGCAAAGCCGGTTCATGTGACGAAATTCGGTGATTCTTTAACGCTTGTTCCTTCTGAGGCTGTTAAGCCAGAGCAGATGCCGCTACTTCAGCAAGTCCTTCGTAAGCTCGATGACACACTCGGCAATGAGAACCCAACCCTTTACCAAGGCGTGGAAGAGTTATGGCGCCGGCACTTATTTGTGCTTTATCCATTTCTTCCTAAATACACAGATCCGAATCTTTGGGCAGCAGCACTTCATAAAGTCGGCTATGAAATGCACGGGATTGAGATTGACCTCGAAGAATTGCATCTATTGTATGAATTTAATGAACGAGAGCTGAGAGAAGCTTGCACAATGCTGAAAGATATTGAAGAAATTTCTTATTTGTAATTTGTCGATTTAGTTGAAAGACGGACTTGTTATGTTATAATATAATGGTTGTATTTGTGCATATATCGTGCAGTTGTAGATTCCAACGGTTGAAAGACGATATGTATAATCAAGTCAAATGTTGTATACATAATACCGCTTCTTGAGCGGCGTGCGTGGTTTTTGATTGGACGAAGTCTTTATGATGCTTTAGAATGTAACAACGCACAATCTGAATAGATTTTTGGAGGGAAACACACATGTCAGTAAAATGGGAAAAACAAGAAGGTAACGAAGGCGTCCTAACTGTAGAAGTTGATGCTGAAACATTTAACAAAGCACTTGATGATGCGTTTAAGAAGGTTGTCAAGCAAGTATCGATCCCTGGATTCCGTAAAGGGAAAGTACCACGTGGTCTTTTCGAACAGCGTTTTGGTGTAGAATCTCTTTATCAAGATGCATTAGATATTCTTCTTCCAGTTGAATATCCAAAAGCAATCGACGAAGCTGGTATCGAGCCAGTTGACCGCCCTGAAATCGATGTTGAGAAAATCGAAAAAGGCGAAAGCTTAATCTTCACTGCAAAAGTAACAGTGAAGCCTGAAGTGAAACTTGGTGACTACAAAGGTCTTAACGTAGAAAAAGACGACGCTACTGTCACTGATGAAGATGTACAAGAAGAGTTAAAAGGCATGCAAAACCGTCAAGCTGAGCTTGTTGTCAAAGAAGAAGGCGCAATCGAAAACGGCGATACAGTTGTGCTTGATTTCGAAGGATTCGTTGATGGAGAAGCATTCGAAGGCGGAAAAGCTGAAAACTACTCTCTTGAAGTAGGTTCAGGTTCATTCATCCCTGGTTTCGAAGAGCAGTTAGTTGGTCTTGAAGCAGGCGCTGAAAAAGACGTAGAAGTCACTTTCCCAGAAGAATATCATGCTGAAGACCTTGCAGGTAAACCAGCTGTATTCAAAGTGAAAATTCACGAAATCAAAGCAAAAGAACTTCCAGCACTTGACGATGAGTTCGCGAAAGATGCTGATGAAGAAGTAGAAACTCTTGCTGAACTAACTGAAAAAACGAAGAAACGTCTTGAAGAAGCGAAAGAAAACGAAGCAGAAGGTAAACTTCGTGAAGAGCTAGTGGAGAAAGCTTCAGAAAATGCGGAAGTTGACATCCCTCAAGCGATGGTTGACACAGAGCTAGACCGTATGATGAAAGAATTCGAACAACGCCTTCAAATGCAAGGAATGAACCTTGAGCTTTACTTCCAATTCTCAGGACAAGATGAAAATGCGCTGAAAGAGCAAATGAAAGAAGATGCTGCTAAACGCGTGAAATCTAACCTAACACTTGAAGCAATTGCTGCTGCAGAAAACTTACAAGTGTCTGATGAAGAAGTAGAAGAAGAACTTTCAAAAATGGCTGAAGCATACAACATGCCAATTGAAAATATCAAACAAGCGATCGGATCTACTGACGCAATGAAAGAAGATCTAAAAGTTCGCAAAGCAATTGATTTTCTTGTAGAAAACCGTTAATATGGTGCATAATAATAAAACAGGGCGCGAGTGACTCGTGCCTTGTTTTGTACAATTTTTGACTTATCATCGCTTCTTTTGGAAACGATAGTGTAAGTCGCATCTTTCTGTTATACATATCTCAATGTGCAGTGTTAGAAACACATCATTACCGTCTTTTAGGAAAGTATGGTAAAATGCATACATACTGGACCCAGAAAGGTAGCTGACTGTTAGCTACAGGCAAGTGAAGAAGAATAAGGGGTGAAAGAATGTTTAAATTCAACGAGGAAAAAGGTCAATTAAAATGCTCGTTTTGCGGAAAAACGCAAGATCAAGTGCGTAAACTGGTCGCAGGACCTGGCGTATATATATGTGATGAATGTATCGAGCTTTGCACGGAAATAGTTGAAGAAGAGCTCGGCACTGAGGAAGAAGTTGAATTCAAGGATGTTCCGAAGCCTCATGAAATTCGGGAGATTCTTGATGAATATGTCATCGGACAAGAAAATGCGAAGAAATCCTTAGCTGTAGCGGTGTATAACCACTACAAACGGATCAATTCCAACAGCAAGATTGATGATGTTGAGCTTTCAAAAAGTAATATCTCTATGATTGGGCCAACAGGAAGCGGTAAAACTTTACTTGCTCAAACGCTTGCTCGTATTTTAAATGTGCCATTTGCGATTGCAGATGCAACATCATTAACTGAAGCAGGTTATGTTGGTGAAGACGTAGAGAATATTTTACTAAAGCTGATCCAAGCAGCCGATTATGATGTAGAAAAAGCGGAAAAAGGCATTATCTACATCGATGAAATCGATAAAGTAGCAAGAAAATCAGAAAACCCTTCTATCACTCGTGATGTATCTGGGGAAGGTGTTCAGCAAGCACTATTGAAAATTCTTGAAGGAACTGTCGCTAGTGTACCGCCTCAAGGTGGACGTAAGCATCCTCATCAAGAATTCATTCAAATCGATACAACAAATATCCTCTTTATTTGTGGTGGAGCCTTTGACGGCATTGAGCAAATCATCAAACGCCGCCTAGGTCAAAAAGTCATTGGATTCGGTGCGGAAAATAAAATCGAAGATCTTGAAAAAGAAGTCCTTCTATCAAAAGTACTCCCAGAAGACTTGCTTCGCTTCGGTTTAATCCCGGAATTCATCGGTCGTCTACCGGTTATTGCAAGCCTAGAGCCGTTAGATGAAAAAGCACTTGTAGAGATCTTGACGAAGCCTAAAAATGCGCTCGTTAAGCAGTATACAAAAATGCTTGAGCTTGATGATGTAGAGCTTGAGTTTGAAGAAGATGCTCTTAGCGAAATTGCGAAAAAAGCAATTGAGCGTAAAACAGGAGCTCGTGGTCTACGTTCAATCATTGAAGGCATCATGCTTGATGTGATGTTTGACCTTCCATCACGTGATGATATTGAAAAATGTGTGATCACTGGTGCAACGGTTGCCGATGGCGAGTCGCCGCGTCTTGTGTTAAAGGACGGCACAGTCGTCAATAAAGATACGAAAACATCTGCATAAGGGTAGTCTCACTCCTGAATCTTTTTGATTCAGGAGTTTTTTATTTATCGTGGAAGTTGTGTTTATTCCGTCCAGCTCTAGGAAATACTAGCAGACAGAAACCAATACATACGATAGATGAAGGAGGGAGCACCGATTGAGCTGGACAGGAATCGTATTATTCATACAGCTGTTCTTTGGTATCGTCATCGGGCTGTACTTTTGGAACTTACTGCGAAATCAGCGCACACAAAAGGTGACGATAGACAAAGAGTCAAAGAAAGAAATGGAAGCACTCAGAAAGATGCGGTCAATCAAGCTGAGTGAACCTTTATCAGAGAGAGTCCGGCCAAAGGGGTTTCAAGATATTGTAGGGCAGGAAGACGGCATTCGTGCACTAAAAGCGGCACTATGCGGGCCGAATCCTCAGCATGTCATCGTCTACGGACCACCGGGAGTCGGTAAAACAGCCGCTGCCCGTCTTGTGATGGAAGAAGCGAAGCGTCACGCTGATTCACCGTTTAAGAAAGATGCGGTCTTTGTAGAGCTCGATGCCACAACCGCGAGATTCGATGAACGAGGCATCGCAGACCCGCTCATTGGTTCCGTGCATGACCCGATTTACCAAGGGGCTGGAGCAATGGGACAGGCAGGCATTCCGCAGCCAAAACAAGGAGCCGTCACACATGCTCATGGCGGGGTTCTGTTTATCGATGAAATTGGCGAGCTGCATCCGATCCAAATGAACAAAATGCTCAAAGTGCTTGAAGATCGGAAAGTCTTTTTAGACAGTGCCTACTACAGTGAAGAAAATACCCAAATCCCAAATCACATTCATGATATTTTCCAAAATGGGCTTCCGGCCGATTTTCGATTGATTGGTGCCACGACAAGAACGCCTGACGAAATTCCACCAGCAATCCGGTCAAGGTGTCTGGAAATTTTCTTTAAGGACCTTGACCAGCATGAACTGAAAATCGTCGCTGCCAAGGCTGTCCAAAAAATTCAAAAGGAATTAAGTGATGAAGGGCTGAACCTTTTAACATCCTATGTGAAAAATGGACGTGAAGCGGTCAACATGGTGCAGATTGCCGCTGGTATGGCTGTCACGGAAAACCGAAAAGACATCACGATCGAAGATGTAGAATGGGTCATTCATTCAAGCCAGCTGACACCAAGATATGAACAAAAAGTACCAGAAAAGCCAAAAGTGGGGGTAGTCAATGGACTGGCCGTTTATGGACCAAACAGCGGCGCCCTGCTTGAGATTGAAGTGAATATCTGTAAGGCGCTTGAAAAAGGCAGTATCAACATTACAGGCATTGCAGAAGAAGAAAGCATTGGCAATCAGTCGAAATCCATTAGACGAAAAAGTATGGCCAAAGGGTCAGTTGAAAATGTATTAACGGTGCTTCGAAATTTAGGCATTCGGACAAATGAATATGACATCCATATTAATTTTCCAGGCGGTGCCCCTATTGATGGACCGTCTGCTGGGATTGCCATGGCGACCGCGATCTTCTCAGCCATACATCAAATCCCGATCGATCATCTGACAGCCATGACGGGTGAAATCGGATTGCAGGGTCAGGTGAAGCCGATCGGCGGTGTGATACCGAAGATTAAGGCAGCGAAACAAGCTGGTGCCACAACCGTCATTATTCCTTATGACAACCAGCAGTCGATCTTAAAAGAGATTGAAGGGGTCACCATTGTGCCTGTGAAGCACTTCCAAGAAGTGCTGGATCAGTGTTTGGTCAACCCGCCAGACGAGAAGAAAGATGGACTAGAAGACGAAATGAAAAGAAAATCTGTTTAATCCCCATCACATATGGGGATTTTTTAGTGAAATAGATCTTTTTTTCTTTTTCATGATAAAAAGAAAGGGTATACTACGGTAAGATCAACATTTCTCAAGTCTTTTACATTGTACAAGACTGAAACAGGTATATTATAATGATTCATACTAGTGACGGAGGTGTCAATCAACATGGCAGATGAAATCAAAAAGAATGTTCCGCTCCTTCCATTGCGAGGTTTACTTGTTTATCCAACAATGGTCTTGCATTTGGACGTTGGACGCGAGAAGTCTGTTCAAGCATTAGAACAGGCGATGATGAACGATCATATGATTTTTCTAGCAACACAGCGGGAAATTTCAATAGATGAACCAGGTGAAGAGGAAATTTTCAAAGTCGGCACCTACACAAAAATTAAACAAATGCTGAAGCTGCCAAATGGAACGATTCGTGTACTCGTTGAAGGCTTGAATCGAGCGCAGATCGAATCATACGTAGAGCTGGAGGACTATACGTCCGTCGACATAAAAGAATTGGCAGAAGAAGATTTAAAGGACGCAGAAGCAGAAGCACTCATGCGTACATTGTTAGATCACTTTGATCAATACATAAAAATTTCAAAAAAAATCTCAGCTGAAACATATGCAACAGTGACGGATATTGAGGAACCAGGGAGAATGGCAGATATCGTTGCTTCTCACCTGCCGCTCAAATTAAAGGACAAACAAGAAGTACTGGAAACAGTGGATGTCAAAAAACGGCTGAACCGGGTCATCAGCTTAATTCACAATGAAAAAGAAGTACTCGAGATTGAAAAGAAAATCGGGCAGCGCGTGAAACGTTCAATGGAACGAACGCAAAAAGAATATTATTTGCGTGAACAAATGAAAGCCATTCAAAAGGAGCTTGGAGACAAAGAAGGAAAAACTGGAGAAGTCAGTTCTTTAATGTCTAAAATCGAAGAGTCGAGCATGCCGGATTCTGTTCGTGAAACGGCGCTCAAAGAATTGAATCGTTATGAAAAAATTCCTTCAAGCTCTGCTGAGAGCTCTGTGATTCGAAATTATATTGATTGGCTGATCAGCCTTCCATGGGGCATCTATACAGAAGATCGTCTAGATTTAAAGCTTGCAAGTGAAATTTTAGATGATGAGCATCACGGGCTGGAAAAGGTCAAAGAACGAGTGCTTGAATATCTTGCTGTACAGAAGCTGACCAATTCATTAAAAGGACCGATTCTTTGCTTAGCAGGACCTCCTGGGGTAGGGAAAACGTCACTTGCCAAATCCATTGCCAAATCACTTGACCGAAAGTTTATCCGGATCTCCCTTGGCGGTGTGCGCGATGAGTCTGAGATTCGTGGACATAGAAGAACGTATGTAGGTGCGATGCCAGGCCGTATCATTCGCGGAATGAGCAAGGCAGGAACGATGAATCCGGTGTTCCTTTTAGATGAAATCGATAAGATGTCCTCTGATTTTAGAGGTGATCCATCTTCAGCGATGCTCGAAGTCTTAGACCCAGAGCAAAATCATAACTTTAGCGATCACTATATTGAAGAAACATTTGATTTGTCTCAGGTGCTATTTATTGCCACTGCCAACAATTTAGCAACCATTCCAGGTCCACTTCGTGATAGAATGGAGATTATCACGATTGCAGGGTATACAGAGGTTGAAAAAGCAGAAATTGTGAAAGATCACCTTCTGCCGAAGCAGCTAAAGGAGCACGGATTAAAGAAAGGGAACTTGCAGCTTCGTGAAGCAGCGATTTATGATACGATTCGCTATTACACAAGAGAAGCGGGTGTTCGTGGATTAGAGCGTCAGCTTGCGGCGATTTGCCGAAAAGCGGCAAGAGCGATTGTGGCTGAAGACCGCAAACGCATCACGGTGACGGAAAAGAATTTATCTGAATTTCTCGGAAAAAGACTTTACCGTTATGGCCAGGCTGAAACGACAGACCAAGTGGGGGTTGTCACAGGACTTGCGTATACCACTGTTGGCGGAGACACCTTGTCGATTGAGGTATCACTCTCACCGGGTAAAGGCAAGCTCTTGTTAACAGGGAAGCTTGGTGATGTCATGAGAGAATCTGCACAGGCGGCATTCAGTTATATTCGTTCGAAAGCAGATGAACTGAACATTGATCCTAATTTTAATGAAAAGCATGATATTCATATCCATGTTCCAGAGGGTGCGGTTCCAAAGGACGGGCCATCAGCTGGTATCACCATTGCGACGGCTCTTGTATCAGCACTCACAGGACGACCTGTGTCAAAAGAGGTTGGTATGACAGGAGAGATTACGTTAAGAGGAAGAGTGCTTCCAATTGGCGGACTAAAAGAAAAAGCATTAGGCGCACATCGCGCAGGACTGAAAACCATTATTCTTCCAAAGGACAATGAGAAGGATATTGATGATATTCCTGAAAGTGTGAGAGAAGGACTAACCTTTATTCCGGTCTCACATTTAGATGAGGTGCTTGAGAAAGCGTTGGTAGGAGAGGGAAGATGAAAGTAACAAAATCAGATATCGTCATTAGTGCGGTAAAACCAGAGCAGTACCCGAGCGGGGGACTGCCTGAAATCGCTCTTGCTGGACGATCAAATGTTGGGAAGTCCTCGTTCATCAACTCATTGATTAATCGTAAAAATTTAGCGCGTACGTCTTCTAAACCAGGTAAGACTCAAACGCTTAATTTCTACATCATCAATGATATGCTCCATTTTGTGGACGTTCCAGGCTACGGCTTTGCTAAAGTATCAAAGACAGAGCGCGAAGCCTGGGGTAGAATGATCGAAACGTATATTACAATGCGTGAAGAATTAAAAGCAGTCGTCCAAATTGTGGACCTACGTCATAAGCCATCAGTAGATGATGTGAACATGTATGAATTCCTGAAATATTACGGAGTTCCCGTGATCGTCATCGCAACAAAGGCGGACAAAATTCCAAAAGGCAAATGGGAAAAACATGCGAAAGTCGTCAAACAGACACTCGACATTGACCCATCAGACGAACTAGTCCTGTTCTCTTCTGAAACGAAAAAGGGAAAAGACGAAGCCTGGAATGCCATCCTTGCGAAGATTAACAGCTAAAAGAAAAGGCATCTGTCATGGACAGATGCCTTTTTATTGTATAAGTTATTTCCTTTTTAAAAATAATAAGAGGAGACTGACAGCAATCAGTACATAAGGCCAGTACAATTCAAAACCGGAAGTAGGGATCGAAAGGGAACTTAGCTGTTTTGTAATTTGCTGAAAGAAATAAAGGAACAGACCGAGTGCAATGAGAACAACACTTTCAATACGATATTCTTTTTTCTGAGATGATTTCATAAAGAGTGCAAGTCCAACGATGAATACGATCATCGTAAATGTGTCTGGCCAGTGGTCTAATTTTGGTTGAAGAATAAAGTGTAGCGAAAGGCCCGTCATAAGCATACCGATAAACACATGAGCGCTTTCTTGCTCCTTCTTTCCTTGATATAAGAAAGCGAGGCCAAAAAGCAGTATGAGTGTATACCATTTCTCTTGATCCTTCCAAATGTCAAATTGACCTCCTGAGAGAATGGCATATAGCGCTACAGCCAGCAAAGTGAGCGGCAGCAAAATGGATTTTTTCTTCAAAGATGTCACCTTCTTTTAAGCAGATCATTTGTCCGCACGCGCCAAATCTGGTAAATTGCTTGAAGTGATGATATGGCATAATTAGTGTCGAACATTTTTCTACTATATCACAACATTTTTGAAATCTGTTCACAATTTTCATCCAGTTAAAAATGAATATATGTTATAATCATTATAAATAATAAATTCTATATTGTAATTATTATAAATTAGACAGGGCGTTGGGGGTGCAAGCTGAAGTTATGCATATTCTTGTTGTGGGTTTAGATTATAAAACAGCCCCTGTTGAGATACGGGAACAGCTGAGCTTTGAACCGAGCGAGCTCGGAACAGCGATGTCCAAGCTTAAAGAAGAAAAAAGCATTCTAGAGAATATCGTCATCTCAACATGTAATCGAACAGAGATCTACGCAGTGGTAGATCAGCTTCATACTGGACGGTTTTATATAAAAAGATTTTTAGCCGATTGGTTCGGTTTAGAAAAAGAAGATGTCTCTCCTTATTTGAAGTTCTATGAAAATGATGGAGCGGTTGAGCATTTATTCCGTGTGGCCTGTGGACTTGATTCCATGGTGATTGGCGAAACACAAATACTTGGTCAAGTGCGCTCTAGCTTTAAAGTAGCTCAAGAGGAGAAGACCATTGGTACCGTTTTCAATTATTTATTTAAACAGGCGGTCACCGTTGCAAAACGCTCTCATGCGGAAACAGACATTGCGTCTAATGCCGTGTCTGTCAGCTATGCAGCTGTCGAGCTTGCAAAAAAAATCTTTGGACGTCTTTCTGATAAACATGTCCTGATTCTTGGTGCGGGTAAAATGGGCGAACTAGCGGCTCAAAACCTTCAAGGTCAAGGGATTGGTCAAGTAACGGTCATCAATCGAACGTATGAGAAAGCAAAAGAATTGGCGGGTCGTTTTTCAGGAGAGCCTAAAAGCTTAAACCAATTGGAAAAAACATTATCCGAAGCGGACATTTTAATTAGCTCCACTGGTGCGAAACAATTTGTCATTACAAAGGAAATGGTCGAAAGTGCGAATAAAAAGCGGAAGGGCAGACCTCTATTTATGGTGGATATTGCTGTGCCCCGTGATTTAGATCCAGCCATTTCTGAAGTAGAAGGTGCTTTTTTGTATGACATTGATGACCTTGAGGGCATCGTGGCAGCCAACTTAAAAGAGCGCCGTGCGGTGGCTGAGCAGGTTGAGCTCCTCATTGAAGCAGAAATTGTGGAATTTAAGCAATGGCTGAATACGCTTGGTGTGGTTCCTGTCATTTCTGCACTTAGAGAAAAGGCGCTGACGATTCAAGCGGATACGATGCAGAGTATTGAACGAAAGCTTCCGAACCTCACACACCGTGAAATGAAGCTATTAAATAAACATACGAAAAGCATTATTAATCAAATGCTGAAAGATCCTATCTTAAAGGCAAAAGAAATTGCCGCGGAGCCGAATGCAGAGGAAAAACTTTTACTCTTCAAAGAAATCTTTGATTTACAGGTTGAAGATGAAGAGCAAAAGGTGGAGCCTGTACAGGTGGAGCAAGGGTCATTTCAGCTGTTCAAACCAAATATGGCACAAGGCTTTGCTACAGTTGCCAGTGAGTGATTAAGCGATGATGGAATCCATTGTAGCGAGACTAGGCGAAGCGACGACCTTGATCTATGCACTAAGTGTCTTGTTCTATTTCATAGATTTTCTTCAACACAACCGGAAGGCTGGAAAAATGGCTTTCTGGTTGCTTTCTATTGTCTGGCTGCTGCAAACAGTCTACATGTTCTATATTATGATGGAAACAGACCGATTCCCTGTGTTGAATGTAGCAGAGGGTTTATATTTTTATACGTGGGTGCTTGTGACACTTTCACTTGTTCTCACAAAAGTATTGCGTGTTGAATTTATTGTCTTTTTTACAAATGTCATCGGTTTTTCCATGATGGCGATTCACACCTTTACACCATCTGATCTCCACTCAGCAGAACTAACGGGGAAGCTGACGAGTGAACTGCTTGTGATTCATATTACGATGGCGATTTTATCATACGGTGCTTTTTCACTTTCATTTGCTTTCTCCCTTCTCTATCTCTTTCAATATCGTTTGCTGAAAAAGAAAAAATGGGGAAAATGGCTTCTGAGAATTGAAGATTTATCGAAGCTTGATCATATGGCGTACGTATTAAACATTATTGGTGTGCCAATGCTCTTGCTTAGTTTGATTCTTGGCATCATTTGGGCATATATTTCGTATGATACGTTGTACTGGACAGATGCAAAGGTGCTTGGTTCGTTTATTATGCTGTTTTTATACGGCTTTTACTTATATATCAGATTGGTGAGAAATATGCAGGGCAAAATCGTGGCACTGTGGAATGTCGGTTCATTCATTGTGCTGATGATCAATTATTTTCTGCTTGGTAGCTTATCAACCTTTCATTGGTTTCAATAAATAATGATGAGTCTAAAGGGCATTGTCGGGAGGAAGACGTATTGCGTACAATTAAAGTAGGTTCTAGAAGAAGTAAGCTTGCAATTACACAAACAAAATGGGTTATTCAAAAGCTGTCTGAACTAAACCCTTCTTATTCTTTTGAAATAAAAGAGATTGTGACAAAGGGTGATCAAATTTTAGATGTGACCTTATCAAAGGTTGGCGGAAAAGGACTGTTTGTCAAAGAAATTGAACAGGCGATGCTGAATCATGACATCGATATGGCGGTTCACAGTATGAAGGATATGCCGGCTGCTCTTCCTGAAGGTTTAGTCATCGGCTGTATTCCTGAGCGTGAAGATGTAAGGGACGCTCTTATTTCGAAGGATCATCTGCGTCTTCATGAGCTGCCGAAGGGTGCTATTGTGGGAACAAGCAGCTTACGGCGCAGTGCCCAGCTTCTTCAGGAAAGACCAGATCTTGAAATTAAATGGATTCGAGGAAACATTGATACAAGATTGGAAAAGCTGAAAAATGAAGAATATGATGCCATTATTCTAGCGGCTGCTGGGCTGTCCAGAATGGGATGGAGCAAAGAGGTTGTGTCGGAATTTTTATCTCCTGAGACTTGCCTGCCCGCCGTTGGCCAAGGCGCTTTGTCGATTGAGTGCCGCGGGGATGATGAAGAGCTATTGCAGCTCCTCGCTCAATTTACGAATGAATATACGAAGAAAACGGTTCTCACTGAAAGAGCCTTCCTCAAACAAATGGATGGCAGCTGTCAGGTGCCGATCGCTGGCTATGCAACGATGAATGAGCGTGATGAAATTGAACTGACGGGTCTTGTGGCATCTGCTGACGGACACACGATTATTCGAGAAACTGTATCAGGCACTGACCCTGAGGCAATTGGGACAGCATGTGCGAAGCAGATGGCTGATAAGGGAGCAAAGGATTTAATCGACAAGGTGAAAAAGGATCTGTCCTCCCAATGACCATAGGCAAATCGCTTCACGGACAGACGGTGCTTGTCACTCGAAATGAACGTCAAGCGGGTGTGTTTCAGCAAAAGATTGAAGAGCTGAACGGCCATGCTGTTTTAACCTCTCTTATTCGGTTTGAGCCTACGCTCACAAAAGAAAAAGCGCAGGCCTTTTTAAAGGACTTAGAAAATAGCCAATGGCTTGTTTTCACGAGTGTGAATGGTGCGTCTTTTTTTCTGAGCTACATAAAGGACCATCATTTACATAAGAGTTTATCGCATTTGAAAGTGGCTGCTGTAGGTGAGAAAACCTCTGCCTATCTTGAGCAGCACGGCTTGAAGGTGGATGTGGTACCAGAACGATTCATAGCGGAAGAGCTCGCAGATGCGTTACTTGACCATGTGCGTCGGGGAGAGCGTGTGTTTGTAGCAAAAGGACACCTGTCTCGAGATGTCGTGAAGAAAACCCTCATTCCGCTTGGCATAGAAGTAAAGGAATGGATTTTATATGAAACCGTCAAGGATGAGGAAGGTATTGCCGCTCTCAAAACGGCGATGACGAAGCAATCATTTGATTTTATTACATTTACGAGCTCATCCACTGTCCATTCATTTATGCATGCCATGGAGGCAGATGCAGCGAAGCTGGCTGCTTCTGGCACCTGTTTTGTGACGATCGGTCCTCTGACAAAAGAGGCACTGCTTCAATACGGGATTTCTTCTGAAACCCCAGATACTTATACGGTAGACGGAATGCTTGAATTGATGTGCCGTTTATCTGAAAGGAAGTTGAACCAATGATGAAATTTAACAGACACCGCAGACTGCGGACAAGCGCAGGAATGAGAGAATTAGTCAGAGAAACCTTTTTAAGACCATCTGATTTCATTTATCCGATCTTTTTTGTAGAGGGAGAAAATGTCCGAAAAGAAGTCCCTTCAATGCCGGGTGTTTATCACATTTCAGTGGACCTTGTAAAAGAAGAAGTCCAAGAACTTGTCGACCTAGGCATCAAATCAATTATTGTATTTGGTGTTCCAGATCATAAAGACCATGTGGGCAGTGAGGCGTATCACGACCATGGCATTGTTCAAAGAGCGACGCTTGAGATCAAAAAGCATTTCCCAGAACTTGTGGTCATTGCAGACACTTGCTTATGCCAATATACAGATCATGGACATTGCGGCATCGTTGAAGATGGTGAAATTTTAAATGATGAATCTCTTCAGCTTTTAGCGAAAACAGCTGTTAGCCAAGCGCGCGCAGGTGCAGATATCATTGCTCCTTCCAATATGATGGATGGATTTGTTGTGGCCATTCGTGAGGCACTTGATGAAGCTGGCTTTATTCATGTACCTGTCATGTCATATGCTGTGAAATATGCAAGTGCTTTTTACGGCCCGTTTCGTGACGCGGCGCATAGCACACCGCAGTTTGGAGATCGTAAAACATACCAAATGGACCCTGCAAACCGTTTAGAGGCACTCAGAGAAGCGCAGTCTGATGTAGAAGAGGGGGCTGATTTCCTCATTGTCAAACCATCCCTTTCTTATTTAGATATTATGCGTGATGTCAAAAATGAATTTACACTCCCTGTTGTTGCTTACAATGTGAGCGGAGAATATGCAATGGTCAAAGCCGCTGCTCAAAATGGCTGGATTTCTGAAAAAGAGCTTGTTCTTGAAATGCTGACAAGCATGAAACGTGCAGGAGCAGAGCTCATCATTACGTATCATGCAAAAGATGCAGCCAAATGGCTCTCAGAATAAAGAACGGATAGACAGGAGGACGTTGAAATGGGACGTAGCTATGAAAAATCAAAGCAAGCATTTGAAGAAGCGCAGCATTTAATGCCTGGTGGTGTCAACAGCCCTGTGCGTGCATTTAAATCAGTTAACACAGACCCGATTTTTATGGAACGAGGCAAAGGCGCCAAGATATATGATATTGATGGAAATGAATACATCGATTATGTCTTATCATGGGGACCGCTAATTTTAGGGCATACGAATGACCGTGTGGTTGAAAGTATTCAACGAGTTGCGGAACAGGGGACAAGCTTTGGTGCTTCCACGTTAGTTGAAAATGAATTAGCTAAGCTTGTATCAGAGCGAGTTCCTTCCATTGAAGTCATTCGTATGGTCAGCTCTGGTACAGAGGCGACCATGAGTGCACTTCGTCTAGCTCGCGGCTTTACAGGCAGAAATAAAATTGTGAAATTTGAAGGCTGCTATCATGGCCACGGCGATTCTTTGCTCATTAAAGCGGGTTCAGGTGTCGCAACGCTAGGGCTTCCAGATAGCCCAGGTGTACCTGAAGGGACTGCAAGCAACACGATCACAGTGCCGTACAATGATTTAGAGAGCATTCAAGTTGCTTTTCAGGAGTTTGGAGACGATATTGCAGGTGTCATTGTCGAGCCGGTTGCAGGAAATATGGGGGTTGTTCCTCCGCAAGAAGGTTTCTTACAAGGGCTGAGAGACATCACGGAGCAATACGGAGCTTTACTCATTTTTGATGAGGTCATGACTGGCTTCCGTGTGGATTATCACTGCGCGCAAGGCTATTTTGGCATCACACCTGATCTGACGTGCCTTGGTAAAGTGATCGGAGGCGGTCTCCCGGTCGGTGCTTATGGCGGAAGAGCGGATATCATGAGACAAATTGCACCAAGCGGTCCAATTTATCAAGCAGGAACGTTATCTGGTAACCCTCTTGCGATGACAGCAGGCTTAGAAACCTTAAAACAGCTGACACCTGAGTCTTATGAAGAGTTTAGACGAAAAGGAGACCGGCTGGAAGAAGGCATTTCAAAAGCGGCGAAAGTACACGGAATTCCATTAACGTTTAACCGTGCGGGTTCGATGATTGGATTCTTCTTTACAAATGAAGAAGTGGTCAATTATGACAAAGCAAAAACCGCTGATCTCGCTTTATTCGCTGAATTTTACAAGGAAATGGCGGATCGCGGCATCTTCCTTCCTCCTTCTCAATTCGAAGGACTGTTCCTGTCAACAGCTCATACAGATGAAGACATCGAATATACGATTGAGACAGTGGAAAAGGTATTTCAAAAACTGCGTCGATAAACGAAAGCCGGTATGGGGACATATCGGCTTTTTTGTGTTGCTGAAAACCAATCATATTTTCACTGCCTCTCACATACATCTGTATTGACATCTAATTTTATTTTGAAGGATTAGATGAAAGGAGGACACCGACTTGTCTCAAAACAATCGATTACAGTTTTCGGTAGAAGAATCCATTTATTTCAAAAGCGGACAGGAAGTCAGTGAGCTGCTGTCAATTTCTCTCGATCCTGACATTCTCGTTCAAGAAGTGAATGATTATGTTTCGATTAGAGGTTCACTCGAGCTAACAGGAGAATACAACATAAATCAAGAGGAGCTATTGGGTGAATTGAGTTCCTATGCATCATACAGGGAAGCTGATGAGGTGAAGGTAAGAGAAGACGGAACGGCGGAGCTTCTGCATCAATTCCCGGTTGATATCACCATCCCTAAGAATAAAATCAGTCATTTAAATGATGTGTTTGTGTTTATTGATGCGTTTGATTACCAGCTGACAGAAAATCGTTTGCTCACCATTCAAGCTGATCTGGCGATTGAGGGTCTATTAGACGAGAAAATGCCTCAAGCGCCTGTAGAGGTAGAGGAGCCGTATGAATTTGTCCATCGTCCTGAAGAAGAATATGGCGATGTGACCTACAATTATCAGCTGCAGCCAGAGCATGAGGAACAAGAAGAGCTGCAAGGCAATGAACGTGAGGTCTATGAGGAACAGGCTGTATTACAGCATGATACACGCGCCGAGCAAGAAGAACAGGAAGAAGAACGGGAAGAAGAAATTGAGATAGAGCTGGTGAGTAGGGAAGAAGAGGGAGAAACCGAAGAACTGGAAGAATCGGAAGAACTGGAGGAAACGGAGAGCCAAGAATATGAGGAACAGGCTGTATTACAGCATGACACACGCGCCGAGCAAGAAGAACAGCAAGAAGAACAGGAAGAAGAAATTGAGATAGAGCTGGTGAGTAGGGAAGAAGAGGGAGAAACCGAAGAACCGGAAGAATCGGAAGAACTGGAGGAAACGGAGAGCCAAGAAGAAGTGGCGCTTGGTTATCGCTCCTTACCTGAAGCTCAGGTGCAAGAACCACCATTTTTTGAACCGCCTAAGCTCTTAGAAGAAGAGAAGCGGGAAGATACGTTCTTTGAGGTGGAAGTGAGAAAAGATCCGGAAGCAGCCGAAGAGCTGGAAGAAACGGTTCAGCCGTATCCAATATTTGAATCACCCACTTACCACGTAGAAGAGGAGCAAGAGGAACAGGAACAGGATGATACGAACCAGCTCGGACGGTTATATGAACGAGAAGCACCAAAAGTATATGAGTCAGCTCAAGAAGAAGAGGAGCCTGAATATGACGAGAGAGAAACGTCTGGCAGTGAGAACTCTCTTTATTTAACAAAGCTATTTGCTAAGCAGGAGGAGGAAGATTTTTCTCGCATGAAAATATGTATAGTTCAGCAAGAAGATACGGTCGATCTTATTTGTGAGCGATATCAGTTGAATGTGCAGCAGCTCCTTCGCACAAACTCATTATCGGTTGATGCGGAGCTTGAAGAAGGGCAGATTCTTTATATTCCTGAATATCAAAAAAGCAATGCATAACAAGCGATGACCGACCGAGAAAATGTGGTGAGTGAACGTGGATGAAATCCAATCTATCCTATACGAATACGGGCTTGAGGCGGAATACATTGAACCTGTCAGTCCTGCTGTTGTCAAAGTATATACAAAGCAGGGCATATTTGCCCTAAAGCGAGTAAAAGCCAGTCGACATATGCAGTTTACAGAGCAAATGCTTGAACTAGAATCAAAGGGCTATCGCTCTTTTGTGCCGATTTATCGGACGAAGAGCGGTTCTTTTTTCTCAAGTCATCGAGAAAGCCAGTACGCATACTATCTCATGCCGTGGCTGACGAATGAAAAGAGAGAAGAGCAGGACGATAAACATGAATATTTATTTCAAGAGATTGCAAGACTTCATAAGCGGACTGAAGTGATGATGGATATCACAGAGCAAGAGATAGAAGCGCACTACACACAAATCAAGACCAAATGGGAAACAGAGAAAGACATGTATGAACGATTCATAGAGCGGGCAGAGCAGACTTGGTATATGTCACCATTTGAGCTGGCTGCTGCGATGTATTTTTCAGAGGCGATGTCTGCCAGCGAATTTGCGCTTGAACGATTAGAAGATTGGCATGAAGAAATGAAAGATCAAGAGACAACACGTGTTGTGTTAAATCATGGGCAGCTGTCGATTCATCACTTTTTGTATAATGATGTGGGCACAGGACATTTCACCAATTTTGAGCGGTCTAAAAAAGCCGCCCCCATTTATGACCTTCTAACCTTTTACTTTCGGACATTCAAAACCTATCCTACGTCTTGTCCTGAATGCACTTCCTTGTTTTATACGTACCAAAAAGGAAATCCTCTTCGGGAGGAAGAGCTGCATTTGTTTCTTAGTTACCTTGCTTATCCGCAAGGTCTGTTTGATACAGTAAAAGCCTATGAAGCAGGCGGGCAGGATGAAATGGAGAGCTGTCAGCGGCTGTTAAGAGCGTATTGGCAGATGAAAAATTCAGAGCCGATCGTCATGAAGATTCATGAGATTGAGCAGGCTAGACGGCTTGAAGAAGAACAAAGTGCCTCGTCATCAGCGGAATGACGAGGTTGTTTTGTGTTCATATTGGCCGGTACATAAGCGCGAGAGTTTAAAACCAATCAAGGTGAAAGGCGCAGGCGAGAAAAATCAAAATACCTAGGATGAGGACGTCAAATGTCGTGGGGAAAATGATCGTACGAAACCCTTGAAATATCGCAATCGGGAGAACGACTTGGGAGGCCACTGCCCGAATTTGTCTCAGCCAGGGGGGAAGTGTGTAAGGATTGATCTTCTTCAAAGCAAACGCCCTCCTTCTTCATTTTGTTATTATCATATGGGTAATAGGGCAAAGGGTGCCTGCCCAATTTGTATAAAGAAGAAGAAAAGCGGAAAAGATGATTGACGAAAACAAAAGGCATTTAGTAATATAAATAAAAGATGAGTATGTGCTGATGAACGTGATATATCGTAAGCGTGGATCAGGAAGAGTACGAGCAAGACCCTAAAGAGAGGGAGACCATGAGCTGAAAGGTTTCCTAGGATGTACTTGTTTGGAAGGTCGCCTGTGAGCTTAATTTCTTGAATGAACAAGTAGAGAAATTCGGGAGAACCCCGTTATCCTTTAGAGTGTATGGGACACGTCTATGTGTTCCATGAAAAAAGGTGGTACCGCGAAAAAGCTTTTTCGTCCTTTTATAAGGATGGAAAGGCTTTTTTTATGTTTCATCAGCCGAAAAAATGTGGAGGTTACACAAATGGGAACAAATAATCAAGAAATGCCAACAAAGTACGATCCAAATGCGATTGAAAAAGACCGCTATACGTACTGGCTTGAAGGGAAATTCTTCGAAGCACAAAATGACAAAACGAAAGATCCATATACAGTCGTCATTCCTCCACCAAACGTGACGGGAAAACTGCACCTTGGGCATGCATGGGATTCTACACTTCAAGATATTGTGACGCGTATGAAACGGATGCAGGGCTATGATGTTCTATGGCTTCCAGGAATGGACCATGCCGGTATTGCGACCCAAGCAAAGGTAGAGGCAAAGCTTCGCGAAGAAGGCGTGAGCCGTTATGACCTTGGCCGGGAGAAATTTGTGGAAGAAACGTGGAAATGGAAAGAAGAATATGCGGACTTTATTCGCAGCCAGTGGGCGAAAATGGGACTTGGTCTTGATTATTCACGTGAACGTTTTACATTAGATGAAGGTCTGAATAAAGCGGTACGCCAAGTGTTTGTCCAATTGTATGAAAAAGGACTTATCTATCGCGGAGAGTACATCATTAACTGGGATCCAGCGACGAAAACGGCACTTTCTGATATTGAAGTCATTTATAAAGATGTTCAAGGTGCGTTTTATCACTTGAGATACCCGCTTTCAGATGGCACGGGTTCAATTGAAATTGCGACGACAAGACCTGAAACCATGCTTGGGGATACAGCCGTTGCCGTGCACCCTGATGACGAACGCTATCAGCATTTGATTGGAAAAACAGTGGTCTTACCAATTACAGGCCGAGAGATTCCAATCGTTGGTGATGACTATGTCGATATGGAGTTTGGTTCAGGAGCTGTGAAAATTACACCTGCCCATGACCCGAATGACTTTGAGCTTGGAAACCGCCATGAGCTAGAGCGTATTCTTGTCATGAATGAAGATGGCACAATGAATGCAAATGCACTGCAATACAAAGGAATGGACCGCTTCGAATGCCGTAAACAGCTTGTGAAAGATTTACAAGAAGAGGGTATTTTGTTCAAAATTGAGGACCACATGCATTCAGTTGGTCATAGTGAGCGAAGCGGAGCTGTCGTTGAGCCTTATTTATCTACTCAATGGTTTGTAAAAATGCAGCCGCTGGCAGACGAAGCCATCAACCTTCAAAATGGGGACGACCAAGTTCAATTTGTTCCAGACCGCTTTGAAAAGACGTATTTACACTGGATGGAAAATATCCGTGACTGGTGTATTTCTCGTCAGCTATGGTGGGGACACCGCATTCCGGCTTGGTATCATAAAGAAACGAAAGAAGTATATGTTGGACTGGAAGCGCCAGAAGATCTGGAGAACTGGGAACAGGATAACGATGTGCTTGATACATGGTTTAGTTCAGCGCTTTGGCCTTTCTCTACAATGGGCTGGCCAGATGCAGACAGTGAAGACTTCAAGCGCTACTATCCAACAAACCTGCTTGTTACAGGCTATGACATCATTTTCTTCTGGGTCTCTCGCATGATCTTCCAGGGTCTTGAATTCACAGGAGAAAAACCGTTCAAAGACGTTCTGATTCATGGACTGATCCGCGACGAACAAGGACGTAAAATGAGTAAGTCGCTCGGCAACGGAATTGATCCAATGGAGGTCATTGATCAATACGGTGCAGATTCATTAAGATATTTCTTAGCGACTGGAAGCTCACCAGGTCAGGATCTTCGCTTTAGCTTTGAAAAGGTTGAATCCACTTGGAACTTTGCGAACAAAATTTGGAACGCATCGCGTTTTGCTTTAATGAACATGGATGGCTTAACGTATGATGAACTTGATTTGACTGGAGAAAAATCAGTCGCTGACCAATGGATTTTAACCCGCTTAAATGAAACGATTGAAAGTGTCACACAGCTAGCTGACAAGTATGAATTCGGTGAAGTGGGCAGACATTTATACAACTTCATTTGGGATGATTTCTGTGATTGGTACATTGAGATGGCGAAGCTTCCACTTTATGGTGAAGATGAAGCAGCGAAAAAAACGACTCGTTCGATCCTTGCGTACGTATTAGATCAAACGATGAGACTTCTTCATCCGTTTATGCCGTTCTTAACAGAAGAAATCTGGCAGCATCTTCCGCATGAAGGTGAGTCCATTACTGTAGCAGCTTGGCCTGAGGTGAAGCCGGAGCTTTCAAATGATCAAGCTTCTGCTGACATGAAACTGCTTGTTGAACTCATTCGCTCTGTTCGTAACATTCGCAGTGAAGTAAACACACCAATGAGCAAACAAGTCGAACTTTACATCAAAGCATCCACATCTGATGTACAAGAACGTTTAGAGAAGAATCGTTCATATATTGAGCGCTTCACGAACCCAAGTGTTCTTGAAATTGGCACAGATGTCCCAGCTAGTGATAAAGCGATGACGGCTGTTATTTCTGGAGCAGAGCTCATTCTGCCGCTTGAAGGCTTAATTAACTTAGATGAGGAAATTGCTCGTCTGCAAAAAGAGTTTGATAAGCTGACAAAAGAAGTAGAACGCGTCCAGAAAAAGCTTGGCAACGAAGGCTTTATGAAAAAAGCGCCTGAAAGTGTCGTAGAAGAAGAGCGTGCGAAAGAACGTGATTATGTCGCAAAACGCGAAGCTGTTCAAAAGCGGATTGAAGAGCTGAAAGCATAAAGTTGAAAAGACGGCTCCTAACAAAATGGAGTCGTCTTTTTTGAAAATTTCGTATGAAATGAGAGATGACATTGTTTACAACCTATCATGAAGCCATTGAGTGGATTCACAGTAGACTGGCCTTTGGTGTAAAACCGGGTCTTGAAAGAATGAAGTGGCTGATGAACAGACTAGGCCATCCGGAACAACGCATAAAAGCGGTGCATGTTGCAGGGACAAATGGAAAAGGTTCAACCATTGCGTTTACTCGTTCCGTTTTACAGGCTGCAGGCTATTCGGTCGGAACCTTCACCTCCCCGTTTATTTTAACGTTCAATGAACGAATCAGCGTGAACGGAGCGCCTATACAGGATGAAGAATGGCTGAGTTTGGTGAATAAGATCAAGCCTTTTGTTGATGAATTAGATCAAACCGAGCTTGGCGCAGCAACAGAATTTGAAATCATTACCGCATGTGCATTTGCTTATTTTGCCGATGTGCACCAAGTAGACTTTGTCCTATTAGAGACAGGGCTTGGCGGAAGACTTGATTCAACAAATGTTGCCGTACCTATTTTAACAGCGATTACGTCAATTGGTCATGATCATATGGCAATTTTAGGTGACAAACTTGAACAGATTGTATCTGAAAAAGCGGGCATTATCAAAGAGAATATTCCGATGATCACTGCTGTTCATCAACCGGAAGCACTTGGGGTCATTCAAAACATCGCAAAAGAAAAGAATGCGGAATGCATCTCATTACAGCATACTTGTACCTTCGGTGAGCAGCAGCCAACAGAAACAGGCGAACGGTTTACGTTACACACATCAAAAAGGCAGTATCCGCAGCTTGAAACAGGATTAATTGGAACGCATCAACGGCAAAATGCTTCTCTTGCCGTTCTACTCATTGAATGGCTGGAGCAAGAAGGCTATATTAGTGTGACAGAAGAACAGGTATATGAAGGTATTCGGAATGCAGTTTGGGCTGGAAGATTTGAAAAAGTCAAAGACCATCCAGCAGTTTATTTAGACGGCGCTCATAATGAAGAGGGAATCGACCGTTTAATTGAAACGGTACAAGCTCATTTTTCTGGTAAACAAGTGCATGTTTGTTTTAGTGCTTTAAAGGATAAGCCGTACAAGCAAATGATTCAAAAGCTTGAAGCTGTTAGTTCATCTATTCATTTTGTTTCGTTTGACTTTCCAAGAGCGGAATCAGCTGAAAAACTTTATGCGTGCAGTCAGTTAGAGGCAAAATCATATGGTGATGACCCTCGTGCAGTGCTTGAATGGATTCAGAAAAAGAGTGATGATCCTTTAGCGGTGCTCCTTGTGACAGGTTCTCTTTATTTTATTTCAGATATACGAAATCGTATGATCGGGTAACGAAAAGACGCAAATGGCTTTGATGCCTCCTGCGTCTTTTTCTTTTTATATGTAGAAAAGGGGGAAAATCATATTTTCACTAGATGCTTTAGTGGATAGGGTCATGGTAAAATCCGGTCTATCTTATTCCCGGAAGGAGCACCATGTATGATTGAGATTTTTCTGTTTCTTGCAGGCATCACGATGGGGTCGTTCTTTCATCTCGTTGGCGAAAGGCTGCCAGTGAAGCGGTCTATTCTCTTCCCTCGCTCTCACTGCACAGTCTGTAAACAGCCGCTTTCCCTGCATGAGATGATCCCGCTCGTTTCTTATGTTGTATGGAGGGGGTCTTGTAAACATTGCGGCACTCGGTTGTCTTGGCTATATCCAACGGTTGAGCTGCTGACAGGCGGTCTTTTTTTGTTCGTTTATAGGATCGCTGGTTTTTCGTTTGAAGGTCTTTTCCTTGTGATTCTTTGTAGTTTATTCGTGATTGCTGTCGTGAGTGATCTTCTCTATATGAGGGTGCCGAACGAGCTGTTTCTCTTCTTTTTCCCTCTTTTCGTCATATACCGCACGCTGGAACCGCTCCTTATTTGGTGGGAAGGAGCGGCTTCTCTGATTTTTTGCATTCTTTTGTTTTCTAGTCTAGATTATTTTAAGCCAAATAGCATGGGCGGAGCTGATATGAAGCTGTTCAGTTTGCTTGCGTTTTGCTTTGGATTCAAGCCGTTCCTTCTCATGCTTTTTCTCTCATGTATCGCTGGAATGGTCTATGCGAAGGTCTTTTCCTTTCAATTAGACGAGCCATTCCCCTTTGTTCCTGCGATCGCTTTTTCTTTTTGGCTGTATCTCTTTGGTGCTCCTGTCTTGTTTCTATTTGGCTAGTCGAAGGGGTGAAAAAATTGGCGAACACTTTTTTGCCCTGCCGACAAAAGTCTTGTTCTTTTTTTTTACTGCTATGTTAAAGTGTGAAACAGAAAGAAGGACGGGTTAAATTCGCGCTGATTCATTGGACAGAAAGGTCTTTCTTACAAACATGTCAGAAAGCGGGGAATGACAGTGAAAAAGAGGCAGGCAAAAAAACAAGGGCTCAAGGTCAATATTAATGGCAAGGAAGAAATGCTGCATGAAGATGATCATCAGCCGCCAAAAAAGCAGGAAGATCAAGTGACGTTTTCGAATTGGGAGGAAAAGAGGCAGTCGGAACAGGAGACAGCGGCTTCTCAGGAAGATTCGTCTAAACCGAAAGAAGAAGATTTCCAGTGGGATGATGCAGCTGATCATATTTATCATTCTGATCCAAAGGTCGTCACGCCTTATCAAAAGAAAAAAGGCTCCTTTGATCAGAAGTTTGGTAAAAACCGCGGCCCCTTCAAGAGAGTGATGACAACGATTGTGTTTGCGGTGGTTCTTGGGACAGGCCTTGGGGTGTTTGCGCTTAGTTTAAGTCAAGATGGTACACCAAGTCCATCAGGAGGAGATATCAGTGTCTCGGCATCTGGATCTGGAAATCAATCATCGATGAAAGCCGGCGGGGATGCGCCGAAAGCAGGTACTACGGATGACTCAAAAGAGAACAACGATGAAAAAAGTGCCTCTGGCAGTTTATCAACCTTTGTTGTACAGGCTGGGAAATTTTCTTCTGAAAAAGGAGCAGATGACTTAGTTGGCAGTTTAAAAGATGCAGGGTATGCAGGGAAAAAGGTCTCAATGGATGATGGATATTATGTCATTGCTGGGCTTGCGACAGAGCAGGGAATGACAAGCGCTGTAGGGAAGAAGCTGATCGATCAGCACTTTGAGGCGTGGGGAGGAAAGGAGCTCTCATTTCAAGTACCGGATGAGCTGACTAGTTTAATAGAAAAGGCATCTGTATTATCCTCTAAAGTGATTGCCGGCGATGAAGTGGATCAAAAGGAAGTCACGCAGCTGGTTTCTGAGCTTGAAAGTGCCAAAACAGCGGACGCATCGGCTAAAAGCAGTTTGCTAAAAGCTGTGCAGCTATTAAATGACCCAACTGCTGAAAACGGCTGGAAATCTCAGCAGGCACTGCTTGATCAATTAAATACGTAAAATCATTTTTTTAGAAACGAAACTAGTCAAAAAATGACTAGTTTTTTTCTTTTACATCCAACATAATGATGAAGGTACATGAAAAATGAATTTTCGTAGATTGTCGGTAAGATGTACATTTGCTAGGATGAATGGGTATCTTACTTCTTAGGCTAAACCCTGAAAGGATGAACAAACATGAACCAATTGATTCTCGCATCTCAATCACCTAGAAGAAAAGAATTGCTTGATCTAGCAGGGTTTTCTTATGACATTCAAGCAAGTCATTTAAAAGAAGAAATAAATCGAAACCTTTCTCCTGCTGAGAACGTCCAATGGTTGGCAGAACAAAAAGCAAATGATATTCAAAGATTAAATCCTAAAGCTGTGATCATTGGTGCAGATACAATTGTTGCAATTGACGGCAAATGTCTTGGGAAACCAAAAGATAAGAAAGAAGCGGCTTTCATGCTTCAATTATTATCAGGAAAGACACATCAAGTCTTGACGGGTGTCACGGTTCAGTCAGAGAATAGAAAAGAAACATTTTATGAACAGACAGAAGTGACATTTTGGACGCTGACTCAAAATGAAATAGATCGCTATATCAATACGGGCGAGCCCCTTGATAAAGCGGGAAGCTATGGCATTCAAGGGAAAGGCGCACTGTTTGTTCAAAAAATAGATGGTGATTATTTTTCCGTTGTAGGTCTACCTATTGCGAAAACAGTCAGAGTGCTTGAAACCTTTGGAATCACCCCTTTTTGAAGACAGGAAGGAATTCTAAAAGGAGTGGTCATCCTGAACGATTTCCCTATGCTGCTAAAGCATTTCCCTCATGATGAAAAACCGAGAGAACGATTTATCAAATACGGGCCCAGCAGTTTGTCAAATCATGAACTTGTTGCGATCCTTCTAAGAACAGGCACAAAAAAAGAATCAGTTCTCCAAATTTCCGCAAGACTTCTGCAAACATTTGGCGGTCTTCGCTCTGTAAAAGAAGCCTCAATTGAAGAAATGTCGAAGATCCGAGGAGTTGGAAAGGCGAAGGCGATTTCTCTTTTAGCTGCTTTAGAACTCGGCACTAGATTACACCATCAAACGACGGATAACCGCTATGTGATCCGCACACCAGAAGACGGAGCGAACTTTGTGATGGAAGATATGAGATTTTTGACACAGGAAAATTTCGTTTGTCTTTATCTCAATACCAAAAATCAAGTTCTTCATAAACATACCGTGTTTATTGGAAGCTTGAATTCATCGATCGTTCACCCGCGTGAAATTTTCAAAGAGGCCTTTAAACGTTCGGCGGCTTCATTTATATGTGTGCACAACCATCCATCTGGAGATCCGACGCCCAGCAGGGAAGATATTGAAGTTACACAGCGACTTTTTGAATGTGGAAAGCTGATTGGAATACAGCTGCTTGATCATCTTGTCATAGGTGATCAAAAATTTGTGAGTTTGAAGGAAAAAGGGTATTTGTAACACTTTTTTTTTCAATGTTTTACGATATAATAGAGTTTATGAGTTTTTCCCTAAAGGGAATTTTGGTTTAAGAAAGGAAGATACATACATATGTTTGGAATTGGTACAAAAGACCTTGGAATAGATCTTGGAACAGCGAATACGCTTGTTTTTATTAAAGGAAAAGGCATTGTTGTAAGAGAACCTTCGGTCGTAGCTTTGGAAACTGATACGAAGTCTATAGTGGCGGTCGGAAATGACGCTAGAAACATGATTGGCCGTACACCTGGTAATGTTGTGGCACTACGCCCGATGAAAGACGGAGTCATTGCAGATTACGAGACGACAGCAACAATGATGAAATATTACATTAATCAAGCATTAAAAGGCAAAGGGCTTTTTGCTCGTAAACCTTACGTGATGGTATGTGTACCATCTGGTATTACAGCTGTAGAAGAGCGTGCAGTCATTGATGCGACAAGACAAGCTGGAGCACGTGACGCATACCCTATTGAAGAACCATTTGCTGCGGCGATCGGTGCTAACCTGCCTGTATGGGAGCCAACAGGAAGTATGGTTGTGGACATTGGCGGCGGTACAACAGAGGTAGCCATTATTTCTCTTGGCGGCATTGTGACTTCACAGTCGATCCGCGTGGCAGGAGATGAAATGGATGATGCGATCAGCAGCTACATCCGTAAAACGTATAACCTGATGATCGGTGATCGTACGTCAGAAGCCATTAAAATGGAAATCGGTTCTGCGCAGCCTGATGTACATGATGAGATGGATATTCGCGGCCGTGACCTTTTAACAGGTCTGCCAAAAACGATCTCTATTACGGCAGATGAGATTGCAAAAGCGCTTCGCGATACGGTGGAAACAATTGTCGATGCGGTGAAAATGACACTTGAAAAAACCCCGCCTGAGCTGGCAGCAGATATTATGGACCGTGGAATCGTTTTAACTGGCGGCGGTGCATTGCTTCGTAATCTTGACAAAGTCATTAGTGATGAAACGAAGATGCCAGTCATTATTGCTGAAGACCCGCTTGACTGTGTGGCGATCGGAACAGGAAAAGCACTAGAGCATATTCATTTGTTCAAAGGAAAATCTAAAGATAATCGATAATCGGGCGTAAATAAAGAGGTGTAAGACATGCCGCAGTTTTTTATGAATAAAAGATTAATGTTGCTCCTTGTCTGTGTCATCGTACTGGTGGCCATGATTGGTTTTTCAGTGAAAAGCGGCAGAGGTGCTTCATGGCCGGAAAAATTAGTGGGGGATACGACAGGCTTTTTTCAAGGTGTCTTTCATAAACCATCACAATTTATTGCCGGTATTTATGGGAACGTACAAGATTTAAAGAACACATATGATGAAAACGAGCGTCTCCGAAAAAAACTTGATGGACAAACTCAATATGAGGCGAAACTTCAAGAACTAGAAGATGAGAACAAAAAGCTTCGCAAGCAGCTCGGATATGTGAACTCTATTCGTGATTATACGCCAATTCTATCAACGGTTATCGCGAGAAACCCGTCCCTTTGGGATAGCTTTGTGATGATTGATAAAGGGAAAAAACAAGGCGTTGACAAAGATATGGCGGTCACAAATGAGAGTGGTGCGTTAATTGGGAAAATTGAAAGTGATAAGCTCAACAATTTTACTTCAACTGTAAGGTTGCTAAGCTCTACGGACCAAAATAATAGAATTTCAACGAAAATTTTTGCGAAAAAGGGCAAAGAAGAACTCAACGGAATTATTAATGGTTATGACAGTAAGAAAAAAATGCTGACAATGAATATTCTGAAATCTGATGCAGATGGAGATGTCAAAAAAGGAGATCTTGTTGAAACATCTGGAGCAGGGGGCGTATTCCCGCAAGGCTTGACGATTGGTAAGGTGAGTGAAATCGAACCAGATCATTACGGCCTGACAAAAATTATTTATGTAGAACCAGCGGCCGAACTCAACAATTTAGACCGCGTGATTGTGGTGAATCGCAGCTCAAGTACGGCAGATGCATCTGAATTGACGAAGGAGGAAGGCTCGTGAGACGTGTCCTTCTTGCTTTCGTCATGTTGTTTATCTTCGTATTTGACAGTATTTTTGTCGATCTAGTGAAGCTCCCATTTGTTTCAGACAATCAAATTTTAGCTCCTCATTTCATCTTACTCGCACTTGTATTTATGACTGCTTTTGTGAATCAAAAATATGGTGTGATTTTCGGTTTTATCTTTGGACTTTTATATGATATTTCGTATACAGGCATACTTGGTGTTCATATGTTTGGCTTTGGAGCGCTCTGCTATTTGCTAGCGAAAGCCTTTAAAGTTCTGCAAACGAATATGTTAGTGGTCGTCTTTCTGTCGATTATTGCTGTTTCCGTGATGGAGTTTTATGTATACGGTGTTCAAGCGACAATTCAACCAGGGATTATGCCGTTTAATACGTATGTCATCGAACGCTTTATTCCAACGATTCTTTTAAATACTGCTGCGTCTCTCATACTTGTTGTGCCGCTTAGGCTCTTTTTCATCAATATGAAACAAGGACTGATCGACGAATAAAAGCAGGAGTTTGTCCAATTACGGCGAAATGAGTATGTTGTTGAGGTGAGCATCTTGAAAACTCAAAAACAGCAATATGTGACGATAAAAGGTACAAAAAACGGATTAACATTACAGTTAAATGATGACTGTTCGTTTGATGACCTTCTTTCTGGCTTGCGAGAGGTTCTTTTACTTGAGCAATATACAGATGGTAGAGAAGGGCATAAGGTTAATGTGCATATTAAGCTTGGTTTTCGGTATTTAACAGAGGATCAGGAAATGCGTTTGACTGAAGCGGTCTCTGAAAATGAACATCTCGTCATTCACTCCATTGAAAGTGACGTCATGTCAACTGAAGAGGCGAGACGATTAAAAGCAGAGGCCGAAATTACCTCTGTAGCCAAAATTGTGCGCTCTGGACAGGTGCTGTATGTCGAAGGAGATCTCTTATTAATAGGAGATGTCAATCCTGGCGGAACGATTCGTGCAGGGGGAAATATTTTTGTGCTCGGCGCATTAAAAGGCGTAGCACATGCTGGATGTAATGGGAACAAACAAGCTGTCATTGCGGCATCTCGTATGATTCCAACTCAGCTTCGCATCGCACAAGTGTTTAACCGTGCACCAGATCAAAAAGAAGATGGAAACGAAATGGAATGTGCTTATTTAGATATAGATGGCAACATGATCATTGAACGCCTGCAGCAATTGGCTCATATAAGACCTAATCTGACAAGGCTTGAGGGAGGAATGTGAAATTGGGCGAGGCTATTGTGATTACCTCAGGAAAAGGCGGCGTTGGCAAAACAACAACATCTGCAAACTTAGGCACAGCACTAGCAATTCAAGGGAAAAAAGTGTGTCTAGTGGATACCGATATTGGCCTTCGGAATCTAGATGTCGTGATGGGGCTTGAGAACCGCATTATTTATGATCTAGTCGATGTAGTAGAAGGAAGATGTAAAATTCACCAAGCGCTTGTAAAAGATAAGCGTTTTGAGGATCTTTTGTATCTTTTACCCGCTGCTCAAACAAGCGATAAAACGGCTGTAGAGCCGGAGCAGATCAAAGAATTAATTCAATCATTGAAACAAGACTTTGATTATGTCGTCATTGATTGCCCTGCTGGAATTGAGCAAGGCTTTAAAAATGCTGTATCTGGTGCAGATAAGGCAATTGTCGTGACGACGCCTGAGATCTCAGCTGTGAGAGATGCTGACCGTATCATCGGCTTGTTAGAACAAGAAGATATCGAACCACCTCGTTTGATTGTCAACCGTATTCGTACACACATGGCGAAAAGTGGCGATTCAATGGATGTGGATGAAGTTGTACATCACTTATCGATTGACCTTCTTGGCATTGTCGCAGATGATGATGACGTGATTAAGGCTTCAAACAATGGTGAACCGATTGTCATGGATGCTAAAAACAAAGTATCGATTGCGTATCGTAATATCGCCCGCCGTGTACTAGGCGAATCTGTTCCGCTTCAATCATTTGAAGATGAAAACAAAGGAATGTTTGCGAAGCTGAAAGCATTTTTTGGTGTAAGAGCATAAGCATTCAAGTAAGATGAGACCGATTCGATGAGAATCGGTCTTTTTGTTGCATATCAGATGAGGTCGTCACATAAAATGTACAAACTGTTTGTATGTAAAGGGTGATCTCATGAAAAGAGTGGACGAGTACCGAAAGAAAATCGCGCAGCGCCGCAAAACGAAGCAGCCAGCTGCTCCACCTAAGAAGACGACTTTCAAGAAAAAAGAAGATATCCCTCCATGGGTCATGCTGACAGAGGAAGAAAAGCATTCAGGGTCGTCTTCCTTTGAGTCGTCGTCTCACCAGCCGAAGAAATATCGGCATCCGTTATTTAACCCCAATGCTTTTGTGCTTAAATGTTTATTATCTGCGTCCCTTGTGTTGATTGCAGCCATTTCATTTAAAGGTCAGGCAGGGCCGTTTCAGCAGCTGAAGCCGATCATTACGCAGACCTTTGAGCAAGATTTTCAATTTGCTGCTGCCAATCACTGGTTTGAGAAAACAGTTGGAAACCCCCTTGCCTTTTTAACCGACAAAAAGGCAGACCAAAAAGATGTACAAGCGAACCAAGAACTGGCTGTACCTGCTTCTGGAAAAGTGCAGGAATCCTTTACGCAAAATGGAGCAGGTGTCAAAGTCGAAACATCGGCTGAAGCCATTGACAGTATGAAAGAAGGCTATGTGGTAGAGGTAAAAAAGAAAAGTGACACTGGGCTTACAGTGGTCGTGCAGCATGCGGATAACAGCTATAGCTGGTACGGTCAATTAAAGGAAGCCGATGTGGCCTTATACGATTTTGTCGATAAGGGTGAGAAAATTGGCCAGATCTCACTTGATGATCAAGGAAAGGGCACGTATTACTTTGCCATTAAGCAAAATGAACAGTTTATCGATCCTATTCAGGTGATGACCTTTGAATAGATGGCTGGTCATGCTGACGAAAATTCACATTCATCCGCTGCTGTGGATTGTGATGGCGTTTGCGATTCTCTCTGGTCAAATCAAGCCGCTGCTTTGTCTGCTCATCATCGTCTTTGTCCATGAGCTTGGACATGCAGCGGCTGCTTGCTATTATCATTGGCGCATTCGGCGGATTTTTTTACTGCCATTTGGCGGAGCGGTAGAAGTAGAAGAGCATGGGAACCGTCCGCTAAAGGAAGAGTTGGCGGTCATTTTATGCGGGCCGCTCCAGCATGTACCGCTCCAGCTTATGGCATGGCTTTTCATGGAAACTTCTCTTATTTCGCACGACATTTTTACGATGTTCACTTTTTATAATATGGCGATTTTCCTTGTGAATCTTTTGCCTATTTGGCCGCTTGATGGCGGGAAATTATTCTTTTTGCTCTTATCAGCATATTACCCTTTCCAACGTGCACATACCCTTGCCATAAAAGGCTCACTTGTCTTTTTCGTTCTATTGACTGCAGGGTTGCTTTTGTTTGCGCCGCTGCAATTCAACGGCTGGGTGCTGCTCACTTTTTTAGCCTATTCACTCGTAATGGAACACCGGCAGCGGCATTACGTCAGGGTCCGCTTTTTACTAGAACGCTATTACGGTAAAAAAGAGCAAAAGGTAGAAAAGCTTATTCCGCTGAGAGCGAGCGCTGAGGAAAAAGTATATGAAGTAATGGCGCGATTCCAAAGAGGCTGTAAGCATCCGATTATTATTGAAAGAGATGGCGTGAAAATGAGCCAGCTTGACGAAAATGAACTGCTCCATGCGTATTTTTCAGATCGAAGAACCACCTCCTCAATGGAAGAGCTCCTTTTGCCGTACTAGTGATGAAAATACGTTGACATTCTGCGTCTAATTTGATATATTTTTTAATGTTATGGATATGTAGCACCCGTGCTACAACCGCGCGAAGCAGGTGTAAAGAGCCTAAGGCCCCCTGTATTCGGCGAGTCTGAGTTTATTAGGAGGTGCAGAGATGTACGCAATTATCGAAACTGGTGGTAAACAAGTAAAAGTTGAAGAAGGTCAAACTGTTTATGTTGAAAAACTAGCTGCTGAAGCAGGTGAAACAGTAACTTTTGAAAACGTATTGTTTGTCGGCGGAGACACTGTCAAAGTGGGTAACCCTTCAGTTGCTGGAGCAACAGTAACGGCTAAAGTTGAAAAACAAGGTCGCGGTAAGAAAATTACTGTGTTCAAGTACAAACCGAAGAAAAACAACCACAAGAAACAAGGTCATCGTCAACCTTACACTAAAGTTGTTATCGAAAAAATCAACGCTTAAGGCGTGTGAGTGATATGATCAAAGCAACCATTACTCGGTCGGCAGCAGATGAAAGCATTACGTCTTTTCAGATGACTGGACATGCCGAGTTTGCTGAAAAAGGTCAGGATCTCGTTTGTGCAGGTGTATCTGCTGTTGTTTTCGGCTCAGTCAATTCAATTATTGCACTGACAGGAATGGATCCACTGCTCGATATTGGTGAAGAAGGCGGCTATTTCTCTTTTGAATTGCCAGCTGATACAGATCCAGTATCCTTTGAAAAAGCCCAGCTGCTTTTAGAAGGCATGGTCGTTTCCTTAGAGACAATCGAACGAGATTATCACGATTATGTGAGAATATCTACAAAAAAATAGGAGGTGAACTTCATGCTTAGATTAGATCTTCAATTTTTCGCATCTAAAAAAGGGGTAGGTTCTACAAAGAACGGACGTGACTCTGAGTCTAAACGTTTAGGCGCTAAACGTGCTGATGGTCAATTCGTAACTGGTGGTTCTATCCTTTATCGTCAACGTGGAACGAAAATCTATCCAGGTGAAAACGTTGGACGCGGAGGCGACGACACTCTTTTCGCTAAAATCGACGGAACGGTTAAATTCGAACGTTTCGGTCGTGACCGTAAAAAAGTGAGCGTATATCCTGCGGCACAATAATTGCTAAAAACTCCGGTCATTGACTGGAGTTTTTTTCACTTTTTACAAGTAGTATCGAAGATGATAAAAGAAGATGCACTCCATAAATATCAAAGAACGTTTGCTGACTTTGCCTCATTTTCTCCTATAGATCAGAAAAAACAACCTTTCCTCACATAACTAGTGTTTTTCTATGCTGTCTTCTCTGTTATAATTCAGGGAGACATAGTGATGATAAGACTCCTAAAAGAGAGACCAAACGATTGGGAGTGCGATAATGGAAGAGATACCAAGTAAACAAAACGAAAAATTAACTCACGTTGCATTAACAAATGAATTGATCTATCTGCTCAGTCGTTCAAGACACGATTGGATGAATAAATTGCAGCTGATCAAGGGCAACTTGACATTAGAAAAATATGACCGGGTGTTTGAAATTATAGAAGAAATGGTCATTGAAGCACAGCATGAATCCAAACTCTCAAATTTAAAAATTCCCCAATTGGCCTATTACTTTCTAACATTTAATTGGGAGTCGCATTTTATCACCCTAGAATATGAAGTGCTTGGTGAAACCCGAGACTTATCAGCATATGAATCGCAGCTACTAACGGTATCACAGGAGTTGTTTTCGATATTCGATCAATCAGTTTGCCAAAAAACTGAAAATCATTTAACGGTCACGTTCCAAACAGATCAAGAAGAGAATGATGTGGTCTTATATTTTGATTTCAAAGGAAAATTAACAAGTTTGGATGCGTTAAATGCGTTTCATGACGCAAACTATCCATGTATGAGTGTAGCTCAATTTCATGTGACAAGTCATGAGTCCATGATTGAGCTTTGTTTGAGGCAAGAACGAGATATGTGATGCAGAGAAACGGAGGAAGTTATGTTTGTAGATCAGGTTAAAGTGTATGTTAAAGGCGGTGACGGCGGAAACGGTATGGTGGCGTTCCGTCGTGAAAAATATGTGCCAAAAGGCGGGCCAGCTGGCGGCGACGGCGGAAATGGTGCAGATGTTGTATTTGAAGTAGACGAAGGACTCAGAACGTTGATGGACTTTCGTTATAAGCGCCATTTTAAGGCGGATCGCGGCGAGCATGGAATGAGTAAAAACCAGCATGGCCGAAATGCGGAAGAAATGATTGTCAAAGTTCCGCCCGGTACGGTCGTGACAGATGCAGAGACGGAACAAGTACTCGCTGACTTAACAGAGCATGGACAGCGGGCAGTCATTGCAAAAGGCGGACGAGGCGGACGTGGAAATTCACGTTTCGCAACACCGGCAAACCCTGCACCGCAGCTCTCTGAAAACGGTGAGCCGGGAAAAGAACGTGACGTCATCTTAGAACTAAAAGTACTTGCAGATGTTGGACTTGTTGGTTTCCCAAGTGTCGGGAAGTCGACACTGCTTTCAATTGTCTCTTCTGCGAAACCGAAAATTGCGGATTATCATTTCACAACGCTTGTGCCGAACCTAGGAGTTGTCGAAACAGATGATAACCGAAGCTTCGTCATGGCGGATCTGCCAGGACTGATCGAAGGAGCGCACGAAGGCGTTGGCTTAGGTCATCAATTTTTACGCCACATTGAGCGGACACGGGTTATTGTCCATGTCATTGATATGTCAGCACTTGAAGGGCGTGACCCGTACGAAGATTATGTGACGATTAATGAAGAGCTTGAGCAATACAATATGAGATTGACTGAGCGTCCACAAATCATTGTAGCGAACAAAATGGACATGCCAGAAGCAGCTGACAATCTAGCGGCATTTAAAGAAAAATTAACGGATGACTATAAAGTGTTCCCAATTAGTGCGATCACAAGAGAAGGGCTTCGTGAGCTTTTATTTGAAATCGCCAATCAGCTTGAAACAACACCGGAATTCCCGCTCTATAATGAAGAGGAACTGTCTGATAACCGCGTGATGTACAGGTTTGATGAGGGAGACGCGCCATTTGAGATCACAAGAGATCCTGACGGTACGTTTGTCATAACGGGTAAAGCACTTGAGCGACTGTTTAAGATGACAGATTTCTCAAGAGATGAGTCCGTGAAACGATTCTCTAGACAACTGCGCGGAATGGGTGTCGATGATGCCTTGCGTGAGCGTGGTGCAAAAGACGGCGACATCATTCGTCTGCTTGAATTTGAATTTGAATTTATTGATTGATCAAAAGGAGGGTCCAGTCCATGGGCTCTCCCGTTTTTAAAAGGGGAGAAAACAGGTGAAAGAAGAAACGTTCTATTTAGTAAGAGAGGATGTCCTTCCAGATGCGATGCGAAAAACGCTTGAAGTCAAAAAGCTTCTCGATCGCAAAAAAGCGGATTCAGTTGCCGATGCTGTTCAACAAGCGGATTTAAGCCGCAGTGCTTTTTATAAATACAGAGATGCTGTTTTTCCATTTTATACAATGGTGAAAGAGCAGATCATCACATTGTTTTTCCACCTTGAGGATCGGTCTGGGGCTCTGTCAAGGCTGCTTCAAATTGTGGCGGACTCTGGCTGTAATGTGTTATCCATTCACCAAACGATTCCGCTGCAGGGAAGAGCGAATGTCACCCTATCCATTAGCACGGCTGGTATGGCAGATGATATCAATACAGTCATGAATCAATTAAGAAAACTTGAATTTGTCGAAAAAGTTGAAATTCTAGGTTCTGGGGCGTAAAAGGAGAGATCATAGCAGATGAAGCAATTAACTGTAGGTTATTTTGGACCAGAGGCAACATTTACTCATTTGGCCGTATGCTCTTGCTTTCCAACAGATGCAGTGCAGCGTGCCTATGCAACGATTCCGCAATGTATGGATGCTGTGTCAAAAGGCGAAGTAGATTTGGCGGTCGTTCCACTTGAAAATGCACTCGAAGGATCTGTGAACTTAACGATTGATTATTTAATTCATGAGGAAGCGCTGTCCATTGTTGGTGAAATGACAGCACCGATTCGGCAGCATTTGCTTGTCCACCCATCAAGAGCGGAAAGCTGGGAGACATTAGATGTGATCCAATCACATCCGCACGCGATTGCCCAGTGTCATCAATTTCTGAAAAAGCAGTACCCAGATATTCCGCATCGTCCAGTAGAATCAACAGGTTATGCAGCAAAATATATCAGTGAGCATCCGGATGAGGCTGCTGGGGCCATTGCCAATGAAATTGCCGCACAAACGTATGGTTTAACGATTGCAAAAAAAGACATTCATGATTATCCGCACAATCATACACGCTTTGTTATTTTACATAAAGATCCTAAGGCGTCGTTCCCAATGAATGCTGGGTTCTCATCGAAGCCAAAAACGACCATTGTGGTCAGTCTGCCAAAGGATGATCAATCAGGTGCATTGCATCGCGTGTTATCTGCTTTTTCTTGGCGGAATCTCAACTTGTCAAAAATTGAATCTCGTCCGACAAAAACAGGTCTTGGACACTATTTATTTATTATAGATATAGAAAAAGAAATGGATGATGTCCTTGTCCCTGGCGCGATTCAGGAATTAGAAGCGATTGGCTGTGAGGTCAAACTGCTCGGCAGCTACCAAACATATGAACTAGCGAATGAAAAATAGTGTCCCTTGCAGGACACTATTTTTTTAGTCTTTAATTAAAAAACCAGCGTCATCGAGCGCTTGAATGGCTTGGTCAAGCTGCTTTTGACTGTAAGAAGTGAGTGTATGTAAATGCACGCCGTCTGTTAGTTCTGACAAGTAGGAGGCGCCCGTGTTAGAAATGTGATGAACGAAATCAGCTACTTGCTTGCGAGTACTGACGCGAATAGAGGCCGTTAGTTCACCGTAAACAGGGTGCTCTATGATCACATCTTTCACTGTCACACCAAAGTCTACAATCAAGGTCAGTTCCTCTTCTGTGCGAACAGGATCATGCTTGCAGGCGATGATTTGTTCAATTTCTCTTTCTGGCGCATGCTGCGGTGCCATATACACATAGCCTTGACTTGTGGCAATAATGGGTTCGTTTTTTGCTTTTAATAGTGACATATCTTGTACAATGACTTGTCGAGAGACAGCCGCCTTTTTAGCCAAAAAACTTCCGGTGAGCGGTGTATCTGTTTCTTTCAGCCACTCTAAAATGGCGTTTCTTCTCTCTTCGCCAATTAGTTTCCTCTCTTGCTCCACGTCTTATGCTCCTTTCTTCTCCTTTTGCAATTGTTCAAATGTATGCAAAAGCTGATCGATGTCCTCTTTTGATGACTTCGATCCAAATGATAGTCGAATGAATTGAAGGGCATCACGATCTGATATGTGCAATGCCTTCACAGCGGGGGAAGGATGATGATAACCTGAAGCACATGCGCTTCCAGTCGATATACAAATCCCATGCCGGTTACATGCTAACATTACATATTGTCCTTCAAACCCTTCAAAAAAACAACCAATAATATGAGGCAGCATGCGGCGATTGCCATTGTTTTGAAGTGTACGAACAGGAAGTTGTCTCATTTTCAGCTGCTGAAGAAAATAATCACGAAGCAGCTCATTCTGTTGATGCTGCTCATCTAGCTTAAGCATCAATTGTTCGCTCGCAGCAGCAAAAGCACCGATGCATGGAACGTTCACTGTTCCAAGGCGGAAGCCATTTTCCTGAACTGCACCTGAATATAAAGGCTTCCAAGCAACATGTGCGCCCATATAGACAGCACCAGCGCCCTTAGGTGCATACACTTTATGGCTAGAGATGGAAACGGCATCAACCCCAAGCTCCTTGATGGACACACGAATCTTTCCGAATGTTTGCACGGCATCTGTATGAAAAAGTATGTGCCTTTCTTTTAAAAGGGGTGCTAATTCAGCAAGCGGCTGGATAATCCCTGTTTCTGAATTAGCATGCTGAATAGATACTAGTCCTGTTTCAGGCAATAATGCTTCTTTGAGAATGTCCTTAGTGATGATCCCATCTTGATTCGGTTCAATGATTGTGACCTTCACGCCAAGACGCTCTAAGCTACTAACCGCATGATGAACAGAAGGGTGCTCTACAGAAGTTGTGATGACATGCTGCCTGTGTGCTGGCAGACCATTTGCAATCGATTGAATCGCAAGAAGGTTGGATTCTGTTCCGCCGCTTGTAAAGTAGATGCCGTCTGGTTCGCCCTCAAGAATGGCAGCGAATGATTGTCTGCTGTAAGTCAGTATGTCATTTGCTCTTCCACCTGCATCATGAAGACTGCTTGCATTCCCGTAGCAATCTTGACTTAGCTGCTGAAAAACATGCAGTGCTTCCTCTGAAACAGGTGTAGAAGCTGCGTAATCTAAATAAACCAATCCATCCATCTCCTATGAGAAAATTTTTTCTTGTATTTATTGTAGTGTTGTGTAATGATATGTGTCAAGACAGTTGTAAATGACAGGAGGGGCGAAGGTGTCATCAATCAAAAAAGTCATTGTGGTGGGATCAGGCATTGCAGCGCTTTCCTTTGCAAAAACCATTTCAGAAAGCTGCCAAGTTATCATGATGACAAAAAAACAATTTTCCTCTAGTAATTCCATGCTTGCACAAGGAGGAATCGCTGCTGCCTTTTCAGCACAGGATTCAGTTCATCAGCATGTACAAGACACATTAGCTGCCGGCTGTGATCACAATGATGAGAGGGCGGTACAAGAGATCGTAAGTCGTGGAAAGCAATTGGTGGAGCAGCTCGTAGAAGAAGGCTGTCCATTTGATCAGACGGAGACGGGCGAGCCGCAATTAGGTAAAGAGGGGGCACATACGACTCATCGCATTTTGCATGCAGGAGGAGACCAAACAGGCAAAACCCTCGTGCAGTATTTAAAAAGTCAGCTTGGCTCACATATTCATTTATACGAATATCACCATGTCATTGATCTATTGGTCCATGAAGGAACCTGCATAGGGGTGGTATGGAAAGATGAGAAAGGACACGTCCATACCATGACCGCAGATGCAGTTGTTTTATCCACGGGCGGCTGCGGCTCCCTATATGAAACAAACACAAATGACCCTTCTGTAACAGGAGACGGACTGATGATGGCCTATCGAGCCGGGGCACAATTAGCAGATCTTGAATTTGTTCAATTCCACCCCACCCTCTTGACGATCGCTGGAAAAGCAGTCGGTCTCGTTTCAGAGGCAGTCCGGGGAGAGGGAGCCTATTTAGAAGATGAAACAGGCAGGAGGATGATGAAAGGCATTCACCCACAAGCTGATTTAGCGCCTAGAGATGTGGTCGCTAGAGCTATTTTTCATGAGCAGCAATTAGGTCATGATCTGTATCTCAATATCCGCGAGATTCCACATTTTTCAGCTCGTTTTCCAGCAATTAATGCGATGTGTCAGCGGGCAGGTGTCGATATGGCAAGCGGCAGGCTCCCAGTTTCCCCTGGTATGCATTTTTTAATGGGCGGAATCTGCGTGAATGAATATGGAGAAACCACTGTTCCATCTCTTTTTGCTATCGGAGAAGCGGCCTGTACAGGCTTACACGGAGCGAACCGATTAGCGAGTAATTCTCTCTTGGAAGGTCTCGTTTTAGGACAAAAAGCGGCACGGAGAATTGAACAGGTACCTAAACAGAAAAAAATAGTCCCATCTTTTTCTATTCAAGAAGTATGGTCCGTCCCAGCGATTTCAGAGGATCAGTTGAGACAATGGATGATGACATATGCCGCAATTGTAAGAGACGAAAAAGGGCTAAAGGCCTTGCTTCAAGTATTACAGCAAGTCCCTTATCAGCAAACGAATGTGAAGAATATCACAAGTGAACAGATCGAATTAAGCAATCAATGGGCATTAGCGATTTGCCTTGTGAAGTCTGCATTACTTCGTACAGAAAGCAGAGGCGGCCATTTTCGAATGGATTATCCAAATCGGAATGATGCTTTGTGGCGGGGCATGCAGATTGTCCATGAAAAAGGCCACATTCATATGATGAAAAATGAAAGGATCGGTGCCAAATGGAACGTTTACAGTTAAAACAAATGATGACTCATTTTTTCACAGAAGATATTGGCTTTGGAGATGTATCAGCTGATGCCATTTTTGGAGAAAAGAAAGGAACAGCATACATCATCGCAAAACAATCGGGTGTATTGGCAGGTTCTCAAGTCATTGACATAGGGTACCGCCTGCTGAATGAACAGATTCAAGCTGAGTTGTTTTTTGAGGAAGGTGATTGGATTCATTCAGGCGCTGTGCTGGCGAAAATAAAGGGGCCGGTCAGCGACTTATTAAAAGGAGAAAGGGTCATTTTGAATGTTTTGCAGCGCATGACAGGTATCGCCACATTAACACATGAAGCGGTGCAGCGATTAGCGGATCCGTCGATTACGATTTGTGATACGAGAAAAACGACTCCCGGCTTGCGCATGTTAGAGAAATACGCTGTGAAGACAGGAGGCGGAAAGAATCATCGCTTCGACTTATCAGATGGAGTGATGATTAAAGATAATCATATTGCCGCATGCGGCTCTATTCGTGAAGCTGTAGATAAAGCAAGAGCATATGCCGGTCATATGGTGAAAATTGAAGTAGAAATTGAATCAGAAACGCAGCTAATGGAAGCCATTGATGCAAAAGCCGATGTCATCATGTTTGACAACTGCTCTCCAGACGAAGTGAAACGTTTTAAACAAATGACGCCGGAGACAATTCTGACGGAGGCTTCAGGAGGCATCACGTTAGAGACATTGCCAAGTTACAGGGGGACAGGTGTCGACTTTATTTCACTTGGTTTTTTGACACATTCTGCTCCAGCATTTGATTTTAGTATGAATATGGAATTCAGTCATAAAGGGGGAACAACTCATGTCACTGCTTGATGTACTCGCAAATCAACATGCAGCCATGATGCCAGAAGAATATAAACACCGCTCTGTTGATGAGATGAAGCAGCGTGTGTTAGACATTAAACGGGCCTTTGGATCAAAGCTTTTTATACCGGGGCATCATTATCAAAAGGATGAAGTCATCCAATTTGCAGATGCAACAGGCGATTCACTGCAGCTCGCACAAATAGCCGCGGACAATCAGGAGGCTGAGTACATTGTGTTTTGCGGTGTTCACTTCATGGCTGAAACGGCAGATATGCTGTCAAATAAGAATCAAAAGGTCCTATTGCCAGATATGAGAGCAGGCTGTTCAATGGCTGATATGGCGAACATGAAGCAAACGGATATAGCATGGGAGCAGCTCACTGATCTGTTTGGAGATACGATCCTACCGCTCACGTATGTCAACTCAACAGCGGATATTAAAGCATTTGTCGGCAAGCATGGCGGGGCGACTGTTACATCGTCAAACGCTAAAAAAGTGCTGGAGTGGGCGCTCACACAAAAAGAGCGGATTCTGTTTCTCCCTGATCAGCATTTAGGGCGTAATACGGCATTCGATTTAGGCATTTCACTAGAAGAAATGGCTGTCTGGGATCAAATAGAAGAAAAGCTCATCACCGATCAGCCGCTTTCTCGCATCAAGATGATTTTATGGAAAGGCCATTGCTCTGTCCATGAGAAATTTACGGTGCGGAATATTGAAGAAACGAGAAAAAGAGACCGTGACATTCAAATCCTTGTCCATCCAGAATGCACGCATGAAGTCGTCAGGGCTTCTGATCTTGCCGGTTCAACGAAATTTATTATTGATACGATTAAGGAAGCGCCAGCAGGAAGCAAGTGGGCGATTGGAACAGAGATGAATTTAGTCAAGCGGATAATCGATCAGCATCCAGATAAACAAATTGAATCCCTCAATCCGGATATGTGTCCATGTTTGACCATGAATCGGATCGATCTTCCTCATTTGTTATGGTCACTAGAAAGCATTGATAAAGGTGATCCGGTCGGTTTGATTCAGGTCAATGAAGACATTACCAAAGAGGCTTTACTTGCACTGAATAAAATGCTCGCCATTAAATAATAAATCAGCCCCTCCTATCAGAAAACAAGTTTTTATCATATCGGCTTGTAAATAGGCATAAATTTATGGTGAAACATATTGTACTTCTGACATAACCGTTACGTTCACGTTTTGCATAGGAGGGGAAAACGTTGAAAATTCATATTGTGCAAAAAGGAGACTCCCTTTGGAAAATTTCAAAGAAATACGGAGTCGACTTTCAAGAATTGAAAAAACTAAATTCACAACTCAGTAACCCAGATTTGATCATGCCGGGTATGAAGATCAAGATTCCATCTAGTGGTGTTCCTGTAAAAACAGATCATCACAAAGCAAAAGAAATGCCAAAGCCGAAAGAACATCCGTATGTGAAAGAAAAGCCAAAAGATGTCGTGCAAGTTCAAGATACGAAGCCGAAAGAAAAGCCAAATGAACCGGTACCTTATGTACCGCCAGTGCCAAAGATCGAGCATCCAGTTTTTCCACAAGTCGATGTGAACTATTATCAGACCAATCTCTACCAGCCATTCACGCCTCCTCCCAAAAAAGAACATCATGAGAAAAAAGATTACGTTCATGAAAAGAAAGATCATGTTCATGACAAAAAGGATCACAAAGATCATGTTCATCATGAAAACAAGGACTATAAAGATAACAAGGAACATTTTCATCATGAAAATAAGGACCATAAAGATAATAAGGACCATTTTCATCATGAAAATAAGGACCATAAAGATAACAAGGAACATTTTCATCATGAAAATAAGGACCATAAAAATAACAAGGACCATTTTTATGATGAAAATAAAGGCCATCTAAAAGATGAAGTGGCAAAGGGGTATGATCCGTTTATTCATATTCCGCATCAAAAGGAGGAGGGAAAAGATATGGAGCAAAGCAATTACCCAAACCTTCCTAATTTCCCGCAAATGCCGAATGTTGGAGGCGCAGCGGTAGGAGGAATGGCTGAGAATAAAGAGCATCATCACCATCACCAGCATCATGATTCATATGATCCTTATTATGGTTTTGGTCATGGACATTACATGCCGGCAATGTATCCATACCCGCAACAAATGGTGCCAGCATCGCCAATTTTACCAGGTTCAGGTCTTTGTTATCCTGTCCAGCCATATTATCACCATCACATGATGCCATATCCATACCCAGCTCAACCGTATTATCCTGCGTATCAAGCGCCAGCTTATTACGGGGAACATTATGAACATCATGCAAACGACGGGCATCACTGGCACCACCATATGCACCCAAATGCCAATGCGAACGTGAATCAAGGCTTTTATCCAAACGTTTCAAATGAAGCTTATGGCAAGGAAGACTGCGGATGTGATGATGGCATGAAGCAGCATCAGCCGTGGCCAGGACATTATCCGAATCCTGTTCCTTATGGCCAAATGGGGGCTTTTCCAGCTCAGCCTTATATGCAGCCATATCCAGGTCAATCTGTTTTTGCAAGACCAGAAGAAGACGAAGAAGAGTAATGACAGAAGGAACGATCTCAATCGTTCCTTTCAGCGTGTAGACAAACCCTCGCATTCGTTGTCAGGGCTGTGCTCCGGTGCTCACGAATGTCAAATTCGCTCCGCTCCGGTGCTCGCCCTTCCTAGACTGCAAAGGTTTTCTATCACGCTGAAAAAGAGACAAAGGGCTAAAATAAAGATCATTTTAACAATCTGGAAGGAACGATCTCAATCGTTCCTTTTTTTGTTTATAACTGACAGCTTGATTTTTTCCCAAACTGTACATGCTAAAACAGAGCCTGTTTCGCGCTCATGAGATTGAATTTGTACAGGGGGTTTTTCGTTTGAGACAAAAATGGCAAAAAACGATCGCATTAGTGCTTCTTCCTATTGGGTTAACGGCATGTGGTACAAATGATAATGCAGGTGTAGATACACGTCATAATCAATCAGGTCAGCCAGTCGGATATCATTCGAATAACCGTGCGGCTGACAATAATCAAGATCATCAAGGGCCAGTTTCTGAACTCATGGAGGGGATGAACGGTGGGAACACAACGAATGTTGATTATCGCACCCGTCCTCAAGCCGATGATCGAATGCCTCTCGCAGGTGGAGATGGACGCTACAGTCATGGAGATATGAACTATCATAACCAAATGTCGTTCTCTGGCTACGATAAACAAGAGAACGTCCAGCGTTCAAGAAAAATTGCCAACCGTGTCAATAAAATGAACCACGTTGCAGACTCACAGGTGATGGTGACAGATGAAAATGTGTATATTGCCATTAAATCAGATGGACGTTTGACGTCAGAGGGCGTATCACAAGTTGAAGAAGCAGCGACTCGTTATGCAGATGGAAGAGCTGTCCAAGTCATTAAAGACGAGGGTGCTTTCACACGCTTTAGAGATATGAGAAGAACACAATTTGAAACAGGCCAAACAGGCATGACTCGATAGGTTGGAGAATAAGAAAGGCTAAAGTTCCTCAAGAACTTTAGCCTTTTCTTAAAAATAACCCTTGATGCTTGTATAAAAATCGTTAAAGAAACAGCCAAATCCAAGTAATAAAATACCTTTCTTGTTAAGGATACAAGGGGGAGAAGACCGATGTCATGAAGGAGAATCCCTGCCAAAATACCGCCTGAAGCCAGCATAAATTCAGATGAATCTGTTTTTGGATATGCATCTGCCAGTACAGCACCGAATACTGAAACCCAGAACACAAGGTTTCCAGGGGACACCGCAACAAGCAAGCCGTTTCTGTACGTTTTTGCGAATGATTTATTGACTTTTTCGCCAGCTAAATGGATGTCTTGATCCGAATTATTAAGAATACTGCTCCGATCAGCCAGAGCGGGATTTGGACAAATGGCAGTGATAAAAACTGAGCAAATTCAGCATCCATGAAAGAATCCGTTTTTTAATCCCTTTTTGTCATTTCAACCGTGATCGCTCCAACTGGCAGAGGAATTGACAATCCTACGACGATAAATGCGAGAAATGTTTGCAATCGACTAGAACTTCCTTTGGGAAAATTTGTATAAAAATTCTCAGTTTAGATTAACTATACATAATAGGAGAAAAGGATCAATGATTATTTCATATTTTATCGAATGATTGGGAGAGATGATGTATATAAAGGTGCATATCAAGCTTGCTGTATCTCTTTTGTAGTGGAAAGGAACTATTTTCCTAAAACTTCTTTTTTTCATGGCATCTCTATGCTACACTGTTGTGGAAATCAATAAATGTGACTAGGGGTGCCCGCAGTTGGGCTGAGAGAGAAGTGTATGCTTCTTAACCCTTTGGACCTGATCTGGCTCGTACCAGCGTGGGGAAGTTGAAGATGATACATGGGTCATATGAATGACATTCATGTTTATTTCTGTCGACGAAACCAGGTTCTGTTCATAGAGCCTGGTTTTTTTGCTGGTGCTGATTCCATCCTGTCCGGTGACAAGAAGAGAAGGAGAGAACAGCAAATGAAAGAAAAGAAAAATACCCCAACAACTCAATCCTTATTATCAAGCTTTGACGGCAGCCGAAAGGTGTATGAGAAAGGATCAAGACCTGACATTTTAGTGCCAAAAAGGGAGATTGCCCTCTCAAAAACTGTGACACAGGCGGGGAACATTCAAAATGAACCGATTCGTGTGTACGATACGAGTGGACCGTACACCGATGAGAGAGCCCATATTGATGTCACTAAGGGATTAAAACGCCTTAGGGCAGCATGGATCGAAGAAAGAGGGGATACAGAAAGCTATGAAGGGCGCCATGTGAAACCAGAAGATAACGGATATCGTTCTAAGGAAAAAGAGTCCTTTCATCATGTTCATACTGATTTTCATCATGAGCCGCTCCGCGCAAAACAAGGTGCCTGTGTGACGCAAATGCATTATGCAAAAAAAGGTATTGTTACGCCTGAAATGGAGTTTATCGCGTTAAGAGAAGAGCTAAGCCCTGAGTTTGTGAGAGAGGAGGTAGCCAGCGGAAGAGCAGTCATTCCAGCGAATATTAACCATCCTGAAAGTGAACCGATGATTATTGGAAGGCATTTTCACGTCAAAATCAATGCGAATATTGGCAATTCAGCTGTGACATCATCCATTGATGAAGAGGTAGAAAAGATGACATGGGCGATCAGATGGGGTGCAGACACCATGATGGACCTGTCTACAGGAAAGGACATTCATACAACGAGAGAATGGATCATACGGAATTGCCCAGTCCCAGTAGGAACCGTTCCCATTTATCAGGCGCTTGAAAAAGTAAATGGAGTGGCAGAAGATTTGACGTGGGACGTGTACAGAGACACATTAATTGAACAAGCAGAGCAAGGAGTAGACTACTTCACGATTCATGCGGGCGTGAGGTTAAGGTATATTCCGCTGACAGTCGATCGGGTGACCGGAATTGTTTCAAGAGGCGGTGCCATTATGGCAAGGTGGTGTCTTGCCCATCATCAAGAGAATTTCCTCTATACCCACTTCGAAGACATTTGTGAGATTATGAAAACGTATGATATTGCTTTTTCACTTGGAGACGGTCTGAGACCAGGCTCGATTGCTGATGCCAATGATGAGGCGCAGTTTGCAGAGCTTGAAACGTTAGGTGAATTGACAGAGATCGCTTGGAAACATGATGTACAGGTGATGATTGAAGGGCCTGGACATGTTCCGATGGATAAAATCAAAGAGAATGTGGACAAGCAAATGGAGATTTGCAAAGAGGCACCATTTTATACGTTAGGGCCTCTTACAACAGATATTGCCCCGGGATATGATCACATTACATCCGCCATCGGTGCGGCCATGATCGGCTGGTATGGAACAGCGATGCTATGCTATGTGACGCCAAAAGAGCATTTAGGTCTGCCGAACAAAGAAGATGTGAGAGAAGGTGTGATTGCCTATAAAATTGCCGCACATGCCGCTGATCTAGCAAAAGGACATCCTGCTGCTCAAAAGCGCGATGATGCTTTATCGAAAGCGAGGTTTGAATTTAGGTGGCGTGACCAATTCCACCTGTCACTTGATCCAGAAAGAGCTATGGCGTTCCATGATGAAACATTGCCTGCGGAAGGCGCTAAGACTGCCCATTTTTGCTCGATGTGCGGACCGAAGTTTTGCAGTATGAAAATTTCCCATGATATTCGCAATCAATCAGAAGAAGTGAAAAGAGAGATGGAGAAGAAGGCGAAAGAGTTTATCAGCCAAGGAAGTCAAATTTATTCATCCTAAAAAAGAACCTCGCACGTATGTTGTGCGGGGTTTTATCAGATGGCGGAAAAGGCTTTTCTTAAGAGGTGGAAAAATGCTTTTAATGCAAGTACCATCATGTCCAAACTCGGAATGAGGGCATCTGTTAAATGAAAAAAGACGGTTTGTCTTTCGGGAGATGTTCGTTTCTTTTGCCGTTTCATGAAGACAGCCTCCTTTTTAAATAATATACTTCTTTGCAAAGCAGAGGGATAGAGATGTTGTTTGAATTTAAACAAAATTTAAACTTCTTGTGTTTGAAAGGAAAGAAGGAGGGGAAACGTGTTGAATAGAGAATGAATGAAAAGAGCCGATCTATTTGGCCAGCTAACAAGAAAGAGTGGAAGGTGATCTTATGATGAAAGTATTTAAGGTAACATTTCATATGAACAATGGGGAAGTGCTTGATTTCGAGCTAAAACGCCCAGCTACCTATGATGTGTATAAGAAAATTGAAGAAGCCAATCATTGGTTTAAGCTGAATAATGAAATCATTAACTTATTAAATGTGAATAGCATCCACGTAGAAACAGATTAAAACAGAAAGCCGCTCTCTCTGAGCGGCTTTCATTATGCAGAAAAATCATTTCGATTATTAAGCTGACCGCGGGACAGCCAGTTCTTTTTATACAAATAAGCAATCACTTCAAGCCATAGACGCGGTGCTTTTTTAGGGAAAAAAGGTTTTTGATAATAAGCGTAAGCGGCTTTTAAATCATTCCATTGGTGGCATGCTTTTGTTTGTGTGAAACGGGCTACGTCGATGACCCTGACCTGGCCTTCCTTTGTTAAGATCAGATTCCGCAGATGGATATCAGAAGGATTCAATCCTTTCTCGCGTGCTTCTTCTAGCGCATCATCCACTTGTTCAATCATTTGTTTTTTAATAGGAATCCCCTTTGTGAGGCATTCATAGAATGTGTAGCCTTTAATATATTCCATTAAAATATACTGATCCCCAGATTCATAAATCTCAGGGTAGTAAGACGAACCAGAAAGTTTTTCATAAATGGCGGCTTCTTTGCGGGCAATATGGTGATAAGAAGGGAAAAAGACTTTTAGTGCCATTTTCTTGCCGTCTTTTTTGTATGAAAAGACATAGGCACTTCTTCCTTTGCCGCACAGTTCAAGCTCTGCCGGTTTAAAGGCAAGCTTATGAAGACGTTTATCTTCATGATACTGAATCGATTCGGCTAATCTTTTAACATCTGACATTGACTTCACCTTCTTTGGTTTCAGTTTATGCGGCTGAAAAACGAATGATGAAAAAACCGAGTCATTCGATAAAGCAATGGATTGTATAAAACATACCATTTACGAATGAAGGATACAACGAAAGACTCTTCCCATATATTCATTCATCGATTTGGTTAATGTTTAGAAAAATGGGTCAAACTACATATGTCATGCATCGATCTCATGTTCTAAAGAGGTGTAAATAGTGAAAGTGAAGATGAAATGTTTCGTTACAGGACTTATCATGACAAGTGTGCTTTTTTTCGCTGCGGATATGGAAGGAAAAGAACACTTGCAAAAGCAGTCAAACTCTATCACCGTGCAGCTTGAAAAAGTCTATCTAGACGGAGATGTGAGTATTGAAAGACACCGGGCTTCATTAGAAGACAAAGACACATTCTGGGCACAGTATAAAGGCTGGACGCTAGTAGAACAGAGAGAGGATTTTGCGCTTTTTAGAAAGCAAATTGATGATATCTCTCCATTAAGTAAAGCAAATGGATATATCGGATTATCAGAGGACGGTGTGATTTCTACGTTTCATGGAAGGCCTGACGGCTGGGCGGAGCCTATTCATCTCTTTTTTCAAATTGATACGTCCCGTTTAGAAAGTCATGTGGAGGAGCAGCTTGAGCAAGGCATTCCTTTTCGAACAAAGGATGAATTTGAGCATGTGCTTGAAGTCATGAAGCCTTACCGAAATGAAATATCGTTTTAAAGCGTGTAACAGCTTGCTGGTGTGAAGGCCGCAAGCTGTTTTTCGTGGTTTTATCGTAAAAATGCATTGAGCGAACGTATGTTAACTTTTATTGCGGTTTTCTTCTCGATTTATGTTACAATGAAGAACAGTCAAAGAGGTGAAAACGGTGATAGAGTTTGTAAAAGGGACCATTGATTATGTGTGCCCGCAATATGTTGTCATTGAAAACGGCGGAGTGGGATATCAAGTCTATACCCCAAACCCGTTTATCTATCAAGTAAACAAACAAGAAACGATTTATACGTATCATTACATAAAGGAAGACGCTTTTTCGTTATATGGATTTCAAACGCGAGAAGAAAAAGCGCTGTTCACAAAACTGTTAAATGTCACGGGGATTGGGCCGAAGGGGGCTCTAGCGATTCTTGCTTCCGGTGATCCTGGCGCTGTCATTTCAGCGATAGAACGTGAAGATGAAGCGTTCCTGATTAAGTTCCCTGGTGTTGGCAAAAAGACAGCTCGCCAAATCATTCTCGATCTAAAAGGAAAGCTAGCCGATGTCGTACCGGAAATGATTGGCAACCTATTTAATCACGAGGACCATATTCAGGTCGAAACGCAGCAAACGGCATTAGACGAAGCGCTTGAAGCCTTAAATGTTCTTGGATACGGTGATCGTGAAATTAAAAAGGTTCTTCCATTATTAAAAGAAGAAAAGAATCTCACAACCGATCAATATGTGAAAAAAGCTTTACAAAAAATGTTGAAATAGGGTGATGTCTCATGGATGAACGGCTCGTCTCAACTGAAGCAGACAACCATGAATCAGCCATTGAGCAAAGTCTGCGGCCACAGACACTTAGCCAATATATCGGTCAGCAAAAAGTAAAAGATAACCTCAGTGTGTTTATTGAAGCTGCCCGCATGAGGCAGGAAACACTCGATCACGTCCTTTTATATGGACCGCCTGGACTCGGGAAAACAACGCTTGCGTCGATTATCGCCAATGAAATGAATGTTCAGCTGCGTACAACATCTGGACCAGCGATTGAACGTCCTGGCGATTTGGCGGCAATCTTAACTTCTCTTGAGCCAGGTGATGTGTTGTTTATAGATGAAATTCATCGCTTGCAGCGCTCAATTGAGGAAGTGCTTTATCCGGCAATGGAGGATTTTTGTTTAGATATCGTCATTGGCAAAGGAGATACAGCGCGCTCTGTACGGCTTGATTTACCGCCATTTACACTTGTAGGTGCCACGACCCGTGTAGGGCTTTTAACAGCACCGCTTCGTGACAGGTTTGGGGTACATGCAAGATTGGAATACTATGAGCAAAGAGATTTGGCTCACATTGTGGCAAGAACAGCCGAGCTGTTTGAGATTGGGATCGATCTTCGCTCAGCCGAAGAGATCGCAAGACGTTCCCGGGGCACGCCAAGGGTTGCCAATCGTCTGCTCAGAAGAGTAAGAGATTTTGCGCAGGTGCTTGGGAATCATGCGATTACCGAGGACATTGCGGAAGATGCCCTTGAGCGCCTTCAAGTCGACAGGCTTGGTCTGGATCATATAGATCATAAGCTGCTTTTAAGTATGATCGAAAAATTTAGAGGCGGTCCTGTAGGGCTTGATACAATCTCAGCGACAATTGGAGAAGAATCACATACGATTGAAGATGTGTACGAACCGTATTTACTGCAAATTGGTTTCCTGCAAAGAACACCAAGAGGACGGGTCGTCACAAGAGAAGCGTATGAACATTTTCAAATGGAGGTTCCGATTCGTGACTGAATTCCCTAAAATATTGATGATTTTAGGTGGTGTCCTTTTTGCCGCAGGATTAGTATTTCAATTGGTTGGTAAGCTTCCAGGTGATATTTTTGTGAAAAAAGGAAATGTGACTTTCTTTTTTCCTGTGATCACATGCATTGCCATTAGCATTGTGCTAACCATATTACTTAATATCTTTGGACGGATGAAATAACGTTAACTAGTTAACTACAGAATAGGTGAAGGAAATGAAGCTAGAACTATTTGATTTTGATTTACCAGAAAGATTGATTGCACAAGTGCCGCTTGAAAAACGAGATGCATCAAGACTGATGGTCTTAAACAAACAAACGGGTGCGATGACACATGATACATTCTCACAAATCACCGATTATTTTCAAACGGGTGATTGTCTCGTTTTAAACAATACACGCGTTCTGCCGGCACGTTTGTTTGGAATGAAAGAGGATACAGGTGCAAAAGTTGAACTTCTTCTATTAAAACAAGAGGAGGGAGACAACTGGGAAACACTTGTAAAACCAGCCAAACGGGTGAAAAAAGGAACGGTTATCACATTTGGTGATGGACGGCTTCAAGCGGTATGTACAGAAGAGATGGAACATGGCGGAAGAAAAGTTAAGTTTCAGTATACAGGCATTTTTTATGAAGTACTTGAATCCCTCGGTGAGATGCCGCTGCCTCCTTATATTAAAGAGCAGCTTGACGATCGTGAACGCTATCAAACGGTGTATTCAAAAGAGGTTGGCTCCGCTGCTGCTCCAACTGCTGGTCTTCACTTTACAAACGAGCTGCTGGATGCGCTGAAAGCAAAAGGTGTGCATGTAGCTTTCATTACACTGCACGTGGGGCTTGGTACTTTTCGTCCGGTCAGTGCAGAACGTATTGAAGAACACGAAATGCACGCAGAGTTTTACGAAATGAATGAAGAAACAGCTGAAGAGCTCAATCGCGTTCGCAAGGAAGGCGGACGGATTATTTCAGTTGGGACAACGTCAACGAGAACGCTCGAAACCATTGCAAGTGCGCATGACGGCGAATTCAAAGCGTCAAGCGGCTGGACGTCAATCTTTATTTACCCAGGCTATACATTCAAGGCCATTGATGGCATGATCACGAATTTCCATCTGCCAAAATCCTCGTTAATCATGCTTGTCAGCGCATTAGCTGGACGAGAGCATGTACTAAAAGCGTACAATGAGGCTGTAAAAGAGGAATACCGATTCTTCAGCTTTGGCGATGCCATGCTGATTCAATAACATCATACAACAAAGACAGGAGGGCTCATTTTTGTCGCAATTACCGATACGTTATGAGTTCATTAAAACATGCAAACAAACAGGTGCACGACTAGGACGCGTTCATACACCGCACGGCTCCTTTGAAACACCTGTATTTATGCCGGTAGGTACACTGGCTACAGTCAAAACGATGGCACCTGAAGAACTAAAGGCAATGGATGCAGGCATCATCTTAAGCAATACGTACCACCTATGGCTCCGTCCGGGTCATGATATTGTGAAAGAAGCAGGCGGGCTGCATAAATTTATGAACTGGGATCGAGCGATTCTGACCGATTCAGGCGGATTCCAAGTATTCTCTTTGAGTGAATTTAGAAAAATTGAAGAAGAAGGCGTCCACTTCCGTAATCACTTAAACGGAGACAAGCTGTTCCTTTCTCCTGAAAAGGCCATGGACATCCAAAATGCGCTTGGCTCTGATATTATGATGGCATTTGATGAATGTCCGCCATATCCAGCAGAGTACGACTACATGAAACGTTCTGTGGAGCGGACAAGCAGATGGGCAGAGCGCTGTCTAGAAGCGCACCAGCGTCCAGAGGATCAAGGGCTGTTTGGAATTGTCCAAGGTGGAGAATACGAAGAGCTTCGTAAACAAAGTGCAAAAGATCTGGTTTCACTTGATTTCCCAGGCTACGCCATCGGAGGCTTATCTGTTGGTGAACCAAAAGATGTGATGAACCGTGTACTGGAGTTCACAACGCCATTGTTACCGGCAGACAAGCCAAGGTACTTAATGGGTGTCGGCTCACCAGATTCCTTAATTGACGGTGCCATTCGCGGTGTAGATATGTTTGACTGCGTATTGCCGACGCGAATTGCAAGAAACGGCACCTTGATGACAAGCGAAGGACGTCTTGTTGTGAAAAATGCAAAATATGAGCGTGATTTCAGACCAATCGATGAAAATTGTGACTGCTACACATGTAAAAACTACACACGCGCCTATATTAGACATTTAATCCGAACAAATGAAACGTTCGGAATTCGATTAACAACTTATCATAATCTTCATTTTCTGTTAAAATTAATGGAGCAAGTGAGAGAAGCTATCCGTGAGGATCGTTTAGGTGATTTTAAAGAAGAGTTTTTTGAACGTTATGGCTTTAACGAACCGAATGCGAAAAACTTTTAACGCATAAACGAAAGGCTTTATAATGCTTTAGAAAGGGGTGAAATAGAATGGATGGTGGTATGGGTTCAATCATTATGATTGTTGTCATGTTTGCTGTGCTTTACTTCTTGTTAATCCGTCCACAGCAAAAGCAACAAAAAGCTGTGCGTCAGATGCAGCAATCTTTATCAAAAGGCGATAAAATCGTCACAATCGGTGGTTTACACGGTGAAATCGACTACATTGATGAATCAAAAGTGGTCATCAAAACTAGCGAGAACAACCGTTTAACTTTCGATCGACGCGCTATTAGAGAATTAGCTGACAAAGGTTAATCCTCCGATACATAGCCATAAAAAAAGAGCGATATGATCCGCTCTTTTTTTATTTGCCTCGAAGATTAACGCCAATCATTCCGCCCAGCATACAAATCCCTAGAAATGCCCCATGATAGATAAACTGCTCTGGTGAAAAGGTTTCTCCAAACCCTAAATATTGAAATAAGAATACAGTGAGAGAAAAGATCATAGAAGTGATCGCGCCAATGAGCCAGCCGCGCTCCTTTGCTTTTCCTCCAGAAATGATCCCTCCTAATAAAAGTGCCACAAAGGACAAAATCATAATCATCCATTTAAACGATGATTCCTGCATACTTGTGAAGGTAAGCATGAGCGATACAAGTAAACTTGTGACAATCATCACGATAAAAATGGCCATTAAGCCGGATAAAATCCCTTTTCCGATTTGTTTCGTTTCCTGCATGTGATTCGTCTCCTCTCCAATTGACCGAAGCTTGTCTTTTACTAAAATGTATTCACCATGAAGAAAAAATAGACATGTTTCTCACGATAAAAACAGAGGCTTTCTTTTCTACATAAATAAAGTGTTTTGACACAAGCTATGGTGGAGAAGGAGGTTTACATCACATGCAGGACATCTTGATTATCTCCATGAGAACAATCATTTTATATTTTCTTGTTTGGTTTATTTTTCGGTTAATGGGCAAGAGAGAAATTGGCGAATTGAGTATTTTAGATCTTGTCATTTTTATGATGATCGCAGAAATTGCAGTTCTCGCCATAGAAGAAGTCGAAGATCACATGTTACATACGGTATGGCCGATCCTGCTGTTAACCTTCATTCAAATCACACTCGCCTACCTCTCATTGAAATTCCAAGGTGTCCGGCGCTTTCTAGACGGCAAACCGGCCCTGCTCATCATCAATGGGAAAATCGACGAGGGTGCGATGAGAAAACAGCGATACAATTTTGATGACCTGCTTATTCAATTAAGAGAAAACAACATCGATAGCATTCAGGATGTCTCTTACGCCATTTTAGAGCCATCCGGAAAGCTTGCGGTCGTTGAAAAAGAAAACAAGCACACACACGGAGCGCTTGAGCTGCCACTTATTGCAGATGGTGTTGTACAGCACGATCATCTGAAGCAAATTAATCAAAATGAACAGTGGCTGAAAGATGAGCTTGCCAAAAGGGGCTATCATGAAATTGATCAGATTTCCTACTGCAGCTTTAATCAAAAGACATTTTATATTGATTTGAAAGATGAAGTGATCAAGAAGAGATGAGCTAAAGCAGTTTCCCAATGAATGGGAGGCGGCGAAGCTCTTCACGCTTCACTAGCCCTAGACAGATTAATAGAATGACATATAGCATACACGTAACAAAGATCAGCGTCACAAGCTCAATAGGGGCAGAAAAGAGCCCGTTTACTTGAGACTTCAGCCAAAGGCTGACAGCCCCGGTGCCGATGATCACAAGAACGCATATCCCATATTCCTTCATTGGTAAATGAATAGGCAGTACTTTACCGACAGTTGCCGCATGAAGCAGCGTGACAAGGACGATGCCGATTAATATCGCGAGTGCTGCCCCCATAATGCCAAAGCCCGGCTGTGAAGCAAGGACAAAAATCATCCCTGTTTTCACAACAGCACCTATCAGACTATTCGTCATCGCCGCGCCAGCTAAATTGAGTGCTTGCAGGACAGCTTGAAGCGGCCCTTGAAAATAATATAATAGAAAAAATGGGGCCATGAATTTCACATAGATAGCCGCATGCGATGAACCATACATAAAGAGCGTTAAATCTTCTGCATAAACGAAAAGAATAATACAGGAAATGCCTCCGCTGAGTAGACAAAGACGCATCGCCTGCTTCAGCCGGTATTCGACCGTTTTGCGTTTGTTCTGCTCCATTCCTTCACTGATCGCCGGGACCAATGCAGTGGATAGAGAGTACGTAATAAAGCTAGGCAGTGTCAAAAGGGTCAGCGCAAGACCAGTCAACTCCCCATACTGCCGTGTCGCTTCTACAGCCGCATATCCAGCAATCGCAAGACTTTGCGCGACAACTATCGGCTCTAAAAACCACGAAATATTCCCGATGAAACGGCTGCCTGTTGTTGGCAGGGCAATACTCATCAGCTGCTTAAACGTATCCTTACCGTCATGAATCGCCTTAAAAAATCGTTTTCGAATACGAATGGTCTTTTTATAACGAAAGGCAATCAGTAAATATGCAAGTGAAATCATCTCTCCAATGACAGATGAAATCATCGCACCAGCTGCCGCGTATTCAATCCCATAAGGAAGGAAAGCTGTTGTACATACTGCCACTAGAGAAATTCTTGCGACCTGTTCCAGTACTTGAGATATGGCAAGCGGGCTCATTTGCTGTCTGCCTTGAAAATATCCTCTCAGCACACTGGAAATGGCGATGACTGGGACAACGGGCGTAATAGCAAGAAGTGGATAGACCGTTCTAGGATCTGTCAGCATATTTTCTGCCATGATGGGTGCAAACCATAAAAAGAGCGGCGTGAATATCAGGCTGAGTGTCCCTGTTATCGCAAGGGACATGACTAGAATACGTTTAGTTTTCTGTTTGTCACCCCGGGCTTCTGCTTCTGCGACAAGCTTGCTAATAGCGACAGGCAGTCCAAATTGTGTCAGCGTCACAGCGAGAAAAAAGGTAGGGGCAGCCATCATATAAAGCCCGACTCCTTCTTCGCCAATGAACCTTGCAATCACAATCCGATTGACAAAACCCAATATTCTCGTGATAAAACCTGCTAAAATTAAAATAATCGTGCCCTTTAAAAACGTTTGCTTCGTCAAATCAAAGATCACCTGCCTTCTCAAACGACATAGAATCATATACAATAAGATATGCGTGTATATCGTCCAAGCATGACAAGTCTCTCGATAAAAACTGAAAAGGGGGAGCATCCCATTGACACAACATCCGGCTGCAATTTACAAAGACCATTTAAAGCCTTTTCTGTTCAGTAAGCTTGAAGAATTCATCGTTTTGGGCTATAAAGATGTAGATTTAGAGGAATTATGGTCATACTTAGAGAATAAGAAGTGGAAGAAAAAACAAGAGTATCCGATTCATGAAATGGTTGCAGATATTTTATCTGTGAAAATTGGCGAATTTATGAACTATGCAACCGTTCAGTCGTTTAAAACGTCTGCTTTTTTGGACAGTGAAGATGGCAAGAATATGCTAGATGAACTGTTGAAATAAGCCATCTTAATGGATTCAGGTGTTTAAGGAGGAAATACATAATGAAAAAAGGGCGCATTCTTGCGTTTTTCTTAGTGGTTCTGTTAATCGGAACTGGCGTAGGCTTACTAACAAAGCCTGTTGCGAAAGATATGACGCTAGGGCTGGATTTGCAGGGTGGATTTGAAGTCCTGTATGATGTACATCCAGTGAAAAAAGAGGACAAGATTACAAATAGTGTCCTCGTCAGTACAGTGGAGGCTTTAAACCGAAGAGCCAATGTGCTAGGTGTAAGTGAGCCGAACATCTCGATTGAAGGCAACAATCGTATCCGCGTGCAACTTGCGGGGGTAAAAGATCAAAACAGAGCTAGGGAGATTCTTTCCACTGAAGCACAGCTATCCTTCAGAGATACGAATGATAAAGAACTCCTAAACGGGGCTGACTTGGTCGAAAACAGTGCAAAACAAACATTCAGTCAAACGAATGAGCCAATTGTGACGGTTAAACTAAAGGATGCGAAAAAATTTGGTGACGTCACAAGAAAAGTAGCGGCGATGGCGCCGAATAACCAGCTTGTCATTTGGCTTGATTACCACAAAGGAGATTCCTTCAAAAAAGAAGTCTCAAAATCAAACCACAAGTATGTCTCTGCGCCGAATGTGAATCAAGAAATTAACAGCAGTGACGTGCAAATTGAAGGGAAATTTACTGTCCAAGAGGCAAAAGACCTTGCAAGTATTTTAAATGCTGGGGCATTGCCAGTGAAATTAACTGAAAAGTACTCCACATCAGTGAGTGCGCAATTTGGTGAACAGGCATTAAATGAAACTGTCTTTGCAGGGATTGTGGGAATTGCCCTCATTTTCTTATTCATGCTTTTTTATTACCGAATACCTGGTCTTATTGCTGTCATCACGTTATCAACGTATATCTATATTACCTTACAGGTGTTTGACTGGATGGGTGCTGTTCTGACACTTCCTGGAATTGCGGCACTGATTCTTGGAGTAGGGATGGCGGTTGATGCCAACATCATCACATATGAACGAATCAAAGAGGAGCTTAAGCTCGGTAAATCTGTCCGTTCTGCTTTCAGGTCAGGGAACCGCCGATCATTTGCGACCATCTTTGATGCAAACTTAACGAGTATTATTGCAGGGGGCGTCCTTTTCTTCTTCGGGACAAGTTCTGTAAAAGGGTTTGCGACTATGCTGATCCTTTCCATCTTAACAAGCTTTATTACGGCTGTATTCCTATCAAGATTCCTTCTTGGACTGCTTGTGGAAAGCCGCGCGCTCGATCGCAAGAAAGGCTGGTTTGGTGTCCGTCAAAAAGACATCATCGATATTCATGAAACAACAGAAAATACTGAACCAAAAACACCGTTTGATAAATGGGATTTTGTCAGCAAGCGAAAAGGTTTCATGATTTTCTCAGTAGCCATTACCATTGCGGGGATTATCGTCCTTTCGATTTTCAAACTCAATGCGGGTATTGACTTTGCAAGTGGTACAAGAGTAGACATTCAAAGTGACCATAAGCTGTCAACTGCTCAAATTGAGCAAGACTTTCAAAAATTAGATCTTGATACAGATAGTGTTGTGTTATCTGGTCAAAAAGAAAATCAAGCAGCGGCAAGATTTGTTGGTGTGCCAAATAAAGAAAAAATCGCAGAAGTGAAAGATTACTTTAAAGATAAGTATGGTACAGAACCGAATGTCAGCACGGTGTCTCCTACTGTCGGAAAAGAACTTGCACGCAATGCTTTATATGCCATCATCATTGCTTCGATTGGGATCATTATTTATGTTTCCATTCGTTTTGAATATAAAATGGCCATTGCAGCGATTGCTTCCCTTTTATATGATGCATTCTTCATTGTGGCATTCTTTAGTATCACACGATTAGAGGTAGATGTGACCTTCATTGCGGCGATCCTCACGGTGATCGGGTATTCGATCAATGACACGATCGTGACGTTCGATAGGGTTCGTGAGCAAATGAAGAAACGTAAACCAAAAACGGTAGAAGATCTATCTTACATCGTCAACTTGAGTTTACAGCAAACCTTTACACGATCTATCAATACGGTACTCACTGTCGTAATTGTTGTGATCGCACTGCTTATCTTCGGATCGGCGTCGATTACAAACTTCTCCATCGCCTTACTTGTCGGTCTGTTAACAGGGGTGTACTCATCTCTATATATCGCAGCACAAATTTGGCTCATGTGGAAAGGCCGTGAGTTGAAAAAGCCGGCGAAGATTGATACTGAGCAAGATATTTAATTGAGAAAGGCTGCCTTTTTGGCAGTCTTTTTTCTATAGATTTCCCGAGAATAAGTCGATTCGAAAAAAACATTTCGGGTATCATTGATCTTGAAATGGTCTTTTGCTATAATGACATACGTTTAGAGCAGTATAGAAAGCAAGTGTCCGTTTGAGGCATTTGGCTTTATTCATTGGAGGGGCTGTTATGAAGGTTCGGGAAACTGAACTGCCAGGTATCGGTCACAAAGCCGAAATGATCACAAGAAATAATGAGAAGCTTGCCATCATTACACACGATGACGGCAGAAGAGAAATGTATCATTTTCAAGAGGACGACCATGAAGAATCTATTTCTGGTATTTTGCTAAACGATGAAGAAGCAAGACAAATTGCAGCTATTTTAGGCGGCATGGTATATAAGCCGAAAGCGCTTGAAACTGTAGAGATAGCCATTGATGAACTGATGATTGAATGGTTTAAGATTGAAAAGAATGCACCAGCTGTTCAGCAGACAATCGGAGACCTCAATGTCCGCCAAAATGATCAAGTAACAGTCATCGCTATCGTGAGAAAATCACATGAGAAGATGTTAAATCCAGGACCTGATACGGTCATTGAAGAAGGGGATACCCTTGTTATTTCTGGAGAAAGACAAGAAATAAAGAACCTCATTAAAGAAAAACTCAGCAGCTAATCATGCCCATGCTGATAGATTTTCTTCCGCTATTTTCTTTCTGTGTTTAAAATGGACAAGGAAAAGGGAAGAATAAAAGAAAAAGCTTGGGGGATATGTAGATGAACAAACAACAATGGACCATCATCTTCGCATTTATTTTCGTATTAATTGTCTCAGTATTTGCCGTGATCAATGTGCGGCCAGTGCAAGTTGACTACTTATTTGGAACGGCTGAATGGCCGCTGATTCTTGTCATTATTGGTTCTGTGCTAATGGGCGGACTCATTGTGGCTTTCGCAGGGATTTTCCAAATTGTGAAACTAAAACGTGAACTAAAGGCTTTAAAAGCTGAGCGTGCAGCCGCACCTGCACCTGCTGCTTCGAATAAAAAGATCGACAAAGACGTTCAAAAGAAACCGAATGTGACGCCTTTAAAAGAACAGCCAGCATCATTTGACCGGAAGGAAAAATAACCTTCCAGCACAATTTCATAAAATAAAAATTGAAACCCCTCAGGCCACTCTAGTATAATAGTGTGGTTGAGGGGTGAATTTATGTTATTATCCAAAATGCGCTGGGAATATGAACATCCAAGCGAAGAAAAAGTGAAATCACTCTCTGAAAATCTGAATATTTCAGCGCTGACTGCATCGCTTCTTGTAAAAAGAGGACTCGAAGAAGTAGAAGAAGCGAGGTCTTTTTTATTTGATCAAAAAGCCGAATTTCATGATCCATTTCTATTAAAAGGGATGAAAGAAGCAGTAGAGCGCATCAACAAAGCGATCGAAGAGCAGGAATCGATTGTGATCTTCGGAGACTATGATGCGGATGGTGTGACAAGTACGTCTGTGCTTTTACATACATTAAAAGAGCGGTCTGCGAAAGTAGACTTTTATATTCCAGATCGATTTAAAGAAGGCTATGGGCCTAATGAACAGGCTTTTCGATATATCAAAGAGCAAGGCGCATCGCTTGTCATCACGGTCGATACAGGCATTGCAGCTGTAAATGAAGCACGTATTGCAAAAGAAATAGGGTTAGACCTGATCATTACAGATCACCATGAACCAAGTGAGGAGCTGCCTGAGGCACTTGCAATTGTCCATCCTAAGCAGCCGGGCTGTGAGTATCCCTTTAAAGAACTTGCCGGTGTAGGCGTAGCGTTTAAAGTGGCGCATGCACTTCTTGGGAAACTGCCAGCTCAGCTGTTAGATCTTGCGGCAATTGGGACAATAGCGGATCTTGTGCCGCTTCATGATGAGAATAGATGGCTCGCCAAAAAAGGGCTTGTGCAGCTTCGACAGTCGAAAAGACCGGGGCTGAAAGCGTTATTGAAAGAAGCGGGAGCTACTCTTGAAGAAGCAAATGAAGAAACGGTCGGCTTTCAAATTGCGCCAAGGCTGAATGCTGTAGGGCGAATTGAGCAGGCAGATCCAGCTGTTCATCTTCTCATGACAGAGGATAAGGATGAAGCAGAAGAGCTCGCTCGTTTTGTACAAGAACTCAATAAAGAACGTCAAAAAATTGTGAGTACGATCACAGAAGAAGCCATTCAAATGGTTGAAGAGACAGGTGATGACCAGTCTGCGATCGTTGTAGCGAAAGCTGGCTGGAATCCGGGTGTTGTCGGAATTGTTGCCTCTAAATTGACGGATAGATTTTCACGTCCGGCGATTGTGCTTGGAATAGATGAAGAGACGCAAATGGCAAAAGGATCAGCGCGGAGTATTCCTGGCTTCGATCTATTTTTCCATTTAAGCAAATGCCGTGACATTCTGCCGCATTTCGGCGGGCACCCGATGGCTGCGGGTATGACACTTCGAGCGGATGATGTTCCTTTACTAAGAGAAAGATTAAATCAATATGCGAATGAAACGTTGACAGAAGAAGATTTTATTCCGATTCAGCGGGTCGATGCCGTATGCAAGGTAGACGAATTGACGGTTGAAGCGATTGAAGAAGTGGGGATGCTGTCACCATTTGGCATGCAGAATCCAAAGCCGTTCATCATGATTGAAGATGCGAGGCTTGAAGAGATCCGAACGATTGGGGCAAATCAGAATCATATTAAAATGTCTCTGAAAGACGAAGACAAGCTGCTTGACTGTGTCGGTTTTCATCAAGGTCAATTAAAAGAAGAAATTGTCACAGGTAGCCGCATTTCCGTCATTGGTGAAATGTCCATCAATGAATGGAATAACCGGAAGAAACCTCAGCTTATGCTAAAAGATGCCCGAGTAGATGAATGGCAGCTGTTTGATTTGCGCGGCAAAAAGGATTGGGAAAAGACAATCTCCACGCTTGATCCAGAAAAATATGTGGTGGTCTGTTTTGACGAAGAAACAAAACAGGAAGTCAATATCCCAATTTATCATGTCCATGCAGAAAATGTTTCAACGTTCGATGTAGAGGGCAAGTATATCGTCTTTGCGGATGTTCCTGCAGATGAGCATTTGCTAAGGCGACTTTTAGAAAACCAAAAGCCAGCTAGAGTTTATACGGTTTTTCAAAGAAAAGAAGATCATTTTATGTCTTCTTTCCCTAGCCGTGATCAATTCAAATGGTTTTATGGATTCTTGTTAAAACGAGGAAGTTTCCCCCTCAAAGAACAAGGAATGGAGCTGGCCAAACATAGAGGCTGGACAAAAGAAACAATCATTTTTATGACAAAGGTGTTTTTTGAACTCGGTTTTGTTAAAATAGAGAATGGTGTGCTGTCAATAGTACGTGATGCCCCTAAAAAAGATTTAACGGCATCAGCATCCTATACAGCAAAACAACGATTGATGGAACTCGATCAAACACTAACATATTCCTCAGCCAAAGAGCTGAAGGAATGGCTGAATAGCATGATGAGCGAAGTCTCACCTGTGCTTTGACGTACGAGGAGGAAAAGGAAAAGATGGATTTAAAACAATATGTGACAGTTGTACCTGACTACCCAAAGGAAGGTGTACAATTTAAAGATATTACAACGTTAATGGATAAAGGCGAAGTGTACCGTTATGCAACGGATCAAATCGTTGAATACGCGAAGGAAAGAGACATTGATCTCATTGTTGGACCTGAAGCGCGTGGATTCATTATTGGCTGCCCTGTAGCATACGCACTAGGTGTAGGTTTTGCACCAGTTCGTAAAGAAGGAAAGCTTCCTCGTGAAGTCGTTAAAGTCGATTACGGTTTAGAATATGGTAAAGATGTATTAACGATTCATAAAGATGCGATTCGTCCTGGTCAGCGTGTCCTGATTACAGATGACTTACTTGCGACTGGTGGAACAATTGAAGCATCCATCAAGCTTGTAGAGGAATTAGGCGGCGTTGTGGCAGGAATTGCATTCTTGATTGAGTTGACGTATCTGGACGGCAGAAAGAAGCTTGACGGTTACGACATCTTGACGTTAATGCAATACTAATGGAGTTTTACGCAAAAAGCACTCGGTAAGAAGGGTGCTTTTTTCCTATCAAAAATCTTTTAGCGGACTTCTTCTCTTTACATCTATCGAATTTTTCTTGATAATAAACTACAATACAGTTTTCATTTAAAAAGGTGATTCCATGGCGAACGAACAAGTTTTAACGGCGCAGCAGGTCATTGACAAGGCAAGAGAATACCTGTCCGCTGAACATATTCAATTTATAGAGCGAGCATATGAATATGCTGAAAATGCACACAAGGAGCAATACCGGAAATCTGGTGAGCCTTATATTATCCATCCAATTCAAGTGGCGGGGATTCTTGTTGACCTTGAAATGGACCCATCGACCATTGCAGGCGGTTTCCTGCACGATGTTGTCGAGGATACGGATGTGACATTACAGGATTTAAAAGAGCATTTTAACGAAGAAGTTGCGATGCTTGTTGATGGTGTGACAAAGCTCGGGAAGATTAAATATAAATCACAAGAAGAACAGCAGGCCGAAAACCATCGAAAAATGTTTGTGGCAATGGCGCAGGATATACGCGTCATCTTAATTAAACTGGCAGACCGTCTGCACAATATGAGAACGCTCAAACACCTTCCTCAGGAGAAGCAGCGAAGAATTTCAAATGAAACACTTGAAATCTTTGCACCGCTTGCGCACAGATTAGGGATTTCAAAGATTAAGTGGGAGCTTGAAGATACAGCGCTCCGTTACTTAAATCCGCAGCAATATTACCGGATCGTGAATCTCATGAAGCGCAAACGAGCGGAACGTGAGGAATACTTGGACGAGGTTGTCAATGAAGTGAAAGACCGTGTGTCAGAGGTGAACATCAAGGCTGAATTTTCCGGCAGACCAAAGCATATTTATAGTATTTATCGCAAAATGGTCCTGCAAAATAAGCAGTTTAATGAAATTTATGATCTGCTGGCCGTTCGTATTTTGGTTGACAGCATTAAAGACTGCTATGCCGTGCTCGGGATTATCCATACATGCTGGAAGCCGATGCCAGGCAGGTTTAAGGATTATATTGCGATGCCAAAGCCGAACATGTACCAATCCCTTCATACAACAGTGATTGGGCCAAAAGGTGACCCGCTTGAAGTTCAGATCCGTACAGTGGAAATGCATGAAATTGCAGAGTACGGAATTGCAGCGCACTGGGCATACAAAGAAGGAAAAGAGTCAGCAGAATCAACGGAGGAAGCTGTCTTCCAGAAGAAGCTCTCTTGGTTTAGAGAAATCCTTGAATTCCAAAATGAATCGACAGATGCAGAAGAATTTATGGAATCGTTAAAGATCGATCTCTTCTCTGATATGGTGTTTGTGTTTACACCAAAAGGAGACGTCATTGAACTGCCGTCAGGTTCAGTTCCGATTGACTTCTCTTACCGGATTCACTCGGAAATTGGGAATAAAACGATCGGTGCTAAAGTCAACGGTAAGATGGTCACGCTCGATCACAAACTGAAAACAGGTGACATTATTGAAATTCTGACATCTAAGCACAGCTATGGACCAAGTCAGGATTGGGTCAAACTTGCCCAAACCTCCCAAGCGAAGCACAAGATCAGGCAGTTTTTCAAAAAACAGCGCCGTGAAGAAAATGTCGAAAAAGGCCGAGAACTCGTGGAGAAAGAAATCAAAAACCTTGAGTTTGATGTCAAAGACATTCTGACAGCTGAAAACCTGCAAAAAGTGGCTGACAAATTTAATTTTTCAAACGAAGAGGACATGTATGCAGCGGTTGGTTATAACGGAATTACTGCACTCCAAGTCGCCAATCGTTTAACAGAAAAAGAAAGAAAACAAAGAGATCAAGAAGAACAAGAGAAAACTGTTCAAGAAGTGACAGTAGAGTCAAAGACGTATCATGGGAAAAAACGAGAAGCAGGCGTAAGAGTCAAAGGGATAGATAACCTGCTTGTCCGCTTATCTAAGTGCTGTAATCCTGTTCCAGGTGATAGCATTGTTGGTTTTATTACGAAAGGCAGGGGCGTATCTGTTCACCGTGATGACTGTCCGAACGTGAAGACAGGAGAAGCGCAGGAACGGTTAATCCCGGTAGAGTGGGAGCATGAACAGCCTGCTCGAAACCGTAAAGAATACAATGTGGAAATTGAAATATTAGGATATGATAGACGCGGCTTACTCAATGAGGTGCTTCAAGCAGTCAATGAAACCAAAACGAACATCTCTTCAGTTTCTGGGAAGTCTGACCGTAACAAAGTGGCGACGATCCATATGGCGATCTTTATCCAAAACATTAACCATTTGCACAAAGTAGTAGAGCGCATTAAACAAATCAAAGACATTTACTCTGTTCGCCGATTCATGAATTAGAAAGGAAGTATATCGTCTATGAGGCTTGTAGTGCAGCGTGTGACAAGTGCATCTGTCAAGGTAGAAGAAGAGATCACAGGTGCCATCAATGAAGGGTATATGGTGCTCGTTGGTGTCACACATGAAGATACAGAAGAAGATGTGCTTTATTTAGCAGAAAAGCTTGCACATTTACGTATTTTTGAAGATGAAAACGGGAAAATGAATCATTCGTTATTGGATGTAAAAGGAAGCGTCCTGTCTGTGTCTCAATTTACCCTTTATGGTGATACGAGAAAGGGCAGACGACCGAATTTTATGAAAGCAGCCAAGCCAGATGCCGCGAACTCCCTTTACGAATGTTTCAATAAAGCCCTTAGAGAAAAAGGCATTCATGTAGAAACTGGCCGCTTTGGCGCGATGATGGATGTGTCATTGACCAATTCAGGGCCCGTCACCATCTGGATGGATAGCAAAGAATAGATTCGCTTTAGACTGTAGATAAACTCATGCAGGAGTTTGTTTAGAGTCTTTTTCTTTTGCGATCAAACAAAAAAGAGGCGCAGAGGCCTCTTTCTTTTTAACGGAAATATTGTTTTAATCCTTCCGTCATTCCTTCTGTGACTCGTTCTTGGTAAGAGGCGCTATAAATGATCGCTTCCTCCTGAGGATTGCTTAAATAGCCGAGTTCATATAAAAGAGAAGGGCGTTTGTTCTCTCTTAAAACAAAATAATCTCCGAATTTGACACCCTTATCAGGGATTTGAGAGCGTTTAGCGACTTCTGTATGGACATTTGTCGCTAATTGCTGGTCTTTTGCTGTTTGATAATAATACGCTGTACTTCCTCTGACACTTGGGTCCATAAAACTATCATAATGAAGACTAATAAATGCATCTGCATTTCTGTAATGAGATGTCGCGACCCTCGATTGAAGGCTGATAAAAGTATCATCACTTCTTGTTAAATAGACATTTGCACCAGAAGCCCTTAATTTGCCTGCAAGTAAATTGGCGGTTTTGATGGTAATGTTCTTTTCAAATGCACCATCTGCGCCAATCGTGCCGCTGTCTTTTCCGCCATGACCAGGATCAAGAACAATCGTTTTTCCTTTTAAAGACCCAGTTCCAGACGATGAATCCTGCTGTGGTCTTGGTGCTTCGCTGCTATTTTTATTCGTTTGAACGACCCAGCTTGCCACATAACCAGTTCCGCCGTTTGATAGTGTCACCTCGTACCAGTCACCTTGCGTGCGAACAATTTGATAGGCAGCGCCTTTTGTGGCTCTTTCTGCAATCCCAGCAGAGGTAGAAGCGCTTTTTCGGATGTTGGTGCCATCGTAGACAATGTACGCTTTCTTTTGGGAAGACGAAGAAGATGAATTCTGTTCACCCGCCGAACTCGCTCCATTGCTTGTGACGATGTAATAGCTTGCAGCCCATCCTTTTACGCCTTTTGCCTCAATTTCATACCAGCCGTTCTGCTCGCGCAAAATGGTGATCTGTGTGTTGCGGGCAAGTGAAGCGACGACTTGTGCATTCGGTGCCGCCGATTGCCTTACATTCAAGCTCGATACGCCAACTGTGCCTGTCTGTTTAGAGCGAGAGGACTCGCCAGAGCTTGATTGAGAAGCTTTTTTGCCGCCTGAAACATAATCAGAGTGAACCCAGCCTGCTGCTTGTTTATACGAAATTTTTGTCCATTCGCCGCTTGTTTTCAGCTTTTTAGCGGAAGCGCCTTGCGGGAAAGTTCCGATGACTTGATAGGAAGTCCCAGGGCCTGTCCGTATGCGAAGATCCGAGGCTGTCGATGTAATGGAACTGCTGCCTGATGCGCTCTGATTTTGCGCCTTTGGCTTAGCAGACTTTTGGCTGCCAGATGATGTGGTAATCAGCCATGAGACGACCCAGCCTTTTTGACCGTTTGACAATTGGATCTGCACCCATTCTCCTTGTTTAGTGAGAATGGGATAGCTTTCTCCGCGCTTCACAACAGCTGCGATTCCATAGCTTAAACCAGGGCCCGTTCTCACATTGATTTCATCTGTTGCAACCACAGCTTGATCTGTTTGTGCTGTAGCATGTGTCATAGGCAAAGTACTTGCGATGAGAACAAAACAGGTAAGAAGCATCAACATTTGATTGTGTTTTTTTAGATTCAAAACGGTGTTTTCCCCTCCCTTGTAAAACCGATGAATGTAAATTCGTTATGTAATGGACTAATTCCTTGCAGTTTCCCTAATAAAAATGAATCAATCTGTTTATACTAAATAAAAACGTGATAAAAGGATGTACAAACATGAGATTAAGCAGAAAATTAGGACGAGTGCAATATAATGGACACCGTGATATCGATCGCTGGCAGCACGACGAAATGGATCAACCAGGCTTCCTTGAAGAAACCGCATCTGAATACGGATGTACGTCAAAAGAAGAGCTGGAAAAGAAAAAGAGGCACGGCAAGGGTTGACAGAGTGGCAGCACCGACCTTATTATAATATAAATCAACACACTTGAAAATTTAAAATGTGGAACTGATGATAGAGAATAGTAGGGTAAATTGCGTGAGCAGAGAGGAATCGCCTTAGGCTGAAAGCGAATCCGCATGGCATTTATCACGAAAGAACACTCTGTAGGTTTCCTGCTGAACGCTCTAAAAATGAGTCAATAGGCGGAGAACGTGAATCTGCGTTAAGGATTTGAGCGGGAACATGGCTGGATCATGTTCCAACTAGGGTGGCACCACGGGTATAACTCTCGTCCCTACTATACACATAGTAGAGGCGGGGGTTTTTTATATGTCCACATAAAAAATGAATGATGGTCGTAGGAGGACGAAAAATGAGTTTTAATATTCCAAGAGGCACACAGGATATTTTACCTGGAGAGTCAGAACGCTGGCAGTATGTTGAACAAATTGCAAGAGATACATGTGCAGCCTTTCAATACAAAGAAATCCGTACACCGATTTTTGAGCATACAGAGCTGTTTGCACGGGGAGTAGGCGAATCAACCGATATCGTTCAAAAAGAGATGTATACATTTGAAGATAAAAAGGGACGCAGCATCACCCTTCGTCCAGAGGGAACGGCTTCAACTGTACGTTCTTATGTTGAAAATAAATTATTTGCACAGCCCGCGCAGCCAACAAAGCTGTATTACATTGGACCGATGTTCCGCTATGAACGTCCGCAAACAGGGAGATATCGTCAATTTTATCAATTTGGGATTGAAGCGATCGGTTCAAAGGATCCTGCCATTGATGCAGAAGTCATTTCACTTGCGATGAGTGTTTATGAGAAAGCAGGCCTTTCTAACTTAAAGCTCGTCATTAACAGCCTTGGTGACAAAGAGAGCCGTGCAGACTACCGCAAAGCACTTGTCGAGCACTTTGAGCCAAGAATTGATGAATTCTGTCATGACTGTCAAACCCGTTTACATCAAAATCCGCTGCGAATTCTTGATTGTAAAAAGGATCGTGACCACGAATTGATGGCAACGGCTCCATCCATTCAAGATTACTTAAATGAAGAATCACGGACTTATTTTGAAAAGGTCAAACAATACTTAACAGATATAGGCATTGAATATGTCGTCGATCCGAACTTAGTGCGCGGTCTTGATTACTACAATCACACGGCATTTGAGATCATGAGTAATGCAGAAGGCTTTGGCGCGATTACCACATTAGCCGGCGGCGGCCGTTATGATGGACTTGTTGAAGGAATTGGCGGTCCTGAATCACCAGGAATCGGTTTTGCTATGAGTATTGAGCGTTTCCTATCAGCAATCGATGCTGAAGGGATTGATCTTCCTCTGCAAGATGGCATTGATCTATACATTGCTGCACTCGGTGATGAAGCGAAGGATTACTCTGTTTCATTATTAAATCGTCTGAGAAAAGAAGGCATTTCAAGTGAAATGGACTATACAGGGAAGAAATTAAAAGGGCAATTTAAAGCGGCTGATCGATTAAAAGCCAAGTTTATTGCAGTCCTTGGTGAAGATGAGCTGGCGCAGCGCATTGTGAATGTAAAAGATACGACAACGGGTGAACAAATTGAAGTGAAGCTTGATGAGCTGATTCAAATGATGAAGGCCCACAAGAAGGCGTAAAGAAGGAGTGGAATGTTTGTGTTTGGTAGAACTTTTTATTGTGGAGAAGTAACAGAAGACCAAATCGGTCAAACCGTTGTATTAAAAGGATGGGTTCAAAAAAGACGTGACCTTGGCGGATTAATCTTTATTGATCTGCGCGACCGTACAGGGATTGTACAAGCTGTCTTCAATCCAGACCTATCAAAAGAGGCGCTTGAGACAGCAGAGTCGATTCGTAATGAATATGTCCTTGATATTAAAGGAACGGTTGTCGCAAGAGAAGAAGCAACAATCAACCCAAATTTAAAAACAGGGAAAATTGAAATTCAAGTCGAAACGGTCAGCGTGTTAAATGAAGCGAAGACCCCTCCTTTTGTGATTTCAGATCAAGCGGACGAGGTATCAGAAGATGTGCGCTTAAAATACCGTTACTTAGACCTTCGCCGTCCTGCTATGTTTGAAACGATGAAAATGCGACATGAAGTAACAAAAGCATTCCGCCATTTCTTAGATGACAACGGCTTTCTAGATATTGAAACACCGATTTTAACGAAGAGTACGCCAGAGGGTGCACGTGACTATCTTGTTCCAAGCCGTGTACACGAAGGAGAGTTCTATGCCTTGCCTCAGTCTCCGCAACTATTTAAACAATTGCTGATGGTCTCAGGGATGGATCGTTACTACCAAATTGCCCGCTGCTTTAGAGATGAAGACTTGCGTGCTGACCGTCAGCCGGAATTCACACAAGTCGATATTGAAATGTCCTTTATGAGTCAAGAGGACATTATGACGCTTGCCGAAGAGATGATGGCAAAGGTGATGAAAGATGTCAAAGGCGTAGACCTGACATTGCCATTACCTCGTATGACATACGATGAAGCAATGAATTCTTATGGATCTGATAAGCCAGATACACGTTTTGAGATGAAGCTTGTCAACATTTCAGATACGGTAAAAGATTCCGATTTCAAAGTCTTTAGCGGAGCTGTGAAAAATGGTGGAGCTGTGAAAGCCATCAATGTCAAAGGTGCTGCAGCCAACTACTCAAGAAAAGACATTGATGCCCTTGGTGCATTTGCAGCGAACTACGGTGCAAAAGGTCTAGCTTGGCTAAAAGCAGAAGGGACAGAATTAAAAGGACCGATTGCTAAATTCTTTGATGAAGCAAAGCAGGCAGAATTAAAGGAGCAGCTGCAAGTCGAAGAAGGTGACCTGTTACTTTTTGTTGCAGATAAGACGTCTGTTGTCCATGATGCACTTGGTGCCCTTCGCCTAAAACTCGGCAAAGAGCTTGAACTCATTGATGAGTCTCTATTCAACTTCTTATGGGTTGTTGATTGGCCGCTGCTTGAAAAAGATGAAGAAGAAGGCCGCTTCTATGCTGCCCATCATCCTTTCACAATGCCAGTACGCGACGATCTTGAATTAATTGAGACAAGCCCGGAAGACATGAAGGCACAGGCTTACGATCTTGTGCTGAATGGCTATGAGCTTGGCGGAGGTTCGATTCGTATTTTCGAAAAGGATATTCAAGAAAAAATGTTTAGCTTACTTGGGTTTTCAAAAGAAGAGGCATATGAACAATTCGGCTTCCTTCTAGATGCTTTTGAGCATGGAGTTCCTCCGCATGGCGGAATCGCGCTTGGTCTTGATCGCTTAGTGATGCTGCTTGCCGGCCGCTCTAACTTAAGAGATACCATTGCGTTCCCGAAAACGGCAAGTGCGAGCTGTGTGCTAACAGATGCTCCTGGCACTGTAAGCGAAGCGCAGCTTGATGAGCTAAGTTTAGCCATTAAAACAAAGGTAAAACAGTAAAATAGACGCATGGATATGGGCATGTAAACGCTTGAAAAAGCGGCATGCCTATGATATGCTTTCTTCAATCAATAAATAAAGTCCTGATACGTACGGTGGTTACCTAGTTTTGACCGAACATTTTTTTATACGGGAGCTTGCCTTTCCTTTCTGCATAAATGCCTCTTTAGAGGACTTATAAAGTCAGGAAGAAAGCACCCACCTGCATGGTGCGGGGTTCAAAACGAAGGAAAAGCTGGCGGCGTTGTCGGGACTTTTTTGTGTTTTTTTCTTTTTCAGAAGGATGACGAAGAAGTTTGAATATGATATGATTCTTTCGATTCATTTTAAATAAAGGTGGAGTGAGGCACTTGTTACATCAGTTTTCAAGAAACGAGCTTGCTATAGGCAAGGAAGGCTTAGATATATTAAAAAACAGTACAGTTGCAGTGCTTGGTGTGGGCGGCGTTGGCTCATTTGCAGTTGAGGCACTCGCTCGTTCAGGCGTTGGCCGTATTGTTCTTGTTGATAAAGATGATATTGATATTACAAATGTGAACCGTCAGCTTCCAGCATTGCTTTCAACAGTTGGTCAGCCAAAGGTTGACTTAATGCAGGCGAGAATCGCTGATATTAATCCGGAATGTGAAGTAGTTGCACTAAAGATGTTTTATACAGAGGAAACATATGAGCAATTTTTTGAATATCCGCTTGATTATGTGATCGATGCGTCAGATACGATTCACTATAAAATTCATTTAATGAAAGAGTGTCTGAAACGCAATGTGAACATCATTTCGAGTATGGGAGCAGCAAACAAAACAGATCCGACCCGTTTCAAAATTGATGACATTTCAAAAACACATACCGATCCAATTGCAAAAGTTGTAAGAACGCGTCTGCGCAAAGAAGGGATTCGTAAAGGAATTGAAGTCATTTTCTCTGATGAAAGTCCGATTGTGATTCGCGAAGATGTCAGAAAAGAAGTTGGAAATGATGAAGCGAAGATTCGAAAGGCACAAATGCCGCCATCATCCAATGCGTTCGTCCCGTCTGTTGCAGGGCTGATCATGGGTGGTCATGTCATTATGCAGCTCTTGAAAGATATTCCAATTACACGTGTGAAGGATAAATAAACAGCCCGCCTGCTAACATGCAGGGGGCTTTTTTTATTTTTGGCGTTTTAAATTCTCATATACCTGTTTCAGTGCGCCTTCAAATTTGCCTGTTTGCTTCGGTTCATAGTATTGCTTGTTTTTCAGCGGATCAGGTAAGTATTGCTGCTTCACCCAGCCGTTTTCATAATCGTGTGGGTATAAGTAATCGACACCTCTGCCGAGTGCTGTAGCTCCTTTGTAGTGAGCATCCTTTAAATGAACAGGGATTTCACCAATTTTCCCTGATCGAATGTCACCCAGTGCCGCATCAACCGCCTTATATGCTGAGTTGGACTTAGGAGAAAGACACAGTTCAATGACTGCGTTAGCCAGCGGAATTCGTGCTTCCGGGAAGCCGACTCTTTCTGCGGTTTGAACAGCGCTTAACACACGAGGACCTGCCTGCGGACTAGCTAAACCAATATCTTCGTAAGCCATCACGAGTAATCTCCTTGAAATGCTTTCAAGGTCTCCTGCTTCAATCAGTCTGGCAAGGTAATGCAGCGCCGCATCTGCGTCAGATCCTCTAATGGATTTTTGAAAAGCCGAGAGGACATCATAATGAGCATCACCATTCTTATCATGTGAGAAGCTCTTTTTTTGTAAACATTCTTCTGCTGCGGCAAGAGTGATCATAATATGCCCAGCCTCATCTGCTTTTGTCGATAAGATAGCTAGTTCTAGCGCATTTAAAGCAGAGCGTACGTCTCCGCCGCATCCATTGGCAAAATGATTCATCGCTTCATCGTTCACTGTCACCTCATAACCGCCAAGCCCGCGATGTTCATCCTGTAACGCTCTTGTTAACGCAGCCTTGATTTGCTCTGTTTCAAGCGGTTTCAGCTCAAATATTTGTGTCCGGCTTCGGATGGCAGGGTTGATCGCATGATAGGGGTTAGCCGTCGTTGCGCCAATTAAAATGATCATGCCATTTTCTAAATAAGGAAGAAGGAAATCCTGCTTTCCTTTATCAAGCCTGTGAACCTCGTCTAAAATAAGGATGACTTGGCCGCTCATTTTCGCTTCAGCGGCGACAGCTTCCATATCCTTTTTGTTATGAATGACTGCATTCAATGTCCGAAACGCAATGCTTGTACTGCCAGCGATCGCGGTCGCAATCGATGTTTTGCCGATGCCCGGCGGTCCGTATAAAATCATCGAGGATAAATGTTTTGCCTCGACCATTCGTCTAATAATTTGACCTTCTCCAACGAGATGCTCCTGCCCAATGATGTCTTCAATATGACTTGGGCGCATCCGGTACGCTAAAGGTTTCATGATTATCTCTCCTAAAGCAATGTCTTGTTTGTATAGAGTACCGAAATTTCTTCAAATAGAAAAGGGATGCGTCCTCCTAAAGCGCAGAACCGGCAAATGAAAGTTGGCTGAAAGTATGATATAATTGCTTTTGGTCTATATATCAGCGTATATGAAATCAGAAAAATAATTGATGACATAGAATAGAAAACGCAGAGGTGTTTAACTTGAAAATTTCAACTAAAGGCAGATATGGTCTGACGATCATGATCGAATTAGCCAAAAAACATGGCGAAGGCCCCACATCATTAAAATCAATCGCTCAAAACAATAATTTGTCTGAGCATTATTTAGAGCAGCTTGTCTCACCACTTCGTAATGCCCGTCTTGTGAAAAGTATTCGCGGTGCATATGGCGGCTATGTTCTTGCACATGAACCAAACGAGATCACAGCCGGTGATATTATTCGAGTATTAGAAGGACCGATTAGTCCTGTCGAAGTCATCGAAAACGAAGAACCAGCAAAGCGTGAACTTTGGATTAGGATTCGTGATGCAGTAAAAGACGTACTAGACAATACAACTCTTGAAGACTTGGCAAGCTATACAGATGACGGGAATCAAGACGCGTATATGTTCTATATTTAGATCAGAGGTGTACCGGAAATGGAACGAATCTATTTAGATCATGCGGCCACAACGCCGATGGATCAGCGTATTGTGGACAAGATGATGCCTTACTTTACAGAGATATTTGGCAATCCCTCTAGTATTCATTCATATGGGCGCGAGGCAAGAAAGTGGCTCGATGAAGCAAGAGAAGTGATTGCAGGAGAATTACACTGTAAACCGCAGGAGATCATCCTCACAAGCGGAGGGACAGAGGCGGACAACCTGGCGATTACAGGTGTGGCCATGGCAAGACAGCATGAAGGAAAACATATCATCACAGCAAAAACAGAGCATCATGCGGTGCTGCACACATGTGAACGCCTAGAGAAGCTAGGATTTGACGTGACATATTTAGATGTGGATGAAACTGGATTGATTCATCTTGAACAACTAAAACAAGCACTGAGAGATGATACGATTCTTGTGACCATCATGTACGGCAATAATGAAACAGGTGTGATTCAGCCAATCAAAGACATTGGCGAGCTTTTACACAATCACACTGCTCATTTTCATACAGACGCCGTGCAGGCGTTTGGAACAATGCCTATTGATGTAGCAGACCTTCATATTGATCTCTTATCTGCTTCTGGCCATAAGCTAAATGGTCCAATGGGAACAGGCTTTTTATATGTAAACGAAGGCGTGAAACTTTCTCCGCAAATATTCGGAGGAGAACAAGAAAGAAAACGCCGTGCTGGCACTGAAAATGTGGCAGGGATCGTGGGACTTGCAGAGGCTGTTCAATTAACGAAGCAAAATAGAAGAGAAAAAGCCATGCATTATGGTAAGCTCAAAGAAATCATGCTGCAAGTATTCGAAGAGGAATCACTTACTTTCTCTATCAATGGGCACCCGAAAGAGACATTGCCTCATATATTAAATGTTCATTTCCCGGGCGTTTCCATCGAATCGTTACTTGTGAATTTAGATATGGAAGGAATTGCTGTTTCAAGTGGATCTGCATGTACGGCTGGATCCGTCCTTCCTTCGCACGTGTTAAGCGCCATGTATGGCGAAGAAGCAGACAAGCTGACGTCCTCAGTCAGAATAAGCTTCGGTCTTGGGAATGAAGAGGATCATGTGAAACAGGCGGCACGCAAGATAGCAGCTGTTGTCAAACGCTTAGCCAAATAAACGTTCCTCTTTTGTTCGTGTGTGAAAAATGAAACAGCCAGGCACCTGAAGAACGAAACGCACATGCTGTTTCATTGAAAATGGAGTTGATGAAGATGACAAAAAGACCAGAAGACACAAGAGTTGTGGTCGGTATGTCCGGAGGAGTCGATTCATCAGTTGCTGCTCTTATGTTAAAGGAGCAAGGCTATGATGTAATCGGCATATTTATGAAAAACTGGGATGACACAGATGAAAATGGTGTATGTACAGCAACGGAGGACTATGAGGATGTCATCCGCGTGTGTAACCAAATTGGAATCCCTTATTATGCGGTGAATTTCGAGAAGCAATATTGGGACAAAGTGTTTCAATATTTCCTTGATGAATATAAAGCGGGCAGAACGCCAAACCCAGATGTCATGTGTAACAAAGAAATTAAGTTCAAAGCGTTCCTCGAGCATGCATTGTCACTCGGTGCAGATTATTTAGCAACAGGCCACTATGCGCGCGTCGACAGAACTGGTGATGAAGTCAAAATGCTAAGGGGTCTTGATGCCAACAAAGACCAAACGTATTTCTTAAATCAGCTGACTCAGGAACAGCTTGATAAAGTCATGTTCCCAATCGGAGATTTAGAGAAGAAAAGGGTTCGTGAATTGGCAAAAGAAGCAGAGCTCGCAACAGCAACGAAAAAAGATTCAACGGGTATTTGCTTTATTGGGGAAAGAAACTTTAAAACATTCCTCAGTCAATATTTGCCTGCGCAGCCTGGCGTGATGCAGACAATGGACGGAGAAGTCAAAGGTGAACATGATGGACTGATGTATTACACGATCGGTCAACGCCAAGGTCTTGGCATTGGCGGCAGCGGTGATCCTTGGTTTGTCGTTGGAAAAGACTTGAAACAAAATATCTTGTTTGTTGAACAAGGTTTCCACAATCCACTTTTATATTCTGAAAGCATTTCAGCCGTCAATATCAGCTGGACTCGTCCTCATATTGTCGGCGAAAATGGTGAATTAACATGCACAGCCAAATTCAGATACCGTCAAGAAGATCACCATGTGAAGGTCAAAATGACAGGTGAGCAAGAAGCGATGGTCATCTTTGATGAACCCGTTCGTGCTGTGACTCCAGGACAAGCGGTTGTCTTTTATGATGGCGACGAATGCCTTGGCGGCGGAACAATTGACGATGTTTTTAAGGACGGTCAAAAGCTGTCGTATGTGTAACATGTTTTCAAAACCTCAACGTCGCTGTTGAGGTTTTTTAATGAAAGGATGAGAGAGCGAATGAATCATAACGAAATTGGCATAGAAGCCTTAAATCAAGGCAACATCGAAAAAGCAGCTGAAGCTTTTACGAAAGCCATTGAAGAAAGCCCAAAAGACCCGGTTCCATATATTAATTTTGCGAACTTGCTTTCAAGCATCAATGAATTTGAACGTGCGTTAAACTTCTTTCAAAAAGCCATTGAACTTGATCACGCCGCAGCTGCAGCCTATTACGGGGCAGGAAATGTATACACATTAAAAGAAGACTTTATGAAAGCAAAAGACTATTTTGAACAAGCACTACAAGCTGGCATGGAAAATAGTGATTTATTTTATATGCTGGGGCAGACGCTCATCAAATTAGAGCAGCCGAAGCTTGCGATGCCCTATCTTCAGCGTGCCATCGAACTGAATGAAGAAGATAATGAAGCAAGATTCCAATTTGGCATGTGCTTAGCCAATGAACAATTGCTGGAAGAAGCGGTGACAACCTTTACCGAGGTGGTCGCGCGTGATCCGCAGCATGCAGATGCCTTTTATAATTTAGGGGTTGCGTATGCATACTTAGAGAAAAAAGACGAAGCACTTGAGATGCTAGGAAAAGCCCTTGACGTGCAGCCTGACCATATGCTGGCACTACATGCGCAAAAGCTGATTCAAGAGGCAGAATAGACGGAAGGAGGGAAGACCTGTGCAGGAACATCCAGATCAAATGAAGCTTGAGGACGAACCGTTTTTAAAGGGGACAGTTCAAGCCGTTATTTTCCATAATGAAAGTAATTTATACTCGGTGTTAAAGGTGAAAGTCATTGAAACATCGGAAAACTTAGAGGAAAAAACAGCATCTGTCACAGGCTACTTCCCAGCACTTCATGAGGAAGAAACTTACACCTTCTATGGTAAAGTCACAAGCCATCCGAAATTTGGTGAACAGTTTCAGGCCACTCATTTTCAAAAGGAAGTACCGACAACGAAGCAAGGAATCATTCATTATCTCTCAAGTGATTTATTTGAGGGGATAGGGAAAAAGACGGCGGAAGAAATTGTGGGGCAGCTTGGCAATCAGACGCTTCATAAAATTATGCGTGACCCAGCTGTTTTGTATGATGTTCCGCGCTTATCAAAAAAGAAGGCAGATAAGCTGGCTGCAGCGCTCCAGGAACATCAAGGATTGGAACAAATCATGATCAGCCTGAATCAATATGGCTTTGGTCCTCAGCTCAGCATGAAGATATACCAAGTGTACGAGAGTGAAACGCTGCAAAAGATTGAGGAAAACCCGTATCAGCTCGTCAAGGATGTCGAAGGGATCGGATTTATTAAGGCGGATGAGCTTGGCGCTAGAACCGGCATCTCAGGAAATGACCCAGAGCGAATCCGTGCAGCCCTGCTTTATACAGTCGAAACAGCAAGTCTTCAGGACGGTCATACGTACATACAAACGAAAGATTTGATCGTTGAAACCCGCAAGCTGCTCAATCAGACAGGCAATGAGTACAAAGTGACGGAAATGGATGTCGCCAATCAGATCATTGCACTTGGCGAAGGGAAAGAGATGATCATTGAAGATGAGCGCTGCTATCATCCGTCCTTATTTTATGCGGAGCAAAGTGTCGCCAAACGAATACAAAAAATCGTCTCTCAAACGGAATATGCAGATCAATTCCCTGAATCAGAATTCCTGCTCGCACTTGGCGAGCTCGAGGAACGGCTGGGCGTCCAGTATGCGCCGACACAAAAGGAAGCGATTCAAAAGGCACTCATGTCCCCGATGCTGCTTTTAACAGGCGGACCTGGGACTGGGAAGACAACGGTCATTAAAGGGATTGTTGAGCTTTACAGCGATCTTCACGGTGTATCTCTTGATCCGAGTGATTACAAAAAAGATGAATCCTTTCCATTTGTGCTTGCGGCGCCAACTGGACGAGCAGCTAAACGGATGACAGAATCAACAGGGCTTCCAGCTGTAACCATTCACCGTTTGCTCGGCTGGAACGGATCAGAGGGCTTTTCGCATGATGAGGAACAGCCGATTGAAGGAAAGCTTGTCATCATTGATGAATCAAGTATGCTGGATATTTGGCTTGCGAATCACTTGTTTAAAGCGATTCCTGATCATATCCAAGTGATCATGGTAGGAGATGAACATCAGCTTCCATCTGTCGGACCAGGCCAAGTGTTAAGGGATTTACTTGCCTCACAAGCCGTACCAGCTGTTACACTGACAGATATTTACCGGCAGGCAGACGGCTCCAGCATTGTTGAACTTGCACATGATATGAAAAATGGCGTCCTGCCAAAAGATATTACCGCACGTTCAAAGGATCGATCTTTCATAAAATGCTCAGCTGATCAAATGAAAGAAGTGATTGAGAAAGTCGTCAGCAATGCTGCTCAAAAAGGCTATTCAGCAAAAGACATTCAAGTGCTTGCGCCAATGTATAAAGGGAAAGCAGGCATTAATGAGCTCAATAAAATGCTGCAGCACATTTTGAATCCAAAAAAACCAAAGGGCAGAGAAATCCCGTTTGGTGATGTGGTGTACCGGACCGGTGATAAAGTGCTTCAGCTTGTGAATCAGCCGGAAAATAATATTTTTAACGGTGATATCGGCGAAATTGTCTCGATTTTTTATGCGAAAGAAAACACGGAAAAAGAAGACATGGCTGTGATCTCCTTTGATGGGAATGAAATCACCTTTACAAAAAAGGATTTTCATCAATTTACACATGCCTATTGCTGCTCCATCCACAAATCACAAGGCAGTGAATTCCCAATCGTTGTGCTGCCAGTCGTGAGAAGCTACTACAGAATGCTGCGGCGAAATCTGCTGTACACAGCTATTACACGAAGTAAAAAGTTTTTAATCCTGTGCGGCGAGGAATCAGCGCTGGAGTGGGGTGTGAAAAACAATGAGGATTCGCTCAGACAAACGTCCTTAACGATGCGGCTGATGCAAACTGATGAAGTTATGGATGCGGAGCTTGCAGCGCTCCAAAAAGAGCTTCCGTTTAGCGTACATGACGCAAATATTGGCATGGAGGGAATCACTCCGTTTGATTTTATGCATGAATAAAAGGCTTCCATACGGGAGCCTTTTTAGCGTGAAAAGAAATCCTCATATTACGTTCATGGAAGCCATTTCTTCGTATGAGTATCGAAGCAAACGCACACGATAAGACTGTTCCGCAAAAGGTGGTTGAGCACATTTTGAGAACATGTCGAGAGCTTGAAGGAATGTCAATCTATACAGGTGAGCTGTCTCATTCACTTGGTTCCATTAAAGATATTTGCTTATTAGCCGGAGGCAGCTGCGGAGGATATGTGTTAGATGGGAAAAAGAAAGACTGTGCACTCATTCCATTCTCTGCTGGTGATCAGCTGACAGACAAAGGCTTATATGTGAGCTGCCAGGAGGGAGTAGGCATGGATTCCTCTGCCCCATCCTTCTTATTTTCGAAATTGAAAAAGAAAATGATGCAGTCACCTGAGGGTGAAAATTTAGGCATTTTGGAAGATGTATACTTTTGCACAAATTCGGGCACAATCGTAGCATATGAACTCTCGGACGGCTTCTTTACAGAGCTATCAGGGATTCGAAAACAGCTGCAGGCTGCCGGAACCTTGATCAACGTTCAAAAGGAAGCACTTGTTCTAAACCGAACGTAAAGAGGTGCTGATTATGCTCATTTGCCCAAATTGCAAATGTAAAGACATCGGAAAAATTGGGGTCAATCAATATTATTGCTGGGGCTGTTTTATTGAATTGACGCTGTCAAAAGGCAAAATATCTACACACCAAGTGGAAGAAGACGGGACACTAAGCAGCTTAGATGATCTGTTTAGTGATGATGAACGTTCAATTCAACTATAAGTGTTAAGGGGGAATTTCGAATGGGCAAAATGACTTCTTCACTATTAACGCTTGGTGCAGGTGCACTCGCATATCACTTTGCAAGTCGATATGATATGCCATCAAAGCGGGATATGAAAAAGCTAAGAAAACGTGTTATGAGAATGATGTAAACAAAAAGGCATCCGCCAAAAGCGGATGTCCTTTTTTACGCCTGCCTGTATTCTAATCGGCGTGCAAGTAGTGATAAGCTGAAATTGACGACAAAATACATCATCGCCGCTAATAGGAAGATGGGCAGTAAGTAAGATTGGCTCTGACCGTTTAATATTTGAGCGTGATGCAATAGTTCTGGAAGTGCAATGACAACAGCAAGCGACGTATCTTTTAAAAGAGAGATGAATTGACTGACAATTGGCGGCACCATACGGCGTAAAGCCTGCGGCATAATAATCATTTTTAACGTTTGAATATAGGTTAAACCAGAAGACCTGGCTGCTTCGATCTGCCCCTTATCAATTGATTTTAAACCGCTTCGAATAATTTCTGACAGCATCGCTGATTCAAATACGGTTAAAGCTGCAATAGCCGAGGCTGTAATGCTCAGCTTAATGCCGATTTCGGGCAGTGCAAAATACGTAAAAAAGATGATCAATAAGAGCGGCAGGTTTCGAATGGTTTCTACGACGACTGCAAGTATCTTTGATAAAACCGGAATTTGAGCGAACCGCAATGTGCCAATGACTAATCCAATGAGAAAGCTCAAAATGATGGAGATAAAAGCCACTTTTAAGGTGACAGCAAATCCTTCAAGTAAAAAGGCGAGATGATCAGGCTGGTAGGCACCTAGAAAATCCATGGTGTTTCCTCCTTTCTAGTGGCTTCTTGCTAATCTTTTTTCTAAATAACCAACGCCTATACTGAGCGGAATCGTTAATAGCAGATAGAACATGGCAACAAAGATGTAGACATCAAATGTCACAAATGTTCTAGAAGCGATGAGGTCTCCTTGATACATGAGATCAAACCCTGCAATGACACCTAAAATAGAGGAGTTTTTGACAAGGTTAATAAATTGATTCCCAAGAGGGGGAATGACAATTTTAATCGCTTGCGGCAGAATGATATACCGCATCGTCCCGCCATAGGATAGACCTGAAGCGCGGGCGGCTTCCATTTGTCCAAGCGGTACAGCTTGTATCCCTGCGCGAATGGCTTCAGCAATAAAGGCAGACGTATAAATGGCAAGGGCAATGGTGCCAGCGGTGAAGCCATCTGCTACAATACCTAGCACGGGTAAACCAAAGAAGAAAACAAATGTAATCAATAATAACGGAATATTCCGAATAAATTCCACATAAGCCGTTCCTAACCAGTTGAGCGGCCTGAGTGGCGCAATTCTCATAATGGCAATGAGTGTACCGATCAAAAAGCTTCCAATCAAAGCAATGACACTTGCACCAATGGTATATTTAAAGCCTTCTACATAAAGATTGAAGTTTTCAGTGAGAATGGAAAACCGCAGCAATCAGTTCACTTCCTTCCTGATCAACAGGGGAGCCAATGAGCGGCTCACCCTAAGATAATAGGTCTTAACAAGTCAAACGGTTATTCTTTGATCCATTTTTGATGAATCTTGTCATACTCTCCATTGTCTTTTAAGGTTTTTAGGGCTTTATTGATCGCAGTTGTTAATTCCTGATCCCCTTTCTTTACAGCAATGCCATAAGGCTCATCTGTAAAGGTGCCGCCGACGACTTCGTAATTTGAATCCTCATCTGCCATACCAAATAAGATCGCATTATCAGTTGTCAGCACTTGCCCTTGGTTTGATTTTAAAGCTGTAAAAGCTTCCTGATAGTTCTCAAATTCTAATACAGACGCTTCAGGTGCTTTTTCGCGGATATTTTGAGAAGAAGTAGATCCTTTCACTGCAAGCACTTTCGTCCCTTTTTTAAGATCATCAATCGATTGAATGTCGCTTCCTTTTTTCACAAGCAGTGATTGTCCTGCTTCAAAGTAAACATCTGAGAAATTGACTTCTTTTTTACGCTCTTCGGTAATCGTCATGGTTGCGACGATCGCATGAATATCTCCTTTTTGCAGTAAAGGGATTCTCGTTTTCGATGTCACTTCTTTGAATTCTGCTTTTCCTTCATCACCGAGCATTTCCTTTGCGATGGCTTTTGCTATATCGATATCAAATCCTTCGATATCTCCGCTGCTAGGATTTTTTAGACCGAAGAGACGTGTATCATTCTTGACCCCGAATATGATTTTTTTGTCTTTCTGAATGGCTTCTAAAGAGCTTCCTTGCTTTGCATTCGTCGAGCCTTTTTCAGCAGAGCCGCAAGCAGCTAAAGCGGCAATACAGCAAGTCATAAAGAGTAGTAGGCCAATACGTTTCATTTTTTTCATCAAATCTTTCCCCCTAGTGATTTAAAATACGGCTTAAAAAGAGCTGAGCGCGTTTCTCACGCGGTTTCTCATAAAATGCAGCCGGTGTTGACTCTTCAAGAACTCTGCCTTCATCAATAAAGACAATGCGGTCGGCCACTTCCCTGGCAAAGCCCATCTCATGTGTGACGACAACCATGGTCATTCCTTCTCGGGCGAGCTGCTTCATCACATCTAGTACCTCTCCAATCATCTCTGGGTCCAGTGCGGATGTCGGTTCGTCGAACAGCATGACCTCTGGCTTCATCGCAAGCCCTCTTGCAATGGCAACACGCTGCTGCTGTCCGCCTGAGAGTCTTGAAGGGTAGGCGTCAGCCTTATCAGGAATGCCGACTTTATTTAAATAAAATTCGGCTGTTTCCCTCGCTTCTTCCTTGCTCACCTTTTTCACCTTCATTGGCGCAAGCATAATGTTTTCAAGCACCGTTTTATGAGGATAGAGATGAAAATGCTGAAACACCATCCCGATATTTTGCCTGACAAGATTAATGTTGGTCTTCGGATGCTGAACAGGCACTTGGTTAACGAGTACCTTTCCCTCATCAATGCTTTCAAGACGATTGATGCATCTGAGCATCGTGCTTTTACCTGATCCTGAAGGACCGATGATCACGACCACCTCACCTTTTTGAATATGTAGGTTAATGTCCTTAAGTACATGGAACTGGCCATAATGCTTGTTGACTTCTTCGAATGTGATCATGAAAAACCTCCTTTGTACATGATGGAATATTCAGTGGAGATATTTTAGTGACTTTTGATGGAGCTGTATGTTTCATGTGTATTCATTTTTAACAAAGTTAGGACAAATTTTATTTACATGGATAATTGCAGAAGAAGGTTAAACAATAAGAAAAGAGGTGAAAAAGGTGAAGAAACGTCCGATCCAATTTCTGATATATGCTGCAGGGGTCCTGCTTGTCCTTGCATCCTTGCTCATTTTACTGCAGCTCGACGAGTTATGGATGCCTATTTTTTTGTTGTTAAAGGCGGTTCTGATTCCGCTTCTCATTGCTATTTTTATTTCTTATCTGCTTTATCCGATAGTGGAAAGATTGCACGCGGGGGGCTTACCAAGGACTGTTAGTCTCTTATTGATTTATGTACTGTTTTTTGGCGGGATTGGGCTTGCGGTTTATAAAGGGGCACCTGTCATGATTAAGCAGTTAAATGAGCTGTCAGAGCAAATTCCTGTGCTTGCCGAAACGTATAATGGCGCCTTATCTCATATTCATCGTCATACTAGCCATTGGCCCGACGGACTTCACGACAGGCTGGACCGTTTGATTGTCCAATCGGAGACATATGCAGCTAACGGCGCAGAGCGGATGATTCTTAGCTGTAAAGTATTACTTGATTACGCATTAGTTGCAGCGCTCATTCCTTTTCTTGTTTTTTATATGGTGAAGGACATGAATACGATGAAGCGGGCTGCATGGTATTTAACGCCGCCCTCATTTCGGAAGAGAGGACATGCGTTTGTGAAAGCAGTTGATGAATCGCTTGGTAATTATATTAGAGGGCAGCTGCTTGTCTGTTCCTTAATCGGCGGTGCAGCAGCCATTGTGCTCTGGCTGTTTCATATCCCGTATCCGCTTGTCCTAGGTATGCTGATTGGCGCAACGAATGTCATTCCGTATTTTGGACCGATTATTGGCGCGATTCCCGCTGTCTTTATCGCGTTTACCATCTCGGTCAAATCGGTTATTATTGTGCTGATTACAGTAGCAGTGCTGCAATTTTTAGAAAGCAACGTCCTCAGCCCGATCATCGTTGGGAGGAGTCTTCATATGCATCCTGTCGTCATTATGCTTGTTTTGCTCGCAGGAGGAGAGTTATTTGGCTTAATTGGGATGATTTTAGCGGTACCTACAGCTGCTATAATCAGGGTGATCATTGTGCAATATATCCTCATGAGACGAAGCGTTCATTGACAAGAGGAGCCGAGTTGTCTATAATAATTTCGATTCATACATACTGAATTCAATGACGGACCCGAGTACGTTAAAAAGCTGTTGCAGAGAGAGGCTTTATTTTGCTGAGAAAAGCCTTATCAGACCTTTAACGGAAGCTAGTCCCGAGTGCAGATAAACACTGCCGCTCTCTTCCGGCGTTATCGGATGTGAAGGTGATAGACGAATAGGTCTATAATCAGGGTGGTACCGCGAGAGCATCTCGTCCCTGTGTAAGTCGTTTTGTGCTTGCATAGGGCGGGATGTTTTTTCGTTTGTGTGGAGATTGATGAATGATAAGGGAGGATTTTTGAATGAAAACTTTAACTTCAGCTCAAGTACGCCAAATGTTTTTAGACTTTTTTAAAGAAAAAGGACATGCTGTAGAACCGAGTGCGTCACTCGTACCGCATGACGATCCGACACTTTTGTGGATTAACAGCGGCGTGGCAACATTAAAGAAATACTTTGATGGCCGCGTCGTACCTGAAAATCCGCGTATTTGCAACGCGCAAAAATCAATTCGTACAAATGATATTGAAAATGTAGGAAAGACAGCACGCCATCATACGTTCTTTGAAATGCTCGGCAACTTCTCTATTGGTGATTATTTTAAAGAAGAAGCGATTGAATGGGCGTGGGAATTCCTCACAAGTGACGAGTGGATTGGCTTTAACCCGAATTTGTTATCTGTAACTGTCCATCCAGAGGACGAAGAGGCGTATGTTCTATGGAGAGATAAAATCGGTGTTCCTGAAGAACGTATTATTCGTCTTGAAGGAAACTTCTGGGATATTGGCGAGGGCCCAAGTGGACCGAATACGGAAATTTTCTATGACCGCGGCGAATCATACGGTGACGACATGAACGATCCAGAATTATATCCTGGCGGAGAAAATGAGCGTTATCTAGAAGTGTGGAACCTTGTGTTCTCTGAATTTAACCATAATCCAGATGGGTCATACACGCCGCTGCCGAAGAAAAACATTGATACAGGGATGGGTCTTGAACGAATGGTATCCGTCATTCAAAACGTACCAACGAACTTTGATACAGATCTATTCATGCCGATTATTCGTGCAGTTGAAACCATCTCTGGAGAAAGCTATGGCGAGACAAAGGAAAAGGATACAGCATTTAAAGTCATTGCTGACCATATCCGGACGGTTGCCTTTGCTGTAAGTGATGGAGCGCTTCCTTCCAATGAAGGCCGAGGGTATGTGTTAAGACGTTTGCTTCGCCGTGCAGTGCGTTATGCAAAAACCATTCACATCCATCGCCCGTTTATGTTTGACCTAGTTCCAGTTGTGGCGGAAATCATGAAGGATTTCTACCCAGATGTACAAGCAAAAGAAGAATTTATTGCGAAAGTCATCAAAAATGAAGAAGAACGTTTCCATGAAACACTGAACGAAGGGTTAGCTATTTTGTCAGAAGTCATCAAAAAAGAAAGAGACAAAGGCAACACGCAGATTTCAGGTGAAGATGTCTTTAAACTGTATGACACGTATGGATTCCCTGTCGAGCTGACAGAAGAATACGCAGAAGATGAGAACATGACAGTGGATCGAGAAGGCTTCCAGGCTGAGATGGAGAAGCAGCGTGAACGTGCAAGAAAAGCGAGACAAGATGTCGGCAGTATGCAGGTTCAAGGCGGCGCTCTAGGAGATATTAAAGTAGAAAGCACATTCGTTGGCTACGAAAATCTAACGGCAGATGCCCACATTGTCGAATTGCTTCAAAATGGTGAAATTGTCACAGAAGCACATGAAGGCGATACGGTACAAATCTTGTTAGATGAAACACCTTTCTATGCGGAAAGCGGCGGACAAGTGGCTGATAAAGGGACATTAAAAAGCGCTGAAGTCATCATCGACATTAAAGATGTGAAAAAGGCGCCAAACGGTCAGCATGTCCATGAGGGAGTGGTTGTAAGCGGTACAGCCAAAAAAGGACTTGAAGTCACTGCAGAAGTGGAATCAGCTCTTCGAAAAGGCATTGTGAAAAACCATACAGCGACACATCTTTTGCATCAGGCGCTAAAAGATGTATTGGGCAGCCACGTGAACCAAGCGGGATCATTGGTGAATGAAAACAGACTTCGCTTTGATTTCTCTCACTTTGGACAAGTGACAAAAGAAGAATTGTCTCAGATTGAAAAAATCGTGAACGAAAAAATCTGGGAAGGCATCTCTGTTGCGATTGACCTGAAGCCGATTGCTGAAGCAAAAGAAATGGGTGCAATGGCGCTCTTTGGCGAGAAGTATGGCGATATTGTCCGCGTGGTCCAGGTAGGCGATTACAGCATCGAGCTATGCGGCGGCTGTCACGTGCAAAACACGGCGGAAATCGGGTTGTTTAAAATTGCATCTGAATCGGGTATTGGTGCTGGAACACGCCGGATTGAGGCTGTGACTGGTAAAGGTGCATACGAAGAATTAAATGATCAGCTGGCCATTTTAGAACAGGCAGCGAGTGAGCTGAAGTCAAATACGAAAGACGTACCAAAACGTATCGCTGCATTGCAGGCAGATTTAAAAGAGGCTCAAAGAGAAAACGAATCTCTTCTTGCAAAATTAAGCCAGGCTGAAGCAGGCTCTATTTTAGAGAAAGTGACAGAAATCGGCGGAGTGAAAGTGTTAACTGAAAAAGTAAACGCGAAAGACATGAACCATTTAAGAACAATGGTTGATGACTTAAAAGCCAAATTAGGATCAGCTGTCATTGTGCTCGGAGCCGTTCAAAACGGAAAAGTAAACATTTCAGCAGGAGTGACAAAAGACGTCATCGAAAAAGGTCTGCATGCAGGGAAACTTGTAAAGCAGGCAGCTGAAATCTGCGGCGGAGGCGGAGGCGGACGTCCAGACATGGCACAAGCAGGCGGTAAACAACCGGAAAAGCTAGAAGAAGCACTGGCAACTGTCGAAGAATCTGTCAAATCCGTTTTATAATCAGGCGATGTAGTGTAGAATAATGGTATTAGATGAGCGGTTAGAAAAAAGCTTGCTAGTAGAATGTTGGAAGAGAGGTGCAAGAAGCAGTGAGTTCATTTGATAAGACAATGAAGTTTAACTTCTCTGATGATTCAGCTGAAACCAATGTGAATGAAGTGCTCATTACAGTATATGACGCACTCCAAGAAAAAGGATACAACCCGATCAATCAAATTGTCGGATACTTGCTGTCAGGCGACCCTGCTTATATTCCAAGACATCAGGATGCACGCAACCTAATTCGTAAACTAGAACGAGACGAATTAATTGAGGAATTGGTTAAATCGTACTTAGAGACACATAAAGAGGCGTAAAACATGAGAATTTTAGGCTTGGATTTAGGCACGAAAACCCTTGGTGTTGCGATCAGTGATGAAATGGGATGGACAGCGCAAGGGATAGAAACAATTAAAATTGATGAAGCAGGCGGAGACTTCGGTCTCAGCCGCCTGTCTGAGATCGTCGCGCAATACGGAACGGATAAAATCGTACTTGGCTTTCCAAAAAATATGAACGGTACGGTCGGTCCTAGAGGCGAAGCCAGCCAATTATTTGCGAAAGTGTTAGAAAACACGTACAATGTTCCTGTTGTGCTTTGGGACGAGCGTCTGTCGACAATGGCAGCGGAAAAAATGCTCATCTCTGCAGATGTGAGCAGACAAAAGCGTAAAAAAGTCATTGATAAAATGGCGGCTGTTATGATCCTGCAAGGGTATTTAGACAGCTTAAATTAAAATGAGGTGAATCAAATGGAACACGGAGAAAAGCAAATTACAATCGTTGATGATAATGGAAATGAACAGCTTTGCGAAGTACTATTTACTTTTGAAAGCGACCATTTTAACAAATCATATGTTCTTTACTACCCAATTTCTGAGCAAGACAATGAAGAAATTGAAATTCATGCATCAAGCTTCACGCCGAACGAAGACGGTGAAGATGGCGAGCTAGAGCCTATTGAAACGGATGAAGAGTGGGACATGATTGAAGAAACGTTAAATACGTTCTTAGATCAAGAAGAAGACGAAGAATAGAACGAATAAAAGGCCTGTGAACGGATCTTGGTGATCTTGCTTCACAGGTCTTTTTTTACGATCAATATGTTAACTTTATTTTATTTTATGTTGACATAATAAGCTGTACCTTTTACTCTAATTTTAATAACGAATTGAGTGAGGGGCATGAATGTTGAAAATTCAAGATATGATGCAAATGGCGTTAATGACAGCGGTTATCGGAATGTTAGGGTTGATCCCGCCGATTTTACTTACGTTTACACCTGTACCAATCACATTGCAAACGGCAGGTCTTTTGCTTGCTGGGGGGCTGTTAAAACCAAAACAGGCACTGATCAGTTTACTTCTGTTCCTCTTGGTTGTGGCAGCAGGCGCACCTCTTTTGTCTGGTGGGAGAGGCGGAATTGGAGTCTTTTTTGGGCCAAGCGGAGGTTTTTTATTAGCTTATCCAGTGGTTGCTCTTATGATCAGTTTTTGGCTGAACCGACTAAAAAAAGTGACCGCTCTGCGTCTTTTTATGATCTTTGCGGTATGCAGTATTGGAATTTTGTATCTATGCGGCATTCCTTTTCAAGCCATGATGATGGATATAAAGGTCACTCAGGCAGCTCTTCTTAGTCTGATTTATATTCCAGGTGATCTCATCAAAGCGGGCATGTGTGCCGTTCTCACGGTGAAAATCATTGAGGCCATGTCATATCGAAAAAGGGATGTGCATAAAGGGAGGCGTGCGGTTTGAACAGAATAACGGATAGCTATGCATTACATGCAGAAATGAACCCAGATCATATCGCCATCATTGATGGAAAAGAAAGGGTCACTTATCAAGAGTGGTATGAACGTGTCCAGACATCGGCACAATGGCTACAACGAACGGCTCATGAGAAAAAAAGAGTCGCTTTTTTATTATCAAATGGTGCTTCTTTCTTGCAAATATTTGCTGGCGCTGCTTGTGCAGGGTGGACAGCTATCCCGCTTGATCCGAGATGGGGCCATGAGGAATGTGTAGAAAAGCTCTTGTTAAGTGAGGCAGCTCTCGTCATTATAGAGGATCGATATATGAAAAGATTTGAAAAACACAGCGTAGACATGCCGGTTTTTTCTTTATCTGAATGGAAGGAAAGAATGAGCCTGATCACACAAGGTAACAAAAGCGACAGCGAGAACGACCCTGTCTTTTATATGGGATTTACGTCAGGATCAACGGGTTCACCTAAAGCCTTTATCAGGCGTCAGCAGTCATGGATCGAAAGCTTTCGAACGACAGCGGTTACATTTGGAATCACTCATCAAGATCATGTTCTTATAGCAGGCACACTCTTATCCTCTCACTTTTTATATGGTGCCATCAGTACCCTATACTTTGGCGGCACAGTGACGCTTTTAGAAAAATTCACGCCAGTGAAAGCAAAGAAAGCTTTAGAGACAGGAGACATCACTGTTATGTATACTGTCCCGACAATGACAGAATCGTTACTGCAAATTAATGTTTTTGAGGGAGATAACCCGCTTCTTGTCATATCATCCGGAGCAGATTGGGGCATCTCATCAAAAAAACAACTTGTCACCAACTATCCGCATGTCACTTTTTTTGATTTTTACGGCACATCAGAGTTAAGCTTTGTTTCCTACTTATCTTCAAATGACTTTCTGCAAAAACCTTCTTCTGTCGGACGACTCTTTTCTTCCATTCAAGTTGAAGTGAGGCGGGCCGATCAATCTGTCTGCCAGCCAAATGAGACAGGAAGAATTTATGTGAAGAGCCCAATGTCTTTTTCAGGCTACTTACATGAGGTGAAACCGCCGGAGGAGTGGCTGACAGTTTATGATATGGGCTGGATGGATGAAGACGGCTATTTGTATATGAGCGGCCGTGAGAATGGCATGATCGTCTATGGGGGGCTGAATATTTTTCCGGAGGAAATTGAACGCGTGCTAAATGAACAGCCCGAGGTGAAGCGGTCGATTGTGGTTGGCGTTCCTGACCCATATTGGGGTGAAATTCCTGTTGCCATTATTGAAGAAGGACAGCAGACAAAGACGGTTCGGCAAGCTGTCAAAGAAAAATTGGCTGCCTACAAGATGCCTAAAAAATGGCTTGTCATTGATCAAATGATTGAAACATCTGGGGGAAAAATAGCACGTGCCAGCATGAAAAAGTGGGCGGAGGAGCAGTTGTCATGCAAGCAGTAATCGTACAAGCAAAACGGACACCCTTCGGTGATAAAAACGGGATGCTGAAGGATTATCGTCCAGAGCAATTAGCCGCGCCCCTTATTCAGCATTTGTCTCAAGGGATGACGCCGGACGACGTCATATTAGGCAATGTTGTAGGAGGCGGCGGAAATATGGCCCGTCTGTCCTCATTAGAAGCAGGGCTTTCTTTGCACGTTCCTGGTATGACGATTGATAGGCAGTGTGCCTCTGGTCTTGAAGCAATCCGAACAGCTTGCGTCATGGTTCAATCAGGGGAAGGTTCAATGTATATCGCTGGCGGGACTGAGAGCATTTCCAGATCACCAATGAAAGAAAGAGCCCGCTTTTCACCTGAATGGATAGGAGATCCGGCTATGGGCGAAGCAGCAGAGCTGACCGCCTCGAGATTTTCTGTGACAAGAAAAGAACAAGATGATTATGCGCAATTAAGCTGGGAAAGAAGTATAGACTCAATCAAACGTGGTACATATTCAGAGGAAATTGTTTCGATTAGCGGACTGAGCATTGATGAAGCGGCCGCTAAAATAAGACCGATGGAGAAGCTCATCCAGCGGGCAAAGCCTGTATTTTCACCGGGAAAGGGAACTGTGACTGCCGCCAATAGCTGCAAAGAAGCAGACGGGGCAGCAGCGGTCGTTGTGATGGAAAGAGCGTTAGCGGAGGCGAATGATTTTCAGCCGATGCTGCGATATGCTGGAAGTGCTGTGACGGCGATGCATCCACATTTTCCAGCTGCTGCGCCGATTGATGCGATCAAGAAACTTCTAGATCAAGAGAAAATTAAGGCAGAGGATGTAGCGCTGTTTGAAATCAATGAAGCCTTTGCTCTGAAAATAGCGTTGATTGCTCGTACGCTTGGTATTCCTTATGACCGGATCAATAAAAGAGGCGGTGCACTTTGTCTTGGTCATCCATACAGCGCATCGGGAGCTGCTATGATGGTGAGACTATTTTACGAAGCACGCGCTTTACCAAATGGAAGCTATGTCATGGCTGCTATTGGAAGCGGTGGCGGCGTTGGTTTAGCCGTATTATGTCAAGTTCTGTCATGAGATGCATGAGCAAGTAATTGCCGAACTCCGTCGAATCATGTACTATAAAAGCTAGATGTGAGGAGGGCCATGCATGTTTTCAGAACAAAAGAAACGACCATTTTTTAAAAGAAAAATGGGGATCGTCCTGTTATCTGTTCTTGCTGTCATCATCATTGCAGCATTATCAGGCTTTTTATATGTTAAATCAGCACTTGGACCGGTCGATCAAAAAAGCAAACAAACGATTAATATTCATATTCCAAATGGGACATCTGTCCGTGAGATTGCGGGCATTTTAAAAGAAAATGGGCTCATTTCGAATGACACGATTTTCACTTATTATGCAAAATACAAAAATGCGTCCGGATTTAAAGCGGGGTATTTTCATTTAAAACAAACGATGGACGCAGACAAGCTGATTCAAAAGCTGACATCTGGAGGGACAGACTACGCCTTTCAGCTTGTGATTCCAGAAGGAAAACAGCTGTCTGATATTGCGGCGATTATTGCAAACCAGACGCATTTTTCAGCCAAGGAAGTGGAAGCAAAGCTTGATGATCCTGCGTTTATTCAAACGTTAATGAAAAAATATCCGAAAACGGTGACATCACAGGTAAATGGCAAACAGGTGAAACATCCGTTAGAAGGTTATTTATTCCCTGCGACGTATCCATTTTATCGCGAGGATGAATCACTCGAAACGATCATTGAAACAATGATTAAACAAACAGATCAATACGTGAAAACGTATGAAAAAGACATGAAAAAGACAAACATGTCCATACATGATGTGTTAACGATGGCATCACTGATTGAAATGGAAGCGACGGAAAAGACGGATCGAGCAAAAATCTCCAGTGTATTTTATAACCGGTTGAAAAAGGACATGCCGCTTCAAACCGACCCAACCGTTCTTTATGCACTGGGTGAGCATAAATCGCGCGTTTATTACAAAGACCTTAAGGTGAAATCTCCTTATAATACGTATAATAACAAGGGGCTGCCGCCTGGACCTATTGCAAATGCTGGTGAATCTTCATGGAAAGCCGCACTGCATCCAGAGAAAACGGATTATGTGTATTTCCTTGCGAAGAAAAATGGAGAAGTCGTCTTTACGAAAACGTTAAATGAGCACAACAAAGCGAAAGCAAAATACATCACAGGCAGTAATTAATGTACATGTGAATCGAAAAAGACTGTAGACAATACAAGATTGCCTGCAGTTTTTTTCGTTGAAATATCCATTTTATAGGTTCGCAATTACCACTTCTTTGTGGTAAAATATATCGGGTTGTTTTTACTTAGATGAACGAAAGATTGACGAGAAAGAGAGCTGCAATAGGCAGGACTCTTCTTTTTCAGGTCATGAAGGAGCTAGACAAATAATGACTATCGAAGATGATCAAATCAATGATTATATTGAACATTTAATTCACCCAAGTCCTGATGCAATCGCTCAATTAGAGGTATACGCAAAAGAGCACCATGTGCCAATTATGGAAAAGGTGAGCATCGAGCTTTTACTGCAGCTGCTGTCGATGAAAAAGCCGAAGAAAATTCTTGAGGTTGGGACAGCGATTGGCTACTCCGCCATTCGAATGGCGACAACTCTGCCAGATGCTGAGATTTATACGATTGAGCGAAATGCGAAACGCTATGAAGAAGCGACACGGAACATTGAGGAATTAAAGTTAAAAGAAAGAATACACGTGTTCTTTGGTGATGCCATGGAATCGGCTAAAACGGTCCAAACGATGGCGCCCTATGACGTGATCTTTATTGATGCCGCAAAAGGGCAGTACAAACGTTTTTTTGAGCTGTTTGAATCGATGCTTGCTCATGACGGAATGATCATAACAGACAACGTATTATTCAAAGGCTTAGTGGCAACGAACTATGAAGAAGAAATTGAAGATAAACGAAAAAAACAATTAATTGGAAAAATTGATCGATACAATCAATGGCTCATGTCAAACCCTGATTTCCAAACGTGTATTATTCCAGTTGGAGACGGGATCGCCATTAGTACAAAAAGAGGTGACCAATCATGAAAAAACCAGAATTGCTTGTGACGCCAAGCAAGGTGTCAGACGTACTGCCATTAATCGAGGCGGGAGCTGATGCATTCTTCATAGGCGAACAAACATACGGTATTCGTCTTGCAGGCGAGTTTTCAAGAGAAGATGTGAAACAGACGGTTGAGCTGGCACATGCGCATCACAAAAAAGTGTATGTGGCGATGAACGCGATTTTTCATAATGACCGTGTGCAGCTGCTTGGAGATTATTTAACCTTTCTCGATGCATTAAACGTAGATGGCGTCGTCTTTGGAGACCCAGCCGTGATCATGGCCGCAAAGGAAACTGGGGTGAGCCTGAATCTCCACTGGAGTACAGAAACGACTGGGACAAACTATTACACTTGTAACTACTGGGGCAGAAAAGGCGCAACGCGTGCTGTTCTTGCCAAAGAGCTGAACATGGACAGTGTAATCGACATTAAAGAAAATGCTGAGGTGGAAATCGAAATTCAAGTTCATGGCATGACATGTATGTTTCAATCGAAACGTACGCTCATTGGCAACTACTTTGAATACCAAGGCAAACAAATGGACGTTGAAGGCAGAAATATGGAGGAAGGACTATTCCTTCATGACCAGGAACGTCAAAACAAATACCCTATTTTCGAGGATGCAAACGGCACACATATTATGAGTCCTAATGATGTGTGTATGATTGACGAATTAGAAGAATTTGTTGACGCAGGCATTGACTCATTTAAAATTGACGGAATTTTAAAGTCACTTTCTTATATGACAGAGGTGACGTCACTATATAGAAAAGCAATTGATTTATTAGCGGCTGACAAAGACGCCTATGAAGATCAGAAAGAGGACTGGGTGAAGCGAATTGAAGAGATTCAACCAGTGAATCGCTCGATTGATACAGGATTCTTCTTTAAAGAAACGGTTTATTAATATAAGAGGAGGCAGAGGAAATGGCACTATTGAAAGATGGTATTTCTGAAATGATTGATGGAAAACGTGTCATTACAAAAAAACCAGAACTGCTTGCACCAGCAGGAAACTTGGAAAAGCTGAAAATTGCTGTACATTACGGAGCAGACGCGGTCTTTATTGGCGGGAAAGAATTTGGACTTCGCTCAAATGCCGATAACTTTTCCATTGAAGAAATGGCTGAAGGCGTCGCATTTGCAAACAAATACGGTGCACGAATTTATGTGACAACGAATATCTTTGCCCACAACGAAAACATGGACGGACTTGAGGAATACCTTCAAGGGATTGAAGGCGCTGGAGTAGCGGGCATTATTGTGGCTGACCCGCTGATCATTGAAACGTGTAAACGTGTCGCACCGAAGCTTGAAGTCCATTTAAGCACACAGCAATCTCTTTCGAATTGGAAAGCTGTTCAGTTTTGGAAGGAAGAAGGTCTTGAGCGTGTGGTGCTTGCTCGCGAGACAAGTGCGCTGGAAATTAGAGAAATGAAAGAAAAGGTCGATATTGAAATTGAAACGTTCATTCACGGTGCAATGTGTATTGCTTACTCTGGCCGCTGCGTGCTCAGTAACCACATGACGGCAAGAGATTCTAACCGCGGAGGCTGCTGCCAGTCCTGCCGCTGGGATTATGATCTTTATAAACTAGAAGGTTCTGAGGAAGCGCCATTGTTTGGAGAGGAAGACGCACCATTTGCGATGAGTCCAAAAGACTTAAAGCTTGTCGAATCCATTCCTCAAATGATCGAAATGGGAATTGACAGCTTGAAAATCGAAGGGCGAATGAAATCAATTCATTATGTGGCAACTGTCGTGAGTGTATATCGCAAAGTCATTGACGCCTATTGTGCTGACCCGGACAATTTTGTCATTCAGCAGGAATGGTTAGATGAACTAGATAAATGCGCAAACCGTGACACAGCGCCAGCCTTTTTCGAAGGTGTACCAGGAACGGATGAACAAATGTTTGGCATTCATGGAAAGAAAACGACATTTGATTTCGCAGGTCTCGTTCTTCATTATGATGAAAAAGAACAAATCGTCACATTGCAGCAGCGCAACTTCTTTAAAGCTGGCGATGAAGTCGAATTTTTCGGACCAGAAATTGAGAATTTCACATGCAAAATTGAGACGATTTGGGATGAAAAAGGAAATGAACTAGATGCCGCTCGTCATCCGCTGCAAATCGTAAAATTCAAGCTCGATCAAAAAGTATACCCTAGCAACATGATGAGAAAGGGGAAATAACAGGCACATGAGGAGTAAACCAGTTGTCATTGGAATTGCTGGCGGCTCGGGTTCAGGTAAAACGAGCGTCACCAATTCGATCTATGAAAAATTTAAAGGACATTCCATCCTCATGCTTCAGCAAGATTTATATTACAAAAATCAAAGTCATATGCCATTTGAAGAGCGCTTGCTTACGAATTATGATCATCCGCTTGCATTCGACAATGACCTGATGTTTGAGCATTTGGAACAGCTCCTAAGGTACGAATCCATTGAAAAACCAATATATGATTTCAAGCTAAACACACGTTCAGAAGAGACTGTCCATGTTGAACCAAAGGATGTCATCATCGTTGAAGGCATCTTTGCACTAGAAGATGAACGTCTGAGAGACTTAATGGATATTAAACTGTATGTTGATACAGATGCAGACCTTCGCATCATTCGCCGCATTTTACGCGATACAAAAGAAAGAGGCCGTTCAATCGATTCTGTGATTGAACAGTATGTATCTGTTGTCAGACCAATGCATAATCAATTCATTGAACCGACAAAGCGATACGCCGATATCATCATCCCAGAAGGCGGCCAAAACCATGTGGCGATTGACCTAATGGTGACAAAAATTCAAACGATTCTTCAAAACCGAGCAGAGTAAATGGTGGAGAAGAAAAAGACCTTTACATTGTAAAGGTCTTTTCAACATCATGATAAAGAGAATAAATACCAATATTTCACTTGTTTCTATAAGTAGAAGCTGCTTAAATATTTTTAGAAGGAACACCTTTAATGAAAGATTTGGTATGATAGGAAAACAATGATGTGAAATAGATGTAGAAAAATGCCGTTTTCAAGCTGAATATTGAAGTTGTTTCGATTTTGTAATAGTATATTAAAAAAACGACAAACAAATCATCACAAATTTTCAAACAATTCTTGATCAAAAAGCAATTTTGTAATAATATAGCATAGACATATCGTACACTGACCATATTATGTATTGGAAGATGGAGAATGGATAAGCTATTCTTCTACATATGATCGAAATGGCGAACGAGGTACAGGAGCTTCCTGTGCCTTTCCACAGTTTGTGCGATGAAGATAGATCATCTTTAGACCACTGAGAGTGGTTCTGTCTGAAAAAAGGCATAATAGTTGCATCTAAAAGGGACGCCATGTAAGATGGACTTTTACAAATATGGGACAGAAGGAATGAGGGCCTGAAGAAGTCCTCATTCTTGTATATTTCAGTCGTCACTCACGTGCAGAAAGTTTGTATGATGAGGATTAATAGAAGGAGTGAATGATTCATGGCACAAGAGAAAGTATTTCCAATGACAGAAGAAGGAAAACGTAAATTAGAAGAAGAGCTTGAATATTTGAAAACGGTTAAACGTAAAGAGGTTGTAGAGCGTATTAAAATTGCTAGAAGCTTTGGAGACCTCTCTGAGAACTCGGAATATGATTCTGCTAAAGAAGAGCAAGCGTTTGTAGAAGGGCGTATCACAACGCTTGATAATATGATTCGCAATGCCAAAATTATCGAAGATGAAGGAAACTCAAATATTGTCTCACTTGGTAAAACAGTCACATTCGTTGAATTACCAGACGGAGAAGAAGAGTCTTACACTATCGTTGGAAGTGCAGAAGCTGATCCGTTCGAAGGAAAGATTTCAAACGATTCACCAATCGCAAAAAGTCTGTTAGGCAAACAAGTAGACGACAAAGTAACCGTTCAAACACCTGGCGGAGAAATGTTCGTCCAAATTGTAAAAATTTCATAATCACGTTTATACGATAAACACCTCGTCCACAATAGGGACGAGGTGTTTTTATGCGCAAAAAACGTAGAATTCAATGGACAGGTGCTATTATTTTTATGCTGCTTCTCGGTCTTCTCATGAGACTGGCAGAAATTCAACTGTTCTTCACAGAATCTTTTTCAAAGCTTGATATCAATTTAATACAAGAAAGTGTCAAACAGCGTACAGAAGAAGTGGTCATTTCAGATGGCCGCGGTGAATTTTTAGATCGAAACGGCGAAGCGCTTCTCACAAAAGAACAGCCCGCGGTTATCTTATTTCCTTTTCTGCAATATGATCTTCCTCATTTAAAACAAACCGCCTCTATTCTCGAGATGGAAGAAGATGAACTCAAAAAACAGCTGACAGAAACCAAAAAACCTCTGATTCTCAAAGATGACATCACGAAAAAAAAGCTGAAAGACATCAATGATATGAAATATTCAGGTGTTTACGGCGTATATATGAAAGAGAAGGACAAAAAAAGACTTGCCCTCCACACATTAGGCTTCACGAGTGAAAATCCAGAATTGCTCAGAAAGCGTTATCCTGACAAAAAAGAGCTTTCCATCCGTACAGAAATCGGTACTTTTGGGCTAGAAAGTACCTTTGACGAATTTCTATTACCCGAGCAAGACACAAAATTGTTATATCATGTGGACGGAAGGGGAAACCCTTTGTTTGGAATGGACGTCAAATATACAGCAGAGGCTCATTCATTTTATCCTCTTCAGGTTCAAACAACAATTGATGAAAACATGCAAGCTGAAATGGAGAAAGTTCTGAAAGAACAAGACGTCGAAAAAGGCGGGGCCGTTCTGCTCGACATTGAAAGCAGCAGCGTGCTGGCGATGGCGAGTACGCCAAATGTCACAAGCAAAAACCGGCATGAGGCAAGAAATTATATGCTGACTGCCATGGCACCAGGCTCTGTCTTTAAAACCGCTGTACTTGCCGCAGCAATCGAAAAAAACCTCGACCAGCCACAAACGATGTATGACTGTCGAAAGAATTTATATGGAGAGCCAGAAGGAACGCAGGAAGTGCTGAATCTGTCTGAGAGCTTTTCGCAGAGCTGTAATTATACCTTTGCGACACTTGCTGGCAAGCTTATCCAAACAGATGATCAAATCATCGAAAAGACGGCTGCAAAGCTTGGACTCATTGATCGAGCTGGCTGGGAAGGGGATGTCTATCATAAGCAGCATTTCAAACAGTTTGATCGTGAAGAAACCGGCAGTGTGTGGGGAGATAAAAGAGACAAGCATGTCAAAAAAGCCATTGCCCAAACCGCAATAGGACAAAAAAATGTCAAAACGACTCCTTTGCAAATCGCCAATATGATGGCATCGATTGCGAGAGGCGGAGAACGAAAAGAAGTGAAAATCGCTGAAAAAGTGCTGTATCAAAACGGAACAACGATGCTAACCTTTCAAAACAAACGACCGGAAGGAGACAGTATTGACCGCTATACAGCTCAAAAGCTGCAAAAGTACTTAAGGCAGGTGGTGACGTCTGACAAAGGAACAGGAAGAAGGTTTCAAGATCTTCCATTTGATGTAGCGGGGAAATCAGGCACTGCCCAAACCGGCAGTAAAGATAAAAAGGGGAATCCGCTTTATCATAAGTGGTTTGCTGGGTACTTTCCGGTGGGAAAACCAAAATATGCTCTTGTCGTTGTTCACCTTGATGAGGCAAGTGGCCGGGCTAAGACAAATGATGCGTTTTATGATATTGTAAAAAAGGTCAATGAAATTGAAAAGAAACAGACATAGAACATCCCTTCATGTCATGTTAGAATAGTAACGACTTAGGGAACGAGGCAAAGGAGTGCAGAGATTTTGAGTAGAAATTCTCGATTTGAACATCGTGATAAGCGCAGAAAGGCGAATATGGTGCTTAACATATTAATTGGTATCGTTGTGGTGCTTATTTTGGTTGTCGCATCGAGTTTGTTAATTTTTAATAAACCGAAAGACACAGATGTAGCGGATGCACCATCTAAAACGGCGCCTGCAACAAGTGAAAATAAACAAAAATCAGAAGAAGATGTGAAAGATCAAAAGAAAGACACATCCGATGATGCAGATGCAAAAAAAGAGGACTCATCTGATCAAGACGACGATACGAAGAAGACAGATGATGAAGAAGAGCCTAATAAAGATGCGTTAAAAGACGCCAAAGAAACAGACGGCGGCAAAACGAGTGACGTAGACAAAACATATGAAAGCGATGACTGGGAGCCTGTAGGAACAGAGCAATCCGGTTCACATACAGCAACCTATGATTCTAACTCAAAAGACTGGAAAGAAATGATCAAAGCCATGTCCTATGCGACGGGGATTTCAGAAGATCAAATGACAGTTCTTTGGTTAGGAAATAACGGAGGTCCTCAAGATGCAAAGGGAACCATCCGTGAAAAATCATCAGGTGAACGCTACCGCGTGGAAATCACATGGGTAGATGAAAAAGGCTGGAAACCTGTAAAGGTTGAAAAATTAAAATAAACATGAAAAAAAGATAGCAGATATGCTATCTTTTTTATTTAGATATTCGCCTTAAAATGAACAACCGCTGTATACAAAATCCGGTCATCAATCACAGTCGTTTGATGACTGACAGAATGAACAGTCAGCAAGATTGCCTGATTATGTTCAATTTGTTTTTGGATCTTTTGTTCAAGTTCTTTTAAAGACGATGCTTCAAAGAATTCAATTTTATCCTTTAGAAAATCCAACTGAAAATCCATTTGATTCACCCCTCCATGCTCTTCATTCATCTTAATCTCTCTCCTCTAAAAGGGCAAATATTTTTCTACCCCTCCCAGTATTTTTTAGTAGGAAAGAAACAGAAGATGTGGTAGGATAGGAACTGTTCGACGCATTAAAACATACTATACGCATAGGAATAAATAGATAAAGTGGAGGGAAAGAAAATGGGACGTGAGTTTCTTTCTTTATTTGATCATTGGGCTGACTCTTATGACGACACGGTAAGTGGTCATGATGAGCAGTATGAAGAAGTGTTTCGCCGGTATCCGGCCATTTTAAAAGAAATTACTCGCCGTGCAGGTCAATATGTTCTTGAGTTTGGAAGCGGCACGGGGAATCTAACAGTGGCACTGCTCGCAGCTGATAAGAACGTGTTTGGCGTTGAACCATCAGACGCCATGAAGAAAGCGGCTCTTCAAAAGGGAGTACCCGATGTGTTTCATGATGGGGATTTTTTATCATTTCCAGCGCCGCCATTTGAGCCGGATACGATTGTCAGTTCATATGCTTTCCACCATTTAACGGACGAAGAAAAAAAACAAGCCATTCACACCTATAGCAACATCCTTCACTCAGATGGTAAAATAGTCTTTGCTGATACAATGTTTCAAAATCAAGCAGCACATCAAGCGGAAATCGACAAAGCGAAAGCCGCAGGATTCGATCAGCTTGCTGAGGATTTAGAAACGGAATATTATCCATCCATTGATGTGCTAAAGCAAATCTTTGAAGAAGAAGGTTTTAGCACGTCCTTTCATCAAATGAATGATTTTGTTTGGATCGTAGAAGCGAAGAAAAGGGAATGAAAGGATGTTTTTGATTTGAAAATCGCAGTCATAGGTGCAATGGAAGAAGAAGTGACAATATTAAGAGATCAACTAAAGAATGCTACACAAGAAAACATCGCTGGGTGTGAATTCACAACAGGTGTTTATGAAGATAAAGAAGTGATTTTATTAAAATCAGGGATTGGAAAAGTAAATGCAGCGGTCAGCACAACACTTCTGCTTGACCGCTTTCAGCCGGATTATGTGATCAATACAGGATCTGCTGGCGGTTTCCATCACACATTAAATGTAGGGGATATTGTCATTTCTACTGATGTTCGACATCATGATGTGGATGTGACAATCTTTGATTACGAATACGGACAAGTACCAGGGTTGCCAGCTGCTTTCGCTGCAGACGAAAAGCTTGTGAAGCTGGCAGAGGAATCGGCTTTAGAGATCGATCATATTCAAGTGGCAAAAGGAACAATTGCAACAGGAGATTCGTTTATGAATGATCCGGATCGTGTAGCGTTTGTGAGAGAGAAGTTTCCAGAACTATATGCGGTGGAAATGGAAGCCGCAGCTGTTGCACAAGTTTGCCAGCTCTTTGGAACGCCATTTGTTGTCGTTCGAGCGCTATCTGATATTGCAGGGAAAGAATCCAATGTCTCCTTTGATCAATTTCTTGAGCAAGCAGCGATTCACTCAACCGACCTTGTCTTGCGTATGATAAAGCAAACTCAATAAAAGAAGGGGGTTCCCCCTTCTTTTCCATACAAAGGAAGGGAATCATATGGCTGTCATAAAGGATATTACAGAATTAATTGGCCGCACACCGCTTTTAAAGCTGTCAGGGATTGGCATCCCAGATGGTGTAGAGGTGTATGCAAAACTTGAAATGATGAATCCGGGTGGAAGTATTAAAGATCGTTTAGGTGATATGCTCATAAGAGAAGCATTGGCATCTGGCAAATTGCGTCCAGGCGGAACCATCATTGAAGCAACTGCTGGAAACACAGGAATTGGGCTTGCCCTCAGTGCGAGAAAGCATCAATTGCGGACCATTTTTTGCGTACCAGAACATTTTAGTCAAGAAAAACAACAGCTAATGAAGGCGCTCGGTGCAGAGATTAATCATACACCAAGAAAAGAGGGCATGAAAGGTGCGATTGATCGAGCCCTTGAACTAGAGGCAAGCATTGACAATGCCTATTGCGTTTTACAATTTAAAAACCAAGTAAATCCATTGACTTACTATAAAACGCTTGGCCCAGAGTTATGGTCCGACCTACAAGGAAACATCGATGTGTTTGTGGCAGGAGCGGGATCTGGAGGAACTTTTCAAGGGTGTGCTGCCTATTTAAAAGAGCAGCACCCGGCGTTAAAAACAATTGTTGTCGAACCTGAAGGATCGATTTTAAATGGAGGAGATCCGGGCCCGCATAGAACGGAAGGAATCGGCCTTGAATTTATCCCAGATTATATGGAATCTGCTTTATTCGATGAGATTTACACGGTCAGTGATGATGATGCTTTCCAAATGGTGAAAGAAGCTGCTGAAAAAGAAGGCGTTCTCATTGGAAGCTCTTCAGGTGCCGCATTATATGCCGCTTTAGAGGAAGCAAAGAAGGCAGCACCTGGGACAGTCATTGTCACCATTTTTCCTGACAGCAGTGAACGCTATTTAAGCAAAGGAATTTATGAGGGAGGAAAAATAGAATGAAACCAAAAACAATGATGATACACAGCGGAACAACTGGTGATGAAAAAACGGGCGCTGTGTCTGTTCCGATATACCAAGTGAGCACTTATAAGCAGCCGAAAGCAGGCGAACATACAGGGTATGAATATTCTAGAACAGCGAATCCAACAAGAACGGCACTTGAAACCATCATACGTGATCTTGAAGGGGGAGCAAACGGCTACGCATTCGGTTCAGGGATGGCTGCCATTACGGCAGTCATGATGCTGTTTAACAGCGGAGATCATATTGTCCTGACAGATGACGTGTACGGCGGAACCTACCGCGTCATTACAAAGGTACTAAACCGTATTGGCATTCATGCGACCTTCGTGGACACAAGTGATCCTGAAGCGGTGAAAAAAGCAATTTTACCCGAAACAAAAGCGGTTTACATTGAATCACCAACCAATCCTTTACTGAAAATGACTGATCTCAAAGCGATCGGCCAATTGACAAAAGAAGCCAACATCTTAATGATTGTTGATAATACATTTTTTACACCTTATTTCCAAAAACCGATTGAATATGGGGCGGACATTGTCCTCCATAGTGCCACTAAATATTTAGGCGGCCACAGTGATGTCGTAGGCGGGCTTGTTGTAACAGCGACGAAAGAGCTTGGAGAAGAACTTCATTTTGTTCAAAATTCTACAGGTGGAATTCTTGGACCGCAGGATTCATGGCTTCTCATGAGAGGGATCAAAACGCTTGGACTAAGAATGGAAGCACATCAACAAAATGCGCAGAAAATCGCTGAGTTTCTAGAACAACATCCAGCGGTCACACGTGTTTATTACCCAGGTCTTGGTGCTCACCCTGGACATGAACTTGCGAAAACGCAAGCATCAGGCTTCGGCGGAATGATCTCTTTTGATATTGGAAAAGAAGAACATGTCGATGTGTTTTTAAGCCAGCTTAAGCTGTTTACAATCGCAGAAAGCCTTGGAGCGGTTGAAAGCTTAATCTCTGTTCCTGCTCGAATGACTCATGCGTCCATTCCGAAAGACCGCCGGGAGGAGCTTGGCATCACTGATGGTTTAATTCGTATATCCGTTGGGATTGAAGATGTGGATGATTTACTGAATGATATGAAGCAAGGACTAAACGCACTAGTGAATGGATAGATTTACATGCCACTACCTTTCTTTTACTATGTTAAGCTATCAATAGACATGTTAAACAGGAAGGTGATTCAAGTGAAGAAAAAGTGGAGTGGTTTAGTGACAGATTACAAGCAGTACGCTTTTATTTTGCTTGCTGTCAGCACCTTTTTATATATTGGTACGATCATACCGAACCAGCACATCGAAGCATCTCCAAAAATGCTGATGATGGGAATTGATTGTGTTTTCTTATTAGCAGCTTTTCTTTGTGTCAGACGCGCGATCTTTTTTCAAAAGAAACTGCAAGAACTAGATGAAGATTAATTCGAAAAGTCTCCTCATATACGTGAGGGGGCTTTTTTGATTGTATTGGACAAACGGACAAGAATAACTGTAGAAATTTAGTCAAAAACACAAAAATCATCTATATTACTAAAAACAGGTTTACAAAATGGTGCTTGCTGGATATACTTACAAAGTAATTAAAAACGTAAAGGAGGCTGAAGAATATGTTATTCGTATCTACTTGTGATCAATTCAACCAACAATTTCATCATGTCATCAGCCTGTGGAAGAGCTCGTGTCCTTCCTTTACCTTATACGGTGCACGCTTCAAAACTGTTTAAGTAAACGAGGATTTCACGCATCATCCATTGCAGGTTGGAAGACATTGTCTTTTGATCTGCATTTTTGTGTGCCCGCAGGTCAACTGATAAAGAAGATCTGCGGGCTATTTCGCATGCTGCGAACTGAAGGGAGGTGAGCGTATATGACAATCCATTTATTCTTTATTACATTGACGATTCAGCGTAAATACAAAGACATTGAGACCGTTCTTTATGAACAACAAGTCGAAACATTTTATGAAGAAATGAAGCAGAAACAACTAAAGTATATGAACTAAAACAGGAAAAGAAAAATTGGAAAAGGAGGAGATTGACATGTTTATGATGCTTGCAATGCTTGATTGTTATACTAGGGAGAAGGACCAGGTTTAGACACGCTCCACATTGATCACCTGCACATATGATATCCGTAAAAGGAGATTGTGAGGTGATCAATGAATGTCGATGTCACCATATATGAGGTTTCCGTCAGTGGGGCACGGGTATACGTCCATTCCGCATTCCTTAAAGCACGGGTACGGCAATCCATACCGAATGCAAAGAGAGCAACAAGAAATGCTTAGACGCTATATGTACAATTACAATTATCCAACTTATTGGTATTAAAGAAAAGGAGCAGGAAACAATACGTTTCCTGCTCCTTTTACATTAGTAAATCCAGCTTGCACCGATGATGATCAACAAAATGAACAGTACAACAAGCAATGCGAATCCGCCTGCAAAACCGCCACCGTAACCACCGCAGTCTCCAGAATAACCGCCACCAAAGCCCATAATCTAGCACCACCTTTATCTAATCAAGATACATTCATAAAATATGCAGCTCATGCAGAAAACGAAATCAATCTGAGCACAATTAATGAAAACGCCTATTCAGATCAAAATTTTTTAAAGTTCTGCGAAACATTTTCTGAAAAGGTGCCGTCTAATCAATGACAACTAATTAGGACTAGGTCTTAAACTTTGTTAGGCGAGAGCCGATATGAAAAGTAAGAAAATTCGTAAATAGTTTTATTTACTGGTGCAAAGCAGGTGTTAACATTGATTCAAAGCTGGATTGGAAAACAAATGAGGGAACCAAAAGGCTTGTTCTCAAAATGGGTTGCCCGCTATATGGAAAAAAATCATCATAATATCAATGAATGGACGATTCAACTCTTAAATATACAAGAAAACGACCGGATTTTAGAAATCGGAACTGGAAGAGGCATGACATTATCGAAGGTAGCAGAAAAACTTGATCGCGGTAAAGTATATGGAGTGGATGCCTCTCGTCATATGATCAAATATGCAAAAAGAAAACATAAGAAGCTTGTAGAACAGGATAAAGCCGTCGTGACTCTTGGTAAAGCTGAGCATTTACCTTTTGAAGACAGATCCTTCAATAAATTATTTACGGTACAGACCATCTATTACTTGAAGGATATTGAACAGGTCATGAAGGAAGTGTACCGCGTCCTTCAAGTGGATGGAGAAGTATTCTTATCTTTCCAACAGCAGGAACTGATGAAGGAACAAAAACGGTCACAATCTTTTTCATCGTATAGTGAACAAGAGATCAGCCGCCTATTTTCAGCGTATCACTTTAGAGAAGTTTCGGTTTATCACTATGATACATACATCTGTATCAAAGCTTTAAAATGATGAAAATATTTCCCAGGTAATGAACAAGCGTTTAAAAAGAGGCTCTTCGTCAGAGGAGCCTCTTTGCTTACAATTGTATCCGTGATTGATGGGACGCAAAGTTAAAAAAGACTCTTCATCAGAAGAGTCTTTTCAATGTTATGTAGGCGCCAGCCAGGTGTGTAAGGAATGATAGTATATATAAGGAATTTGTTTGTCGATTAAGGATACCTGTCTGGCTTATTTCTTATATCGACACCGTTCTTCAAAAGTTTAGCTTTTTTTTCAATATTTTCTTTTTTATTTGACTGGAAGATACATTTTTCTCTCCGTGATAGACATTCTTCGCTTTTTTTTTCATCCATTGTGCCATTTGAAGCAGGGAATTGCTTCATAAATAGAGAAAATTGTAGAGACTTCATTTTTAAACAAAAAGGGAGGAATGAAAACATGTCGGGAAACAAAGGTGTCGTTTATAAAGGAGCAGGAAATGTAGCAGTTGAGGATATTGGATACCCTGATTTGATTTTAAGAGATGGCCCGGGTGTACCGAAAGCCAATGTGGGGCGCAAATGTGAGCATGGCGTCATTTTAAAAGTAGTGACGACGAATATTTGCGGAAGTGACCAGCACATGGTGAGAGGGCGTACCACTGCGCCTGCAGGACTAGTCCTTGGTCATGAAATTACAGGTGAAGTCGTTGAGGTTGGACGAGATGTGGAGTTTATTCAAAAAGGAGACCTTGTGTCCGTTCCATTTAATATTGCTTGTGGACGCTGCGTCATGTGCAAGGAACAAAAAACTCATGTGTGCTTAAATGTAAACCCGGACCGTCCAGGCTCTGCCTATGGATACGTCGATATGGGCGGATGGGTTGGCGGCCAATCCGAGTACGTCATGGTCCCATATGCAGATTTTCAGCTGCTCAAATTTCCAGACAAAGATCAAGCGATGGAGAAAATACTTGATCTGACGATGCTTTCCGATATTTTCCCGACAGGTTTTCACGGTGTTTATACGGCTGGAGTAAAGCCTGGTTCGACTGTATATATTGCTGGTGCCGGGCCAGTAGGTCTTGCCGCAGCACATTCCGCTCAGCTCCTTGGCGCCTCTGCGGTAATTGTCGGTGATTTGAATGAACAAAGGCTGGAGCAGGCCAGAAGCTTTGGCTGTGAGACGATCAATTTACGAAAACATGATCGAATCGGCGAACAAATCACGAATATCTTAGGAGAGCCAGAAGTTGACTGTGCCGTCGATTGTGTCGGCTTTGAAGCTTCAGGTCATGGAGATCAAGGAGAAGCACCTGCAACCGTTCTAAATACAATTATGGATATTACCAAAGTTGGCGGTAAGCTCGGAATCCCAGGGCTTTACGTCACAGAAGACCCAGGTGCCGTGGATGCTGATGCAAAAGTTGGTTCTCTGAAAGTGCGAATTGGACTTGGCTGGGCAAAAGCCCATACCTTTGTGACAGGTCAAACCCCTGTCATGCAATATCACCGCAGTCTAATGAAATCCATTTTAAGCGGAAGAGCACAAATCGCCAAAGCGGTAAATGCGACCGTCATTAACCTTGATCAAGCTCCTCAAGGATACAGCGACTTTGATTCGGGTGTGGCGAAGAAATTTGTGATTGACCCGCATGGGATGATTTCTAAATAATGATTCAATGAAATTAATCGAAAAAACTTACAGGAGGATTCCTGTAAGTTTTTTTATGTTCTATTTTAAAATGACCTGTACTATTCTCCTGTAATGCATCTCATGTTAAAATATATAAATTGGAAAAATTATTCTATAGTTGAAGACCATACCAGATAATTTATTTGATATTAAATGACTAGGAAGAGGTAAAATACAGGCTTCAATAAGAAGAAAATAGGGGAGAGGTATTGATTGCTAAACGTACACGACATCAAGAAAAATTATGAAGATAAACAGGTATTAAAAGGGATAAACTTTCACTTAAAAAAAGGAGAATCATTTGGATTATTAGGTCCGAATGGTGCAGGGAAATCAACATTGATTGGCATCTTGTCAGGGCTGATCCATGCCACAAGCGGCACCATAATGATTGAAGGTATAGATTTAAAAAAAGAAACAAAAAAAGCGCAGGAAATGATAGGAATTGTTCCGCAAGAGATCGCTTTATATTTACATTTGACAGCAAAAGAAAATTTAATATTTTGGGGGAGAATGTACGGACTCAAAGGAAAAGAGTTAAAAAGCAGAGTACAAGAAACACTTGAGCTAATTGGTCTTGAAGATAGAGCGAATGATCAAGTGAAAGTATTCTCTGGAGGAATGAAAAGAAGAGTGAATATCGGTTGCGCGATATTGCATCAACCGAAACTATTAATCATGGATGAGCCTACTGTAGGCATAGATCCCCAATCTAGAAATCATATATTAGAAACAGTTAAGACATTAAATGGAGAAGGAATGACCATTATATATACTAGTCATTACATGGAAGAAGTCGAATTTTTATGTGAAAGAATGGCCATTATGGATCATGGGTCTATCATCGCTTTAGGGGATCAGCATGAATTAAGTGAGCTTGTCGGAAATCAAAGAGAAATTGTTTTGACCATAAAATGTGAACATGGACAAAATGATATAGACCGGGTGCGTCAATTCATACATGAAGTCGACCCTTTAAAGGAAATCGTGGTTCAAGGAAATCAAATGAAAATATTTGATCAACACCCTCAGCAGTTATTAAGTCATCTCATTCAAGGTGTGACCGCATTAAATATTCAAATTATCTCAGCAGAAATTGTAGAACCAAATTTAGAAAATGTCTTTTTGTATTTAACTAGTAAAAATTTGAGAGATTAGACTGTTTAGAGGTGAGCATATGAGCATTTGGGTTGTACTGAAAGATCTATTATTGTTTTTTAGGGATAAAAAAAGCTTTTTTACACTTTTTTTTATGCCTATCATATTAATTGCTATATTAGGTGCAGCATTTGGAGATAACATGAAGAAAGATAGTGAAATCAGGATCAATTCATTTCGAGTAGGAATAACAGATCAAGATAAGTCCGCTACAAGTAAAATGTTTCTTTCAACATTGTCTAAGAGTGAACTCAGTGACATATTTGATGTGAAGGTCACCTCGAAAAATCAGCTAGAGAGAGATTTAAATAGTAGAGACATTACAATGGGTATAATCATCATGCCGGATTTTGAAAAAAGCTTATTGAATCATGACCATGTGCAATTGAATATCTTGAAAGGACCTAATTCAAACTTACAAGAAATGGTTCTAGAAAATGTGGTTTTGCAATTCTTTCAAAATTATCATATGAATCGTATTCTGGTACCGTTGAATCAAGGTAAAGAAGTGGAGATCGTGTCTGATCAACTGAAAAAAGAACTGGTGAACGAGAGGAATATTCATATCAACAGCCAGCCGATTACATCCTTCCAATACTACGCAGGCGGGATGGGTGTACTTTTTTTATTAATGACTGTTGTTTTCTTAGTTGGCAGTATGATAGAGGAAAAAGAGGAAGATGTTTATAAAAGGTTACTTGTATCAAAATTAAGCAATACTAGTTACATCGTTGGGAAGTTATTGGGTATTCTTTTGATGAGTATGATTCAACTTGCGATCATTATTTTATTTACTAGTTTTGTCTTTAAGGTGAACTGGGGAGAGCCTTTTACTGTTTTCATGATAGGATGCAGTTTTATAGTTAATGCTGCGGGCTTCGGGGTGCTGATTGGTTCTTTTATCAAAAGAGAAAAAACGTTTAACAGTGTTGGGATTTTAGGAACTCAAGTGTTAGCTGCTTTAGGTGGAAGTATGATTCCCTTATACTTATTTCCACAATGGTTGATCAACATCAGTTATTTCTTACCTAATTCCCTTGCGCTCCAAATGTTTTTGAAAAGTATGTCAGGTGCTGATTTTAGTGAAATTCAAAGCAGTTTATTGCTTAGCTGCGGGATGGGACTAGCTTTCTTCATCATTGCTTTAATCAGAATGTCTTTTGAAAGGAAGCATCGTTATGCATAAAATATCAGCCATTATTACTTTAAAGCTAAAAGAAACATTAAAGTCCCCTTTGACCCTTATTTTTTTATTTGTTATGCCAATCGTATTTAGTTTTATTTTTGGAAGTACGGCATCTGATAAAAAGAAACCTACAGTTGCTTTTATTCAAGAGCCTAGTCAAGATAATCTGAATCAAGAAATTTTTCGGATTCTCGAAAAGAACACCAAATTTCTTTGGGTAAAGGCGACTAAAAGTGAAGCAAAAGAATTATTATCCGATGAAAAGGCAGTTGCGTCTATTACAGTCACGAATCAATTAAAATCCCATTTAAAAGAAAATAAAGAAATTTTTGATGTGACGGTTTATAAGAAAACAGAGGAATATGCGGTCTTAGCTCCCTATTTAAAAGAGACGGCGGCCATCATTTATCAGATCAATCAAGGTGTGAAAGAGCAGAATAGCGTTTCTCTTATCAATGCACTGAAAGAATTAAACGAATCTGGCACCATTTCATTGGATGAAGACAATCTAGATAGTCAAGCAAGTCAGCAACCAAATTTAATACCACTTGGTTTTACGATCATGTTTATGATGTTTGCGATCTCAAGCTCGGTGTCGTCTATTCATTTGGAATATAAAGATTATACATGGCAAAGATTGCTTTCGAGTCCTATCCATAAAATATATGTGCTGCTTGGCTATTTAATGGCTTATTTCCTCCTTGGATGGATACAACTGGGTGTTCTTTTGACCGTCTTATCTGTGTTCTTTCATGTGTACTTAGGCAACCTGATTCTTATTCTAGTGTTTGGATCATTTGTTATAGGGCTTGTTGTGAGTTTAGGTTTTATGATTGCAATCTTATCTCATACAAAAAAGCAAGCTGAAGTATTTAGTGCAATTATCATTGTAGGATCATGCATGCTGGGTGGTATTTATTGGCCATTAGATATCGTTCCAGACATTATGAAGAAGATCTCTTTGGCTATACCGCAAACATGGATGATGTCTGGTTTTGGCGAGATCATGAGCGGTACTGTCAATCACTCAATCTTATTATTAGACATAACAGTTTTAGCTGCTTTTACGATTGTTTTTATGGTGATTGGTTTGAAAAATATCCGATCCTATTAATTACTTTTCTTCATTTCATTCTATTAGTTTAAAAAACCCCTCTATTGCTCTCAATTGCGATAGAGGGGTTTTTTATTCATGCGTACTTCTCAAAATGGTATGATAGACGACAACATCTGATGTAGAAAGGGTTGAATAAACGATGAACTTTCACAATAAAACCGTCGTCATCACAGGCGCAGCCAATGGAATTGGTGAATCGATCGCCTGGGGCTATGCAAAAGGAGGAGCGCGTGTGGTGCTTGCAGATATAGATGAAGAGAAGGGCAAGCGTTTGGAGGAAGAGCTGAAAAAAGAATCGTTAGAAGCTTATTTTAAAAAAACGGACGTGACACAAGAGAAGGATATTCAACACTTAATGTCGTTTGCAGCGGAGCGCTGCAAAACGATTGATATCCTCATCAATAATGCTGGTGTCATGTGCACAGTATCGCCTTATGAATTAACGGTCGATGAGTGGGATCGTGTGTTACATACGAACCTAAGAGGGACTTTTCTATGTGCAAGAGAAGCAGCACGTTATATAAAAGAGAATCCAAAAGGCGGTTCTATTGTGAACATTTCATCCACCCGCGCGACCATGTCAGAGCCTCATACGGAAGCATATGCTGCATCAAAAGGCGGAATATCAGCACTGACTCATGCCTTGGCTGCTTCTTTTAGCCCGGATCACATCACGGTGAATAGCATTTCCCCTGGATGGATTGAAACGAAGGATGAGGAGAATCTTCGAGAGGTCGACCACAAGCAGCATCTTTCCAATCGAGTCGGGGCGCCAAAGGATATTGTGAAGGCTTGCTTTTATTTAACAGATGAAGACAATCAATTTGTGACGGGTACAGATTTAGTCGTTGATGGTGGCATGACCAGAAAGATGATCTATGCTGATTAACTTGAAAAAAACATTGACGCTTTGATCGAGGCGCAGTACAATATGTAACAATTCAGCTGAAGATCGTGATGAAATAAAGACACAGCGCAAATAGAGAAGAGTACATCATAGCTGTCCCGCACAGAGAACTCCGTTAAGCTGAGAAGGAGCTGGGAAGCATGATGGAACCAAGCCTCTTAGCTCTGCACCGGATTCCTTCGGATGGTGGTGCAGCGACATTCTCCCGTTACAGAGATGGGTTCATGATGACCTGCTAAGGTTCATCTGGCAACAGATGAATAAACTGAGGTGGCAACGCGGAGTAAATCCCGTCCTCAAGACAGAAATGTCTTGGGGGCGGGATTTTTTTATGACAAATAGGGGGAACAGCTATGAAAAAACATTGGCGGGATATGAGTTTGCTGCTTGGAGCCATCGGAATTGCGAACATAGGAGAATGGATTTATATGATTGCTCTCCATCTGCTCATTTTTCAAGAAACGGGCTCTGTGCTGGCTGTAACAGCCGTCTATATGCTGAGACCGGCTGCAGCTCTTTTGACAAACAGCTGGTCTGGCAGTTTGGTTGACAGGCTGAATCAGCGGAATGTGATGATCAGCTTAGATATCACCCGGGCTATCCTGATCGCATGTGTACCCTTTGCGTTATTTTCAGGACATCTGCTGATCCTGTATGTGATGGTGTTTCTTATTCAAATGGCACAAGCGATGTTTCATCCAGCTTCGATGGTATATATGACAGGATTGATCCCGGCGGATAATCGAAAACGGTTTAATGCCATTCGCTCATTATTACAATCGGGTGGATTTTTACTTGGACCCGCAGCAGCAGGTCTGCTTTTTTTAATCGGTACACCTGTTTTTTCAATTTATATAAATGCGATCTGCTTGTTGATATCTGCTCTGTTAACGATGTGTTTACCGAATTTGCTAAAACAAGATGCTGGCCAAAACGGCTTTTCCCTTTCAATGTTAAAAGAGGATGCGAAGCTTGTTCTTCGGTTTAGTTTGACATCACGCCAGATTATGGCGGTGTATTTGTTGTTTAGTGCCGCCATCACGGTACTTCCTACTGCCATTGACTCTCTTGAAACAGCCTTTGCAAAAGAAGTGCTGCTGCTGACTGATACAGAATATGGTCTTCTTGTCAGTATAGCTGGGGCAGGCATCATCACAGGCGCAGGTCTCAATTCGGTGATTGTGGAGAGGCTGCCTGTTTCGATCATGCTTGGGATTGGCAGTTTGTTTGTTGCATGTGGCTATCTCATTTATGCTTTTTCCAGCACATTGTTTGTAGCCGCTGTTGGTTTTTTTATACTAGCATTCTTCTTAGCATTTGCGAACACAGGTTTTATGACTTTCTATCAAACGAATATCCCGGTAGAGGTCATGGGGAGGGTAGCCAGTTTTTATGCTTTGGTTGAAGCCATTCTGACGATGATGATGACAGGGGTCTCTGGTGGACTTGCACATGTTTTATCAATCCGAACCTCCGTTGTCATCGGGTGTGTATGTATGCTTTTTGTCTGTTTATTACTATGTTTTGTCATCTTTCGTCCATTGAATGTCAAAAAAATAGTGCATCCTACTTAGAAAATTAAAAAAATTATGTTATGATTATTTAAGTAAGTTAATCAAATTGATGAGAAAAGGAGTCTTACACATGAAAGCACTACGCTGGCACGATCAAAAGGACATTCGACTAGAGGAAATTGACGAACCAACAGTTGCTCCAGGAAAAGTGAAACTAAAAGTAAAATGGTGCGGCATTTGTGGTAGTGATTTACATGAATATTTAGGAGGACCGATTTTCATTCCAGTGAATGAACCTCATCCACTTACAAAAGAAAAAGCACCCGTTACGCTGGGACACGAGTTCTCTGGTGAGGTTGTTGAAGTAGGAGAAGGCGTGAGCAATTACAAAGTAGGCGACCGAGTGGTTGTTGAGCCTATTTTTGCGACTCACGGACACCAAGGTGCTTACAACTTAGATGAAAACATGGGCTTTTTAGGACTTGCCGGAGGCGGCGGTGGATTCTCTGAATATGTATCTGTCGATGAAGAATTACTTCATTTATTACCAGACGAAATCTCATATGAGCAAGGTGCGCTTGTAGAGCCTTCTGCAGTTGCTTTATATGCTGTTCGTTCTAGTAAAGTACAAGCTGGGGATACAGCGGCTGTGTTTGGCTGCGGACCAATTGGCTTACTTGTCATTGAAGCATTAAAAGCAGCTGGTGCTACTGATATTTACGCAGTAGAATTATCTAAAGAACGCCAAGAAAAAGCTAAAGAGCTTGGAGCGATCATTGTTGATCCTTCTCAATATGAAGATGTTGTTCAAGAAATCGCAAGCCGTACAAACGGTGGCGTCGATGTTTCTTTTGAAGTGACAGGTGTACCTGTAGTATTGAAGCAAGCAATCCAATCAACAAGAATTTCAGGTGAAACAGTCATTGTGAGCATTTGGGAAAAAGGCGCAGAAATTCTGCCAAATGACATTGTCATTAAAGAACGTACAGTCAAAGGAATTATCGGCTACAGAGACGTATTCCCATCTGTATTAAACTTAATGAGAAAAGGCTATTTCTCTGCAGATACGCTCGTCACGAAAAAAATCAAGCTGGACGATGTGATCGAGGATGGTTTCCATGCATTAATCAATGAAAAAGATCAAGTGAAAATTTTAGTTAGTGCTGAGTAGGATGACAAAGGGAATGGCAGAGGCCATTCTCTTTTTTTGTGCACATATTCTACTCATTTTCATAAAGAGGCATGTGGTTGAATAGTGATAAGTGAAAAGATGTTTTGATAAGGGAGATGACATCATGTTTTATCACATCAAAGAACTGCAATATGAAGCAAAGCCCTCCAAGCCTGATCCGCTTTACGCGAAAAAGCTACAAGAAGTATTAGGCGGACAATATGGAGAAATTAGTGTCATGATGCAATATTTATTTCAAGGCTTTAATTGCCGGGCAGATCAAAAATACAGAGATTTATTGTTTGACATAGGGACAGAGGAAATTGGTCATGTCGAAATGCTGGCGACGATGATCGCGCGTTTACTAGATAAAGCACCGGTTAAAGAACAAGAACAGGCGTATCAAAGTGATCCAGCGCTTGCAGCTGTCATGGGTGGAATGAATCCTCAGCATGCAATTGTTGCCGGTTTAGGAGCTATGGCAGCAGATAGTCAAGGGTATCCGTGGAATGCCAAGTATATCATTGCAAGTGGAAATTTAATGGCTGATTTTAGGGCCAACTTAAATGCAGAATCACAAGGGAGGCTTCAGGTTACAAGGCTCTACGAAATGACCGATGATCCCGGCGTGAAGGATATGCTTTCTTTTCTTATTGCTCGTGATACATATCATCAAAATATGTGGCTTGCGGCCATTAAAGAATTAGAAGAACGAGAAGGGGACGTCGTCGTACCAACCACCTTCCCGCGCTCACTAGAAAAACAGCAAGTATCCTACGATTTGTTTAACTTCTCAAGAGGAGAAGCAAGCAAGGAAGGCAGATGGGCATATGGCCGAAGCATGGATGGAAAAGGGGAATTCAGATATATTTCTGCACCAGTCGTGTTCGGTTCCGCACCAAAACTAAAACCCGCACCAAAGGAACTGTTTAACACACCGAAAAAAGGCGAATAAAAAAAGCCGGTCAGGTATTTGAGCCTGATCGGCTTTTTTAACGTCCGAGAGATCTTCCGTACACGCTGACACGTTTCTCTAACAAGGCAAAAACGAGTTCAAAGAAAATGCTCAGCAGCCAATAGATCAAAGCAGAGACGAGGTACGTTTCTAAAAACTGATAGCCGTCATTCGCAATGATTCGGGAAATCCCCATGATTTCAAGTACTCCAATCGTAAACGAAAGAGAGGTGGCTTTTAATAGCTGAATGAGCTGATTGCCTAGATTCGGTAAGGCGACCACAAAGGCCTGCGGCAAAATAATGCGCATCATCGCCTGGCGCGTCGTCATACCCACAATTTTTGCCGCTTCAAGCTGCCCTTTGTCTACCGCAAGGAGTGCACTCCGAACCACCTCTGTTAAATGGGCGGCTGAATGGAGGCTGAAGGTAATGAGGGCAACAGCTAATGGGGAGACCAGATCTGGATGAAAGGTCAGCCCGAATGTACCGCTCACTTTGATTAGAACAAAAGGGAGTCCATAAAAGAAAGCGAACAGCTGAACAATAAGAGGCGTTCCTCTAAAAAAGGAGACATAGAGTGTCACAAGCTGCCTGAGTACAGGAATGCGAAAGAGACGAATGAAAGCAAAAACAGATCCGATCAAAAGGCTCACAGCCATGGAAACGAGTGCAATCAATAAAGTAAAAGGAACGCCTTTTAGAATATGAGGTACTTGGTCAATCGCAAATTGAATATCAATGGTTTGCATCAAAGCGCCTCCTTAACGTGACAGGCTGGTGCGGCCTTTTACAAATTTCCTTTCAAGCAGCATGGTGATCAGTTCAATGCTCATGCAAATGAGCCAATACACAATCGCAATGATCGCGTACACTTCAAACATGCCGATCCCGTAGTTATTTCCTAAAATGATCTTCACCTGTCCCATGATATCAATAAGTCCGATTGTAAAGGCAATCGCTGTGTCTTTCACGAGATCAATGGTGTAATTTCCGAGGTTTGGCAGTGCAATGAGAAAGGCCTGCGGGATAATAATCCTGATCAAGGCCTGTGTATCTGTCATCCCAACAATGTAGGCGGCCTCCAGCTGGTCCTTCCCAACAGATGAATACGCACTGCGAAAGACTTCAGATAAATAAGCGCCAGTATGTAAAGAAAACGTCATCATCACAAATAACACACGATCCCAATGATTGATTTGAATCCCTGCGACAAGTAAAAGCTGAGGCAGTCCAAAATAAATCAAAAACAACTGAACAATTAAAGGCGTACTTCGTGTAAAAGATAAATAGATAACAGCCAATTGCTTCAGCACTGGGATTTGCTTGATACGAATGAAAGCAAATAGCAACCCGATGATGATAGCAAAAAACAATGACACCGTAATAATGAGAAAAGTGAGTGGCAGGCGTTCAAGCACCTGTAAAAAGATGCGCAGCCAATCTCCAGCTGTAAACGTCATGACGCTTCCTTCCTTTCTTCATTTTGATCCCCTTGCTCTGAGATGTCATCAATATTTTGAAAGAAATCAACACCAAACCACTTTTTCGCAAGCTTAGGCAGTGTTCCATCATCAATCATTTCTTGTGTGATCCGGTCCAAATCTGCTGCAAGCTGCTTCTCGCTTGGCTGTAAGACAAGATAGATAGGCTCCTTTGACACAATGCCGCCAACTTTGACCTTTAGGTTCAAATGCTTTTGAATGGTATCAAAGGTTGAAATGTTCATAAATGCTGCATCGGACCGTCCGCTTTCAACACGTTTTAAGTTGAGTTCATTTGAAGGACTTTCAATGGTCGTCAGTGGAATATCCGGATCATGCTCTTTATTATATTGATTTAATATCGAACGCAAGCCTCCGCTAGGACTGACAGGAGCCAGTTTTTTAGATGTCATATCATCAAGCGATCGAATCTTCTTGTCTGATTCATTCACAATTAAACCTGTCATCGAATAGCCATACGGGACCTTAGGGTAAAGGAACCGCTTTTCACGTTCAGGGTTACTAAAAAACCAATTAGCCGCCATTTCAAACTTCCCTGCGCCTACACCGATTAAATTGGATTCTTCCTCGCCAAAAATGTAATCAAAATGTACGTGGGGAAGCCTCTTTTCCACTTCATTTAAATAATCAATGTTATAGCCAATCGGTTCGTTTCGGTCATTTGTTGCTAAAAAGGGTGGATTGACCTCTGCACTCAGTGCGACTTTCACAATTTGTCTGCCGTCATCTGTCGTGGTTTTCACACTGCTGCAGCCAATCAGAGAAAGGAGAAACAGAAGGACACCGGACATCATGAATGCTGTCTTTTGCTTCATTTGTCTTTCTCCGATCCTTGCCACATTCCGCGATGAATCCTTGATAAAAATTGTTTCGTTCGTTCATGCTGTGGTTTCAACAGGACGTCTTCTGGTGAGCCTTTTTCAACGATTTCGCCATCTGCCATAAAGATCACCGTATCCGCCACGTCCTTTGCAAAAGAAATTTCATGTGTCACAATGACCATTGTCATTCCTTGGCTCGCAATATCTTTGATCATTTCAAGAATTTCTCCTACCATCTCTGGGTCCAGTGCCGACGTAGGTTCATCAAACAAAAGCACTGAAGGGTTCATCGCAAGAGCGCGGGCTATGCCAATTCGCTGCTGCTGACCGCCGGATAATTCACTCGGAAATGCATCCTTTTTATGAAGCAGTCCAATCCGCGTTAAAAATTGCTCTCCGACCTTTTCTGCTTCTTTTTTAGACATGTTTTGAGACACGATCAATCCTTCTGTAATATTTTCAAGTGCTCGTTTATTCTGAAACAAGTGATAATGTTGAAACACCATGGAAGATTGCTGCCTGAGTTTTAGCAGATCTTTTTTATGATATCGTTCAAATTGAATCGTGGCTTCACCAACTGTCAGCTCTCCTTTGTCTGGAATATCAAGGCTGTTTAAGCTGCGGAGAAGGGTGGTTTTTCCTGATCCGCTCGGTCCAATAATGGCGACCACTTCACCTTCTTGTACGGTGAAATCAATGCCTTTTAACACATGGGTCTGCCCATAAGATTTATGTAGATTAGTAGCTGAAATCATAAAAGCATCACGTTCCTTTGACATATGTACTTAATATTGATAAAATTTAACACATTAAATCTTATAAGTAAAGTATGTTTTATTTATTCCGATTGGAAAAATCAGATATGATAGATTGTGAGATACAGAGGAGTTGGATACGTTTTGTCTAAAGCATTATTTGTTGATACCGATTTTCAAAAAACATGGCTTCATCAACTAGAATCTCTTCGTGAAACGATCGAACAAACGGCAAAAGAACACGATGAAGGCGCTTATTTTCCTGAAAAAAACATTGAATCATTAATAGAGATGGGCTATACGACGTTGTCTCTTCCTGCTGAATACGGAGGCGGAGGTCAATCTGTGAAGGATATGGTTCTGTTTCAAGAGACGCTCGGCAGTATGGACGGAGCGACTGCCTTATCCATCGGCTGGCACCAAGGGGTTGTAGGCGAAATCTACGAAAAGAAACAATGGAATGAGCAGCAGCTGCAATTCTTTGCGGAAGAAGTGAAGAAGGGCGCCCTTGTCAACCGTGCTGTGAGCGAGGCGCAGACAGGCAGTCCAACAAGAGGCGGGAAGCCTGGGACAACAGCCACTAGATCAGGTAATGAGTGGATCATCAATGGACGTAAAATTTTCACAACGATGTCACCAGCACTTACATACTTTTTAGTCGGCGTATGGATTGAAGAAAAAGAGGCCATGGGCTTCTTCTTAATTCATCGTGAGACAGAAGGTGTTTCAATAGAAGAAACGTGGAATGTTGTGGGCATGAGAGGAACTGAAAGTCATGATTTAATCTTAGATCAGGTGAAGGTTTCAGATGACATGCTTGTTGAGGTGCAAAAAGGGCCACGCGGTGGTACGCTAAATCCTTGGATTGCACATATTCCGTCCTGCTATTTAGGGATTGCGCAAGCGGCAAGAGACTATGCTGTTCAGTATGCCATCACCCATTCACCGAACAGCATCAGCGGAACGATTAGTGATCTGCCAAATGTCCAAACACTTATTGGTGAAATCGACTTACTATTAAAGCAAGCACGTCACGTCATCTATTCAACGACGACATTGTATGAAAAGCCGGAGAAAAGAGAGCTGTTAATCAATGAATTCGGCGCTGTGAAACATGCAGTCGTCAATCACAGTCTGCAAGTTGTCGATAAAGCCATGCGTTTAGTCGGTGCAAAAAGCTTAAGCCTTGACTGTCCACTGCAGCGTTACTATCGAGATATTCGGGCCGGGCTCCATAACCCGCCAATGGACGATATGACGATTTCAAAAATCGCGAAGCAGGCCATTGAAGAGAAAAAAGAAAGCTAATATACAGCAAAAAGCCGGATGAACCGGCTTTTTTTGTTTGAAAGAAAAGAGGACAAGCGTACCTTATATCTCATCGCTCAACATGCTACAATCAATGGAATCATGGGAAAAGGAGCGATTGTTTTGAAGAAAAAGTATATAAAATGGCTCATTACTGGCATGATGCTGATGGCACTTTGTATAAGCCAGCCTTCATCAACTGAAGGAGCATCACCAGCATGGTCAGTAGATGAATTCATGAAAGATCGGGAAGGCACGTTTGTGATTCAAGAAGTAAAAGAAAAGTCCCCTTGGGTGTATAACAAAAAAAGAGCGAAAGAGCGCTTTGCGCCTCAATCGACATTTAAGGTAGCAAATGCCTTAATCGGACTCCAAACAGGCGCAGTGAGAGATGAATACGACATCAAATATTGGGACGGAGTGAAAAGAGAGATTGATAACTGGAATAGGGATCATACACTTGGTTCCGGCATGAGAGATTCAGTCGTCTGGTACTATCAAGCCATGGCGCGTGACATTGGAGAAGAACGCATGAATCATTGGGTGAAAGCCATTCATTATGGGAACAAAGACATATCTGGCGGAATCGATCAATTTTGGTTAAGCAGTACCCTGCGAATTTCTCCCATCGAACAAGTTCGTTTCCTCAAACAGCTATATGAAGAGACTCTTCCATTTGACCTAAAGAACATGAGAACAGTCAAACGAATGATGGTACAAGAAGAAGAGAAACATGCCACCCTATACGGCAAAACAGGCTCCGGATCAGACATCGGCTGGTACGTAGGTTTTATCAAACATGAACACAAAACCTACATCTTCGCCACAAATATCAAAGGCACAGGCATAGAAGCAAAAGACATTACCTATCGCATTTTGAAAAAATATCATTTGATAGAAGCATCCGTTTAGGGTGCTTTTTTATGTGTGAAAAAGGGGATATATAGATAAGTTGATGATATATGGATTAGTTTGAAAGAATGATATATTTATAGAAATATATTGAAGTATCATTTCAAATGTATTATTATATATGGCGCAATGTTACAAATGTTACAAATATATGATAAGGAGATTAATATGAACCTAAAAAGAAAAGTAAAATGGAAAAGGAATATCGCGGCACTACTAGCCTTTGTGATGCTTTTATCAATGTTACCTTCTGATATTTTTGCAGAAGAACATGACAAAAATACAAAATCAAGTCATAACAGCTTAGAAGAGTTTGATGATTCAAAAGCCCTGGAAATGGCAGGAATTGACGAAGATGAAATTGGAAAAGACGGAGAAGTTCTTTCAGAAAGAACAGAAAACAGCAAACTTTTTTATGAAGGAGAGGGTGTATTTACACAAGAGGTGTATCCTGATCCTATTCATATTAAAGAGGCTCCAGATGCAGAATGGGAGGACATCTCTCCAGAATTAAAGACGATCTCGAAAAAAGAAATAGAAACAGAAAATGCGAAATTAGAAACTACTTTTCAAAAGCAAATGAAACAAGGACTATATGCGACATTTGAACACAAGAAGCATCAAATTGAATTTTCAATTTTAAAAGCTTCAGGGAAAAACAAATCAGAAATCAATTCCAAAGATACCTCTGCACAATTTAAAGAGAACACCAACGAGCTTACATATGAAGAGGTATTTCCAAATATAGATTTACAATCATTCACCTTTAATGAAAACATCAAGGAAGATATTGTACTCAATCAATATGATGGCTACAATTCATTTACATTTAAAATAAAGACAGATCTAACTGGGGAAATTGAGGAAGACGGTTCTATTACATTTTACGATCAGAAAAAACGGACCATTTTTCAAGTCCCGAAACCGTTTATGACTGATTCTAATTTAGATGAAAAGTCAGGTGAAGTGGCTCGCTCAGAAGATGTGAGCTTTAAATTAGAAAAAGAAGACGATGGCTATTTACTTCATGTGACAGCAGATGAAAAATGGCTCAAAGATCCTGAACGAGTTTATCCTGTGTCTATCGATCCTTCGACTTCTTTATCTGTATCAGCAGACACATTTATCATGAGTAAGTACCCAACAACAAATTATTCATCCTCTACGCAAAAATGGGACGCTAAACTTAAAAGTTATGTACTCAAAACAGGTTATTACGATAAAACAACTGGTACAAACTATGCGTTCATGAAGTTTAACTCATTCAAACCGATTCAAAATATGAATGTAACGAAAGCGACGCTCAAAACATATGTTGCTCATTCATATTACGGGACGAAGGCTACTGGTCTTTGGCTGGATACAGTGAATGCCAACTATGATCATACAAAACTAACGTGGAACAATAAACCAAGCTCCAAAAACATCGGCAAAGCCAATGTATATAAAGGACAATGGGCGAGCTATGATGTGACTTCAACCATCAAAGCTTGGAATAGCGGAACAGCTAACTATGGCTTTAAATTACATGCAAATGGAAATGGGCAAGACCATTGGAAAAAAATAATCTCATCAACAAACTCTACCAATAAACCAGTCATTGAAGTAACGTATACCATTCCACAGGCAAATGCACCAACTGTAAAAGGTTTTAGTAATGGAAATGGTACAGGCTACTTCAATTTAAGTTGGAAAAAGGTAGCTGGTGCAAAAGGCTACAAAGTGTGGTTATACAACGGAAAAGAGTATGAAGCCATTTCAGTTGGAAATGTGGCATCATGGAGTACAAAAGGAAAGAATATATGGCCAACAGCAAGCGAGATTGCAGCTAAAAAATATAAACTTCATTTAGACGGAAAAGGTGGAACTGAATTAGCAGTTGATCCTTCCCCAGTTTACAAAAACTCAGGTGGCAATTATGCAACAAGTAAAAATTATTGGGTAGCTGTAAGTGCGATTTTTGACCAAGGTGAAGGCGCAATGTCAGCAAAAGTAAAACCTGTCATGCCGAATGTGGCTAGAGCGAAAGCACCTAGTACAAAAGGATTCAATAATAATAATGCAACAGGTTACTTTGATCTTTCTTGGAATTCAGTTTCCGGTGCGACCGGTTATAAAATACAAATGTTTAATGGGAAAAGCTATGAGACGTTGGATCTTGGGAATCAAACTTCATGGTCAACAAAAGGGAAAAAAGTATGGCCGACAGCTGCTGAGATCAAAGCAGGTAAATATGCATTGCATCTCCAAGATGAAAAAGGGGCAGAGCTTCCAATTCATCCTGGTGCGACTTACAAAAATGCTGGAGGAGATGCGGCTCAAAAACATTATTCCTTCAGAGTGATTGCCTATAATAAAGATGGAGAAGCTATTGCTTCACCGCCAGCTGGACCAACTTTACCTGATTTATCTAGACCGAAAGCTTTATCTGGTTATGCTTATACCAATACAAAAGAGAGCCAAACAGGTTATATCAATTTACATTGGGACAAAGTGAAAAATGCAAAAGGATATAAAATTAACATCTATAATGGTAAGGCATATCAATCATTTGATGTGGGTGATGTCGATCATTGGACAACACAAAACAAGAATATTTGGCCGACTCCTACTGAAGTTAAAAGTGGGAAATATGTGCTTCATACAGATGGAAAGGGTGGAGAATTAGCGCTAGACCCATCACCAGTATATGAAAATGCAAATGGAAATTATAAAGGACGCAAGAACTACTCCTTTACCCTTTCCGCCTACGATGCAAATGGAGAAACGATTCCGACACCAGCCTTTAACCCGACATTCCATGAAGGGGCCGAATTCCTTGGAACAGAGGATTACTGGTCGATTATTGATATACCAGACGGTCAGCTTAATGGTGCAACTGGGAATGTGATTGTCAGTGAAGAAGAAATGTCGATTGATGGAAGAGGACCAGGACTTGGAATGGGTCGAACCTACAATAGTTTAGATGCAGCTGACCACCTGTTTGGTCAAGGGTGGTACGCAGATGTAGAAACGAGTATCACGCCAACAAAAGAAGGTGTCATCTATCTTGATGAAGATGCCACAACTCATGTTTTTACAAAAAAAGCAGATGGTACGTATCAACCACCAACAGGTATTTTCCTTGAATTAACGGAATCAAAAGATGAATACATGTTAAAAACGAAGGATCAAACCTTTGCGCACTTTAGTAAAAACGGTGGGAAGATCACCAAGGTTGTAGATGGACATAAAAATACAACGACATACAAATATAACGAAAACAATCAGCTCACTTCAATGGAAGATGCATCTGGCCGAAAAATAACAATGGATTATGATGAAGATGGTCATATCATTTCGGTTCAAGGACCAAAAGGGAAAAAGCTTTCATATGAGTATGATGCAGGTTTACTAACGAAAGTCATTGATTCAGATGGAACAAGTATCTCATATGAATACGATAAAGAAGGCAGATTGATTAAACAATTCTCTCAAAACAGTACAAAAGATCAGCCTGTTTTTACAGAATATCAATATGAAAATCATCGTTTAGTCAAGGCAATTAATGCAAAAAAAGAAACCTTTGAGTATGCATATGATTTATCTAAAAAGACACTCATGCTAACGCAGCCAAACGGGCGAAAAATACAGTATACGTATAACGAAGCAGCCAATCCAATTCAAGTTGTAGATGATGCGGAAGGGCTTAAAATCACCACTAAAACGAAATATGAAGGCAATCAAATCGTAGAAGAAACTGACCCAAATGATGTAGAGAAAGGAAAAGCTACAGAAAGCTATTCGTATGACAAAAATGGCAACGTCATTCAGGCGAAAGATCCTTATGGGACAGAAACCTACGAGTATAACAAAAATAATGATGTCACTAAAGTGAAAGATACAGAAGGAGATATTACAGATATCGCCTATGATGGATTAGATGCTGTATCTGAAACGGATCAAAGTGGAAATATGTCTTCAGCAAGTATTTATGACTCGTACGGGAATTTGGTACAAACGAGTAAAGAACTTGCTGCAGGTGCGAGTATATTAAAAAATGGCAGTTTTGAAGATACGCTAACTGGCTGGAAGCTTACAGCATCTAAGGATGACGGGAAATTAGCGCAAACAGCTGGGAAAAGTGGTGTGTTATCTGGCGGCCGGGTATTAGAAATCAGTTCACAATCGACAACTGAAGGAACAGAACTTGGCTATTCTTCTGCTACTCAAGAAGTGACACTAGAGCCAAATACGACGTATACACTTAATGGAAAAATAAAGACAGAGCTAACGAAAGCAAGAGCATTTTTTAACATTGATTTAAGAGATACAAATAACAAACGAATTCAATGGATCAGCAACGGTTACAGCACATTATCAGGCAAAAACGATTGGACAAAACGCCAAGTCACGTTTACGACGCCGTCTCATGCAGGTAAAGCTGTGATCTATATGGAAGTAGATCATCGAGATAAGGCTGGAAAAGGAAAAGCCTGGTTCGATGAGATTCAGCTGGAAAAAGGCGAAGTTTCATCAAGTTATAATCCAGTCAAAAATAATTCCTTTACGGATAAAACAACAAGCTGGAGCGGAACAGGTGGTTCATTAGATAATGAAGAAGGCTTTAATGATGACGTTTCGTTAAAAATGACCAGAACATCTTCATCTCAAGCAAATGCCATCTATAAACAATCTGTACCGATTGAACAAAGTGCGAATGATCAATCTATGTATGTCACCCTGACTGGGATGTCTAAGGCTGAAAATGTCAAAGCCTCAAATGAAAATGATTACTCACTTCAAGCGTCCGTTACGTATACAGATGGCACAACAGGAACGTTTAATGCCAAATTCCCAACCGGTACACAGGAGTGGAACCGAGCGGCGGTTGTTATACCAAAAACAAAACCATTGAAAAAAGTCGACGTGCAGATTGTTTTCCAAAAAAGCGCGACTGGAACGGTTTGGTTTGATGATATCCGTCTAGTAGAAGGTAGTCTGTTAACGAAAACCACTTACGACGATAAAGGGAACTATGCAGTTAAAGAAGAGGATGAGCTTGGTTACTCATCTCAATCTGCCTACGATGAAACAGGCAAAAAACTCTCTGAAACAGATGCGAAAGGCGAAAAAACAACATTCGAATATGACCAGGCTGATCAGCTGAAGAAAATCACTTTATCTAACGGGACATCCATTGTGAGAACGTATGATAAAGAGGGCAATGAACAGTCGAAAACCATTCGTGCAGAGTCAGATCAGACGTATCAATTCGAATACGACCTAATGGGCAAATTGACAAAAACCATTGATCCATTAGGGAATGTGTTGAAAAGTGAATATGATGCGAATAGCAACTTAATCAAAACCATTTCTGCAAATGGACATGAAGTGTCTCTCACGTATGATGGAACAGACCGAGTGAAATCCAAGTCATACAATGGGACAGAAAAATATAACTTTAGCTATGATAAAAACGGAAACGAAACAACGGTTGTTAACAAAGAACAAAACACAACCAAAAACAGAACGTTCGACCAACAAAACCGCATCACAAAGTTAACAGAGCGTGGCAGCAGTCAAACTTGGACGTATCCAGCCGATTCAGATAAACTAAAATCTTTTGAGTGGACACACGGAAATCAAAAAGGGACGAACCAATTCAGTTACAATAAGCTTGATCAAATGACGCAGATGAAGGATTCGAGTTCTACGTATTCGTTTGATTATGATGAAAATGGAAATGTCCAGTCCTTTATTACAGGTAACGGCAGTGGTGCTAGTTTTGCTTATGATGAGCGCAATTTAATCAACAATTTGCATATTGGAACAAGCCAAGGGGCAACGATCTTAAACGAAGCCTACGAATATGATCAAAATGGAAACAGAATAACGGTTGATCAAGGCACTAACGGGAAGATTCGTTATGAGTATGGAAAATTAGATCAATTGATCAAAGAAACTCATCCAGATGGAACGGTCATTGAGTACACGTATGATGGATTTGGGAACAGAAAAACTGTAACGATTGAAAAAAATGGCGCCAAGAAAACAATGAGCGCATCATTCAACATCATGAACCAACTGACAAAGGTAAATGATGAGACTTTAACTTATGACAAAAATGGCAACCGAACGTCTGACGGACAATTCCTTTATGAATGGGATGCAGAAGATAACATAACGGCCATCAAGAAAAAAGGCGAAGACAAGCCATTTGTCACTTACAAATATGATGAGCGTGGATATAGAATTCAAAAAACAGTGAATGGAAAAGTCACCAATTACTTTTATGACGGCGACAGCTTGAATGTTTTATACGAAACAGATGGAGACAACGAAGTCACAAAAGCATACACATACGGTGAGAGTGGACAACTCCTATCATTCACGCAAAATGGAAACAAATATTTCTATCACTACAATGCACACGGTGATGTCATTGCCATGACCAATAGTGCAGGGAAAATCGTTGCTGAGTACGAATACGATACATGGGGCGTCCCAACAAAGGTAAAAGAAGATGAAGAAGTAAAAGGAAACCCATATCGCTATGCAGGTTACCGCTTCGACGAAGAAACAGGACTTTACTATTTAATCGCCCGCTACTATGAACCAAGAAACGGCGTATTCCTATCACTTGACCCAGACCCAGGAAGCGATGGAGATTCACTAGATCAAAACGGATATACCTATGGAAACAACAACCCAGTCATGAATGTGGACCCAGACGGACATTGGGTATGGTTTGTTGTCAATGCTGGATTTGCGGTATATGATGGATACAAAGCTTATAAATCAGGCAAGGGCTGGAAAGGCGCAGCTTTAGCAGCAGCTTCGAATTTTGGACCTGGGAAGGTATTTAAGGTGTTAAAAGTAGTAAAGCGTGCTAAACGATCTTCAAATATTGCCCACAATGCTGCTAGGCATAGCAAATTAAAAGAACATTATAAGCAATCACAAAAATATGGCAAGGCAAAAGTTAGGCATTTATCTGGGGGACGTTACCGTTACTATGGCCACGTAACACCGGCTAAGAAAAAAGGGGAAATGGCGGGCAGAAGAGTAGTAAGAGAATGGAATTATAAAACAGGAAAAAAGAGAACATGGCATGAAACTATTGATCATCGTGGTAAAGTAAGACAAGTAAGACCACAAAATGGTAAAGTTAAAGTGCATTACCGCTTTAACAGTAAAGGTCAGTATATAGGGAAGTGGTAATTTATGGTCGAACCAGAAATGATAGACTGTATAAATAAAATACAAAAAGTCTTAAATGGGACTATGACTAGAGAAGAAGTTTCTGATTGGGCTGAGATTTATGTTAGTGCAGATGATCCTGAAGTCGATGATGAAAAAGTTTGGGATATGCTGATTCTTCTAAGTGGAATTGATTTGAAAGATGCTCCCAATTCCTATTTCCACACAGAAGAGGATTTGGAAGAATGGATAAGAAAATATAAATAGCTTTAGTAGAAATGTGCCTTTTAGTATTTTATTCACTAAAAGGCGCATTTTTTGTTATTTATTTGTTGCCCAAATTTTAAACATGAGAAGATATGCCAAAAGGGTATATAGTTTTATGGAACCTTATAAACTTTTACGAAAGTTAAAGTAAGTGTATTGTTATAGAGGTAATACAAAAGAAGTCCAAGAATTAAAAATTATTCTACAAATATAAGTAAAAAGTAATTCAAGAGAATAATTGAAAATAAAATAATCAAAATTACAAAATGTCACTCATCATGAAATACGATTTATAAATGTGGTAAGGTAATTCTAGATTTGAAGAATTAATAACAGAAGGGGTAAAATAGAAAATTTTAAATCTGTCTTTCATCTTTATGATACAGGGAACTTGAACAATGAACTACTTGAAGAATTTGATTCAAATGCAAATTTTCTATTTAACATCAATGGGATGTTACTCGCAATAGAATCGAAAAACGTAAGTTTCGATTCACAAGAATTTGTTTGCAGTGTATAGGAAGATCTTATTAGCGTCTAAATAAGAATTAAAAACAATGAGAGGTTGGGAAGAAATCCATGAAAATCAGCCGTGATAAACAATGTTTATTCGATGATGTAAAACAACGTTATCAATACTTATTAGATTCATCTTATCCAGATGATATCATCTCTTTTGAAGAAGAAACTGGTATGTACTCAGATGATTTTTATATGTTTTTTTCACTTGTTGCAGGCAGCTTAAGTTATGTGGTCGATCATAAACGAATACCGAAAAAACAGTTAAACGTGCTGCGTCAGTCATTTGAAGAGCAATATCCCCAAATCAAAACGTATCAACAGATCCTTGAATCGTATCCTTTATTGCATTCCTATGTTCAATACCATGAAGAAACAAGAAAACGAATCATTGCACTTATACAATAACCTCTTGGAGGACAAACGATGACATGGTTTTTAAATGAAAAAGTCCAGAAACAAATCCCTGATTTCAATATCAACCATCTAAAGCAAATCAATGAATTTCACTACTTTAAAGAGTATAATGAACATTACGACTTGATCAACTGTATTCATCTACACATCCCATACGAATCTGCAACCCATAAAGCAGACATTCATCTGAAATTTACCAACGTCTCTTCTGTTCAAATCAAAGATTTGGAGTTAACAAACGATTCCTCTCTTTTTTTGAACATTCAACTTTTGGATAGAGGCTGGGAATGTTTGAATTACTTTGTCTAAGATTATGAAGAACAGTATTTTTCTTTTTATTGTCAAACAGTTCAAGTCATACAAGTCGTATCAAATGAATCGTGCTAGTCTATCTACATATGTGCTAATCATGCTTCTTCATCCCAACATAGAAAGGTGCAATGACATTGAAACGAATCACGAAATGGCTCTTATTTGCGGCTGTCATCGCGGGCTTATTGGTATGCGCATTCTTTGTGTTCCGTTTAAACCAGCCTAAGCCGACGACGAACATCCATTATGCAGACACACAAAACAAACAGCAAACACTCGATATGTATATGCCAAAGGGAAAAGATGAAGACAATAAGAAGAAGCATCCAGTCATGATCTATCTCCATGGCGGCGGCTGGACAGGCGGCGATAAGAATAGAGTCGCTTCAAAGGCTGATTATTTTACGGGTCAAGGGTATGTGTTTGTTTCGATGAATTACAGGCTTCACCCTGATGCCAACTATGAGCAGATGGCAGATGATACGGCAAACGCCATTAAATGGGTCAAGGATCATGCAGGTGAATATCAAATCGATTCATCAAAAATCAATGTCATGGGTCACTCAGCGGGCGGTCATTTGACGGCGCTCGTTGCCACAGATTCGACCTACTTAAAACGTGTGGGGCTGTCGCCAAACACGATCAATTCCATTGTTGTTCTAGACGGGCCGTTAAACCTCAATCAATTTATACAAGCCATTCCATCGTACAAAAAAGTCTTTGGCAAACAAGAGGAGGATTGGACAAGGGCATCACCTGTCACTTATATGAATCAAAAGAATGTACCTCCTGTCTATTTGGTTACAGGCTGGGAAAATCCTGAGGTGTACCGATTTGCAGAAAAACTAAATCATGATAAAGGCTCTCGGTTTGTTTTTCGGGTGCATACGCTGAGCCATAGTGATCTGAACAAATGGTTTGGATCAGACAGAGCGCCAAAAGAAGCGCAAGACATGACAGAGGCTGTTATGGCTTTTGTCAAAAAACAAAATCAATAACGAAGACCATATGCTAGGCAATCCATTTTGCCGCAGCATATGATATAGGGTAAATGGTTTGTAATAAAAGGAGTGTATGTTGTTGTCATCACGTATGGAAAATAAAGTGTTCAACTGCGAAAAAGAGCTGACGCTGAATATTATCGGCGGTAAGTGGAAAATGCTGATTTTATGGCACCTTGGCAGAGAAGGGACAAAACGGTTTGGTGAGTTAAAGTCGTTAATGCCTGGAATTACGCAAAGAATGCTTGTCAATCAGCTAAGAGAATTAGAGGAAGACCACATTGTGCATCGGGAGGTTTATCCTGTCGTTCCGCCAAAAGTTGAATATTCCCTCACAGAACTAGGAGAAAGCTTAATGCCGATTTTAGAGGCGATGTATGATTGGGGAAAACAATATCTCGACAGCAATTTTTTAAAGGATGATAAATAGTAATACTGCAAAAGATACTGGTCGAAAGACAGTATCTTTTTTGTGACCATATGCGAAAAAGTATAGTATGTAAAAAAAAAGTGCGTACTTGGATTGCTTCCATCCTGTTGTTATACTCATTTCATCGTTCAAGAAGCATCATTCGCAGAGCTCTTGAAGATGAGATGAAAAAACGGGAGTGAACATTGATGAAATTACAATTAGCATTAGATTTAGTGAATATACCAGAAGCGATTGAGCTGATCAAAGAAGTAGAAGGATCTATTGATGTGGTCGAAATTGGGACACCTGTTGTGATCAACGAAGGGCTTCGTGCTGTAAAAGAAGTCAAACAGGCTTTTCCGAATTTACGTGTACTCGCTGATCTGAAAATTATGGATGCGGCCGGTTATGAAGTGCAGCAGGCATCTGAAGCTGGAGCGGATATCGTCACCATTCTTGCAGCGGCAGAAGATATGTCCATTCAAGGAGCGGTGAAAGAAGCGAAAGCAAGAGGGAAACAGATTTTAGTTGATATGATTGGTATCAAAGATATCGCTGGCCGGGCAAAAGAGCTGGATGAGCTTGGAGTCGATTATATTTGTGTACACACAGGCTATGATCTGCAAGCGGTTGGTCAAAACTCATTTGCTGACCTTATGACCATTAAACAAGTCGTCAAACAAGCGAAAACAGCCATTGCAGGCGGAATTAAGCTTGATACGTTACCTGAAGTCGTGAAATTAAATCCTGATTTGATCATTGTCGGCGGCGGTATCGCAAGCCAGGACAATAAAGCAGAAGTGGCCGCACAAATGAAGCAGCTGATCGCACAATCATGAAGACCAGTGACTATGTGAAAGCCATTTTGAATGAGCTTTCTGAGCACTCGCCCGCTATTCAAGACGAACAAACGGAGCGGCTTGTCTCAAGCATTTTAGCTGCAAGAAAGGTCTTTGTGGCAGGGGCTGGCAGGTCTGGTTTGATGGGAAAATCATTTGCCATGAGACTCACACATATTGGCGTCAAGGCTTATGTGATCGGTGAGACCAATACTCCTTCCTTTACAGAAGAAGATCTCTTGATTGTGGGGAGCGGCTCTGGTCGAACAGAGACCTTGCTTGTCCTTGCAAAAAAGGCAAAAGCAATTGGCGGAAAAGTGGCAGCTTTCACGCTTTCAGCTGAGTCACCTCTAGCTGATCTATCGGATGAAGTCATTTTACTGTCAGGTGCGCCAAAGGATCAAAAGGAAGGAAGCCATCATACCATGCAGCCAATGGGCTCACTATTTGAGCAATTGCTTCTTCTGACATACGATGCGGTCATTTTACGTTTAATGGAAATAAAAGAGCTCGACACACATAAAATGTATGGTCACCATGCAAATTTAGAATAGTCATTTTCAAAGCCTTTCCTTTCTTAGAAGGAGAGGCTTTTTTTATCTAAATCAAGAGCAGAATCTTGACATCATCGATTGGATGTAACTATAATAGTTACATCGTTAAAGAAAAAGCGTAAGCATGGAAGGAAGATAAAGATGAAAGTACAAATCTGGTCAGATATCGCCTGTCCTTTTTGTTATATAGGAAAAAAACAGCTAGAAACAGCGCTTGAACAATTCCCTCAGAAGGAGCAGGTAGAAATAGAGTTTAAAAGCTTTGAGCTTGATCCGCATGCACCTGCTCAGGTCGATTATGATGTCCATGATATGCTCGTCAAAAAATATGGGATGAGCCGCAGCCAGGCCATGGCAATGAATGAGCAGGTGAAGCAGGCCGGCAAAGAGAAAGGAATCGATTTTCAATTTGATCCACTCGTGTTGACAAACACCTTTGATGCCCATCGATTGGCGCAATATGCTGGTCAAATGGGGAAAGGCGATTTCGTCATGGGAGAGTTGTTTCAAGCGTATTTCACAGATGGAAAGCATGTTGGTGATCGTCAAACCCTTTTAGAAATTGCAGAAAAAGCAGGTCTTGATCTGAAGGAAGTACAGCAAGTTTTAAGCGGCGAAGATTTTGCAGATCATGTACGAAAAGACGAAAAAGAGGCGAGACAGCTTGGCATTTCTGCTGTTCCTTTTTTCTTATTGAATGGCAAATATTCAGTGGCAGGTGCACAGCCAGCCGATACCTTCCTTCGTGCACTTGAAGCGGCATGGACAGAAGAAGCAGCTCAAGCTGAGAAAGCGGCTGCCAATGCATTTGAAGCAGCATGTGCAGACGGCGTATGCGCAGTGCCTGCCCCTAAAGAAGAGATCTAATCATATAAAAAATGAGCCTCCTGCGGCAAGGGCTCATTTTTTTCTTGCATTCATTTGTTTGATCGTTTCACCTGGAACCAATTCAGGTTCGTAAAAGGTTTGATGAGGGAGATTCTTTTTTCCTTGAACTTTTTTAATCATCCAGTCTGCCGCATCCCGGCCCATTTGCTCCTGAGGGTGGGTCAATGTTGTCAGCTTCACATGGGCATTTTTCTGGGCAATATACGAATTATCCTGTCCAATAATGGAGAGATCCTCTGGAATGGACAGCCCGATGTCACTGCATACATTGGCAACTTCTAATCCAACCTCGTCGTTATAGCAAACAAGGGCAGTCAGCTCATGCTGATGCTCTAATAAGAAAGTTTTGATATCATCTCCCAAATGCTGCTTCGATTCTGTATCGAAAAAGAGGACGTGCTCAGGCAGGAAGTTAAGCTTGGCTTCACCGAGCGCTTGAATATATCCCTTCATTCGGTACTTTCCCTGTAAGTCATCTGTTTTTGAGATCAGGCCGATTTGCTGATGTCCAGAGGTGATCAGCTCTTTTGTGGCTAAATAACTGGATTTCACATCATCTAAACAGAGAAAAGGAACCTCTAACTGCTCATAATAGGCATTAATCATAATGAGCGGTACATCCTGTTCTTTAAAAGATAGGTAGTACGAGATGTTCGGATTATATAAATTGCTTTTCGTCGGCTCGACAATGAGTCCGTCCACACCAAAGGACAGCATCATTTCTAGCGCTTTCTTCTCCTGTTCCACATCATTATTCGTACTTGCCAGTAACAAAGAATAGTTCTCTTCGTTTAATCGGCTTTCAATGCCTCGAATAATAGAAGGGAAAATGTAATCGGATATGTATGTCGTGATAACCCCAATCGTTTTCATATGTGCATGTCCAGCAGGCTTTGTTTGATATTGATTGGTCACAAATGTACCTGAGCCCTTTTCACTTCGCAAAAACCCTTCGCTCGACAATTCTAAGATGGCCTTTCGAACCGTATGCCTGCTCACTTGATACATCTCCTGCAGGCTTGATTCGGTTGGAATACGTTCCCCGATCCGGTAATCCCCTGTGAGTATTTTGCTTTTTATATCATCGATAATGATCTGGTACTTCTTTTTCATCGTTTCACTTCTTTCTCAGTTGATCATCTACTCGGATTGAGAAGAAATTGTATGGACATATTTTAACATGGTTGTCGAATCAAAAACAGGCGCTTTCCCGTTCTGTCGTGTTAGCTTTAGAAAAGTGAAGGTTTTTGTCATATTGTGTATGTACAACTATATTTAATATTGACATATGTACGTACAAATATTATATTGTGAATGTGCACAGAGAATCAATGAATCTAGAAAATTAAAATTGAAACCGCTATCAACTATGGAGGTGAACGCAGAATGGATCATGAAGAGACGACCAAAGCCTTAAAAGAAGGACGGACATCTTTAGGGATTGAATTTGGTTCAACACGAATTAAAGCCATTTTAATAGATGAAGCGTTTCAGCCAATTGCTCAAGGTACATTTGAATGGGAAAGTTCTCTCCAGGAAGGAATTTGGACGTACAACTTAATTGATATCATTACAGGTCTTCAAGTGGCGTACCGGGAGATGAAAGAGCAAGTCGAGCAAAGGTATGGCGTGACCATTCAAACCATTGGCTCAATTGGAGTATCAGCTATGATGCATGGCTATGTGGCATGTGATCATACAGGAGAGGTCCTCGTTCCATTCCGAACATGGCGGAATGCAACAACCATTGAGGCAAGTCAAAAACTGACGGATGTCTTCCAATTTCATATTCCAGAAAGATGGAGCATTGCCCATCTGTATCAAGCGATATTAGAGGAGGAAAAACATCTTTCCCGTTTAGAATATATGACCACCCTATCAGGGTACATTCACTGGCTGTTAACCGGAAAGCAGGCCATTGGCATTGGTGATGCGTCAGGCATGTTTCCAATTGATGAACAAACGAAGGATTACAATGAAGTAATGCTCCATCAATTTGAAGACTTGATCGTAGAAAAAGGCTACCCGTGGAAGCTGCGTCACCTTCTGCCGCGTGTTTATTTAGCAGGCGAGGAGGCTGGCGTGTTAACGGCAGCAGGAGCAGCCATTTTAGATCAAGGCAAACACTTGAAGCCAGGCATTCCATTTTGCCCGCCGGAAGGTGACGCTGGAACGGGAATGGTGGCAACAAACAGTGTAGAAAAACGGACAGGGAACATTTCAGTTGGGACATCTGTTTTTGCCATGATTGTGCTAGAGCAGGAGCTAAAGGGTGTGTATCCAGAAGTGGATATGGTCACAACACCAGACGGACTGCCAGTCGCAATGGTTCATGCGAACAACTGTACAAGTGACTTAAATGCTTGGATGAATATATTCAGAGAGGCATTTGAAGCATTGGGTATGCAAGTGGCGTCAGAAAAGGTATACGAAGCCTTATTGCAGCAGGCGTTAGAAGCAGATCGAGATGGCGGCGGACTCTTAAGCTATGGCTATTATTCTGGTGAAAATATTACGAGACTGCCAGAAGGAAGGCCTCTTTTTGTCAGATCAGCTGAAAGCCGCTTTAATCTGGCTAATTTCATGCGTACCCATCTTTTTTCTGCTTTTGGTGCAATGAAAATAGGGATGGATCGTTTAAAAGAACATGAACAGGTTGTGATTGATCGTTTACTAGGGCATGGGGGGTTATTTAAAACCCCGCTCGTTGGTCAAAAAATGGTGGCCGCAGCGCTTGATACACCTGTATCAGTCGTTTCCACTGCGGGAGAAGGCGGTGCGTTTGGGATGGCTGTCCTTGCTTCCTATATGGTCCATCATCAAAAGCAAACATTGGCTGAATTTCTCACGCATCAAGTGTTTGCCCATACATCAGAAGAGCTCATGGAACCCGACCCGCTTGATGTCAAAGGCTTTGACGAATTTTTAAAGCGCTATCAAGAGGGCCTTGCGATTGAAGAAGCGGCAGTAGCACATCTGATGCCAAAGAAAGGAGTGACAACCGTATGCTAGAGCGCTTAAAAGAAGAAGTATTTGAAGCAAATTTAGATTTGCCGAAATACGGACTTGTGAAATTTACATGGGGCAATGTCAGTGCGTGTGATCGTGACAGCGGTCTATTTGTTATTAAGCCGAGCGGTATAGCGTATGACCAATTATCAGCAAAAGACATGGTTGTGGTCGACTTTGACGGTGAAGTAGTGGAAGGGGAATTCAGTCCTTCATCAGATACAGCAACACATGCTGTTCTTTACAAACACTTTGAGGAAATTGGCGGTATATCACATAGCCATTCCATGTGGGCAACCGTTTGGGCGCAGGCAGGTCTTGATTTACAGGCAATGGGCACAACACATGCCGATACATTTTACGGCGCTGTTCCGTGTGCTCGATTTCTGACAGAAGAAGAAGTCAACCGCGGTTATGAGGTAGAAACGGGCCGGCTGATCATCGAAACGTTTGAGGAAAGAAACCTAGATGTGATGGCGGTGCCGGGTGTATTGCTTCAAGGTCACGGCCCATTCACGTGGGGAAAAGATGCAAAAAGTGCGGTCACAAACAGTGTGATTTTAGATGAAGTCGCCAAAATGAATCTGTTCGCAAAGCAATTAAACGAATACGCGGAGCCTCTCCCGCAACGAATTTTAGATAAACATTACTTAAGAAAACACGGAGAACATGCGTATTACGGACAAAAACCTTCAAGATAAAGAAAAGAGGGATTTCTATGTTAACAAGTCAACATAAAGAATGCTGGTTTATTGTTGGATCGCAGCATTTATATGGAGATGAAGCACTGCAGAAAGTAAAAGCAGATGCTCAAAAGATGACGGATGCCTTAAATGAGAGCGGTTTACTTCCTTACCCAGTGATCTTGCAGGAGCTGGCTGTCAGCGCGGATCAAATCACAAAGCTCATGAAAGAAGTCAATTATCGCGATGAGGTTGTCGGCGTGATGACATGGATGCATACATTTTCACCGGCAAAAATGTGGATACGCGGAACCGATCTCTTGCAGAAGCCTCTTTTGCATCTTGTCACACAGTATTATGAGAAGATTCCGTGGGACACGATCGACATGGACTATATGAATCTTCATCAATCTGCCCATGGAGATAGAGAATATGGCTATATCAATGCGCGCTTAAATAAACAAAATCAAATTGTCGCCGGTCATTGGTCTAAGCCGGATGTGCAGCAGCAAATCGCTGATTGGATGGACGTGGCGGCTGCTTATCATGAGAGCTTTCAGATTAAAGTAGCTAGGTTTGGTGACAACATGCGCCACGTGGCTGTAACAGAAGGCGATAAAATTGAAGCCCAGATTCAATTAGGGTGGACTGTTGATTACTTTGGAATAGGCGATCTCGTCGAATATGTAAATGCAGTAGAAGAAGCAGAGGTAGATGCATTATTTGCGGAGTATTTAACGCAATATGATGTGGATTATGGAACGTATTCAGTTGAAGAATGGGAAAAAAGTGTCAAGGTGCAAGCGCGTTATGAAATTGCCATCAAACGCTTCTTAGATGAAGGCGGCTACAATGCCTTTACGACAAACTTTGAAGATTTACATGGAATGAAACAGCTGCCAGGACTTGCGGTACAGCGGCTAATGGCAAAGGGATATGGCTTTGCTGGGGAAGGCGATTGGAAAACTGCTGCACTGGACCGATTATTAAAGGTGATGAGTCATCATCAATCCACTGGTTTTATGGAGGACTACACGTATGAAATGACCTCTGGACAGGAAGCGGTGCTGCAATCTCATATGTTAGAAGTAGATCCAGCGCTCGCCCATACGAAACCAGTGATTGTCGTATCTCCACTTGGTATCGGAAACAGGGAAGATCCAGCGCGTCTTGTGTTTGATGGAAAAGCAGGCGAAGGTGTTGTTGTTTCCATTGCTGACTTTGGAACCCATTTCAAATGGCTCATACAAGAAGTCGAAGCCTTTGAGCCGGAGGAAGCAGCACCTCATTTACCGGTTGCACGTGTGCTCTGGAAAATCAAGCCGAATTTTCAGGACGGAGTCAAAGCATGGATTAAGCAAGGCGGGGGTCATCATACAGTCGTATCCCTCAATTTAACGGTTGATCAAATTGTTCATTTTACAAAGCTTGTTCATGCAGAATATGTGGTTTTATAGAAGGGTGAAACGTCTTCTACTGTTTACAGTAGAAGCACCGGGAGAAATGAAAGCGGTTAATTAAGTGAGGGGGTCATCCACTTGGAGAAAAAAGTGTCAAGCAAATTTATCTTCTTTTTCGGGTCCTTTGCAGGCATCTTATTCGGATATGATATTGGGATTATTGCAGGGGCAGAGGGACATATTCAGCAAGAATTTCAGCTCAGCCCATTATGGCTTGGAATCGTTGTCTCTTCATTAATGGGCGGGGCCATCATTGGCTCCATTTTAAGCGGTCTCTTAGGGGATAAATTTGGCCGCAGAAAGCTTATTTTGGTCTCATCCGTTATCTTTTTTGTCGGAGCGATCGGATCAGCTATTGCACCAGAAGAGATTTCATTAACCATTGCACGTATCTTTTTAGGAACAGCCGTTGGTACAGCCTCATCTTTGGTGCCGGCATACATGTCTGAAATTGCTCCTGCTAAAATTCGCGGGAAATTGTCTGGGCTCAATCAGCTCATGATCGTGAGCGGACTATTGCTGAGCTATATTGTTGCATTTGTGTTTGAACCTATTCCAGACAGCTGGCGCTGGATGCTCGGTAGTGCCGCTTTATTTGCTATCGTGCTTTATATTGGTATGCTGAGGCTCCCTGAATCTCCGAGATATTTAATTAAACACGGAATGGCGCATAAAGCACGGGAAGTATTAGGATCACTACGCTCTTCTCGTGAAGAAATTGAAGCAGAGATGCAGGAAATTTTAGAAGTCGCGAAAGAAGAACGCTCTGGTATTCGCGAATTGTTCCAAAAGAAATTCAGAATGGCTCTTTTCATAGGGGTTGGGATGGCGACCCTTCAGCAAATTCAAGGGGCGAACTCCATTGTGTACTATGCAACAAGTATTGCTCGAAATGTAGGGCTTGCACCTCAAGTTGCCGCAGGTTTTACAGTGATTGTCGGTGTCATTTTTGTCGTCACCACCGTGATTTTTTTACAATTTGTCGACCGATTCGACCGCCGAACGATTCTCACCGTAGGGGGAACGGGCATGGCTCTTTCTTTCTTTGCACCAGCTGCATTAGGTGCACTTGGCGTTAGTGAAGGGATTTTAAACTGGGTGACCTTAATTTCACTTTGCTGCTTTATCTTGTGCTACGCCTTCTCATGGGCACCGATCACGTGGATCATCATCGGCGAAATTTTCCCGCTTTCTGTCAGAGGTATCGGAGCAGGTATCTCATCTGCCTTTAACTGGACGGGATCGTTAGCAGTTGGACTCGTTTTCCCTATCTTAGCTGATAAGTTCAGCTTTGGTGTCATTTTCTCCTCATTTGGTGTCATCTGCTTAATCGGACTATTATTCACCCGTTTTGTGCTAGTTGAAACAAAAGGAAGAAGCTTAGAACAAATCGAAACAGATATGGCAGCACGAGTATAAAGAAACCCCTCTATCCCATGTGGATAGAGGGGTTTTTTACTCAAGCGTCTGTTTTAGCTCAGCGGGCAATAAATCAATCAATTGATCATAAGAAGATAAATCCAGCACTTCAAGCAGCGCATAATATTTCGCATAAACCTCACTCAACTGATCAGGATGATTCGTTTCATATCGATTCAAATGCAATTGAGTCAGTTCAAGTGCAATGTCTAGCTTGTTTCGTTCGATTGGTTGTGTCGTATTGATCATATCGTTCACCTCGTATTTGATAAGTGGGAAGGTTATGGGCCACAATTTCTTCTACCACAATATATCATATTGTATAATATGTTAAAATTGCCCTTTTGTAAAGAAAGAGAAAACGAGATAAATAGTGGATTTTTTTAAAAATAGACAAGCATCTAGTCACGAGATGCGCTTCTTACATACGATAGAGTGTAAGTGAAAGACAACTTGAAGGGGTGTTGAGATGAGCCGAAATCGATTAGATGACTTTTTCTTTGGTCCTCGCAGAGGAAACCAAGGAGGAGATGAAACGGTTGTTTTCCCCACACGTCAAATTGTCAACACGACAACGAATGAACAAACCATCAGAAAAATTCATCCAACGCATATCACAAACGTCAATAAAAACATCAAAAGAATTGAAAACTACTACCCTGTCACTCAATCTACTCATAACGAGTACATTGTGGAAGAATACGATTGCGGCAGGGATATCAAAAAACCTTGCTGCCGTCCAGTGAAACGCTGTAAGTGGTAATGTGATCGAGAAAAAGAAGAGAGGCATCCTTTTATGGGATGCCTTTTGTATGTCTAACGTTCCACTTCGTTTAATTGTCCTTGATCCAGCTGGAAGAAACGATTTCCTAATTCTGAATAAAGGTAGCGCTGATGGCTGGTAAATAAAACACATCGATGTGAGAATTCTTTTTTTAATAAAGAAATCGATTGTATCTGTGAGGCCTCATCAAGAGAGGTAAAAGGCTCATCAAGAATGATCAGCTCTGGAGATCTTGCCACCATACAATTAAAGAAAAGTTTATATCTCATGCCCAATGAATACTGTTTGACTGGCATCTTTAGGGCATGCGTTAAATCAAATGCATCACAAAGCGTTAGAAAGGTCTCTTTGTATAACTCTTTTTCTGACTTGTTCATTTTCCATAAAGACTGAACAAGCTCCATGTGCTCAAGACCAGTGAGCGTATCATAGACTAAAGGCTTATCAGGGATGTACGCCACCAGACTTTTATATTGAGTGGTCCTGGGGTGAAGCTGTTTGTTGAGTAAAATCGTTTCTGATACAGATGGAAGCAGACCAGCGATGATCTTTAAAAGAGTCGATTTACCGCTGCCGTTCTTTCCAATGATACAAGCTCGATCACTTCCTTTCAGATCAAACGAAACTTGATCGAGAAGGAGAGAGCTTTCTTCTGTTGTTTCATAGCGAAAAGATAGCTGAGACACTTGAAGACTAGCCATTGATGAATCCTCCAATAACAAACACAGTGGTCACCAGCATATACAAGATCACTGTCGCAAGGGCAGCCTTTTTCGACCCTTCTGCATAGTAAATGATGCCATCATAAAGGATGCGCAAAAGATATAAGTTGATGAAGAAGGAAATTGCTTGGATCAAGATAAAATAGTGGTCTAATTGTAACACCATCACACAATAGATCGCTGCACTATTCACTAATAAAAGAAATGCATTATAAACCAAAATGACAAGATACATTTTGCGTAAAATAAAAGCTTTATGAAAAAAATACATATAAATTGAAGTGAGAACAGTACTGAGAAAATTCAAAATGAAATAAAGCGGGATCGTCAGCAAAAAAATAAAAACAATGCTGGCTACTTGTTTTCCAGCAGGTAACGGTTCATCTACTAACAAATCAATAATAAAAAATGTTAAAAAGACAGTCGAAACAAATAATGATAGTAAGACAAGGCCTACAATGGTTTTAATCGATTGATTCTGATTGAAAAATTCCTTAGGTCGTAGAAGTAGCTCCATGGAACCACATTCCCCTTTCTTCTATGGTAGATGTACATGGCTAACGTATTCCTCTAAAAGAGATGCTGCGAATAAGAGAACAATTGCTGCAAAAATCAATTGAAGCACAGTCACAGTCAACTTTTTTAAATCAATTGTTTCTCCTTTTATAAATCGATAAAGATAAATAAAAGGAAAAGAGCTGACAATTGAAAACAGGATGAAACCAAGAATCTCTACGAAAGCATGAGGCAGTAATCCTGTGAATATCTGCTGCACTTCTTGATTGACAATCAAATACTGAACTAGTTTGCCAATAATGTATCCGTTGTAAAAAAGAATGCCAGCAGCCATGATGCCGCCTGTAAAAGCTCCGATCCCTAATATCGCCATCCCAACTTGCAAATTGTTTAAGAAAATAGATAGAAAAAACATCTCTTCATCCTTTTTTAAATAAGGAATCTGATCATAAGGAAGAAGGCTACCAATCAGCACTGCTGCAATAAAGATAGCAGCATAAATGTAGCCGAGGCGTAAAATCAGTCTATTCTCCGATAGAAAATATCTTATTTTTTTCAACATACTCAATCCCTTTATAGATGGTCTTGCGGCATAACACCCAGCAGATCAATGAAACGATCACAAAATATAAAGCAAACAGAAAGTTTATGAGACCTGAGGATTGCTGCAAAATAGGTAGAAAAGAGGTCAAGATCATGTAGTACATAAAAGGTAATACAAGAAAGTTTCTTGCAAAAGCCTGCCCTTTATCGATAACTTCTATTTCCTCATTGGTTGTCCCTATTTCATGCTCATGAATAAAATTGAATTTCGTTGTAAATGGAAACAAGTAAAGCTGAATCAAAGGGAAAATGAAAAAACCAATCCCTAATGCCACAAATTGAATGAGCATCTGAATATCAAAAAGCTGATATACACCCATGATTGATAGATTAATGAATAGCAGAAAGAGAGCTGGTATGGAAAATAAACAATAAAATAACTGGATTTTTGATAAGAAAAACTGAATAAGAGATGTTTGAGAAAGCTCAAAAAGCCAAATATTCTTTTTTTCAGCACTTAAAGAAAAAATAGAAGGGGTCAGCATTCTCATCTCATACGTTTGATTTGCTAAAATCATCACATTTAATGTAAAAAGCAGCTGAATCTGCAAAGCCGGATGATTAATAATGGAGATCAAACTAGTCATAACCCCGATATAAAAGAAGGCTTCATATGACATAAACATATAATTAAAAAACTCTTTAGACAGCAGCCATCTTTTTTCTTTTAACACCTTGAGGTCTTTTTGGATCAACATATTCTTTTGAAACAGCGAGCCTTGAATTTTATTAAGTACTTGAAAGTACCAATAAAATAAATCTCGAAAATGTGTTGAGTTTTGATCATGATCTTTCCCAGTTGGAATCCAGCGTACAGGACTCTTCATGACGAGTATAGCTGCTAATATCACCACGAAAAATGTGACAGGTGAAGTGAAAAGCGCTTGAAATTGTAGAAATACAGAATCCTTTGAGAATAAAGCATGATGGATATGCTGAAGATCATTTTGATATAAAGCCACCAAATTGTTGGAAAGTGTAATCCAAAACGAATCCTCTGCAAGCGATGAAATCGACTGAAAAAGTTGTTGGAAGGTGTGATAAAAAGGGAAAATAATGTTCAATATCAGGACTCTTCCAAATAAGAAAAAAAGTAAAGAGATGCTTGCGAAAAAAAGAACACGAATGATCCCGATTTTTTTCACGACAATATTATAGATGTAAGCACCAAATATCTTATTGCTGACGATAAATAGGAAGAAACCTGTCAACATGACATTGAGATGCTTTAACCAGAATATCCAATCATGTGTTGGAGCAATAGAATATTGAAACAGAAAATAGATTAAATAAGTACTCAAACTGGTCAACATCAACCAGATCAGTTCTGAAAACAAAAGCGTTTGGAAAAGGTGTCTTGAGGAAACAGGTGCAAGCTGTATCAATTCTTCAAAAGGAAGAATATGAGTTCTTCTATAAGATTCAATCCCTTTGACGATAGAGAAAAGAAACAAAAATATCACAAAAGCACTTTCCCATTCTATTTGATAGATCGGAGAGTAAAGAAATGAAGAAATAACGATTACAATCATACATCCGAATAAAGTATCAAGGATACAAGAAAATAATATGTACTGTTTAGAAGAAAACGATGTGAAAAATGGAACCTTACGTATTATAAACTGAGCTAGATTTGAATATTGTTGTTGAATTCTAATTGATAGAAGTAGTGATAATAATGGATATAACATCTTCTCACCTGCATCAAAATTTAAATAGAAGGAGAACAAAGTCTCCTTCTATTGAGTCATAAAAATGAATTACCAAGCAATAACGGCTTTACGGCCTTTTTTCTTAATTTGGGCTTTAAGGTACTGACGAATGGTCTCTTTACCAGCCGCTGCAATAAGTGAAAGACCACCTGATCCTACAGCAGTTAAAATGGAGACGATTGTTGTAACAGCTCCGCCCGCTTCAACAACGTTCAAAACAACAGCTGCAACACTGCCTGGAATACCAAATTCTTTTGCTAGATCAGCAACTGGCAGCATCTGTAGCGAGAAGGAAAAAAGAGCTAGCATAAGGAAACCTACTGCTAAAGCACCAAAAAGAACATGTAGTTTGATTTCGTTTCTTGTTTCTGTCATATCAAATTCCTCCCTTTTTTGTATTTTTATTACTATTCTATCTTATGATATCTTTTCATTCATAGCAATCCTTTTTTTTCTTTTTTTTCATGAATTAGTTATAGATTAATATAAAAAAGGTGAAAAGATAAGTGAGAAAAGAATCGTTTTTGCTAGGATAAAACGAGTAAACATGATCGGAAATACCTTGTTTTCACAGATGGATAAGCAAGTCTAATTGCATATAGGAAAAGAGATTGGTGCTAAGAGATCAATATCCTTTGATCAAAACCTCCTTTCAAGATAAAATTGGAAGTATCAATCATTCTGTTGGAGGTGGTTGTCTGAATATTCAATTGTTAACGCAGGTGATCTGAAGAATATACAGCATTAAGACTAGAAGCACTGCGATTACATCCAGAGGGCTTTGCAATGAGCTATGAAGAAGAACAAATAGATACAAAAGACAAATATGCGGCTCGTTTTGCTTCGGCACAATCTATGTGGATCTTTGGCACCTTTTATCAAGGGCAGCTTGTGGGGACGGTCACGCTCATCCAAGAAACCTTACAGAAATTAAAGCACCGAGCGAATGTAGCAGCGATGTATGTAACGGCTGGTGCCCGCGGAAAGGGAGTAGGCAAGGCTTGATGACGGAAGCTCTTTCCTTCGCACGAGAACGACAGGACATCGAGCAAATGTATTGATCAGTGCACTAAAATGGACGGATACATATGCAGATGAAGAAAAAATGGGTTTATTTTTATCATCGTTTGGAGGAGATACAAGTGGAACAACAGACCATGCGCATTACATTAGCAACAGGACCAAATAGTGAGCTAGAATCTTTTGCCCTGCGTGCAGCATTTGAGAACTTTGGTGCAAAAGTCGATATGCATTGGATAGGCAGACCCAATGATCTGATTGATGTGTTATCTGGGAGAAATAGAAGGGAGACGGACTACTTTCTTTTATCTTTTCATGGGGAAGAAGGAGCGTTTCTCATGCCGGAGTTAGGGGAAGATGTATACGAAGATGGGGAGCCTAGAGGTGTAACTTTTGGAGCGGATGAAATCAAGCGGTATGCTTCATTAAAAGGGGTTCACGTCATATCAACCGGCTGCACACTAGGTGAGAAAAAACTTGCAGAAGCCTTTTTAGAAGCAGGTGCTTTGTCCTATACAGCGCCTGATGATTACATTGATGGAGATGCGGCATTTATCTTTGTCCTGACAATGCTGTATGAGCTCATGAACAATACGAAGACGGTTAGAGCGGCTTTTGATCGAGCGAGTTCTATTGATGAAGAAACGAAATTATTTCAACTATATATGCAAAAATAATCAAAGGGCTGAGAGATCAAGCCCTTTTTTTCAACCTCTCTTAATTGTGACGAAAATGTGACAAATGTGTTTTTTGAAAACTAAATCGAGTTCACGCAAAGTCTATCCTACAAACACACGTCATCAAGACATGACGCCATCACGAGAGGGGAATCATTGTGTCAATGAAATGGAAAATTAGTCTCGTCCTATGCGGACTTGCAATCATCATCGGAATCGCTGCGTTTTATCATAATCAGCAGGCAAGCGGGACAGAGAAGAAGAAGGTAGAACCAGATTCGAGCTATAAAGAAGTTGAAATTGTCACTCTCGTGAATGACGGGAGATACTTGAGATATGCTGTGAACTATCCAGTGTTTCATCAAAAAAAGCTAGATCAAGAGATGAAAAGATTTGCAGAAACAGCGCTCGACAAATTCAAAACATCATTTAGTGAAGCAAGCGATGTCGATGAAGATCATCGATACGAATTAAACATAGATTACGAGATTACTCATTATGCCAAACAAACTGCTGCGATCAAATTCAATACATATGAATTGAAAGGCGGAGTAAAAGGCGCACATGAAACGAAGATATTCAATTTTGATTTCAAGAAACAGCATTTTTTATCAATAGATGATTTATTTTTATCAAAGAAAGAAAGTCTGCAAAAACTGTCTCAAATGACATTTGAGGAATTAAAGAAAGATCGCACTCTTGCTGAAAACGAGCATTTGCTCAAGCAAGGAACATCTCCTGCGGCAGAGCATTATCAGTATTTTGCCATCAAGGATCGTTTTATAGAATTCTACTTTCCAGCAGGGCAAATCGCACCAGACAAAAAAGGCCCTCAAGTGCTGGCGATTAAAAAAACAGTGCTTAAAGGAATGTTAAAGCCTGAATACATTCATAAAGAAAAGAACAAAAATGAGAAAAAAGAACCGATCTCAAAAAGAAAGCTTGTAAAACTGCCAAAACAGGCAACATTCAACCCAAATCAAAAAGCCATTGCTCTGACATTTGACGATGGACCAAATCCATCCACGACCTCAAAAATCTTAAAAGCCTTAAAAGAAAACAAAGGACATGCGACATTTTTTGTATTAGGCAGCAGGGTTCAATATTACCCCGATATGCTGGGTGAGATCAGAAAGGGTGGGAATGAAATCGGAAATCATTCCTATAGCCATCCTTTACTCACAAGACTGCCGTTAAAACAAGCTATCAAACAAGTAGAAGATACGCAGCAAATTATTGAAAAAGCAGGCGGATTCACACCGACTCACTTTAGACCGCCATATGGTGGAACAAATGGGCAGATCAACGAAGCTGTCAACATGAAAGTCACGCTTTGGGACGTAGATCCCGAAGACTGGAAATATCGCAACAGCCAATACGTCGCCAACTACATTCTCACACATGCGTCTAGCGGAGAAACGGTCTTAATGCACGACATCTATGACACCTCGGCAAACGCAGCTGTCACGATTATCAAGGAATTGACCAAACAAGGATATCAATTATTAACAGTTTCAGAGCTTGAGCAGTGGAAGGAAGCGCGCGCGAAGAAAGGTGAATTGAATACGTAATGATCATGCGAATCTTAGTGGATTCGCATCTTTTTTTAAAAGCCAATCATGAAAATAAAGGGAAAATATGTTAAAGTGAATGTAGAAAGGGAGGGCTTCGGATGGTATTGATGAGGTTGATCAGTCTATATATGCTGACAGCGTTTTGTTTGGGTTTTATCGTCAACTATGTACCTGGTTTGATGCTGCCCATCTATATTCTTGCGATGATCGGGCTCATTTTATGTCTCGGTCATATTGCGCTGCATTATATTCGTCGAATCAGATATATGTTGCTTCATGAGAAACGATAAGAATAATTGCTTACTCTAAAAACCTCTCTCTAAAAGGGTGAGGTTTTTATTTTTTCGGTTTTTGATGTTCTAACAGTTGTATGATTTTCTCGTTTGACTCTTTCATTTGTCTTAATAAAGAAACGATATTCCCTGTAAATCCAATGAGGACAATAAGTAAAATGATGATGATCCACATGCTGTGGCCTCCAATCTGCTGACTAATTCCTATTTAGTTTCTGTATCCATTATCTTGTATCAAGGATACAGTATAATGAATGTATTGAAATGAACAGTTCGTTCTATTTATTCGACAATTGATGTAAACAGAGAATGGTTGGGGGGATTTCTTTGAAACGAGTAGACGTAGTATCAGCTATTATTTATGATGAGGAAGAAAATATGTTAATGGTCAAAAATGTAAAGGGATATTGGGAACTTCCAGGCGGTACTGTAGAAAAAGGTGAACACCTGCAGCAGGCCGTGGTCCGTGAGGTGAAAGAAGAGACAGGGTATGTTTGCAAAGTAAATGAACTTCATTCGGTTCGAGAAGTATTCTTTCACGATAAAATGCATCATGCACTCATCGTGACCTTCTTTGCGGAAATCATCGGCGGGCAGATGAACATTCTAGATCCGGATCATGATATTGAAGAAGTAAAATGGGTAAGCACTGAAGCTGCTCAAAAGCTAAACCCAAAGCTATTCAGCATGCTAAAATTAAAACAACAGACACATGCATTTTATAAATTTGAAGGAAATAGAACAATTGATTAAGTTGTTGGTGAATAGGTCCGAAGGAGAGATTTTATGTTTTTGTATTATGGCCCCACAGGAGCTCCAGTGGAAAATCCGGGAGAAGTATAATGAAAGATATTATCTTTCAAAAGCGCGAAGATTATTGGAAACAAAGGAATGGCGAATTTTCTATTGAGATTGAAGGAGGCTGTATACAACCGCTGATTGAATGGTAGGATTTCCCCCTGCCGCAAGAAAAGCTCTAAATACACATATGACTTTGCTTCTGCCATTGTTCCTTTTGAGTGTTGGCAAAAGCAGACCGACCCATAGCGGCATTAGCGATGTCACACAATATTCCACCGTGTAACGTACCCATCGGATTATGAAGTTCTTTTAGAAGCTTTCAACTCAATAACTATTCTACCTTCTACAGCTTCATACTTTAAAACCAGGGATTTGCCTAACTGGAGAGTCAGGTATTTCATCAGTCATCATTTTCTTTAAACCGTCTAAGTGGTGGTTCAATATATTCACCATTCATTCATTAGATTTCAAATCGTTAGTAGTATTAGTCGTTTAATATACTTTCTGTATCACTCAAAATTGTCCTCTCTTCATAGAGCTTTTTATTTGTACGCTCTCAGAGCCGGATAGATTTCAAGTCTAAAATTGAAACCAAGGGTGATCAACCCTTGGTAGATGCATTTATTTCACCTCTGAATTATAAAGGTGGATCTTCAATCATAATTCTTTAACACGATTGCTGAATTATGTCCGCCAAAGCCAAAAGAATTTGATAGTCCATATTTCATTGGAAGATTTCGCGTTTTTGAGACAACATCTAAGTCGCAATCTGGATCTAAATTCTCTACATTAATAGTTGGAGGAATAATTCCTTGTCTCAAACTTTCCACTAAAGCAATTGCTTCTACTCCACCAGCAGCACCAAGCATGTGACCAGTCATTGATTTGTTTGCAGTTGTTGGAATTTTGCGGGAATGTTCACCAAACAATTTCTTAATAGCTAGAATTTCTGAACGATCACCTATTTGTGTACTTGTTGCATGAGCACTAATAACATCAATTTCACCTGTTGATATATTTGCACTTCTCAATGCTTTTTTCATTGCTAAGTAGGCACCCTTACCTTCTGGGTGTGATGCTACCATATGATGAGCATCTGAACTAGCTCCGTATCCCACTACTTCACATAATATCGGCGCATCTCTAAGAATAGCGTTTTCTAATGATTCTAATACTAAAATACCTGCGCCTTCACTCATAACAAAGCCATCTCTATCTGTATCGAACGGACGGCTGGCTCGACTTGGATCTTGGTTTTTTGTAGATAGTGCATGGGCGTTTCCAAAACTAGCCAAAGATAACTGTGTGATTGCAGCTTCTGCTCCACCGGCAAATATAATATCTGCCTCATCATTTCGGATAGCATTGAAAGCTTCACCAATAGAGGTGTTCCCGATTGAGCAGGCCGTTACTGGTGATAATGACGGGCCTTGTGCCCCTAATCTAATACTTATTTGAGCCGCAGCTGCATTTGAAATCATCATTGGTACAAGGCTAGGGCTTACTCTTGCGGGACCTCGTTTATTTAATACATTCACATTATCAACAAGTGATTGTATACCTCCGATCCCTGAACCAACGTATACCCCTAAACGTTCAAGATCAACCTTATCTAACTGTAATTGTGATTTTTCTAATGCTTGTTCGGCTGCTGCTAAAGCAAACTGACTAAATCGATCTAATCGTTTGGCTTCTTTCCTCCCAAATATTCCATCTACATCGAAATCACGAACCATTCCAGCTATCTTTGTTTTATAATCAATAGTATCAAAAGAATCAATTAGAGATATTCCCGATTGACCTTTAACTAGTTGATTCCAAAAGCTATTTACATCATTTCCTAGAGGCGAAATAATTCCCATTCCAGTAATGACAACTCTTTTCATAATAATTCCCTCCCTATTTTTTATTAACTTTAACTTTTGTGTTATCCTATTACAAGTTGTTGTTTATCCTAGTATAATTAGCACTATTTAAAAAGGAGATTTTAATGAAACCTGAAACAAGACTTCAAGCTTTATCAGAATTTCTAAAGAATCAACGTTCGAAAATTACTCCTCAAATGGTTGGTTTACCAGTAGGAACCCGCAGAAGAACACCAGGACTAAGAAGAGAGGAAGTGGCTCAACTAGCCGGTGTAAGTCTTACATGGTATACATGGTTAGAACAAGGTAGAGATATAAAAGTGTCTACTTCGGTATTAGATGCTATTTCTCGAGCATTACAATTAAATAACGATGAAAGGAGATATTTGTATGCTCTAGCGTTAGAGGAAGGAGTGAAACAACCCTTTATAAATGAGAAGGAGAAAGAAATCAGTCCAGCTTTAGTGAAAATTTTGCAGGAACTTCGTTATTGTCCAACAATTATATCAGATAGAAGAAGTCAGATTGTTGGGTGGAATCAAGCAGCAGCTAATGTATTTTTGGATTTTGAACAAATCACCCCAGCAGAAAGGAATATCATACGCTTACTATTCGCAAGAAAGGAATTTAAAAGTTTAGCAGTGAATTGGGAGCATTTTGTTAGAGGATATATCGCAATATTTAGAACGTATTATGGACAGTATGTGGCTGATGACTGGTATGAGCAATTTATACAAGAAATGGAACAGGCATATCCTGAGTTTCATAAAATTTGGAATGAAAATGAGATAAGCTCTGCTCCTGAAGTATTAATTGAGTTTCGTCATGCTAAGGTAGGTAAAATGTTGTTTAATCTTACTTCTTTACAAGTGCATGGAGATACTGATTTAAGATGCAGCGTCTATACTCCAGTTGAGAATACTGAAACTGAGCTTAAGTTAAAACGTTTAATTGAAAGCTAACCATATAAAACATATGATGAATTCCAAATTCTTTACCGATCGTTCTTGAATTTGCTATGCTTGAAACACGTTAGATCTAACTGTTTTGCTACTCAAACGAGAGTGATCATTCTTTATTATTTTAGAATGAGGGAGGGGTGAATGCATCAATGATTCTTAGTCCTTTCTCAGAATTAAGAGGTAATACGTTGTAAGGTGGGATTATGTCTAGAAATAAATTTGATAAAAAAGAGCATTAAGAAAACAATGGGGCTTTTCTGGGAACAGGGTTATGAAAAAAACATTCATGCAAGACTTGGTGACATATGGGTGTTCATCGCAGAAGTATAATTCTTTACTTATCGTTCTAAAAAGGGTATTATGTAATCATGGTTTGTAATTCATGTGTTTATTTTAGAATGTTCATTCTATAATGGATGATGACTTTTGTTTTTGTTAGTATTGGTTCATGGATTTTTTTAAGGAGAATTAAAATGGCTAGAAGTAAAGAGTTTGACGAAAAAGAAGTATTAAGAAAAGCAATGGAGTTATTTTGGGAACAAGGCTATGAAAAAACATCCATGCAAGATTTGGTGGATCATATGGGGATACACCGTAGGAGTATATATGACACATTTGGCGACAAGCGTTCATTGTTTTTAGCTTCCCTTCATCATTATGAAGAGCTCATCGTTAATGAGATGGAAAGCATAATCAGCAGCACTTCATCCATTAAACAGGCGATACGTGATGTTTTTATTTTCGTACTGAATTCCATTAAACAATACCCAAAAGGATGTCTATCAGTAAATGCAGCCATTGAATTATCTTTGTTGGACAAAGAAATTGGGCGCATCGTTACAAAAATGTTTAATCGTACTGAAGATATGTTTAATCACCTTATAAAACAGGGTCAAACTAATGGAGAGCTATCAAAAGAAATCGATTCTGATAACATATCTCGTTTCTTACACAACAATTTGGTAGGTATAAGAGTACTAATAAAAACTGATTACAGTAAAAAAGAATTAGAAGGCATCATTTCTCTAGCACTTTCAGTGTTGGACTAGCTTTCTTTTTTTACCCTTTTTAGAATGTTCATTCTAAAATAAGCATGAAACACACCATCATAATGCATAGTTATAAATCGTTTTTTAATTTCTAAGGAGGAACACAAAAATGAGAAATTTTAAAATACCAACAGAATCAGAATTTATTGAAGTAGAAGGAACTCGTTACGCATATAGGAGATTTGGTACAAAAGATGGTATACCAGTAGTATTTCTTGTTCACTTTAGAGGAACGATGGAAAACTGGGATCCAGACATGCTTGAACCTATTGCAAATAAACGCCCAGTAATCTTATTTGACAATAAAGGGGTTGGTGAGACCGATGGACTAACACCTACTACAATTACTGATATGGCAAAAGATACAGCAACATTTATAAGAGCTCTTGGATTAGAACAAGTTGACATTCTTGGTTTTTCCATTGGTGGCATGGTTGCACAAGAGTTAGCTTTACAAGAAGGAGATTTAGTAAGAAAAATTATTATGGCAGGTACTTCACCTGAATCTGGTATTAATCCAAATCCAGAAATTCTTGAAAGAATGAATCGTCACGGCGGAACGGAAGAAGATGGAATAAATGATTTTATGTTCTTTTTCTACGAACAAACCGAAACAAGTAAATCAGCAGGAATAGCTTCACTACAAAGAATTTTTAATCAGAAAAAAGTAAATAGTTCGGAACAAGTAAAAGAGGCACAATTACAAGCTATTGCAAAATGGGCTAAACAAAAATCTAATCATGATTATGAATGGTTACAAAACATCAAACACCCTGTACTTGTCACTAATGGTGTTAATGATGTGATGGTACCGACTAAAAACAGCTATATCTTAACAGAGAAATTACCCAAAGCACAGTTGATTATATATCCTGATTCTGGTCACGGGCATCTGTTTCAATTTCCAGAACTATTTGCAGAACACGTAAATTTATTTCTTGATTCTAATTCTTATTAAAAAGGAGTATTCATATGAGCAGATTATTTGAAAAAGTTCGTATCGGAAACATTGACTTAAAAAACCGCATAGGCATGGCTCCGATGACTAGAAATAGAGCTTTACCAGATGGTACGCCGAGCGAATTAGTAGCAGAGTACTATGGTCAGCGTGCTTCAGTCGGTTTAATTATAAGTGAAGGAACCCAACCTTCGGATGATGGGCAAGGTTATACTAATACACCTGGTATTTATACAGAAAATCATATTAGAGGATGGGAAAAAGTCACTTCTAAAGTTCATAGTGAAGGCGGTCATATTTTTATTCAACTTATGCATGTGGGACGAGTATCACATCCTGATAACACACCTCACCACCGCCAAGCAGTTGCACCGTCAGCTATTGCACCTGGTATAGAAATTTTCACGGCAGAAGGAATGAAAGAAATTCCAACACCAAGAGAACTGAGTGAGCTTGAGATAAAAGATGTTATCAATGAGTTTCGTTTAGCAGCACGTTCAGCAATTGAAGCTGGTGCAGACGGAGTTGAAATTCACGGAGCGAATGGTTATCTGATCCAACAATTCCTTAGTGAAAACTCCAATCATCGTCAAGGTGCATACGGTCGTACGATTGAGGGGCGTTCTCGATTCGCAATTGAAGTAGCTAAAGCAGTTGTTGATGAAATAGGAGCAGAAAGAACAGGCATTCGTTTTTCTCCTCAAGGAACACTGCAAGGCATTGATGAGGGGGAGAATAGCCTTGAGATGTATCGCTATTTAATAAGTGAATTAAATAAGCTTAACCTTGCTTATCTGCATTTAATGCACTTTGGAAACGAGCAATTCCTAAAAGATGTTCGTCAACTTTGGGACCAAGCACTTCTTGTTAACCGTCCAGGTCGTCCTCTAGATCAACTTTCGTCTGATGTAGATAATAATCTTGCAGATGTTGTCACAGTAGGCACTTGGGTACTAGCTAATCCAGACTTTGTAGAACGGATTCATTCAGGTGCTCCTCTAAACGAACCTGATAAAAACACGCTCTATGCAGGAGGAAAAGAAGGCTATACAGATTATCCTTTCTTAAAATAATTTAATTAATTATGAATATCCCATCTAGGGATATTCATATCTTTTTTTCTTAGATTCTTTATAAATAGATACATGTGCGTTAATTAAAAATGTGAAGGATTGTCATGAAAGTTTTAACGATTGAAAACTACGGTGAAAAACCAAATTTTTTTAGACTTCCCTAAGCCCAAAATAAATAATGGCGAGGTCTTAGTTGAGGTATATGCGGCAAGTATAAATCCTTTTATACAAAAATTACAATTACCGATAACCTACATCCATAGTAACAACTCGCAGTAAGAAACGCAGTAAAACGTTTTAAAGGTTTAATTAAACTAAAAATGGAGGTGTGCTGTAAAATGAAAAAAACTGTTCTTATCACCGGGGTATCGGGTGGAATTGGCAAAGAGTTGGCGGATCGTTTCGCCAAGGGAGGATATAATTTGGTGCTGGTGGCGCGTAGCGAGGGTAAGCTTTTGGAGCTCGCAAAGGAATATCGGAAAAGATATGGCAGTCAAGCGACGGTCATCGCAAAGGATGTGGCTTCACCCGGTGTGCCGAAAGAGATTTTTGCGGAGCTCAAGGAGAAGGGGATCGTCGTCGACTATCTTGTCAATAATGCCGGCTTCGGTTTGTACGGGACGTTCTTGGAGACGCAGTTAGAACAAGAGACGAATATGATTGACGTCAATATCAAGGCTCTGACTGTTATGACGAAACTGTTCTTGCCGGATATGGTCAAACGGGGCCAAGGAGGCGTGATGAATGTGGCTTCGTTGGTGGCTTTCTTCCCGGGACCTATGATGTCGGTTTACTACGCAACGAAGGCGTACGTGCTGTCGTTCACTGAGGCTTTGGAGAACGAACTGAGCGGTACAGGGGTGACTGTGACGGCACTATGTCCGGGACTGACGTCAACCGGCTTTGTTGAACGTTCGGGTATTGGGGAATCGAAGTTGTTCCAGAGTGGTGCTATCATGGAGGCCGGGCAGGTGGCTGAGGAAGGGTACCGAGGCTTCTTACGCGGCAAGACGTTCATAATGCCAGGGGCTCGAAACCGGTTCATGGCATTCCTTCCACGACTGATGCCGCGCAAAATGGTGACCCGTATGGTCAGTTCCACACAGCAAAGAACAGGGCATTGACCTAATTGAGGGTGACCAGGGGGGAGTGGCAGTTGATTATGATCTGCCATCTAGCCAAGATCTCGTATTGGAATAAATCGTTTACTAAAAAAGTTACAGAGATTTTTATAAAGACGGAAACCTTCTTATTTGATCTACTGAAACATGGTCAAGAACTATGAGAAATATTTTTAAGGAGAGAATAATATGAAGTACACAGTTATTACAGGAGCAAGCTCAGGTATCGGATATGAGACAGCATTAGCATTTGCTGCTCGTGGCAAAAACTTAATTATTGCAGCTAGAAGATTAGATAAATTAGAAGAACTTAAATCAACCATTCAGAATCTAAATCCTGGTTTAGATGTTATTATTCGGACAAGTGACCTATCTGTCAAAGATCAGGCATATACACTGTATAACAGTTTAAAGGAGTATCAAATTGAGACTTGGATTAATAATGCTGGTCTTGGTGAAACCTCTTCTGTCATAGATCAGAATTTAGATAAAGTAGAAACCATGTTACGCGTGAACATAGAATCCTTGACAATCCTTTCTACACTATTTGTAAGAGAATATGCTGATGTAGAGGGGACTCAATTAATTAACGTATCCTCAGCACTTGGATATGTAATTGCTGTTGGCAGTGTTGCTTATTCTGCTTCTAAATATTATGTTAGTGCCTTCACCGAAGGGCTTGCAAAAGAACTTGAACTGAAAGGTGCGAAAATGAAGGCAAAAGTTTTAGCACCAGCAATGACGGAAACAGAATTCGCAAAACATGCAAATGATATAAAAGAGTTTGATTACAAAGCAAATCTCCCTATATACCACACAGCTAAGCAAATGGCAGGTTTTATGATGGAGGTTTATGACAAAGATGAAGTGGTGGGGGTTGTAGATGAAAACTATGAATTTAAGTTGAGAAAGCCGATCTTTCCAATACTAGAAAGCCTTTAAATCTAATTTTTATATATATGGTAACATAATCGTTTAGCGATGGCACCAATGACACGTAGCAGAGCGCAAGAGATAAGTATAACTTATGGCAAATATCAAGGTTCCACAAACAGTTTGGAACTGGGAAGTGACTCTCTATTTTTGTAACAAAAAAAAGGGAATGAAAAGTAGTTTTTAAATTGAACCTGCAAAATGGACAGTAATGCTTAAAAATGGCATACAACTGAAAAATGCTTGACGCATGAATTGCGCTACACTGGCTGACGTGTACTGCATTCGAACGCTATGGGCTGATGAACTCTAACATCTGTTCTACTGATTGAGTGTGGGAACACCAGCTGTAATAATCTCAAGGAAGGATGCTAATGAAAAAATGAAAACACTCATGAAAGCAGCTCAGATCACCAAGTATTCAAAAAATATCCATGCCAAAGTCAATGACCTTCCAATTCCAGAAATCGATGAAAACGAAGTCTTGGTAAAGGTCAAAGCTGCGGCAGTCAATCCACTCGAAATGTTAATTATTACAGGCAGCGTGAAACTGATTCAAGATTATGAATTCCCATTAACGCTTGGTAATGAATTGACAGGAGTTATCGAAAAAATCGGAAAAAATGTGACAGAATTTCACGTAGGAGATGCCATCTATACACGTCTTCCCCTTAAAAAAATTGGTGCTTTTGCGGAATATGCCGCAATTGATGCTGCCGCAATTGCACCCATGCCAAAAAATTTGTCTTACGTGGAAGCCGCTGCTGTACCACTGGCTGGACTCACAGCGTATCAAGGTCTACATGAAGAACTTGAGGCACAGTCAGGTAAATCTGTCTTCATTCCAGGTGGATCAGGCAGCTTTGGTCAAATGGCTGTACCAATAGCAAAGGATATGGGCCTAAATGTCATTGTTAGTGGCAACTCAGAAGCGCGCGAACGCACTTTGGAAATGGGTGCAGACCAATATTTGGATTATGCAATAGAAAACTATGTTGACTTGTTGTCGAATGTGGATTACGTGATTGATACACTGGGACCTAAAGAATTTGACAGTGAATTGAGTATCATCAAACCGGGCGGAAGATTGCTCTCTCTCCGTACAGGACCAAATAGACGTTTCGGGAAATACCTAAATTCCCCATTGTGGAAACGAATGTTATTTTCCCTTGCAGGCGCAAATTATGACCGCAAAGCTAAGAAACAAAACGTGGAATATCATTTTATTTTCGTTCGTTCTGACGGCGCACAACTTAAAGAGATTACCAAAATCATTGAAGAAAACAACATTGTTCCAGCAATTCATCCAATACTATTTACTATAGACAACGTAAATGAAGCGCTAGAACTAGTCGCAAATGGACGACCAAAAGGGAAAGTGATTATTAATTTTTAAGGGGAATATGAAGAAAGCAGTCAAAAAGTTGAGATCATTTATGTAAAGGATTTTGAAAGGATAGAAAAACTTCTGCAAGCCGGAGTTCTGTATCAGTAATTATAAAACATGGAGAACTAGCTATCCAATTTTTCCTATAAAAAAGTGGGATTTAAGACAGGTGGTTACTTTAACAGACATGCCACGACATGGTAATTACTATATGTTTATAAAAAACACTATATATAGACTAGAGATTAAAATTCTTAATCAATAAGATGAAAAAGTAAGGAACGATCCTTGTTTTAACTTACCATTTTTAACCATAATTCACATAAACGTATAGAAACGATGGCAAATGAATATAAGGAGTGTAATGGAAATAAGCTCCATAACCAATGATATGGTTTTATTATGTTGAGTGCTTAGTGGAATGAAAAGAAGCCGGAATTTAGACCGGCTTCTTTGATATTATTTCCCCTTCTCTCGCTTCCGTTTCTCCTTCTCCGCCCGGTAAAACTCATGAAACATCTTCATCAGCGCCCGCTTCTCAATACGGGATACATAGCTTCGCGAAATCCCGAGCTCCTTTGCTATTTCCCGCTGCGTTTTTTCTTTCTTTAAATCAAGACCGAACCGGCCGACGATGACTTCTTTTTCTCGGCCGTCGAGAATGTCGATATACTCCTTTACTTTTTCAAGCTCCATGTTGAGCTGAATGGTATCGATCACATCTTCACTTTCTGATTTTAAGACATCAATTAAAGAAATTTCGTTGCCTTCTTTATCTTGACCGATGGGGTCATGTAAGGAGACATCCTTTTTAGTTTTTTTGAGTGCGCGTAAATGCATCAGAATTTCATTATTAATGTCAAAAGGGGGGTGCAGAATTTAAAAATCGAATTTAACTTTTGCCCCATCATGCAATAATTCAGGTTCGTCATTTAGATATACATCACTTAAGTGAAGTGTGATTGAACTCAAATCCGAAACATCATCTACCAGTAAAGGAACTACAACCATACCTTCATTTTCGACTTTACCATAAAAAGAACCAACACCTTTATCCGTATACAAATTAGCCGTATTGACTTGGATTTGTTTTTTTGTATTAGTGGTAATAACATCAACACCAGAAAACAAAACATCTTTATCAGAAGTGTTTTCAGTCGTATAAGTAATTTGTATTCTATGATATTTATCTTTTTCATATTGATTATCAGAAAGAAGCTCTTTATCGTCTTCACCTAAATTACTGTATTCAAAAACTTTAACATCTTGTATTTTCATCTTAATAGGACTTAAATCTATTTCTTTTTGTTTGTCGTTTATCTTTTTCAAAGTCAGTGTAGAACCATTTTTATCTTTCTTCCACTCCCCAATCTTTGATAAGCGTCCTGACGTTGGTTTATTCTCTTTTTGTGCTGATTCTTTTGAAGCCTCTTTACTGGTTTCTTCTTTTTTTGCCGGCTCAGTTGAGCTGTTAGTGTTACCACAAGCAGTTAGAACTGCCATAAAGCATAAGAATAAAATTAGTTTAGCTTTTTTCATTAGTCTGCACCCTTCTATATACACATTTTAGTAATACAGGAAACATTATAATATAAAGAATATTGAAATGTTGATTTTCGACAAAATTAGACAAAAAAATTATGACATATGGCATAGGTTTAAAGTCATGAATCGTTCTGTAGCGAATTCATATGTAACATTAAAAAGTGCTGCTATTTCATTTGTAAAACTATTATAAGGCTGAATTGCTTTTATTTTTCTAAGCATAAATGTTGGGATACAAAACTTATATGCAAAACGCTTCGCCTGCATTTCCTGCAGCTCTCTAAACAGTGGGGGCATGATTAATTGATTTCCTTCATGTCTAAGCGCATGACAAAGTTCATGACCAAAATCTTGCCACTGTTCTTGAGGGCTGAGGCGATTATCAATGATAATAGTTCCAGCATAGTACCGGCTGCTGATGTTTAAGAATTCGACTTTTAAATTGGAGCGGTAGGCAATGTCTAATAGATCAAGTTCTGATGGATTTTTAATGTTGATTTGATGATAGAATGCTTCGATCCAGTCATCTAAGTGTGTTGTGTTTTTTGGCAAAATACGTTCCAACTTAAGCAACTCCTTATAAAAATTTCAGAACTAATGTTCTGTTTTGGGTTAATAAAAAAAGCCTTTATGCAGGCTTCTATAAAAGTGTTTAATGTATTATTTTTTGTTTTTAATGAACTCCCAAAACTGAATTAATTCCTCAATCTTATCATCGGGTGCATCTTTAAGATCTTTAAAGAAAAGTTGTGTTTTTGGGTTTAAGAGCTCTTTCCACATCTCCTCATCTGATGCCTCAAATTCTCTCCCTGTTATTAAGAAATCTATACTCACATTGTAGAACTGAGCTATTTTTTCTAATGTATCATAATCAGGTTCATTATCTCCCGTTTCATATCTTGCATAAGTTGCTCTATTGATACCTAATCTTTCCGAAAGAGCTTGTTGAGAGAGCTTAGGTCTATGATTATTTCTTAGTTTTTTTAACCGCTCACTTAATCCAGTCATATTAAAACCCCTGACATAAAAATCTTAGTTTATATGTAATTTGTTGTTTAGTTCATTATAAGTGATAATAGGTCACAATTAAATTTTTGTGATAAAAAAACACAAAAAGGGTTGATTGTGATGATATAACACATTATAATTGTGATGAAAGATCACAATGTGGAGGTGATTTAGTGAAGTCCAATCAATGGTTAAAAGATTTCAGAGCGAATAAAAGTCTCAAACAGTATGAAGTGGCAAGGGAAGCAGGTATTGATAGGTCTTATTATACCAAGATTGAGAATGGTCAAACCCCAAGTGTTAGAGTTGCCAAGGTTTTAGGCAATATTCTAGATTTTGAATGGACAAAATTTTTTAATCATAATTGTGATGATACATCACAAAATGAATAGGAGATGTAGCCAATTGAAAATAACCGTCACAAAAGGCCCTCTATTTCATCAAGCAGAAGCCAGGGCTTACAAGTACCTAAGCGGCATCTTAATTAAACGAATGAAAGAGCATCAAGAAAAAGTTGAAAGAGAAAAGAAAGAATTAGTTGCTTCTTCATCATGATACCCATTTAAAAATTTTCTAGCTGTTCTAACTTGGAAAAAGTTCTTAACCAGAACAAAGGGGGTGAGGAAGTTGAGGTTGGGGGTAGTGCTCCGACAAGCAAGGAAAAGAGCTGGGATGTCCCAAGAGAAGCTGGCTGAATTGTTAAGTCGCTCAAGGAGCTGTATATCAAAATTTGAGAACGATCAAAAGGTGCTTGATGTTCCTACATATGTACGGTGGATGGAGGCGACAAATGCAAAAGAAGCCATGATCGCAACCTTATGTGGTGTCGATCCACTTGCGGTCACGCAGCAAATTACAGCCATTATGGCTTTGTTTGGAGGATGAAGATGAGAAAAGCGATTTTCAAGAGTATTGATCATGAAGGGATAACAGCTGAAATGATCTGTATTGAACAACTACAAAAAAGATTAATGAAAGCATTAGAGAATGCTGATACAAATACTGCATTAGCAGCTCACAAAGATATTGCTAAATCATTAAACCAAATTCAGCGTTACGAAAGTCAAGCTAAGGTTCATTTATTAAAACAGGCTGCGAGGATTACAAAAATCAAATATCCAAAATCACTAAAAAATAGATTGAGAGGATTGATCTAGATGAAGTATTTGCTCACAGCAAGTCGCTTAATGAAGGCGAAAGATATCGTGAAACAATGTCAGATGCGTCATACAGAGGAAGGGCTCATTTTATTAGCCGCTCTGGAATTACAGATCAGAAAGGAAATAGAAAACAGAAAAAAGCAGCAAGCTCCGACACTTACTGCTTAAATCATTTCAAACCATGAATAACAAAATGATCGATCTCATTATAGCGTTATTTAGAGATCACGACAAGGCTTATTCTTGTCGTCCGGCTTGCGGATGGGACAGTGCACACCTACCCCCTCAAATCATGCTCCATCCGCGGTCGGACGATGCGAATAAGCATCAAATAATGTGTTAGGGAGGAAAGAAGTCTTGAGAACTAAACCAGTTATAAAACCTTTCAGTGAGAGACAGTCTGATCAGTTCTATTTATCACAAGTGAATGGATCAATTGTGATGACTAACAAAGGTAAGCCAATGTTCCAATTTCCTGATAAACAAGCCTTTGAGAAATTTCAACAACTAAAGGCAGATGCGATCCGCTCAAAATTAGAGATTTCTTGATGCTCACAACAAACAGAAAAGGGGGGAAGAAGATGCATATTGAGCATCCGATCATCACAGAGATTAATAGATATGGCTATCCAAAAGATGTGGTGAGGCAAGAGGAACACTTTGGAATTGATTTTTATGGGTCAGAAATTTTGCTAGAAGATGACTATGTTGAGGATAAAAATTCGGGTGAATTGATCTTGCGAGAAAATCTAGAACGATATCTTGCAGAGGAGCTTGATTTTGAGTTTAAAACAGCAAAATAAAAGAGCTCACTCCCACAAGTGAACTCATCTAAATAACCAGACACAGAATATGGTGTCAACCACTATTATAAGCAGGTTGGCACCTAAATTCAATGGGGGTTTCTTATATGAATGGATTGTCAAATGTTGATTACTCAAACTATATGGCAGCTTCACAACAATCAGCAGGAACTTCAGTAACAACCGAAGCGATGGTTAGTCGGCAGGCACAGGAAGTACAAGCAGCTATGGTCATAGCAAAGAAGTTTCCAAGAGACGTTTATGCTGCCTTTGAACGAATCAAGAAAGCATGTGAGCGTAGGCTATTAGCTGAGAATGCTGTCTACGAATATCCACGAGGTGGCACAAAGGTATCAGGTCCTTCAATTCGACTCGCTGAAGCTCTGGCACAGAATTGGGGAAACATCGATTACGGAATCATGGAACTCGAACAAAAAGCAGGAGAATCTTCTGTTATGGCTTATGCATGGGATCTTGAAACCAATACTCGTCAGACCAAAATATTTACGGTGAAGCATGAACGAAAAGCAAAAGGATCAATTACAAAGCTCAACGATCCAAGAGATATTTATGAACTGGTTGCAAACCAAGGTGCACGTCGCGTTCGTGCGTGCATTCTCGGAGTGATACCAGGAGACATTGTTGATGCTGCAGTTGATATGTGTCAAAGAACGCTGATTAGTGGTCATAAAGAGCCTTTAGAAGACCGTTTAAGAAAAGCATTAACAACATTTAAAGCTGATTTTGGTGTTACGAAGGAAATGGTCGAGGAATATGTCGGTAGCAAATTAGATGCCTTTACTGAGCAAGATTATCTAAAAATAGGACGCATCTATACTTCACTTCGTGATGGAATGGCAAAGAAAGAGGATTATTTCAACGTCAAAACTTCAGGTGCTACTAATGCCACAAAATCCAAAATCGAAGAAGAGTTTCTAAAGCAACAGGAACAAAAAGAAAGTGCTGAAAAGGCTGGTGAGCCAGCAAATGATGATTCCGACAATCAACAAGGAGAATTATTACTCTAACGAGATAGACCGAGTTTATATGTCAAATTCTCAATATAAGAGTTTCTTAGAGTGTGAGGCGGCTACAATGGCAAAACTCAACGGTGAATGGCAGCCGCCGTCCTCTGAGGCTCTTCTATTTGGACAATATGTTCATGCTTGGCTTGAAGGAGAGCAGGCCTTTGATGAATTTAAGATGAACACACCTGCTCTATTTACACAAAAGGGCCAGCTTTATAAACAATATCAATTGGCTGATCTCATGATTGAAGCTATACAAAATGACGATTTGTGCATGTTTGTTCTTCAAGGAGATAAAGAAGTGATCATCACAGCTAAATTGTTCGGAGTGCCTTGGAAAGGAAAACTCGATGTGTACAACCCAGCAGGTGGGCGTTTTGCTGATCTTAAAACAACTCGCTCGCTTAGGGAAAGGATATGGGATCAAGAACTTGGCTATTGTTCATTTGTAGAAGCCTATGGATATATTGCTCAAATGGCTCTCTATGCGGAAATAGAAAGACAGGAAGCAGGACGTAGTGAATGGTTAGAGCCTTTGATTGTGGCCATATCAAAAGAAGATCCACCAGATAAAGCAGTTATCAATATTGATGAGTCAAGAATGGAAATTGAGTTAGAAGATATAGAAAAAAACATGGAGCGGATCGTTCAGGTTAAGCATGGCGGAGAAAGACCGAGAAGATGTGAAAAGTGTAAGTATTGTCGTTCTACAAATCGTCTTAACCGCATCATCCATTTTTCCGAACTGGTAAACAGCTAGTGATGGAGAAGCTAATCATTAAAGTTCCTATTCCATTTGTGTATTTGTCTTTATCTAAATCAAGTCGTAATCAAGCTGCGTTATTTAGAGCGTATGTAAAGAGTTATATCCAAAGAAATGAGCCAGGTCTTACTTTTATTAGGATCAGTGGAATGTACGCTTTATGTGAGATTAAAAGGCCTTAATTGACTATGTTGGGGAGGAGGAAGTTATTTGTCTACTGGATGGGTAAAACTGCATCGGAAAATATTAGAACACGAATTATGGAATGACGTGACTACTTTTAGACTGTTCACTTTATTAGTTATGAGAGCAAGTCATCAAGATGGCTTCAAAATGAATGGAGTTGTATTAAATAAGGGCCAGTACATAAGATCGTACTCAAAACTATGTGAGGACCTCGCTTATAAAGAAGGAAGAGGGCTAAAAAAGCTGTCTAAAAGTACAATTATGCGTTCAATTAAGAAACTTGTTACGAACAACATCATCACTGTTAGCGAAACGGAACTAGGAACACTGTTCACCATTGTGAAATACGAGTCGTATCAAGAGTTTTCAAGCGATCATGAAACAGAACCCAGAACGGAAGAAGAACCTATCGCAGAACGAAGACGGAACGAAAGCGGTACGAAGTCGGAACTATATCAAGAATTAAAGAATTTAAGAATTAAAGAAGAAGAGGAAGAAGAAAAGAGAGCCTCAGTAGAAAATGATTTAACTCCTTTCCAGCAGATCGAAGAAAAGTACTTATCACGAAAAGGTGGGTTGATGTTAACACCAAAAGATTCAGCTGCCATTGAAAGGATTCTCAAGGAGCGAATTCCACTTGAAGACATATTGGTGTGGATCGACGAGGTATTCGATCAATATCAACCAAAGCATAGAGCTGACAGTATTAAATCATTTGCATACCTAGAATCAGCAATTCTTGATCGTTGGTATGCCAAACAAAAGCCACCTAATAATGTTTCAGAATTTAAGCGAAAAGAGAAAAAGCATAGCAATTGGAGACCCGAAGGAGTGAAGAAAGATGCAGAGTATGGGGGATACCTTAAAGGCGTTGGAGAAAGCAAATCCAGCACTAGCGAAGAGACTGAGAGACTCCAAGAAATTGCAAGAAGAAAAGGTCTATCCGGCCAGGTACGAGACACTCACTGTGATTTCTGAACAACATTGCATGTATGGGAAATGTGATGGCTCGGGGTTGATATGGATTATTGATCATGAGGAAAACAAAGAATTTATGGAAGAGTGTCCATGCAAAGAAGTGAAAAAGCTCTCAAATAGGCTTATGAGCGCAAGACTACCCGAAGAGTTTAAAGACACTTCTCTAAACTCTTTTGATATCAATATTTACGACAAACCCGAATCCAAAGAGCGAGCAGCCAATGCGAAACGAGTTGCTAAAAACTATGTTTTGAAATTCGAAAAGATGCGTGAGCTAGGAAAAGGCTTGTATTTCTTTAGTAAAGAGAAAGGGAGCGGAAAAACAAGGCTTGCTGCTAGTATTCTTCATGCGATAACCAAAACTCATGACACGGTTTATGACAAAGAAACCAAAAAGTACAAACCACTTAAAATCACCTATTCGTCTACAGCTGATTTAATCGGAGAAATAAAAAGCACGTTTGATAGTGAATCGAAGGTGAAAAGCACCGACATTATGGATGCTGTCAAGACAGCTGATCTTGTTGTCCTAGATGATATCGGAGTGGAAAACGTAACAAAATTTGTGGAAGAAACCTTCACCCGTATTCTTGATTATCGACTTCAATACAAGAAGCCTACGATCATTACAAGCAATTTAAGTATAGAGGATCTCGACACAATCTATAAAAGTGGTCGGGTGAGTAGCAGGGTTGAAAAACTGGCTTTCCCTGTGATTATGCCAAATGAAAAGATTCGTAAAAAGATAGCGCAAAAAGAAAATGAAGAACTGCTTTTGGAACTATATGAGTAAAGGGGAAGGGAAGATGTGCATTACATGCAATGACAAGAAAATCATCATAGGTGAAACGTCATTTATGGCTGGCTACTACCCTTGCCCTGAATGTAACCATACTGGGCGCAAACAGAGCCTAAAACCAATCATCGAGCAATTAAATCAAATGTTAGTCGAAGCCAGAACTATGAAATGAGGAATGAACATGTCAAATATTAATAGCAAACAGCGTCGTGAGTACCTTTTAAGCGAATTAACTCGTATTGGATATTTAGCTAGTTTGGACAAGAACCCCAAAAAATTATCACTCTATGAACTTGAAATGCTCGTCATCTCTCTCAAGAGCCAACGTGGCAGCAGGATGTTAACATATAACGCTAGGATGGAGGCATCTGAATGAAGATAGCATTCACCATCTACGGAGAGCCAATTGCACAGGGGCGTCCAAGAGCTACTCACATGAATGGTATGACAAGATTATACGATCCCAAGAAGTCACGAGACTTCAAGCAATACGTGAAATTGGCAGCAAGTGATCACCGTCCTGATCAACTACTTACAGGCCCTCTGGAGTTGAGGGTTAAAGTTTACAAATCCACATTAAAAAGTTTCAGCAAGAAAAAGGCCGCAGAAGCTGAAAGAGGCGAGTTGAGACCAGCCAAAAAGCCAGATGTTGATAACTACATCAAAGGAATTAAAGATGGCTTGAATAAAGTCATTTGGCAAGATGATAGCCAGATAGTTGATTTACATGTAAGCAAATTCTACAGCAGTTCACCAAGAATTGAAGTCGAAGTCTCTACTCTCATACCACCTCAGCAAACCGGAGTAGTCTAAAGTGACACGCAAACGATCAAAACGGTGGTTCCTGCTTTATCGCATAGAGGATGGACAGCGTGTTCACCTCTATGAACCACTTAAAAAATATGAACTGCTCAGTCGGATCAGGAAAGGATGGAGGATTATCAGATGAAAAACAAATTCTTAGAAGGAGACTGGATTAAAGCATCTAGGAAAGGAAAGAGAGACATACTTAACAAAGCGGGTTATGTACTTAAAGTAGCTGAAGATGACATTTTAGTAAGGTTCCTTAGTGGTAATACCTTGGTTGTTCCTAAGTCTTGGGCTGAAAACTTGGCTGAGGCACTTACTGAGGATGATCTGAAGGCTTTGATTGATTTGTCTTTAGATTTAAGGGACGAACACCTCTTTAGAATGTGTGTACGTGATTTGCAAGCTTTTCAGGGCAAATAAAAAGAACCGAAGCACAAGGCCCCAGTTCTATTGAATCTGCACAATTCATTATAACATGGGAGGCCTTGTGCATGAACTTACCTATTGAAATTATAACTACAAAGAAAATTGAAGAGCATATTGAGTTTGGCAGAGTAAAGCTACTCATCCTAGACGGAGTGAACCACAAAGCCTACTTATCAGATATTCCTGATTACGGGAAGACTAGTATTCATTCAAAAAACGGCTTACCTATAAGGATCCAGTATGATTATGGATATAAAATAATGTGAGCATTGTTATATTATGGATTACATGTTACGATTTATAGGATTTTTGGATGATGGGAGATAATTTAATGAAAGAATGGTTTAAAGAAAACAAGTGGATATTTGTTGGGGGAATTGTGATTGTTGCAGCGATATTAACTCCTCTTATATTATTCATTGTGAGAAATCATTTAGATCAAAAAACATTTGAAGCATTAGGGCCAGTAGGAGATTTCTTTGGTGGAACAACTGTTGGCCTCTTAACCTTGGCAAGTATGTTATTTGTTATTGCCAGTATTTCAATGCAAAGAAAGCAACTTAATATGCAACAAGATGAATTAAAAATGCAGAGAGAAGAGCTAGCTAAAACGAGAGAAGAGTTTGAACTTACAAACAAGACATTAACTAAACAACAGTTTGAGAGTACTTTTTTTAATATGATTAATCTACATCATAATCTGTTGAAAGATTTAGAAGAGGGTCGCAGTTATTTTAATGAGACGTATAAGTTACTAGAGTCGGAGTATAAGATCACTGTTAAGGAATATTGGGGAAATAACTTAATTTATTTAGAAAATCATGAGCCAGATAAACTTAAGCATTTATTAAGGGCCTTCTGTTTGAATAATTGGAAAGTTAATCATTTAGAGCATCTGCTTCAAGAAACTAGATATTCGGAATTCATGGAGAATAATTTATTCAAAGAGATAGAATCTCAAAATGAGCAATATTATATTAGTACTATTGAAAACTTTAAAGCTAAATTTGAAGAACGAAGTATAGATTATTGGATAACTACTTGTATTGATGATACTAATGTATTGGATTATTTTTTAGGAATTAATAGTATGAGACTTAGCTTTTCAAATATAAACGGTCTTAAATATCTAATAAGTAACATTAGTTTTTTTGAAAGTTTTGATGATGAATGGACCATTGAGTATATTAAACAAATAAGAAAAGAAACATTCCTGAATCCATTACTCCCTCTCAAAAGATTGGTTTATGAAAAAGTATATGATCTAAAAGAAGAACAAATAGGACATTATTATAGAAATCTTTATCGAATTGTAAGGTTTATACAGGATGAACACTTTAGCACTGATCAAGAAGAAAATGAAAATGAAAAAAAGAAATATAGAGGTATATTAAGGGCACAACTATCTTCAATGGAATTATTAATGCTTTTCTATAATGTCGTGTATTCAAAAAAAGGAGAGAAATTTAGAGAAATCTTAAAAGGTACAAACTTTTTTGATGATCATATAATTGAGTCAAAATTTCTATGGGCAAATGATAAAGAAGAGTTAGCCGCTTTAAAATAGATGTGATATGCGTGGTGAATAACCTTGACTGTTGAAGTACTTCACCTTTTACCAGAGGTAAATGAAAAGCAGGTCCGTCAGACATTAATAAATGAATTGAAGCTTTATAAAGCATTAAAAGTTAAACAAGAAAATTTAGATGAGCAAAAAGCAAATGGCATCTTAACTTTGTTTCCAAAATTAAGAGATCAAAATGTTTGTTCGGAGCTGAAGGTGCGACAAATAGAAAGAGCACTAGAGTACAGCTTGGATGAAATTGAACAAGACATTATTCGGATGAAGTACCTTACATCACGAATGATTAAAGATCTTGAGGTATGCGAAGAACTAGGATTAAAGAAAGATCGATATTACAAATTGAAAAAGCAAGCTACGTTTAAACTGTCGACAGCACTTGGAATCATCTGAGTGCTGGTAAGTAAAAAAATTCTTCCCTTATTTTAAATTAATATCCATTTTACAAGAAAGCATATATAATAGATGTAACAATTATGAGGGGAGTTGGCGAAAATTAGAGAGGGTGACTTGATTAAGCAGACTCTTGAAGGATTAAAAAGAATTCTTGACAGTCATGGGGCTTTTCCATTGATACAGCCTGGTGGTTTTGTTTTAGAAGACCCCTACTTTCATTTTAATGATCCCGCAACTGAGAAAGAAATTGCAGATTTAGAAAATTTCTTTAAGGTTAAATTCCCTAATGATTATAAGGAATTTCTTAGATTACATAATGGAATCGACATAATTGATGGTATTGAAATACTTAGTACAAATGATGTCATTAAATATAATGAGGCTCAAGATCTTCCTGAAGAGTGTATATTAATTGGATATCATTTTGATGGACGATATGTAATTGATACAAAAAGATATAGTAATGGATTAGATTATATGTTCTTTTTAGATTCAATAGATTCATTTGAAGAAGCCGAGGATTTAGGATCGAATTTTGAAATATGGTTTGACCGTCTGCTAAGCTCAAATGGTGTTAAATATTGGGAAATAAATCGAGATGTCAAAGGATACTACGAAAATATTTAAAAAAGACTCCAAACGGAGTCTTTTTTAATATGAAGCCCACCAAGGATTAATTTCTTGACGATGGAATGATTTTTCCACCGGAATTAAATTCTTTGTCATATTTCCTCCACCATATTCTCTAGGAAGTTGATGGTGAATTTCAAATTTTACCCATGTTTTTCCGCCATACTTCTTTTCATACCAATTTCTATAAGTTGTGCGCTCTTTATTTCCCCATTTAACTCTTTTCTCTTTTGGAACTTTTTTTATAAAAGCGTTCGGAGGAGCTTGCAAATTCAAACCAGACTGTTTGTCAGTATAGTTTGGAAAAAACATACCCTTCTTGTTTGTTAGATATAGGCCTTCATCCCACTTTAATGTTTTTATAGAAGGTGGCTTACCAGCCCAAGTTGCAATTCCCCACCCTGAATATTTCCAAAACTTAGTTTTATCTACTTTAATAAACTGATGGACTTCTGCTCCTTTTTTAATTTGCAGGCCCAAAAAAGTTTTTTTAATTACATGCGGACAGGTGAATTGTTTATTGTAGTATCCACTTTGACACAATGTTTGTTGTACTTCAAGTGTAGCTGGAGGAGTACCTACCACTTTTGTTACTTCAACACCATGCAAGACCTTATTCACTTTTCCTCCAAGAAAAGTATAGGCGAGATACACAATGTTTGCTGCTTTTTTCTCTAATAAATTTTTCTGACTTTTAGAAGTAATTACACCGGAAGAAGTTTGTTTACCATCTTCATCATAGGTTATGTAACTCTCGTAAGAAGCTTCAACCTCTAGTCCGTTTTCCTTTGCGATTTTCTGCAATTTAGTTGGCCCGTCCGTACTAGAATCTTTTGCTTTTTGATTCTCTACTTTTTTCCCATTAACAATAGAATTTTTGGTGGTTAAATCAATCCAATTAGAATCTTCATTGGTAGTGGCCAAAGACAAAGAAGGGGCGAACAGTAAAGAAAATAAAACGACAGATGAAACAAAAATAGTTAAACTTAATTTTCTAATCATGTAATCACTCCTATATTTTCCTTATATTCACAATAGTAATAGATTGTTAAATCTAAATCAAGATTTTTTCCAATTTTTCTAAAGAAAGGGTTCTTGCACTCATATAAAGCAGGTAATCAGTCTACTATCTATCATTTTTCTTCATAAAATACCTCTTTTCTCCAGAGTGACTGATTCAGTAGTATATAACCCTTTCAACATCACTCTGAATCTTCTGAGTGATGTTTTGTATCTTTATTCCTATTTAATGACAAACTTTGTGTTGGTAAAATTGACCTTGTCAATGAATAGGAGGGAGTGACTTCTTCTGGGGAAGATACTTGATGCAAAAGCACTAACCAGTGCCATGGACGCAAGGGCGAAACATTATCAGGAACTCCGCGAACAAATGATTGATTTAAAAAAGGCACTACAAGGCGTGGCAAACATCGGTGATGATTTCACTGGAAAAGGTGCGGATAACATTAAAAGCTTTTATAAAGAACTAGCGGGTAATGTGGACATGTTTATCAGCTTTATTGATAAGCAAAAAGCGTTCCATGAAGGTGTTTCTGGGACACTTGATGATACAAACTTTGGCGGCGATACCTTTGTAGAAGAACACTTTTTAGACAATGCAGTACATATGGGCATCAAAAACGCCAAAAGCATTGTGAAGGAACAAAAAAATGCGCTTAAAACGATTTTTGAAGATATTGATGACCTCATTTCTCTGGAGGTATTTGATAGCCAAACCTTTGATGAAAAGATCGAAGATGCGGAAGACGAGCGAAAGAAAACGGTTAAAGATTTAATAGAACTTGATCAAAATTTAAAAGATGAATATGCTTTGTCAGAGACTGAGGAGCAAGCTACAATGGCATTGTATGCAGAAATGATCAATGCCACGAATGACGGGAAATCCATTTCACCTATGAATTTTGACAAAAAAGCATTTCAAGATAGTGAAATCTATAAGGCAAAAAGCGATATTGAGAAGCAAACTGCTGAATATCTCAAAATCAAAAAAGAACAAGAAGAGGCCCGCGAGATCGCAAAGGAACAAGAAGCGCTCGCCAACCGTCCTTGGTATGAAAAAGCCCTTGATTATGGGGGAAACATTGTCAATGAGCTAACCGGTGTGAATGATGCAAAACGAGCAGCTACGGGCGTCGATCCAATCACAGGCGAAGAGCTTACGGCAGGCCAACGAGTCGCTGCAGGTGGCATGGCAGCAGCCGGTTATATCCCTATCGTCGGCTGGGCAGGACGCATTTTTAAAGGCGGGAAAGCCGTCTATAAAACCACCCAAGCCACGTCAGCCGCAGTCAGAGCGGTCGACATCTACAAGACGTCACAAAAATCTTTTGATGCCTTGAAAATATCTCAAAAAGGCTTATATGGACTCACCGCCACCAACGGCTTCAGCGAAGCGATTACTGGTAGAGATATGTTTGGGAATAAAATCTCGAAAGAACAACAAGAGGCGAGTATGAATGCGGCGCTTGCAATGCTTTTACCGTTTGGATCGAAAGGTTTTCAGGGGAAAATGGGGGTAAAGGGTGCTGGCAAGAGCACTGATATCCCTTCTGTTAGAAATAAAGAATTTAATAAGTGGTTTGATAAATTATCAGTCGATGAATTTGAGAAAGCGTGGAATGTTCCTGCTTTGAGAAGTAAAATTGAGGATAGGATCAGACAACCAGGAGGCTACCACGAGTGGCATCTTGTAGCAAGAACACCTCAATTTAAAAAGTGGGATGTGAGTATGGATCGCATAAAAGAATTGAGGACGCTAACTAAAGATGTTGAATTTGTTAATCCTCCTGGACGGCATGGAGGACGGGGCTCTACTAAAGCACATAATGAAATATTAAAAATTATTGATAATGCTCCTGATTATGAAAGTTTTGTTAGAGAGTTAAATGAATGGGCGAGTAAACGAATGAAAAATGGAGTTCAGGATTTACCGGAAGGGCTAAGGAGGTAATACAATGAAAAATGATGTTTCTTTGTGGTTGGGAAACTTTAGTGATTTTGATGAGGTCGAAAATTACACAAAAGTTATGTATAACGATGATGGTGATAGCATTCCATCTATTTTTGAGAAAGAATTTAAACTGGGTTATTATGATAGGAGTTTAATTGAAAAGGATTGGATTCCAGAAGCTGAAGATGATTTTAAAGAACTTCTGGTTGATTTCTCATATGATGGTCAATTGATAAAACAATTTAATGATATCCAATTAAACTCTAAGTATAATACTATTATTTTAATTTATAATTATAATTATGAGAAAGACGGCTTGGCTGTTAATTCAGTAGATAAAGATGAGTACACACTACAATTTATTGGTACAGCAGAATACGTAGATTGATCAATATAAAGCACTTACTTGCTTAAATGGCAATGGGTGCTTTTTGACGTTCTTTCTCTAGGGGGAAAAACTCATGATTGTATACGATGGACCAGTTGAGGAACCAGTTGAAAACCCAGAAGAAGAATTTATTAAAAATATTTTCTTTGAAAAAGAAGCGGATTATTGGAAACAAGGAAGTGGAGATTCTTGTTTTGAGGTAGAAGGAGAAGATGAATGGCTTATTTTCTTTTATGATGAGCCATATGGATTCTTTATCATGAGACATCCTGATTATTTAGTTCCATTGAATAAGGATGTTGAAATAGAAACAATAGAGCATTTGGTTGGTGGAGAACCAATGAAAGTACCATCATGCAGTTATGTAAGTCGAGAAGAAGCATATAGAATTGTTCAACACTTTTTAAGTACAAAAACTATGCCTGATTTTGTTGAATGGGTTGATTTATATGACATTGATTTTGAACATGATTTTTAAAACTAGAGTGTCCATGTTTATGGGCACTTTTTTTATTTGCATTGCCGAGAAAAAGCCGACAAAAAGGGGGATAAAATGGGGACCTTTTTTCATGCGTGGGTCATCGTATGATAGAGACAAGCAAAACGAACGTGAATATTTTGTCCAGAAGGAAGAACCTGCGGACGCTGATCATTGAGCACTTTAAGTGCCTTGATTGGTGTCCGTTTTTTTATTGGGAGACGCGTCTTTCCCTTATCAATGGCGTATCTGGATACGGAACAAAGGTGTTGAGGAATGTGGCCATACGAGAGGGACATTCTGAGCCTGGATAGCAGCTGGTCTGCGGCGGCCGTATCGAGGACAGTTTTTCATTTTATTTGATGATTGACTGTACTTGGCATCCTCTCGGAGTGTAGTCATCATTTCAAAATCTATTTAAGCGAGTAGCGCAAGGCGGTGCTTATTCGGCAAGGAGCGAGTGAAATGAAGATCAGGGATTCTTTATTTGTAGAAACAACGAAGCAATTAAAGCGCATTTCTCCTGGTTCTAATCGAAAGAAGAAGAGCAATGCTGATCCGATAACAAAGCGAGATTGGGAAGAAATCATGGGAACGAGACGCGAAACGTATCAACGACAAGGCGGCCGGGTCCGAAGAAAACGCTGATTTGATGGGAACAGTCGTCTTTTGGGTGTATGGCTGCAGGTGCTTTGGTGAGGGATAGGAGCGCAAAAATATAAAAAGGGAGATGATGAGCATGGCATCAAAGTTTGGTGTATCTGCTAATCCGAAAAAAGCGAATCATACTTTAGGAAAGGACAAGGTTGTGGTTGTTGCGATTCAGAATCACAATGATTACATTTGTGGGCCAAACCTTATTCCTCAAAGAAAGGTTGAAGGGAAATGGGTCACAATCAAAACGAATTCACCTAACCCACTTAACCCAGCAGAGAAAAAGTACGATGAATTCGATATCAAGGAATCACTAGGTAACAAAAAAGGTACGTATCGATTCAAGGTGGATGTAGAGCGATATGACAAACATGGCAACCATGTTGAAACTGTCGGTACATTCTACACATCGGAATTTTACATCAAGTAAGCAGTTGATGCCGCCTTTAGGGCGGCGTCCGTCCGATGGCAACATTGGAGACATCACTAAACGAACAGAAGGTAAAGAGCGGAATTTCAATACAGTATTAGTTAAAAACAGTTTAGTTCCGCCAACACTAGCAAGCGGTTCTGTCTTTATTAGATACGATGAACCTTATTATATCTCTGAAAGGGATATTATTCTGATGCAATCTTTCCCACTGGATTATGACTTTATGGACGCTTCAGTGCAGTATGTCTGCGGTATGAGCGTGCCTCCAGTGATGATGAAGCGGATCGCGGAACAGATACATTTGCAATGGTTTTTAAAATAAAGGGGGCGAACCCCCCCTTTATTTAGCAGGACCAATCTCCAGATTCATGCTCATAGGTAATATCATAATTAACTAATTTAAAAGTTTCTTCCGCTAAACAGCTTTTAAACTCTTGTATAAATAGAACCTTAGCTGACGGAATTGCTGGGGGTAATAAAGTTGGTTCTATACAACCAACTACGACAACAGCAGCGGCTTTAATAGCTGCTTTTTCAGCACACTTTTCAATAATCTTAACAGTATCTCCAGCTAAGTCAGAGGGATAGAAAACTTTCGCCTCTAACCAATGTTTCCCTTTTCTTGTACAGGTAACTGGATACGGAACATCAATGTGCCCGTCAAAAGGTACATCAACACGTCTATAACGAGTCTCTACCTTTACTTCTGGAACTCCACTTAAAGTGACAAGAGGGTATTTCCAAACTTTTTTAGCGGAAGTTTCTTCTTCTGTTGAGATGCCAGTCGGTTTTGACTCTATGGCATCACCAGCGGCATCACCATTTGGAGGTGAAGAGAATACATCTGAAACCTCAAGTGTTTTTAATTCCAGATTATCCGATAAATATTTGACTTCCATTTAAAACTCTCCTTTTCAATGTGTTCTGGATTAATGTTTGAGGAAGTCAATGAAATTATTCATAAAAAAAAGAGGGTGCTGACAACACCCTCCCTTCAAAGACAGAAAGAAACTCCCTGCCTAAGAGCGTGATCAAGACGCGGCCGCGTTTGTGGGAAAATATCACGCTCTCAAACCATATTGTAATGTAGGACAGGGAGAATGACAACAGTTAATAAGAACGTTTGTTCTCGTTATGATGAAGAAAGAGAAGAAATGCTGCTTTTATTACAGGCTGAACAAGCTGAAGACATAGAGGGAGCCACTGCGAATTTAAGAAAAATCACGCAGGCGGCTATTGCTCAATGGGTGAGGGATTTCAAAGCAGGAAACATAAAATTGTCTACTGTGGAAGATCTGAAAAAACTCATTGAGCTTGATATAGAGCTTCAGAAAGGTGAAGAGATATAGTTAATCAGGCATTCCAAAATATAGGGTAGATTTCTACTGTCTCATCTGAAGTATCAAAGTTGTAAAAAGTGACTGTCCATTTTTTTAGATTAAGATCTGATGCTGTAGGGAATGCCTGACGTATTATAACTTTCTTTTTGGGATTTACTACTTTATAAATGTACCCAATTATCGGTTTTCCGTCAGCTTCTAAAATAATAGGTTTCTCCTCGTTGGGCTTTACAGTTTCTACTTGCTTAAATTGTTTACCCGAAAGAATTTGATTGTTTAGGTTGTTCAAAATGAAACACTCCTTTTTGTGATTTAACATAGGCTTTGTGTAATAGAAATTTTTTATGCAAATTTCCCTTTTTTATAAAACAAACTCAAACTTAATTCAGCAGCTCGGAGGTGGGTGATATGTAATGGCTAGACCGAGAAATCCTAAAAGAGATCAGGCATTCCAATTGTGGAAGGAAAGCAATGGAACCCGCTTACTGAAAGACATTGCTGAAGAATTAGAGTGTTCTCAAACGCTTATTCGCAAATGGAAGAACCAAGACTCTTGGGATGAGAAATTGAATGGTAACGTTACTAAACAAAAAGAGAAATCTAATGGTAACGTTACTAAACGTCCTGGCGCTCCAAAAGGGAGTAAAAACGCCAGAGGTAACAAAGGAGGTAAAGCGCCACCTGGCAACCAAAATGCTAAAGGCAATAGGGGTGGCGCAGCTCCTAAAGGCAACAAGAATTCATTCAAGACCGGTGAATATGAAACGATCATGTTTGAGTACATGGATGAAAAAGAACAGAAGCTTTTTACTGAGATTGAGACTGATCCTCTGTACCAAATTGATCTATCAATACGATTATTGAGCGTTCGTGAAACAAGAATGATGCGCTTGATCACTAAATACGAGAATGGATTGACTGATAAGCAGCGGACAGTCTTGCAGCAAATGCGGAAGATGAAAGACGTTGTACAGGCTCCAGATAAGAATGGCCTGATTAGAGCAGTGCCAATAACTAATGAACGTCTTGCTGTGGTTCAGATCGAGGAGACAGACTCACCGCTGCTAGAGAAGATATTGAGCATAGAAGATGCTCTGACACGTGTGACCGCACAACGTGATAAAGCCATTAGGCAGAAAGTCGACATAATGAAAACTATGTCTGAATATGAATTGAGGCTACGTGGCCTTGATCTTGCAAACCGAACGAGAGAATCAGAACTGGAGCGGATCACCGCACGTCCTGTTGATGACTCTGTACAGATAACGATTAAGCGAGCAAAGAAAAAAGGTGATGGCTGATGGTTCAAATGATGGAAAAGGAAGTTAATCCACATTTTGAGGACTTCCTTTTTGATTGGGATCAGAAGTTTCAGTTCCTAGTGGGGGGTTACGGTTCATCTAAGAGCTATCACATTGCCTTGAAGCTCATTCTGAAGATGCTAGATGAAAAGCGAACCGCTCTTGTGATTCGTGAAGTCTATGACACACACAGGGATTCTACGTTTTCTTTATTTGAAGAGATCGTGAATGATCTTGGACTCGATCATGTCATTCAGTGCCGGACATCACCTCTCATGCTTAAATTTCACAATGGCAGCCGGATCATTTTCAAAGGTTTGGACAAGCCTGCCAAGCTGAAGTCGATCAACAACATCTCAATCATATGGATTGAAGAATGTTCAGAAGTGAAGTATGAGGGGTTCAAGGAGCTGCTTGGTCGTTTGCGTCATCCGACGCTGCAGCTGCACATGATCTTATCAACGAACCCTGTCGGCCAGGATAATTGGACATACCGTCATTTCTTTAAGAATGATCAGAACAACCGATTTATCCTGGATGACGAGACTTTATACAAAGAGCGCACCATCGCTATCAATGATACGTACTATCATCATTCTACAGCTGAAGATAACCTATTTCTCCCTAAAAGCTATGTGAAGCAGCTGGACGAGCTAAAAGAATACGATCCCGACCTTTATCGCATAGCCCGAAAAGGTCATTTTGGCATTAACGGAATACGTGTGCTGCCACAATTTGAGGTGCAGCCGCATGAAGATGTGATGTTGGCCATCTCAAATATTAATCGTCCTTTGCTTAGAGCGGGCATGGACTTTGGTTTCGTAGAGTCATATAACGCTTTGATTCGACTGGCTGTCGATCACGAGAAGAAATATCTATACATCTATTGGGAGTATTACCAAAAGGGCACAACCGATGATGAAACTGTACAAGAGCTCATCGAATTTACCAAAACAAAAGAGCTGATCAAAGCGGATGCAGCTGAACCGAAAACAATCGCATACTTCAGGAAGATGGGATACAACATGGTGGCTGCTCGCAAGTTCCAGGGATCACGCTTGCAGTACACCAAGAAGATCAAGCGTTTCAAAAAAATCATTTGTTCCGATTCATGTAAAAACACGATCTATGAGCTTCAGCCGCTCACATACAAGACAGACAAGAACGGTAACATCATAGAAGATGAATTTAAGATTGACCCTCATACGTTATCGGCCATCTGGTATGCGCTAGATGATTATGAGGTCACCGATCTGAAAGAGAAACCAAAAGAGCGGACACGCCCGAACAGAGAAAGGAGGTAACGCTGATGAATAAAGTGAAAGCGACTGTGATTAAGTCAACTGTTTCTGAAACGACCAAACAAATTCATGAGGATGGCTTTAATTATGAGGCTGATGGTGTTATTGAGCCGCCATACAATATCAAGGAGCTCAAACAAATAGCGGAGTATTCTACCATTCTTCAGCAATGTATCGATGCGTATCGAACAAACATTTTAGGTTTTGGATTTGGGGTGGAATACGCCTTTGATTTTAATGCGGAAGATGTGAAACCGGTCAAAAAGAAGACAGCCGAGAAGGAATGGACAAGACTCGAAGAGTTTACGAAATACATGAACTATGATGAGTCTGCTGACGTGATTCTTGGTTATGTGATTGAAGATCGAGAGAAAACAGGTAATGGATTTGTCGAAGTGCTTCGAGAAGGTACAGGGAAGCCTGCAGGTATTGAGTACCTGGATGCACAATACTTACGAGTTTGTAAGCTGAGTGATCCTGTTGATGTCGAATTCCGATACACAGAAAGCGGACAAGTGAAGTCATTGCAACGGAAGAAAAGATTCAGGAAGTATGTGCAACAGGTCAACACTAAAAAAGTTTTCTTTAAGGAGTACGGCGATCCAAGGACAATGAACGCTGCTACGGGAGAATATAGCGAAAAAACTCCCCCTGAACTTGTAGCAAGCGAAGTCATTCACTTCAAGATTGGCAGCGGTACATATGGTGTTCCTCGTTGGATTGGTAACATCGTCAATATGTATGGAGCCCGCAAAGCTGAAGAGCTGAACTATCTGTACTTTAAACAAGGGCGGCATGTGCCGGCTGCAATTACTGTAGAGAATGGAATGCTTTCTGAATCTTCGTATGAGCAGCTGCAGGAATACATGAACGGCATTGAGGGATCAGATAATGCACATAAATTCCTGTTACTCGAAGTGGAAGGGATTCCGAAGAAGGATGAGCTATCAAACGATGAAGAGCCGGCTAATGTAAAGGTGGATATAAAATCACTGGCCGAGATTCTCCAAGAGGATGCGCTGTTCCTTGAATATGATGAGAAGACGAGAAACAAGATACGTTCCTCATTCCGTCTGCCGCCGATCTACACAGGCGAGTCACAGGATTATAACAAAGCGACAGCTGACACCGCTCGTAAGACAACTGAAGAACAGGTATTTCAGCCGGAGCGAATGATCATCACTGGCAAGCTCAATACACTCTTCCTTCCTGATCTCGATCTCTGGCATGTGCGACTCATATTAAATGGTCCTGATTTTCGTGATCCGCTCGAAATTGCAAAGGTTCTTACACCGTTTATTCAAGCAGGAGCGGTTTCACCGAATGATCTGCGTGATCTAGCTGGCCGTATTCTAGGAAAAACATTAGAAGAATGGCCAGAGGAAGAATACCACCGACCAATTGAGGCGAAGCCAAAGGCATCAACTAGCTTGCTTGATACGGTTCTTCAAAAGTCTGCGGGTACTAACAATGAATTGGTATCTATCCTCAAAGACCTTAGGGATGAACTAGAGGAGATCCGCAAATGAGCAGAATCGATCAGCTGATAAAAAACATCAATACCTTTGTACAAAAAGCGGAGGCAGATGAGGTCGAGGAACTCAAAGCGGTAGTGGCTGATTTTCCTGAGTTGAAGGATATACCCTCTTTGGTGGAAGAGTACGAGAAAACTATCGCTAGATTGTTCAGATTGCAACGCAGGACGTTTTTGAATGCACTGAATGGTTTTATATCCAAGGACGATTCAGAGACGTTAGAATCAATTCTAGCGTTCTTTCAAAATGACTTGTTTGCAGCTGATGAATTTGCGGAGCTGTTCGGAAAAGAAACGGCCATATTCTTGACTTTGACTGTCACGCAGCTGGCCGAGAAAATCATGCATTCAATCGATGCAGATATTCCATTCAAGGTGCTTTCTGAGAAAACTGAACAGTGGATTGAATCATGGTCACAGGAATTGGCGCAGCTGATGCAGCTGAAGACTCATACGTCCATTGAGCAAACGCTGAAAGAGGGGATAAAAGAAGGCCGCTCCATCCAGGAGATCGAACTGGAGCTGAAGGACCTTCCTGAATTCAGCCGGAAGCGTGCACGTGTCACAGCTGTAACTGAAGTGTTGACTGCTTCTTCCGTCGCTCAACATGAGTCATATGTACAATCACCGGCGGTTACGGCAAAGCGATGGAAGCATAGCGGTGGGAAGAAGAATCAGTCGAGAGAAAGTCATGTGCAGCTGGATGGAACAATCATCCCTCTCGATGAAGAATTTGAGATACCAGGCAGCGGAGAGCGGTGCATGTTTCCGAGAGATACCAAGCTTTCTCCAAAAGAGCGAGTGAACTGTCATTGTGCGGTTGGTCCTGTGGTTGACCCAGTCATTTTGGGTTTGTCAGCTGAGGAAAAAGAAGAGATTAGAAGAAGGGTCTTACAAAACATGGAATGAAATAGTATAATATCCTCATTATTTAAAAAATGGGGTTATAAAATGATTTCAGAACTGTGGGAGATCGTAAAAGATAATATAGCAGTAATTGCAGCTATATTATCCTTAATTACTGCAATTTTATCTGCTACTATTGCTTATTTTTACACTATTAAACATAAAGATTTAGATAGGTTCTATAAAAATGCTGAAAGTAATTTATATAATTTGATAGAACCTATGTTTTATAAGATGGAAAATATTAAAAATTTAAAAGATACCTATCATAAAATGGAGAATATCAAGAAGTTTTTTGACACTTATAATCCTGAAACAATAAATGTTTCAAAACTTGGGAATAGACGTTTGATTAACAGATTTATTGATTCTCATGAAGCCTTTAGACAATATCTAATAGAATTTGATGAAAAAAGTTTGAGAATATTATTAAGTAAATTCGATAGCCTAGAATATTATCTAAAAGAAGAGTATTGGATGCTATTTGAAGCTATATATAAGGATCACAATTGGTTTAAAAGAACTGTGGGTATGAATTATATATTTCGATTTTTTGCTAGAATCTCTGCTTTTTTTGAAAATACGTTTTATGCAGTTACATGTATAATATTCGTTTTTGTGTTTTTTGTAATAGGTGATGAACTTAATCCTAAGGTTACATTAATAAATGCAGATTTTAAAGACAAATTACGCTATACAGTTGGCCCTTTCTTTATTTCACTTCTCTTCTTAAATATCTTTATATTTTTTAACCGTATCATTGCAGATGATACAAAACAAAAGAAAACCATTAGCGATCATTTAACGCTAGGTGCAACTTATTTATGGAAAAAAGTTGCTGTGAAATTGCGAGAGAAAAAAATGGAGAAAGCTATTCGTAAAGAAGAAAGAGCACGAGCAACCAGTATAGAAGAAAATGACTAACTGAAAGGAGGTGAATGAATTGCCACGCGAATTGATAAATGCAAAAATCACACACGTTTCATACGTAGATAAAGCTGCTAATCAAAAGCAGTTTTTTTTCGTTAAGTCAGAAAAAGAAAATGACTTTCAAAAAGAGATCAAGGTTATTGCAAAGGCTGATGATGTGCAACGTCTTGTGTATGGAATTGTATACGAACCAAACGTAGCTGATGCACATGGAGACTTTATGACACCAGAAGAAATTGAGAAAGCGGCTCACGGATTCTTGAAGGATGCACGTGAGATCGACAAGCAGCATGATTTCCAAGGCGGTGTCGGGGAAGTCGTTGAATCGTACATTGCACCGTCTGACTTTGAAATGGGCGGTGAAGTTATCAAGAAAGGATCGTGGGTCCTTGTGACAAAAGCATCTGATGATATCTGGGAACAGATTCAAAAGGGCGAGATCACCGGATATTCAATGGCCGGAACAGCGGATATAGGAAAACAAGAGGATCACAAGCCAGCTTCTGATGAGAAGGGGCTTTTTTCTTTGCTCAAAAACTTCTTTTTATCAAAAGGAGAAGTAAAGAACAGATACGACAAAGGCCGCATGCGTCGTGAGTTTTGGGCGGCACAAGATGCGCTGAATTCCGTTTTGTATAAATGGGATTCTTACGAGGATGATGGTTTAGAAACTGATCCTGAAAAAGTAAGAGCAGCACTGGAAGACTTTGTGGAAATTACACAAGAGATTTTGCTTACTGATGACTTAGCGGGGATCCAAACTGATCCACCTGAAGAAGTCGCAAAAGCTGGCCGAAAGTTTTCAGCTGCTAACTTAACTGAATTGAAAAATGCAAGAGCCGCTATCGACAATCTGTTGAGTCAAGCGGAAGAGAAGGAGGAGAACGAAGAAGTGAAAAAAGAAGATCTGCAAAAGATGCTAGATGACACAATTGCACCGGTTGTAAAACGACTGGAAGACCTTGAAAAAGGAGAAGGCGAGCAGCAAACTGATCCGCAAGAAAATCAACCAGATGAAGCTGTCGCAAAAGAAATGGCCGCAGTTGTAGAAAAGGCGTTGGCTCCAGTTGTTGAAAGAGTCGAAGCGCTTGAAAAAGCACGTCCGCAAGGTAATGGTGTAGAGGATGCACAACAACAAGACGTACAAAAATCAGAAGCGTTATGGAACGGCTTGCTTTAAGCCGAGAAAAAGGAGGAACTAGAGTGAGAAATCAAGAGGTAATTAACAAAGCGGAAGTGACGCTTGGTACATTAAAGACAGGCGGTCTCATGAATCCGACGCAAGCATCTACATTTATTCGTATGGTGCAAAACACACCAACCCTGCTGCAAGATGCACGTGTCATTCCAATGGAAAGCGATTCGCAAAAAATTGAAAAAATCGGTTTTGGCCAACGTATCTTGCGTGCAGGAGAAGAAGGCAAAGCGCTTGAGGCAAAAGACCGTGTTGCGCCAACAACAAGCACTGTGGAACTTAATGCAAAAGAAGTCATCGCTGAAGTAAATATCACATATGACACGCTTGAAAATAACATCGAGGGTGATAATTTACAAAATACCATCATGCAAATGTTGGCGGAACGAGCGGCAGTAGACATTGAAGAATTAATTCTTAATGGTAATACAGCGTCATCTGATGCTTACCTTGCGCAGCTAGATGGTATTCGTAAGCAAGCAACATCTCATATCGTAGATGTAGCTGGCGAACCACTTACACGCCAAGTATTCAAACAAGGATACAAAGCAGTTCCATCTAAATATTTGCGTATTCCACAAGAATTCCGCTTCTATACTTCCCCAGGACAAGAGGTCGAATGGAAAGACAAAGTAGCGATCGCCAAACGAATCTAGGGGATGCAGCTGTACAAGGTGGACTTTCTTCTGCATTTGGTGTGCCGGTCAAAGGTATTGCAAACATGCAGCCATATGAAATGGGAGAGGACGGCACAGATGTTTCGGACATCTTACTTACTCATCCGAAAAACATTATCCTTGGCTTCTCTCGCAATATTCGTATCGAGGTTGATAAGGATATTCGCAGACGTAAATTCATCATTGTGTTGACTGCGAAGCTCGACAGCAAATTTGAGGAAGAGGATGCTGTTGCTAAGATCATCAAGGTCAAGGAGTGATCAATATGTATACAGCTGAATTGATCAAGGGAAAGACATACGCTGTGATGGGGCATGTCTTTCTTCTTAATCAAGTTAAGGAGATCGAGAATAAGGTTTTTCATTATCTCAATGGCAATGATTTTTTCGCTTGTAAGGAAGTGAATGCTCCTGTTGATGATTCAAAAACGGATGATCAACCAAAAGAAGATGATAAGCCTGTGGAAGAGGAAGAAGAACCACAACAAGAACAAAAAATCTACACTGAATCAGAACTGAAGGGCATGAACAAAACTGAACAAGAAGCCATTGTTATTGATCTTGGCGGCGATCCGACTCAGCTCAAAGATAAGAGTGAGAGAATTGTCTTCATCCTCAAGCAACAAGAAAAAGCAGGAGAGTAAGGCTGATGCTGATATCTCTTGAAGATGTTAGGGCATATACAGTCTTTGAATCTGTTAAAAACCGCTCAGATGAACTATTGGAAAGTGACATCATCGAGGCTGAAGCTGAGGTATTTAAGATCGTAGGTCATGATTTCACAAATGAAAAATATCAGCCGCTCCATGAAAAAGCAAGAATCGCATTGATTAAAATGGCACAGTTCTTCGCGCTGATCAACGGGGATGAATCAATCATAAAGGGTTATAAATCTGAAAAGATTGGTGACTATTCATATACCTTGGCAGATGGGAACGCCGTTTCAAAGCCAGATGTGTATAACCTGTTGATAGATTTCATTGAGCCGGGAGAACCGCCAGAAGATCCAGGCAGCGTCAAATTAAGGTTGAGATCGCTATGAGCTATCAATCATTATTAACGGATCGATGCGACATATATCACCTGCAGGAAGAACAAAAAACAGGCAATCTCTATGGAATACCTGTCCAAGATGCGCAGCCGGTCTTTTCATATCCTGATGAGCCTGATCAAGTTGCGCAGCCATGTTATTTTACGGAGAAAAACCAATCCATCACACAGCAGGAGCCAAACGTAACCATTCATCAATCGTACCTTGTTCATTTTCCTATTACCGCTGATGTCCGAGTAAATGACAAAGTGGTATGGGAAGGCGTGACATTGAAACTCCAAAAGCCCAGACAGATCAAAAATCACCACATTGAGGTGGTAGCGATGAGGAGTGAAAGCCTATGAGGATTGATGGTCTTGATCAATTCATTGAGGACTTGAATGCAGCTGTTAATGGCTGCTTGCAAGCTGAATATGAAGAATGGTTGGAAGCGATGGGTTATGAGTTCCTAGACATCGTTCAAGATGAAGTTATCCGAACAAAAACGGTGGATGCTCGCCGTTTGCTCAACTCATTCCAAAAGGGAGACCAAGAAAACGTATTTTCTATGAGCAGCGGTGGTCTTACCTTGGATGTAGGGACCAACTTGGAATATGCATCTTACACAAACGATGGACACTTTACAATTGATCCTAGTAAAAATCAGGATAGACGATGGGTTCCTGGCAGATGGGTTGGTGACCGCTTTGAATACGATCCAAACGCTGAAACAGGAATGCTTTTAAAGTTCCAGTGGGTTGAGGGCAGCGGCTATTGGGATAATGCTCTAAGCATCTTCGGGCAGATGTTTGAACAATCACTAGATCGCAAGTTGCAGCAATGGATCGATGAACAATTTGGGCGGTGATTAGATGAATCAAGAAGTCGGCGCCATCATGAATTATTGTTACAAGCAGTTTCCGGTGAAGGTTTACGAAAAGAAAATTCCTGAACAATTTCAGGTCCCATCCATGTACTTTCCAGCAGCATGGGTCAATACAAGAAACGATACTGTTTCAACGTTCCTTAAAACCTATACGCTGCATATTAAAGTGTTTCATAAAGATTCTGGACAGGCTCATGATGCGGCAGAAACAATCGTTGATGCCCTATCAGCTGATCGGAATATCATTCAGATGGTCAGTGAGGAAGGTGAACCGCTCGATCAATATGTCCGCATTAAGAGAGCAGAAACAAGGATTGCTGATCAAGGTGTGGCAACAATCGTGCTGACTTGGGATAGTGCCTATTGGTACAACCGAGACGAGCAGCCAAGCCTTGATGACATAAATTTTTCAGACGGGGTGATCAAACGTGAGCAAGACTAAAAATGAATCACAGGTGAAAGAAGAGAAAGCCGCTCCGGTTATTCCAAAGGAACCAGGGTTCTCATTTGAAGCCTTGAAAGAGCACAGCAAGGAATTGTTTGGCGTAAAGCCTGAAATCCTTGAGGATGCTCTTTTTTATATCAAAGATCAACCAATTACAAAAACAGAAGCAAAGAAGCAGATTGATGCTTTTTTGTCTAAGGAGGTTTAAGCATGAATGGAGGTACTTTTACACCAGGTACAGAGAAAAAGCGTCCTGGTATCTACTTCAATTTCAAAACCACAGCACAGCAGCGTATCACGTTAGGTGATCGCGGCACCGTTGCACTTCCAATCACAATGAGCTGGGGAGAGCCGAAGACGTTTATCTCTATCTCAGGCATCGAGGACTTAAATAAAAAAGTCGGATTAAACATCGATGACAAATCACTGCTTCTTTTCCGAGAAGCCAAGAAAAAAGCACAAACAGTCTTGCTTTATCGATTGAATGAGGGTGAACCTGCAAAGGCTCAGATCAGCGAGAATTTCAACGTGCTTGCCAATTATGGCGGACAAAAGGGCAATGAGGTCACGATCCAAGTCACTGAAAACGTATTGGACAGCTCCAAGCGTGATGTTGTGACTTACGTTGGTACAGACATTGTTGATAAGCAGGTTGTCACTGATGTCAAAGAGCTGAAGCAAAACAAATATGTTTCATTCTCTGGTGAAGGTGAAGTGACAATCACTGCTGGTGTAACACTGAGCGGTGGGAAAAACGGTGTTCCAAGCGTGGCAGATTACACAGCATTCCTTGAAGCAGCTGAAACAGAATACTTTGACGTGATCGCGCTGCCTAATAACACTAGCGAGCAGCTAAAAGCGACATTTGTGGCTTTCATCAAGCGGCTGCGTGATGATCAAGGGCGTAAGGTGCAAGGCGTTGTGGCTAACTATGCAGCTGATCATGAAGGAATTATCAATGTCACAAGCGGTGTCGTGCTGGAAGATGGCACAGAGATCACGCCAGCCAAAGCAACTGCATGGGTGGCCGGTGCATCTGCAGGAGCCAACTTCAATCAGTCATTAACCTTTGTTGAATATGAAGGGGCTGTGGATACGTTAGAACGTCTTGATAATGACCAAGTGGAATACCGCTTATCACAAGGGGAATTCTTGTTCACGTTTGATGCGAGAGATCGAACAGTAAGCGTTGAGAAGGACATCAACTCTCTGACAAGCTATACAACGGAGAAAAACAAGACATTCGGTAAAAACAAGATCATTCGTGTGCTCGATGCGATTAACAACGATCTGACACGTGAATTGAAGGATTTGATTAAGTTACGCAAAGCCAACGGCAATGACATTCCTGCATCTGATGATGGGCTGCAGCTGGTGAAAACACTCATCACACAATATCTCACGCAGCTCCAAGATGGATCTGGAATCACTGGCTTTGATTCTGAAATGGATATTACGATCGCTTTAAATGAAGATCGTGACGGTTTCTTAATTGATCTAGCTGTTCAACCTGTTGATGCAGCTGAAAAATTCTATTTCAATGTAGAGGTGAAATAAGATGGCTTTTAAAGCGCAGAATACCATTTCAGGTAAGGAAGGGCGTCTTTTCCTCGATGGTGAGGAATTGGCTTTCATCAAAACGTTTGAAGCAAACGTGGAGAAGAATAAATCAGAAGTTAACGTTATGGGCCGTCGTATGACCGGTCACAAGACAACCGGTGCGAATGGCACTGGCACAGCGACTTTCTATAAAGTCACATCACGTTTCGTTCAATTAATGTCGAACTATGTAAAGAAAGGGCAAGACCCGTACTTTACGATTCAAGCTGTACTGGATGACAAATCATCAGGCCGAGGCACAGAGCGTGTCACATTGTTTGATGTGAACTTTGATTCTGCAAAGATCGCGGGTCTTGATGTGGATTCGGAAGCACTGGAAGAAGAGGTTCCTTTCACGTTTGAGGACTTTGATCTTCCTGAAAAGCTGAAGGATACATTCTAAAATGAGATAAAAAAAGTAACACTTTTTTGTTTAAAAAATTATCGTTATGTTATACTGAAAACAATAATGTTATTAATATTGTTATCAAATTTGATTTTAAATTTAATAACAGTAATGATACTATGTTTACATGCAAAGCAATTTGCATAAAATAAAAAGAAGCCAGGATGCTCTAACATCCCGGCAATGTACAATGAGGCCCACAAGAGGGCTGGCTTATTTACATGGTGAAGCTAAACAGGAAATAGGTTATCCCTACGAACTTACCAGGATCAAGGGAGGCCTATTTTTTGTTTATATACGTCAACAAGGCAAGGATAAACATCCCGAACAAAAGCATTAGGGAAATCGCTTGGAACGTTGACATGAGCATCACCCCCTTTCGATCTGGGGTGAGCCAGGCCGCCCTTATAAGCCGTTCATATGTACGATCTATATTATACATGAAAAGATTGGAAAGCACATTCAAAAAATGGATGTGCTTTTTTGTATTCAAAAAAACAAATCAAAGGGAGTTTTTAAACATGAGCGAAAAACAAACAAAGAACACATATGATCTTTCATTCTTTATGCCAGGACAAACAACAGAAGCGGAAGAAGTCAAATCCATTATCTCAAAGCGTTTCGTTGATAAAGAAGGTAAAGTGATCCCATTCGTATTCAAAGCCATTACAACTGAACGTATTGACGAATTGGAGAAGGAAAACACAACGTTCAAAAATGTTAAAGGGCGTGGACGTGTGAAAGACTTGGATTCTCAACGCTTCTATGCACGTATTGCGGTTGAATCAACCATTTACCCTGATTTCAAATCAAAGGAATTGCGTGAGGCATACAGCACACAAGATCCAGTTGAAGTGGCAAAGCGTGTCCTGTCTGTCGGTGGTGAATATGCGAACTGGTTAAACAAAGCCATTGAGGTTAACGGTTTTGAAGATGAAATTGAGGACCTTGAAACAGAAGCAAAAAACTAATAAAGGACGGGAACAAAGAGGCTGTGTATCTGTATTACTGCATGCATGAGCTTCATTACTCCCCGTCTGAACTCTTAGAGGTCTATGAAGCGCCAAGGCGTTTCAAGGGCTTTTTGTTTGGGTTAATAGCCCATAAATTAGAAGTGCTTGAAAAGGAATCGAAGAAAGGAGGATAAGACATGGCCCGTTTAACCGCTCGGTTTGAATTACAAGACCGGATCACGCGTAAATTGCGTTTGATCAGAGGGGACCTAGAACGACTTGATAGATTGCGCCGCAGATCAGAGCGGCCAATCACTTTAAGAATCAGGGACAATGCCACAATTGCATTAAGACGTGTGCAGCGGTTTGTATTGCGTGATCTTGCTCGAACTTATCAGCTGACGATTGAAGTAAATGATCTGGCAACAAAAGCACTACGAAAGTTCAATGGCTTCTTACAACGCAAGATGCCGCGTACTCATAGTGTGCTGATGCGCATTAAAGATCAGGCAACACCAGGTCTTGTTCGGCTGCGCCGTTATATCAACCGTAACTTTGGGAAAGTAGAGCGGTTTGCCATAACGGTTCATGATCGTGCAACCGCAGGGATCAGACGTATTGCTTCATATGCAGCGCGTCAGCTTGGCCGAGGCTACAGCTATACAATCAGAGCCGTTGATATGGTCCGGCGTACAGTCAGCCGTATAGCGTCTTATACTCGGAATACCTTGGGTACAGAATACAGGGTGGCGATCAACGCTATTGATCGTTTCACCGCTCCAGTACGTGGGGCTGTCTCATTTGCGAATACCCATTTGGGACGGACTTACACAACCACAATTAAGGTCCTTGACCTAATCACAAAGCCATTACGGGGGATCGTGTCAGCTGTCACCAGCACACTTGGTTTGCTTGGAGTCGGTGCCGGTGCAACAGGCGGTATTGTTGTGCCGCTCAAAATGGTCGCAGATCGCCAAAACATGACCACTGCGTTTGAAACATTGCTAGGTAGCAGAGGAAAAGCAGATGCACGACTGGATGAATTGACAGCTTTTGCTGGTCAAACGCCATTTACACGTGACGAGATATTTGAGTCAAGTCGTGTTCTCCAAGTATTTACAGGGAATGCTCTATCGACCACAGAAGGCATGAAGCTAGTTGGGGATGTTGCTGCAGGTGTTCAACGGCCATTTTCCGAAGTTGCGTTATGGATGGGACGTTTATATGACGGCATTAAATCGGGGCGTCCTATCGGTGACGCAACGGCTGCTTTTCAAGAAATGGGGGCGATCTCTGGTGATGCCAGAGGTAAGCTCGAAAAACTTGCAAAGAGCGGCAAGGACATAAATAAAACTTGGCCAGAAGTAACGAAGGAATTTGGCAAATACAACGACATGATGATCAAAATGTCCGATAACTTGGCCAACTTATTCCTTGGTGTCAAATCATTCATCAACAACTCTATTTTGATGCCTTGGGGTAAAGGACTTGCAGCTGCGTTCCAACCTGCACTAGAAGCATTTAGAACGTGGCGTGGGGAATACTCCTTTGTACTGACCGATCTTTCCAATAAAGCTGAAAAGGCGGGCAAGAAATTTGCTAACAGTTTCCTTGATCCGACCAAAAGCGTATTCGGATTTATTGGTGATCAGTTCAAAATCTTGTTTCCTGGTGAGAAATTAACCAAAAAGCAGACGCAAGAACTGAAGGTTAAGTTTAAAGACAACCCTAAGCTGAAGAAGCACTTTGAACAGTTAGAAAAATACAGAAAAATGGACTTTGAAACTCGCTGGAAGCTCGTCCTTGATAACACGAAAGATGTTTTCGGAGCGTGGTGGGAGAAGACGGGGAAACCTGGTCTTTTCAAAATGGCCGAGAATGTTGGTAAGACCTATGGTGGCATCATAAACGGTGTGATTAATGGTCTACTTGGTATTGATGATAAATCGACGGATGATTCTTTCGTAGACGCTGGTGCAAAAGCAGGAAGGATATTCATCGAATCATTTTTAGAAGCTCTTGATCCAGCGCAATTAGGAATTCGTATCACCAAGAAGATCGGTGAGATCAACTTGAATGCTCTCACAGGAGAAGGCTCAATTGCTGGTGCTTTGATTGCCAATGCATTTGCACTCGCATTCCTTGGAAAAGTGGCCACGTTGTTAAAGCCGCTCAAATCCATTCTTTCCGGAGCTTTTGCTGTCTATAAATGGGGCAAAGGTTTAAGAGGAGGAATGGGATCAGGAACAAGCGGTGGTGTAATCAGCGGAGCTGGAAGAGCAGGGCGTCCTCCAAGGAACCCACGAACTCCTGAATATCGTCAGCCTTGGATCAATAGAGGTGAGCCAGTAAGACCAACGACACCAAACCAAGGGCGTGGCGGTGGATTCTTAGGTAAAGTCGGTAAGGGCGCAAAGAGCATCGGGAAACGTATTCCTATTCTCGGGACAGCTATAGCAGCTACAGAACTGCTAGGCATGAATAATGACAATAAAGGCGAGAAGATCGGTGGATTTGTCGGGAATCTAGGTGGCGGTATCGGTGGAGCGGCAATCGGAACAATGATCGCCCCTGGTATCGGAACAGCTATCGGTGGAGTATTAGGCAGCATCTTTGGCGGTGATCTTGGCAAATGGATTGGAAAGATGTTCGACAACGGAACCATCCAAAAGAAATGGGATGAGATTGTCAAAGGTGCAGAAAATGCAGTCCAATGGATTAAAGAAACATGGAGCACTGTTTCCGGTTGGTTCAATGATAATGTTCTAACACCTATTACAACGTTCTTCAGTGACACATGGACATGGATCACAGAGAAATGGGGTCAGCTTTCTTCGTGGTTCATGAATAACGTGTGGCTGCCTATTTATAACTTTGCAGTTCCAATCATCAACTTTGTAGTTGGTGTTTTTGTCGTTGCGTGGGAAGTGATTAGTACCGTATGGGGAGCTGCATCAACATGGTTCATGGACAATGTATGGACTCCTTACGGACAAGTGGCGGTCGCTGCGATCACCCTTGTCTGGAACAAGATCGTTGAATTATGGAACTGGATACAAATCACCTGGTCTGTTTTCTCGGCATGGTTTATGACATATGTCTGGGAACCATTTGGATCAGTGGCAATTGAAGCCATTGTCTGGGTGTGGACTAAGTTGACGGAGTTCTGGAATTGGATTCAATTCGTATGGGGCACATTTGCGGTATGGTTTGATACCTTCGTATGGCAGCCTTTCATCAATGTTGGATTGCCAGCTATCATGTTTATTTGGAACCTGTTTAAAAGCACGTGGAATTGGATTAAAACCACTTGGATTATACTTGCGAAATGGTTTGATGAGTATGTGTGGCAACCATATAAAAAGTATGCAGAGCCAGCGATTACCTTCGTGTGGGAGAAATTTCAGGATGCATGGAGAATCATCAAGGGTATTTGGAAAACAGTGAGTGGGTGGTTTGAAAAATATGTTTTTAATCCATTAAAAAAACATGCTGAGAATCTAAAAAATACGTGGGATGGCATCTTTGGTGTTGTTGGCAATGTGGTTGATAAAGTCAAGGGAGTAAGCGGAAAGGTATTTACCATCTTTGAAAAAAAAGGTGAAGAAAAGACAGGGTATAAAAAAATCCCTACTAAGGGGAAAAAGCCAGATCAGAAAGCCACAGGCGGCTATATCACCCAGCCAACCTTATCATGGGTCGGTGAAGCAGGTAACGAATTTGTTATTCCAACTCAAAATAACCGAGGACGCGGAAAGATGCTGCTTGCTCAGGCTGCTTCTCACCTTGGAATGTCTGTTGTGCCAAACGGTGCATCACCAACCTCTCCAGCAAGCTCATCATCTCCTATGAGACCGGCAGCCGCTTCATCAGTTTCCACATCTGCAAGTGGATCGGTATCAATTGGAGACGCGGCCAACGCATCTAAATACGGGGAACAGTTTAGCACTGACTTTGAAAAAGGGTTAAACAGCAAAGTCGTTTCACTTGATCAGTGGAAACAGGCCAATATTAATCAACCATTTTCTCAAATTCAAGCATCAACACCGCTTTATGGAGCTCAAACTGTCACCGGCTTTGCTGCAGGTCAAAACATGACACCAACTGGCACAGGTCAATTCTTAGATCAAAATGTAAGACAACCTTTCTTATCCGCTCGACAAGTATCACCTACCTGGGGCGCTGGACTAATTGACGCATTTAATAGCGGTATGAGGTCAAAAGGAAGTGAAGTGACACAAGCAGCCAAGGACATGGCCAAGAAAGTGGAGCAAGCTTTCCGCGAAGAATTAGACATTCATTCTCCTTCACGTGTCATGATGAGTCTCGGGAAATTTGCATCGATTGGTGTTGTTAAAGGGCTCGACTCAGTTGACGTGAAGAAATTTGCAGAGAATCAAGCCGGTTCCTTGATCGCTGCATTTAGTGGAATGGGTGCATCTAACCTGAGTGTTCAACAATGGCTTATGGCTGCTCTAATGGCAACCGGCACTTCGATGAGCTGGCTACCTGGTTTGATGACGATCGCACAGAATGAGTCACGTGGAAACCCGAAAGCGATCAATTTATGGGATTCCAACGCCAAGAGAGGAACGCCGTCTAAAGGATTAATGCAAACCATTGATCCGACCTTTAATTCTAATAAGGCAAGCGGCATGAACGACATCTGGAACCCGATTCATAATGCTGCAGCTGCTATCAATTACATTAAAGGCAGATATGGAAGTGTCTATAATACGCCTGGGTTGAGAAGTATCAGAAACGGTGGACCATATAAGGGTTATGCAAACGGTGGTCTAATTACGCAAGAACAAATCGCCAGAGTTGGTGAAGGAAACAAGCGTGAATGGATTATTCCTGAAGAGCGTGGTATTCGTGGCCGCTACTTGTTGGCTCAAGCTGCACAGGCTTTAGGAATGAATGTTTACGATCCGGCCACTGCTACATCATCTGAGCTTTCACAAGGGCAGGTGCAAACAGTAACAGCAGGTACAGCAAATACACCGTCTGCTTCTGGTGGATCAAAACAGATCATCATTAATTTTAATGGTGAGCAGCATTATCATAATGGCCAAGATGCAGATTCACTTGTTGAAAAGATCAAACAGATGTTGGTTGATGAATTAGAAAATGAAATCAACACTGGAACGAAGGGAGTCGTGATCGATGGCTAAATCAAAATATCAATTGTGGATTTCGCAAGGGAAGGACAAACTGCGATTCCCTGTTCTTCCTGAAAAACTTGAACTGAACAACAACGTACAAAATGAATCTATCAAAGTATCAAAATTTGGCGAGCTCACATTCTTGGATGTACCAGGGGCTCGCCAAATTTCATTTACAGCCTTTTTTCCGAAGAAGTATACACCGATCGCTGAATATAAAAGCATTCCATCACCAGAGAATGCAATTGCCAAAATAGAGCGATTCATGAAGTCAAAAAAGCCTGTACGCTTTATCGTTACTGGAACCAAAATCAATATGCAATGCAGCATAGAAAACTTTAATCACAATGAAGGTACGTATGACGTCGGCGATCGTGAATTCACGCTGCAGCTGAAAGAATACAAAACGGCATCACCTAGAAAAATCAAACGGAAAGCCAAAAAGAGCAGCAAAAAACGCAGCTCAAAAGGCGCACCAAAAGTGTACACCGTTAAAAAGGGCGATACATTGTGGGATATTTCTGGCCGCTTCTATGGTGATAGTACAAAATGGCGCCGCATTTGGAATGCGAATAAAGCTGCGATGATCAAGCGGAGTAGACGCAATATTAGACAACCAGGGCATTGGATTTTCCCTGGTCAAAAATTAAAAATACCACAATAGGGGGGCTGACATTGATTGAGCTTTTTGCCATCAGAAGCGGTACCATGTACGAGCTTGTGACAGAGAGCGTGACACTTCGGGGGCAAAGGTATCAGGCCCCCCGCTCAATACAAGCAACGATCGTTACAAAACAAGGAAGTCAAAAGTATTACAGCATCAAAGAGGGTGACACTGTTCTTTTCAAGTGGAAAGGAAAAGAACTCTTTCGTGGAACAGTGTTTGCAAGAACGCCCAAGAATGAAAAGCTGACCTTTACCGCATACGATATGCTTCAGTATTTGGTGAAGAACCAGGATGTCTATGTTTTTTCAAATCAAAGAGCAGATCAAATCTTAAGGCGGATTGGAGCTGACTTTCAAATTCCAATGACTTCTATCGCCAATACAGGGCATGTCATTAAATCGCTTGTATTCAAAAACGATACAAGCCTTTATGACATCATCTTGCAGGCTCTCAGGGAAACAAAAAAGCAAACAGGACGTAACTATCAAATCTATTCTGCTAAAGGAAAGATGGGACTTAGAGCATGGCCTGATCCGTCCGAAGTATGGGTCATTGAATCAGGCGTGAATCTCATTGATTATCAGTACAGCACCTCGATTGAGGAAACGGCCACTCGTGTGAAGATGAGAGCTACACGAGTGGAAAAAATCAAAGTTTTAAAGAAGGAAAAAAAGAAATCGAAGTCTACAGACAAAGATAAGAAAAACACTAAACCCAAGAAGCCGAAAACTGTCACTCAAAAGAAAGAAATTGAAATGCTGGTTGTGGCGAATGATAGTGCTGCTAGAAGTAAATACGGCATCCTCCAGCACGTTGAAAGAGTGTCAGGAGAGATCAACCAAGCACAGCTGCAAAAGAGAGCTGATGTACGACTGGCGCAAAAGAAGGGTGTAAAAAAAGAACTGAAAAGCATCCAAGCTCTAGGTATACCTGGATTACAAAGCGGCATGCCTGTCCGGATCATCATTCCGGATATCGGCATCAAGAAAACGTATTGGATCGATCAAGACAGCCATGAATTTAAGGGAACCAAACACACCATGACAATTGATGTCGTTGAAAAGAATACAATCCCAACGGGGAACCAGTCATGAAACTAAGCGAGGCAATTAAGCGATTGGCTGTCAATGCTGTGGATGCACAATCGCCTATGGAATTGATACTTGGTGATGTGGTGTCTGTTTCCCCTCTTAGTGTTCGACTCAAGGAGAATGACAAACTCATTATTCCGGAAGATCTGCTTATGTGGCCAACTCGATTGGACGAAGATGAAGATGATGCACTCGAAGAAGGCGATAGTGTCATGGTTCTTGCGATGACAGGGGGCCAGATATTTTACATCTTAGATAAAGTAGTAGGAGGTGGTTCATAATGGCTCTTTCACCTGAAGAAGAAATTGAGGATTTGGATGAGGACGAAGAGGATATTGTTGAACCTTCGACTACCTACCGAATCGACTTTGAGTCTGGCCGTTTAACCAATGAAAAGATTAATGGTCTTGATGCTATTCGTCAATTCGTCTATATGGCTTTGCGAACGGAACGATATTCACATGCTGTTTATAGCCATGATGTAGGATGTGAGGTTCAAGAAGCTGTGTCTGATGAAGAATCAACGGATGAATACAAGGAGATGGAGATTCCGCGGCTCATTGAAGAAGCTCTTTTAGTAGATGAAAGAATTGAAAGTGTGCAAGATTTTAAGATCACTAAAGAGGGTGCAGCCTTTAAGGTGGTATTTGACGTGGTGACAGATGAAGGAACCTTGGAGATCGAGGAGGTGATTGGCGAAGATGTTTGAGGAACAATCGTATGAAGCCATCATGGAACGCATGTTGGAAAGAATACCTGATGACATAGATAAAAGAGAAAACAGCGTGATATGGAATGCGTTGGCTCCTGCAGCTGCCGAACTTGCTCAATCTTATATATGGCTAGACCAGGTATTCGATCTTGTCTTTGCGGATACAGCGCAGGGAGAATTTTTAGATAAACGAGCTGCTGAAGTTGGAATCACTCGTAAAGCGGCCACAAGTGCTGTATGGTCCGTTGAAGTCTCGCCTGAAGGTATCAGAATACCAATTGGCTCAAGGTTCTACATTGACAGTCTATATTTTCAATATCAATCTGACGGCACGCTGAAGTGTGAAACGACTGGTGCTGTAGGCAATGGGAATTTTGCAGAACTGCCGCTCCTATCACTCGATAACATACCAGGTTTAGAATCAGTCATTTTTGAGGAGCTGAAAATACCTGGTCAAGAAGAAGAAGACGATGAAGCGCTGTATGAACGGTACTTGATGAGGGCAAGGCGGGAGGCTGTCAGTGCCAACAAAGCTCACTATAAAAAGTGGGCTGAAGAAGTTGAAGGAGTTGGCAGGGCGAAGGTGTTCCCACTTTGGAATGGTGAAGGCACAGTAAAAGTTGTCATCACTGACGGGAATTTTGATGTTGCGACGGATCTGCTCGTCAATAAGGTCCAAGAGTACATTGATCCGGTTCCAGGAGAAGGGGAAGGCCAAGCACCAATCGGGGCTACTGCCACTGTCGAAAGCGCCAAGTGGAAAGATGTTGAGGTGTCCGTATCGGTGGAGCTTAAAATGGACTATTCACTTGAAGATGCTCAACAAGAAATAGAGGAGAAGATCAAGACTCTCCTAAAATCACTTGCCTTTGAAGAAAATGTGATCAGAATGTCAGCGATCAATGACATTTTGTATCATGCGGATAGTGTCTCTGATTATGCGGATGTCTTGATCAATGGTGAAGCCAAAAACTTGCCGCTCCAAGACATTGAAATTCCGCGTCTAGGGCAGGTGAACGTCATTGAGCAAGCTTGATGAAATGAAAGCTTACCTTCCTGCTTATCTCACAGAGATCACAGATTTTGATGAGCTCATGAAATCCGAAGCTCCCGAGATGGAAAGGCTAGACGATTCTATTTTTGATATGACTGATCAATTGTTTCCGGTCACAGCAACATGGGGATTGGATCGATGGGAAAGGATGCTGAAGGTGAAGCGGGAGTCAGGTGATTCTATTGAGCTGCGCAGGGCACGTATTTTGAATCTCATGTCCAACATTCCACCGATTACTTATGCTTCTTTAGAGAGGGCAGTCAACCGCTTCCTGAAGAATCCTAGCGCAGTGGTTCGTCTTACAACTGGTTGCTATCATTTCTCTCTTCGTGTTAATTTGGATGACCTGCAGAATACCAGATACATTGTAGAGACGCTTGAAAACTTGAAGCCGGCTCACTTGGCTTACAAATTTACAAGCATACATCATACGGATGTTCATGAAATCAAAGACTATCATAACCGGCTCACACTGCGCAGCAGAGTGGGCTTTTTTGATCACATCCCGATTCTGTTAAATGGAGAGTTTTTACTTAATGGCACTTTTTATTTGAGCGGATCGCGCAATTCTACTGACATTCCTGTTCGGTTTAGGCAGTCTTTAAAATTGGCCATGAAGCTCAAAAAAGAAATGAAAGTTCTTGGACGTACAAGATATGTCATGGTAGGAGCCAAACACGAAACGGATCAACAAGCAGCTCTTACACTCCGATCTCGTTTCAAACACGTAAATAAAGAAAAAAGGAAAGTAACATTCCGCATGGCTGCTCATGTATCAAATGAGCAAAGCGGAAGTGTAATCATTAAGCAGAAATATTGGACGCTTGATGGATCAGTACCGCTAGACGGTTCAAAATATCTAGCTGCCACGTCCAAACAAATAGATTTATAAAGGAGGATCATAATGGCTGATCAATTAACCGTTACAACGCTTTATGCTCGCCAACAAATGGCGAAGGCTAGAGCGGAGGGAACGAAGCTCACGAAAGTGGTTAAGATGGCTTTTGGGAATGGAGGAACGAAGGACGGAAAGCCAATCTCCCTGGATGGAACAGAACAAGAACTCAAAAATGAACTTGTTCAAAAGGACATTGATTCCTATAAATTCATGGAGCCGGCGAAGATCCGGTACACGTGCACCATCGCTGAAGGAGAACTGGCAGGAGAAGTGATCAACGAACTAGCACTTGTCGACGAAGACGGTAAATTCACCGCCATCCGCACTATGACAGACAAGCAAAAAGATGGTGACATTGAATTCATCTTTGAGATTGATGATATTTACTAGGAAAGGAGTGCTCATCGATGGACATTAAATCTCCTAAAGTGTTTGAAACAAGTGATAAAGCTCATGCGGATTTGTTCAATGAAATGGTTAAAGTGTTGCTTGAAAATGACTTTGGACTGTTAGATCAGATCATTGAACATATTGGCGATACTCAGCCACATGCATCTACAGCAGAGAAGAAAAAATGGAATGAATCGCAGCTATATAAGATCACAGCTGATGACGGCAAGTACTTGATCTCTGTTCCGGCTGACAAAAATATTTATGATGCGATTAAAGACAAAGGGACCTGCACTTTCATTGCATCCCCTGGTGTAGAAGATTCCCCAGCGCCAAGCAATGCCTATTTGAGAGGTATTCAGACGGTGGGACAAAACAACATCGGAACCGGTTTTGCAGTAGACACGTCAGGTAATGCATATTACTTCTACTATAATTCTACCCATATATCTATCACTTGGACGCAGCTGCCGTCAGTTGCCGAAAGGAATAAATGGAATAATAGTCAGTTATATAGGCTCACTCCAAACGATGGAAGAGTTGCGAGGGTTCCAAATGGTACCGATATATTCAAATTACCGACAGGTCCTTACATGGGAGCTCAACTCCTTAATGCTCCAGTAGAAAATGATACAAGTTTTTATTATGTTGATGTTTTTGAAACTGCGTATGAACAAAACGAAGTCATATATAAACGCATTATCGCTACAAGATCATTTGATAACATAACTTGGATTGGCACATTCCATGCACAAGGTTTCAAAGGGTGGGAGAGAATTACAACCAGTAAAGATGCAAAACTCGACTGGAAGTTACCGACTATCAGAAACGGATGGAAAACATATAAGTCTGAGGTCAATAATGACTATCGGGTTCGCGTTGCAAAGGATGCGATGGGCATTGTTCATGTTACAGGAGCCATCACAGGCGGTACACTTGGGGATGTTGGTGCGTTTATGTTGCCAGAAGGGTGTGAACCGCCTTTCCCTCTCTATAATGTTGGCATCGCTTCTAGTACCGGTGGTTTTAAGGGACCGCAATTTAGTAGACAGTATATCGCTACAGATGGACGTTTCTGCATACAAGACACGAGTAGTAATACTGAGTTTATTGTCGTGAATTGTATGTTTAAAGCAAAGGAGTGATTTTATGAAGCCAATATACGCCTATGATGATAATTTTAAGTATATACCTGGTGGGGATAAAGAAATACCCGATGATGCTGAAATTCCAGAGGGATTTACAGATGTCCAACCCCAAGAAGGGTTATATATAGCGGAATATAATTCCGCAAGCAAAACATGGAGCGAGTCGGCAACCCAGGAGTACATTGATAGCTTAAAAACAGAGCAACCGCCGTATGATATTGATTTACTAAAACAGCAAAACGCGGTCTTAACCAAACAATTGACTGAACTGTCAAAGGAAGCAGCTGCAGCTAAATTGCGTGAGGCGCAGATGGCAAAACAACTAGCTCAACTCATGACTGAGATTCAGGAGTTGAAGGGTGGTGGAAAATCATGATATATCCAACAGTTGCGGATATAAAGCAGTTTTGGGATTGGAAGTGTTATGGTCCTGAAGACATTGCCTTTTATGTAAACATTGGCTGGATCTCGGTAGATGACTATCAAGACATAACAGGAGAACAATACGAAGCCTAGAGGGGCTTTTTATTTTGCCTCTTTAAGGGGGGTGTACAAAGTGAGGGAGTAGGTGAGTATGGTGGAAATGGATTTGGCGCAATATTTGATGACACAAGGACCCTTTGCGGTTCTTTTTTGTTGGGTGTTGTTTTATGTTCTCAACACAACAAAAGAAAGAGAAAGTAAACTCAACGAGCAAATAGATGCTCAAAACCAAGTGTTAGAAAAATTCAGTGAGAAATATGATGTTGTCATAGAAAAACTAGATCGCATTGAAAGAAACCAAAAATAAAAAGAAAAGAGGATTTGAATATGAAAAACTTCGACAAAGGCACGGTGATCCGCACGGTGCTTCTATTTATGGCATTGATCAACCAAACGTTAATTCTATTTGGCAAGCCAATCTTGCCGATCAGCGAGGATCAAGTCACTTCGTTGGCTGAGACATTGTACCTTGCTGGCTCAATGATCTTTACAATCGTAACAACACTGGTGGCATGGTTTAAAAACAACTATGTGACTGACAAAGGCAAGTTACAAAAAGAAATCCTGAAACAAAAAGGATTAACGAAGTAAGGAGCTGCCACGAGGTGGCTCTTTTTATATTAAATTGATCAAAGGAGACGATGAACGTGGTAAAAATCATTAAAGATTTTATTCCGAAAAGCAACAAGAACCGTCCTGGCAACTATATGAAACCTTTATATATTACGGTTCATAACACAGCTAACACAGCAAAAGGGGCAAACGCAGCGAGTCACGCATCGTTTGTGAAACGATCTAGTACAGGTGTAAGCTGGCACTATACGGTGGATGAAAATCGCATCTATCAACATCTGCCGTTAAATGAAAACGGATGGCATGCAGGAGATGGCCGAGGAACCGGAAACATGAAGTCAATTGGAATTGAGATTTGTGAAAATGCAGACGGCAATTTTGAAAAAGCGGTTGAAAATGCTCAATGGCTCATTCGGAAGCTGATGACAGAACAAGGCATCCCATTGGCAAACGTTGTACCTCATAAGAGATGGAGCGGTAAACAATGTCCACGAAAGCTGCTTAATCGCTGGGACAGCTTCAAGGCGGGTATTGCAACCGCTCATACAGGGAAAAAGGCAACAGCCAAACCTGTGAAAGCGACACCTGTCAAAAATACGTCATCCAAGCCAAAAACGAGTAAACCTAAAAAATCATTTAACTTGCCATCTGGCATTATTAAAGTAACAAAGCCTTTAACAAAGGGCGCTGGTGTAAAAGCATTACAGGAGGCTCTGGCTGCTGTTTATTTCTATCCTGAAAAGGGGGCAAAAAACAATGGTATTGACGGCTATTATGGAACGAAAACTGCGAATGCGGTCAAGCGGTTTCAGCTTATGTATGGACTTGCTGCTGATGGCATCTATGGTCCAAAGACTAAAGCAGCTCTTCAAAAAGCATTGAAATAAGTACTGTCACATGATCCGTGATAGAAAAGCATTAGATGAAGTCGGAAAGAAATAAGCGGAATTTTTGGCGGTTGCTTACGTATAAAATGTGGGTAGCCGTCTTACATAATAATTACGTATAATTGAGCGGAGGGGAGGCGGAAGATATAAAGATAAAGAAGATTTCCGTATATTTTTTGATTTTTACTAGTTTTCTACTACTTCTAACGGGGTGTAGGAGCGTAAAAGTATCTGATCTTAAAGAAGACATTGACTACAACTTCGAAGATAGTACAGTAGGCACGTTCACTGACGCTCTGCCAAAAGATACACACACTATTGACGTTGCGTATACAGATGAAATTAACGGCTTAGAGGTAAGTGTAGAAAAGATACATTTCTCAGAGGGACTCATAGGGATGAGTCTATCATTTAAAAATAAATCTAAGGATAAAAAATACTCCATCGCTGCTGCTACACGCGCTATACGAGTGAACTCAAAGACTACGTTGGGTCCTAAAGACCTAACTTACGTTGACTATGATAAAAGCTATGGGAAATTGGAACAGCAAGGGGATACGTTTGAGAGCCTGACTTATTGGTCATTAAAAGATGTTAACTATAAAAATATCAAAGAAATTGATTTACAAGTGTTTATAATCGACGATTCCGGAACATCGGATAAATCTTTAATAAACTTCAAACGAAAAATAACTTTGTAAAAAAGCAGCCCCGTCCCTAGCCGGATGGGGCGTTTTTTACGTTTAGTATTAGTATCCCCTCAGTTGTTACTTCATGATGTCTCCTCAATGAATTAAATGCTTCTATTAAAAAGTTCTAAATACAAATAATTCTATTATATTACAATAAAATCTTAAATTTACCTTAAATATCCTCTAAAGTCTTTATTTAAATTTGAAGTAAAACTATACTAAAGGAGCTTTAAATTACATAAATAGGAGGATTATTAGGTGAAAATCACTAACAAGGTTTTAAGTTTACTATTAATATTTTCATTGTTTGTAGGTGTTACAGGTTTTATTCCACAAGTGAAAGCTGTCAGTCAAGACGAAGATGAGGCTTATTTAGAAGATAGTAGCATGATTATTGAGGAAGATAATGATACTGATGCTGAGGAAGAACTTGAAGAAATTCAAGGAGTCGAAGAAAGTTCAGACGAAGGTTCTCTAAGCGAAGAAGAACTACAAAATATTAAAATAACTACTCAATCTTGGGATAGAGGTGGTTTTAATGGAGGCCGTATAGGAGGCGGTGGTGGAGGTGGTTCCATTGTACCAAAGCCAAAACCAACACCAAAATCTACACCAAAACCAACACTTCCAGCAAAAGGATTCAAAACCGGTGCAGAAGGTGAAAAATATCTAAATGCTCATGTTAATGGAAATGGCCATAAAACTTTTAAAAATGTAAAAGTTTACGACAGGAAAAAGAAAAAATATGTGTTTGAAAAAAGAATAATTGATGCTTATGTTTCAAAAAAAGGTGTTGCACACGAATCTAAAGTTGGCTATACAAGTTTATCAAACTTTGTGAGAAAACAAATTGATAAAGATGCCAGGTTAAGAAGTGAAGGCAGAGTTAAAGGCGTAAAGTGGCACTTTTTCAAAAGTGCTAGAACAGGAAAGATTGGTATCACCAAGAACTTGAAGGAATACTTAGAGAAAAAGAAAATTCCTTATAAAATTCATAAATAACTAACAGAACTAAAACAGGAGGATTAATAGGTGAAAATCACTAACAAGATTTTAAGTTTACTATTAATATTTTCATTGTTTGTAGGTGTTACAGGTTTTATTCCACAAGCAAAAGCTGTCGGTCAAGATGATGAGGCATATCAAGAAGATAGTAGTGTGATTATTGAGGAAGATAATGAATCAGATGCGTATGAAGAACTTGAAGAGCTTTTGGGAATAAACGAAGATGCTGAAACGATTTCTAGCTCAAATAATGATCCAGTAATAACAGCGTTTATGAATAAAGATATGGGAGGAGGCAACGGATACCCGGCTGGTGGAGGAGGAATAGGAAAAGTTAGACCAACTCCAAAACCCAAACCTACTCCAAAGCCAACACTTCCTGCAAGAGGATTCAAAACCGGTGCAGAAGGTGAAAAATATCTAAATGCTCATGTTAATGGAAATGGCCACAAAACTTTTAAAAATGTAAAAGTTTACGACAGGAAAAAGAAAAAATATGTGTTTGAAAAAAGAATAATTGATGCTTATGTTTCAAAAAAAGGTGTTGCACACGAATCTAAAGTTGGCTATACAAGTTTATCAAACTTTGTGAGAAAACAAATTGATAAAGATGCCAGGTTAAGAAGTGAAGGCAGAGTTAAAGGCGTAAAGTGGCACTTTTTTAAAAGTGCCAAAACTGGTAAGATAGGTATCACTAAGAACTTGAAGGAATACTTAGAGAAAAAGAAAATTCCTTATCAAATTCATAAGTAACTATTTAAGCGGAGGTTAGTTCATGGAATACCCTTTAATGGAACCACCGGTTACAGTGGAATCCTTTGAGAATTTATCGAAAAAAGAAGCTAAAATTCACTTCGAGTGGTTTATTAATCAGATTCCAGACCGGATTGAAATTCTGAAAAATGTTACTAATGGAGAAGTGGATTTTAATTTCACTCCCGAATCACTTATAGATATCTATAGTTGGTTTTTATCTCAAGTGGAGATTTATGAACTATCAGAAGAAGAGATTGGTAGAGAATTAGAACGATTAAGTCAATATCCTGATTATATTTATGAAGATGAAAAAGAGAGTTTATTGGCTAATCCAGTTGAATTAGCGAAAGTGGACTATGCAATAGCAATGGATATAGGGATTTATTATGCAGAAGTTATTAGAAGAAACCATCCTCAAGTGCAATGGACGTACTTTACAAAGCCAAAATCTTATGCCTACTTAAATAAGCCTATTCTTCATTTCGAAGAAGGAGATTACATTTATTATGATCGTGAACCTATAGATTTAATGTTTATACTTAACCAAAGAATATTAAATGGAGAAGTAACAGAGAGTACACTTTACGAGATGTATTTTACTGATCAGAATTTGATATTGGGTGTAGACGAAGATCCTGAGGATGAAGATTAGAACAAGAGCAACTTCTATACAGAAGTTGCTCTTGTTAGTTTTGTATTCAGGCACTCGGATAAAGAAAATATAGTTAATATTTAAAACCGCCATTCTCTTTTCTTTTTATCCCATATCAATTCTTCTTTTGACAGAAGGTTTTGTACTGCTTGTCTTACAGCCCTTTCGTCTTTACCAGTTTTTCTTTTCAGATCATCAATTGTTGGATTCTTACGGAAGCGACTCATATTATAAATAATTCGATAGATCTTTCTTTCGAGATCAGACATAAAATCACCACCAAAAATAGTTTAACAGAATATATGTTCGTAAGGGAGTTTTGTTAAATGACACTAGGAGGAAATAAACTTTGAAATCTTTTTGGGAAATAGACGATGAAGGTTACTATACGTTAAAAAAGATCACCGCAGAAGAAGTAGCTAAGGCTGAAAAGAAACTAGGAGTCACTTTGCCAGATACATATAAAAAGCTCATATTGGAACAGAATGGCGGTTATATAGTTCATAATGCTTTTCCAACCACTCACTCTAATTCTTGGGCTGAGGATCATATTCAATTTAATCATCTTTTGGGAATTGCAGAAGATGAGGGGATTATGGATAGTGCCTATTTAATAAAAGAGTGGGAGCTGCCAGAAGGGCTTGTTTTGATTAACGGGGATGGCCATACTTGGGTAGCGATGGATTATCGAAAAACGAAAGAGAATCCTACAATTCATTATTTTGATGTTGAGATGGAAGAAGACTTTAATTTAGCAGATTCCTTTGATGAATTCATTCAGCGGCTTTATACAGCTGAGTACACTGTTGATGAGGAAGCAGCAGAGGGTGAATATGAACTTTCTGAAAATCATTTAAGTAAAGAAGAACTTGAAGCCATATTTGAATTGGACGTCCTTGATGAAGGTAATCTGTATAAAATTCAATATTACCCGATGGTTGATTTGAACGAAATTGAATGGTTTTTTAAAAAGATGCAATATCACATTGAAAAAACAAAAGATGAAGATACGCTTTATCAAGTAGGTGATACGATTCTCTGCATTTTCTTATTAAATCAAAATATGCCGATCAACGAAAAAATTAGTGAGATTCTGCATCAAATAGCTAAATTTTTAGAAAAGAATGATGACCCACTGCTAGTGAATCTAGGAGAAAATATTGCGATTGAAACAGAAATTCTATCTTAATAGAACGTTTTTAAGGTGTCCTTTCTAGAGAAAATATAGAAATGGCTAAATGAACAAAGGTGTTATATTTATCAAAAAGAAAAACAGTGTCTAAGTTTTATCCTTAATTGGTATTGAGATAGGGAGGAGTAACATGGAGAACTTTGTAGCGGTATTAATCTTCACTTTACCAGGTTTGTTAAGTTATTTTTGGATACAGTTATTTGGTCTAAATCCAACAAGTAAGCATTCAAACTTTGAAATTGCAGCAATTAGTGCTATTTTGTGGTTTCCTGTCGGTATGATCGTTCTTGGGATTTATCAGTTTACAGCAACATTTGTAAACCACCAAATTGCAGATAACTCTTGGCTATCTATTCGTACTTTAAGTGATGTTCTTGAATTATCAAATAATCTAGCGTTTCTTGTTTATTTTGTTTCATTTAGTGTTATTTTCAGTTTCCTATTCTCTTGGGCTGTTTCGGAGTTTGTCTATAAGTGGATGATTAAATTAGTTAACGTGGTTAGAAATAGAAGTGGAACAGCTGGGCTTTCTAGAACCAGTTCAGTATGGAATGAGACTTTTTTGAACAATGATCCTCAAGTTATATCAATTGGAAAAATTGATAATCCAGAAGTAATAATATATGGGGAAATAGAAAAAGTCTCCAGACCTGTTGAATTAGAGAGGAATCTGCTGCTTCGCAATACACAATATTATACTAAACTTTTAAAAGATAACGAAGATGTTAAAATATCAAATGTTTTCGTTGATACTAAGACAGGCTATGTTGTAACTATATATAATAATGATGATGTTGCGGAGGCTGTAAACCATTAATGCTTGAAAAAAGTGAAACCAAAGAAGATTAGTTCTTCTTTGGTTTCGGTGGCTTCATTGTTAGAGACGGTTTATCAGCTGAATTTTGTTCGTGTCTTGGTATGTTCATTGCATTCTCAGCGGGTCTCATATCTGGTCGGATTTCCATTTGCCTGTTAGTTGGTCTTTTCTCCATAAAAATTCCTCCTCATTTAATTAATAGATATTCTATAAGTACCCTTGATTTTAGACTGGCCTTTACTATAGAAAACAAAAGGTGCTATATATGAAAATAATGAATAACCCTCTAAACCAAGTATGATAATACTATATCAAAACTTAGAGATCTTGAATATGCAAAAAAGGGAGAATTTTGGAAAAAATTTTGAATATCCCCTTGTACAAAAATCAGTTATTTAAAGGAGCCTTAGGGTGCATTTAAAGATATAGTCAAGAAAGAGAAGTTAGAGCAAACTTGAAGATAAGTTAAAAAAGCATGAACTCTATTTTTGTTAATAGCGTCAGTGTTTAATCATTATCTGATTTTTTTTCTCCTAATAACATTACAAAAGCTGTTACAAATTCTTGAAAGTTAATATCTAAGTTATCCTTAACTACTGGCATAGAATAAAGAAAAATGAGAATTATAAAATTCACCCATGCATTTACATAGCTTTGAGCATTTTCACTTAGAGTTTCTGCTTCATCTATTACTGTGTTTAGATCATCCGTTGAAATTTCATCATTTTCAAAATGTAATTCTTCTAAAAATCCATCTATTTCTGATTCCTCTTGAGTTGTTAAAATTATAGGGTTTGAGTTGAAGTTTCTTAAGTTAGATTGAATTTTTTCATTTAGTTCTGCAAGATTTATATCTCTTATCGTTATGTAATTTGTCCAATTCAGCATTGATTGTTTTATCTTTTCGTGTTGATCAATTATAGGCTTCAATCTTGCGAAATCCTCCATTGATTTTTTGGTTATTTTAATTTGGTGTTCATATCTTTTATAATCATCAATTGCAGATTGGACCATTTGCTGCTGCATTATTTTATTTGTATTTTCTATAAATTTTCTATGTGGTTTTAAAATGTCATTGTAAGGATTGTTTTTCATACTCTAGCCCCCGTTAAGTTGTTAGTAGTGTAAATACGGATTAAAACTTTAGTTGGTTTCATTTATTTTTAAAAAAATGGGAACAAACGTTTGATTAACGGTGTCAATTTCATTATAATAAGAATAAGATTGACCCCTTCATGAACCTGGCTGACATTCAGTCAGGTCTTTTTTATATCTACTGGTAAACTCATTTTCTTTATGAAATAGGGACAATCCATGTCGGCATAACCTGTCATGAGGTGATCTAAGATGAAGGTCAAAATCATTGAAGGACAGAATGTTGACGCACGTATTAATGATTGTTATCACTATTTGATTAAGTGGTGGAGGAAGGAGATTAATCGTGAAAGCAATTTACGTGAGGGTATCGACCGAGGAGCAAGCGATAAAAGGGTCGAGCATAGACAGCCAGATTGAAGCATGTGTGAAGAAAGCAGGGACCACAAATGTCCTGAAATATGCAGATGAAGGCTTCTCAGGTGAATTATTAGAAAGGCCAGCTTTAAACCGTCTGAGAGAAGATGCGCGCAAAGGATTAATTACTGAATTGATTTGTTATGATCCTGATCGTTTGTCGCGGAAACTAATGAATCAATTAATTATAGATGATGAATTACGGAAAAAAGGAATAGTCTTAACCTTCGTAAATGGGGATTATGCAGATTCACCTGAAGGGCAGCTGTTCTTTTCAATGAGAGGAGCCATTTCTGAATTTGAAAAGGCCAAAATTAAAGAGAGAACTTCTACAGGTAGACTTCAAAAAATTAAAAAAGGGATAATAATTAAGGATCCTAGTTTATTAGGATACAGAATGAATAAAGAGAAAAGAACGCTTGAGATAATAGAAGAAGAAGCAAAAGTTGTGAGAATGATTTTTGATTTGTTTACGGATCATTCAAGTCACTTCTTCAACCGAGTAAATGGAATTGCGTTGCATTTAACAAAACTAGGCATCCCAACGAAAAGAGGAGCAAAAGTCTGGCATAGACAAGTAGTGCGGCAGATCCTTATGAATCCATCTTATAAAGGGAAGTATGAGCAATATAAGTATGATACAGAAGGCAGTTATGTATCAAAGCAGGCTGGTGGTCCCGCAATAATGAAACTGAGGCCTGAAGAGGAACGCTATGTTACTGAAATTCCTTCGGTTGTTTCTGACGAACAATGGGAATATGCTCAAGAGCTACTTGGTAAAAGCAGAAGAAAGCAATTGGAATATGGCACTCATCCATATTTGCTTTCTGGTCTAGTGCGCTGTGGAAACTGTGGAAATACGATGACTGGTAAAAAGAGAAAATCACATGGGGAAGATTTCTATGTGTATGAATGTAGGAAGAATTATGCTGGAGCCAAAAATAGAGGTTGTGGGAAATCTATGTCAGAAAATAAACTGAACAGAATCGTATGGGATGAGATATATAAATTCATCACCAATCCAGAGAAGTATAGAGTTTATAAAGAAGAGGAAAAGGCCACGCATAAAGCAGATGAGCTTGAGCTGATTCAAAAAGAAATTGAGAAGGCGAAAAAAGGCCGGCAGCGTTTAATCACTTTAATTAGTCTTAGTGAAGAGGATGACTTGGATATTGAAGAAGTGAAAACGCAGATTGTTGAGCTACAGAAGAAACAAAATCACCTTATGACCCAGCATGATAAAATTAAAAAAGAGATTAAGGAATCAGAAGGATCGGCAGCAGGAGAAAATGCTATGAAAAGGGCACTTGATTATTTAAGTTCAGTCAATGCGGATAATTTGAAGCTGGAAGATAAAAAAGCCATTATTAACTTTATTGTTGAAGAAGTATTGATTGTTGATTCAGAGACTATTCATATAATTACTTTTTGAATTTGGAGGGCAAAATTTCTTAAGCCCTCCAAAAATATTAATAATTATAAATATTAGATTTAGGATGCATTGTTTCTTCTATACCTTTTGTCAAAACATTATTTTTAACAGCTAAATATATTCTTCTAAAACTTGGTATCTCAACAAGTCCTGATTTTTTTCCGATTTTCTGTTCCTTACAAATTAATATGATATTTTTATTGGTTAGATTAAAAGGAAATAGGTTATCCATTAAGAATCCTCGTGATTCTAACAATTGTTTTCTTTTGCGTAGTGTACTTAGAATTGTTGAAACAAGCCATTTGTCTAAATGTTTAATTTGCTCTTCATCATCTATTAGTGGATAGAAGCTCATTAGACCTTTAAAATTTAATTTTTTATACGATCCGTTCAGATAATTTTTAAGAATATTCTCACTTAGTCTACCATAAAGATATCTTCGTATTTGCATTATAGCAGTAACGAAATGAGGATCCTCACCATTACTAGGGATTCTAATAGCCCTGAGTTTTTCTTGGTTCAATGGTTGAATTAAATTTTTATACAGAAGATAACTTATATGTTTCTTAATTTTCTCTATAGCAACATCGTTAATACTAATACATTCACTTGATAATTTATATCCTAAAAAATTAATTGAATTTTTAAATTGGTCAAATTCTGATGGGATTCCTTTTTTAGATAGCAAACTTATACCTTCAGATTTTTCAAAATTAATCTCTACTTCAGCGATATTTGAGAATTCTTGCATTATTTCAAATGCTTCACATATTTTTTGATAGCTTTCAGACCAAATAACTGTGTCATCAGCATATCGTGCAAATCTCAATCCCTTTATTTCTAATTTTTTATCAAGGCGCCAGCAAACAAGGTTTGCTAAAAATAAAGATAATGAGGTTCCTTGGGGAATACCTCCATCAGGGAAATGCTCTAGAAAAGATTTAATTATGTCCTTTTCGAAATCACTTATAAGAAAGCCGTTTTGATCGAATTGCTTATAGATATATTCGTGCTTTATTGACCCGAAGAAATCTCGGAAATCAAATTCAGCTATAAACATTCTTGGATTATTTTTAATATCTAATGCAATATCTTGAATAGCATAATGTACATTTCTATCGTTTCTATAAGCATAGGAAAATGAACTGAATCTATGTTTGTTTTTTCCGAGTAAACGTCTATAAAAATGATAAGATATTGCTTCATCAGGAATCTCAAAAACATGTATTAATCTAGTTTTTGAACTGTTTTTTTTCTTTATTTTTTTTAGAAATGGTTTATTAGGTTTGTAAGTTCCGTTTATAATTTTCTTGAAAAGAGATTTAGCGATCTTATCTTTATGCTTTAATACATAGAAAGGATTATGTTTTTGGTCATGTTTCCATTCATCAGGAATTTTCACTTGTTTTTTTTGGGGGTTAGAAATACGTTTTTTATCTCGCTGATAAACTAACTCTAAATTATTATGATAATTATGGTATTCCTGTGCCTTTCTTTTAGCGATTTGTTCAATATCCTTTTTAATTTCTTCTAAAAGCATTTTTTCGCCTCCTAAACAAAAAGCCCTGTTCAATATCGAACAAGACTTTCCACGGATACTATAATTAAAAGTAAGTCCTCACTTAGAACCTTGGTACGAGTGAATACCTTGTTCTCCAATAAGTAAAGCATATAGCACCCGTTCGTCACCTTATGACATAAATTAAATATAGAATATTATGGTTTATATGTAAATGGTTTCTGGAGAAAAAATTGAACATAGAGTTTTGCACCCCCCTTTTGTCATTAATATCTCGTTTTCAATACACCGCGCCGCATACGTTGCCAGCTTTGTTCCTTTTCCAGAGGAATAGCTTTCGATGGCTTTAATGAGTCCGATCGTCCCGATGGAGATGAGGTCTTCAGCGTCTTCCCCGGTAT
>NZ_PVRH01000006.1:0-310591 GCF_002998735.1 Bacillus sp. NMTD17
AGGTTACCCACGTGTTACTCACCCGTCCGCCGCTAACATCCGGGAGCAAGCTCCCTTCTGTCCGCTCGACTTGCATGTATTAGGCACGCCGCCAGCGTTCGTCCTGAGCCAGGATCAAACTCTCCGAAAAAGTACAAAACCGAAGTTTTGTTTTTCGTCAGCGTTTGACTGACTACCTATGATGTTTCATAGGATTTTTTTATAAAAACTCGAATTAACAGGTACGTTTTGTCTTGTTTAGTTTTCAAAGATCATCTTCATTGTCGCTCAGAGGCGACTTTCTCAATATAACATTTCGGCGCTGTGTGCGTCAAGTGTTTTTTACAATTTCTTTTTGTCAGCTTTTCTTTCGAAGCAACTTGGTTGCTCGTTAGCGACGTATAATAATATACCATCATAATATTCATGCGTCAATATCTTTTTTCACAAAATATCCTCGATGATAGATTTTTTGTCCCTTTGTCTCAATCGGCTCCACCTGAACAATTCCTTTTTCCACAAAGAAATCAATCATGACGCTAAGGTCAGGCGTGAAATACTTGAGATCAGGATGCGCGAGAAGCTCGCCAAAAAGCCATATATCTTGCTGTTCCATGACATGACGCAAATGAGCGGCACCAATTTCTGCTTTTGAATGGATCAAAAAATCATTTGCTAAAAATAAAAGTTCCAAACGCTTATGCAGACTTTCGTGGCTTTCAATGAGTTCTGAATAAAGTTTATATACTTCCGGTTCCATATGACGCACCTGATTCCAAACCGTCACTTCTGGGTGGAAGCCTTTATCGATCACTTCAATACGTGCCAAATGATGCAGAGCATGCACAATTGAATTATATGCATCAAGGAATTGATTTGACTCAAAAAATGCTTTTCCTTCTATATATCTGCGAATGAGCTTGCCGTATTCTAAACCGATTTTAAGTTTGCGGTTTGAAAACGGGAATGTACTCAGTTCATCAATCAAGTTGAAAATATATTCATTTCGATCAAATAGGACTTTCCCATTCAAAATCCAATCAATGATTCGGCGGTTAGTGCCGAGGGTAATCCATTCCTTCAGCTGATCATCTGTGACAACATTTAAAGAAGCTGTTTGGTGATCGGATTCATAGTGCTTGATAAATAACGGCTCTTCCGCTTCTTTTACGATGACTAAAAGTGCTGCATCAAAGTTATCCGTCTCAGAAGATACTTTATGTCTTCTTTCTACTATAATCACAGCTAATGTGTCTGGATGGCTTGCTCTCTCTTGATAAATAGGACGGAGAAGATTTTCCATAGTGATTCCTCCAATACTCGGGTGTAAAGTTCTTCTCTAATGCTATGTATTTCTCCTCATAGAATCAAAATTCCTTCAATACAAGAAAAAAGATCATTGAATCATTATAAGCAATTTATTCACAAAACTCTATAACTAATTCAAACGGAAAGGTAAAATGTGCTATATTGGAGACAAGGGGGACTAGGGATGGCGAAATACTCCAGTAAAATTAATAAAATCAGAACATTTGCACTTAGTTTGGTTTTTGTTGGCTTTCTGATCATGTATATCGGTGTGTTCTTCAAGGAATCGATCTGGCTGTCGACTTTCTTTATGCTGCTCGGCGTCTTATCGATCGGATTAAGTACAGCCGTTTACTTTTGGATTGGTATGCTTTCTACGAAGGCAGTACGTGTCGTTTGTCCAGGCTGTGAGAAAGAAACAAAAGTGCTTGGGCGGGTGGATATGTGCATGCATTGCAGAGAGCCGCTTACACTCGATCCAGCATTAGAAGGCAAAGAGTTTGATGAATCCTACAATCGAAAAAAGTCATAAAAAAAGCTGACCATTTAACCGGTCAGCTTTTTCATTAATGATTTTCTTTTTTCGCACATTCTTGACAAGTTCCATAGATCTCCAAGCGATGATGACTGACCTTAAAGCCCGTCACATGGGATGCAAGCTGTTCTACTTCATCAAGGCCAGGATAATGAAAGTCCACTATTTTTCCGCAGTTTTCACAAATCGCATGGTAATGGTCAGATGTCGCAAAATCAAATCGGCTTGAGGAATCACCGTACGTTAATTCCTTTACTAATCCAGATTCCCGGAAGACTCGTAAATTGTTGTAAACCGTTGCGACACTCATGTTTGGAAATTTTCCTTCAAGTGCTTTATATATATCGTCCGCGGTTGGGTGAGTCATAGAATTTACGAGAAACTCCAAGATGGCATGGCGCTGCGGAGTAATTCGAACACCGGTTTCTTTTAAAGCATCTAAAGCGTCTTTTAGTTCGTGAGCAGCCATTTCATCATGCACCTCTCTTCAAAAATATTCTTATATTATAATCTTTATAAATAGTGTACCCCCAGAGCCGAATCTTTGTCAATTACAATCCTCTTTTTTACCTATTCTTCTTCACAAAAAAGACCGGCATGTCTGCCGATCTCATCCTGTGATGATATTAAGCGTGAGCTTTCAGTTCCTCAAGCGCTTCTTCTACGTGGTCTTTCACCTTGACTTTTCGCCATTCTTTCACAAGCGTTCCTTCTTTATTAATAAGAAACGTTGAACGTTCAATGCCCATGTATTCTTTGCCAAAGTTCTTTTTCAGCTTCCATACCCCAAAGGCTTCAGACAATTTCTGTTCATCGTCTACAAGAAGCAGGAACGGTAAATCATGTTTTTCTTTAAACTTTTGGTGCTTGTCCTGACTGTCTGGGCTTACGCCGATAATGACAGCATCTAATTCTGCAAAGCTTTGATGGCGGTCGCGGAAATCACATGCTTCTGTTGTACAGCCTGGTGTCATATCTTTTGGATAGAAATAAAGGACAATATGTTTTCCTTTAAAGTCAGAAAGCTTTACTTTCTCCCCATTGTCACCGGTTAATTCGATTTCAGGTACTTGCTGGCCTATTTCGATTGTCATGACACAATCCCTCCAACCTATTTTTTAATTAGCCTATCCAATTTTGAGAGGATATTCAACTAAGGACGCTTGCATCGGCATGTTAAAATAATGATAGACGACGTGATACGTTGAGATAGGAGGCTATTTATGAAATTCACAGAATCAGAAAAATTACATCAAGAGGCGCTGGAGCATATTGTTGGAGGTGTCAACAGTCCGTCTCGTTCATATAAGGCAGTAGGCGGCGGTTCACCCGTGGCTATGGAAAGAGGAGAAGGCGCTTATTTTTGGGATGTTGATGGAAACCGCTATATCGATTATCTAGCAGCATACGGTCCAATTATTACAGGACATGCTCACCCGCATATTACAAAAGCTATTACAAAAGCGGCTGAAACAGGTGTCCTTTACGGAACGCCAACGAAGCATGAAGTCACTTTTGCTAAAATGCTGAAGGAAGCCATGCCTGCTTTGGACAAAGTTCGTTTTGTCAATTCAGGAACAGAAGCGGTGATGACAACGATTCGTGTCGCGCGCGCATATACAGGCAGAACAAAGATCATTAAGTTTGCCGGATGCTATCATGGCCACTCTGATCTTGTGCTTGTGGCAGCTGGCTCTGGTCCTTCCACTTTAGGAACCCCTGATTCAGCAGGCGTACCAAAGAGCATCGCCAATGAAGTCATTACCGTTCCATTTAATGATATTGATAGCTACAAAGAAGCATTGGATCGATGGGGTGATGAAGTCGCAGCTGTCCTTGTCGAGCCAATTGTCGGGAACTTCGGCATCGTGGAGCCTAAGGACGGCTTCTTGCAGCAGGTCAATGACCTCACTCATGAAAAGGGCGCACTTGTGATCTATGATGAAGTGATTACAGCTTTCCGCTTTATGTACGGAGGAGCACAGGACTTGCTTCAAGTAAAACCTGACCTCACTGCATTAGGAAAAATCATTGGCGGCGGACTTCCGATCGGTGCTTACGGCGGTAAAAAAGAAATTATGGAGCAAGTCGCTCCTCTTGGACCAGCCTATCAAGCTGGCACGATGGCAGGAAATCCTGCATCCATTCTTTCTGGTATTGCATGCTTGGAAGTGTTAAAACAAGATGGTGTTTACGAGCGCCTTGATCAGCTTGGCGCTATGCTAGAAGAAGGCATTTTAGCCCATGCAAAAAAACATCAAGTAGATATTACGGTGAACCGCTTAAAAGGGGCTCTCACGATTTATTTCACAAAAGAAACCATTGTAAACTATGAACAGGCGGAAAATACGGATGGCGAAATGTTCGCCCGCTTCTTCAAATTAATGCTTTCTCAAGGGCTTAACCTCGCTCCTTCTAAATATGAAGCTTGGTTCTTAACGATCGCACATACTGAAAAAGATATTTCTGAGACGCTGCAAGCAGTAGATCATGCGTTTGAACAGTTAAAACAATCATAATAGGGTCAAAAACAGGCGAAAAAAAATGCGCCTGTTTTTTTATTTATCAGCTCTTGTTTGTCAAAAGCGTGCGAATCTGTTACATTTCTTCTCAATACCTTCTTTTGATGTTTTCATGAACTTTCAAAAATCACTTGAATATTTCGGAAGACCGCTGTATATTACTTAGTTGTTCATCAAAATATTGATGATAAATGACGAGTGATCATCTATTATCAAAAAGAAAGGAATGCAGGGACAAAACCAATGAAACTTGGAGCCCGTATTTTAAAAACTGGTATTGCCATTGTACTCGCGCTTTACCTGGCAACATGGCTTGGGCTGCCAACGCCCGTCTTCGCGGGAATTGCAGCTGTATTTGCTATCCAGCCATCTATTTATCGATCTTTTTTAACGATTGTTGATCAAGTGCAAGCCAATATTATTGGAGCAGCACTTGCCATTACGTTCGGTCTGCTTTTTGGCACTGGGCCAGTCATTATCGGTTTAACCGCCGTCATGGTCATCGCCATTAATTTAAAGCTGAAGATTGAACACACTATTCCAATTGCACTTGTAACCGTCATTGCGATTTTAGAAAGTGCTGGGGATCATTTCCTTTCCTTTGCCTTAATTCGAACAGCTACTGTGGTGTTAGGAGTTCTTTCTTCATTTTTAGTGAATTTAATCTTCCTGCCGCCAAAGTATGAAACAAAGCTTGTTCATCACATTATGGAAAATACGGAGGAGATTTTAAAATGGATCCGTCTGAGCTCCAGACAGTCTACTGATCATTCCACTTTAAAGGATGACATCGATCAAATAAAAGAACGCATGATCAAATTAGATCACATTTACTTGTTATACAAAGAGGAACGAAGCTATTTAAAGAAAACAACCTATGTAAAATCAAGAAAGCTCGTTTTGTTCAGACAGGCAATTATGACATCGAATCGTGCTCTTTACTTGCTGAAAAAGCTTCATAAATTAGAAAATGAGATTCATTTGATGCCAGAGCATTTCCGGGAAAGCTTAACGGATGAGATTGATTATTTACTGTATTGGCATGAGCGGACCTTGATGAAGTTTGTCGGAAAAATGAAGCCGCAGGATGATGAATTTCAAAACGAATGCTCTCTTCGCCTTGAAACGTTAACGAAATCATTTATCCAGCATCAGCAAAACCAAGAAAACGACTTGCTCGATTACAATATGCTGAATGTCATGTCCAGCATCATCGAATACCGTGATGAACTAGAGCATTTAGATACATTGATTACAAGCTTCCAGACGTATCACCCAAAAGACAGTGAAATTGAGACAGATGAAAAAGAAGCATAAATTGAGAAAAGACCGATTCCTAGAATCGGTCTTAGATTGTTGACAAAGGGCTAAAATGATCTTGATTTTAGCCCTTTGTCTTCTTTTCAGCGTGATAGAAAACCTTTGCAGTCTAGGAAGGACGAGTACCGGAGTGGAGCGAATTGAACATTCGTGAGTGAGCACCGGCACGCAGGACTGACACCGAATGCGAGGGTTTGTCTGCGCGCTGAGACCGATTCCTAGAATCGGTCTTATTTTATTTTCTTCATTTTAGGATCCAGTGTGTCTCTTAATCCATCTCCCATCAAGTTAAAGCCCAAAACTGTCAGCATGATCGCTACACCTGGGAAAATTAATGTCCAGGGGGCTTGCACGAGATAAGGTCTCGCATCGGCGAGCATTTTCCCCCACTCTGGGCTTGGTGCCTGTGCACCCAATCCTAAGAAGCCTAAAGCGGCTGCCTCGATAATCGCCGTTCCGATCGCAAGCGTCGCCTGTACGATGACCGGCACCATACTATTTGGCAGTATGTGACGCAGCACGATGCGGCGGTGTGACATCCCAACCGCCTTTGCTGCCAGCACGTATTCTTCTTGTTTAATACTCAGCACTTTTGAACGAACGAGCCGTCCAAAGGTTGGGACATTAATGATCGCAATGGCAATAAGAGCATTTTGTAAGGAGGGGCCTAAAATGGAGACGATCGCAATCGCTAGTAGAATACTAGGAAAAGCGAGTAAAATATCAAACAATCTCGAGATCACAGCATCTAGCACTCTTCCGCCATAGCCTGCTATCAATCCAAGCAGTGTGCCTAAAATGACAGACCCGAGAACCGAGAAGAAACCAACCCATAAGGAAATCCGCGCGCCATGCACAACTCTTGAAAATATATCTCTGCCGAAATCATCTGTACCAAACCAGTGCGCAGCTGATGGCGCACTAAATCGCTCACCGAGAGATTGTTCATTGATTCCAAAAGGAGCAATGAGCGGTGCGAATATTGCTAAGATAAGAAATAAAAAGACAATCACACTGCCAATGACCGCCAGCTTGTGCTGAAAGAACAGTTTCATCGATTCAAGAATCAATGATTGAGAGCGTTCTTCTTTTGGTTGAGGTGGTTCAAGCTCTTTTTGCGCTTCCATGTTATCACTCTCCCTCCCTAATATTTAATCCTTGGATCAATGACCGCATACAAGATGTCCACAATGAAATTGATCAGGACAAATATGAGCGCAACGATGAGAATGCCAGTTTGAATGACTGGGTAATCCCGATAGCTGATGGCATCATATATATATCGCCCAATGCCCGGCCATGCAAAAATGGTCTCTGTTAAAATGGCTCCGCCTAGCAAGAGGCCTGTCTGAAGACCAATAATCGTTAAGATCGGAATAAGCGCATTTTTCAGCCCATGCTGATAAATGATGAAAAATGAACGTACCCCTTTTGCTTTTGCTGTTCGAATAAAATCTGAATGAAGCACTTCCAGCATACTTGCCCTTGTTATCCTCGCAATAATCGCAGCAGGAATTGTGGCAAGTGCTGTACTTGGTAATACCAAATGCTTGATGCTGTCAGTGAATTGATCAAACCGGCCTTGCAAAAGCGTGTCCAGCGTATGAATATACGTGATCGACTCCACTGGATTCCTTACGTTTTCTCGGCCCGTCGTCGGCAAAATACCTAATTCGATCGAGAACAGCCACTGCCCCATTAAGCCTAACCAGAAAATCGGCATAGACACTCCAATGAGTGCAATAAACATTGCGACATAATCAAAGATGGAATGCTTAAACCAAGCACTAATGATTCCGGCATTCACTCCCACAACAATCGCCAGCACCATGGCAAAAAAGGTCAATTCTAACGTCGCAAATAAGTAAGGCTTCATTTCCTGGGCAATAGCCGCTCCTGTTCGTATCGAAGTCCCTAAGTCCCCTTTTAAAAGACCCAGCATGTAATGTCCGTATTGAACATACCAAGGCTGGTTTAAACCGAGCTGGATGGTTAATTGTTCTACTGCCTCTTTCGTTGCCCGCTGTCCTAAGATGACCTGTGCTGGGTTCCCTGGAATAAACCGAATAATTGAAAACACGACCAATGTCATTCCAATCAATACTGGGATGAGCATTCCTGCCCGCTTCATACAATAAGCAAACAAACAGCTTTCACCGCCTTTTTCTTTGTCTTCTTTTCAGCGTGATAGAAAACCTTTGCAGTCTAGGAAGGACGAGTACTGGCGCGAAGCGAATTTGACATTCGTGAGCACCGGAACGCAGGACTGACACCGAATGCGAGGGTTTGTCTACACGCTGTAAGGGAGAGACAAGATCTCCCTTATTTGCTTATTCGAAATACACGTCAGTTAAAGCTTCTGAACCAGTTGGATGCGGCTGATAGCCTTTTAAATCATTAGATGCTGCAAGCATTGGGATCGAATGCACCAATGGAATCCAAGGTGCTTCATCATGAATGATTTCTTGCGCTTTTTTATACAGGTCATTTCGTTTCTTTTGATCTGTATTTGTTTGCGCTTCAATGAGGATGTCGTGCATTTTATCGTTTTCGAAGAATGTATAGTTGTTGCCGCCAATGCTGTCTTTGTCCAGCAGTGTGTAGATGAAATTATCAGGATCACCATTGTCCCCTGTCCACCCTAATAAGAACACATCTGCTTCCCCTTTACTTGCCTTATCTAAATAGGTCGCCCAGTCATATGTCACAATTTCTGCTTTGACGCCGACCTTTTCAAAGTTTGATTGAATGACTTCTGCTACCTTCATCCCATCTGGCATATATGGACGCGGTACAGGCATCGCCCAAAGCTTGATGCGAAAGCCGTCAGGAAAACCTGCTTCTTTTAAAAGTTCCTTTGCTTTTTCAGGATCATACGGATATGGATCAATGTCGTCATTGTATCCTTCTAAAGCTGGCGGAAGAGGGTTTTTTGCTGGCTCGGCAAGTCCGCCATAAAATGACTCAATAATGGATTCTTTATCGACCGCGTAATTGAGCGCCTGACGAACGAGCTTGTTATCAAGCGGCTTTCTTGTGACAGTGAGTCCGATATAGCCTACGTTCATTGATGGTCTTTCAATAAGCTGGAGTGCTTTATCAGTTTTAATGCCATCTAAATCTGACGGATTCACGCCATCCATCAAATCGATCTCACCTGTTTTCAGGGCATTTAAACGAGCCGAGTTTTCTGGAATAGAGCGGAAGATGATTTGATTCAGTTTTGGTTTATCCTTCTGCCAGTAATCTTCGTTCTTTTCTAACACGATACGGTCGTTTTGCTTCCACTCTTTAAACTTGAATGGTCCTGTTCCCACTGGATTCTCACGAAAAGAATCACCGCTTTTTTCAACAGCCGCAGGACTTGCGATGCCAAACGGTGACATAGCAATGTTTTTAAGGAATGTCGCCTGCGGGCGCTTTAGCTGAAATTCAACTTCATGCTCTCCTTTGACGATGATGTCTTTAATCACATGTCCTTTATCTTTTTTATAGCCGCCAAACATGCCATAGTAAGGAAATTTTTCTGCATCACCATTCATCCAGCGGTCAAAGTTGAATTTCACTGCTTCTGCGTTAAAGTCTGTGCCATCGTGAAATTTCACACCTTCTCTCAAGTAGAACGTGTACGATTTACCGTCCTTTGCAACATCCCAGTCTGTTGCGAGACCAGGATGGATGGTCGTGTCTTTCTCACCATAATTCAGTAGCTTTTCAAACATATTCTCTGTGACCTTGAAGGTTTCGCCTTCTGTCGTTGTGATCGGATCTAGTGAAGTGGAGTCTCCTCCTCTGCCAAATACGAGGGTGTCTTTTGTTGCTTTTTCTTCTGATGACGGTGCGGACGAGCATCCCCCCAAAAACAGTGCAAGTGCCAGCACAAAAATGAAACTACTGAACAACCATGTCTTCTTCATTGTGTTCCTCCTTTTGATATAAGTAACACGCCGCTGCGTGCCCCGGTTCCTCCTCATACAAAGCAGGGACTGCTTTTAGGCATTTCTCCCACCTTTTTGGACACCTTTTGAAGAAAGGACATCCGCCGCTTGGCGTCATGGCAGACTCTTCTGCTGACACATCTTGCGTCTCTAGCACGTGATCCATATGTGGAATGGATTTCAGAAGCAGCGACGTATAAGGATGAAGCGGGCTGTGAAACACGTCTTCGGCAGGCCCCATCTCGACAATGCGGCCAGCATACATGACGGCGATTCGGTCGCTCATATACCTGACAACACCAAGATCGTGAGAAATAAATAGATACGTCAGAGAAAGTGTCTTTTGCAATTCAAGCATCAAATTCAAAATTTGGGCTTGAACGGATACATCTAAAGCCGAAACGGGTTCATCCGCAATGACAAGACTTGGATGGGTAATGAGTGCTCTAGCGATACCAATACGCTGCCTTTGTCCGCCGCTGAATTGGTGCGCATAACGTTCCCCGTAGGAAGGATCAAATCCGACAATATGCAGCATCTCTTTTACCCGCTTTCGTCTATCTGCTTTCGTCCCATGCCAGTGAACAATCAGCGGTTCCTCTAAAATATCTTTGATTTTCATTCGTGGATTTAATGAAGCGTATGGATCTTGGAAAATCATTTGAATGTCTTTTCTTAAAGAACGCATCTCTCTTTCTTTCAAAAGAGTGACATCTTGCCCTTTCAGTTGAATAGAGCCTGACGTCGGTTCAGTCAATCTCATTAAGCTTTTGCCAAGTGTTGATTTCCCGCAGCCTGATTCACCGACAATGCCAAGCGTTTCCCCCTCCTTCACGTGAAAGGACACTTGATTTAAAGCCAGAGTCGAATGTTTGTGTTTAGAAAAAAAAGCGGCTGTGTCATACCGTTTTGTCAGCTGATTCACTTGCAAGAGTGGGCGACTCAGTGTCTTCTCCTCCTTCCATTAGAAAGCATGCCACGCGGTGGTCCTGTTCAATGGATTGTAAAACTGGATCTTCTTCAAGACATTGCGCCATTTGATAAGGACAGCGTGGTGCAAATTGACAGCCGGATCGAATGGTTCCCGGCTTAGGTACATGACCTGTAATAGAGATGAGCTTTTCTTTTTTCTCTTTAAACGATGGAACTGAGGCGAAAAGACCTTTTGTGTAGGGATGCAGAGGTTTTTGAAAAATACGGTCAACGGTTCCTTCTTCTACAATTCGACCGGCATACATAATCATGACTCGCTGGCATATTTGCCGCACGACGCCTAGATCATGGGTTATAAATAAAATAGCGGTGTCCATCTCTTCGTTTAGCTTTTTGAGCAGGCGAAGGATTTGCGCTTGGATGGTCACATCAAGTGCAGTTGTCGGTTCATCTGCGATCATGAGCTTTGGGTGACAAAGCATCGCCATCGCAATCATGACACGCTGGCGCATGCCGCCTGATAATTCATGCGGGTATTTTTTAAGCAACGATTCGGCTTGCTTCAATCCAACTGTCTGAAGCAGATCAACCGCCTTTGCTTTTGCTTCTTTTTGACCGATTGCTTGATGTGTGAAAAGGGCTTCCGTCATTTGTTTGCCGATGGTCATTAATGGGTTCAGAGAGGTCATTGGCTCTTGAAAAATCATCGAAATGTCATTCCCTCTTATCTCTCGCCACTGTTTTTCTGAAAGCGACAGCAGGTTTTGCCCTTCGAATTGAACCTCACCCGTTGTGTCTGTTTGCTGGTTCAGGCCCATTAATGACATAGATGTGATACTTTTCCCGCAGCCAGATTCGCCAACAATCCCTAAGGTTTCCCCTTTTTGAATCGAGAACGATAAGTGATGGACGATGGGTACTTTTTGCTTTTTTTGCTGAAACGCAATGGACAGCTGTTTGACATCTAGCAGCACGTCTTGTTCTTTCACATATTCACCACCCCGTCATACTTTTTAAAATTGTATTGAGACAAGCTGGGAAATATGTCATGTTTTTGACAAGCATAAAAAAGCCTATCCGCTAGAATCGGATAGGCTTCTACTAATTTAATGTTTGAATGGTAAATAGATGGCGATAGTGGCTGTCTCTGTTCATTAATTCTTCGTGTGTTCCTTTTTCCACAATCTCGCCTTGTTCCATGACGACAATGAGGTCAGCATGAGTAATCGTCGATAAGCGGTGCGCGACAATAAAGGTTGTACGGTCCTTCGCTAGCTTTTGCATCGCTTCTTGAATGTAATGTTCACTTTCTAAATCAAGTGCAGACGTCGCTTCATCTAAAATCAAAAGCGGTGGATTTTTAAGAAAGACCCTTGCAATTGAAATACGCTGTTTTTGACCGCCTGACAGCTTCACGCCCCGTTCTCCTACCTTCGTGTCATATCCTTCAGGAAGAGACATAATAAAATCATGGGCATTTGCCGCTTTTGCAGCCGAAACGATTTTTTCAAAAGATGCTTCTGGGTCTCCCACCGCAATATTTTCTTTAATCGTGTCACTGAATAAGAATGTATCCTGCAGCACCATTCCGACTTGATTTCGAAGGCTTCTTGCTTTGTACTCTTTGATATCGATGCCGTCAATTTCAAGTGACCCGTTTGTGACATCATAAAACCTTGGAATTAAGCTGACGAGTGTCGACTTCCCTCCACCGCTCATTCCTACAAGCGCAACCGTTTGTCCTTTTTCTACTTTCAAGGAGATATTGTGCAGAATCTCTTCCTGTGTGTGTTCATAACGAAACGACACATTTTTAAATTCGACCTCACCTTTTAAATGATCAGCTTCTTTTGCATTCGGCCGATCTGTTACCTCATATGGCTCATCAATAAATTCAAAAATACGATCCATTGACGCCACTGACTGGGTTAAAGTCGTGGATGAGTTAATGAGACGGCGAATCGGGTTGTACATCCGGTCAATATAGCCGACAAAGGCAATCATGGTCCCGATCGAAAGTGATCCATTAATTACGGTGTAGCCAGCAAATGCAATGATTAATAGCGGTGCAATGTCAGTGATGGTATTGACGACGGCAAATGTTTTGGCGTTCCAATTCGTATGGTTGATCGCTTTGTTTAAAAAATTTTTGTTTTCATCATGAAAATGTTCTTGTTCATATTCTTCAATGGCAAAGCTCCGAATGACTGGCATTCCTTGTACCCGCTCATGCAGATGCCCTTGCACTTCAGCCAGCGCCTGCGACCGCTCTTTTGTCAGCTTGCGAAGCCTGCCGTAAAAATACTTCACTGCAAACGCATATAGCGGAAAAATAATGACAGACACGATGGTGAGCTTGATGTCCAGTGTACACATAATGGCGATCACGATCAGCACGGTCATCAAATCAAGCCAAATGTTCATAAGACCTGTGATGACAAACTCCTTTGTCTGCTCCACATCGTTGATGACCCTTGAAATAATTTCCCCAGTTCTCGTGTTGGCATAATAACGAAGACTGAGCTTTTGAATATGCGAAAACAGCTTTTCCCGAATATCAAATAATACCTTACTGCCTGTCCACTGCGCATAGTATTGTCTATAGTATTCAACAGGCGGCCTCATCACTAAAAATAAGACGAGCATGATTCCCATAATGATTAATAGAGAGGATGTCTTTTCTTCAGCCGACCCCGAGCCTTGAATGACATCATCAATGACATACTTTAAAAGCAGAGGCAATGTTAAGGGAATCGAGAACTTGATCATCCCGATGACCATTGTCAATGCAATCTGTTTTTTATACGGTGTAACAAAAGCCATGTAGCGTTTAATGACCCCCATGTAAATCTCCTTCCCAATCTATCAGTGCCTCTTATCCGTACGCAGTCAAAAACCTGTTAGCCTAAAAAGCCAAACAGGTTTTTGCTGCTCTTGCTTATTTTGTATAATGTAAAAAACGTTCATACCACATATCCACAAATTCAGGAGCAAACGGACCTTTCCGCTGGTGAATCCAATGCAATAATGTATTCAGATGCTCTCTTAAGATACTATCGATTTCCTTTGGATAATTCATCTGCCTCTTATGATCTACATATTCATCCTCATCCAAAATATTGTACGTCATGTCTGGAAAGACTTTGACATCTAAATCGTAATCAATATACTTAATTGCCTCATCATCTGTCGCAAAAGGAGAGCTGATGTTGCAGTAATAATATACCCCATCATCTCTAAGCATCCCAATTACATTAAACCATTGTTTTGCATGGAAATAGCAAATAGCCGGTTCTCTCGTCATCCAAGTACGGCCGTCGGATTCAGTCACCATTGTACGGTCGTTTGCACCAATGATACACAATTCCGTTGCTTTCAGAATGGTGGTTTCATTCCAAATCCTGTGGATCAAGCCATTGTGTTTATAGCTTTGAATTTGGATGGTTTCTCCTTCCTTGGGATAGCCCATATTTTCTCCCCTACTTTCTATAACAAACAAACCTAACAGTCCAAAGACCTAATTTCCCAACTAAACATGTCTCTATTATATTATACCGTTACATCATTAAAAAATGAAATGAAAAAGCCATTCAACCCAATTGAACGGCACACTGTCTTACATCACGGTTGAACTCTTTTCCATCTGCTTGTATGAATTGATGACCTCTTCAGTCTGTTTTGTAAATAAGGTTTGGACTTTTTGCAGTTCCTCCCGTTTCTGTTTGATTTGATCATGAAGCCTGGTCCACTCTTCTTTTTTTTCATCCTGCAGCAATTGTTTTTCTGTTTCTAAGCATAGATCGAGTTCTCCCTGGACATCGAGCAGCTGATCCATGAGCTGCATTTGTTCTTTTACAAGCTGATCAAAATCAGACATCTAACTCCTCCCTTTTCATCGAATCCACTTTTTGTCTGTATACCATTTCTTGAAAGAAGGAAGAAATCCTTTGACTGTTTATGTAGAGGTTTTACAGGTTTTGTCGGATGGTGGTGAGGGGCAAAAAGAAAAGCACTTCATTCGTATATGAAGTGCTTTCCTCTGTTTCAGTGATTAGCTGTTTTGTTGTTTGTTTTGCTCAGCTTTTTGGTTGTATTTTTTTACTTGCTGTACGTCAGTCTCGCTAGCAAATTCAGTACCAAATTGACCGCCTTGTGCAGAAGCTTGGTTTTGTTTCTTCACTTGTTGTGCGTTTGTTTTGTTTTGTTGTTGATCCATCATTATCACCTCCACGCACATTAATTTGTGCAGAAGGTGTACATCCTATTCATGATTTTTTTAAACTAGCAAAGAACGTCCGCCATCCACAATAATGGTCTGTCCTCTAATCATGTCTGCCTTGCCTGATACAAGGAACTCCACGCTGTCGACCATGTCTTTAATTTCTACCATTCGGCCAGCAGGTGTATTTTTCTTCGCATCTTCTAAAAGTTCTTCCCGGTTCGGGAAATGTTTTAGTGCATCTGTATCGATCGCACCGCCTGATACTGCGTTCACGACAATATTTTTTTGTGACAGCTCAACGGATAGGTAACGCGTTAAAGCTTCTAGTGCCGCTTTTGATACGCCGACCACTGTGTAATTTTTAAGGTAGCGGATGGAGCCTAGTGAGCTAATGCTGACGATATGTCCGCCGCCATTTTTCTCCATTAATTTCGCCGCTTCTTGTCCGCAGAATAACAAAGCCTTCGCATTGATATTCATCGTCCAGTCCCAATGATTTTCTTCAAGGTCCATGATTGGGCGCTGAACGCCAGACGCCGCATTGTTGACAAATACATCTAAACGGCCAAAGGTTTCGTCGATTTGCTGAAACATGTCTTTGATTTTCTCAGGCTGGCCTACATTGGCTTTCACGACCAATGTTTTGACGCCCATCGCTTCAATTTCTTCCGCTGTTTCAAGTGCGGCTTTTTTGCTTCTCGCATAGTTAATGACAATGTCATATCCTTTTTCAGCCAGGCGAAGGGCTACTTCTTTCCCTACTCCTCTGCTGCTGCCTGTAATTAATGCACATTTACGTTGACTCATTATGGTTCATCTCCTGATTTGAATAGTTTTCGTTCATTCGCTTCACACTAATAGGAAAATTCCTATTAGGAGGTTACATTCATGTATGTCGGACGCGATTTAAGCCAGCTTGGCATGATGTCCAAGGATCAATGGAAAGATACTGAGCTTGCTTTCTTTCATCATGCTTTCCAACAAATTTTACCTTATTTGAACGAAGAAGGGCAATCTAAGTATCGAGAAATCATTTCTGAAATTGAAGACCGCGGGGGTCTGCACAGAAATGAAGCCGATTATACTCATGGTACAACGGTTAAATACGACTAGGCTCTTCAAGTGCCATCTTCCAGATTTTTTGGTGTGAGACTGGCAAAGCATATGCCTCAAATTCCTCTGTTGTGACTTTTTTCAGCATCGTGTCATCAGATACAGAGGTAACTCGTCCAAAGAAAACAGAAATATTCCAGATGAGGTGGGTAAATACGTGCTGAATGGTGCCTTCTAAATCACCAAGCTCCGCTTGTACACCCGCCTCCTCTTTTAAGAAATTAACCAGCTGCTCTTTTTCCGTTTTTCTTCCCTTCATGGTTTCCATGTTAGGGAATTCCCATAAATTCGCAAGAAGACCTGTACTTTGCCTCTTATGAATATATAGGTTGCCTGCATCATCAAATAACACCGCTGCTGCCATTGATTTTGCAGTCGGCTTTTTCTTTTTGCTTTTCACTGGGAGCTCATGCTGAACGCCCTCCTCGAGTGCCGAGCAATGCATGTTCACAGGGCAAATGAGGCATGCAGGGGATGTTGGGGTGCAAATGAGCGCACCTAGCTCCATCAGCCCTTGATTGAATTCTGACGGCTTTTCCCGGGAAATGAGCTGATCGACCGCAAACTCGAAAATATTTCTCGTTTTTGGTTTTGCTATATCATCCCATACAGACAAAATACGGGAAATGACCCTCATGACGTTGCCGTCTACCGCAGGGTACGGCTTGTTATAGGCGATACTCAGCACTGCACCGCTCGTATACGGACCTACACCTTTAAGCTTTGAAAACTGCTCTTTCGAATCAGGGACAACGCCCCCGTAGGATTCATATACTTCTTTCACAGCTGCCTGTAAATTACGCACTCTTGAGTAGTAGCCAAGACCTTCCCATGCTTTCATGACCTTTTCTTCATCAGCTAAAGCAAGATCTTTCACCGTCGGGAATTGCTCCATAAACCGGTTGAAGTACGGAATGACCGTATCCACTCTCGTTTGCTGAAGCATCACTTCTGATACCCAGACGCGGTATGGATCTTGATTTTCACGCCATGGCAGTGTCCGTTGTTCTTTTTCATACCAATCAATTAAATCATGCTGAAATCCCGCAATATCTTTGCGGTCCAGCTTTTCTTGAATGTCTTTCATATCTATACTCCTTCTCATTGAACCGAGGGCTAACGTTCTGAAAAGAACCTTATTTGTTGTATACTGTTTGTAGATACGTTAACATGTTACATTAAATCAGAACAAAGCAAAAGTGATTTTGCACATAGTCTTGAAAGAAGACGTATACTTTGTATGATTGTTCCTAAGCATGACAACTAGGAGGTAATCAATTGGATACTGGTACTCATGTAGTAATGGGCATTTCTCTTGGGGGACTTGCGCTTTTAGATCCAGCCGTCAGCGCAGATCCACACATGGCACATGCCGTGATGCTCGCGACCATTGCCGGCTCCCAAGCACCAGACATTGATACTGTGCTAAAACTAAAAAATAATGCGGTTTATATAAGAAATCACCGAGGATTTACACATTCCATTCCTGCTGTACTGTTTTGGTCATTGCTGATTCCGGCTGTGATTTTCCCATTTGTGCCGGGGGCAGATTTACTTCACCTTTGGTTATGGACACTATTAGCCGTTGTGCTCCATGTGTTTGTGGATATATTCAATGCATACGGCACGCAGGCCATTCGTCCATTTTCAAAGAAATGGGTAGCGCTTGGGATCATTAACACGTTTGATCCTTTCATCTTTTTTACACACCTTGTCGCCATTGTCGTTTGGGCCATTGGCGGACATCCCGGCTATACGTTCATTACGCTGTACGCCGTGATTTTCTGTTACTATATCGTCAGGGTGATCATGCAGCTTCAGATTAAACATCAGCTGCGTGCACAATTCGATGAAATTGAAGAGATTATTATTTCGCCTACAATGAAGTTCAGACAATGGCGCATTGCCGTGAAATGTAAATCTTCTTTCCATGTTGGGCGCAGCATGAATGGGGAAATCGTCATTTTAGACACCTTTAACCGTGTGCCGGTCCCTGATACAGAGATTATGAAAATTGCCAAACAAGACGAAAACATCTCAGCCTTTCTCTCCTTCTCCCCTGTCTACCGGTGGGAAGTGGATAAATACAAGGATCATTACGAGGTACGGTTCATTGATTTGCGCTACCGCAGCAAAGGTCACTACCCTTTTGTCGCGATCTGCCATATCGACATGGACCACCAAATCAAAAATTCCTATACCGGCTGGATTTTCAGTGAAGAAAAACTGCAAAAAAAATTAAGACTCGGCTCTGTGTGAGCGAGTCTTTTTTTGTGTTTAACTATCTTACAACTTCGTCATATATTCCACAATAAACTCCCAAAAGCCAGGTCCCTCTTGGTAAATCAGCCAGTCTACTTTTTCGATGAGTTTGATATAGAGTTCTTGTTCGAGGTCTTCTCTTTCTTGATATGCCGTGTTTTGTAGTTTCTTTTTGATCATGGGTGTGAAGGTTTCAATGAGTTCTTCCATTTCCCCATTGGTCATTTTTTCTTCGTTCACGGACATCTCCCCCTGTTTCTTCTTTTAGTTTGTTGAGCGCTTTTTTGTGTATGTTTGAGATATTTTGTCTCGTTTCGCCTAGCCGGTCGGCTATTTCCTTCATCGTTTGGCCTTCGACATAGATTTGGGTTAAGACCATTTTTTGTTTGTCTGTCAGCTGCTGGTAGGCCTTGTACAATGTTTGATCTTGCAGATGCTCTCCTAAGTCTTGCTGGTTGAAGAGCACGGCTTCATACGTATCTGTTTGGACAGGGTCTTTCACTTCTTGAGTATCAGGATGATCGAGTATGAGCGGAAAACGCTGCTGCTTCTTTTTCACTCGTTTGTCAAAGTCGACTGAAAAGATGCGTATCATTGTGGAGATATACTTGATGATGCGGATTTTCTGATAGAACTGTTTGAACTCGGAATCTAGCTTTTTGGCATTTTCCTCGTTTGGCTCTTCCATGACTTGTTTGAGCAGCTGCTCGTTTTTCGGGTTGCTTAAAAACTGCTGAATGAGCGGGTGATCAATGATTTCCTTCCATTTTGCTTTCAATAACAGCCGATAATCCATGTGCATCCTCCCCTTTGTTCCCTCTACTTGCATTAAGTGGACAAAAGTTAAAAAAAGTAAACTTTATGAAACGGGTCTAATGGTTCATTTTCTCCTCCTCTGCTTTCCTTTTTCTTCTTTCAGACCACCTATATAGAAGACGAGCATCCGCTGGGAGGTGAGACAAATGGAGAACTTTTTTTCGGAGGAGTGGCTGAAGCAGCTCGGTCAGGCTGGCTTCCCTGCCATTTTGACGATTTACTTGCTGACACGCTTTGAACGAAAGTTTGATGAATTAAGCAAGCTCATCCAACGATTGGTCGCTGTTCAAAAAAATGATGAATCAGATTGACATCTTCTTGATTCGTTTCACCTTATGAAAACGAGGGCGAAATGAAAGGCCTTTTGTCACCTCACACAATACGATGTTGAAAGGGGATTTTATCATGAGTGAAAAGCAAAATGGTGTACCGCAGCCGATTCGAGGAGAAAAAGGAGCAACGGTCAAAATTCCACGTAATCTCGAGCGGGACAGACAAAATCCAGATATGCTCACGCCGCCTGAAACCGATCATGGAACGGTCTCCAACATGAAATATTCTTTTTCTGATACACACAATCGTTTAGAAAAAGGCGGCTACGCCCGCGAGGTAACGGTACGTGAACTGCCGATCTCTAAAAGTCTTGCCTCTGTTAATATGCGGCTAAAGCCTGGTGCGATTCGTGAACTGCACTGGCATAAGGAAGCGGAATGGGCGTACATGATTTATGGGGAAGCTCGGATTACATCGGTTGATGCAGAGGGGCGCAATTTTACAGAGGATGTGACTGAGGGTGATTTGTGGTACTTCCCTTCTGGCTTGCCGCACTCTATTCAAGCACTTGAGCCGGGAGCTGAATTCTTGCTTGTGTTTGATGATGGGTCATTCTCAGAAAATAGTACGTTCCAAGTAACGGATTGGCTTGCCCATACGCCAGAGGAAGTCGTGCTCAAGAACTTCGGTATGACAAAGGAGCAGTTTGACAAGCTGCCAGAGAAAGAAAAGTATATTTTCCAAAAAGGAATTCCTGGTTCCCTTGAGTGTGACAAGGTGAAAACAGAGCAAGGAGAGGTCCCGAATTCCTTTAAATATGAGCTGTTAAAACAAGAGCCGATTACGTCAAGCGGTGGACAAGTGTGGATTGCGGATTCTACCAATTTTAAAGCATCTAAAACAATTGCCTCTGCTCTTGTGAAAGTCGATCCAGGCGCCATTCGTGAGCTGCACTGGCATCCAAATACGGATGAATGGCAATATTTCATTTCTGGAAAGGCACGAATGACCGTATTTGCTTCTGATGGACATGCGAGAACCTTCAACTATCAGGCGGGAGACGTTGGATATGTGCCATTTGCAATGGGGCATTATGTAGAGAATACAGGCGACGAACCGCTTTATTTCTTAGAAATCTTTAAGAGCGACCATTATGCAGACATTTCACTCAATCAGTGGCTTGCGGTCACACCGAAACAGCTTGTTCTTGATCATTTAGATCAAGGTGAAGAATTCTTGAAACTGCTTGATACTGAAAAACACCCTGTCATCGCTGCACCTAAAAAAGAGGATTAATTCCACCTTCCTGCAAAAAGGCTGTCCTTTTTGCAGGTATCTTCATGTAAAGGAGTGTTGTTTATCCATGCAGCAATTTGTTCACGCTTTATGGCAAGGGGTGAAGTGGCTGATGGCGATATCGGTTGTCTGTTACATATTTTTGTTGTTTTGTGTGCTGTTCTTTCATTTGACGGGTGCTTTTTATCAATCAATTTTATCGCTACTACTGTTTATGGGCATCTATGTTGTACTCGGGATCTCTTTTGAACATCTGGAGCACGTGCTCATGCAGTTTGTTCGAAAGTGCCGGTCTAGAAAACGATCCATCGTTTTCTATGCCATTATATTTCACCTTTTGTTTATTTGGGGTGCTGTTTATTTATCAGACGAATTGGTTGACGGCATTTGGCTGTCTACTTCTGAGGAAATTCTCTTTGCCATGAGTCTTTGGTTGTTTCATTTTTTGTTTGATTATGCGACGTTTCCGTTTGAGAAAGAAGCTTCGTGACTCTCTATCGTCTTTCTGGAGAGAGCGCTTCTTTGATCTGCTTCATATGATGGATGTCGTGATCAATCAGTCCTTGAAAATAACTTGATAACGTCAGCTCGGATTGACCGATCAAAAAGGATGTATTCCAGCGAGATGCTTCGATTTTCTTCATTTCTTGAAGCAATTCTGTTCTGACAGCAATAAATCGTCCAATCGTCTCGCTTCTCTCTTCGTGTCTCGCCCTTTCGGCTGACTGTCGATTCATTTCATGCACATCAGGTGCCTGCGGTAACGCTTGATTGTTCCAAAATTCCTTTAGACGATCGTGTAAAATAAATTCATCCCATAGAACGAAATGTGCGATGATCTCAGCAATGCTCCACTTTCCATCAGCAATGGCTCTGCGCCATTCTTCGTCTGTTATTTCCGCTAGTGACTGTACCCATTCAAGGGTGTGTTCATAATGATCAGTAATGGATTCTTTGTTTAACGTCAAATGGTTTTCCCCCATTCTCATGCTTTTATGTTGATTGTATCAATTTTGAGAAAGATAAAAAAACACCACTTATGATGAAAAGTGGTGTTTCTTGTGTTTTCTCCGTGCATATAGGATCGCACCAATCAAACTGACGAGTGAAATCAACGCAAGAATTCTAATATAAGGCGGATAGTAGGTTAGCACAATCTCGTTTTTTCCTTTTTCTATTGGAAAACCAATAAAAGTGTAGTTGGCTTTTTCAATATCGGTTTGGTGTCCGTTCACCGTGAGCTCCCAGCCTTTTTCATATGGAACAGGCAGAATCATATAATTATCGCCGAGCTTGTTATCATATGAAATCGTAAAGCGGTTATTTTTAAGCTTTACTTTTTGGCTGCCATCATCCTGTTTTTCTTTTTCATATGCTTTTTCTAGGACGCGGTAAGGTTCTTGATACAGCTTCATTTGATTGAGCTCATATCTCCCTTTTGGTACTCGAATGGAGAGGATCTTTTCCGCAGGGACTCGAATCGTCACTTCATTTACGCCTGTTTTGTAGATGGATGTATTGCTTTTTCGTGAGGTGACGTAGTCGTCAACGGATAACTGAAACCCTGCGTTACGGTCGGTCCGCTTCACATAAAAGCTCACATACACATCCCCAGCGCGAGCGATGTCATCTGGCAGTGTGATATTCAGACCGCCCATTTCCCCGTATACATCAAGCACACCGTGTTCGTATACAGCTTGTTCCGTATGGATATTCGTATCTTTGACGCGATTTGCTGCGCGCTCGATTTCAGCGTTGCCTTTCTTGTCTAAAATGACGCCTTGCAGCATCGCATGCTCTTTATCAAGTGCTGAGGCATTCTTTAAGGATTGTTCTGAATAAATGGTGCTTGTTGTTCTTGCAAATGGCAGTGACCGAGTATTTTCATATACCTCATAATGCTCACTTTTCAAAATTGGCTTAAAATAAGCTGGCGGTGAGTAAGGCATCATGTTGTTTCTCATATAATACTTTCCGTAGGTCAGGCTGTATAAATTCGCCCTGTCCCCCATTGTTGCATAACGGCTGACACTTTCCCTTCCCATATCGATTTGCAGGTCATTCCAGTAGAAATTGAGCAAATGCTGATTCAATATACTTGAATACGCACTCATGCCTTGAAAGCCTTCAAATAACGGGGTGTTGTTGCGCACGCCGTTCATCCAATCAATCCGGGCAAGCGGATCTTTTGAGTGGCTTTGAATCTGCTGAATGAGCTTCATTTGCTCATGTCCAGCATATGCCTCACTATTCAGATACGTATCTGATACGCTCTTTATATTGCTTCTTTCAGATAAGTAGCCCTGCTGATACACGCCTGCTGTCAGTAAGCTAATGGCAATAAGTACAGCTGAAAAGAGACGAAGGTGCTGACGTTTTTCCGCATGCATCCATAGGAAGAACAAGCTGATGACAAGCAGTCCTATGCCTGTATACACAACGACATCCATGTTTCCCTTTGCTCGTTCTGAAAGAGCGACTGCGAGAAGGAACACGATCCAGGCGCCTAAGACCGCACGCTTTTTCCACTTCCACTCGATTTGTGAGAAATGCTTGATCGTGATGGCAACGACCGCTCCAACTGTAAAGGCAAGAATATATTCAAACCTGTACTGCGGTGCTGAAAAACCATTAAACACGCTCGCCATCTTTGGGCTAAAGTGAAAAGCAATGAGCAGGATACTGATGGATGTGAACATGAAAAACCATCTGTTTCGGTAAAGCGGAACGAGGAACAGACAAATCAGAAAAATCACGGGTAATAAATACACCCTGCTTCCAAACAGCAGATGATCATGCAGCTCGAACCAAGGAATGGCCTGTTCATACGGTGGTCTTACATTATTGAGAAAGCCATAAACAGACGGGATAAAAAAAGCGGCACTGATCCCAAAGGATAACAGCGTAGAGATCGCAAGCGTCCAGAACACCTTCCACCCGCGCTCCTCACTTCGCAGCTTGATCATATATCTGAAAACAAGATAGATCGCTAAAAAGATAAAATGAATATAAGCAAAGTAAAAGTTGTTGATGAGCATCAGGCTGCACGCCAAAATAAACCAAGCCGGCTTACCCGTTTTGAATATCCGTTCAACCCCAAGCACAAGCAGCGGAAGCCACATCATGCTGTCGGTAAAAAACTCCCAAAATGTTTGATGCCGAAAATACACAATAGACAGTCCGTAAATTGCGGCACCTGTCAATGCACTTAGTCTATTTTGAACCATTGAAAGAAGCACACGGTAAGCGATGATTAGAATGAGCGTCAGCTTGATCACGCTCAGCCAAATCACAGCATGTGCCCAGAAATGAATGTCCGTTGACTGTATGAAATGAAGCGTATTCATCAGCCAGACGACAGCGACTGTCACCATAAAGACCGTCGACGTTGTGAAATAATACCCTAATTGCGTGTATGTACCGCCGCCTAGACCGAATTGATAGGAATAAAAGAAATTCCCTTTGACATATTCGTCGTAAAGCAGCTTTTTAAATGGGAGCATTTGCGAGATACCGTCCCCATCTCCTGTCATGTACCGGCCTTGCGTATATTCATATAAGAAAAAGGAGTGTCCTAATAAAGCAAGAATGAGGCACATTCCAATGATTATCCATCTACGTTTCATCATCTAAATCCTTTCCACAAAAGATCCACTGTTCTTTGAAACAAAACAACCCAGCAAGCGATTCGTGCTTGCCGGTTATTTGACTCCACGTTATTTAAATAACTGTGTTAACACTCGGTCTTGTTCCTTTGAACTTGTCTCTTGCTGCATGACATTTGATTCTTGGATCAAATAATGCGGCCTCTTTTTCGTTTCATAATAAATACGGCCAATATATTCTCCAATCACACCTAGACTCAAAAGCTGGACACCTCCGAGGAAAAGCACAGCCGATATTAAAGTGAAATAACCCGGTACCATCACGCCCGTTCTGACAATTTGAATAAAGGTGGCCACGATGTAAATCAAAGAGAGGAATAAGATCAGTATGCCAGTATAAAAACAAATACGCAGCGGGCGGTTGTTAAAAGAAATGACGCCATCTATGCCATAGTTAAATAACTTCTTCAGTGACCATTTTGTATCACCATGCTGTCTTTCTACATTTTCATAATAGATGACCTTTTCTTCAAACCCAATCCAGCAAAAAAGCCCTTTTGAAAAACGATTTCCCTCTTTCAGCTGAAGCAATGCATCGATTGCTTGGCGTGAAATTAAACGGAAATCCCCGACGCCATCACGCAAGTCCACTTCTACTACCTTGTTCATCACTTTATAGTACATGGATGCTAAGTAAGAGCGGAGCTTGCTGTCTCCTTTACGGTTTCGTTTGGCAATGACTTGATGATAGCCTTCTTCATACCCTCTGACAAAATCCTGAATCAAATACGTTGGGTGCTGCAGGTCGGCGTCCATGATGATCGCAGCTACTCCCTTCGCATATTCAAGTCCTGCCAGAATAGCGGCTTCCTTCCCAAAGTTACGCGAGAAGGAAATGTATTTGACCTTTGCACTTTTGCGAGAGAGCTCTCTCATGTATTGAAGTGTGTTGTCCTTGCTTCCATCATTCACAAAGATGATTTCAAAGTTATAATGAAAATCGCGAAACTCTTCCTCGAGTGCCTCAAAGATTCGTCTGATGTTTTCACCTTCATTGTAAGAAGGAATTATAACAGAGAGCAATTCTCGTTCCATATCGCACCTTCTCTTCACTTTTTTCACATAGTCTGTTATGTTCATTATTCCTTTTTTGTCAGAAAACGAAACCCTTTTTTATTATCCATAAATTACATGTCTCTTTAATCGTTCCATTATATCAAAGTTTTATTTCCAGTGATTTTCAGTAAGATGAATTTAATGTAATTTTAAGTTTAACCATTGTAAAAAGCCTGTAATTTCGATCACAGACTGGGTATTGTATCATAAAATTGTTTGCTTATTTATATATTTTCCTATTTATTGAAAAAGATGAGCGGGCACTTCTTTTAATGAAGCAGCCCTTTGTTCTGCCCTTGCAGATGCTCGTTTGCCTTTGATTGTTTATTTTGAAATAAATGCAGCTGTGCACCGTAGCTCTCAATCCATTCTTGGACAATCCGTTCTGTTGTTTCCTGTCCTTTATACTTGCGGCCAGCCTTTGCATAGGTCGTTTCAAAATCACTCCAAAGCAGCTCTACCCATGTACGTGCTTCTTCATATGTCAGCATATTGTTTTTTTCCATGAGTTGTTCTGTTAGTCGCTCAAAGTATTGTTCCATGTCGGTTCCTCCTTCATCTAGCAGAAAGTGCCTTTTTAAAAAAACCTCTTTTTTCATATACTACCCTTACGTCTTCAAAAGACGCAAATGATTTGTATTGTTTGGAGGGAATCGATATGCGTAATAAAGCAAAAGGCTTTCCAAATCAAGTGAATCACAAATTTGAAGGCGAACCAGGCGCCACAGATGCTTATGCGTCTAAAAGGCCGAATGGTGAGACGAATACACGTCCACAGGAACGTATGAGGGCATCAGGGAAACGCTAATTTTTCCAAAGGGAGTGCTTGAGATATGAGTTCAAATGGGAAATCGTATATGGAAGACTTTGTTCAATTAAGGACAACCGCTTACCCTCAACCATGGGCGAATGCAAAGCATTCTGCCTCTCAGGTCAACGGAGAAACGCAGCAAACGCAGCACGACATCGTACTTCAGAACAACGTCCGTAAACAGCGTTCGAAGTAAAGAAAAGGACTGATCTCTAGGATCAGTCCTTTGTCTTCTTTTCAGCGTGATAGAAAACCTTTGCAGCCCTAGGAAGGGCGAGCACCGGAGCGGAGCGAATTTGACATTCGTGAGCACCGGCGCGCAGACCTGACACCGAATGCGAGGGTTTGCCTACACGCCGGATCAGTCCTTTTGCGTAAGCATTGAAATCGGCAGGGCATCTTCCTTATTTGGAGCCGATACTCTGTATCCCCACGCAAATACGCCATTTAAATATTCCACGTAAAATTGCTCGTCTGTATCTTTGATTTGATAAGTCGTTTTGGTTTGAATGAGGGCGGGATCTAATAAGTAGGCTTTGGCCATATCGATTTTCCGTTCTAAGACGGCATATTCATTGACAATGCCAAGCTGCTCAGCCTTTCGTGCTTTTTCAGAAAGAGAGGCAATTTCCTGCTTCAATTCGTATTCCGTCATCTCACTATAACGTTTTTCCATCTGTCATTCCCCTTTGTCTAAAACGTGATCAATTGTATCGAGATCAAAGCCTTTTCTGAATAAAAACTGCTTCACTTTCATCTTCTTTTCAAATGATCCGTCATATCCTACCTTGCGTTTTGCCTTCTCCAGCATATAGAGGAGGGCTTCTTCTTCCTTTTCCTCTTCTTGTCCATCATAGGCTTCTTGAAGGGCTTTATCAATGATCGCAAACGAAAATCCCTTTCGCTGAAGCTGAAGCTTGATGCGCTGCTCGATCTCTTTTGCAGAACGATTCTTTTCTTTTCTCACAAGCTTGAGAACCTGATTGACGGCTTCCTCCAGCTGTAAGTCATCAGGATATTGCGATAGCGCTTGTTCAATGGTGTCATCGTCTATCCCTTTAAGCTTTAACTCTTTTTTCAGGACGGACGGCCCTTTGCTGTTCGTTTTACGGTGGGTGCTTACATAGGCTTCCGCAAATTCAAGATCATTTACATACTTGTAATGCTTTAATTTGTGTATAATTTCACTAATAGCAGGCGCTGGAATTTCTTTTTTCGTCAAATAATCGGTCACTTCTTTCACCGATCTCATTCGGTAGGATAAATAATCGACGGCCTGCTGAAATCCTTTTTTCACAGCATCACCGAATTGAATTTCAATGATATCTGCTTCGTCCAGCTCTTTCCCTTTTTTTAAGTCGTGCTGGACGAGCACATCTAGATCAACGCTAAAGGCGTACTTTTCATCAAGAAAGATGTTCACCCGCTCTGTATTGTTTTTCTGAGCGGAGATTTTTGTAATATAGGGCATCCTGTGATCACTCCTTTTTTAATACAGTCAGGATGTTTCTTCTGATTCAAAATCGTGAAAGGTATAGGTATGTATATGAGAGGAGAGATGTCAATTGAATATCGCCATCACCGGAGGAACCGGTTTTATCGGCCAGCACGTCACAAAAGTGCTCGCTGCTGAAGGACATCATCTATATATTTTAACAAGAAATCCAAAGGAATCCGAACAAAATCATTTACACTATGTGCAGTGGCTGACAGAAGGTGCTGCGCCTGAGCATGAACTGCCTGCCATTGATGTCTGGATTAACCTTGCTGGAAAATCCATTTTCACCCGCTGGACAGACAAGGCAAAAGAAGGCATCCTCTCTAGCCGTATTCAATCCACACAAGAAGTGAGACGCATTATAGAAGCGCAGGAATCGAAACCATCTGTGCTCATTCAAGCTAGTGCTGTCGGAATTTATGGCACGTCTCAAACAGGAGATTTTACGGAGGAATCACCTCCTGCGGATACTGATTTCTTAAGCCATACCTCAAAGCGTTGGGAAGCTGAGGGGCAAAAGATTGAAGCACTTGGCATTCGTACCGTCTACACACGCTTTGGTGTCGTGTTAGGAGAAAATGGTACACTGCCACTGATGACTCTGCCATATAAGCTGTTTGCCGGCGGGACGATCGGCTCTGGTTCGCAATGGGTTTCATGGGTTCATGTCGAAGATGTGGCACACCTTATTGCTTATGCGATACACCATGACGACATCTCAGGTCCACTCAATGTCACATCACCGAATCCTGTGCAAATGAAGCAGCTCGGACAAACGATTGCGTCTGCCCTTCACCGCCCCCACTGGCTGAAGGTCCCATCCTTTGTCATTCAAACGGCACTTGGCGAAATGTCATTACTTGTTTTAGAAGGCCAGCGTGCGCTGCCGAAAAAGGCATTGCTTTCTTCTTATGACTTTTTGCATCCTGAATTAAAAGAAACCATTTTGCATTCAGAGGAATAAATTTTGTCAAAAACACCCATCCTATTAGAAATGAGATGAGGGGGCAATTTTGATGAAGAAAAAAGAACACCAGCCAACTTCAAAGCTGAAGAAAACCCAGGAAGTCCTGTATCAGCAGGAATTCAAAAAAGCGGAAAGAGCAGCAGAAAAAAGAAACAAATAAGATGGATATTCCACTCCAACAAGCACATAACTAAAGTGATCTTGTAAAGGAGGGAAAGGCTTTGAAAAAAGACCAACACCAAAAATCCAATCATGAGCTTGCAGCACAAGAGACGGATGGCGAATATGTTGAATTTTCCAAAGAACTTGCAGATCCGAATGACGTAAAAGCAATGGCACGTATGAAAGCAGCCGACCAGCGCGCCAAAAAACAATAAGTAAAAAAGCAGACCCTTTAGTAGCGGTCTGCTTTTCTTTTATTGAATTTCAGTTAAAAGACTTGATGCTTTCTGACGTGATTTTACCTCAGGCACCTCTTCTGGATAACCAATGTGAAGGATCGCAGCAAAACGCTCGTTTTCCTTTAAGCCCATGTCTTGTTGAAAGCCTTTGTCATATAAAATGCGGCCGCTCTTCCAGACCATACCGATCCCTTGATCCCACGCAAGCAGCTGGAAGTTTTGAATAAGCGCACTCACGGCGGCAAAATCATCATTTCTCACCACAGGGTTCTCGTCTTCTTTTAGCACGACAAGTAAAAGCGCTGGGACCTTAGAAAAGTAATCTCTATATTGATTGATCTTTTCTTCCTTTGCATCTGGGTTGTTGCGCTGAAAGAACGCAATGAAGCGATCAACAAAAGTTGCTTTGGCCTCATCCGTCACCGCATATAGAAAGCGCCATGGCTCCGTGATTTTATGGTTCGGTGCATAGACTGCATCCTCTAATAACGGCTGAAGCTGCTCAATGGTCACCGGCGTCTCTTTGAATTTTCGAATGGATCGTCTATATCTGACAGCGTCTCGAATCGTTAACGCTTCTGTTTGTTGTTTGATTTCTGGCATATCTGTCATCCTTTCAATCAATCTTAATTGAAATTGATTCTCATTCACATTATAAACATCATTTAGGGTAATTTGCAAATGGTGTTTCCCTTCCTGTCTGCTAAAAAGTTGTTTGACTTTTTCAAGTAATGTTACAATCATATTACGTTTTAAACAAATTTTGATAAAAAAACCAGGATGATGAAATGGTTTCAGGTATTCCCATTTTGTCTGATTCGGTTATTTTGTCAAAAGGCTTTCAACCCATGATTGGAAGGGAGGCTTCTGGATGGAATGAAAATCAATATCGGGCAAATCATCAAGCTCTACCGTTATAAACAAAATATGACCCAATCTGAATTGGCAGAAGGAATTTGTTCTGTCTCTCATTTAAGTAAAATCGAAAATGGCTCAAAGGAGGCCAATCAAGATACCATCAATTTACTGCTTGAACGGCTGGGCATCAGTCAAGAAACGCTGTCACAAAAGGCGCGTCACCTGCTGTCACTCTTGGACGAGTTTCAAATGAATATGTATTTCTATGCACTCGATCAGGCAGAACAAAATGCAGAAATGATCATTCAGCACGAGGAACAGTTCTTTTCGCTGGATTTAGGCATTCAGTATCATCTGTCCTTATTTCAATTTTATTTATTAACGGACAAACAGCCGCTTGCCTTAAAAACACACCGCGTGCTTAAAAAGTTTGAAAAAACCTTTATTGAAACAGAAAAAGAAATTTTCGAATATTTAGATGGCATTCATCTAATAAAAAATGGTCAGCTTGAAGAAGGCTTAAAAAAACTTGAGAGCTGCTTTTCTTACGCGTCTGTTGAACAAAGTGACCTATATTATCACTATGCAAAAGCACTCGGAAATATGGGACATCTTGGTGATGCGCTTGAAGCGACACATCAAGCGATGGATTTATATAGACAAAAGAACAATTTCAAGCGGATTATTCACTGTACACTCATTCATGGCGTGATCTCACTGGAACTAAAAGCCTTTCAAACGGCGAAGAAATATTTAAAAGAAGTGATTATGCACACGTCCCTTTATCCTGATGCCTATATTAAAATGACGGCTTATTTTTATTATGGGGTGCTCTTAAAACGTGAAGGCGATTTCTCTTCAGCTGTGCCTTATTTACTAGATTCACTCAATTACTTTAATCAAGAACAGATAGAAGACCGTTACTGTGAAACATTGTATGAAATTGCGACATTATATGCTGAATACGACCGCAAAAAGGCACTTCCCTACATACACGAGCTCTTAAAACAACCTCGTATTCAGCCAAATTGTTTATATATGATCAAAATCTATAAATTGATGATTGAGGAAAACCCTCTTGATTTGAAAACCTATTTGATCGAAGCAGCCCTTCCTTACTTTAAACAAAATGAGCTGCACAGTGAGTACTTGTTTGCTCTTAGAACCTTGCTTTCCTATGCGGCTTCTGAGCTTGACGAACGTGCATATATGTCCTATACGAGAACGCTGCTTGATCACTTAGCATCATATGTTCCCTATTACAAAAAAGCATGACCTTCTGCCGATCGAAGGTCATGCTTTTCCAATTCATTAAATGGTCTTCTGTTGATCTGTACCAGGACGAGTGACTTGTTTGACAGAATGAATGTACCGTTTTCTCGCAAAATAATCATACGCATGCTGTCCAAAGCCTAACCAAATGCTGAGCACGATGAATGGGACCGTTCCCCATAATGCAGGGATATTGCAGGCAATTCGCAGCCACGTATAGATCCCCGAATTTTTTTGGTTTTTGGCTAAGGAAATAGACACGATTCGTTTTTCTGCCTTCTCTTCACTTATTTTGTTCAGCTTGAGCAGTTGCGAATGCCTAAAGGATTCAAAATGAATACGGTTCTTCCAATCGAGAGCTTTCAACAAGTCAATCGCTTTTGCACATGAAGGACTTTGCCCGTCATAAAACACAAGCAGCCTAAGTGATTTGATGGAACGCTGTTCTCTTTTTTTCGATTCAGCGAGCTTCTTTTTTTCTTGATCGAGATAAATGATTTTTTTCATAGATTGATCGCCAGCCCTTTTCCGTCATTTGTTTTTTAGTTCGTTCAAAGGAGATTACAACTAGATTACTATAGTTGCTGGGCCTCTTGTATTGGGAAAAAGCAAACCAACGTGCGTTATATGAGCCTTTAGATAAGGGCAAAATTGAGGTTTTCATGGCACATATGAGGTTTTTCAACTAAAAATGGTTGGGAAAATCGTGATGCTTTGCGGTTTTCTGCGGTTTTTTGTAGAATTCTGCGGTTTTTCTACATCTTTATGCGGTGTTTTGTAGGTGAGACGCAAAAACAAGATAAAAAAAGACTACTTCCCGTTGCGGCGAAGTAGTCTTTTGGTTTATATTTTTTCCAAAACTTCTACTATTTCTTTCTCAATATCTTTCCATAAGTAACGATCTGTCGTATAGTGATGTGCGGCTTCTTTCGCAAATACTTGAAAAGCTTCTTCAAAATCAGGTGCATCCTTGTCTGGTTTTTTCTCATCAACAAAGCGCTGTGCTTCTGTTGAGCGTGGCCCCCATTTTCCTACTTCATTCCCGTCCTGATCAATGATCACGATAATCGGAATCGATCTTGCGGTCCCGTTCGTTAAATACTGATCCATCAGGTCTAGATGCTCGTCCCGAATGAAATAGCGCGCATCAATGAGTGCTTCACTCGCGATACGCATGAAAATTGGTACATTGACCATCGCATCCCCGCACCAATCCGCTGTGATGACAAGCGCTCTGAGCTTTTTCTTTTGCAGCTTTTGAAGCAGCTCTTTTTCTTTTTGATGAATTGCGTACTGATTGTACACCGTGAGCAGATTTTCTCGGTTTTTCTCCATGTTGTGTACATATGTACGTTCAGTTAATCCCTTTGTAAACCATTCATTTAATGTCATATTTACATCCCCCTTACCCTTCAACTTTACCACTTTTGCTATTCTTTTGTCTAAAAAAACCTTCACCTAGTGAAAGGTAAAGGTTTTGGATCTATGGACGCCGGTTGCGATTTGGGTCCATCCCAATCAGCTTGGTGACAAGCACCATTGTGACAGGTAATGATGTATTCTTTTTATACGCTAAATATTTTCCGCGCCACTCGGGTTTATATTTCTGTTTAAACGACCTTAATCCACTGAAGCTGTACATAAATCTGACGTTGTTGAAAATGACACTCGCCAAACGCTCCGTGAGGAAGGACTGATGAAACGTCCCTACATTTGATAAAGGCGCCATTCCCATGTTAAAGGATTTGTAGCCTTTTTCTTTCGCCCATTGAAAAAGGTGGATAAACAGCGCATCCATCATCCCGTTCGGTGCATCATGCATATGACGCATTAAGTCGATGGAAATCTCCCCTTCTTGATACATCGGCATTAGTGACACAAAAGAAATGATCTCCCCTTGTTCATCCTTCAGAATCGCAACCGGTGCTTTTTGAAGATAATCTTCTTGAAAATAGCCGAGCGAAAATCCTTTTTCTTTTTTCTTTCCGAGCCAGCTGTCAGAAATCTGTTTTAAGGTTGAAATGAACTCATCTGAAAAAGGCGGTTCCAGCATTTCAAACGTATAGCCTTCTCGTTCAAACTTATTGGCCACAGCCCGTAAATTTGATTTTTTCTTACCGGAGAGAGAGAACGTTTCTAAATCGACCATGGCTTCTTCTCCAAGCTTAAAGAAATGAAAGCCTAAGTCATGATAAAGCGCCATCCCTTCCCGTTCTACTTGATAAAAAGCGACACGATAGCCTGCTTTTTCGGTCTGCTGTAAAAACTCCTCAAGCACAAGTGGATAGGACGCTTTACGTCCAGAGGGATCTCCGAGCACAATGACGCAGCGGCCAATTCGTCCAAATTGAAGCATCGCCTCTCCATCACTTGAGAAAAATAATTTTTTATCGCCTAAAAAGCCAAGATGACTGAGGGCATTTCCGCCCTTTTCCTCTAAAAACGTTTTTAATTTTTCCTCATCTGCTATTTCTCCAATAGGAAATGCTTTTTTATTAAAAATCAATTTACTAATGAAAAAGAAAAGTGGTACACCGATGAGAGCAATCATGCTCGTCATCGTGATATGCCGTTCATTATGCACCAGGTAATCCTTACTCAAGAAATGCCCAATTTTTGTCCAAATAAAGTTGCCGATGACATTATAGTTAAACAGCACGAGTAAATATCCAGCGGCGGCCGCCACAAACTGATACAACGAATAAGGGGCCTGCTGCTTCACAAATTGATTTCGAAGAGAGAAAAATACAGCCATGATGACTGGCAGAATAAAGATGAGACTCAGGTTAAATCCTTTTAACAAAGTAAACACAAAGCCGCCTGCTAGGGCGATCATCGTCAGCACGTACGATCTTTTTGTTCGTTTATACACTTCAATGGACAATATCATCAGAATGATTCCGAACATTAGAGAAAGACCATTAAATCCTGATAACAGAAAGCGTGGAATGCTGGTAATCACGCCTAATCGATCGACAGGAAGCACAACAGACGCCATGATGAGCAAGCCGCTTCCGAAGGTTAAAATTGATAATGATCCGTACAATAAACGGATTAATAAAGCACGGTGCAACACAATTAAGACGTTCGTTGTTTCTATGGCAGGTGCCATTCTCGGATTGCCTTCAAGACGTCTAAGCGTCGTTCCCGTTAAATCGTAAGCAGCTAGACAAAGCCCAAGGATAAACGGGAAAATCGAGTACACGAAGCGGTACAAAACGAGCGCCGTCAGCACCATCTCTTTATCAAACCCAATGTACTGCATGCTGAGTAAAAAGATGAGATCAAACGAACCAAATCCGCCCGGAACCATACTGATTAAACCGCCGATTGACGCAATCGCAAATACGCCTAATACAATCCGGACATCGACATTCATCCCCATAGAGACGACAGCCATGTACATGACAAGACCAGCTGCCAGCCATTCTAAAAACGATGCACCGATATAAGCGTAAATTGGATGCTTCAGTCCATTTTCACCGCTCTCAATCGAGCTTTTTCGAATTGATGCCATGATGATATATATCGGTACAATACAGGCAAAGATGATAACAAAGGCCCATAGCCACGGCTCTTGGCTGATAATACTTTCAACAGGAAGCACCCTCACCAAGATCAGATCACTGAAAATAGATAAGCCCAAAAGGACCGAGGAAGTCAAAAGGGCAATGCCTTTCAGCAGTTTTTTCGTATCGGTTATGTACTCCTTGTATAGAAGCGTTCTAAGCCCTGCTCCTGATAGACCGCCGAACCCAAGGACACTGTTAAAGGAGTTCGCAATCCAGGAAATGCGAATCGTTTTCCAGCCGCTGATGGGCATATTAAGGCTTCTTCGTAAAATAAAATCATATAAGGACATCGATAACACTGCGACAAGTCCAAGAAAGACAAGAATAAACAAGTCCATTCGATTCAAGCTGTCAATAATATAAAACGTCTTTTTAATGGAAAGGCCGCTCAGCTCCTGCTTGGCGACAAAAATTAAGACAAGGATGATCACGATCGGAAAAAGCATTTTTAAGATCGTCATACCCGTTTTTTTGTTCCACATGTTTTCCCCAACTTTCTAGGTTGCTTCATTTATTTAGACTGAACATTATTATACAACAAATACCACTTGATTCATGCAGTTTAACATTCAAAAGCTTGACGAACCTTTCAATTAGAAGTAAAAATCAGTAGTATAGAGAAAAGAGCCGCTTAAAGGAAGTGAACAAGCGTGGAATATAATATTCATGACACCACTGTATTAAAAGAAGAGATTCTATCTCCAGAGGAAAAAAAGACATGGGTGCTTTATATGAAAGTACTCACAGCTGCAGGTCTTGGAGATGTTTCAGAATGGATGAAGCTCGATATGAGTATGCCTCAAATGAAGGTGCTCATGCTGCTCAATAACCATGGCTCTCTCAAAGTATCCGAAATCGCTGAAAAAATGGGCGCTTCTCTATCCAATATGACAGGTCTGCTTGACCGGTTAGAACAGTCTCACTTTGTCGAGCGAAAACACTCTGAGCGCGACCGGAGAATCATTGTGGTAGAACTAACGGAGGAAGCGAAAAATATTTTCAGAAGCATTTATCAAAAAGGACACGAAAAAATCAAAAATTCCCTGCAACGGCTCAATGACGAGGAAAAAGAAAAAGTCAACGAAGGTCTGGCTATTTTAGAAAAAGCACTGCGTCCTGAACGCGGCTAAACATGAAAAGGAAAAAAGACGGTCACTTGAGGTCCGTCTTTTTTATTTCTTCTTCTACTTGTTTATCTGAGAGGATAAACGTTTTTTGAATAACTCCCCTGTCATCCCATAAAAGATAGGCTAAACCGATGATGAGAAAAAGGATGCTGATCCACGTACCGCCAGGCAGCACCTCTTCAAGAAGTTGGAATTCATTTACATCCTCAGCGAAACTCGTTCCAGAATAGTGAATCTCGAAAAGTACGTATTTCGCTAGATAAAACAATGCCGCCATGCAAATAAACATGGCGCCGACAATTCTTCTACCAGACATGTGATGACTCCTTTAATTCCAGTGATTTTTTTTCATTAATTCCGTGATATGGGCAAGGTGATGCTTTGAATGCCAGACGTACATTCCTGTTGCATCATATAAGGACACCGTTTGTTGATCGGCTGGGTGATAATAGGACGCAGTGAAGTCTTCCTCTGACATCCCTCGAAGTAATGTAACCCACCTGCGATGCAGACTGCTGATTAAGGGCAGTGATAGGCTGATGGGCGCTTTGGTGTCTGGAAGCTCGGCGAATCCCGTCTGATCATATGGACGTATGTGCGGTGTTTCTTCTGTGAGTGCAAGCTTGAATCGTAAGTATGCATTCAGATGACTGTCTGCTACGTGATGAATGAGCTGACGGACGGTCCATCCTCCAGGCCGATAGGGTGTATCTAGCTGAGCATCTGTCAACTGATAGGTCACCGCTTCATACTCTTGTGGAATCGCAGCCAACTGATCAATCCATGCCTCAAGCTGTTCTTTCGTTTTTTCTTCAACCGGTTCATATAAGCCAATCGGATATTGTAATGACGTCATACGCTCTCCCCTCTCTTAAAATCCTTCTAGCACAAATTTGCCAATCATTTTTCCTTGCTCAAGCGTTTGATGCGCCTGCTTCAAATGAGCGGCATTGATCGGACTGAGAACCTTTGTTAAGGTATGCGTTAATGTTCCCTGTTCAAATAACTCAGCTACCTCTGTTAAAAGCTCATGCTGTTTGATCATGTCCGCTGTTTTGTACATAGGGCGTGTGAACATGAACTCCCATACAAATGCGGCACTTTTATTTTTGAGTAATTGAATGTCTAGATTGTGCTGATTCTCGACAATGGTACAGATCGTGCCTTGGGGTTTTATGGCTTCTGCCATGCCTTTGAAATGTCCATCTGTGTCATTTAAGCATAAAATAAAATCCACTTTGCCTATTCCTTTTTCCTGAAGCTGCGCGAGAAGCGGCTCATGATGATCAATGATATGATCGGCACCTAATGACAGACACCACTCTTTTGTTTCAGGTCTTGATGCGGTGGCGATCACAGTGGCATTCGCTAATTTGGCTAGTTGAATGGCGATAGAACCTACCCCGCCTGCACCACCGATGATGAGCAGTGTTGCCCCTTCTGCATTTCGCTTCATATGCATCCGGTCAAATAACGCTTCATATGCCGTAATCGTCGTAAGAGGCATCGCGGCTGCTTCTGCAAAGGAGAGATTGGCAGGCTTTTTCGCCACAATACGTTCATCCACAAGCTGATACTCACTATTTGAGCCTTGACGCGTGATATCTCCCGCATAGTACACGTGGTCACCAGGCTGAAATAATGTACACGCTTCACCGACTTCAACAACCGTGCCGCTTGCATCGTAGCCAAGAATTTTCAGTTCTTCTTCCTTCTGATCCTTCGGTGATCTCACCTTTGTATCAACTGGATTCACTGAGACTGCCTCTACCTTCACCAGTATATCCCTGCCCGTTGCTTTAGGCTTTTCTACTTCCTGATCCATCAGGCTTTGCTCATGCTCAATCGGTAAGTACTCCAATAGTCCAACGGCTTTCACTCGCTCGCACTCCCTTTCTCCATGCTTCTTTTCCACATTTTATCATAATTTTCTGATGTTTTTGGATAGTTTGCACATTTAGGATCTCTTCAAAACCTTTCGCTCCCTCGCTATATAAGAAGGACGTGCCTTTTGCAATGAAGGAACATAGGAGAACCAGCTTTTGGATTTAAAGAATAGCTGGACGTAATAAAACTGAATGTGCTGTAGGAAAAAAATCATCAATAGAAAAACAGCTAGTGAAAGAGTTTGGAGATCAGCCGCTCCCTGCATCCATTCAGTGATAAAGAAAACAACAAAACCGATCATGATCAGCTGTTCCAGCCTTTTCATGAGCTGGGTAAAGACATGTCCTCGTTTCGATAGATCACCAGACTGGTGCTTCCTGATCTTTCTCGATTTGTAAAACCAAATGATACATTCTACTAAGTTATGAGTCATAAAAAGAGCGATGAGGGCGATCAATAAAGGTGATGGGGTATAAAGGACTTGTGCAGCAAACGGAAATACTAAAAAATAACATGCAATACATGCGTGTCTGACTGATAAGAGAAATAGTTCTTTTTCTATGTATGATTTCATCTGTTTCACCTCCATATGTACTACGTCTCATTTGCCAAAAAGTTCCCTTTTTCTTACGACTGGATAGGTGCTTTGATCTATTTAGCCGGGGTCAGTGTGATGTTATTTGCGCCCCGCAGTTCATAGTCCCACATAAAAAGTGCTGCCACATGCGGGCAGCACTTTTATGATGTGATTTGAATGATTTAACGAGCTCCAGCCGTTTGCAATTCTTTGTTTTTCTCTTTAAAGCGTTCATTATGTGAGGACACGTACGCCACTTTTTCGGCTTCTGGTTCGATATAAAGCTTTGCGCTATTGAGCGCATTGACTCCGTCAACAAATGTCCCAGCTATTAAGCGGACCTTGCTTTTATGTGTACATAAATCACCTACCGCATAGACACCCGGTAAATTGGTTTCCATTTTTTCATTGACCTCGATCAGTCCCCATTCACCTTGCTTGAGTCCCCATTCTGATAATACACTTAAATCACCTTTCATGCCGTGATTGACGATGACAGCGTCTGTTTCCATTCGTTCGATTTCACCTGTCTCTATGTTTTGGATGGTGACAGCATCAATTTTATCGCCTTGACCATGAAGTTCTGTCAGTTCATGCGGGGTTAAAATTCGTGTGCAAGATGCCTTCATGTTGGCGACGTTTTTCTCATGTCCGCCAAACATGTCACGGCGATGCACGACGGTCACACTTTCAGCAATCGGAACAAGCGCATTTGCCCAGTCAACCGCTGAGTCGCCGCCTCCAGAGATAACAACCCGCTTTCCTGCAAATGTCTTAAGCTCCTGCACTGTGTAATAAAGGTTTGTCACTTCATAGCGGTCTGCATGCTCGATTTCAAGTTTCCGCTGGACAGGAATGCCGTGGCCCATCGCTAAAATGAGGGTCTTCGTCAAATGGCGATCACCATTTTCAGCCGTCAGCAAGATGTGATGATGTTCATCTCGTTCAAAAGACGTGATTTTCTGATTCAGTGCAATCTCTGGTTCAAATGTTTTCGCCTGCGTTTCCAGCTGCTGAATCAGCTGTTCTCCTCTTGTTGGCGGCAAACCCCCTACATCCCAAATGACTTTTTCAGGATACAGAAGGATTTTTCCACCAAGGCTTTCGTTGTATTCAAGTACCTTGGTCTTTAAGTCTCGCATCCCACTATAAAAGGCGGTGTACATTCCTGCTGGACCGCCGCCAATAATGGTGACGTCAAACAATTCAAGCTGCTCTGTCATTTGAGTCCCTCCAGTTTTTCATCGATTGATCTATTTGTCAGTGATATTGATTCTCATTATCATATGTATCTATTGTAGTCTACTCTGGTGAAAGGAATCAATAGCTTTCTGCAAAAAAGAACAGGACGAGCGTTTACTCGTCCTGTCATCCATCACACAATCGTTAATCCAAGGTCTTTTAATTCAAGCGAAACAAGTCGTGCGATCGCATCTGCTCCTTCTTTTGTAAAGTGCGTGCGATCCTCTATGCCTGTTGACAGCATAAAGTAAGAGGTCGTTTTCTCTATGCCGGAAATTTGATAAAACTGAAGGCTTGCCGTATTCAAATCAACGAGCAGGACCTCTTCTTCATCGGCTAGTTCTTTCATAGCGGCACAGTAATCAGGGAAATCATTGATATATTCACCGTCTTTTTCATGAAAGCGGCCGACTGGCGTTAATAAAAGCGGTGTTGCTCCTTTCGCTCTTGCTCCATGAATATATTGAGACAAATAGCTTTTATACGTAGTGAAAGGATCTGTATGCCGCTCGGGCTTCTCCGTTGAAGCATCATTGTGCCCCATTTGTGTGAACAGCCAATCCCCTGGCTGAATGTCAGCCAATATGTCATCAAGCCGTCCTTCTTCAATGAATGTTTTTGAGCTTCTTCCACCGATTGCACGGTTTTCGACGCTCACGCCTTGCGCTGTATAGCGATGTAAAAACTCTCCCCATCCTCCTTGAACAGGACGGTCTGGGTAAGATGAAACGGTTGAATCACCAGCTAAATAGATGGTTGTCATGTTCATACGCCCCCTTTTTCAAATAGCCACCTCTTCTAAGCGATGCGGACATCCTAGTGGCTGCTGAAAAGATATGAAACAATCAGCATCGCTACTTCATTCATTCTCTTTTTGATGATCAAAACCCTGCCTACCAGTAGATGTGAATGGTTTAAATATGCGGCGGAAGTTCTACTTTTGTCTCAACGGCTTGCTTTAACGCCTGAAGCATGTAGCCAATTCCTTTATATGGAGCCAGCGGATAAATCGCTGTTTGATGAGGAAGTAACAAAGGATCGATCACCTTTCGATATTTCTTTCCACCTAGAATCACTAGTTCATCATATGCAGTGAGATGTTTTTCATGAAATTGTTGCCTTAGTGCTTCTCGTGTCATTTGATCAGCATGCGGTGTACCAAAAGCCACATCATAATTTTCATGAATGATCTCATCTGCCTTTAAGAATCCATGCTTCGCTGATAAGATCAGCCAGTCTGAAAAGAACGTTTGGGCATAGCTTTTCGTGCACTGATGCAGCGGACTTAAATAAACAAGATTCGCCGGCTGGCTCCCTGCCTCTGGATGGACGTCCCAAATTTTCTTAGCCCCACATGGAATGATACAAACTCGCTTCACTTGATTTTCTCCTTCCTTCGTCGATACATCCGATACAAGATACAACCTAGCGCTGTGCCAAGTGTATTTAAGAGGATATCATCAATATCGCTGCTTCTTGTAATGATACCAGATTGCGAGAACATCCATTGAAGCACTTCAATCATTGTTGACAAGAAAAAGCCAGCAAGAATCGCCTTTTGCCAGCGCATGGTACGAAATGCTTGATATAGAAAAAAACCAAGTGGCACAAATAACAAAATGTTCCCTGCCAGATTTAAAAAAACAAGATTGGGATAGCCGTGATGGTAGGCGTGAAGATTTTGATAAATGGACTGCAAAGGCATGAGGTTGACACTCACCTGATCCCTTGGTGCGGAAAAACGATTTGGAAAGACCGTCAAATATAATAAAACATTCGTATAAATAAATAGACAGGCAAGAACTAATTCTGTACGTAAATAGATAAATCGTTTTTGCTTTTTCGCCTGTCTGTATCTCATATGTAGATAGAGCGGGACGAGCAGGAGAAAATAAGCAATGGAAACTATAGCACTGGATGTCATACGGAGAGCTGCCCCTTTCTCACATGATGCTTGACCATATTTACAGCTTATTCAGGCCTGCCCGCATCTATTCATCACTTATTCTCATATTCAATGACGAGAATACCATATTGACAAATCGTCATTTTTCAGCTAAACTGACTGACATTCAGTCATTTAAGGTCGGTGAAGATGTGTCGAAACGAGAAAAGATTATGCTTGCTGCCATTGACGCGTTTAAAGAAAAAGGAATTGAAAAGACGACCATATCGGATATTGTGAAAGCAGCAGGAGTGGCGCAAGGGACGTATTATTTATATTTTCCTTCAAAGCTGTCTGTCATGCCTGCTATCGCAGAATATCTGATCTCACAGATGGTCCCCGCTATTGAAAAGGAATTAACTCAGCATGCGGATGTCCTCGATCAAGCAGATGCGCTTGTTGAATTCATCTTCTCTTTTACAAGACAATACCGTGATGTCCTTGCTCTGACCTACTCAGGTTTAGCTGCCACGGAGCATTTAAAGGAATGGGAAGATATTTATGAGCCGATTTACAAATGGGTCGCTGCTTTTTTAGAAAAAGCAAAGCAGGACAAAAGAGTCCGTGCGAATTTGAACTGTCAATATGCAGCCAAATTCATTATCGGTTTACTTGAATCGTCTGCTGAGCAAATGTACTTATTTACAGAAACAGATACAGAAGAGGTTCTGATTCAAAAGCGAGAGGTGAAGCAATTTCTTCTTTACGCACTTGGCATAGAGACACCTTAACTTAGTACAGCACTTGCTGTACGCTCTTTTTTGGTTTCAAAATGACGAATCGTCAGTTTTAGGAGGAAATAGGATGAAAAAAAGCTGGATGTATGTCGCACTCACTTGTTTATTCGAATTACTTTGGGTGTTTGGTTTAAATAAAGCTGATGCTGTGTGGGAGTGGGCGATCATTATATGCCTGATCCCAGTTGATTTTTACTTTTTAATGAAAGCCTGCGAGAAGCTGCCGACAGGGACCGTGTACGCCGTGTTTGCCGGAGTTGGAACGATTGGTACGTCTTTGATGGATTATGCGCTGTTTGGCGGTTCATTTTCATTAGAAAAGCTCTTATTTATGGGCATTTTAATTCTCGGAATTATTGGACTGAAAGTGTCTGATGGGGATGCACATGAGCAGAAAGGAGAAGCGGTATAAATGGGCTGGTTTTTTGTACTGTTAGCCTCTGCCTGTGAAATTGGCGGAACCATTGGCCTCAATATGTTTAGTAAGAAAAAGCAAATCACGACAGGCATTTTATTTGTTGGCGGATTCGCCTTATCCTTTTTGTTTTTATACGCCTCGTTCTCTTCCGTTCAAGTATCCGTTGCCTATACGGTCTGGATTGGACTTGGAACGGCGGGCTCTGTCTTGTTTAATATGATTCTATTTAAAGAGCCGAAAAACATGATTCGTATACTCAGCTTGCTGCTGATCGTGATTGGTGTGGTCGGGCTGAAGTTGTTTGCATAATTGAATGACAAAAAAGGAAGGGAGTCAAAGCCCCTTCCTTTTTTATTTCTCGTTTAATGTGGATCATGCTGCTCGAGCAAGAGATCCATTGCGTAAATCGATTCGCCTTTTTCATCTAATAAAAAGTACACAATCAAAGGCTCTCCAAAAGCTGCTGTTTGCTGCGTGAACAAAACACAGGTGAATTTTTCGATACCAATTGGAAGCTTTCTTTTTAATATAGGATGAAGAATAGGCGAAGTCCGAATTGTATCTACATCAACATCCCAAAGTTCGTTTTTTAATGTTGGATAATGCTCTGATAACAATTGGTGTAACATGTCGGTCGTGAGCGCTGCTTTTCCATCGTACCCATCATCTATTATGTTGGTGTTATACATCCGACGGTTGCTCACCCTTTGAAGCATTGACTCGTATTCCTTTTAAGACAAATCGTTTCTGACCATCAAGAGTACAAGTGATCAATGTCAGTTCATTTTTCCCGCGATCCTTTAGTACATCAACATCCGTCGGTTCAATCGTAGCTGAGCTGACAATTTTATATTCATATGTTTCCGCTTGATGATGTAAGACGACTTTTTCTCCTTTCGGCACCTCTGGCAGCTGCCTGAAAAGACGATCACCTCTATACCCTCTATGCCCTGCAATCGTGAAATTCCCTTCACCTGGCATTTGATGAGATTTGATTTGAGTCAGTGCAATACCTAAATTTTCTTTTGATGTAACTGGAAGCACTTTTTCGTTTAAATCAATTGACGGGATCTCTAGCTCCATCACATCTCGTAGGTCTTCCTCTGACACAGTTAAATGTGGAATAGAAGAAAGGGCATCACTGTCATTTTCTTCAATCATCTTTAATGCCTGTTCCATTGCCGCTGTCTCTTGAGAAGTTCGCCACTCATATATAAAAGGAATGGAGATGAGCATCAGCCCTGTGAACACCAAAAAGCTGCCTAATAAGGTTCTTTTTTTCATCAATAAACTCGTTCCTTCCTTTTACTGAATGGTTCTTCTTCTGACAACAAGAAGAACAGTTCCAGAAGCTACTAGTAAAATCCCTGCATACATCAAATAACGCAGCCATTCTTCTCCAGTCTTTGGCAGCTCACCGTTTGAGTCATGAGGCGGATGTTGATCCCATTTAGATGAGGCTGGAGGATTCGTGTGTTCCTCTTCATTCTTCACTGGTGCATTTTTCACAATCATTGTCTTGATCTCCACTTCTCCCATTTGAATTGTAAAGATGAGCGGCTTCTTTAAAGCTACATAACCATTTGGAGCTTTCGTCTCTGTGAGTATATACTCACCAGGTTTAAGCCCTTTTACAATGGCTTCTCCGTCTTTTCCTGTTGTCACAGATTTTATGGTTTTCCCGGCTTTTGTACGAATGTCAAAGGCTGCACCTTTTAAGGTTCTATCTGTCTGCTGATCTACTTTTATGATATGCAGACTTCCTAAGATCAAGTGATTCTTCGCTGTTAATTGAAGTGGCTTCTGCTGATTTTTCTCAATTGTAAACAGGATCGGCTGATCATCCAATTGATAGCCGTGAGGTGCTTTCGTTTCAACGAATTGATATTCTCCCGGTTTTAGATGGTTGATGTGGAGCTTTCCTTTTTGATCCGTTACAAGTGATTTCTTCAACGTTTTCCCTTCTTTACTTAGAAGAACAAACTCTGCATTTTCCAGCGTATGTCCCTCATCATCCACTTTGGTCAGTTCCACTGCTCCCGGCGTCAGTTTGTTGATCATTTCTACTTTTGCTGGTTTGTCTTGACCTAAACGAATCGTAAATGAGACAGGTGTCTGATCCAATTCATAGCCGGCAATGCTTGCTGTTTCGACAAATTGATAGGTGCCTGGCTTCAGTTGATCGACTGTCAGTTGACCGTTTTTGTCTGTCTTTAAGTCTTTCTTTATACGTTGATCGTGCTCATCAAGCAGATCGAAGGTCACTCCATTGAGCAACTGACCATCTTCTCCTTTTTTCTGAAGCTTCACAGCACTTGTCGTCCGAATATTTTCTTTTGTCACTTTCACCAGTTGATTTGGGTTGAATTCAATCTTAAAGTCTACTGGTTCTGCATCAAGTTTGTGTCCAAAAGGAGCCTTCGTTTCAACCAATTGGTAAGCGCCTGGTTTCAAATCGTTGACAGTGATGATGCCTTTCTCGTTTGTTGTTAAACCCGACATCAATTCTTTGCCATCGTCATTGAAAAGGGTAAATTCTGCGCCTTTCAATCTCTCTTTTTCTTCCCCTATTTTTGTTAGTTCTACAGCACCTTTTTTGAGCTGATTGATGGCCTCCACTTGAATCAACTCTTTTTGACCTAATTCAACTTGAAAGACAATTGGTTTCGTACTCAATTCATAGCCTTCAAGACTCTTTCTTTCAACAAATTGATAGGTTCCAGGTTTTAGCCCTGTGAAGGTGATCTTTCCATCCTGATTGGTTGTAACCCCTTCTCCTCCTGCCACTATCTTTCCTTTGGCATCAGATAGGTCGAAGACAACTCCTTCTAATGATTTCCCATCTTCGCCTTTTTTGTGCAGCAGCACTCCGCCTGTAGTGCGGCTATTTTCTTTTGTCACACTGACCGGCTTCTCAGGGTTAAATGGAATAGCAAAAGTGACAGGTGTTTCGTCAAGCTCATGACCGAATGGAGCCTTCGTTTCAACAAACTGATAGGTTCCAGGTTTCAGATCGCTGATTGTGATCTGCCCGTTCTGATCTGAGACGAGACCCGTTTCAATCTCTTTTCCATTTGCATCTAAAAGCTTGAATTCTGCTCCTTTAAGCACATCATTCTTTTCACCGAGCTTCGTGAGCTGGACAGCTCCAGTTTTAAGATCATTGATTACTTTGATCTCTGCCTGAGTTTTTTGTGCGATTTCGATGGTAAAAGGATAAGGTTTATTTTTCTTTTGGTAACCATCAATACTCTCTGTCTCCACGAGCTGATATTTGCCCGGTTTGAGGTTGTCGATCAAAAGTTTCCCATCTTCATCTGTTGTCAAATCTTTACGCACGACTTCGTCATTTTGATCCATGATTTCAAATCGAACACCTTGAAGCTTCTTGCCATCTTCTCCTTCTTTCATCACTTTTAATGCACTTGTTTCATATAGGTTCTTTTTCGAAATGATGACCGGTTCCTTTGGATCGAGTGGTACTTCAAATTTGATTGGCGTTTCATCTAATACATAACCATCAGGTGCTTTTGTTTCAATGAGCTGATACGTACCCGGTCTTAGTTCATTTATCGTGACCTTGCCATTTTCTCCTGTGACAAGCGAACCATTTAGCTCATGCCCATCTTGATCTAAGAGCTTGAATTGTGCACCTTCTAGTCTCTCTCCGCCTTCGCCTATTTTGCTCAATTCTGCAGAGCCTTTTATCATGTCATTTACTGCGGTTACAGTCGTTGTTTCTGTTTGATTCTCTTTAATTGTGAACGGCCATTTTTGCTGATTTAATTGATAGCCTTTCGGTGCGTTTGTCTCAACGAAATAATAGGAACCTGGCTCAAGATGTTTGAAAAGAATTTCTCCTTTTTCATCCGTTTTCAAATGGGTTTGGACGGTATCTCCAGATTCATTTCTTAGTTCAAATTCTGCATTTTCTAATGCTGCACCCGTCTCTTTGTCTTTTTTTGTTAACTTGACATGCTGGCGGATTTCTTGGTTCTGCACCGTCATGCTATTTCCTGTTTTCGCTTGATCTCCTGATTCGTAAGGCTGATCAATCGTTACATGGATCGGTTCTTTGGTCTTCATATAACCATCAGGTGCTTTCACCTCTGTCACTATATAGTCACCATACAAGAGACGATCAAATCGAAGAGCTCCTTCTTCATCTGTTGCCTTTGTTCCAATGACGATACCGCTCGCAGCATCTGTCAGAGAAAAGCTTGCTCCTTTTAGCACTTTTCCACTACTCGCATCTACCTTTTTAATGGTTAAAGCGCCAATCGCTCCCGTGCCATCTCCCATGCCAGCGGTGCGTTTTACCACAATTGAGGCTTCGGATTCCTTTTTTATTTCTTTTACATTTTCACCTCTAAACGTTACTTCGTTTTGAAGTGTACTTCCCACCTTATCTAAAATGAGAGATTGATATTCTAAAATATATGGTCTGGTGATGTCTTCTTTAAATTTGATTTGAAAAGAGTCTGGATCGAATTCAAGGTCTAGCTCATAATCCTTCCCTTTTTCCAGCTCTTCCTTTTTGGTCACTTGCCCCTTTTCATCTATTGTCGTCGAATAGAGATGAAATGAGTTTTCTATTATGGCTTGGTTACTGCTCGGATGGTCTATAATCGTCGCATCTTGGACTGTTGATTGACCAAAATTGATATTCAGTTTCCAATCAATAACTTTCCCTTGCTGATTTCCTGATTTGCTCGTGTATTTCCCTCCATTTGGAATGGACACTACAGCGTTCACGTCTGATTCTTTCGTCTTTCGATCATAAAGGGTCGCTTTATTTTCGTAGGTTTTCTGTACTAAATCCATTCCTTCAACACTCGTTTGATACGTGATTTTGTATGGGGAATCAATGGCATTTTTGAAAATGACTTCGAAGCCTGATTCTCCCTTTTCATTTTCAAGGAATTTGATGTCATAATGTTCTTTCGCTAATACCTCTTTTTCTTCTGCTCCATTTTCCCCGCCATGTAAATCAAGCGAGTAGATGGTGATTGAATCTTTAAGCAAACGCTGATTTCCTTGAATGAAATCCTCGATTTTCGCCTCTTCTAAATGTTTCAAGTTATAGTTCACACCGATATTCCAGGTGATCTCTTTTTTCTTTGCATCATATGTTCCGTTCTTGAACCCATTTGACTGCGTATATGTGTCAGGCGTGAAGACAGACTGATTTTCCTTCGTCAATTTCTTGCCATCTTCATTTACCCATTCAAGCTTTACATGATTACGCAAGTTCTTTTGATCTTTATCTGCTCTTTTTTCATAATCAAAAGACGTTGTATATGTGACTACATGTTCTGTCTTTATTTCTTTCGTAAATTGAATATCAAATCCATTTGCATGTTCAACTATTTGATAATCTGTGCCTTCTTCAAGCACTGTATTTCCTGTCGTCACTTTTAAACTATCTTTTTGCAGCGTCAATCCTTCGTTTGTAAACGTATCTTTTAATATCAGGTTGTTCATGGTTTGTTGATCTTTGTTGAAGATGATACGCCATGGAATGGTCTTGTTTTTGTAATTCGGTGTTCCATGATTTTTCGTTAGGATTTGTTGGTCAATTCTTTGCTTCCCTTGTTTGCTCTCTTTGCCAGCTGTTACAGTATTGATAATCTCTTCAGCTTCAAAAATCCGCTCGGTTGCTTTTGTTTGATATGTGATGAGATAAGCCGATTGAATATCTTGACTGAATTGCAAGGTAAACCCGTTCTGTTCATCCTTTTTTTGAGGTTGAACCACATAATTTCCAAACGCTTTTGTTCCTGATTCTTTGCCATCCTGATCAATTGTGACTTCCTTGACTTGAAATGAATCGGATATCAGCGCCTGTGTGCCATTAAAGAAGTCTTCTAACAAAGCATCCTTTTTAGCAATTGTTTTTTCGTTATAGTTATAACGAATTTCCCACGTAATTATTTGTGTGACTGGGTCGTAGTGGGCGGCTTTTTTACTTAAAGGACTGCCTCTTGTCACATTCACTGTTCCTTCTGCTGAACTAATCACTTTATCAGCAGAGACAAGGGACGCTTTATTACGAAACGCAGACTGATCTTGATTCGTAATGTCCGTTTCATACATTAAACGGTAAGCTAGATGCACGTCATCTTTAAATTCAATCGTGAAATCTTGACCATCTGCTGTTTGGCCGATTGTGTAGTGGTTTTCGTCAAGCAGCTGACCAAGCGAGGTTTCACCATTTAGCTTTGTATCAACACGGTAAAGCTTGATTGAATCTTTTTTTAACGCTTGACCTTCTTGAATCGGATCTAACAGTCTCGCTTGTTTCACATCGTCTAAGTCCATATTAAAATCGACTGTCCATTGAATGGTTTCAGCATTGTAAGATCGATTGGGTTTTCCCTTTTTAGAGACATTTGGGCCATTTGGAATGTATTGAATCGGGATCGATATCGTATCTTTGCCTTCAATTGGAGTAATGACCACTTCTTTTTCTTCAGTAATGACAGTTTTTTGATCTAATTGCGTCCACACTTGAAGTGTTCCATGGATATTTGAATATTGTTTGATAAAATCAGTGAATTCGATGGAGGCATTTCCACTTTCATCTACAGAAAAATAACCAATGGTTGCTTGATTAAATTTCATCTCGAGACGATCGATTTTTTCGTAAATCACTAATTCCTCTGGAACCTTGAAATGGAATTCATCACCGCCATTATAGCTATGCCCATTCGGGATGGCCCACTTATAGTTAATGGAAATCAGCGAGTTGATATCAGGCCTATCAACTGAATTTCCTTCCTGATCTTCAAATATCAATTTCGCATCAGTGAGGAGATTTTCTTGTATCAGCATTTGTTTTGAAACACTTTGCAGCCCTACACGCTTAGATATGCTCACTTTGTTTTTTAGTAATTCATCCTCATCGCTTTGTTTCGTTTGAGCGGCTTCTTGATTCTTAGCTGCTTTGTCTTTCTCAGTTGAGGTTGTGTCATCTTTTGGAAGGCTTTCTTTACGCTCGTTTTGCTTTGTTTTCTCTTTTTGCTCAGATATACTAGTGACATCGATGTCTATTGCTCCTTCTAAATTTGGATCAAGCTCAACATCTTCTTTAAATATGACCGTCACTTCATTTTGTTTTGAAACGGTATACTCTCCAACAGATACTTCATTGACAATAATTGGTTCATTCTGCTCCTTCTCTACCTGAATGGCTGAAGGAAGAGAGAGAACATACGGATATTGCTTTTTTAGATCAATTCCTTTTATAGACCAATGGACAGTGGCCTTTCTTATTTGCTGATCTTCCATGTTTGATAACTTGTTTCCTTCGCTATCAGCAAACTCAATATCCCCATAAATGTTTTCTTGGCTTTCTTTGGCTTGTGCCCCTGCCAGAGGCAAGATTCCTAATATACTAGACTGTATGACTAACACCGCGATGAGAGCCAATGACAATATTCTTTTCAATACATCCACCCTTTTCTAAAATTAATTTTCAACAACGATAAAAAACCATTTGTATCTTGTCTGATAAACCACTCCGTTTCTAATCAAATATTTTCTAAAAATTGCACCTTAAGACCCTATGAATAAAATGAGATGATCAATCATGAGCTTGAAAGGTAATCATGAGTAGTGGATATAGTAACTGGATAGGGGTCTATAGAAATGGGGAATAGTGAGAGGGATCATGAAAAAATAAATGTGAATTTTCTATTTATACTGGAATGAACAATAAATGATGTTTACATGCTTATATAATCATATATTCACATATGGTTCATTCATATGAAACAAGCATGTATCATATGGTATGTATGGTGAGACAGTTCAGCATCATATAGATCGCATTCCTTTCTACTCCCTTTCATATGGTAATCAAAAAGCTTCTCCGTTTTATTCTTACATTTACCGTTTCAACAGCAAAAAAATAAACAAAATATCTAAAATGATCCATTTTTATAGGATTCATGGCTTACTTATCACCTTTTAAAAGAAAAATATGGAGAATCAGCGCATAACATTTGTTTTCGTCTAATTTTTTTCTCTTTTATCATCAAAAGTGAAGACAAAACGATTTAGCCTAAACATTACAATCATTTCATGCCTATTTTGAGAATCAAATGTTCTTTAAGTGAACTTCATAATATAGAGGCAAGCCAAGGGAAGGAGTTAGTTGTTTGATGGAGCTCATTGATAATAAATCAAAGAGATGGATAAAAATTTTAAAACTGCTTGTATCCAAAAATAAGTGGTGGAGCCTTCAAGAAATATCGAATGAACATATCGGTTCGGTTCGTGCCATTCAAAGCGATTTAGAACAAATGAAATCGTTCAAAACAGAGAATGGAGAGCCGTTAATCCACATAAAGCCAAGACAAGGCATATCCATTTGTTATACACAGACGATACGAGTAGACTACTATATCAAAGAAATTTTAAAAGATACGATTGAAATTCGATTGATTGACGGCATTTTTTTCGAACAAAACAGGTCTTTCTATGAATGGATGGACACGCTTAATATTAGTAGATCCACATTGTATAACACCATTCATAAAATCAATTCGATCCTTACATCCTATGACATCGAGTTACGCCCAGATAGTATGCAGTTCCATGGGAATGAGAAGGAGATTCGTCAATTCTTTGTTGAGTTTTTGTTTGAAGTGTATGGAAGCCGGCTTTGGCCATTCGATGATATTCAAAAGCAAGACGCAGTTGATTTATTACAAGAGCTATTTCAGGTGCTCGAAGTCAATGTACCAGATGTGGCTATAGATAAATACTGCCTGTGGCTCGGTGTTTCCATTCACCGAGTGAGGAAAAATTTTACCATACGACGCAATTATACGTACTCGATGAATGAAGAAAAACAGACCTCTACAGCCAAAGGTATCTATAATCAAATCAAAAACTGGGAAGAGCATATTTGCCAAATGACAAAGGACATTTTTGGTATTACACTGGATCATCACGAATTTGTCTTTTTACTATTGATCGAACCAGCTATTGGCCACTTTAAATCAATTGAATCTGTCGAAGAAAAGTTGACGTTCTTTCAATCGCATACACCACACCTCTTTGAAGCCATTCATTCATTTATCAATCAATTGGAGTTGATTTATCATCAAGAGGTGGCTAATCGCAAGGTGATGACACTGATTCTTCTCCAATATTATGTGTATTCTAAGGAAATTACCGTGAGAGATGGATTCCTTTTCAAAAAGAAATCGAGTTATTTATCAGAGGTGAAAGAGCAGCTTCCTTACTTCTATTCGAGGATTACTCATATCATCCAAGAGTTAAAAACAGACGATATACTCGCTTCTTTTGTGAAAAATGAACGGGAATTGATCCGTATCATTACGTCTACCTGGAGAGGGCTTGTTCAATTTGAAATGGAGCGAAGAAACGTGTTGAACATATTTGTTATTTCAACATTAGGCTATTATCATAGTTTGTTTATAGCAGATTTAATTAAATTAAGCGTGCCTCCTCTCATTCACACTTTTACAAGTCCAGAAAATACATTAAATGATGTAACGATGGATCAACTTGGGATTGATATGATCGTGACCGATACCGAGCTCCCTATTCAATTTGGACGATATACACTGCTGATCAGCTCTTTTCCAACAAAGAAAGAATTGGACAACTTGAACCGAAGATTGGTTGATATGATCGACTAATCTTCATCAAAAAAAGCTGCTTGAGAGCTTCTCAAGCAGCTTTTTGCTTCTGTATTAATGAAGCACGATTTGTTCATTCATCAAATCAATGGCGTAAAGTGATTGCTCATATTCATCTAATAGAAGGTATACTTTGAGCGGTGCAGCGGTTTGATCTGTCTGCTGCGTGAATAGTACACAAGTGAATTTTTCGATCCCCTCTGGCAGCTTGCTTTTCAGAAAAGGATGAAGAATAGGAGAAATTCGAAGGGTATCAACATCTTTCAGCCAAAGTTCATCTTGTAACGCAGGATAATGGTCAACCAAAAACTGACGAAACACTTCCAATGTACTCAAGGTAGATATCCTCACTTTCTTCTATCATGGCTTCAAGCTTACCTAAAACAAACATATTCAAAGTCATCCTAAGATGTCAGTCCACCAAATGTCGTATACTACTAGAGACACGATTTCATTTTTCTTCAAAAAGCATTGTAGATCATGTTTACTGTCATGAGTGTTTCATATGTATGACGTCTACTATATTCCAACCGATGGACCTATGATCATATTCTTATCTGTTTCTTTCGTGATGAAACGACAACTTCCTGCTACAAAATTCCAAATTTCTTCAAAAAATTGGTGCAATGAGACAAAAAAGAACAGCTCCTCACTGTTCTTTCAGACATTATGAGAGGTCTTTCAAAGAAAACACTTCGCCGCTCTCTGCATCAATACCATCATGGCAATCGAGCTTTCCGCATAGAACATATTGTTTTTGCACTTCGTCATAGACGTAGATAGGTGTCAGTTCAAGACGTTCTCTCAATTTTTCAAAGGCTTCTTTCTGAGATACAGTAATTTCACTTGCCGATTGAGAGGGACTCAGTATCCCGCACACTTGAAACATTTCTTTTTTATCTATGTAATTAACGGCTTCAAACGAGCTGGCGTCAATGAAGACCTTGATCTTGTCCATAAATCCACTGCCTTCTTGCCCGTTCGTTTTTAATATCGCATGGATGTATCCATGATCACGATGGAGTGTTTTCAGAACCCACTTTCCTGTATCCTTTGAATATTTTTGCGCCAAAAAGGTTCGGACTGCTTTTATACACTCAGTTTGCTCTTCTTTTGATATCGGGATGGTATCCGGTGAAGGCTCCAATGAGAAAGCTTGTTCAGCTGAAATGTCCTCATGGATATTCATTTCCTTTTTTTCAAAGGCTTTGTTTAACGGTTCATTCCATTCAATGATCTCATTCATGTGTATACAAAGTGTTTCTTCACGCCCAATTTCAAACGGTATAGTTCCTGTTCCATCGTTCTTGACATAGATTTCTTCTAATGCATAAATTGTTCGAATTCGATTGTGCTCGAAGGAAGGCCATTGAAACTGCTGCACTTGCTGCTCGGCTAAGTTCTCCAGCTTATCAATAGAAAGCACATATTCCTCAGCTCTCAGTAATGTTTTGGCTAAAAATGGTCCGTGGTGTGTAAAGTACATGAGCTGTCCATGTTCATCCCATTTCACCTCAATTCTGCCTGAAGGCGTCACTTTCACACCATCTATTGCTTCTTCGAAAAAAAGTCCCCCTTTCTCCTTCTGATGCATGTGAAAATGCTCACCATAGATTAACCCTGTTTCTTGTTCGATCCATTGAATGACATGAGCTGGATATGGTCTCTTAAATGTGACACCATGCTGCGCATAGGTTTTGTCCATGACAAAAATAATTGTTTCCACCTGTCCCGTATTCAAATTCACTTCAATAATGGCTGTGCCGTCTGGGTTTAAATCGTCGTCCTCAGGTTCCGTTTCATGAGAGGGGAACCATTCCATATTGAATGTATAAATCGTTTCATTAAACATGTTGACGTAACGATGAAAGCTGTGTCTTTTTAGATGATAAAGATCTAAGCCAAATTTCGCCTTTGTCTGATCGATCAGTTGTTTAATTTTTGCATTCAATGGTTTCACCTCAAAATAATGATGTTTTATGGAAGAAGAAAAATTACGATAAAGATAGAGATGATGATTGCCATCAATAACCCTAAAGCAATTCCCATCATGTTAGACTCTTTTGTATAGCCTGTTAATTCTCCTTCAGTCGATCTGTCGATTTTTCGAAAGCGAAAAAGCATGCTTATATTGATAGAGGCTAGAACGATTAAAAACAAGAAAATGGTAAATACAGGCTCGATGTCACTAAATGGATTCGTTACATTTTGAAAACTAAATGATTGAAAAAACATAATGCCACTCAATACGACTTTCCAAACATTCTCTAAAAATTTTTCTTTCTCCCACTCTTTTCCTAATTTCTCTTTTTCATAAATAGCTACCTGCTCAAAAATAGGTATGAAAAACTTTGTTTTTCCTTTTTTGATAAAGCCTATAATGCCTTGGAGAAGCATTAAAATGCCTAAACACAAAAAGAAATGTGTAAGTTGGATATTAAAGATTTGAATCACCATAAAAAAAGCGATGATCATAAGTCCGAATATCAAATTAGAGACAGCTATTTGTTTTGTCCTCATCTTTTTCAGTGCAGCTTGTTCCATGTAATACTCCTCTCCGTTTTAAATGTTTCTGTTGAACGCTCTATCTTTATTACGATTTTACCGAAAAAATGTTTCAATATTTTCCCTTTCTACTGTCAATTCGGCTTTTTTCGCAAATGAAAAGACGCCCATCATTCAATGAACGTCTTATCTTTCTTCATGAAATCAGCACATCATATTTGAGCAGCTGTTCTATCTTTTATTTGGTGGGCTGCCAGGTGTTTAAAGTCATCAACAGACAGCTGTCTAGATGTCTTTTCTCCATGCTGTCTGATGTTCAGTGTTTTTTCTTCCATTTCTGTATCGCCAATGACAGCGATATAAGGGATTTTTTGCATTTGTGCTTCTCTCATTTTATAGCCGAGTTTTTCATCCCGTTCATCGATTGTCACTCTTATTCCGATCTTTCTTAATTGCTGCTGCACCTCAAGGCAGTGATCAAGGTGAACCGTTGAGACAGGGATGATTTGTACTTGTACTGGTGCCAGCCATAACGGGAAGGCGCCTGCAAAATGCTCGATGAGAATGCCAAGGAAACGATCCAGAGAACCGAAAATGGCACTATGAATGACAACTGGCCGTACCTTTTCATTCTTTTCATTGATATATGTTAAATCAAATTTCTCAGGCATTTGAAAATCTAACTGAATTGTGGCGCACTGATGGCTCCGCTGCAAGGCATCTTTTATATGAAAATCGATTTTCGGGCCATAAAATGCCCCATCTCCTTCATTTAGCTGATAATCGACTTTTAGCCGATCAAGCACATTCTTTAGCGCTGATTCAGAGATATCCCAAATGGCATCATCGCCTAACGCTTTTTCAGGACGAGTGGATAGTTCCACAGAGTACTCAAACCCAAATGTCCGATACACATGATCAACTAATTGGAAAATCCGTTTGATTTCAGCTTCAATTTGATCTTCTCTCAAAAAAATATGGGCATCATCTTGGCAAAATGTTCTGACCCTGAACAATCCATTTAATGCTCCGCTAAATTCATGACGATGCACCTGACCAAACTCAGCCATCCTGATCGGAAGGTCTCTGTATGAAAATAAGCTGTTTTTAAACATGAGCATATGTCCTGGACAATTCATAGGCTTTAAAGCAAAGCTTGTATGGTCTACTTCTGAGAAATACATATTTTCATGATAATGATCCCAATGTCCCGACTTTTCCCAAAGCTCTTGGTTCATCATAAACGGTGTGCTCACTTCTTCATATTGCGCTTTGCCTCGCACTTCTCTAGAAAAAGCCATTAATTCATTTTTGACAAGCTGACCTTTTGGTAAATAAAACGGCATACCTGGCGCTTCTTCCGAAAACATGAACAGAGATAATTGTTTCCCTAATTTCCGGTGATCACGCTTGTTTGCTTCTTCCATGAAATGAAGATACTCAGCTAGATATTTTGGATGTTGAAACGCTACACCATACACTCGCTGCAATACATCTTGATGACTGTCACCCCGCCAATAAGCACCTGCAACACGTGTTAGTTTAAATGACTTTACGAACCCAGTAGAAGGTAAATGAGGCCCGCGGCATAAGTCGATAAATTCACCCTGCTGATACACTGTGATGGCTTCTTCAGATGGGAGTCGTTTTAAAATATCCAGCTTATATGGATCATGTGCAAACAACGATTCAGCTTCTTTGTAAGAGACCTCCTTTCTTTGGATGAGATGATTCTCGTTTATGATCTTTTCCATCTCTTTTTCAATCTCTGCCAAATCCTCTACGCTTAATGTTTGATTTAGCTTCATATCATAGTAAAATCCATTTTCGATGACAGGTCCGATTCCAAGTGTGACATTGTCATATAACCTTTTCACCGCTTGGGCTAATACGTGTGCAGATGTATGGCGCAGCACTTCAAGCCCTTCTTTTGAATCGAGTGTGACAATAGACAGCCCAGCATCGCTGTCCAGCTGGTGACTTAAATCGACCAATTGATCATTGATCTTTCCTGCCACTGCTTTTTTCCTTAAACTCGGGCTAATATGGGAGGCAACACCTGCGACAGTCGTACCTGCAGAAAACTCCTTTATCTTTCCATCTGGAAATTGAATCTTCACCATGTTTTCTTTCATGACTGACACACCTTTCATTTTTTGATATAAAAAAACACACCCATCCCTCATAAAGGGACGAATGTGTAATCCGTGGTTCCACCCAAATTCCCATAACGCATTTTCGCTTTATGGCTCTGGTGCCGTAACGTGGCATAGTCGGTATTGGATACTTCAATTTTCCCCAATACAGCTCAAAGGTGGTAAGACAACTTTTCTGCGTTGGGAAGATTTCAGCGTGACTTCCCTCTCTAGTAACCGATAAAAGCTGCTCATGTCCTTTTCAAAGCCTGATGATAGTTGAGTGAACAAAAAAACACACCCATCCCTCATAAAGGGACGAATGTGTGATCCGTGGTTCCACCCAAATTCCCATAACGCGTATTCGCTTTATGGCTCTGGTGCCGTAACGTGGCGTAGACGGTATTGGATACTTCAATTTTCCCCAATACAGCTCAAAGGTGGTAAGACCATTTCCTGCGTTAGGAAGATTTCAGCGTGACTTCCCTCTCTGGTAACCAGTAAAAATGGCTCATGTCCTTTTCTTCGCTTTTAATTTCTCCATATCTTACATGATGATGATAGAACATGTAAAGCTTTATTTTGTGCAGAGCAATTGAAATTCATTCTTTAAATGATGTGTTGCGTGTATTTACTTGGGCTGTATTCAATTTGAAACGCAGGGGATAAGGCTCGTTTCACTTCTTCAGTGATACGCTCTCCTTCTTGATTGAATTTCTTTTCCATGTCTGCGCCATTTGGCACCAAATCATCTGTCTCTTCGTCAAACCAGCGGCCATACTGTATGTTCCAATTCCAAATCTTTGAGAAAAGTGTATCGCTCATTGGTATATCATCTCTTTCTAGATGACATTGACAATACCCACAATGAAAAGGTTCACCACCGTAATCTCCTTCAATTTTCACAAAAGGATGATCCTCAAATTCACGGCAGCACACCCATTTTTTGAAGTGCTGACCGAATTCTGTCAGTTTAATTGAGTAATAACGCATGGAAGTTCGTCGTCCTATCATGTCAAAAATGCCTTGATCAATTAATCTCTTTATCCGATACTCGATAAAATCATCACCGATATACTGATCTAAATGACCAATGACTTCTCCTATTAAGCGTGGAGTTACGATGTACTCCTCTTCTGGCTCGGACTGATGAAGCCGCTTAGCCATTTTCACTAAATAAGCATCAAATTCATCTTCTGGTACACTGATCGTTTTTCCTTTTTGCCATATCCGCAGCGTATGATTTTCTTTAGCAAATGAAAGCCATTCGTTTTGTAATTTCTCTCTTTCTTCTTTTGATACTGCGTGAATGTGCTCTTTACATCTGTACAAAACCTTCAATTTTTCAGTTGTAATTTCCCCGGCATGGCGAATATCCATTCGTCTTGTATTTGTATTGAACAGCTGATCAAATGCAGTCGTTGTATTGAGTAGAGTCAATTCAATGTTTTTCTCTTTTAATAAATAGATGGCATATCGTAAACCAATTTGCTCATGTGCATTACTGCCTGTCCAGATGAGGATACGCGTACCATCTTTTATATCTTTTATTTGTTGAAGCATTCTATGCTGATCGTTGACCATGTCATCAAAATAGCCAAATTCATTTGATATCACGTTACGCAGCCACTCTATACGCTTCTCCTGTCCTTCATGTTCATGCAAATGCAAAAGGGGTCCAATCGAATAAATGTCATCAAAGGCGATAATATTATTTACTTGATCTTGCTTCATTTCACGTAATGCTTGTTTTAAACTACCGGCAGGTGCTGCCCCAAATACGATATGTATCATCATTTGTCTCCCTTTATCTTACAGTTTATTTCATCTTCACCTATTCATGGCTCTTGCGTCAATTCTATTGAGTCAATTTCATTCAAAAGTATGACAATGAGAGGATAAGATATATATAGAATGCAGAATTGAAGAGACTATATCCCACGAAATGGGGCAATCTGTTTACTGAGCTCGCTTTGAGACTTTTCTTTCTGAATGATTTATAGATAGAAATCCCCTCAAAAAAGGATTTCAGTTCAAGCTCTTATTCACAGATTCCCCTTCACAAATCGTTCTCTTCGCTTTCTTGATAATTCTGCTAGTCGCTTTTGTATCAGATTCCTTAGACCACTGTTCGCAAAGGTTCATGACCCAATTTGGCTGTGTTTTACTAGCGTCATTGAGCCAGTTTCCTACAGAATCTTGAACATATGTTGATGGATCGGATTTGAGTAAATTTAGAATAGGCAGTGCCCTCTCTGGCTCTTGTTTTAATAACTCAATATGCTTTGTCCATACCCCTCTAGGACGGATCGACTCTACAGAGAACCGGCGAATATTTTCATCCCCGCTTTTTGCCCATTCTGTTAAATATTCTATACTTTGATCAAGCTGATGACTGAGGCTTTCTCTCACTGACATCCACGCAATTTCTCGTACACCAAAATGATGATCAGCTGCAAATGGCTGAATGTACGCAAGTTTCTCTTCCAGAGTTGATAAGTGTTGTTTGTTCATATAAGCAGCCCAACAGCGAACGCTATCAGATACGTGGTGAGCAAATGCCTGTAGTACTTCCGCTTGTTTTTCCTCATTCTCTTCGTGTAGCACTTCATCTAACAATTGACCGATGAGACGAATTGCTTTCATTCCTGATTCAGCTTTTTGTTTAGTGATCTCAGATGAAATATCGTCTATATAATGGTCTAAACCAACGGACGGCAAAACATGCTGTATTAGCGTCATATGATTGATTGACAGCCAGCCATTCAGTTAAATTCACACTTTCGATCTCTCCCTGATTCAAAAGGGTCCAGACGTCACGAGGGATATCAGTCCCCTTTCGAGCGCCTTTTCGATTGATGATATCCTCACTTATTTGCATTCTATTTTCTCTCCTCGTCTAGCAGTTCTTTTGTTAGACATTCATCGTTTTTAAAAGAAATTTGTTGATGCCTTCATTCTTTGGATATTGACTCCTATTGTAGCAAATAAACAACTTCACTGGTTCATTCTTCAAATCAAAAAGGAACTACCCGAAATAAGTAGTTCCTTCTATACAAAATTGAATTTAAGTTAGCTTCCTTGCTCGATCACCTTTAAACTCTTACGCTGAGAAAATCGGTCAAACGCCACCATTAGAATGGTCATGAGTAAAGCGAGAAAAACGGTTCCAGCACTGATCCAGCTTAGGTTTAATATAGATGTTTCGCTTAACACAATCCCTCCTACACCAGAGCCTAAGGCAAATCCGAATTGAATAAATGATGTATTGACACTTAATGCGATATCAGGAGATTTTGGTACAAGTGTTACAAGATATAGCTGCTGAGCTGGTGATGTGCTCCATGTAGCGATCATCCATATCATGATGACAGCCACCATGACCACGAGATTCCCTGTGACAAATGCTAGCAGCATGAGCATGATGATTTGCAGAATGATTCCAGAGAAAATCGTGAATATTGGGCCCTTTTTATCTGCTGCAATCCCTCCAAGGCTGGAGCCCAAAAAGCTGCATATTCCAGCTAGTAATAAAATGCCACTGATTTCTGTGATACTAAGGTTTGCTGATGCTTGCAGGAAGGGCGTTAAATAGGTAAATAACGTGGAATATCCACCTACATAGAATAGCGTCACTGCCACCGCAAGTAATATTCGCTTATCTTTTAAAATCGATAATTGCATACCAAGTGTCACCGGTTCTTGTTCTTTCATAGACGGAATTCGCCTATACACAACAATCAGCGGAATAAGCGTGATCAATCCAATGGTTGCGAATAATGCTTTCCATCCGATCATACTGCTTAGAAATGTCCCGATTGGAACACCTAAAACCAAGGAGCTGCTTAATCCCATTAAAATGATGCCAATGGCTGTTCCTCTTTTTTCACGTTCTACAAGACGAGTCGCAACAGCCATTGCCACTACAATAGCAGTCCCCCCACTGATTCCTTGTAAAATCCTTGTCATCATCACCATTTCAAACGAATGGCTGACACTTGTGATGAAATTACTTAAAATAAAAATGATCAGCATCCATGATAATATTTTTCTGCGGTCCATATTGATTGTGAGTGCAATGACAATCGGTGCGCCGATTGCTGCTGAGAGCGCTAAAGACGTGACCAATAATCCAGCAGCAGACGTCGTGACATGTAAATCATCTGCGACCATCTGGATAATGCCTGTAATGATATATTCGATCGTTCCAATTAAAAAGGCTGCTAATGCAAGTAAATAGACAACGGTTTTATTTTTCATCGTGACGTTTCTCCTTTGGGCAAAGTTTACGATTTGATCTCATCTTTAATAGGAATTTGAATTTCAATGAGTCTGCCTTCTTCATTTTCAGACAAAGGGTAATAAATCTCTCGGCCCGGCTGGTCTTCTTTCACGCGGTATCCATTATTTTCGATCCATGTCGCCAGGTCAATACAAGCAGTTTGTGCGGATGGAGAATGTGAATGAAATAACAGTGTCGCCATGGTTTCTTCTGCAGGTAACGTACGTATCTTGATTCCTTGAGGAAGAGTGCCCCTTAACGATTTGACGGAATACCCCACCTCAAATTCGAACTCACTTTCTTTTTCCATTGATTCCCTCCACAGCACCACTTGTGGTCCCGAGATCGATTCTTGTTGATTTTTAAGTAATAAATGATGAAACGTTTGAAAGAATGAAGGAATTTCGTCAACAGTTCCGTTGGATTGAAAAGACATGATGCTTTTGCTTTCAACAGATTTGATAATGACCTCCTGTTCTTTTTCAACACACCCCTCTCGTTTAATGAGGTGCATCCGCTCCTTAATACGCGCTAATTTCTGTTGTTCTCTCTCGATCAATTGCTGAATCTCACTTTCTTTCAGCAGAAACATGCCCTGAATCTGCTCTACCGAAATATCTTCCCGAAGAAGCTGAGCCATTTGCTTTAACGTAAAGCCCAATTCCTTGTACAGAAAAATTCGATTGACCTCAAGCAGCTGCTCAGCTGAGTAATATCGGTATCCCGAATCTTGATCAATCTGCTTAGGCTTTAATAAATCAATTTGGTCATAATATCTTAAGGTTTTAACAGGCACTTTACTTAACATAGAAAAATCGCCGATCTTGAACATCCTGCATCTCCTCCGTTTTGTTGATCTGATCAAAGTATAAACCTTTCAGTAAAGGGGAAAGTCAACTGAAGAATTTAAAAATGTCGATTCGCTTCAGTAGAAACAAAAAAGCACTATTTTCAAATAGTGCCTAAAACGAAGGTTTTCGATTCACTTTTAAAAGAATGCTTTCTGATAAGAGCGGAGCACATGCCATCACCCCTTGAATTTATTCATTTACCCCAAACAATCCAATCTTTTCAGGCACTTTACAATATCTCCACTTTTAAAGAAATTGAATATGGCACCCTCGCTAAACCGTTCGGCTCTTACAACCCCCATCATGAGAGCAAGCACACACTGCGCATTTAAATTTGAAATGTCCACATTCTCCATATCGTTCGGTCCACCTTCAATCCCATTTTCTTTGAGGATCTCTCTGTAGCGGGTAAGCTCCAGCTCTTGATGTTGTTTTGCAAAGGTATAAACATCTTCGATCAAGTGACGAACCGTTTCGGAATAATTCACAAAGGGCATCTGAATCGGATGTTCAGCTGTGCCATCATTTTCTTGATCGATTACCCATTCTCCAATATGATCTTCCTGAAGCAGCGGTATGTATTTTGTTAGAATATCGAATTGACTCATTTTCATCCTCCTCTATCTCCTTTATATGGTTTACTCTGATCGACACCTATGGATCAGTATAAAAAAATCCGTGATCATCCTACCAGCTAGACACCAGTATTCAAATCACGGACAGTCTTTATTCACTTCACTTTTTATACTCTAACCATTGATACAACTGTCTCCACATGCGCCGTTTGCGGAAACATATCCACTGGCTGCATGTATTCGATTTTGTAGTCTTTTGACATGTATTCAAGGTCTTTTGCTAGTGTGGATGGGTTGCAAGAGACGTAGACAAGACGTTTTGGTTTGACTTGTTTGACAGTGTCTAAGAAGGTGCGCTCGCAGCCTGTTCTTGGCGGGTCCACGACGATGACGTCAGGACGGAAGCCTTCTTTGACCCATTTTGGCAGCCAATGTTCCGCTGTTCCTGTCACATAGGTCGCGTTTTTCATGCCGTGTTTTTTGGCATTTTTCTTGGCATCATCAATCGATTCTTTGATGACATCCATTCCTCGTACTTCTTTGGCACCATCTGAAAGCCACATCCCAATCGTTCCAACGCCGCAATACGCATCGACAACCTTTTCTTTGCCAGTCAGTTTGGCCGCTTTTTTCGCTTCGTCGTAAAGCTTTAGCGTTTGCTTCGGATTCAATTGGAAGAAAGCACGTGCACTCAGTTCAAAGGAGACGTCTCCTAAAAATTCTTGAATGACCATGTTGCCAGCTAGGTGAGATGTCTTATGGCCAAAGATGACCGACGTTTTTTCACCGTTGACATTGTGCATAATGGACGTCACTTCTGGCAGACGTTTTTGAATGGCTTCGGCGATTTCTTTTTTCTTTGGAAATTCAGGTTTCGATGTGACAAGGACGACTTGTACTTCCCCTGTTTCAAAGCCGACACGCACGACAATTGAGCGTACGTCGCCTTTTCTTGTCCGTTCATTGTAGACCGATACACCGAATTTCTCTAAGATTTTGCGGACAACGCCCGTTGTTTTGTTCGTATTTGGATGCTGCACGATACATTCCTTGATCGGTACAAGCTTATGAGAGTTCAGTCCATAAAGCCCAGCAATGATGTCACCGCTGTGAGAACGCCCTACTTGGAACTGGCTTTTGTTCCGGTAGTGCCACGGATCTTCCATACCGATCGTTGGTCGAATATCTAGTTTTTCAACTGATAGCTTCGTATGTCGTTCTATTGATTGAATGACAATATCTCGTTTTTCCTTTAGCTGCTGCTCGTATGCCAAATGCTGTAGCTGACAGCCTCCGCACTGCTCGTATACTGGGCATGGCGGTTTCACTCGATGCTCGGAGCGCTTTCGGACTTTTCTAACCGTACCTTCTGCATATTTTGCTTGGACATTCGTTGCTTCCACAACCACTTCTTCGCCTGGAAGCGCACCCGGGACAAAGACCACTTGCTTTTTAAAATAACCGACCCCTTCCCCATTAATGCCAAGGCGTTTAATGGTAAGCGGGAACTGCTGTCCCTTTTGTAAAAGGGCACCTTGCTGTTTTTCCTTCACTTCATTCTCTCCGTTCTATCTGAACCCTTGATAGGTTGTCTTCATTTTATTCCATCTCATTAGTATATCATGACTTGGACAAAGAGAGAAAATCCCTTTCATTTATTTATCTGTCTCAATGCTTCTCCATAAATATAAAGAAGCGTAGCTTAAATACGGGGTCCACTCCTTGCTTAATGCTGCCATTTCTTCTTTTGTCGGCTTTTCAGGCAGGTCAAAGTGCCGCTTGATGGCGTTTTGAATACCGATATCTGCCATCGGAAAGAGATTTGGTCTTCCAAGCCCATTCATGAGCACATTTTGAACTGTCCAAGGGCCAATTCCTCTAATCGGAAGAAGACGTTCTTCCACCTCCAGATCAGTTAAATCGTGTAATTCTTCTAAACAAAGAGAGCCGCTCACAATTCGCTTCGATACATCAATGACATATTCCGCTTTCCGCTGACTAAATTGGAGCTTTCTCAAATCCTCTGTTTCAAGTGAGGCGATGGTTTCCGGTAAAGGATCAAACCAAACGCCTTCTATTTGCTCGCCGTACGTATGAACAAACCGTTTCGTGAGCTCATAAGCAAACGCCAGATTGAGCTGCTGATGAATGATGCATTTCATCAAACAATGATATAAATGAAAATCCAGCATGAGCGGTGTCCCGACATGACGCTCAAATATGGACGCTAAATTCGTTTGAGAAAAATGCTCATGCACAGCGTGTAATTGATGCTTCATGCCAAATATCCGCTTCACCTCACATATGAGAGGTTCCTCAGGACCTTTTCCTTGCACCCGAAACGTGGGCGCTTCTTTTGTTCCGGTGGCTTGAACGACGACAACGTATGGTTTTTGTTCTAACCTAATTGGTACTTTGATTTCTCGTTTATTCAAATCGACTGCTTTTAATGGATCACTTGATAAGCGTCTGAGCACTTGATCGAAATGATACGGCGGCTCCACCACCAGCTCTTTTTCCCACATGTTTTCCTCTTCCTTTCTGCAAACACGCAGATGCGATTGTTTCACTTTGCATGAATGATTCTCCATATTGAATACTTTTAAACATAAAGAGTACAAGAATTTATCAGTTATATCTTCCTTATTTACGGTCATTTTCCTTTTGGATGAAGAAACATTTTTAGTCGAATTCAGCTAAAATACGACAGCATCCTTCAATATTTTAGGATCATTTACCTTAAATTAGAAATAGAACCTCTGGGTGATATCTTCTATTCCGAAAACATTTGTATAATTATGACATATCAAGGAGGTGAACAAAGGAATTAGCTGATTAGGCAATCATTTGTTTTATCTTGCAGGACCATATTTTACCTCATTGATAACCGGCTTCACCTAGTTTCACTTTTTACGAAAAGAAAGACCCAAAATTTAAAAACAAAGGAGATCCGACCAATGAAAAAAACCATTCTTTCTGTTGCCCTTGCCACTGCTGTTTCTTCGACACTACCAGTATTCGCTGACGCTGCTGAACAAAAAACTACTCCAGTTTCAACTACTGTTCAGCAAACTGTTTTAAACAAAGCTGTTGAAAGTAAAGCATCTACAACCGCAGGAAACGTTAATATTAACTTTGACGTACTTGGTATAGCTAATGCATTAATCAATGCTGCAAATGCTAACACAAACCGTGAAGGCTTTGTCAAAGGACTAATGGAGTCTGCTTTCTATGCTGCGGGCTCAAAATACAATGTCATGGTATTTAACTTAAGCCAAGGTTATGAGACTCGTTTCAACGGAGTCAAAACGTTTGCTACTGTGAAATACGGAAGCATTACTTACGGAGTTTGGGTATTTGAAAATGGATCTTTCACAAACAAAGGTGACGGCGGCTACATCAACTGGGCGTTTAGAGGCTGGTTCGACCGTAACGGTGGTTTCGTCAACTTCCGTCGTCCTTAATTCTCGGTTTTACCCATCAATCATACACGCACATTGGACCGATCTCAGTAATGAGATCGGCTTTTTTATGCAGAACACGTATAAGTTCACCGGTGCTGCTTCATGATATAATGCAAGTCTGGAGGGGTGCACATGCTGAAAAAAATTGCAGTGACAAAAAACGGCGACTTGATTGAACATGCAACATTACAGCAGCTTTCAAGCCCCGATATCGCCTGGTACTGGATTGATTTCCATGCGCCAACGGAAAAGGAAGCAGCGCTTTTGAAGGAATACTTTCAGTTCCATCCGCTTGCGATTGAGGATTGCTTCCATTATTTACAGCGGCCGAAGCTTGATTTTTATGAAGGATATTTATTTTTCGTGCTTCATGCCCTGAATCAAAAGACGCTTCGATCTGAGGAAATCGATCTGTTTGTCGGTGACAATTATATCGTGACCTTTCATTTGAAGGAAGCGCCATACATTGATCGTGTCATTCGAAAGCTCAAAGAATCTGACAAAACCCGAAATAGCGGACCTGAGCATATTGCTTATATGCTGATTGATCAGCTTACCGATGATTATTTCCCAATCATTTATCAAATTGAGGACAGGCTGAATGAAATTGAGGATGAAGAAGGTCATAAAACATATGGAACGCTGATGAACGAAGTATTCGGAATTCGATCCGATTTGCTCAAGCTGCGAAGAACGATTATCCCGATGAGGGACCTTTTATATCGTATTGTCAACACAAATACGATGAGAAGCGATACGAACCGGCAAGCATATTTCAATGATATTTATGATCACCTTTTGAAACTAACCGAGATCGTCGAGTCAAACCGTGATATGACGGCCGATTTACGAGACAGCTATCAGACGCTGAATTCCAATCGAATGAATGCGATCATGATGACATTGACCATTGTGTCGACCATTTTTATCCCACTGACCTTTATTGTTGGGGTGTACGGAATGAACTTTGATAACATGCCTGAATTACACTGGAAGTATGGCTATTTTGGGGTGCTGATTTTCATGGGTCTGCTCGTCTCGGGTATGCTTTTGTGGTTTAAGCATAAAGGGTGGTTCCGCATTTTCAAATAATTTGTTGAGAGAATAGCTTGGGGGCGGTTAAGGTGGAAAACTGGATTCCATTGACTCATCAAGAACTAAAGCTGGTATGGAAGACGTTCTATCGAGATTTCAAATTTAATCCAAGCATCTCTCGTTTTCCCTCATTCCACGTACCATCTCCTTATATTACATATGATATCTCTGTTTATTTTGAGGACCCTTCCCTTCTACATGCGGAGGAAGACCTTGAAGAGAAAGCATTACTTGCTTTTCAGGAGCATATGAGAACAGACGAATATATGCTGGCACTCGATTGGCAGCACGAATGCTACTGGATCACACCATACGGCTCATTTGAAAAAGATGTATTTGGAGAATGGACAGTGCCTGTGCTTCCTAACGGGGATTATGATTTCTTTTTATCAAAGGAGATGCATTGGGGCTTGCTAGGACATCCTTGGGAGCAAAGTATCACGATTTTCGGTGAGGGCTTGATTGACTCTTTCACGCGCCATCATCCGATTTTGTTTCAGTGTAAAATAAGAGAAGGATAAAGAAAAAGCTCGCAGGTCTTCTGCAAGCTTTTTTCTATAGATGAGGGAGATGCCATACTTTTTCAAGCATGAGATCGTCTAGGCTTTTAAAGGAATAACCTTGTTTTTTCAGGGCCGTGATGGCATCATCCAATGCCTCTGCATTGTCTCTTGAGACGGTATGAAGTAAGTAAATGGCACCTGGGTGCGCCTGCTTCATCATTTGATCGTAGGCATACTGTTTTCCTTTTTGATGATGAATATGCCAGTCCACAAACGCTACTGACCAGAAAACGGTTTGGTAGCCGAGCTCTTTTGTTTCCTTCAGCACTCTTTCACTGAATACACCGCGCGGCGGACGAAGATAGAGGTTGTCTTGTTTTCCAGTGATTTTGTACACGGCTTCATTGACACGGTCCAGCTCTTCTTTGATTTCTTTCGTACTCTTTGTTGTTAAATCTGGATGGTGATAGGAGTGGTTGCCAATGATATGACCTTCCTCTGCCATACGTTTGACGAGCTCAGGCTGATCCTTTACAAAGTGCCCTGTCACAAAAAAGGTGCCTGGTACTTGATGTTTTTTCAGCACATCTAAGATCTTCGGCGTGTACCCATTTTCATAGCCATTGTCGAAGGTAAAATAAATCTCTTTCTTTTTCGTGTTTCCTAAATAAAAGGCATCATACTTTTTTAAAAGGACGTTCAATTCTTTACCCGCATCTGCTGGCTTGTGTTCTTTGCTTTTCGCAAATCCCCAATGGACGGGCTTATTAGACACGGCTTCCGCTTCTGAGAGAGGCATGGATACAAAAAGCGCACATAAACAGATGAGCATGTATTTTTTCATTTACGTCACTTCCCGGTTTTTCTTCTATTGTGCAGAATAAGACCGAGACTCATACACTGATTCACCTGCCAAATTAAAGAAAAAAGCCCGCACTGCGCGAGCTATTCTTCCTTCCAATCGCTTTTAAACCGTTCATATTTCGCTTCTAGGTCGTCAATCATCTGGATCAGTCTGTCTATATCCTCAACATCTGTTGATTCAGGATCTAATGAATCAATCACATTCATAAACATATCTAATCGGTTCTTTAAATAATCAACCTGCTGCTCTTTGCTGTCTGCTGCCTTGCCCATAGATACACTCCCTTTAGCATTTGTTTCTAGCTTATCTTTTTTCCCCTTGTAAATCAATGATGCCCCACTTGCGTATAACGGTGATGGGGCTTAAAATTAACTGTTGGCGGGTCTACGTTTGCCCGAATGAAAAGGAGATAGATACCATGAACCAAAAAACAGCACTTCGTCCGATTACACCTGCATACGACCCTTGGGAAGCCTATCTCGATGTGCAGGATTACGGAGAGATGAAGCTGACAAATATCGAATTTACAACAACGACGTTGTGTAACATGAGATGTGAGCACTGTGCGGTCGGCTATACCTTACAGCCTAAGGACCCGAATGCACTGCCGCTTGATTTACTGCTTCGCCGTTTAGATGAAGTTCCGCTTCTGCGCTCAATCAGTATTACAGGCGGAGAGCCTATGCTTTCTCTCAAATCTGTGCGGGAATATGTCGTCCCTTTATTAAAGTATGCCCATGAACGCGGCGTCCGTACACAGATCAATTCAAACTTAACACTTGATTTGGCGCGATATGAAGAAATTATTCCATACTTAGATGTCCTTCACATCTCACATAACTGGGGAACTGTCGAAGAGTTTGCAACGGTCGGTTTTGCGATGATGGACAGAAAACCAACCTTTGAGCAGCGCGAGAAATTATTTAACCGCATGATTGAAAATAGCCGGGCACTTGTCAAAGCAGGTGTTACCGTATCTGCTGAAACCATGCTGAATAAGCGCACGCTTCCATATATTGAACACATCCACCGGCAAATCGTGGAGGAAATGAAATGCCAGCGCCACGAAGTTCACCCAATGTACCCAAGTGATTTTGCCAGCGCCCTTGAATCATTGTCGCTTCCGCAAATGCGTGATGCGATTCATCAGCTGCTTGATATTCGTGATCAAGACACATGGATGCTGTTTGGCACCCTGCCATTTTATTCTTGCAGCACAGATGAAGAAGATCAGCGCCTCCTCAAGCGATTGCGTCAGGAGAAACATGTCACGGTACGAAATGACCCTGACGGCCGCTCACGTTTGAATGTGAATATTTTTGATGGGAATATTATTGTGACAGACTTTGGCGATACACCGCCGCTTGGAAACATTGCTACTGATACATTGCAATCTGCTTATTCACGCTGGATGGACACAAAATTAGCAAAAGAGCTGAATTGCCATTGTCCAAGCGTACAATGCCTCGGTCCGAATGTTCTTGTGAAAAACAGCTATTATCAAGATGTTGATTTTACTTCTCGTACAGCCAGGGGGTAACCGATAGATGGACGATACTTTTCTGACAATAGTCAAGAACAAATACATTGAAATTCTCCTTGTGGGACTCGTTCTTTGGCTTGCCGTCTTTATGATTAACAAAGCGCTTCAAATTTTCTTTAAACGAACGGAGTTTATAGAGGACAAGAAGAAAAAAACGATCGAGAGCTTGGTCAAATCTGTTACAAAATACACCGCTTCAATTTGCTTTGTAATGTATGTCATTTCTCTCTTCTTTCATGATTTCGGAAAAATCCTTGCAGGTGCTGGTGTTGCTGGGATCGTCATCGGTTTTGGCGCCCAGACACTGATTCGCGATATTTTAGCAGGCATTTTTCTGATCTATGAACGTCAGATTCATAAAGGGGATTATGTGACAGTGAATAACCTCTTTAATGGAACGATTGAAGAGATTGGTCTCCGCTCTCTGCAAATTAGAGAATGGAGCGGCAAGCTGTTAACCATCTCTAACGGAGACATCCGGCAAATTCAAAACTATAACATGCACTACATGCGGATTACGGAGTCTGTATTAATTAGTGCGAATCAAAACCCAGATACAGCCTTTCAAGCACTCGAAACGGCCTGTGACAATTTAAATCAGATGCATCATGATTTTCTCAAAAAAGATGAATTTCAACATGCCATTGAACCGTTTCAAGTCCATGGCATTATGGGCCTGAACAAGCTGAACCGCGGGATTGAGATCACAGTGAAAGGAATGGTCGAAGACGAAAAATACTTCGATGCTGCCCTCGCTGTCCGAAAAGAAATGATCAAACAACTTCATCAGCATGATGTCAAATTGCTTGAAGATCTCGTTTATCCCCAGCCTGCAAAATAACCTCATTTATGATGGGGTTATTTTTTTGATTGTTTTTTGTTAACCAGTTAATTATAATGGATTATAGTTAACTGGTTAACATAAAGAGAGGATGTTGATTCATGACAAAAAAAGAAGCGATATCATTTATTAAAGAGATGTATGAAGAGGTATTAATCAAATTCAATATAGAAAAAGTGGAGGCTTATTTTTCACCTGATTATCAGCAAGTGACTGATGGAAAGGTTTCGACACTTGATGAGTTTAAAAAGCATCTATCCACATTAAAAGGATTGACAAAACAGCTTGAGATCCCCGCTTTTCATGATGTGTTATTTGATGAAGATACGCAGCAAGGGTGTTTTCGTTACACTGTACATGTGGAACTCGCAAGCGGGGACCGGGGTTTAATTGATGTCATGGCTCTTTTCACGTTATTAGATGGCAGGTTCATTCGGTGCGACGAGCTGACGAGATCTCACAAGCAGCATGAAACGCTTGAACAGCTTGGACACATCAGCTAAGAAATCTCTTCATTTCAGCCCTCTTACTTCTATCCTCTTGACTGATTCATGTATAATAGAAAACAGAATGATTTCATGCAGCATGGGGACCCTCATACTGTGTATTTTCTAAGTGAAAGAGAGTGAATAAGATGGGTCGTAAGTGGAACAACATTAAAGAAAAGAAAGCATCAAAGGATGCCAGTACAAGTCGTATTTACGCAAAATTCGGGCGTGAAATCTATGTGGCTGCCAAACAAGGTGAGCCAAACCCAGAATCAAACCAAGCACTTCGTTTTGTCCTAGAACGTGCAAAAACATATAGTGTCCCAAAACACATTGTAGACCGTGCCATTGAAAAAGCCAAAGGCGGTGCGGAAGAGAATTTCGATGAGCTGCGCTACGAAGGATTTGGTCCAAACGGATCAATGGTGATCGTTGATGCCCTTACCAATAACGTGAACCGCACAGCGTCAGATGTTCGTGCGGCATTCGGGAAAAACGGTGGAAACATGGGCGTAAGCGGCTCTGTTGCCTACATGTTTGACCAAACAGCTGTCATCGGTGTCGAAGGAAAAAGTGAAGAAGAAACGCTTGAGCTTTTAATGGAAGCAGACGTTGATGTACGTGACATCATGGAAGAAGATGAAACAGTGATTGTATACGCTGAACCAGATCAATTCCATCAAGTACAAGAAGCATTCAAACAAGCCGGCGTCGAAGAATTTACTGTCGCTGAAATCACAATGCTTCCTCAAAATGAAGTGACATTAGATGATGAATCTAAAGAACAATTCGAGAAACTAATCGATGTATTAGAAGAGCTTGAAGATGTGCAGCAGGTTTATCATAATGTGGATTTAGGGGAATAAAAGGAAATTTTTCCATAACATAAGTTTATTTAAATAAACTTATGTTATGGCTTTTTTATTTAAAACTCATAATATCTTTTGAAAGCAAAACTTTATATTCAAATTAGGAAAAACGTATCTTAATAGAGTAAAGTTAAATATTCTATTTTTGTGTAAAATTTAACAAAAAAGGTTTACTACTCCTTTGTCTAGTTCTATTATAGTGATTACGAGAAATAATACATAATTTTATATATAAAAGTTAGGTGGTGTTATTATTTTTAAAATATGGTGGAAACAGTATTTTGGATTTATGATCATACCATTTATTACTATGGGGTTTATCTTTAACAACTTCTCTCACTTTACAAAAATTATCTATTTCCTTTTCCTTGCTTGGTTATTATTTAATGTTATTGACTTTTATAGAAGTGAGGTAAGAAACAAAAAGGACAAAAAGTCATGAAAGGGGGTGTAGACGTTGATATTTGAAGTAGCCACGAAATTTTTTTTAACTATTGGAACAGCAACGGAAATAGTTAATGCTGTAAATAATGGTTTAGGAATTCTAACGATAATAGGACTTGCTGGTGCTACGTATGGCTGGGGAGCAATTGCTTACCCACTTATTAGAGGTGCTGTCGCAAAGTGGGGAACAAAACAGGCAATAAACTGGTAGTATACTAGATTTAACAAAGAGGAGAGGATTCTCTCCTCTTTTAATGAAAGGTTGTTCTTACGTTATGAGATTTTTCAAGATTTTTTATCAGCCATTAGAATTGATGTACTCTCTTAATAAAAAACCTAACATAGCTCTTCCATTATTATTTTCTGCTTTAATACCCTTACTTTATATTCAAGTCATTTTTGAACGCTTTGAACATGTGGAAAGCAAGTGGTTATATTTAATAGCTTTAGGTATGAGTTTTTTTTCATTAATGACTTTTTTCATTACTTCTTTTACCATCTATTTGTTATTAAATACTTTTATGTTAGATAGAGAAATCAGTTTCAAAACGACCATTTCAATTTATGGATTTAGTCAAATGCCAAAAATCTTTTTTGCCATCAGCCTTTTATTCTTTCCATTTTTAGATAACACCAATATATCTCAGTACGATCATTTTCTAACAGCCCTTGCCATCTTTATCATAAATCCCTTTAATATCTGGAGATATATGTTGTTAATATGTGGCTTTCATGTACTAATCAACATGAAAATAAAAAAATTAATTGCTATTGCGATAATTTTCGTAATCATTGAGGTATGTATTATATTTTTCGGAAGTGATATAACTCATATTTTTAGATAAAGGAGATTCATTTTTCTAATGAGAAATGTACTAACATATATTTATTTTAGACAAAAATCTTTTTTTTACTATCGACTTCCAAAATTAAAAATAAAGAATGACTTATTTGTTTATGTCGCTCTATCCGTCATTCTTTTATTCAGCGCAGTTTTTACCACTATAATGACTCAATTATATACCAATCATTTATTTTCACATAACGAGATCTTTTACATATCAACTTTTTTCATCATTACTTTTTTATTAACAGGAATTCAGCAATCCATTACAAATACTGTTTATAAAACATCTACAAAAAATGACCTGAAATTATTAATTGTATCACCACTTTCTTTTCACGAGTTGTTACTAGCAAAATATTTTGAAACCACATTTTTGAAAGAGGTTTTAATCTCTTCAATTCTTATTCCAACAATTTTTTTATATCATTATTCACAAATAGGTTCGGTTTTTTTAGGCATTGTATTTACACTTAACTCTGTATGCTTTCTTTATATAATGAAATTTGCGGTTTTCTACTTATCTGTCATTGGGTACCGTTATATTGCGACAGCATACCAATTGTTTTTTTCAATTCTGAGAATTTTTGTTTTGTCTATATTAGCTGTTATTTTTTTATCCAACAAAATAGATTTCCAATCTCATTCAATGCTTAATTGGTTTTTCAACTGGATATCCCAAATGCCTTTTGCGGTTTTACCAACAATTTTCCAAGATAAATTCATCATTTTTTTACAAATTTCATTATTAATCATCGTTATGTTATTGATTCGAACTTCTTTTTCTAATGGGGTAAGAGCACATTTCATTGGTGAAAATTCAAAAAAAAGAAAGGTTAAAACAATGATTTCTCACCTTTCCTTTCATGAAAGAAAGGAGCTGTCTCTCATCCAGTTAATGATTGCTTACATCAAAAGACAAAGAAAACAAGAAATTATTATGACATACTTGCCTTTATTTAGCTCGCTATTTTCTATCATACTTATTTTATATTTGCTTTATTATAGAATACCAACATTTATGAATGCTAATGAGAGTTTAGTTTTTATCATTCTGTCAGCTGCCATTGTTAAAATGTTATCAGATACATATTGCTTTCTCGCAAGCATCGATTTTCATGGTGCACGTTTTCAACTTCTGAAATTGACTGGGATTCATCCCAAATTCATCGTACGAAGTCACATTATTCTCTCTAGTTCAATTAATATCACGCTGTTCATTATCCTTTTTACAATAGCTGCAATCATATTTCAAATGTCTTTCCCTTTCTTTATTTTCATTTGTGTTATGGCAATAACACAAATGATCTTATTCAATTGTATTTATTTCTTATCAAGCATTAGTTATCCAGAATTTAAAAGAAATTTTGTAAGTAATCTTCCTTCAAGCAAAGCAAAAATGACTGCGAATTTGCTAATTCTATTTTGTTTTTTGCTGGAAGGACTGATGCTAATCATATTTGATAAACAGCATTACCTTGCTTTTATTATCTCTACATTGATTTATTTGATATTTATTTTTATTATTTTGAAAATCTCTAGTCTTAAGATACAATTTCTTAATTTAAGTAAGTAAAAAGGGGAAGTAAAATGTTAAAGTTAGATAATATTCATGTCCAAATTAACAACAAATCCATTCTCCATGATTTGTCTCTTCATGTTAAGCCACATGATTCTGTTGGTATTATAGGAAAAAACGGCGCAGGAAAAACGACTCTATTTGAGATCATTTGTGGCATACGATTAACTGATGATGGCGTTATCCGCTTTTTAGATAAGCAACCTAAGGATCGTCATTATTCAAGTCACCTTTTCTTTGTACCTGATGATTCTCTTGTATATGAATACTTAACTGCATCCGAGTATATCAATTTTGTTTCTAGACTCTACAACAAAAAGTTAGACTCAACAGAAATCAATACTATGCTTTCATTCTTTGAACTTGACTACCTGTCCAACAAATTAATTAGAGACTATTCTAAAGGAATGAAAATGAAATTAGCTATTTCACTTGCTCTTTTATTAAAACCTCGATTACTTATTTTAGATGAACCCTTTAATGGGCTAGATCCATCTAGTTGTATTAAATTAGTTCAGAAGCTAAAAGAATTTCTTCAATTTGGAAGTGTGCTTTTTTCATCACATACTTTAGATTTTGTTGAAGAGCTCAGTCACTCTACATATCTTCTTCGGAATCAGCAATTAACAAACGTGACGACAGAAAATTTAAAAGAGCTGTTTACTGATGAGTAAAGCAATTAAGAGTTACTTAAAAGATTTTTACCATGCTTTAAAAGTGCTTATTTTACCTTCTATTTTCTTCATAACAATTGGAATGGTCATGGGATTTTATATGACAAACGGAGATTATTCAGAGGATATTGTTAGAATAAATGATCAACGTCATTTTTTTGATTATTTCTTTCAAAATTTATCTATATGTATCATGATGATAGTTGGAATGGTTACTTTTGGTTTATCTAGTGTATACATATTGTTTATCAATGGATTAATGATTGGTGGAGCTTTTAAAATTTCGATTCCGTATTTAATGCATCCTTTACAATCATTACTTCTCATCTTACCTCATGGTATAAGCGAATTGATGGCTATTATGATTTCTGGTGGTATTGGTTTTATCCTTCTGAAAGAGGCCATCCTTTTATTGTTTGATAAAAAGAAGAAAATAAATTTTAAAAATATATGTAAAATTACTTGTACAGGGCTTGTGCTAGTAACTATACTATTATTTTTCTCGGCCATCATAGAGTTTTATATCACGCCTGACATTAATAACTTTACGACAAATTAAACCCCCTCTTCTATAGTGAAAGAGGGGGTTTTACTATGTTAATTCATCCCTTGAAACCCAAACGTCAGGTGATCCTGAACAGGAATCCAAGCGCCGATTCCTTGTGAGGTCACGTTTTTTACGACGAGTTTGCGTTTATTTCCTTTGAGCACAAGGTACACTTCTCCGTATGTCACCTTTCCTTTTTCGTTAATCGCTGGTGCATAGGCATGAAGCGAAGCTGCTTTTTTCGGAGATACATGGTACGACTGATCTCGTTTTGTTCCTGCGCCAATCACTGTGTCAAAAGCGAGGGGCAGCTTTGTTTTTTGAATGGCTTTTTGCATCATCAATGTTTTCACATCTTCCGGGTTTGGCACCTTTGCTGTGAGCCCGCCGCTCACTTTCACTTGCTGCTTTTGAACGTATTTTCCAATGGCAGTTTTGTTGCCGCCTCTGTTATCAATATGGTTCATATTCACTTTTTTGTATTCCCAGTTGGCAACCGTTTCGTTTGAATCGTAGCTCAGTGCCCATCTTCCAAGGAAAATGGTCGCGCGGTATCCAACCGCTAATGGCGTCCCTGAAATGCTGGATTCATTCAGCATTTTGATCAAATGGGTATTTTCAATCGGTACATTCGTTGTTTTGAACAATTCAGCTGTCAGCTCGCTCGGCTGGAGCAGGGGCTGATCCTGTGACGCGTTCGGATACGTATTCTCCTTTGAGATACTAGCGACAGACGATGGCACCTTAAATGGCTTCGCCGCCTCCGCTGGAAAGCTGTATAGAAAACTTAAGGATAAGAGAACAACAAACATGATGCGGGGCATCTTTTTCATATCATCACTCTTTCTCATTCATTTTTCCATAGTATTTTCCGCAAAGACGTCCCTTATCCACAAAAGATTATAAAAGGAAAAATCCAATCGCCATAATGAAATAGGCAGCAAGTAATGTGGCGCCTTCAAACCAGTTTGTATCACCATCATTTGATAAAATGACCGTGAGTAACACAGCGGATGCCATCGCAATGAGCTCTGGTAAAGAGAAAATGAGCGGCATCTGCTTATTGAAAAAAAGAGAGCTGATGACAAGGATTGGCGCGACCATCATGGCAACCTGAAGCGTTGAGCCAAAAGCAATTTCCACCGCGACATCCATTTTGTTTTTATACGCCATGATGACAGCTGAGGCATGTTCTGCGGCATTTCCGACGATGGCCACAATAATGACTCCGATAAACAGCTCACTCCAGCCAAATTGTTCTCCCACCGTATCAAATGTATGGACGAGGCGCTCTGAAATGTACGCAACGGCAATCGTCGCAAGCAGCAAAATCACAGTGGCAAACTTACCAGACCATTCAGGTGTTTCTTCTTCCGTCTCCGCTTCCCCGTCCATGCTCTCCAGCTTGGCAACATAGACTCCGCGGTGGCTGACCAGTTTGAAATAGAGCGCTGCGACATAAAGCAAAATCATCACAATGCTAATTCCAATGCTTAAAACAAATTGTTTATCCTCAGCCATCTCCACCGAAAACACTTCTGGAATGACAAACGCCACAATAATGGCAAACATGAGCAAGCCCGAGTTGTGCCTTGCATCGTGGACATTGAACACTTGGCGCTTATATTTTAATCCGCCAACGAAAAAAGACAGCCCCGCCACAAGCAGTAAGTTTCCGATAACTGATCCAGTTAATGAAGCAAGTACAATAGCTGTCAGTCCTTGCTTTAATGCAAAAAATGAAATAATTAACTCTACCGCATTTCCAAATGTGGCGTTTAAAAGCCCGCCAATTCTTGGGCCCGCTATGATGGCAAGACTTTCTGTGGCTCTTCCCATAAAACTAGCAAGACCAATAATGGCGATACAATACACGGCAAACATGATGACCTGCGGGAAATGAAGAAAACTGCCAATGACCGATAGCGGCACACCAATTGCGACAATCACAAGAAACAAACGATTCATACAGCCATTCTCCTTTACATATGTCTGATTGTTATTCTTTCGTGAGTGCCGGCATCATATACATTTAGATTCGTTCGTGTGAGAAGGTGACCTCAATACTTCCTTTCACAGACTGCACCATCGAACAATGCTTCAAAGCAATTGTGATGACTTTATCTATTTGTTCTTTAGATGTATTGATGTGTTCAAAAATGATATGTAAATGAATACGGGAGATTTTGTTTACAGCTCCTGCTCTTGTCGTTTCATGTGTGATCGACAGCCCTTCACAGGATATTCGCTTTTTCCGGCATACATGAATGAGCATTTCTCCAAAGCAGCCTGCAATAGCTGAGGTGAACAATTGAGATGGCCTGTACCCCATTTCTTCTTTTCCTGAGATATACAGCTGCTTTTCATCTGTTCCCGCAATCCACCGGTCCGTTTCGTATATCAGTTTCATTCCTTTTCCACCTTTCTATTGAAACCCCTATGGTTCCATTGTACGATGAAAATATGAACTTGTAAGGAGCTTCTTATGTCGAGAATTCACTTTATGATTTTAATTTTACTTGTATCTGTATCTGGTTTTTCGCAGGGAGCATTATTGCCTGTCATTTCGATTATTTTTGAACATGCCGGCACTTCTCCTACGTTAAACGGTCTGCATGCCACAGGCTTATATCTTGGCGTGCTGCTAGCATCTCCCTTTATGGAAGCGCCGCTTCGCCGGTTTGGGTTTAAGCCGTTAATTGTCATTGGGGGCGCTGCTGTCTTTTTAAGCTTGTTTAGCTTTGTGTTTTTTGAATCTTATGTCGTCTGGTTCTTCCTGCGGCTCATGATCGGGATTGGTGATCATATGCTGCATTTCTCTACACAGACGTGGGTGACCTATGCGTCGTCATCGAGAAATCGCGGGCGAAATATTTCATTGTATGGGTTATCCTTTGGACTCGGTTTTGCCGCTGGACCTTTTTTAACACCACTCATTGAAATCAACCCATCTTTACCTTTCATTGTTTCTGGTGCCGTTAGTTTATGTATTTGGCTGCTTGTTTTTGTTTTGAAAAATACATATCCAGATACGGGCGAAGTGCAGACGTCAGAGCAGACAAACAGTTTGAAGCGCTTTAAGAAAGCCTTTCAATTTGGCTGGGTCGCCTTTATGATGCCGTTTTGCTATGGCTTTTTAGAAACGACACTCAATAGCAACTTCCCTGTGTATGCACTTAGAAGCGGGGTAACAGTGGATGCAGTGGCGTTTATTTTACCTGCGTTTGCCATTGGAAGTATTGTCTTTCAGCTACCTCTCGGGATGCTCAGCGACCGGTTTGGCAGGCGCCGCATCATTTTATGTGTCACACTCGTCGGGTCTTTCTTTTTCCTACTAGCAGGAATTTTCATTCAATCGGTTTTGGCTGTTGCGATTTGTTTCTTTATTGCCGGAATGGCTGTAGGCTCTACCTTCTCACTTGGCATCAGTTATATGACCGACTTATTGCCAAAGCATCTGCTTCCTGCTGGAAATTTGATGTGCGGGATGGCGTTTAGTGCGGGGAGTATTCTCGGGCCTGTTCTCGGTGGAATCTTTGTGCAAACGTTTGAAGGAATGAATTTACTTTACCTTGTCAGCATCGTGATATTATTCGTGTTTTTCTGCGTTCGATTTGGGCGAACGGCAGCAGTGGTTGAAAGTTCCAATGCATCCATTTCTAAATGAAAAAAACTCCCCTGCGCTATGCAGAGGAGTTTTTTCATTTAGTGATATCCATTTTGCCCGTTCGCACTGCCGCTTGTTTTGTGCTTAGGCTGATGACCTTTGTTTTGTTTCGTATTGCTTCCGCCTTTTTTCGATTGTTTGGACATATGTGATTTCCCCCATCCATTCAGATTGAACTTGTTCGTTCTTCTTTAGGATGCCCGGATTTCTTTATAGCTTGCCTGGTACGATTTTACGTTTATGTAAAAGCGCATTGAGCTCGCCGCCAAGGATAATCATGATGCCGGTTAAATAAAACCAGATCATTAAAATAATGATTCCCCCAATGCTTCCGTACATCGCACTGTAGTTGGCAAACTCGCCTACGTAAAATGAAAACAGCATGCTGACCAAAATCCATCCAATCGATGCAAAAATGGCACCTGGCAGAACAAATTTCAATTTCAGCCTAATGTTTGGAGCAAAATAGTACAAGGATGTAAAAACAATCAACAAAATCAGCGGGCTAATGATCCATCTCATCGCAGTCCATACGGTGAGAAAGGCATCTGACTGCCCGACTAATTTAGCGACAAATAAACCAAGTTCTTTTCCAAAGACAGGCAGCATCAAGGCAAAAATAATGGTCAAAACCATCGCGATCGTTAAGATAATCGATGTTAAACGTACGAGAATGAAGGAACGATTCTCCTCAACTTCGTAAGCATGGTTAAAAGCTCTGACGACGGCATTAATGCCGTTAGATGCTGACCAAAGGGCGGCAATAATCCCGAACGATAATAACCCGCCGTTACGATTATTCAGCGTCTGATCGGCAATGGATTCAATCATCGAAAGCGCTCCTTCTGGCGCATAACCAGAAATGACGCTCAGGACATCCTTTGACGTCAGCGGCAAATACCCAACCAGTGTCAGCACGAAGATGAGAAACGGAAATAATGAAAGCAAAAAGAAATACGCAAGCTCAGCAGATTTTGCCGGTCCTTCATGCAGCAAAAAGCGTTCAATTAACGCTTTAATAAAACCCATACGCCTCATCTCCAATGATCAATCTGTCTGTTTCGATTGAAAGTGATCCTTTGTTTCTTCAATAATTTCTAATACCCTTGGGGTTGTTTCCTTTAACTGATTGACCTGTTCATTTAAAAATGACAAATCATCTGAGACTGTTCGCATCAGCTGCTTCGTTTCTTCCATTTTTTCTTTCATGCAAGCCGATATTCTGCCTGGCTCCTGGCGGTATTCATCCAGCTTTTGCTGGCAGTCATTCCATTTGTCTTTGAGTGCAATTCTCGTTGGCCGATGAAATAAAGTCAGCAATGCGCCGCAAGCTGCTCCTATGACAGCTCCTCGGAGCACGATTTGATTTTTTTCTTCCATCTCGTCTGATCTCCTTTCAGTTAAAGGTGGTTCTCTTTCTTTACATACGTCAAAAAACGGTCAATTCCTGTTTCAATTAATTCATGGACTTCCTCAAAGTTCCCAGTGTAATAAGGATCTGGCACATCATCTCGATCGTCGTCTTCTACAAAATCAAGAAGACGGCCAATAAAGTGATGTTTCCCATAGCCGGCTATACTGCGAAGTGCCCCTACATTTTCTGCATCCATCGCCATGATATAGTCGTATGTGGTGATATCCTTCTCCATGATTTGTCTTGCAGTCATTCCTTCATAGCTGATGCCTTTTTCATCAAGCAGCTTTCGCGTTCCTTCATGCGGAGGACTTCCTTGATGCCAGCCGCCAATCCCTGCTGAATCAATCACAAAGTGCTCGCTAAGCCCCTCATCTTCTACTCTTTTTCTAAACATGGCCTCTGCCATCGGTGACCTGCAAATATTGCCAAGACACACGAATAACACATGAATCATTCTTCATTCTCCTCCTATCTTTTCCCTAAGAGTTCTTTTCGAAAACCTTTTCTCTATCATATCAAGCCCTTTTTCTTTTGGAAACTTTGCAAGAAAAGCTCTCATCGCCATTGACAAATTACACAAAAACAGGAGAAACTTTAGGAGAATTACACAAACAAAGGGGGATATTAGATGGGAATAATTGAGCAGTTTGTCACGACGATGAACAATTTTTTGTGGGGGCCTCCCCTATTGATTTTAATTGTTGGTACTGGAATATACCTCACCTTTCGCGTTCTATTCATTCAAATTAGATTACTTCCTTATTCTTTAAAGCTCGCTTTTTCTAAACAAGACAAAATGTCAGAAGGAGATATTTCTCATTTCCAAGCGTTAATGACGGCTCTTGCTGCAACTGTCGGTACAGGGAATATCGTAGGTGTGGCCTCGGCAGTTATAGCGGGTGGTCCGGGTGCGGTATTCTGGATGTGGTTTGCTGCATTTTTCGGAATGGCCACTAAGTTTGCAGAAGCTGTTCTTGCAGTTAAATACAGGATCAAAAACGAAAAAGGCGAAATGTCTGGCGGACCTATGTATTATTTAGAGCATGGATTGAAACAGAAATGGCTAGGGGTTCTATTTGCTGTTTTCGGCGCCAGTGCTGCCTTTGGGATCGGCAACCTGGTACAGTCTAATTCCATCTCAGGAGTCATGAATTCTACTTTTCAAATTCCAACATGGGTAACAGGTATCATCATTACGGCTTTTACGGCACTCGTGATTTTAGGCGGAATTAAAAGCATTGGCCGGGTCACATCTATTTTTGTACCAGTCATGGCTTTATTCTACGTCATTTGCGGTCTGATCATTCTTGTCATGAATGCTGATCTCGTTCCAGGCGCAGTCGGTCTTATTTTCTCAGATGCCTTTACGGGTCAAGCCGTGGCAGGTGGTGCAATTGGAACTGTCATTCGCTGGGGTGTGGCACGAGGAGTATTTTCCAATGAAGCAGGTCTTGGGTCAGCACCAATTGCTGCTGCGGCTGCGAAAACGGATATGCCTGCCCGTCAAGCTCTCGTATCTATGACGCAAGTGTTTATCGATACAATCATTGTTTGTTCTATCACTGGCATTACCATTGTCATGGCAGATATGTATTTAACAGTGAAAAGTGATGCGCTGACCTCGTTATCCTTTGCTCATTTCCTCGGTCCAGTTGGCTCAACCATTGTGGCAATCGGTCTGCTCTTGTTTGCCTATTCCACCATCATTGGCTGGTCCTATTATGGCGAAAAATGCTTTACATATTTGGCGAAGGATTCGTACGTCATGTATTATCGCATCGTGTTTGTCATTGCTGTCTTTTTCGGTGCCGTGTTTAAAAATGACTTCGTTTGGGGTGTAGCAGATATGCTCAATGGGCTGATGGCCATTCCAAACTTAATCGGGCTCATCGGTTTATCAGGGGTTGTCGTATTTGAATCCAAACGAATCATTGATAAGATTAAGCAGGAGAAAAAGGAGAAAAACATCTCCGTGTCATCTTAATAGCCCTTTTATTCTTTTGCATTTCTGTTAAAATAGACATATTATTCGACATATATGCAGGAAAGGACGTGCCGCCCTTGTCAGAGCAAAAAGCGGCTGAAGTCAATCAGCTGATTGAAGACATTTCGCAAAAGTTAAATATGCTGAACATTGGAGTCATCAAAGCCGAGGACTTCAGTCCAGACAAGTACGAAGATATCGAATTTCTTCACCAAATGGTGATGAAAAAATCTTCATTCAGCCCAAGTGAAATGCAAGCCATCGCAAGCGAGCTAAAAAACTTAAGAAAATAATGGTGCATCAGGAAGCTGCTTTGCGGTCTGCACGCAGTTTCCTTACATCATGCGCAGAAAAAGCCAGCACCCCTTAAGGTGCTGGCTTTTTTTATCCTGTCATAACTGCGGTTTATTTCTCAAGCAGTTTTAATGATTCACGGTTAAATGCTGGAATGTCATCAGGTGTACGGCTTGTCACAAGCTGATCCTGACAAACGACAACTTCTTCGTCTTTAAATTTAGCGCCTGCGTTTTCCATATCTACTTGAATGGATGTATAGCCAGTTGCGCCTCTTCCTTCCAGCGTCTTCGCTGTAATAAGCAATTGCGGTCCGTGACAGATCGCAAATACTGGTTTTTTCTCATCCATAAATGTTTTAGTGAATTGGACGTAACGATCATCTGCACGCAGAATGTCTGGTGAGAAACCGCCAGGAATGAGAAGTGCATCGAAGTCTTCAGGCTTCACGTGATCAATGGACGCATCCACTCTCACTTCTGCATCTCCTTGCTTCCCTTTCACTGTTTTTCCTTTTTCGTTTTCAATCACTGTGATTTCATGACCTGCATCTTTAAAGGCTTTTGCAGGCTCGGTGAATTCAACATCCTCAAAGTAATCTGTTAATACAACTGCAATTTTCTTACCCATGTAGAAACCCTCCTGCTTGATTATCGTTTACACTACACACTATACCCGGGCATGTTGAAATGAAACATCCTATCCCTATCAGAAAACCCCTTATGATAAAAATAAGCAATTCGACTCATTCGCATTCCCTTAACAAGGTAATTCGTATGATTTATGTTATCTTTACAATAATCTGCAAAAAATAACTACAAAAGTTAACGAAACATTTCTACAATAGGTATTGTGGTCAAAAAAATTAGAAAGGCGGAGATCAGGTGAAGAAGCAAACACATAGGTCTAAACGAAGGAAAAACCTGTCTATTCTGCTCACTTCCATTATGATGATTAGTCTCATTCTCCCAGCAGTACCTACTCATGCAGAAACAGAAAACGGCAAAGCCGTAAAGGTCAGCATCTTAGCCACAACCGATGTTCATGCGAACATGATGAATTATGATTATTACAGCGACAAAGAAACAAATGAATTTGGCTTGGCAAAAACAGCCGAGCTGATTGACAAGCACCGTTCACAAAATCCAAATACACTCCTTGTTGATAACGGAGACCTGATTCAAGGAACCCCTCTTGGAGAATACGTTTACAAACATGAGAAAGACAGCATCATCAATCAAACAAAGGTTCACCCCATTATTCATACACTCAACAAACTAAAATACGATGCAGGAACACTTGGCAATCATGAATTTAACTACGGATTATCTTTCCTTGACGGTACCATTGCGGGCGCCAACTTCCCGATTGTCAATGCGAACGTCAAAAAGCTAAATGGAGAACACCGTTTTACACCTTACGTGATCCAAGATAAAACCTTTAAAGATGCAAACGGAGCCTCACAAACTGTGAAAGTTGGTTACATAGGATTTGTTCCACCACAAATTATGACGTGGGATAAGAAGCATTTAGATGGACAAGTCCAAGTGCAGGACATCGTCGAATCTGCCAATGAAACCATTCCTGAAATGAAGGCGAAAGGCGCAGATGTCATTGTCGCTCTTGCCCATACAGGAATTGAAAAAACAGCTTCACCTAAAGGATCAGAAAATATGATCTTTGACCTTGCCACGAAAACAAAAGGCATCAATGCCATTGTATCTGGGCACCAGCATGGCACATTCCCAAGCGCTGAATATAACGGCGTTGACAAATTCGATGTCTCAAAAGGAACCATCAACGGCATCCCAGTCGTCATGTCAAAAAACTGGGGCAGCTACCTCGGAGTCATTGATTTAACACTAGAGCCTGACGGCAGCAGCTGGAAGGTCACCGACGGAACAGGCAAGATCGAATCTGTTGCCGGAGTATCATCTCAGAAAAGCACAGTAAAAGATGCCATTCAAACAACGCATCAAAACACACTTGATTACGTGAGAAAGCCTGTTGGCAATACAGAAGCAGACATTAATAGCTTTTTCGCTCAAGTGATGGATGACCCTTCGATTCAAATTGTGACAGATGCCCAAAAATGGTATGCACAAGAAAAAATGAAGGACACTGCGTATCAAAATTTACCGATTCTATCTGCAGGTGCGCCGTTTAAAGCAGGCGGACGAAACGGTGTAAATTATTATACAAATATCGCAAAAGGAGATTTAGCGATTAAGAACATCGGCGATCTCTACCTTTACGATAACACTGTGCAGATTGTGAAACTGAGAGGCAGTGAAGTGAAAGACTGGTTAGAAATGTCTGCCGGACAGTTTAATCAGATCAAACCGAACGTTTCAAAAGAACAGCCGATTTTAAACGAGGAATACCGCTCGTATAACTTTGATGTAATAGATGGTGTGACATACCAAGTCGATGTGACGCAGCCTGCTAAATACAGCACAACAGGCACACTGGTCAACGCCAATGCAAACCGCATCAAAAACCTGTCTTACAACGGGAAAACAGTCTCTGACAATCAAGAATTTTTAGTCGTGACAAATAACTATCGTGCTTCTGGCGGCGGAGGCTTTCCGCATCTGACCCAAGATAAAGTGGTGCTTGCCTCAGCAGATGAGAACCGCCAAGTACTGATGGATTATATTATCGAACAAAAAACCATCAACCCAAGTGCAGATCAAAACTGGGCCATTGCACCGGTGAAAGGCGCAACTTTAACATTTGAATCTTCTCTTTTAGCCAAACCGTTTGCTGAGAAATCAAGCAGCGTAGACTTTGTTCGTAACGCAAGCACAGATGGTCTTGGTGTGTACAAGCTAGCCTTTAAAGAGGATGGCACAACAGAACCGCCTTCATCAGACAACTGGAATTTAACAGTCATGCATACGAACGATACACACGCACACCTTGATGATGCGGCAAGACGCGCAACAAAGATCAAAGAAATCCGTGCTGAAAGCAAGAACAATATTTTATTGGACGCTGGAGATGTCTTCTCTGGTGACCTATACTTCACAAAATGGCAAGGACTTGCCGATCTGAAATTGATGAACTTAATGAAATACGATGCCATGACGTTTGGTAATCATGAATTTGACAAAGGTCCTTCTGTACTACGTCAATTTCTGACAGGTGATGCATCAGATGTCGATCCGAAAAACCGTCATCAATTTGAAAAGCCTCAATTCCCGATTGTGTCATCAAACGTGGATGTCTCGAAGGAAAAACAATTGAGCGACTTAGTGAAAAAACCAGCCTCATTTAAAGCTGGTGAGAAAAAAGAAGCCGGGATCTACCCTTACATCCTGCTTGATGTTAATGGTGAAAAGGTGGCCGTATTCGGCTTAACGACTGAAGACACAGCCATTACATCCAGCAGCGGTCCTAACATTCAATTTAAAGATGCGTACAAGAAAGCAAAAGAAACAGTCAACACCATTCAAACAGAAGAAAAAATCAATAAAATCATTGCGTTAACACACATTGGCTACAATCGTGACCTTGAGCTGGCTCAAAAAGTTGACGGTATTGATTTAATCATTGGCGGTCACACGCACACACTTGTTGAAAAATTAAAGGTCATCAATAAAAAAGAACCTACAATTGTCGCTCAGGTGAAAGACTATGGACAATTTTTAGGGAAAGTAGACGTAGCCTTTGACAAAAAAGGCGTCGTACAGCCAAAAGAATCTTCTTTTGACCTGATCTCTATTGATGACTCTGTCAAAGAAGATGCAGATGCAACAGCGATCCTTGATGGGTACAAAGCAGATATTCAAGATTTAAAAACAGAAAAAGTCGGCTATACAGATGTCCTATTAGACGGACAACGCGAGCACGTCCGTGCGAAGGAAACGAATCTTGGGAACTTTATTGCCGACGGCATGCTGCAGAAAGCACAAGAATCTGCCGATGCTGACCTTGCCATCACAAACGGCGGCGGTATTCGAGGCAGCATTGAAAAAGGAGATATCACTTTAGGTGATATTTTAACGGTGATGCCTTTCGGAAATACACTTTATGTCGCAGATTTAAAAGGCAGTCAAATTAAAAAAACACTCGAACAGGGGCTGTCAGGCATTGAGGAAGGCGGAGGTGCATTCCCTCATGTAGCTGGCATTGAATATACGTTTACACTCAGTAAACCAGCTGGCAGCAGGCTGATTGATGTGAAATTGAAAGACCAAAAGGGTCAACTGACAGACATTGATGATGAGAAAACATACCGCGTAGCCACAAACGCATTTGTCGGCACAGGCGGCGACGGCTACAGCGTCTTTACAGAAGCCTCTCACGGCGAAGACTTAGGGTATGTCGACTATGAAATCTTCAAAGAGCAAATTGAAAAGGCAGACGGGCAGATTTCGCCTGTCATCGATCACAGGGTGAAAGAAGTGTTCCTTCCTCGCGTGAAAGGAAAAGGCGCTTATGACATTCAAGATGATAAGAAATTCCAAACGTATGTGCAGCATACAAACAAAGCATTTCTCTATTTAGACAAAGCAAGCAAAGCGGAAAACGTTCAATTGTCTCTATCAAAAGCGCAAGTAGCCGAGCTGAAGAAAAGAGAGCAAGATCCAAACGTCACCATCTATCATGACAAAGTGGGACTCGCATTGCCGCTCTCCAATTTGTCAGAGAAAAGCGCAGATATATGGATGACAAAGACGGATAAAGTGAAAAACGCATTAACGGATACGTATGATTTCCAAATCAAACAAGACAAGAAAAAGGTTTCGACCTTTAAAGACCCTGTCACACTATCCTTTACACTAGACGAGCCTCAAAAGGCGAAAAAACCTGGTGTGTATTATGTGGATCGCGAGAAGAATCGTTACGCCAAAACAAGTAACGGATCGTTCGAAAATGGAGTCGTATCAGGTCAAACTGAGCACTTCAGCGAATACACCGTCCTCAATCAAAATGAAGCAGCTGGAACAACCCCAGATCAAACTGGTGGAGACGGCGAAACATCAGCACCAGGCGGAGGTACAGGTACAGATCCAAACCAAGATGGAACCGGCCTACCAGGCGGCACACTGCCGAATACAGCCACTATGATGTATACAGCTGTACTGATTGGCGTGCTCATGCTCGCCGCAGGCGGTATCCTTTATTACTACCAGCGCAAGCGTACAAGAAAAAATGTATCATCCTAAAGGAAAAGGACAGAGCCTATGCTCTGTCCTTTTTTCATGGAATAGTCATTAATCTTGAGATAAATAGATCCAATTGCGGTCGTCAAATTCTTTCACATCATCTGACCCTATATGCCGAAGCATTCTATTAAAGAACATCATGTCATTTTCATCCTCGACATCATATAAATTCTTTAAAACATAATCTCTCGTAATAAAATTCGTTAAGTTCGTATTATTTACTAAATCAGCAAAAAAACCTTTTACCATCGTTAAATCCTCTTCACTTAATTTCTCATCATTGATAATGGAAATATGAAACACATTCAAAATCGCTTGTATATCTTCTTCATCCATATAACATAATGGGTCTAGCTTTCTGTCTTCTTCCGTAAACGGTTTTCGCGTATCTTCAATGATGACATAACATAAAATCTGATGATCTTTCATCACGCTGAATATTTCTAAATCTCTTAATTTTAGTGGTCTATTTAATCTAATCATCTTTCCTCCTAAAAAGGGTGATCTATTCGTCGTCTATCTCTCTCCTTCTCCCAAAACCTGAAATGGACAGAGCCTATGCTCTGTCCACTTTTTCTCTTCTTGCAAAATCGACGAATCTGAAGCGGTCTAATCGGTGACGGCTTTCCGTGTATTGAAATAAACTTGTATCCTCTAAGAACACGTAATTCTTCACGACGACGACATGGTCAAACCCGTTCAAATCAAGATACTTGGCGTCTTCTTCTGTACATGGCTCTACCACAAATTCCTTTTGGGCATAGCTGATTGATACACCGAGCTCTCCTTCAATATACTCGTAGATTGATCCTTCACAAATGTCCTTCGACAAGACTGACACATGCTTTTGCAAAAAGTAATCCTTGTCTAAAATCACTTCTTCTCCGCTAATATTGCGAGAGCGGATGACTTCCCAGACATCCTCCTGTCCACTTATTTTCAGCTGAGACTGAATATACTGATCCGGTTTGATTAAACCAAATTCGTGAACCGTCGTAACTGTCTTTCGGCCAAGTGTTTGGGAAAGCTCTTTAAAGCTGACGAGACCCGAGACTGGGAATTGCATTTTCTCACGATTCAGCAAGACAGAGCCTTTCCCGCGGATTTTTTGGATATAGCCATTTTGCACAAGGATATTTAATGCCTTTCTTACCGTCTCACGGGACGTATCGTACATCAAGGATAGCTCATGCTCTGATGGCAGAATGCCTTTATCCTGCCAATCACCTTGTTCAATTCGTCTTGCGAGCTGATCATAAATCACTCGAAACTTATTCTCTTTCATTTTCCCTCCGCCCCATTTTCTAGCGTTTGGTTAAATGATAAACGATTGACTCATATGGACGCAACGTAAATCCCTTCATATCTGCCGGTACATCCTCATAATTGGATAACAGCACTTGCCCCTCCATCTCATCTATAGCCTGCACGAGCTCATCAGGAAGCGTAAAGTCCGCCTCCCCTGCATAAAAATGATTGATCACAAGAAGCTTCTCCTCATGGCTTTCTCTGACATAAGCAAAAACCTTCGGATCTTCTGCTAAGAGTAAAGTGAAGCTTCCATATGTGATCACATCAAGTTCTTTACGCAGCCTGCAAAGCGCTTGATAATGATAGAAAATAGACGACTGATCCTTTAATGAAGCTTCTACTGAAATGTCGTTATTGGCTGGCTCAATCCAAGGTGTTCCTTTTGAGAAACCTGCATTCTTTTCTGAGGTCCACTGCATCGGTGTTCTCGCATTATCTCTTGACTTGACCTGTAAAATGGCGAGTGCTTCTTCCTTTGATTTCCCTTTTTCAAGCATGGCTTCATACATATTAAGTGATTCAATATCACGGTAAGACGATATGTCCTCAAAACGAGGATTCTTCATGCCAATTTCTTCACCTTGATAAATATACGGAGTCCCTTGCATGAGATGAATGGTAGTCGCCAGCATCTTCGCTGATTGCTGATGATACGTGTCATCATCACCATACCTTGAGACGATACGCGGCTGATCATGATTGCACCAGAAGAGCGCATTCCAGCCGCCGCCCTCATGCATTTTCGTCTGCCACTCAGACAGAATCGACTTCAATTCATGAAAATCAAATGGTGCGAGGGCCCATTTTTCTCCGTTTGGATAATCGACCTTTAAATGATGGAAATTAAACGTCATATCCAGCTCCTGCCGATCCGGTCTTGTATACCGAATGCAGTCTGCGATATTCGTTGAAGACATTTCCCCGACTGTCATGCTGTCATATTTCGAAAAAACCTCTTGATTCATTTCATGCAGAAACTCATGAATTCTTGGGCCATCCGTATAATACATCCGGCCGTCTCCTTGCACAGACTGTCCGGCGTCATCTAAGAAGCGTTGATCTTTCGAGATGTTGTTAATGACATCCAGCCTGAATCCATCAATTCCTTTTTCAAACCAAAAATGCATGATGTCATATACTTGCCTGCGCACCTCATCCTTTTCCCAATTAAGATCCGCCTGTGTGACATCGTATAAATGAAGATAATACTCTCCCGTTGCTTCATCTAGCTCCCATGCCGGACCGCCAAATTTTGACTGCCAATCATTCGGCGGTGATCCGTCTGCTTTAGGCTCCTTCCAAATATAATAATCTCGATAAGGATGATTCTTTGACTCGCGTGATGCTTGAAACCACTCATGGAAAATGGATGTATGATTGACGGCTAAATCCATGATGACTCGTATACCTCGATCATGGGCTTCTTTCAGCATGTGTTCAAAATCCGCCATTGTGCCGTACATGTCATGGATTTTTGTATAATCACTAATATCATAGCCGTTGTCATGCTGCGGAGACTCATACATTGGCGTGAGCCAAATACAATCCGCCCCCAGCTCTTTAATATAATCGAGCTTTTTTGTCACACCATTGATATCGCCTGTACCTGAGCCCGTTGTATCTAAAAAGCTCTTCGGATAAATTTGATAGACCACCGCTTTTTTCCACCACGGTTCGTTTGTTTGTTGTTTCAATTTCCTTCACCACCACTAGTTAAGTTCTTGTGAAACATCTTTCTTCTTTTTTAGCTTTGCATACAAAAGGGTTCCAATGAACGGGACGATGAGTACAATGACCATCCCTATCGCAAATGCGCCCCAATATTTCGGGATAATGGAGAAGATTCCTGGAATGCCTCCAACACCAACTGAGCTTGCCAGCACCCCTTGAGAGGCGATAAACATACCAGCTAAACCAGAGCTAATAAGTGCAAAAATAAATGGGAATCGATAGCGCAGGTTGACGCCAAACATCGCTGGCTCGGTAATTCCTAAGTAAGCGGAAATACTTGATGTCAGTGAGAGCCCCTTTTGCTTTTCATCTTTTAAAACAAACATCATCGCAAGTGCGGCTGATCCTTGTGCGATATTAGACAGTGCGAGCATCGGCCATAGAAATGTGCCATGCAGTTTGGAATTAATCAATTGAATATCGACAGCGAGGAACGTATGGTGCATCCCTGTAATCACTAATGCAGCGTACAATCCGCCGTATAATAGACCGCCAAGTGCTGCGAATTGCTGGAATACAGCCACAAGTCCAGATGTTAAAACGTTTCCGATCGCAAATGTAACAGGTCCAATGACGATAAAGGATAAAAAGCCAATGACTAATAACGTAATCGGTGCAACCACTAACAGCTGAATACTTTCAGGTGTCCGTTTTGTGATAAATAATTCGAGCTTCGCTAGTAAATACGAGGCAACGAGTATCGGAAGAACCTGCCCTTGATAGCCTACCTTTTGCACTTCAAGTCCAAACAAATTCCAGACAGGAATCTCACCAGATTTTTCAGCCGCTCCATAGCCCCACGCATTTAATAAGTCTGGGTGTACAAGCATCAGCCCAAGGACCATCCCTAAGAGCGGATTTCCTCCAAACCGCTTCACTGCTGACCAGCCGATTAATGCGGGCAGGAATGTGAAGGCAGTGCCTGCAATCAAGTTGATCATATTCGCTAAATCAGCCCATGCCGGATACACATCCACAATCGATTTTTGATCAAAGAAAATATCTGGAGCTGTTAAAATATTATTAATCCCCATTAATAAACCGGCTGTGACGATGGCAGGAAGAATCGGAATAAAGATATCCGCAAGCGTTTTCACAGCACGCTGCAATGGATTTAATTTTTGATCAGAGGCACGCTTAACGTCCTCTTTTGTGGCTTCCCCAATGCCTGTCTGTTTCACCATTTCGGCATATACCCGATTGACGACCCCTTGGCCGATCACAACTTGGTATTGACCGTTCGCTGAGAAAGATCCCTTCACTTCTTCTATTTGTTCAAGTGCTTTCTCGTCAACCTTTCCTTCATCTTTCAGTACAAAGCGCAGCCTTGTCACACAATGTGTCGCTTGATCAATATTTTCTTTGCCGCCGATGGCTTTCACAATCTGATCTGCTGCTGCCTGATAATCAGCCATGCTATCCCCTCCGAGATCGTTTTTTATAAGAAAAAAGAACCAAAAAACTTGTATATACATGTTTGTTTCTTATTTTATATTTGTATATACATGTAGTCAACAACAAAATGTAGCGCTTTCATAAAAAAAGCTCCCTCAATGTGCTCAGGAGAGGCAGCGTGTCATCATCTTTTTTTATGCTCCGTTAATTTTTCGTAGACCCTGTTTTTATAAAAGGAGGAGGCTGGACGGGCAAAAGTTTGACGCTTAGATGCGAGTTCATCCAGGCGTTTTTGTTTTTCTTCACATATGAGAGAAAGTTTTTTTCTTTCCTCTCCGTCTATACTGGAGTGAAGCAGCTCTTTGACGGTCATGAGTTCTTTTTTCAGTGCTGTTTCTTCCCTAGCAAAGCCAGCATTTTTCATCATCCTGTAGCCCATTCTGAGTTCTTCAGGTACATGAGCAGCATCATCTTTAGGCAGGGGTTTCCCAAAGCCAGATAATCCTTCAAAAGCCCCGTGATCCATCGCTTTTTTAATCCGTTCTTCTGATAATCTCTGCGCAAAATCCATGGCGTTTCTCCTTTCGTCTGAAACGATTTGATTAAGCATAGCAAAAAAGCTGACTCTCTCACAAGAGTCAGCTTTCTCGTTATTTATTGTCAATTTTGAAGGTAGAAACCATCTGTGCTAAGTCCTCTGACATATCAGAGAGCTGTTCAATCGCACTTGAAATTTGCTGCATGCCAGCACTTTGCTGTTCTGTTGCTGCCGCTACTTCTTGAGAGCTGGCGGCGTGTTCTTCCGATACAACCGAAATTTGTTCAATCGATGTAGAAATCGTTTGATATGCTTGCTCTACTTGCTTAATAGAAGCAAGCAAATTGTTCGTTCTTCTTGAAAACTGAGATACGCCGTCGTAAATCACAGCGAAGTTTTGTGACGTGCCTTCCATTTGTTCACGTCCTTCTTCCACTGCTTTACTGCTTTCCTCTACGCTTTCAAGAACACGCTGACTGTTTTCCTGTGTGCCGATGACGAGGTCTGAAACGGTTTTAGCCGCATCCGCTGATTGCTCAGCTAACTTACGCACCTCATCTGCCACAACAGCAAACCCTTTTCCTTCTTCTCCAACACGTGCCGCTTCAATTGAAGCATTCAGTGCAAGCAGATTCGTTTGCGCTGAAATGTCCGTAATAATCGAGATGACACTTTCAATCTCCGTTGAATGAGATTGTAATTCTTCTGCTGCCTGCTTTGAGTTGGTCATCTTGTCATGTAACATATTCAGATGCTCAAGCACATGATTCACTAGTTTTTGACCAGATTCTGACTGCTCTTGTACGTCAGATGAAACAGATTTCATTTCATCGACTTCTTTTGTGACACCTTCGATTTGAGTATCGATCTCTGCAACGGATGTTGTACAATCCGTAATATTTGCGACAGAATCATTGATTCCTTCACTCATATTCGTCATGGCTTCTGACACTTGCTGCGCACTTTGACTCGATTCATTCGTTACGGTGCGAAGCTGTGAGGACATTTTCGACACTTCACTAGATGAGTTTGAGATCTTCGCAATGAGCTCTTTGATCCGCCCCTGCATCTTTTGGAAGGATGCGGCAAGTTGACCGATCTCATCTTTACTTTCAACCTCTACCATTCCAGTTAAATCACCGTCAGCAATTCGGTTCGCTGATTCCATCAATGAACGTGCTGGTTTCGCAATTCTTCTGCCCATGATAAAGGAGAAAAACAACCCACCGATGAGCACAATAGCAGATGCAACCGTGATATAGATCGTCAGCTTCTTCGTTGTTTCAGGCACAACAGACGCATCTAAATCAATTCCTAAAATCCCTGTCAGCTCACCGCCTGAATCCTTGATTGGCAAAAAGACTGATTTATGTGTACCAAATGAGTCTTTGTAAATATCACTTTTGATCATTTTATCTTCAGAAAGTGCTTGTTTCATCTCATCTGAAAAGGCATAATCTTGATCAAAATCATTTTCTTCCCCAGTTAATATAATAATTCTTTCTTTGCCGCCTTTATTAGATAGCACGTATAAGTTCTCAAGCGTATGATCTTCTTGAAGCTCCTTGAATTTCTTTTTGACCTCCACATAAAGGGGATCATCCTTCCCGCTAATGCCAAGAACGTTTCCATCCAAATTATCGATTTCTTTCTTTGCAGTATCAATATCTGTTGTTAATCGATAATCAAATTGCTTTAATAACTGGGATGATAAATCCTGGCTGACTAGATAAAATGTTAAAACGAATAGTGCAACGGTTGCAAGTAATGTTACGACAACGACTGACATGATTTTAGAGGATATCGTGTATCCTCCAAATTTCCTTTGTTTCGCCATTTTTTCCTACATCTCCACTCTCAGATTTGATTTAAGCATGTACATGTTCAAATTGTCCACAAACAGATGCGATCACATCTTTTAAATAAGATACGATATGTGGGATATGCTCTGGTAACGTATAAGGTGAGATGACAAAAAACTTACTAACACTTAGATAGAATTCTTGTCCTTCTTTTGCATTTACAAGTAAAAACTTCGTTGTATCGCCAAAGAACATTTCGTCTCTTTTCTCTCCAAGCTTTTCAAACAGCATTTTGTTCAATTCATTGTTCCGCTCAATTTCCATTGCAGTCGCTTCGCCTGAAATTTCTTCTTGAAAGCGCGGTGAGCCGTCTAGGTAAATTCTAAATAATGTAGCCATTCCGACGTTGTCATCATTCACGACTTCTGCTTGCGGAATTTCTTGACTGAGTGCTTCTCTGAAGGCAAGGTTCACCTCTAGGAATTGACCGAGCAAGCGCTGGTAGCCTTCAATTCCAAACGTTAACAGCACACTCAGCATACTGATAGAGCTTCCCATTCTTGAGCATTCCAGTGTATAACCCGTATGGTATTCGCCGTAGCCTCTATGACCAACATATGGTGTCTCTTGTTCTTCCAGATCTAAACGCTTTAGGTCAGCAGCATTTTTCACTAAGAATAAACTAGATGTGTAAGGTGTTTGGCCGAGCTTTTGAAAGTCAAAGCACATCGTGTCAGCAAGAGAAAGATGCTGGAATTTCGCTTTGATTTCTTTTAGCATACGAAGAACACCGTCTGAGAATTGCAGCGGGTTTTCAGCTACATCATACTCATTAAAGAAAGCAAAGAATCCGCCAAGCGCTGAATCCGCATGAATATGCGGCACCTGTAGACCATACTCCTCAGCAATGGCTTCTGCTGTTTCACGTACCCCTTTTACATCATCAATTGCAATGGCATCTGTTGTTCCGGTTGTTGCGACAATATAAACGGGAATTCCGCCATTTTGTGCAACACGTTCCATTTGACAACGCAAATCTTCCATATCCATCGAATGATCTTTATTCGTCTTAATTCTGATCAAGTTGTCTGTGCCAAGTCCTGTTGCTTCCATTGACTTATATAAGCTGTAATGTGCAGCATCAGAACAAAACGCATAAAGATTTTGCGGGACACCTTTTCGCAGTGACTCCGGCGCAACTTTTGCAATCGCTAAACGTAGTCCTGAGAAAATGGCTCCCTGACCTCCCCATGTTGTATATCCCCCGCTCACACTTGGATCATATCCGATGAGCTTAGACATCATTGAGACCACTCTGACCTCAGCTTCCGCTCCTGCTGGTCCATAAACATCCCATAGGTTGTTTCCATTTACCAGCATGGCCGTCAGCATGCCTAGAATTCCTGGTGTACTTGCCATTGGCAAAATGTTCGTGAAGAAATACTTTGTGTGGTATGGATGGTTATGTAAAAGCTTCAGTAATTCTTCATTCACAAGTTCCGCTTGTTGGCCGTTCACCGGAATTTGACTTGTTTCAGTGAGCTTTTGGTAAAAATCTTCTCCACGATTCTTTTCACCCTTTAGGTGTGCACGGTTCGGATCTTTCAGGTGATCGACCCCTGAAACAATCTGCTCCATCAATTTGATGAGTTCTTTACGCTCTGCTGCATTTCCGTCCTCACTCGGAAACCAGTTCTGAACGAGGTTCTCTGCTCGTACAGTCATATACTATCAATCCTTTCAATGGAAGATTTCCTGTCAAAGTCTATATCGACCCCAATTTAAAAGTTTATAGTCTCGAAATGTTCACTTAAGTATATTTAGATAATTTGTTCATTCATTAAAATAAATAAAACCCTTACAAAACACATCGAAAACATTATGTTGATGAAACAAAAAAATATATTGATATATCTCATCACAGGAAATTTCATCCATGTTCCTCCTCCATTCTTTTTCTCATTTTTTTTACTTAACCTGCATAAACATTAAGAAACACTGGAAATACTCTCTAAATCATCATTGTAGAAACCAAATTAATTCTTTAGACTTGTGTCTTTTTTCCTGTTTTATTGATATAGCAACTGGGAAATTGCTGAATTTTCTGTTAATAATAGGATGAATTTCATAAAAAGTTTTTCGAAGAGCGAATATTTTCGTTTTCTTCCCTTTTATTGCTCGGACAGGCTGCTGACGCTCTTCTCCGGTTAACACTTTTCTATTTGAGCATTTCATGGTATATTCTAATGGTTCGTTTTCTTTCGTTCCGCCTCTTCCGTGTATCGGAGAAAAGGAGTGTTTTTATGAAAACATTTATTCAAAAACGAGGCCTCGGCTTCTTTGTTATTGCAGCCATCTTACTTTGGCTCAAAACGTATTCAGCGTATTTAATTGAATTTAAACTTGGTATATCAAATGTGCTTCAGCATATTTTGCTTTTCGTGAATCCTATTAGCTCCAGCTTGTTCTTTCTTGGCTTTGCTTTATTGTTCAAGAAAAAATGGCAGCCTGCCGCTATCATTGTGATTCATTTTTTCATGTCTTTTTTACTATACGCAAACATCGTGTACTATCGATTCTTCAATGACTTTATCACGCTGCCTACCGTGATGCAGGCAGGAACGAATGGCGGACAATTAGGTGATAGTGCATTTTCACTCATGCGTTGGACTGATATGTTTTACTTTATGGATACAATCATTTTGATCGTACTCGCAGTCCGCATGAAAAAGCAGCAGCAAACAAGTACAGCTACTGTACCTGTTCAAAAGTCAAAATCGTTTAGACTCGTCCTTGTGTCCTCTGTTGTGATCTTTGTGATGAACTTAGTCGCCGCAGAGATTGATCGACCAGAGCTTTTATCAAGATCGTTTGACCGCAATTATTTAGTTAAATATTTAGGTGCTTATAACTTTACTGTGTTTGATGCCATTCAAAATGTGAAATCAAACAGCCAGCGTGCTCTGGCAAATTCAAATGACGTGACAGATGTAGAGAACTATTTAAAAGCGAACAGCGCTGATCCTAACCCGGCGTATTACGGGAAAGCGAAAGGCATGAACGTGATCACCATTTCTCTTGAATCTCTGCAAAACTTTGTCATTGATTACAAAGTAAACGGAAAAGAAGTGACGCCATTCCTTAATTCATTGGCACACGACAACCAAACGTTTTACTTTGATAACTTCTTCCATCAAACAGGACAAGGAAAGACGTCTGATGCTGAATTTATGATGGATACTGGGCTATTCCCATTATCACAGGGCTCTGTTTTTATTAACAAAGCGCAAAACACGTATCAAGCACTTCCTGGCATCTTGAAGAAGGATCAATACACGTCAGCAGAATTCCACGGCAATACGAAAACCTTTTGGAACCGCAATGAAATGTTTAAGTCGTTTGGATATGACAGATTTTACGATTCTGAGTACTACGATATGAATGAGCAAGATACGAAGAACTATGGGCTGAAAGACAAACCTTTCTTCAAAGAATCCATGCCAATGCTCGAAAACTTGAAGCAGCCGTTTTATTCGAAATTCATTACGTTATCGAACCATTTCCCATTTGGAATGGATGAAGGTGATACCGATTTCGAACCTGGTGACTTCGGAGACTCTGTCGTCAATAACTATTTCCAATCGGCTCATTATTTAGATGAAGCCATTGAACAGTTCTTCAACGACTTGAAAAAATCAGGTCTCTATGACAATACAGTCGTCATTATGTACGGAGACCATTACGGCATTTCTGAAAATCACAATGAAGCGATGGAAAAAGTGACAGGACAAAAAATCGGAGATTATGAAAATGCGCAGCTCATGCGTGTGCCGCTCTTTATTCATGTACCAGGGGTAAAAGGCGGACAGATTCATAAATACTCTGGAGAAGTCGATATCGCACCAACCCTTCTGCACCTGCTCGGCGATGATACGAAGAACTATTTAATGTCTGGTTCTGATATCTTATCGAAGAACTTCAAAGAGCTTGTGCCATTTAGAAACGGTGACTTCGTCTCTAAGGACTACACAAAAGTAGGCAATAACTATTACAGCAACAAAACAGGCGAGAAAATTGAGCCGACTGATAAAGCATCACAAGAAAATGAAACGGTGAAAAAGATGCTGGAGACATCTGATAAGATCGTCACCGAAGATTTACTCCGTTTCTACAAGCCTAAAGGCTTTACACCGATTGACCGCAATCAATATGACTATACAAAGAAAGTACAGGATGAAGAAGATTCCTCTTCCGCCAAAGATGAATCCAGCTCTTCATCAAAATAACTTTCTCATTTTAAGAACCAGCCGATCCCTGATCAGCTGGTTCTTTTCACGTTTGACCGCTATTGCACCGGGTATAGAAAGAAGAAGGAGGGATTTATCTTGAAAAAAACAACCGCTTTTGTCGTGACTGCTTCACTCGCTTCGTCCGCCCTAATTGGTTTCAGCCCTGCGGTCTCAGCACACGCCATGACCAAAACAGCAGTAGAACAATCCGTTCCTCAAGGTCCGAAAACCACATTAAACAACGTGTATGAGCTGGCACATAAAGGACAAATGCCGTACTATGCAGAAGGACTAAAAATTGGTGTTCAAACAAAAAAAGACGTTCATCATAAACTAGGAAATCCATATCCAGAAACAGGTCACAGCAGCTTTGATTTGTATCATGCTGAAATGGGGAATCCGGGATTTGCTTTTCATTATGATGCAAAAGGCAAAATTGACGAAATCCGTTATTTCGGTACAAATGTAGAAAAAGAAACGAATATCGGCGGGATGACCCCTTCCCTATTAAAGAAACAACTTGGACCAGCGGATTCGGTCAGCACCATCCCTCAGACAAAAGAGAAAAAATACGTGTATCGAACTGGAGATTATGAGCTTGAATTTATCGTCGGCCATGACCCAGATATAAATCAGCATAAACTCACCGTCCTGCATATTAACCTGATGAAAGCCGATTCCTAAATAAAAAAGCATCCTGAGCAGAAGCTGAGGATGCTTTTTCTTTATTATGAAGCCACTTCTAAATGCGGCTTTCTTTTCATTGTTCGTTTCAAGACTGGACCTGCGACATAATCAAGTCCAAATTTGCCTGCATTCCCTTTCGCTGTCATGATGACGATGGCAATGAGCAAGAGAAGCGGGTTGACAGAGACGGTACCAGCTAGTAAGAAAGAGACATTCATCACGCTTCCGAAAAAGGCTGCGGTTGTTGTGAACAATCCAACGATTAATCCTAGACCTACTAAGATTTCTCCCCACATGACCATGGCACTGAATAGTCCCGCATTCGGCAAAGCGACATTTTCTAAAAACCATACATAGAACGGATACACTAGATGGCCATCTTTGACAACAGGTTCAGCTATCGCAAATTGTAAATATCCTGATGCATCGAATCCGCCTGTTAGTTTTCCTATACCAGATGTCAGCCAAGTCCATCCGATATAAAGTCTTGCTGCCAAAAGGATAACCGCTGCCCATACATTCGTTTGTAAGAATTTTGTAAACATGATGATGCCTCCTTTTAATTTATGTGAAATATTTCACATTCTCTTTATGATCTTATTGTACTATGCCGTTTCTAATTTGTGATCTTTTTCACATATATATTCACAAATTGTTCATGAATATCTATGTGAGGTAAACTTTTCCCTTGCTAAAACCGTCTAAGTCATTTCAGACAATAAGAAGGGGTTTAACTTTGTATGAAAACATTATTCCATTTTGCTTACTTACAGGCGATGTCGTGTCTATTCCCTGTCATGATCTTTGCGGCGCTTGTCCTATCAAAGATGGTGGCTATTCCTTTTCTTCACCGGTATGATTTCATTCTACTGCTTTGCCTCCTGGCACAGATTCTCATGCTGACGCTTCGGCTGGAGACATTGAATGAACTGAAGGTGATTTGTCTATTTCACCTCATTGGAATTGGCTTAGAAATGTATAAAGTACATATGGGTTCTTGGTCCTATCCTGAAGAAGCTTATACGAAGGTCTTTGGGGTTCCGCTCTATAGCGGGTTTATGTATGCGAGTGTAGCAAGCTATATTTATCAGGCACTGTCCCGGCTTCAAGTGCAGATGGCTTCATGGCCCCATCCGTTTTTTTCAATCGGGATCAGTTTGTGCATTTATCTCAATTTCTTTACGCATCATTGGTTCTATGATCTCAGGTGGTGGCTGACATTGCTGCTTGTTGTCGTGTTTCGAAAAACGTCCGTCTCGTTTCAGGTTGGCTCTTCTACCTTTCGAATGCCGCTTGTCGTCTCATTTCTGCTGATTGGTTTCTTCATTTGGATTGCCGAAAATGTCACCACCTTTTTAGGAGCATGGCAATATCCAAATCAACAGCACGCTTGGTCTCTCGTACATCTTGGGAAAATCAGTTCTTGGTTTTTACTTGTTGTCATCAGTATTGTGCTGGTGATCGAACAGCGCAAACAAAAAAACGTTCAGCCCATTTGACCTGGCTGAACGCTTTTTTCAATCTCGATCGACTTCCTTGCGGAGATCATCTGCGACAAATTCTACATTCGTTCCAATGATGATTTGTACGGAGGTTTTCCCTGAAGTCAGTACCCCTTTGGCACCTGCTTTTTTCAATGTGCCTTCATTTAATAAATGTGTATCTTCTACTGTTAAACGTAGACGAGTGGCACAATGATCAATCGTGGTGATATTGTCTTTGCCGCCAAGTCCCTCTACAAGCATACTCGCACCTGCCGTCTTCGTATCATCGGCTGCAATATCTTCAATGTCATCATCTTCCCTGCCTGGTGTTTTGAGCTTTAACAGTTTAATGAGGAAATAGAAAACGACAAAGTACACAATGCCATAAAGCACCCCAACTCCGAGCAGCATGAGTGGTTTTTGTGCGATGCCAAAGCTTAAAACGTAATCAATCGCTCCTGCTGAAAAGGCGAAGCCGCTATGAATTCCAATGGTGTTCACAATAAAGAGCGAAAGACCTGTTAGCACAGCATGGACACCATATAAGAGTGGAGATAAAAACATAAATGAAAATTCAATTGGTTCAGTGATCCCTGTAATAAATGACGTAAGCGCCATCCCAATCATCAAGCCAGCTGTAGCTTTTCGCTTTTCAGGCTTTGCGGTCACAACCATGGCTAGACATGCCGCTGGCAGACCGAACATCATCACTGGGAAGAACCCGGTCATAAAGACACCCGCACTTGGATCTCCTTTAAAGAATCGCGCTAAATCCCCTGTTGCCCCGCTGAATTCCCCGAATTGAAACCAAAATAAGTTATTCAGCACATGATGAAGCCCTAATGGAATGAGCAATCGGTTAAAGAAACCAAACAGCCCTGCACCCGTCGCACCAAGACTTAAAATCCATTCCCCTAAACCATTGATCCCGCTTTGAATCGGAGGCCAGACATATCCGAAAACGGCTGCTAATAGAATGGTGAAAAGTGCGGTCATAATCGGCACAAGCCGTCTTCCGCTAAAGAACCCTAAGTATTCCGGCAGTTTTGTATCCTTGAAGCGATTGTACACATACCCTGCCAATAGCCCGCATAAAATACCGCCCAATACCCCCATATTGTTCGTTGAGTTAATCGACGTTGTACCAGCTGATAAAATAAAATAAGAGATCGCACCTGATAATGCCGCTGCCCCATTACCATCCTTTGCAATGCCGATCGCTATACCCATTGCAAAAATTAAAGCCAAGTTTGCAAAAATAGCATTCCCTGCCGCATGAATAAACGGGATATCGAATACATCCTCCCGCCCAATAGCCAAAATAATCCCTGCTGCCGGAAGCACAGCGATTGGAAGCATAAATGATTTGCCTAGCTTTTGAAAAAACTGAAACACCATTTGCCTTCTCCCCCTTTGTCTTCATCATGACCAAACGTTCATGATGTTCATAAAAAATATATCATATGCACATCTAGTTATCTATACCAATTTGTCCACATTCATTTGACATTCCGCTCTTTACTCTTTTCGCGTAAAATGTGGTAAGCTATTGAATAGAATGAAGTTATAGAAAGCGGGAATGAACAGTGATTGTCAAACATGATCATGAGTTAGAAGCCTTAAAAAAAGTCGGTCGAATTGTCGCTTTGGCAAGAGAAGAAATGAAAAGCCAAGCGAAACCAGGCATGTCTACAAAAGAATTAGATTTGATTGGAAAAAAAATATTAGAAGAGCATGGGGCCAATTCGGCGCCTGAAAAGGAATATGACTTCCCTGGGACGACTTGTATCAGCGTGAACGATGAAGTTGCACACGGTATTCCAAGTGAAAAAACCATTTTACAAGAGGGCGACCTCATCAATATTGATATCTCAGCAGAGCTGGACGGCTATTATTCCGATACCGGCATTTCATTCGTATTAGGTACAGGTGATGCTCGTCTTGAAGCATTATGCCAGTGTGCAGAGGATGCGTTCCTCGAAGGATTAAAGCATGCAAAGGCCGGTAAAAGACAAAATCAAATTGGCCGTGCAGTCTACAATACAGCCAAAGAACAAGGATTTACCGTCATTAAAAACCTAACAGGACACGGCATCGGGAAAAGTCTGCATGAAGCACCCAACCATATTTTGAACTATTATGATCCATTCGATAATGCTTTGTTTAAGAATGGCACAGTGATCGCCTTCGAACCTTTTATTTCAACAAATGCTGAATCGATTTATCAGACTGATGACGGCTGGACATTTAAAACACCAGATAAAAGCCTAGTGGCACAGATTGAACATACTATTGTGATCACAAAAGACGAACCCATTATTTTAACGAAGCTGTAAGCCAGCAGGTCCCCTTCTTCACTGGAGGGGTTTTTTTCGTTTCCCTTTCACGAATCTGTCACGACTAAACAAAAATGCCTGTGGTAAAATAGGCAAAGATATGCGAAAGGGGTCTTATTTGATATGTGGTTCATCATCATAGGAGTTATCTTTTTGATAGAAAGTATCATCTTAACGGTTGTAGGTATTAAGAAAAAACAATCCATGATGACTTATCTTGGTATTGTCATCATGATTATGACGGTCGGCATGATCATCGTTACCCTCAACCCGCCAAATTCATAAATGATTATTTCCAGCATATACATGGATCATAGGCAGATAGAATCAGTTTTCATTTCTTAACCCCTGCACACTTTTCACGTCCTTTTTTGAGATGTTACAATGCAGGCAGTTTCAATTGAAAGGAGTTTTCTATCATGCATTATGGTAGCAAAGGCTGGTATGTCGAAGAATTAAAGAAGCTTGGTGTGACCAAGCATGAAGGAAGAAAGCTTCAAAGCTTAAAAACATATTTCCTTGCAAATCTTCTTGAGCAAAAGAAACCTAGCTCATAAACGCTTAAAGCCGTACATCAGTATAAGATGTACGGCTTTTTTTAAATGTGCTGAACTCGTTTTTCTAAAGACTTCCTCACCACATCTGCTAAGGCATCTACTTCAAGAACGGCTTTCAGCCTCTCTGGACTTGTTTGACGATATTTGACTTCGTTCACTTCATGGACTGTAATGTGATGGGGCGCTTTTTCTACTAATACAAGAGAACCATCAGGCGGCACTATGCCTTCTTTCAGCACCCGTAAATAAAAGCCGGTATACCCCGTTTGCTGTACTTCCTTGACAAGCTTCATGTTAGCGTGCTTAAAAGATAGTTTCACACACGGCTGTCTTGGCTGGCTCACTTCAACAAGTGCTTCTCCAAGTTGAAAGACATCGCCAATACGCACCTTCGTCTCGACTAGCTTGCGCACTGTCAGATTTTCGCCAAACGCAGCTTCCTGTAATGTAACCCCTAAAAATTGCTCGAAGTAAGCATAATGATCATATGGAAAGACGCAGACTGCTTTATCATATCCTCCATGATGAACCAAATCACCTTGGCCATCTCCCTCAAAATTGACCTTACTCAAATACACAGGCTCATGAATACGCTTTTTGTTGATGGCTGTTTTGATTTCTTTTCCGTTCGCATAGGTCGTGATGGGTTGTCCTACTTGGATTCCTACTATGTCATATCTCTTCTGTCCCACGATGACCATCTCCTTTGGTTGTCTCATGCCTATTATTTTACATCGTTAGACAATTAAATCATAGTCGATGCGTGAAGGTCAGTTACATGCTATGGTACGATGAGAAAAAAGGAGAGATGACATTGATTCATTATCATGCCATTGTCGCAGGACGGGTGCAGGGAGTCGGTTTTCGCTATTTTGTTCAAGGAGAAGCCGTCAATCGCGGGATGAAAGGCTGGGTACGCAACACAGATGAAGGTCATGTCGAGTTAAAGGTAGAGGGTGAGCAGCAAAAGGTGCTTGATTTCTTAAAGACCGTTCGAAAAGGAAGCCCTTTTTCAAAGGTCACAGATATGCAGATGGAGCCGCTCACTGAATTAGCTCATTATAAGGATTTTCGAATAAGGTAATCAAAAAACCTAGCTCTCGCTAGGCTTTTTCTGTCCCATGGTAGGGCTTTTCCTGATAAAAATAATTCGGCTTCACAATGGTATTGTCGTAATGCTTGTGGAAGATGTGGGTAGCAGCTGGTGATACTGGCGGAATCAGCCATGTCCAGTCCCCAGTCAGCTTGCGGTCAGCCTTTTCTTCCTGCTTTTCAAACTGTTTGAATTGATGTGCTGCTGTATGGTGATCAACAATGGTCACCCCTGCTTCTCGGTAAGAATGGAGAACCGCCACATTCAACTCAACAATGGCTTTGTCCTTCCAAAGCGACGCATTCTTTGTCGTGTCCATTCCTAAAATAGAAGCAACTTTTTTCAACATATTGTAGCGATTTTCATCGGCTAGGTTACGTGCGCCAATTTCTGTACCCATATACCATCCGTTAAACGGTGCCGCATTGTAATGAATACCGCCAATCTCTAATTTCATATCAGCAATAATCGGAACGGCGTACCATTTCAATCCTAAATCACGAAATCCTTCATATTCAGGATGGGTAATCTCGACTTCTTGGACGATTTCTTTCGGAAGCTCATACAGAACTGGCGGCTGATCCTTTAGCTGAAACATGAGAGGCAGTATATCAAAATGCGTGCCTTCCCCTTTCCAGCCATGGGCTTCACACAACGTTGTTAATTCAAGAGATGCCTCGTCGCCGATGATGCCATACTCCGTCTCATAGCCTGCATAACGAACGAGCTGATGATTATAAATGACGACTTCCTTTTGCGAATGATTTTCTGGAGAAAAGATCGTAATGGATGGTTTGATTTTCCCACCATTTGTCGCATACTCAATATGATGAAAGAGTGCCTCTTTCACCTCTTCTTCTGTCTTCACATGCCGGCAGTCGTGAACTTGCAGGGTTGACCAAAACAAACGGCCAATGCAGCGGTTGCTGTTGCGCCACGCCATTTTCGCCCCGTGCGCCAATTCCTCTTGTGTGTGAGTATACATCCCTTCAGAGTCAATTTCTTGTTTTATTTCATGCAGACGTGCTGCTTTCTCTTCATTTGACTTGCTTAATTCTTCATAGCATAAAGAAATAAAAGCTTCTGCTTCATTCCACAACGCTTCTTGATTACTCAAACATACTCGCCTCACTTTAATACGAATATATCCATTGTAGCGGTTTCTATTAATAAATTCACTGGTTTCAAACCATTTTTTATCATATCATCCGACCATTGTCCTTAGAGCGCGGATGAATCAATCCGTTTAAGGGTCTGCTCGAGCCAGCGGACATAGCCTTTTTCTCTTTCAATTGCCCTTGTCAGCACTAAGTAATGCCCAAATTGCGCTGAATGAAGCGATTCAGCGGCAGGGTCTTCCTCCGTTAAAGCGTGCAGCTTCTGTTCTAGCATGTCTATTTTTTTGGTGCGCTCTAGCAGTTGATGTGTAAACAAGTCAGCCGCTTCTTTGTTGTCCATGGAAGAGATGAAAAATGTTTTGAGCATGAATTCATCCTTTGTTGTTTCTGGTATCGGGTCTTTTGTCCTTAACCACTGATGCAATTCTGCTTTCCCTGCCTCTGTGATTTGATAGACCTTCTTCTCCAGCTTCTTTCCTTGTATACGAATATCAAATTCAATAAACCCTTCTTCTGTGAGACGCTTCAGCTCAGGGTAAATTTGGCTGTGCTTCGCGCTCCAAAACTGTCCAAGGGAATCCTTAAAATGTTTGGTTATATCATATCCCGTCAGCTCACACTGATCTAGTAAACCAAGAATGGCATATTTTAAAACTCTCATAATGTGCCTCCAACGCTTATTCTTTGACAATAGTATACCATAGACTTTAAAATAAACATGTAAATCATGACATGTTTGAAATAACATCATTCTAATGAAAGAAGGAATAAACATGGATCAATTCGTTGGACTTCATATGATTTATACGTATGAAAATGGCTGGGAATATGAGATTTACATTAAAAACGATCACACCATTGATTACCGCATTCATAGCGGAATGGTTGGAGGCCGCTGGGTCCGTGATCAAGAAGTGAATATTGTGAAGCTGACAAAAGGCGTTTACAAAGTTTCTTGGACAGAACCAACTGGGACAGACGTCTCTCTGAACTTTATGCCTGAAGAAAAACGCATGCATGGCGTCATCTTCTTCCCAAAATGGGTGCATGAACGTCCAGATATCACAGTTTGCTATCAAAATGACTATATCGATCTCATGAAAGAATCTCGTGAAAAATACGAAACCTATCCAAAATATGTTGTTCCAGAATTTGCGGACATTACGTATATCCATCATGCAGGTGTAAATGACGAAACCATTATCGCCGAAGCACCATATGAAGGCATGGCTGATGAAATACGAGCTGGACGAAAATAAAAAAGCGGCACGCACTGTGCCGCTTCTAGATTGTAGACAAAGGGCTAAAATGATGTTTATTTTAGCCCTTTTTTATTTAATGCCTAACGTCTTTTGAGATAGCAAGAACCGGTACACTGGCAGTTCATCGCCCACTTTTGAAGCAATAAACCCAGATGACATATAGCTGTCTTTTGATTCTGGTTCAAGGGCAATTGACAATAAATTCGTTTGCGGCTGCGCCGTGATATATACCTTTGTCCCTTTTGGCAGCTGACGTTTCTTTTGGGTGAGTTTTGTTTCAAGCTGAATATCTGTTTTGCTCTTTTCGTCTCGTTTTGTTACTTGATAGGCTTGTACCGGTACTTTCACGCCGACAGGCAATGTGACACTTTTTAACCCTAAAGTTTGTAGCTTCCGTTCTACCCCTTCATGCCCAGGTAAAACGAGATAAGCTGTCGGTCGTTCTCTCGACATGACAGGAACAGCATCGCTCGCACTGTGAAAGCGTACAGGGACATTGATGGTCTGTCCTTTTTCAATATCCACCATTTCAAGCGAATCATCCATCGGCGCTTTGAAATCATCTTGAATAACCACTTGATCGTCATCATTTGATTGAAGTCCTTTTTTCACCAGCTTCAGTCGCTCCGTCACCATTTGCTGCTTCACCTGCTTAGCATGCTTCACCGTTGTTTCAATGATTTTTTCATGTGTGGTGACTTGTGCTGCGACGCGGCGGGTAAAATCCTCTCTTCCAATTCCAATCCCTCTGCTTTCTACAAGAAAGGATAGCGCTGGCGAGAGCGCCAAGGCATTTCGGCCAATTCGTGCATCCGTTCCGCCTTCATAGAGATCGATCTTTCCATCCTTTCCTCTTGTGCTTGTATAATATAAATCATTCGAAAATCCTTGATTTGTCAGCGTTTCACGGACGCCGCTCACATATAATTCATTTGACGTGAGCCGGATGCTTTCTGGAATATTCAAGTTCTTGCCTGATAATATCAGTAAATCGTGATATTTGAGGGCACCCGCTGAGCCGATATCATCAAACTGCTTTTGTCCCACATCGTATTCATGGGCATCAATGACTACTTCTGGTGCATACCGATTAAATTCTTGATGCAGGGCTGTGAGCTCTGGAGATTCTAATGTCATATGATCACGGTTTCCATCCGTTCCGTTTGCAAGCCTGCGGTCAAACGCATAAGAACCATCAGGATTGATTCTCGGGACAATGATCATATTCACATGATTGAGTATACGCTCTCCTTGTTCACCTGCTAATCGTTTTGCGATGACGAGAGCAGATTCACCGGAGGCTGGTTCATTTCCGTGTATTTGTGCTTGAAGCCAGATCGTTGGCTTTTTTGAAAGTGGAGAGATATGACGATCCTTTGTAAAGTAGAGAGCTGAAATGGACCGTCCTTCAATGGATGTTCCAATCTGTTTCTGCGTAGCGTAAGGACTTTTGCGAACAATATCACGTAAGAATTCTTGAAGCTCTTCTTGTGTCGTAAAGGCTTCTCCTTTTTTCTGAAAGGCAGGGGTGTCGAACGTCTCGTCAGGTTCAGGGTATAGCTTCTTCACTGAGGCCGGCTGTTCATAACTCTTTCCAAAATAAGGGGTATCTGCATGAGCTGAAGCTGGGCTCACCATCGACAAACTTCCTGCTATGAGGCATACAGCAGTAAAAAGAATCGTGCCTTTTCGGTTGGACATGCTATCCTCTCCCTTCGTTGATTTGCATTATAAAGAAAAAAACAGTAAAAGTGTCAGTATTTTTCAAAAATATATCTTTTGGAGGAACAAGAGTGTCTTTGTATAGGGCAAACGAATCGAGCCTGCTCGGCAATATGACCTAAAAAAAGTGCCTGCTCAAGTAGCAGACACTCTTTTATTTACCAAATGGAGATGGCCCCAATAAGTATCGACATGACCGTCATGGTGACGACTGCAAGTACAGCCCATTTCATGCCAAACTTCTGATGCTGATCCAGTGATACCCCAACAAGTCCAACAAGTAAATGAGTCGATGGAACAAGTGGGCTTAGCATATGAATCGGCTGACCAATAATAGAAGCTCTCGCGATTTCGATTTTATCAACACCGTATGCTGCCGCTGTTTCTGATAGGATCGGCAGGACCCCATAAAAGTATGCATCATTCGGCATAAAGAACGTAAATATCCCGCTCGTTAACGCAACAATGACTGGAATGAAGCCGCCAAGCTGCTCTGGAATGGCAGATACAATCGAAATCGCCATTTCATCGACCATTTTCGTTCCAGTTAAGATGCCTGTAAAAACCCCTGCCGCAAAAATCATGGAAGCAATGGCTAAGACGTTGGTTGAATGAGCCGCAATCCGTTCACGCTGCTGTTCAAGGTTCGGATAGTTCACGATAATCGCCACACAGAAAGCAAGAACAAATAGAACCGTTAAGCTGACTTTTCCTGAGACAAGAAGGAGCACCAATAACAACGTAAGCGTCAAGTTAAACCACCAAAGTTTCGGCCGCTTGATGTCATCCTGTAGTGCCGCTGCCATTTCATTTGCATGAATCGGCTGGTCGAGCTCAATGACACCAAGACGTTTTCTTTCAGACTTCCCAAGAAAGTATGCCACCACAATCATGCTCAAAACCCCTGCACCAATGACTGGAATCATCGGGCCAAATAAAAGTGAAGGATCAACGCCAAGTGCACTCGCCGCTCTAGGTGTGGCACCTCCCCATGGAATCGTATTCATAATCCCCATGCCAACTCCGGCAATCCCCGCTAAAATAATCGGACGGATGCCAAGCAGCGTAAATAACGGAAGCATCGCTGTTGTTGTAATCATGTACGTTGTTGTCCCGTCACCATCAAGTGCAACAAGCATGGTCAGGACAGCTGTTCCGACGACAATTTTTAATGGATCACCTTTGACAATGTTTAAAATTTTCGCCACCATTGGATCAAATAAACCAGCATCAATCATAATGCCAAAGTACAAAATCGCAAACATAATCATGACCGCTGTCGGCGCGACTTGCTGCACACCTTTGACAATCATGTCTGAAATTTCAGTAAAATGAAAACCTGCAATAAGAGCAAATGCAATTGGTGTTAACACCAATGCCGTTAAAACAGACATACGTTTCGTCATAATCAAAACCATAAATACAACCATCATAAGAAATCCTAAGATTGCTAACACTTTGTTCACCCCTTATGCTGTATACGCTTTCATTAAATGTTGGTATCCCATTTCCAACCCTTTCTGTCATGATATCTGACGTTGAAATTGAAGTAAATATTATGAATTTTAATTCTTTTTCGGTCGATAAATGCTTTTTGTTCATTTTGTTCAAACTTTGATTTTGATGGATTCCATGAAAAAAAGCGGTCTCACTCGACCGCTTGTTCTCCTTGGATAAACTGCTCATATCGCCTTAATTGCTCCTCCATAAAGATCTTTGCCTCTTTGCTGTTCATATAACGACTTGTCCAGCCCTTTTGCTTTAATTGCTTTTTCCAGGACTTCGTTTGTGTCATTTTTTGAAGAAGCTGATCCCATTCACGAATATCATGCTGATTCATTTGCTTTGGGCCCATCACACCACGCCAATGAGAGAAGATGAGCGGGATGCCTTGCTCTTTCCAAGTCGGCACATCTTCAAATCCCGCTAAACGCTGATTCGTTGTGGTTGCTACTAGCTTTAGCCTCTTCTTTTCATAATCATGACGAACTTCTGTAATCGTGGTAGTTGCTGCATCGACTTCATGATCTATGAGCGCTTGGAATAAATCATCTGCACTGTCAAATTTCAAAAATTGAATGCGGTATGGATCAATTCCTGCCATTTCTGCCGCTCGTGCGAATGAGATTTGATCATCATTACCGAAGTCTGGGGCAAATCCAATTTTTAAGGAATCGGGTTTCTTCTTTAGTGAGTTTAATAGCTCCTTCCCATTTGAGAAAGGAGAATCCACTGGGACTGCGACGACCTGCCACTCTTCTGCCAAAATGGCGAGCGGTGTGACATCGTTCATTGTCATGTTACTGCTGCCAAGCAAATTACGGCTTAACAATAAGCTTGAATTCAAACTAACATAGTTGGTATCTCGCTCCATCATATATGTCCATCCTTTATCCACCGTTCCGCCTCTTTGATAAAGGATATTCACCGGCCGCTTCACCAGCTTTTCTTTCTCGAGCACTGATTTCATCACTTGAGCTGTTTGGTCAAAGCCGCCATCAGGGACACCAGACACCACAATATATAATGGGCTGTGCTGCAGGAAAGAGTCGCCTCCCTTTTTTTCATTAAAGGTGAGCGTCATACAAAGACAGATCATAATGACAAGGCATATTCCTTTTTTCATCTTTTATGACTCCGCTTGCTTTATGGCAGGATAATATTTCCGTTCTGGTCTGCCAATGATTCCGTACGCAAGCTCTGCCCGGCATTCTCCTGTTGTCACGAGATACTCGACGTACCGTCTCGCTGTTGTGCGTGAAGCCCCCATCTTTTCTCCGAGTTCTTCCGCTGTAATCCCATTATTCTCTGATGCCATCAATGTTTTCACCTTGTCCAAAGTCAGCGAATTGATCCCTGTAGGCAGGTCCCTGCCATCCTTTTCTTTTGGCTCTTCTTGCATCTGTCCAAAAAACAAATCAATCATCGTTTGATTGACTTCATCCTTAGAATTGATGATGTCTTTCTTCTCTTTATATTCGGTTAAAACTTGCGCAAACTTTTGTGCGGTCACTGGTTTGATTAAATAATGAACCACTCCGTAATGAAGTGCATCTCTTAAAAGTGTCGTTTCTGTTGCAGCCGTGATAATAATCACATCTATTTCTGGATAGTGTTCTCTTAAAAGCGGCAACAGGTTTGTACCGAGCTCATCGGGCATATATACATCAAGCAAGATGAGGTCGACTTGTTCCTTTTGGAGCGCCTCCCACATATCTTTTGCACTCTTTGCCTTTCCGGCGATTTGAAATCCTTCTATTTGTTGTATATAAGATTCATGAATGGCTGCGATTCGAAAATCATCCTCCGCAATGAGTACCTTCATCACCATTTATTCCCCCTTTGTGCCTTTCGGTATGTATGCAGTGAAGATGGCACCGCCTTCTTTTTGGTTCGTCACTTCAATCCAGCCCCCAAGTTCGTCCAACACTTCTTTCACATTCGCTAGCCCGTAGCCTCGTCCTTCCCCCTTTGACGAATGGCCTCTTGTGAAAATATGTGAAAGTTCTTCCTCGTTTACTCCATCACCTGAATCAGATACTTCTATGATAATATCAAACCCAATATCTGTAATGAACAGGCTTACCTCGCGCGTCTCCTTATTTAGTACGGCCTCAAAGGCGTTATCTACAAGATTACCAATGATGATAATAAAGTGAGATAGACTTAAATGTGCTGGAAGCGGCTCCAATGAACTATTTTCATCGATGTGGAAATGAACCTTCTTCTCAGATGCTTTCCCTAACTTGCCGAGTAAGATGGCTTGTATTTTAGGAGATCGAATTTGCTTCATGAGTAAATCGTGCTGACGGTTTTGCAGCGTATATTCTTCCTTTATTAAGTCGATGGCCTCATCCACTTGCTTCAGCTCAAGCAAACCTAAAATGGCGTACAGCTTATTTGAGAATTCATGCGTTTGTGCCCTCAGGTCTTCTGAATATTGGCTGACCTCTGTTAATGTATCCAGCAGCTTCGTCAGCTCTGTTTTCTCTCGGAAGCTCACAATTCCCCCAAAAACTCGATTGTCCTGGACCACTTTTTTCACATTTAAGACATAGGTTTTATCATTGACGACGGTTTCGATGTTCGGTTCAATCGTTTCTGCCTTTAAATAGAAAAGGAGATTGGCTTTTGGCAAGACTTGGTCAATATGAAGCGGCAGCTCGGATGAAACGCGCAGCATGTGTTCAGCAGATGTATTCATCATCGTTATCGCGCCTTTGCGGTCAAATGCAATAATCCCTTCTTTTATAGCAAGCAGCATCGCTTCTCTTTCTCGAAATAATGAAGCAATTTCGTGCGGTTCAAGCCCTAATGTATCTTTGCGAATACTTCTTGTTAAAAAAATCGCTCCGAATATACCAGGCAAGAGCACAAAAAGGGCAATATAGCTAAGCTTGATTAGTTGATGGGCTGTCGCTTGATCAATTTCCTTTTTTAAAAATTCGACGGTGACTGTGCCAATAATTTCTTCATGCTTGCCTGTTTCTTTCATAATCGGGGCACTGCCTCTGACAACGATTTCACCATTAGAATCACCCGTTGATATGGAGGTTCCCCCAAATAGCAGGGTACTTCTTCCTCTAAATACACTGATGGTTTTTCCTACATTCTCATGATTCGTATGAAAAAGGACCTTCCCTTTTTGATTGGTAATGAAGATGGCATGTGCTCTGACTTGATCCTTCATTTGCTCAAGCACTGCCTGTTCTTCATACTCAGACACTGATGAGGTGCCCACCGATGTTTTAATGGGCGGCATATATGAGATTGTTCTAGCGGTTTGCACCGCCAGCTGTTCAGCTTGCCGCTGCCTTTCTGATGTCTGCAGAAAACCAAAACAAATGGTCAATAACGCAATGACAACAAGCAAAAGCCCGATAATTAACCCCAAAATTTTCGTTTGTAAAGTGACTTTCCTTTTGCCCATCCTCACCGCTACAACCCCTAATTCAAGTAGATTCATCGACTAGACTCTAAGAAAATCATATCATTTTTTCTTACGAAGTTAAGAGAAAATTCATTCAAACAAAAAAGGACGACTCAAATCGAGTCATCCCTGTTTCAATTACGTGATAGATAAGCCTGCACTCGCATAGCCTGCTACAGTGTTAATTAAAGATAAGCCTGTTGCAGTCGCAGAGAAAACAACCAGTAATCTTGTTTCTGCTGTAACTGGCACATTCAGGCCGGTAGCGATTCCGTTTGAAATAGCACCAATAGTTAAAATCCCCGTTAATGGTGGTGCCAACGTGACACTCGCTACTTGAGTGAAGCTGTTATCTGGTGTCGGTGAAGCAAATAAGCTAGCTGTCACTGTAATACTCGTGCCGACTAAAGCCAATGCTGCCGTAGTACTAAAGTATCCGGCAAATGAAGTAATAGTGCCATCCCTTGGTACAGAGAATGCCATATTTAAAAGAGTACCTGCTGCTCCTGTTAAATCGATGATACCACCTAGTATGCTAACGCCTGTTGCAGAGCTACCAAAGCCGACCAAACTAGAAGTTCCGACAAGACCCCCTGCAATTGTAGTCAAGACAGCAGGGGTACCTGATGCAAATGGAATAATCGCACTCGATCCAGTTGCTCCGGTTGCTCCTGTAACTCCGGTGGCGCCGGTATCTCCTGTTGCTCCCGTTACTCCAGTCGCTCCGGTGGCGCCGGTATCTCCGGTCGCTCCTGTGACTCCGGTGGCGCCAGTATCTCCTGTTGCTCCTGTTGCTCCTGTTGCTCCTGTTGCTCCTGTTGCTCCTGTTGCTCCTGTTGCTCCTGTTGCTCCTGTTGCTCCTGTGACTCCGGTGGCCCCGATATCTCCTGTTGCTCCCGTTACTCCGGTCGCTCCGGTGACTCCGGTATCTCCTGTTGCTCCTGTGACTCCGGTGGCGCCAGTATCTCCTGTTGCTCCCGTTACTCCGGTCGCTCCGGTGACTCCGGTCGCGCCAGTATCTCCTGTTGCTCCCGTTACTCCGGTCGCTCCGGTGACTCCGGTGGCGCCGGTATCTCCTGTTGCTCCCGTTACTCCAGTCGCTCCGGTATCTCCGGTGGCTCCTGTGACTCCGGTATCTCCGGTCGCTCCGGTGACTCCGGTGGCGCCGGTATCTCCGGTGGCGCCGGTATCTCCTGTTGCTCCCGTTACTCCAGTCGCTCCGGTGACTCCGGTATCTCCTGTGGCTCCTGTGACTCCGGTGGCGCCAGTATCTCCTGTTGCTCCCGTTACTCCGGTGGCGCCGGTATCTCCGGTGGCTCCCGTTACTCCAGTCGCTCCGGTGACTCCGGTATCTCCTGTGGCTCCTGTGACTCCGGTGGCGCCAGTATCTCCTGTGGCTCCCGTTACTCCGGTCGCTCCGGTGACTCCGGTGGCGCCGGTATCTCCGGTGGCGCCGGTATCTCCGGTGGCGCCAGTATCTCCTGTTGCTCCTGTGACTCCGGTGGCCCCGATATCTCCGGTCGCTCCTGTGACTCCGGTCGCTCCAGTATCTCCTGTTGCTCCCGTTACTCCGGTCGCTCCGGTGACCCCGATATCTCCGGTTGCTCCGGTAACTCCAGTCGCACCTGTATCTCCTGTTGCACCGGTCGCTCCTGTACCTGTTGCTCCTGTGATCCCGGTTGCTCCGGTAACTCCAGTCGCTCCCGTATCACCTGTTGCACCGGTTGCTCCTGTACCTGTGGCTCCTGTGGCTCCTGTGATTCCGGTTGCTCCGGTAACTCCAGTCGCACCTGTATCTCCTGTCGCACCGGTTGCTCCTGTACCTGTTGCTCCTGTGATCCCGGTTGCTCCGGTAACTCCAGTCGCACCTGTATCTCCTGTTGCACCGGTTGCTCCTGTACCTGTTGCTCCTGTGGCTCCTGTGATTCCGGTTGCTCCGGTAACTCCAGTCGCACCTGTATCTCCTGTTGCACCGGTCGCTCCTGTACCTGTTGCTCCGGTTGCACCCGTTTCACCAGCAGCTGCTAACAATGTATAATCTGGTGACGTACCTGGCGTACCTGTTGGCGGCGCTGAATTCACCACATACGTACTTCCATCGAATGTCACGACTTGACCTACTGGATAGGTTGGGGCTACCGCTGGATCAAATGCCACGATGCCCGTTAAGCCTACACCAGTGGCTCCAGTTGCTCCTGCCGGGCCTGCTGGACCCGCTGGACCCACTGCACCTGCTGGACCTGCTGGGCCTCTTCTTCCTCTCCCGCCTGGCGGACCTTGAATCACACAAACACAAGGATCTTTTCCGCAGCAAGGATTTTTCACTGGTTTCCCTGGCTTTCCAGATTTCCCTTTCTTACAACTATCACATTCCCAGCCGTCATCCTTATACGCATCATACCAGCTTCCTTTTTGGTAGTGGTCTGTCGAATGAGTTGGATATGTCTTTCCGCATTGTCTACATCTTCTCATGGAATCACCCCCCATCCATCGTATTCATCATTCCTTGGAAAGGTGTATGTACACTTTTATTTTTATCAAGAAGTATTGAAAAGACCTTGCGCTCGATGCACAAAGTCTTACATTTATTAGAATTTTATTGTCATTTTGATATCTTTTCCAACCATACTATATTCAATATCTGCTGGACGGATCGCTTCTTTTAGTTTTTTCACCCCCTCTCCTTCAAAAAAAGTAGGTGCATGTTTTCCACCGATTAATAAAGGTGCCATATAAATGACGGCTTCATTGACTAGTGATTCTTCTAAAAAGGACGCACTCACATTTCCTCCTGCTTCAACGAGAACTGACATGACAGAACGTTCCTTCAGCATTCGTAACACGTCATGAATATTTGTCCGCTGCTCTCCGCTTGTGACATAGACTTGATGCCCTTTATCTACCAGCTGTTCATACTTTTTCTGATCATACATGTGCGAGGTGCAAATAATGGTTTCGGCCATATGATCTGTTAAACATTTCGCATGAAGCGGAATCCTTAATGTGGAATCTAAAATGACACGAATGGGCTGGGTCGCCATTGAATCTTTCACAATAAGACCTGCATCATCTTGAATAATCGTTTCGACACCTGTTATCACAGCATCGGCTTCTTGACGCAATTGCTGCACTTCTTTCCTCGCTTCTGTTCCTGTGATCCATTTGCTTTCAAGATGAGATGTTGCAATTTTCCCGTCTAACGAAATGGCTGATTTTAAGATGACGTAAGGAAGGTCTGATTGAATGAAATGAAAAAAAGGCACATTTAAGCGATCCGCCTCCTGTTTACATATTCCTTCATCTACTTCGATCCCTGCTTGTTTCAACATGGTAACCCCCTTACCTGCGACAAGCGGATTTGGGTCTTGCGTCGCAATGACTACACGTTTCACACCACTTTTGATAATGGCTTCCGTGCAAGGACCCGTTTTCCCATGATGCGAACAAGGTTCAAGCGTCACATACATGTCAGCTCCCTTTGCCTTTTCCCCTGCCATTTGCAGCGCATGAATTTCAGCATGAGGTTCGCCCGCCTTCATGTGAGCACCAATCCCAACAATCTCACCTTGCTGTACAATGACTGCACCGACAAGCGGATTTGGGGAGGTTTGCCCTTTCATTGCCTTTGCGTTGGCAATCGCCAGCTTCATATAAAAAACATCGTCTTTCATGTGAGTCTCCTTTCTTCTCTTTCAAGGGAAAGAACTCCTTCAGGAAATGAAGGAGTTCTATTCTCATGTGCTATATTTTTTCCATCCGTTTCTTTTCAGATCGATCATAGTAAGGCAAGGAATAAAAAAGTTTATATGATGCTCGTTGTTTACAAAAACAGCATTTGCGTAATTCATATTTATTAATGAGGAGCACATGCGGACAATTGAGTACAGTCAGGCCTTTTTTCATATGTTCCTTGCAAACACTTATCATGAGAATCCCCCGCTTACATTCTTTTTCTTAATGAGAGATTACTTCTTTCGGAAATTGTTCAAATAAGCGCAGTACTTCAGTATGTGTGCCATCTTCTCGAATATGATAAATCCCGCCGTCATATGAGCTTGCGTATACATCATTGCCTAATTGTCTGATGGCACTAATCCCATTCTTGGCAATTCTAATTGGGCCGGTATTGACATCTAGCTCTGGATTCCACACAACGACATAGCCCCAATAATCTCCGCTCACAATATAGCCAGAGTCTGTGACAGAGACAGATTTAATAGAATACTGGTGTTCATTATGCTGGTCTAAAATTCTTCCTGTATGCAAATCAAACAATCTCACATTCTTGTCACGGCTGACAATGGCAATACGATCTCTTTTACTATCAATGAATACATCATTTAACAGCTCTGTCGCTCCGATATATTTCGCTTTTAAAGACAAGCTCTTCTTATCTAAAAGACAGATGGTTCCTTCTACCGCGGCTGTGATGATATGATCTCCTTCTACTTTTAATGCTTTAACAGCACAATCGTGTGCTTTGGAACGGCCAATTTCCTTTAAATGTTCTGTCGAAATGACATGTACATAACCGCCGTAAGTTCCAATATAGAATTGCCGATCCTCCTCGTGGAAATACACACTGTTGACCGGCCCTGTGTTGAGATCAAACGAAACCATTTGCTGTAATGATTCATGAACAATATGCACCTGACTTGCATGATCTCCCCACGCATAATAGCTTCCATCTCGTGCGACAGCCACTCCATTTGTTAAAACGCCTGTCGATTTAGCGATTTCAATCCCGTTCTTTCTGAATTTTCCGTCATCTGATGCTGTGATGATATCTCCCGCATCAGTCAGCGCAATATCATTAATAGATGGTGTCGCCATTTCAATCTCATCTGATACAACTTTTCCCTTTTCAATAGACCATTCACAATACGTTTTTCCAAAGCTGGCTCCTAGGATGGATTTCTCATCTTCCGTCCAGACAAGCGAACGCTCCCACTGATATTTATGAGGCAGCAACGTATCGACTAAATCCCCTGTTTCATAATTCCACAGCTTAATTAAATGGTCATAGCCTGCTGTCAGCAAGTAATTGCCGCTTGGAGAAAAGTTCACCCGCTTGACGCCCTGTAAATGGGCTTTAATGATTTTTTTCTCCTGTAAAGTAACCGCATCATAAATAATGACGGTGCCATCGTCTCTGCCAAGTGCGAACACTTCTTTTTGATTGCTGCCGCTGATTGTGTCCAGCTCATAATCAAACGGACCAATTTCTCCTACAATTTCTCCTGTATCATACAACCATACAAGAACGTAGCCATCATCACCTGTTGTATAAGCTTTATCTCCATGTATCCATACAGCTAATACATCTTTGCTATGTCCATGGAATTCTCTTAAAATAGCTCCTGTTTCGATATCCCACACTAAGCACCTTCTATCTCTAGACACCGATACTAGTAAGGTATCCTGTTTGGCAAAGGCGACGGCTTCTACATCATCCGCATGACCAAACAGGGTGCGAATTCGAGTATGAGTACCTGTATCATACAATTGAATGGTGTAGTCTGACGATGCACTCGCTAAATACTTTCCGTTTTCAGAAAGAGATAAAGAGTTAATGATATGCTCGTGACTTCCAATAAACGTTCCTTCTCCTGTTGCCCGGTTCCACTTATAAATACAACGGTCATAGCCGCCAGTGTAAACAATTTGGTCCTGCTGAGTTGATAAAACAGATGTAATCGGTCCTCTATGCATGATTTTACACTCCCACCTTTATATGTTGTTTTTGACGAGTCACTATACGAAAACCAGTAAATCGGAAAACGGGATCTGGATGCTTCCCGTGTCTTCTGGCGACTCTGCATAAATCTCCGCCTCTTGCAAAGGAGCCGCCTTTTAAAATGTAGTAATTACTGCCAAGCGTCTCCGTTAAATCATCTACGACCTCGATGCCGCCTTCGTATACATGATATTTGGTGTTGACCCATTCCTCGACGTTGCCCCCCATATCATAAAGACCAAATAAGGATCTGCCCTTTTTGTATTGACGGACAGGCGTCGTTTTTTCAATATTTGATTCGAACGTATTACATAAAGAAGGATCAAACTCATCTCCCCACGGGTATTGATTTCTCGTATTTCCCCGGGCAGCATATTCCCATTCTTCTTCAGTAGGAATCGACACGTCTATCCCAAGTTTCCCGCTCAGCCACTGGCAGAACGAGAAGGCTTCCTCGATATCCATGCCCCAAGCCGGATGATCTTTCCCGCCACCAAGCTCTTGATTCGTTAAGCTCTCCGGGTACGCCTGGCCTGTTTCATCACAGTAGCTTTGATACCATTCATTGGTGACGACCGTATCTGAAATAAAAAATTCATTGATATACGGCTGATAGGATGGAAATTCTTTGTACAGCCATTTTTGAAATTTTTTCTCACGGCCGTAGGTTGGATTGAGAAGCTTGTCCTTCCAGAATTCTGATGCCTTTTTCATATCTTCTTCATTACTTCCAATCGTTGCATAGCCGCTTGGGATTTGAATCCAATTGATTTCAGGTTTCACGCTTTTCTCCCGCCTTCTTTAAAGTAAACTCATCTACTGATTAATTAATTTTTTCTCATCGACCATATGCCCTGAGGCTGCTTTTGCCTTCAAATAGGCTGCATTATAGAGAGAAGCTTCGACCGTATGATCAAATCGCAATACAGGAAGACCGTAAGCAGCAATGGAATCGACTTTATCTGGATTGTTCGTTAGGAGGTGCATTGGTTTCCCTTTGTTTAAATAGTGCAGAACAGCCGCTGACTCCTCGTAATGCCGGTCATCATCTCCGCAGCCAATCAGGCGGTTGGCTTCAAAAGTATCCAGCTTCATTTCCTGTAATTTATACGTCAATGCTTTCGCCATCAGCCCAATTGACCGCCCTTCTTGATTGGCCATATATACGAGCATGCCTTTACCGTAATCGGTGATTTTCTTCAGCGATAACGCAAGCTGTGGACCGCAGTCACATTTCAGTGACCCAAACACATCCCCTGTTTGGCAGACACTATGAATGCGCACTAGCGGCGGCACCTCATTTTCAAAGTCGCCAAATAAGAGACAAGAGGAAAAGGTTTGCTGCGCGGTACTCATTTGGACAATAGATTCGATCGTTGGTTTTGTCTCCCCTTCAACAGGTGCGAAGGCATACCATTTAAATGGCACTTCTTCATGTTGAATGGAGATCGGCAGGTTCACTGGCCCCACGAGCAAATAGTTTTTTTCTTGAAAGGTAAAATGATGAATCATTGATTGTAATTCATCTACAAACTTGTTCATTTGTCTCCCCCCTATTCATCGCTGCACCCAAATCGACTCTCATAGCGCAGTGATGGAGTGATGAATATGTGTCCGCACTCCCTTAGCATATGTGCTCCTATTTCAAGCGGCACTCATGCCTAAAAAGAATATGGATGTGCGATTCCTCTCATCGTTCAGACCCTGATTGTCGCAAGAATGTCTCCGTTCCCAGCTCTTCTAGCGATGTTTCAATCTAGGTCTTGTCCAGTACAAAGGAGCAGAAATCTTGGTTCATACGATGTTAACGCCTTTCGATTCTTACATGATGCATGCTCTTTATTAGAATGAACACCTCTGCTAGGTTTGAGTGATCACCTTTGTACTAGATTTTGACGGCAATGACATGATGCTGGCTAATGCCGGCCTTTGCTTTTAATGGTGTAATCGATACAAGCTCCAGACCTGATGAACAAATTCTTTCTCCAAGCTGAGAGTCTGAAAATGAAAAGTGGAAACGGCCATCTTCTCCGATTAACCCTGTTCTCCACTCTTCTCCCCATACAACAAGTGAGAAGACGCCGCCTTCATGAAGCAAAGAGGAGACCTGTTTTAAATAACGCTCATGATCATCAGGATGCTGGTGATGAAAGCAGCCATGATCTAAAATTAAATCAAACTGCATCCCGCGTCCCTGATCCATCGACCAGGACATAAAATCTTGATGAACAAAATGGACAGGAACCGTTTCTCTTTTCTGTAATCCTTCCCACTCCTCATGCCCATACAGGTCGATACCGACATATGCAGAAAGCCCCCTTAAATGTTCAAGTGCCCGGCCGTTCCCGCACCCGATATCGAGCACAGAAGCAAGTGCATTCTTTTCCCGTGAATGCCATGCCTTTAATGACATCACGGCTGCATCTGTTAAGGATGGATCAGTAGACCACATATCTGTTCTTTTTTCATAATGTTCTTGAAATGCCATACGCATTTTTTCTAGATACAACCCACTGTCTTCATGATATAAAGCTTTTTTCATCACAGGACCTCCTTCTATTCAAAATCGGCTTTTCGGGCAAAGGTCATTTTCAAGCCAAAAACCTTATGTTAAAATGAAAGATGGATTTTTTAGGAAAATCTGTTTTCTGAAAAAGGAGAGAAGCATCCCACATGTTCACTCTTCTTTTTCAGCATGCATCCTCATATGCAGCCATTTGAGAGCTGCAGCGCCTCAGCTTATTGTCTCTTTTTTTCATATGAGTTCACCTCCTTCACCGTTCGATCAACTCACAGCCCTTATTGAAACCGCTTTCTCTCTTGGACAAGAACATAACGCCTTTTGAATATCTCTTGCAAAGTGATCATAGTAGAAAGGTCAATCTACTGTTTAGATCGGCTACCATTGTAAAAGACCGTTTTCTTATGTTTTAGTAGAAATATTCCAAGCAAGCTTTTTCTCTTAAAAGCGCTTGTACCTTGGTTTTATGACACCACCTCTCACTAGAATGTGCCTTGAATAAACCCATCAGAAATTTAACAACTACTTCCATAATGACTGGAATAAGCCAAATATATTGTTTTTAGATTATTTTGTCAACAAGTTATTTCCTAAACATTAAAATGAATTTTCTAATTGAAAATACAGGTATTTTTCGTGGTTTTTTGACCTCAAAACACTTATTTCTACACAAAAATACAACATAAACCAATAGAACTAAGAAATTTATCTACTGAATTACACAAGATTTTTATTACATTTTGAAACAAAATCGAAAGATACAATGATTATTTCCCGAATGGATTTTTGTGAAATTTTGACTATTCTTTTCTCATTTCCTATCATTTTCTTTGGTATATCTGCATTTTCAATTAGATGATTTACTGTTTATTCCAATCTGCTATTTTTTCTTATTATAGTAAAAAAGATGTGTTCTCTCCTTCAGAGATATCGGCATGAAAAAAAGCCCCTTACGAAAGTAAGAGGCTTTTTTCAGTTGGCGTTTATGCCCAAGTTTTCACTTTTTCATGGTCTGTCACAAAGAGAAGGACTTTTCCTTCATCTAAATGTTCTTCAAATTTCTCAGCTTCTTCTTTAGAGAAACCAATTTCATGGATTTTATTTCGGAGCTCATCGCCCTTTTTACTAAAGATGTTCCCAACAGCATGTTTAAGTCCAACTTCTCTTTGACCTATCGTATTAGCATCTGCATTTCCAGCAATACGCTCTGTACGATCATCGTCATGGGACAGAACATAAATGTCCTCTCTTGCAACACCGAGTGCTTTTAATTGCTCTACATCTCTTTGAAGTGTCTCATCATTTGAATACTCTCTTACAACAGGTTTCATTTTATATTCCTCCTTTAGCGTCTTACGAATCTTTTACCCGTCACTTTTGTCATTAAACCTTCCTTGAGCACATCCATTTTACATTGTGTACTAACCGTGCCTATTGGCTTATTTTTGACAAAAAGCCCGAAAAAATGACTAAATTTTCTGAAATATTGTATTCATTCCTGCTGTTTTGTTGTACAATTCTTATACTGGAGGCTAGAAATGAGGTAGAGCTGATGTATTACTTTTCAGCGGAGCAGCAGTTTAATGCTTGGGTTGTCAGTGATTTGGTGAAACAGCTTTTTCAGAAGTGGAATCCTGAAGAAGCAAAAGCAAAGCCGCTTACATTGTTTGCTGAACAGCACTTTCGCATCTCCATTGATTATCTCTTTTCAATCATCATTAACATTGGAGATATCGAGTCGATTGAACAAGATCCACAAGACCTGTTGTCCTCATACTTGAATATCCTTTTTCCTTTTGTGACGCGCGATATGATGAAAGCCTCCATGCAAAATGCGAACGAATATTTGTTAAAAGAACGTGATGCGGACGCGTATCAGCTGTTTGGCTGTCTGCCGCCGCTCCTCTCTGTTGACTTCCAAAAAAGTAGTCCTCATCTATGAGATGGCGGCTGCTTTTTTGTATGTGTTTGAAAAAGACCGTATGTTTTGAATGAAAAGAAGCATCATGTTAATGTAAATCTAGGCTGCAAGTGAAAGGGAGGATTTGACATGAGTCAACAAAAGCAAATTCAATTAGCCAAACGTCCAAAAGGATTACCTACAAAAGATGTTTTTCATTTTGAAACAGTCGATATACCTGTGCCGCAAGATGGCGAAGTCTTGATTCAAACGAAATATGTTTCTGTAGATCCTTATATGAGAGGACGAATGCAGGATACAAAATCCTATACACCTCCATTCAAGCTAAATGAAGTGATTCAGGGCGGTGTTGTCGGAGAAGTCGTTGAATCCAAATCGCCTCAATTTGAAAAAGGGGATTTTGTTCTTGGATTCCTTGGCTGGCAAGAATATTCTACAGCCAAAGCTGAATCTCTGACTAAAATTGATCCATCCATTGCGCCATTGTCCTATTATTTAGGAATTTTAGGCATGCCAGGGCAAACCGCTTATTTCGGACTTCTTGCGATTGGCCAGCCAAAAGAAGGCGAGACCGTTGTCATTTCTGGAGCCGCAGGTGCCGTTGGTTCCGTTGTGGGACAAATTGCTAAGATCAAAGGCGCTCACGTCGTTGGGATTGCGGGATCTGATGATAAGCTGGCTTATTTAAAAGAACTAGGCTTTGATGAAACGATTAATTATAAAACAACAAATGATTTAGATGATGCCATAGCAAAGGCCTGTCCAAACGGCGTCGATGTGTATTTTGACAATGTTGGCGGCGAAATTTCTGATGCCGTGATGAATCATTTGAACCGCTTTGCACGTATTCCAGTGTGCGGCGCGATTTCGTCTTATAACATTAGCGCAAGCGAGGACATCGGACCGCGTGTGCAAACAAAACTCATTAAAACAAGCGCATTGATGCAAGGCTTCATTGTTGCCAACTATTCAGATCGTTTTGAAGAGGCTGCAAGAGATCTCGCACAATGGGTTAAAGAAGACAAACTGACTTATAAAGAAACAATCATTGAAGGCTTTGACAACATTCCTGATGCATTCCTTGGACTATTTAAAGGGGAAAATGTCGGAAAACAGCTTGTCAAAATTTCATAATAAAAAAGGACCCTCCATGTGGAAGGGTCCTTTTTTTATGCTTGCTTGGGCGCAAGATGCAGCTGGCCTTGCTTATAAACAATTTCCTGAAGCGTAAGATTCAGCTTTTTCGCCATTTTTTTGAGCATTGCATGCTCTTGAGGTGTGACAAGACTGATGACAGCCCCTTCTTTTCCTGCGCGCCCGGTTCTGCCTGAACGGTGGATATAGCCTTCTTCGTTTGGCAGGTCGGCATGGATCACGTACGGCAGATCGTCAATGTCGATGCCTCTTGCTGCGATATCTGTTGCAAGGAGAAGCGGGAATTCACGCTGTTCAAATTCCTTTAAGATGATAGCACGTTCTGCTTTTTTCGCCTCACTATGAAGCACACCAAGGTCGACATGGTGATACGCTAATTTCTCTGCATAAATGCTTAAATTCGTAATATCACGCACAAAGACGAGCGCCTGCATGTCCTCAAGCCGTGATAGCTTTTGCAGTAATTTCACTTTATCACGCTGATCACATAACAGATAATAGTGTCCTACTTTCTGCGCTTCTTCCTCACTTCTGGCAATTTTCAATACTTCTGGTTCAGACGTCATTTGTTTAATCAGTTGAACCGTTTCCTCTTTTAACGTCGCAGAAAAACAGAGGATTTGTCTTTCTTTTAATGTGGATTTAATGATCGCTTGGATCGTTTTCATATGCTCTGGCACAAGAAGCTGATCTGCTTCATCTAGCACGACCGTTTTGACTTCGTGCATTTTCAGTTTCTTGATTTTGATTAATTCCTGTACACGGCCAGGTGTTGCGACAACGATGTTCGGGTGTTTCTTTAGTTTTTCCTGCTGCTTTTTGATGTTCGCTCCACCAATCAAGGAGACCGCTTTGATATCTGACCCTTGTTTGAACTCTTGCACGACATCAAAAATTTGCATCACAAGCTCTCTTGAAGGTGCCAAGATTAAGACTTGCGGGTGCTTGATATTCACATCGATTTTATTTAAAAGCGGCAAAACATACGCCAGTGTCTTCCCCGTTCCCGTAGGCGATTCCGCGATCACATCACGCTTCTCCGTAATCCACTCTGCTGTTTTTTCTTGTATAGCTGTTGGTTTTTCGAAGCCAGCCGCTTGAAAGTTTTCCTGAATAAATGGCTTTGCTTCTTTCAAAAATGCCCAATTTTCTATCATGTCGATCTCCTTTATCCTCATTCAATCTATCCTTTAGTATCTCAAAATCAGCTTTGAAACGCAATTTTTCTTTTGATGCTTTTATCGAGCCGGACAGTTCGATATAATCATGAGAGGCACTAGCCGTTTTGAATCTATTTGAGGTGTAAAAAATGATATTATCTGTTAAAGATTTAAGCCATGGCTTTGGCGACAGAGCCATTTTTCACGAAGTCTCCTTCCGTTTATTAAAAGGCGAGCATGTCGGCTTAATTGGCGCCAACGGTGAAGGAAAGTCAACGTTTATGAATATTATTACTGGCAAGCTGGAGCCAGATGCAGGAAAAGTCGAATGGGCAAAAAATGTCCGTGTCGGCTACCTTGATCAGCATACTGTACTAGAAAAGGGAAGAACGATCCGCGAAGTGCTTCAGGATGCATTCCACTATTTATTTTCCATGGAAGCAGCGATGAATGACATTTACGGCAAAATGGGTGAAGCCGATCCTGATGAGCTGGAAAAGCTGTTAGAGGAAGTTGGCGTCATTCAAGATGCGCTCACAAACAATGATTTTTATATCATTGATTCCAAGGTCGAAGAAATTGCGAGAGGTCTTGGGTTAACGGATCTTGGGCTGGACCGTGATGTGACGGAGCTGAGCGGCGGGCAGCGTACAAAAGTATTGCTTGCGAAATTGCTGTTAGAGAAGCCAGAAATTCTCCTTCTCGATGAGCCAACCAACTATTTGGATGAGCAGCATATTGAGTGGCTGAAACGCTATTTACAGGAATATGAAAATGCGTTTATCCTCATTTCACATGATATTCCATTTTTAAACAGCGTCATTAACTTGATTTATCATGTTGAAAATCAAGAGCTCACGCGCTATGTTGGTGATTATGATCAATTTAAACAAGTGTACGAAGTCAAAAAGCAGCAGCTTGAAGCAGCTTATAAAAGGCAGCAGCAGGAAGTCGCTGAATTAAAGGATTTTGTTGCAAGAAACAAAGCACGTGTCAGCACAAGAAATATGGCCATGTCCCGTCAAAAGAAACTGGATAAAATGGATATGATTGAACTCGCAGCAGAAAAGCCAAAGCCTGAATTCCACTTTAAGCCGGCACGAACTTCCGGGAAATTGATTTTTGAAACAAAAGATTTGGTCATTGGTTATGATGAACCGCTCTCTCGTCCATTGAATCTGAAAATGGAACGCGGGCAAAAAATTGCGTTATACGGCGCTAACGGTATCGGAAAAACGACATTGCTGCGAAGTCTTCTTGGAGAAATCACGCCAATTTCTGGTGAGGTGGAACGCGGAGAATTCCTGCATATTGGCTACTTTGAGCAAGAAGTAAAAGAGCAAAACAGCAACACTTGTATTGAAGAGGTGTGGAGTACCTTCCCTTCTTACACGCAATATGAAGTCAGAGCCGCTCTTGCAAAATGCGGATTAACGACAAAGCATATTGAAAGCCGCGTGTCTGTTTTAAGCGGTGGAGAAAAAGCAAAGGTCCGTCTTTGTAAGCTGATCAACGAAGAAACCAACTTACTTGTTCTCGATGAGCCGACCAATCACTTGGATGTCGATGCAAAAGAAGAACTAAAACGTGCATTAAAAGAATACAAAGGGAGCGTCTTATTGATCTCTCACGAACCTGAATTTTATCAAGATGTAGCCACTGAAACTTGGAATTGCGAATCTTGGACGACAAAAGTATTATAACGACAAAAAAGCCTTATATCTGTTCAGAAGATATAAGGCTTTTTTCTATTTAATGACCTGCTTGAATATTGACCAAATGCTTCCGGCCAAGAAGCAGGATGATCATGCCTAACAGAACGACAGCCGCCCCTACATAGTAAGGGGTGCTTGCTGTGTAAGATTCAGCAAGTACTCCGGCAATCCAAGGAGCAATCGCGCCCCCAATAAACCGCACAGCACTGTAAGAGGATGAAGCAATCGAACGTTCAACCGGCGCCGATCCCATCACAGCGGTCGTGAGCACTGTATTGATCATGCCAAGGATGCCCCCAGCAATAACAATTCCGCAGATGACGACTACAACATGTGAAGTCCATACCCCAATGCCGAATAAAATCACAGCAAATGAAGCAAACAGAACCACAAGGGAAGTCAATGTCCCAAGTTTGCGATGAATGACCGGCGCTGAGAAGACGGATGTCACTGCCAAAAATAGTCCCCATCCAAAAAAGACATAACCAAGACCATGCTCATCCAGATGAAGCACAAATGGCGAATAGGCTAAAAGCACAAAGAAACCAAAATTGTATAAGAAAGCCGCAGATGCCATCGTTAATAGCCCTTTATATTTTAACGCCCCGACAGCCTCGAATAATTTCACCTTTTTCTGAGGTTTTTGCATCGGCGGGAGCATAAACGTAATGGCTAAAAGAGCAACAAGCATTAACACCGCAACGCCAAAGAATGGCCCGCGCCAAGAGATCGTCCCAAGCTCTCCGCCAAGCAGCGGTCCAACCGAAATCCCAAGACCTAGTGCAGCCTCGTATAAAATAATGGCCTTCGCACTTCCTCCAACAGACACACCGACAATCACAGAGAGGGCAGTTGAAATAAATAAGGCATTCCCAATGCCCCATCCGCCTCTAAAGCCGATTAATTCATTAATCGTTGAAGAGGTACCGCCTAAAGCAGAAAAGACAATAATAAAAATAAGTCCTATTAATAACGTCCATTTCGCACCAATCCGACTAGAGATAAAGCCGGTAAAAAACATGACAAAGCCGGTCACAAGTAAGTAGCTCGTAAATAAAAGAGAGACCTGACTTGGAGATGCATCTAATTGTGATGCAATGGCTGGCAAGATCGGGTCCACAAGTCCTATCCCCATAAATGAAATCACACACGCAAAGGCAACAGCCCAGACGGCTTTCGGCTGCCTAAGCAGACTTGTACGCTGTTTCAACACTTCTTCTTCCTTCATTCCATCAGAACCTTTCCTTCAAATGTTGACAAAATAAAATAAACACGCAGAGGTGTTTATTTTTGTAATTGCTCAATTGCATGAGCCGCTCTTTCTTTCATCGCTTCAAGATCCTTTTTAAAAGATTGAATCGTTTCAAGCTTTTTTGTAATCAATTGATGCTGTACAGACAGCTGCGCCTCAATATCTAACAGCTTCTCTAATCGTTCCTTCGGATCAAGCGACAGCAAGTAACCTTCTTTATTCAGCTCAAGCTGCTTTCCTATTTCCATAAACGATTGAAGCTCTTGTAAAGAAAATCCAAGTACCTCTTTTGCCTGCATCACTTTCTCTAGTTCTTCCATGTCGTCCTCTGAGTAAAGTCTGACACCGCCCTCTGTCCGCTTTGGTGCTGATAATAAACCAATCTCTTCATAGAAACGTATCGTCCGTTTGGTCAGTCCGCTTCTTTTCGCCACTTGATCAATTTTCATCCATTCCATTGCCAGTGCCTCCTGCTCATCAATTCATGATTTATTATACACCTTTATAACCTTAACGTAAACGTAAATGTTCTCACTCTTGATTTTTCTCGTGTTTTGATGCAAAATAAATAGGAATTATTACGATTTAAAGGAGGGATCTCATGTTTTCTTTTCCACCCAAAAAAGAACGACACCAACAATTCGGATCTGTACCGCCAAGCCTTGGAACGAAGCCTTCTCAAAAAGAGAACATGACTGACACCCAAAAGACGGAGCAGGACTTTTATTTTCATCTTGAACAAGTCGGCATCTGCCGCGTGTCTTATCCTGTACGAATTTTGTCTAAAACGGCACCGCAGGACCAAATAACTTCTGCTGACTTTGCACTGAGTACCTCCCTGAGAGCTCACGAAAAAGGCATTCATATGAGCCGTCTCACTGAACAGCTGCACTCGTTTTACGAAAGCGGAAAGCCGCTTGATGTGAATAGCTTAAAAGCATTGACAGCAGCGCTTGCCCGTCAGATGAATCAGTCATCTGCCTCGGTTCAAGTTTCCTTCCCTTGGTACATGGAAAAGCAAAGCCCAGTCACCGGGAAATCGGGTTTGATGCATGCGACAATCACATATGACATTCATTTTCATGAAAAGGATGGATGGACCTGTCATATTGGCTGCGATGCACAAGTCACCACATTATGTCCTTGTTCTAAAGAAATTAGTGAATACGGTGCACATAATCAGCGTGGCTCTGTTTCCATTCAGGTAGAGTTGTTTGAACAAGCATCATTCCCTAACGACATGAAAGCAGCTCTTTTACATATCATTGAGTCCAATGCGAGTGCACCGCTGTATCCTGTGCTTAAAAGACCTGATGAAAAGAAAGTGACAGAAGAGGCTTATGAAAATCCACGCTTTGTAGAAGATCTCACAAGGTTAATGGCCATCGAATTATATGAGCAGCCATGGGTCAGGGGCTTTCAAGTCGAGTGTCGTAATGAGGAATCCATTCATCAGCATGATGCCTATGCGAAATGCTCTTATCAAAAAAACCTGTAGATCAACTCTACAGGTTTCTTATTTCTTAGTCATGACTCTCTAATTCCTCAATCATCAGCGATAGTTCTGTCCAGCGGTCCATTGCTTGTTCTAGTTCTTCAGCAACGGCTTTTTGTTCGTCCATCAGCTCTTGAATTTTTCCAAAATCACTGCCTGCCTCCGCAATGCTTGCTTCAAGCTGCTGGTGTTTTTCCTCTAATGCCTGAATCCGGTCTTCAATTCCGTCCCATTCAAGCTGGTCTTTATAAGAAAGTTTTTTTCTCTTTTTAGGCGCCGCTTCTACTTGTTTCTCAGCAGGCTTTGTCTCTGTCCGCTTCGCCTCTTTTTCTTGCTCCATGTAATCGCTGTAAGCACCTTGGAAGTGTGAAATGCGGCCATTACCTTCAAAGACAAGCAGACGGTGAACCACTCGGTCTAAGAAATAACGATCATGCGATACGGTCATAACAACGCCAGGAAACTGTTCTAAATAATCCTCTAAAATGCTGAGGGTCTCCGTATCAAGATCGTTCGTCGGCTCATCTAAAAAGAGAACATTTGGTTCTTCCATTAAGACTTTCAATAAATACAATCTGCGGCGTTCTCCCCCTGACAGCTTGCGAATAAACGTCCGCTGCATGGATCTTGGGAATAGGAACCGTTCTAGCATTTGCTCTGCTGTCACGATGGCGCCATCAGATGTCTTGACGATCTCAGCTGTTTCCTTGATGTACTCAATGATGGTCAGTTCTTCATCCATTTCCTTGTGATCCTGCGTGTAATAGCCAATGCGAACGGTTTGTCCAATCGTCAATTGTCCTGTAGTCGGTTCTATTTTACCCGCTAGACAGTTAAGAAGAGTCGTTTTGCCGACTCCATTCGGCCCGATAAATCCAATCCGGTCGCCCGGCACGACTAAATCTGTAAACCGCTCCACAAGGGTCTGGCCAGCAAATGAAATTGATAAGTCTTCTGCCTCTATGACTTGTTTTCCTAGGCGGTGCGAGCCGATAGCGAAATCAAGCTCTCCTTTCGCATCAGGCCCTTTTTGATCCATCAGCTCTTCGGCTCTGCCAATGCGAGCTTTTTGCTTCGTCGTTCTTGCTTTTGCCCCTCTTCTCAGCCATGCAAGTTCTCGTCTGAGTAAGTTTTGACGCTTCGTTTCTTTCACCTGAGCTTCTGCTTCTCGTTCGGCTCTTTTTTCTAAAAAGACTTCATAATTTCCTTTATACGTATAGAGCTGCCCTTGATTCAATTCATAAATTCGGTTGGCCACACGGTTTAGGAAATAACGATCATGCGTCACCAGAATGACAGCACCGCTGTATTGACTCAAATATCCTTCGAGCCATTCAATCGTTGCATTATCGAGATGGTTGGTTGGCTCGTCTAAAATCAGCAATCCCGCGGGCTGAATTAAATTTTTAGCAATCGCGACACGCTTTTTCTGTCCGCCTGATAATGCATGAACAGAGCGGCTCACATCTTTGACACCAAGCTTTGTCAAAATCGTTTTTGCTGACAGGTTCGCATCCCATGCGTCTTCCTGATCCATTCGATTTTGCATGCGCATGAGCGCTTCTTGTTTTGCTTCATTTTGCGGATCATGCTCTAAATCGGCTAGCGCCTTTTCATATGCCTTCATCGTTTGAATCATGGGTGCCGTTCCAGAAAAAATGTAATCAAGAATCGTTTCATTCCCGCTCATTTCAGGGTCTTGCTCAAGAAATTCGATATCAAGTGTCCCTGCCTTCGTGATGTCACCCTCCTCAAACGATTCAAGTCCTGCAATGACCTTTAGGAGCGTTGACTTTCCTGTTCCGTTTGGTCCAATCAATCCGATGCGTTCCCTTGGTTCTATATGAAAAGAAATATGATCAAACAGCGTTTTCTCGCCATATGTTTTATATAATCCTTCAACATTCAATAAACTCATTTTTATCAGCCCTTACATAGATTCTCCCTTTATTTTAAATCAGCCGGTAGCAGAAAACTAGTTTTAAAAAACCCGCTGCTGAAAAGAATGTTTCCTTTTGCTGCTCGATACACTATGAAGAGGTGATCTAAAGATGGTAACCATTAGCTTATGTATGATTGTGAAAAATGAAGAGGAGGTGTTAGCGGACTGCCTTTCCTCTGTCCAAGACATTGTAGATGAGATGATCATCGTTGATACAGGGTCAACAGATCGTACGAAGGAGATTGCTCACTCCTTTTCAGCACAGGTACTTGATTTCGAATGGGTTCAGCACTTTGCAAAAGCCCGCAATTTCGCTTTCTCACATGCAACGAAAGAGTATATTTTATGGCTTGATGCAGACGATGTTCTACTAGAAGAAGACCGTCAAAAATTTCTTCAGCTCAAAGAGACGCTTGATCCTTCGGTGGATGCCGTCTCAATGTTTTATCATGTGGGATTTGATCAAGACGGTCGGGTGAATTTTAAATATAGAAGAAATCGCCTTGTGAAGCGTGCCTTGAACTTTCAGTGGTACGGGGCCGTACATGAGTTTCTTCAAGTGTATGGCAACATCTTTCCAGCCGATATAGCCGTCACACATCAAAAGCGCAAGAAAACAACCACTGGTGAGCCCGGGCGCAATCTTCGAATTTATGAAGACATGCTCGCAAAAGGAGAGGACATGACGCCACGTGATCTCTTTTACTTTGCCAATGAATTAAGAGATAACAGGCAGCATGTCAGGGCGATTCGTTTTTATCATGAATTTTTAGCGACAAAACAGTGCTGGATTGAGGATGAAATTCGCACATGCCAATATTTAGCCGACTGCTATTATGCGGCAGGCTTCGAGGAAGCGGCTTTATCCTCATTATTACGTTCTTTCTTATACGATCAGCCCCGTCCAGAATTTTGCTGCCGGATCGGGGATCATCTAAAAATACAAAATAAACATCAGGCAGCGATCTTTTGGTATGAGCAGGCGCTGAAGGCTCCTGAAAACGAAACAGCCTTCACACTCACACAGTATAAAACGTGGTATCCACATCTCCAGCTTTGCTATTGTTATTATCAGCTCGGCGATTTGGAAAAAGCCAAGACACATCACCTTGCCTCCTCCGCCCATTACCCCACTCATCCAAGTGTGCTGTTCAATGAAAAAATATTTGCTGAACAGACATAGATCCCCCCGTCACCACATCCGCCTTCCACCTGCCAGCGGATGTCTCTTTTTATGCACAAATTCGATTGTGATGTTTAACACTTTAGTGATTTAAAGCGTTTTTCAACCAATTGACTAAATTGTCAATTACGCATATACTAACATTCGTCTTACGAAAAGATTTATCCATTAGGAGGTCAACATGAGTTCTTTATTTCGAAAAAAGTCTCTCGACCAGCTCATGCTTGAAAGTCAAACGAAGCGGCTTAGCCGATCGTTAAATACGTTTGATTTAATCTTGCTTGGCATTGGCTGCGTGGTCGGGACTGGTATCTTTGTGATTACGGGGGTTGCGGCAGCAAAGGATGCGGGACCTGCGATTATTATATCTTTTATTTTGGCTGCGATCGCATGCGCCCTTGCTGCTTTTTGCTACGCTGAATTCTCCTCGTCCATTCCTGTGTCAGGAAGCGTCTATACGTATTCCTACGCCACACTTGGGGAATTTCTCGCCTTCTTAATGGGCTGGGATCTCATGCTTGAATATGTCATTGCGCTCTCTGCTGTAGCAAGTGGATGGTCGTCCTATTTTCAATCACTGCTCAGTGGATTCGGTCTGCACATACCGAAGGCTTTATCAGCTGCACCTGGAGCCGCTGATGGTGCCGTCTTTAACCTTCCAGGCGCACTTATTATTTTACTCATCACCTTTATCGTCTCAAGAGGCGTCAAAGAAAGCACGAAGCTGAATAACATCATTGTGTTAATCAAAATTGCCATCGTCCTTCTCTTTATCATTTCAGGCCTTGCTTACGTCAAACCTGAAAACTGGACACCCTTTATGCCGATGGGCTTTGAAGGAGTAATCGCAGGCGCGGCAACAGTCTTTTTTGCTTATCTCGGATTTGATGCGATCGCCAATGCATCTGAAGAAGTCAAAAATCCGCAAAAGGCGATGCCGATCGGCATTATCGGGGCGCTCGGTGTTTGTACCATTTTATACATTGGTGTGTCCTTTGTCTTAACCGGCATGGTTCACTATACGAAACTGAATGTCAGTGACCCTGTCGCATTTGCTCTTCAAGTCGTTGGCCTTCATAGTGTGGCAGGTATCATATCAGCCGGTGCCATTATTGGGATCACAACGGTTTTAATTGCCTTGGTCTATGCGCAGGTTCGCTTAACCTTTGCGATGAGCCGCGATGGACTCATGCCAAAAATTTTCTCAAATGTTCATCCAAAATCGCAAACACCCGTTGCCAACACTTGGCTGACAGGTGCTGTCGCAGCATGTATCGTAGGTTTTGTGAATTTATCGACGCTTGCGAATTTAGTGAGTATCGGTACACTTGCAGCCTTTACAGTGATTTCAATTGCCGTCATTGTTTTACGGAAAAAGCACCCGAATGTCAAAGCAGCGTTTAAAGTACCATTCGTGCCTGTTCTTCCGATTATCAGTGCGGTCATTTGTATCACACTTGCGACGACCCTTTCATGGGTGACTTGGAGAGCCTTCCTTATCTGGGTAGCCATTGGTGTCGTTGTTTACTTCACCTATGCAAGACGAAAAAGTCATCTTAATGAAACACATTAGAAAAGAGACACGGGGTTTCCCGGTCTCTTTTTTTTGCTTAAATCACGCTGTTTTTGGCTGAATTTGAGTCCACCATGTCTGGATCTAACACGCTTATTACACGCCAAAGGACACTCACATCAAAAAATCCACACCACCACCGAAGCCAAAAGAAACAAAAACACCGACGGTCTCGATTCGATCAAAGCCATCTTCTTAACCCGCTCAGCTTTTAAACACAATCGGGAGCCAGAAATACACCGCAAGGACAATCGCCACAATACTGATGATATTTAACCAAAAGCCTGCCCTGACCATATCAGATATTTTCAGCACGTCCGCACTAAAGACAGCGGCGTTTGGCGGTGTGGAGATCGGCAGCATAAACGCACATGAAGAAGCCAAAGCAGCCGCAGCCATTAACCCATATGGCTCCATACCAATCGCAAGCCCAAGCCCTACCGTAATCGGAATAATCATATTGGCAACAGCTGTATTCGACATAATTTCAGTCATAAACAAAATCGCTCCCGTTAAAATGATCAACAGCACGATATACGAAAGCCCATTTAAATGCTGTAGATTTTCCCCAATCCATCCCGTTAGATTGGTTTCTGCAAAGCCCGTAGCGAGCGAAAGCCCACCTCCAAACAAAAGCAAAAGCCCCCACGGCAGCTGTTTCATATCCTGCCATTCTAATATTCTCTCTCCATTTGTTGCTGGAATGAGAAATAACAGCATGGCACCGAAAATGGCGATAGACGTATCAGATACGGTGATCCCTCCAAACAAAAAGAGCTTAAAAATCCACAAAAACGCCGTCATGAGAAAAACAACAAACACCCATTTTTCCTCTTGTTTCATTTTTCCTAAATTCTCTAATCCCTTTCGAATGAACGCTACACTCATTTCACCTGTGTGCTCTACCTTGAACTGTACCTTGGTCAAATACAGAAATAAGAGAATGAGCAGAATCATCGCAACAGGAAAACCAAACAAAAACCATTCAAAAAACATAATTTCCCGATCTAGCAGTTTTTTTGACATCGCAGCAAACACCGCATTTGGCACAGATCCGACAAGTGTTGCTAGACCACCAATTGACGCTGAATACGCAACCGACAATAAGATGCTTTTACTGAATCGATCAAGAGATGGACCAGATAAGATTTCATTAGCCTTGACCTCTTTAATCACTGCAAGTGCCACTGGGAGCATCATCAGGGCTGTCGCTGCATTCGAAATCCACATAGATAAAAAAGCAGTCGCGATCATGACACCTAATACAATGCGATCACTTCTTGTGCCAATCACCCTCAAAATGTGTAAGGCCATTCTTCTATGTAAGTTCCATTTTTCAATGGCAATAGCAATCATAAATCCTCCCATGTACATAAAAACGATCGGATCTCCATAAGCCCTTGATGTCTGTTCCATAGAAAGCCCGCCAAGTGTCGGCAGTAGGATGATGGGCAATAAAGATGTTGCAGGTATGGGCAGTGCTTCTGTCACCCACCATGTTGCCGTCCAAGCCGTAATGCCCAAGACTACCCTCGCAGCATAGGTCAATTCATCTTCAGGTATGAGAAACAGAACGAGCAAGAAGAGTGTCGGTCCAAGAATAAGTCCAATTACATTCACTTTTTTATAAACGATAACAATTCCCCCCTATTGAAAGCGCTTGTCATATTTTTTCTAATTTTCCACATTCGATGATCTCTTAAGAAATCCTTTAAATCATATGAAAAAATGAAGATATCTTTCATAAAAACAGCTGTCATTTTACTCCCATTTCCAATACCATGACATGATGCCTTGGTCTATTTTCATAGGAGAAACTATACAAATCATGTGCAATCACTGTAAAATATAGAAGATCTAATCAAAAATTGAGGTGTTTTCATTGTATAAGGATCAAAGAAAATCATTTTGGAAACAGAAAAAATTCATTATTCCTCTTCTTAGCATCATCGTGATAGCAGCTGCTCTCTTTTTCTTAAAAGATACTCTTTTCTCAAAAGAAAAAGAGGCTTTAAAAGCGGCTGAATCCTTTACGAAACAATTGGAGAAGAAAGACTTTACGAAGCTGGCTGATGAGGTAACGAGTGCGTCTTTGAAAGCCAATGACTTCTCAAAAAAACAACTAGCCGAAAAATATGACAATATCTTTAACGGAATTGGTGCTTATGATCTGAACATATCAAAGCTCAACGTCGAAAAACAGGACAAAGGAAATGGGTATCAATTTTCCTATGATGTGACAATGAAAACGTCTTTTGGCAAGCTGCACAAGCTTTCTTACAAGGGCGTTCTCTCAGAAGAAGATGACAAGTGGAAAGTGGACTGGAAGCCAAATCTCATCTTCCCGCAAATGGAGAAGGGAGATACTATCAAAGTCAAATCAGACCCTGCTGTCCGTGGAAACATTGTAGACCGAAAAGGGCGTACGCTGGCAGAAACAACTGGTGGAAACGCACTTGGCATCATCCCAGGTAAACTCGGAACAGGGAAAGAAAAAGAACGCAATATCAAAAAAATCAGCAAGGCGTTTGATATAGACGAAGAACTGATTGACAATCAGCTGAAACAAGCATGGGTCACAGACGACACGTTTGTCCCGCTCAAATCAATGTTAGAGCAAAAGCCGATTCCAAAGGATGTAAAAGGCGTCACCTATCAATCGAAGGAAATGCGTTACTATCCTTATAACGAAGCCGCCGCCCATCTCACCGGCTATGTCGGAAAAGCAAATGCAGATGATATCAAAAGAAATCCGGCATTAAAAGCAGATCAAATCATCGGCAAAACCGGCCTTGAATTTACGTTTGACAAAAACTTGCGCGGACAAGATGGCGGAAGCATTCTGATCGTCCATGATGAAACAGGCATTGAAGAAACATTACAAAAATCAGATCGAAAAGATGGAAAAACAGTGAAGCTGACCATTGATGCTTCTTTACAGAAAAAAACCTATGAACAGCTGAAAGGTGAAAAAGGAGCCGTCACCATCATGAATCCATCATCAGGGGATCTATTAGCGCTTGTCAGCACCCCTTCCTACGATGTCAATCTCATGACAAACGGGATCACACCTAAACAATATCAGGCATACAGCGAAAACCCAGACCTCCCATTCCAAGCCCGGTATGCGAGCCGGTATGCACCAGGGTCTACATTCAAAACCATTACAGCGGCCATCGGGCTGGAAACAGGTGTCACAAAACCTAATAAAGTACGCACCATTCATGGACTGAAATGGCAAAAGGATCAATCTTGGGGCAATTATCGAATTACACGGGTTCACGATAAAGAAAACGTAAATATGGTCGATGCCCTCGTGTACTCAGACAATATTTACTTCGGACAGGAAGCACTGGAAATTGGCAAAGACACCTACGAGAAAAAAGTAAAAGCATTTGGATTTGGCGAAGATTTGCACATGCCATTTACAATGAAACCAGCACAAGTATCGAACGATGGCATTCAATCGGACATCTTACTTGCTGACTCTGCCTATGGCCAAGGCGAATTACTCATGTCACCGATTGAACAAGTACATGCCTATTCTCCATTTGCAACAGGAGGCAAGCTTGTCTATCCTCGAGTCGTTCAAGATGAAAAAACAGCATCACCAAAACAAATCATCAAAGAAGACTCGGCAAACACAGTGAAAGACGCGCTCACTCAGGTCGTGACCAGTCCAAACGGTACAGCTCACTCCTTACAAATTGAAGGAGCTGATATTGCCGCTAAAACAGGAACGGCAGAGCTGAAGAGCAAACAAGGGGCAACAGACGGTTCTGAAAATGGATTTTTACTTGCATTTAATCCTAAAAAAGAAGATTACGTCCTCGTCGGCATGATTGAAGGTGTGAAAAACCGCGGCGGAAGCGGACTCGTCATTCAAAAAATGAAGCCTGTGATCGCATCTTTTTATCAATAACCCTTTAGAGACACAAGCACTTGTGTCTCTTTTTTCTAAATCATGACAATTTGCTATTGTTTTATAGTTCACCTTATGAATAAAATGAGAAGAATGCAAAATAGAAAACAGTTGAATGAAAGGAGGAAGTCTCATTGGCTATTGCTGCTCGTACAAAGGATAAACCTCAAAATTCTGTCACCGGATCAACGGTTTACCCCATTTTATTGATTATTGGCATTTGCCATATGCTGAACGACACATTGCAAGCCGTTATTCCTGCGATGTTCCCTATTTTAGAACGCTCAATGGGGCTGACCTTTACACAATTAGGGCTGATTGCCTTTACATTAAATATGGTCTCCTCCGTCATGCAGCCCGCTATTGGGTGGTATACAGATAAACGGCCGATGCCTTATGCACTCCCTATTGCTTTATTTTCTAGTGCTGTCGGTATATTCGGGCTTGCGTTTGCGCCTTCCTTTGCCACCATTTTGCTTTGCGTTGTCTTTATCGGACTCGGCTCTGCAATTTTCCATCCAGAGGGCTCTCGTGTTGCCAACATGGCAGCTGGTCCAAGACGAGGACTTGCACAGTCCATCTATCAAGTAGGCGGAAATACAGGTCAAGCCTTTGCTCCGCTGATCGCTGCATTAATGCTCGTCCCTCTCGGTCAGCCAGGCGTGGCTTGGTTTACGATTGTTGGAATGATTGCTGTCGGTTTCCTTCTTTATATTTCAAGATGGTACGCAGGAAGACTTCAAACCATTCGAGCTCAAGCGAAAAAGGCTCCAGCAAAAGCTGCAAGATCTGATATTCATCGTAAGTCAGCACTCACAGCACTTGGCATTATCGTCTTTCTCATCTTTGCCCGCTCTTGGTATGGGAATGCGATATCGAATTTCTATGCGTTTTATGCGATTGAACAATATGGATTGACGATTAAAGAATCACAGACTTATATTTTCTTATTTCTCATTCTAGGTGCAATAGGGACATTTTTAGGCGGGCCGCTTGCAGACCGCTTCGGCAAGAAAACCGTGATTTTAATTTCCTTATTGGCATCCTTTCCACTTGCCCTGCTGCTGCCATTTGCCGGACCTGTTTTTGCTTATGTTTTACTTGGACTAATTGGGGTCATTCTGACATCAAGCTTCTCTGTCACAGTCGTTTATGCTCAAGAACTATTTCCCGGGAAAATTGGCACAATGTCTGGTTTAACTGTTGGGCTTGCGTTTGGTATGGGTGCAATTGGATCAGTCGCTCTAGGCTCATTCATTGATGCCTTCGGTTTAACGCCTACCATGATCGGAGTCGCCTTTTTACCGATATTAGGCATCCTGGCCTTCTTACTACCTAGCGATCAAACCATCTCCAAATGGAATGAATCATAAAAAGGAGAAAACCGCTCAGTTATTGAGCGGTTTTTTCATATCTCATAAAAATGCGTGTCAGGAACGTGCTTCTTTGCAATAAACCCTTGCTGAAATTCTGGAAAGACCTTTTGCACCTGTTTAATTTTTTGATGAACCAAATCGGCATACGGAATATATAGATGATCCACTAGATTTTGTTCTGTCATATAGTAATACCAATTAAGATTAAAGGTATTCTCATCAATGATCGTAAAGGCAGAAAAATGATAGAACAAGAGTGGACATTCGTCGAGATACATATCCCCTTTCACAACTGAAAACTTGTAGTTTTCAATATTCCAAATGGCGGCATTGGCTCCTTTAGATGTCACCACATGGACCCCTTCAAAATCATCGATCCATCTTTCAACATACCGCTGATCTCCATAAGTCTTATTTTCTGTATCCATTTCTACTGTACAGTGTGCAAGACAGTTTTCCTTCCATTGTGTGACCGCCTGTTTGGCAACGTCTGTGTTGCGGCAGCCGACAAATCCAGTATTAAAGCGGCCAGACAACTCATAAAAGTGATAGAACCGCTTGGAATTCATATGATCCGTCAAAAATAAATGAGCGAGCGGATTCTCTGCAAATACCGCCTCTGGATCATGATAAAAATACAAATCCGTATCCAAATGGGCGAGATAATCCGCTTCTGAGGACTCAAGGATTTTGAGCAGAAAAGCAGGCTTTAACGTCCAGCAATACTCATGGAACGTCCGATCATCTTTTGCCTTTCGCAGCGTGTCATCTTCAATGTCTTCAAGCTGTTCATATTGAACGTGCGGATGAGGGAATTCACTTAACACCTTGTAAGCCAAAGGGTCCGCACATAAAACCGACAACTTGAATGAATGGGCGGTTTGTTCAAGCGAATGAATCAGCGCCAAAAGCTTAAAAATATGGGTATTCGACACAATGGTTGTAAAATGATAAGACGCCATCTATAACACATCCACTTGAAACAAATCAACGCGTAATAGCTCTTTCGTCAGCCCTTGAATGGCTTCTACAAGCACTGTGCAGCCATATTCCTGCCGTGCAAGCTGCGCTGCTTCTGACAGCTTTTTCAAAGGGACATGCTTTGCTGTCAGCTGATCTTTTTTATCGCGTTTGATGCCTACATTCCGCTCTGTGATCAAATGAAGCAGCTCTAAAAAATAAGAAAGCAGACCATCGAATGCCGGATTTTCACGCAGCTGCCGGACCTCTTTCACAATGTCATTTGTGACGGTGTGAGAAAATGGACCAGAGAAAGCCAAATGGACATCAATGGCATCAATATTGTTGTACTTCTCGCACATATACAAAATGTTATATTTGATGTCATCAAATGACGTTAAATTACTTGGATGCTCCTGATGCACACTCATGATATCCTCTCGCAATTCAAACGAGAGACCAAGCTGATGCAGACGAATTCCTAAATCATAATCCTCAAACCCGTACCGAACGATATTTTCATCAAACATCCCGAGTGCCATGACATGCTTACGTTTGACAGAGGAGTTATTCGTAATAAAAAATCGCCACGGCAGCTCATAAGAGCCTAAATCATAGTTATACGTGCGCAAAATGTCTTTGAGAATATCAATAAACTCAGACTGCAAATCGAAGCTTTTCTCTAGAAATCCACCATTTTCAACTTCCTTCATTGATAAAAGAGGCGTTTTATCTTTCATTTTCCGCTTATACAAGCCTTGCTTTTTCAACCGATTGATATGATCCTGATCAAATGCTTCGTAAAAATAACGATAAATCCGCTTCCAGCATACACCACAAATCACAAGGTCCTCATGAACAGCATGTGCCTCCGCATGCTTTTGAATAAATTGCGGCTCTGCCAGCATATCGCTGTCATGGAATATCAGCAGGTCTCCCTCCGCCTCGCGAATGGCATGATTGCGACCCTTGGCAATCCCTTGATTGACAGGAATACGTACCTTTTTAAACGGGAAATTCACCTCAATGTTCTCAAGCATTTCCATCGTGCCGTCCGTTGACCCATTATCAGCGACAATCACCTCAAATGGAATATCCGTATCCTGAAGCGTTAAGGAAAAAAGACTCCCTTCTAAACGCTCTTTGGCATTATAGCTTGGAATAATGACGCTTACCTTTGGCTTCTCATTCATGCGTCATCCCCCTCCAATTTGGCATAGCCGTTAAACAGCGGATCGACCTTCTCAACAGATTCAATCACATGGCGCAGCACGTTTCGATAGGCTTCTTGGAAAAACGGCAGATCATTTCTCCCTTTTTCATGAATTTGCTGCATCTCATCCTTGCTCACGATGCGAAAGCCGCTGAAATGATAGCAAATGAGCGGATGCCCATCGTCCAGCAAAATACGTCCATTCTCTTCCCGATAAGAATGCTGCCCATAGTTCCAATGACCAATATTCACGCCTTTTGTTTGAATATCTTCCACTTTTTCAAACAGCTTCGGCATATGATCCAGATATCCTTGATCGCCAAACTTGCCTTCTCCCGGCGCATTTTTGCATTCCTTCAAGCATTCTTCTTTCCACCAGCTGAGGCATTTCCGGCCGGCTTCATCTCCTTTAAAATACAGGAAGCCTGAGTTATATCGTCCTAAAAGCTTCTGAAGCATCTTCACTTCCTCAGGATCGAAGCTCGGAATCACAATATCCCCTCTCGAGAGTAAAACAGAGGCATCCGGCTGATGTTGAAAAATCGCTTTCGGGCTCTCATAAAAAAATAAATCCGCATCAAGATAGGTTACGCCCTCTGCCTGCTCCTGTTCAAATAACCACTCAATCCAAATCGGCTTTAATGTCCAGCAATATTCCGAGGCATCCCGTTCCTCTTTTTTCTCCAGCAGCTCCGGCGTTTCGAGCTCCCGTACATGAACAAGATCGACATGAGGAAAATTCATTTGATGAAGCAGATCAAATGCAGCATCATCCATACATAACGTCTTGATGACAGCATCATCTTCTACTTGCTTCAATGATAAGAAAAACGCAATGGCTTGATAAAGTCTTCCACTTGATAGAACCGTACAATATATGCTGTTCATCTACTTACACCTCTATTTTTGAAAGAATTCGCGGTACCATTCAATCGTCTTCTCTAAACCTTCATCAATGGAATAGTCAGGCTTCCAATCAAGCAGCTTTCTCGCCTTTTCTGCCGACAAATATTGATGCTTAATCTCATGCGTTCCTTGGTTTAAAATACGCGGCTTCAGTTCACTGCCCATTGCCTTTAAAATCTTATCCACGAGCTCAAGCACCGTCAGCTGAATTTCATTACTAAAATTAAAAGCTTCTCCAGCGAGCCCTTTTTCCTCCATCTTCTCAGCTAGCAGCAAATAAGCCTTGACCGCATCTTCAATGTAGAAATAATCACGAATAAATGTCCCATCACTTCTAATTTCAGGTGCCTTTCCTTCTAGCACAAGCTGGATGGTTTGCGGAATGATTCTGTTGAAATTTAAATCCCCGCCCCCGTATAAATTGCCGCAGCGTGTAATACAAACCGGAAGACCATATGTGTTGTAATACGTGTGAGAAATTAAATCTGCACAGCTCTTCGATACATCATACGGATGTTTCCCATTTAACGGCATATCTTCATCGTATGGAAGCTGCTCCTGATCGCCGTATGCTTTGTCACTTGATGCAACGATGACTCGTTTAATCAGCGGCTGTCTTCTGCAAGCCTCCAGTACATTCCATGTCCCTAAAATATTGGCTTCAAATGTAGAAACAGGGTGTCTATTTGCGACCCCAACAATGGCCTGCGCCGCCAAATGGAAGACAGTATCAATTTCGTATTCTCCTAACGCACGTTCAATCGTTTGCATATCCTCCAATGCACCTTGCACCACATTCATCTTTTCGAATTGACTGCCTTGATATAAATTCGATCGAGGCACCTGATCACGCACAAGTCCAGTTACGTTTGCACCTTGATCAATCAATTCCTTGACGAGATAGCTTCCCAATAGTCCTGTACATCCAGTCACAAATACGTTTTTCCCATTCCAAAATCCGCTCATGCCGTCACCAAACCTTCCATGGTTGTTTTCCATTTGTCCACATGCCATTGATTTCCTTCAGGTTCTTATACGTATCGATCGCTGTCCAAAATCCGTGGTGTTCATAAACCGCAAGCTCTCCATCATTCGCCAGATTTTGAAGAGGCTCCGCTTCAAACACGCATTGATCATCGTCTGTCAAATAGTCAAATACCTTTGGAGACAACACAAAAAATCCTCCATTGATCATCCCGATACTGTCTGTCTTCTCAGAGAAGGATTGTGCCATCCCGTTATATACCTTCAACGTCCCGTACTGTGACTTCTTTTCAATTCCTGTGACAGTCGCAGCAGCCCCAAGATCCTGATGACGCTTCAGCAGATGAAACATATTGATATTGGCAAGTCCATCACCATACGTCATCATGAATGTCTCATCCCCAATGTAGTCCTGTGCCTGCTTTAACCGTCCGCCTGTCATCGTCTCCTCACCCGTATCTAAAAAGGTGATTTTCCAGTTCTCTAACTTTCCTAAAAGCTTCATTTCTCCTGTTGCCATATCCAGCTGCATGCTGTGATGCCGCCAGTCGTAGTTCAGAAAATATTCTTTGATCTTCTCTCCTTTATATCCAAGCAATAAGATAAACTCATCTACTCCGTAATACTGATAGATTTTCATAATATGCCATAGAATAGGCCGATCTCCGATCATAGCAAGTGGTTTAGGAAGCGCTTTTGTGACCTCACTCATTCTCGTTCCCTTTCCTCCGCAGAGAATGACTGCTTTCATCTTCTCCCCTCATCTCTCTATGAAAATTTTTGATTGAAAACCTTATCTTTATGCGGAAAATCAGTACATGTACCCTCAGACTTTGTCCGACATCAGGTTTTGAATCTACTCTATTCATATGTCGAAATGAGAGATGGTGCCACCTAGCATTTAACTATTTTTACAAATAAAAAAAGAGCGAGATTTGTATTCTCGCTCTTTCAAAGTTTAAATTGTATATTATCAGGGTAGATGGTATGATAAACATGTGCATCATCAGCACAAACAGCCTCTTTTTATAAAGAGACTACTAGATGGAATGAATTCAAGTGGCAGCTTGCTTCATTCTCAATATGAATCACGGAGGTGAATTCCCATGGCACAAAACGTACTTTGTGAAGTGAACTCTTGCCGTTTTTGGGCTGATAACAGCTGTACAGCTTCTACCATTAAAATTGGTAAAAACACAATGACTGATGTGACTCGCAATGCTGAAACTGATTGCGAAACATTTGAAACAAAATAAGTTGTTTTTCTGAGATGAAGGAACTGGCAGGTTCCTTCTTTTCTTTTATCATTCTATCAAGAATGATAATTATTATCAAGTGTTTTTCACTAAACATTTCTCGGGAAATAATGACACGATATTTCTCCATTCGTTGACGATTTTCACTCCTTTTTCTATACTCAACATATCCGAAGAAGAAAAAGTGGTGACCAATCAATGGATTTTACGATACGTTTTCTATCATTCTTTGTCGTAGAAATCGAAGGCAAAGATGAACAAGCAAATAAACGGTTCAAGCATTATCAAACATTAGATCAAGAGGAATTTGAACAAAGTGAGCTGAAGGACTTTTTAGATGGTGAGCTAAAAAAAATCGTCAAACGAAAAGTGGACAGACACCCTAAATCAGAACAAGTACCGACCAAAATTGGCCGATTCATTGTCGAACCCGGTCATGAACTCGATTCAAATCCAAACTACAATTTATTTCATCAGACGAGATTTGCCAATACAAAAGAAGTATTTAATGAATGCAGCGAACAGTTTGTTCGCACGTATTTAGATACAAGTGCTGTCAGAGGCGGCGTTTTTTTAGTTGCGTCTGCCGTTCCTAAAAAGTACTTCGATGACTCCTTTGTCTTTATTATGAAATGCGATTTTGAACAGAAAGTGGCTTCTATCGCTGATACATCTACCTTGATCAAAAAAGTCGAAATGGCCATTACAACAAAAAATATGAAATCGATTCAATATCCGTTTATGCCAGAAGAGGGCATGACAGAGGAAGCTGAAGTGAAAATTCACCAATCCTCACATGCGCGTTATTTTGAGGACTTTCTGAAATTCGTCGAATACGGGGAATCTATGCCCGAAATCATGAAATCACAGGTCATGAATATGGTGCAGGAACAAGTATTTGAAACATTACAGGATGAAAGTGAAGAATTAAAGCAGTTCGAAGAGGATCTTGAAATATGGGAAGCGAGTGAAAAACGAGAAATTAGAGAAACACTCGATACAGAACAGGTCACACTAGCAGCTTCTCACATTGTGGAACAAACCCCTGATATCACAATGAAAATGCGTCTAGGTGAAACAGAAATCAAAGGACTTCTCGCGGACTTTGGCCACTCGATCCATATTGCGAAGGTCAACAATCGATATGTCGTGCTCGTTGAAGCAGACCAAATCGTCTTCGAAAAAGGAAGCACACCTGTTGAATTCCATAAACCAAATGGATTAAAAGAGGTTGTCAGCCACCTGACGCAAAAAGCCTACGATTCAGACATAGAATAAGAGAATATGACTGCCTCTGCGATCAGCTGCATGAGGCAGTTTTTTTATATAACGCTTCATTTTTTACACTGCACGAGAAGAAACATGCAGCTGCCCGCCTCTTGCCCACATGCTGACAAGCATTAAGCTTATGATGAGCATCAGCCAAAAGACACTGTTTGTTCCGAAAAACTGAATCAACGTATATCCGCACAAAGGCCCTAAAGCAGCACCCATATCTTGAACAAAAGAATAGCTTGCGAGAAAGCGGTTCTTATCTGTTTGAGCAGAGGCTTTTTGAAAGGCAAGTGTATCGGTGAACGTTGTTACAATCGTTGCCAGCAGCTGAATCAAAAGCAGCATCAATAGGAACCAGCCGCTTACCTTCAGCATGACCCCAAGAAAACTGAGCCCTCCAAATGAAAGAAACATCCAGCTTAGCATTCGTTCCTTCATCACAAGCCGATCAAACCATTTGCCTGTTCTCGGTGCGACAAATGGTTCCCACCCCCACCTGATTGCTTGAATGACACCGCTTAAAGCCGAAGCTCCGATGACAAAGCCAAATAGAGCAAATTCATCCTGATCGATCTTTGCTTCAATGACATGACTCAGCGTGGATGCGAATAAACCTTGTATAATAAGTGCGACCAGCATGCCTGTTATCAGTACTTTTACAACATCTCGTGCAAACCACTTCTGTTTGATGCCATGATACATCTGCGTGCCTTCTCTCTTTTCAATTTCATCCAAAGATACATAAAAAACGCACCCTATCAATGTGAGTAAACCAAAGACAAGCGTCATGGACTGGAAGCCGAACAAGCTGGCGAAAATCCCGCCAAATAACATACCAAATAAACTGCCAAGCCGGTAAAGCCCATTATAAAGACCCGTCAAATGTCCTTGTGAGCCTTCGTCCATTTCAGCCAAAACCCTCATCCCGCTCATACGGAGTAACGTCCAAGCAAGCCCCCATGCGCAGCGGCAGATCAGCAGCAGCCAAAAACCACTCATCCCATATAATGCCGTGGTCACTGACGCGATCAAAATCGCCATTAATACACCGGTCTTCATTGGGATATAGCGATAGAGCCACCAAACGACAGGCGCTAGCGGAATGCGAATGAATCGGTTGATGGACAGCAGTAACCCGACCTCCCAAATAGATGATAAACCAATCTCTTTCCAATAGACTGGAAGAACAATATAGAGCATTGAATCCCCAATAAGTGCAAATGCTGTGATGAGCGATATTGACACAACTTGCTTTTGACGATGATCCATTTTCCCTTCCCCCTTCGCTATCTTTACGATAAGGGATGCTTTATAATAAATCTAATGAATGTTTTTGATTAAACCATTAAAATAATTGATAGGTGGTGCAAAGTTGAATTTACATGCCCTTCGGATTTTTGCAAAGGTCGCAGAGACTAAAAGCGTCACACAAACAGCAGACGCACTATCTTTGACACAGCCAGCTGTGACGGCTCAGCTTAGAAGCATTGAACGAGAGATCGGTTTTCGCCTTTTTAAACGAAACGGCCGAGGAATTGCGCTCACAGAAATGGGAAAGATGCTGTATCCTTATGCCCGGCAAGTGTTCGAGGCTGAAAAGGAAGTAGAATATCAGATCACGCTATTACAAAATGGGAAAAAGGGGCGCCTCCGCATCGCTTCTACCTACGTACCACTCAACTTTTTACTGCCTGATTGGCTCGCTGCTTTTAAAACGTCATCACCACAGACAGAAATCGAATTAAAAAGCGGAAACTCCGCTCAAGTGATAGACAGCCTGCTTCAATATGAATCAGATGTGGCCATCGCTGTAATTGAAGATTTGGATCATGAGGAGATCGTTACCTCCCATTTGACGAATTTAAGCTATGATTTTATTGTGCCAGCAGACCATCCGTTAAACGGAAAAACCGTCCCGCTAGAGCGCCTGAGCCTGGAGCCTTTTTTAATGCGTGAAGAAGGCAGCTCCACAAGAGATAAGCTCTTTTCCCTTTTCACCTCGAAAGGAATTAAAAAACCGACTGTTGATTTACAATTCAGCGGTGTTCATGAAGCGATTCAAATGATCAAAGCTGGCTATGGGATCACACTTGTTCCCCGTGATGCGGTTCAAGGCAGTCTCAAGCGGAAAGAGATTGGGCGCGTATATATCGAAGGCATAGAAATCGTCAGACCCGTTGTTATCTGCAAACGGGCGAATGATCTTGAAGAAAATAGAACAGTGGATGCCTTTCTGCAAATGAAAGATATCGGTCCATTTAAGGCGCCTGCTGCAAATTAAAAAAGTGCCTGCATAAGAAACAGGCACTTTTTTTCTATTCGGCTGGTTGAACAATGTCATACGGTACAGCCTTTGAGGCTTTCACTAATTGTTCTGGTGTGATGAGGATTTCATTTCCCCATTCGCCTGCTCCAACGCCTAATACCTCTTCCTCTAATAACGAAGCTTCGATGATGGTGCGGAAGCCTTCTGGCTGCCAGCAAAATGGCGGTATCGAGCCAATTCGGTAGCCCGTCACTTCCAGAACCTTCTCTGGTGATGCCATTTTAATATTACGAGAGCCGGCCGCTTTCTTTAGTTTCCCTGACTTAATATGCTGGTCTGCGCCAACCATCACAAGCAGCTGCTCCCCTTCCCCTGTTTCAAAAATCAATGTTTTGATCATTTGTCTTTCACGAAAACCAAGGGCTGCTGCTACATTTGCGGCTCCCTTCTCTGTTTCGGAAGAAAATGTTTTGATCTCATATGGGATGCTGTGCTGATTCAAGAATTCATGTGCTGGCAGTACTTTCATTGATTTGAACCCCTTTCCTTGCGATGTCTTTCATTTAGCTTATCACAATCCTCTCATCCTTAAGTTGTATTTTTCAATGAAAAGCCTCTGGGTCCTTCATCACCATGCTATACTGAACTTGTTTTTGAAAAGGAGCCGGTTGGATATGGGAAACAAGTTTTGGTATTATACAGGCAGTAAAAGCCTTCTCATGCTAAGTGATATTCTATTTGTGATGACGATCACGTTTGTGATCTATCAAGATACACAATCTGTTGCCTATGCGGCTCTATTTCCGCTAATAAGAACGCTATGCCAGCTATTAGCTGGGCTCATCTCTCCTGTTTTGGCAGTTCACTTTCAAGCGGGTCGGCTGTTGAAATGGGTCCCGCTTTTACGTCTTGTGATGCTCATCGTGTTTACAGCCCAATTTCATTTCTTTCAGCAGCATATGGTCTGGCTGTTTGGTGCGCTTATTCTCATTTCCATCACAGGTGGATTCATCAGTCCTTTATTACAGGCCATCATGCCGATGCTTGTGCCAGCAAATCAGCTTGTGAAAGCGAACAGTACAGCCTCCATTTTTCATCAAACGGTGCAAATCGCCGGTTATTCGTTTACTGGAATGCTCGTCCTGTTGATTGGTCCTTTTTATTTAATGTGGATTACTTGTTTCATGATTGTGTTGTCTTATTTGTTTTTCATCCCTGTTTTTCCTCTTCTCAAGCAAGAAGACACGGTTCGAAAAGCAAATAAGATGAACAGTTTCAAGGATGGCTGGACGATCATTTGGACAAACAAAACAATTCGCACCCTGACCTTTATGGATGTGTGTGAAAATATAGCGGGTGCTGTGTGGATCGGGGCGATTACGCTTGCCTTTGTAACACAAGATTTAAACGAAAGTGAAGATTGGTGGGGGTTTATCAATGCCGCTTATTATACAGGCGCCATTCTAGGCGGGCTCTTGGCTGCGTGGATAAGCCGGTTGATTCAAAAGCAGCTTCTTCTCTTTATGGCAGCTGGTTCATTCATTTATGCAGTGCTGACTATTGTCTTTTCACTGAATAGCCTGCCGTGGCTTGCTTTGCTGCTTTGCATTTTGATGGGGCCTGCTTATCAAATTCGAGATGTTTCGCAGCAAACCATTCTTCAAACGGAAACGCCCGTCCGAGATTTATCAAAGGTGTACTCGGCTCATTACGTCCTTTCTTCTGTATCTGTCGGTTTATCTATTTTCTTTGTTGGATTGATTGCAGATGCATTCGGAGCGAGGACTGTGTATTTGCTAGGCGGTTTGTTTGTGCTCATCTGTTCGGGGATTGCCATCCTCACTTTTATGAGACAGAAAAAAAAGAGCGGCTGATTCATGCAGCGGCTCTTTTACTTTTTCTTTAACATCGCGAACATGTCACGAGCCATCGCTTCTAAAATATACACAACTGGCGTCTGTGTCGTAATATTGGCTCTGTGAACCCGTTCGTCTGTCACGTAATAAGCAATATTTAAATCGGAAATGCGCGAAATCGTACAGTGCTGATTGTTTGTAATACTAATGATTTTGCTTCCTTCTCTTTTTAACTTCGAAATATGATCAATCGTAATACGGTTCTCCCCTGATACAGACAGCACAATGGTGACACTATTGTCTAAATACTGCATATTCATCGGGAAAAACGGATCATTGATGTAAAATGAAAATTTCTCAAGACTCGAAAAATACCTCGCCCCATACTGTGCCAAAATACCAGAGCTGCCAGTTCCGATAAACAGCACATTTTTTGCATCGGCAATGAGCCTTGCTGCCTCCTTAATTTTCCCTTCAAAGTCCCCTTTCAGTGTGCGTTCAATAAATTCATATAGAAAGTGCTGTGTGCTTTTTAAAGTAGGAGTTTGCTCTGATTCTAAATACATTTTGAGTTTCACTTTAAACTCTGAAAAGCCTTCACAATTCACTTTTCGGCAAAAGCGAAGGACAGACGAGGTGGAAATATGGGCAGCATCTGCTAAATCCCGAATTCTCATATACACGACCTTTTCACTGTTTTCCATGATATATCGGTATAAAGCGCTTTCTAGTTCATTAAAGCTGGAAATGACCTCACTTGAAAACATCTGACTTCCCCTTTCTCCAACAGCATGTCACAATGTGTTTCTTTTATGTAACAAATCTCTAAATAGGGCACCCTTGCCTAAAGACGCTGAAGTCATTTACGCACTAGATGCTCTCACGATAAGCTATAGATGTACAGACAAAAGAATTGGCTTTTCTCTATTATAACATTGCGCGTTACATTATTCGGAGGTGCAGCACATGGCAAAAGGATTAAAGGTTGTCACAATTGGCGGAGGATCAAGCTATACACCAGAGCTTGTAGAAGGATTTATTAAACGATACGATGAATTTCCGATTAGCGAGCTTTGGCTTGTCGATATTGAAGCAGGAAAAGAAAAGCTTGAAATCGTCGGAAATCTTGCAAAACGAATGGTGAAAAAAGCAGGACTTCCAATCGAGGTTCATTTAACATTAGATCGCCGGAAAGCGCTTGCGGGCGCTGATTTCGTTACAACACAATTCCGTGTCGGACTTCTTGAAGCACGTATGAAGGATGAACGCATTCCTTTAAAATATGATGTCATTGGTCAAGAAACGAATGGTCCAGGAGGTCTATTCAAAGGACTTCGCACCATTCCAGTCATTCTTGATATTGTCAAAGATATTGAAGAACTGTGCCCAGACGCATGGCTTGTGAATTTCACCAACCCAGCTGGTATGGTCACAGAAGCCGTTCTTCGCTATTCAAACCATCGCAAAGTCGTTGGCTTATGCAACGTGCCAATCGGTATTCGCATGGGAATCGCCAAAGGACTTGATGTAGACGCAAGCAGAGTCGAAGTCAGCTTTGCTGGATTAAACCATATGGTCTTTGGACTCAATGTATTCTTAGATGGCAAAAGCATCATGGATCAAGTCATCGAAGACATGGCAGATCCAAACTCCAGCATGTCGATGAACAACATTCAAGCCATTCCGTGGAATGCAGATTTCTTAAAAGGGCTTGGCGTCATTCCATGTCCATATCACCGCTACTACTACAAAACAAGTGATATGCTGGCTGAAGAAAAGAAAGCAGCAGAGAATGAAGGAACTCGTGCAGAAGTCGTTCGTGCACTAGAAAATGACCTGTTCGAGCTTTACAAAGATCCTGATCTTGATATCAAACCGCCACAGCTTGAAAAACGAGGCGGTGCTTACTACAGTGATGCGGCTTGTAACTTGATTGCATCCATTTATAACGACAAGCACGACATTCAGCCGGTGAACACCATCAACAATGGTGCCATCAGTGACATTCCAAATGATTCTGCCGTTGAACTGAACTGTGTCATCACAAAAGACGGTCCTAAACCAATCGCTGTTGGCGAGATGCCTGTCGCAGTCAAAGGACTTATTTCTCAAATTAAATCTTTTGAACGTGTTGCCGCTGAAGCAGCCGTGACAGGCGATTACAACACAGCACTTGTCGCAATGACGATCAACCCGCTAGTCCCATCTGATGCGATTGCAAAAAGCATCCTAGATGAGATGCTAGAAGCACACAAAGAATATTTACCACAATTCTTCAATAAAGTAGAAGCATAAAACAGAACCGCACTTGTCAAAAGTGCGGTTTTCTTATTTCACTGCAAAAAGCCTGTCCATCTGAGCACGATCATAGTCTAATAGCCAGTGCTGTAAGCCCTCATAGACTGGCCGAAGACGCTCAGCATCTGCCGCAATAAGATCACAGCCTCGATCATCATATAAGTGGAAAATCATCTGTTTTGTGAGATTGATGAGATAAATTTCATAACCAAGCTTCCCGTTCATAATTTGATTCGGTGCATAGAAATCCTCTTGGCATATGGCTTGTAGAAGTGGGCGTAATCGGATATCTTGCAGCTGACAAGTTAAGGTAAATCTCTCCAATGTCAGTGGCTCATCTAGTTCTGGTCTAACATAGGTCAAAAGCTCGTGACGCAATCGATTGCGTACTTGCTGGCGGACATATTTCTGATAAACTAGGAGCTTTTGCTTCGTTAATTCATGTTCATGCTGCGTATAGACATCCGTGACAAACAGAATATCGTCTTCTGGATCAAAAGCATATCTGACAATTTTCAAAGCACGATCCCCTGCTTTTTCTAATACAACTGATTCTTCTCCTAATGACCAATCTGCCACTTCAAAGCGAAGCCCAAAAGGCCATTGATAAAAAAGGGACGGTGTGAGGACAAGATCAGGAAAATGACTTTTTAAAAAACTATTGGTTTGATCGCTCATGTCATGTCCTTCCATTGATTTTATTTCTTATTTTACCGTTGAAACTGATGGAAAAACAATTGGAAATAAACTGTCATTTCTTATATGATGGAAAGAGATGGAGGTGTGACCAATTGAAAACATCAACAAGGTTTTTACAAGTGTTCCTTACAGCACTGATCACTATGTGGGTACAGACTGGACTTGATCAGGCGAACATCATTCATATCACCAATGTATGGGTCGATGCCAGCAGCTGGATCCTTATCTTCTTTGTCATCTACGCACTTTTTGAATGGGCAGCTCACGTCTTAGCAAAACAGAAAACCGTTCATCGCTGAACATCTCTTTTCATAGAGATGTTTTTTGTTGAAATTCCTCTTGCACAAGTTCATGGATGACGCCCATTCCTGCCTGGCTTCCAGCAGCTGCTGCAAGTACAAGTTGAGCAGGGCCGCCTAAATTGTCACCGCATGCAAAGACACCGCTGACGGTTGTACGTCCAAGAATATCTGTTTCAATGCTCGCATTTTTCGTCATTTGGCAGCCAAGTTTTTCAGCAAATGGAGCTGACTGCTTGAAATCACTTGCGACAAAACCCCCTTCTCTTTTCACTGTCTCCCCATTCGCAAGTTGGAGAGAGTGCAGCTGCCCATTGTCATGATCGATTGACATAATCGGTACATCAATGACTTGAATAGAATGTGCTGATAGCAGTGCCTTCTCCTCTTCAGCTAACGCTTGCTGCCCATTCGTAAACACGATCAAATCCTTTGTCCAATTGGAAAGAAGTTTAGCCATATGCAAGGCGCGTGGATTCTCAGCAATTAGGGCAAGCGGCTTGTCCTTTAGCTCCCAGCCATCGCAGAAAGGACAGCTAAACAACGTCTTTCCATACACGTCATGAATTCCCTTAATCTCTGGCAGTATATCCTGAAGTCCTGTTGCCAATATGATTTTCTTCGCTTCGAATCTTTCTCCCTCTTGTGTCAGTAACGTAAAGTTGTCCTCATTGTTTTGTATCTCAACAATTCTGCTTCGCTTTATTTGGATATGAGGGTAGTTTTGAATATCTGCCTCTCCCGCTTGTCTGATCTCAAACGGTGTCATTCCATCGTTTGTAATAAATCCATGTGATTCCTGAGTCACTCGATTTCTTGGCATCTCGTCATCGAATACAATGACCTGTTTTCTGCCCCGCCCCACAACAAGTGCTGCACTTAATCCGGCTGGCCCGCCTCCAATAATGGCACAATCTAATAGCATATAAATCTCTCCTTTTTATTCAAGACTTTAAAGATTCTTAATATCTATAATTTATTCAAAAAAAATCACATGTTGAAAAATGGATTTTTTTCTGTCTGCTCAATTTGGCTAGCGATATCAACTAACCGCTTTTGACTTAGCGTTTCCTGCATTTTCATTTCAACATCCTGCATGGCTTGTTCAATCAAACAACCATCATGAGGCATGAAAGAATCATGTTCTAAAGAACAACGAAATAAATTGGTTTGACCTTCTACCGCTTGAATGACGTCTAAAAATGAAATGTCCTCTTTCTTTTTCAGAATGGCGTAACCACCTTTTGCACCAGGTGTTGATTCAATCAATCCTGCCTTTACAAGCTTTGTTAAAATTTTAGATAAATAGGTGGGTGAAAGATTTTGCATTTTAGCAAGAGGCTCAACGCCAATTGCTTTCCCCTTCGGCGCAAGAGTTAAAAACACCATCGTATGAAGTGCATAGTTGGTCGCTTTAGAATATTTCATAGGAACATTCCTTTCTATCTATTATAGACCTTTTATATCTGTAATTGATCATAAAAGATTCAAGAAGAAAAAGCAAGTGTTGTGGATCTGCTTCTTTTTTCATTCCACATTTCGCATTTTCTTCCGATAATAAAGGTAAGCACGAATAAAATTTTGATGAAAACTAGAAGGAGTGAAAAAAATGTCAGATCAACAGCACAATGCAGCACACGAAGAAGAAGAGGAATTTAACGTATACGACATGCTTCCGCCCGCAGGAACAATCATTGGTGAAGCAACAGAAGAAGAAATGGAAGCTGCGGCAGCATTAGAAGTGAGACATGTCGCGTTCATGCGCCTTCAAGACATGTTCATTCAATTTGATGGCTCGTCTTACAAAGACTTATTAAAAGACTTCCAAGAATTCGAATATGATTCTACAAAATTCTGGAGAGGTATTGCTAAACGACTTCAAATTCCATACGAATGGCCAATCCGACTCGACCACGCAAACGGTCCAATTTATATTGGTGAAACAGAGGATAGCCGTGAGGTTGAGGAGAGTGCAGAGTAAGGAAATGATGACCCCCTTTTTGACGAGGGGGTCTTTTAGTACCCAGTGAAAACCGCTTTGTCGCCATCACAAAAAAAGCGGAATACATGGTTGAAAAAACAAATAAGCATATGAGCGATGTAACGCCCATATTGCTTATTCTCATGTTATGTTAACTCTGGCCAAAAAGCTTTATTTGCCAAAATTAAGTCGTCTAATATATCTTTTGCTACTTTAGCACTCGGCACCGTTTTCGATAATGTGATGGCCTGCCATAGTTTTTGATAGGAACCTTCTTCAAATGCTTCTACTACTAATTTTTCTACGCCAACCTGCTGCTCCATGAGACTTTTTTGAAATCTAGGAATTTCTCCAACCACTAATTTTTCTGGACCGCTGCTGCCAACGATACAAGGAATTTCGACCATGGCTGTTGGGTCAAAGTTCATGATGGCGCCATTGTTCTCTACAATCATCAGCATCCGTTCTTTTTTATTAAAAGCAATGGCTCTTGCTAAATCAACGATATAGGAAGCGTGTTCATCGATGGTTAGCTTTGTTTCCTTCGCACTCCCTTTATCAATGATGGCCTGACATTCACTAAAAACAAAAGCTTCTCGCCCCTCCATCACTTCATTGGCACGCGTGAAGTCTATATTTGAATGTGCCACTTCTTCATCTGGAAATAGATAGTATTTCAAATACGTATTCGGTACCGTTTTTGGATCAAGTGCTTGAATATCTTTAGCCTTTTTTAACGTGCTGTTCCAGCTCTTCTGCTGTTCTAGTTCAGATGTTCCATCTGTTGCATAACCATGCTGGCTTACATGCTTAATCACCTCAGGCATTAAGCTATTTCCTGCTTTATCTCTAATATCTGTCCACCAGCCAAAATGATTCAAACCATAGTAATCTACTTCTAGTTCTTTACGTGAAGTTAAGCCTAAATTCTTTGCAATCAATTCTTCGATTCCAATTGGCATATCGCATATATTTAAAATCTTGGCATTCGGTCTTAGCTTACGTGTTGCCTCTGCTACTATCGCTGCAGGGTTAGAATAGTTTAACATCCAAGCTTCAGGTGAGTATTTTTCCATATAATCGACAAGTTCTAATACACCTGGAATGGACCGCATTCCATAAGCTATTCCGCCTGGACCGCATGTTTCCTGTCCGACGACTCCATGCTTCAATGGAATTTTCTCATCTAATTCACGCATTGCATATTTGCCGACACGGATATGTGCCATCACAAAATCGACTTGAGTAAAGGCTTCTTCTGGGTCCGTGCTTGCCAGTAATCGCACTTCTGGTGCTCGTTCTTTTAACATAATCTCACATGCATCTGCAATCGTTTTTTGTCTAGCTTCATCATTATCATAGAGTTTAATTGTATGAATTGGGAACTCCTCTAGATAGTCTAACAGCATCAAAATGATCCCTGGTGTAAATGTACTTCCGCCTCCAGCAATGGTAATATTAAATGTTTTTTTCATGATATCCAGCTCCTTTTTCAATCTAATGAAAGTTTTGTCTCAAACGACTCTCTCACTTGCGGTACACTTAAGCCAACAATGATTTGAATGCTTTGACCACTCTTAGCCATTCCGTGTGCCCGTTTATTTTTTGTAAAGTATTCCCTATCTTTCACCAAGCTAGGGTCAAACACTGTAATACGCAGACGCGTGGCACAGTTTGTCACATCTTTAATGTTTTCTTTACCGCCAAGGCCTTCTAAGAAATAAACGGCTTTCTCTTCATACTCAGACGCATAAACGGGCGCTTCCTTTTTGTCATGACCCTTTTTATTAGCATTCTCATAATCTTGTTTTGTATATAGCCTAGTCTCCTCCTCATGTTTTCGACCTGGTAATGGAATATCAAATTTCACAATCATCCATCTAAATATGACAAAATACAATGCTGTAAATAGACATCCAATCATTGCTTGGATCAGATAAACCCCTCCATGATTTGAAGAGAGCGGAATCCAGTTCAATGCAGCTATCTCAATAAGCCCGGAACCCATCATTCCGACAACACCAAACATATTCATGATTGTCACCATTGTGGCTCCAAGAAGTGCATGTATGACAAATAAATAAGGCGCGAGAAATAGAAATGTAAATTCAAGTGGTTCTGTAATTCCGGCAAATATTGCTGTTAATGTGGCGGGTAACACCAATGCCAAAACCTTTTTTCTATTTTCATTCGGGGTAGAAAAATACATCGCTAGAGCTATCCCTAAACAGCCGAACATCTTAATATTTCCATGCAGTAAAAATCCGTATGGATAAAGATTTTTCAAATCGGAAGTTGAGGTCGCAAATTCATTTAAGTGAGCAATCCAATATGGTTTTAACCCCCCATTTACAGCCGCTGGACCAAACTCAAAAGGTGTATAAATAAAATGGTGAAGTCCTGTTGGAATTAACACCCTTTCCAAGAAATGAAACAGCCAGACACCAATATATCCAGACTGTGACATGAACCCTTGGAGAGATTGAATCCCTTGCTGAACATAGGGCCATACAAAAGCAACGATAAAAGCAATAGGAATCATTACAAAGAATCCGATGATGACAACAAATACAAGCCCCTGGAAAATCCCGAGCATTTCAGGCAGCTTTTGATCATAAAAACGATTATGGATCCAAATCACGATTCCAGATATCATAACCGCACCAATGATACTTGTATCGAGCGTAGGTATACCCGCAATTTCTTTTACACCCGCTACATTCTCGACACCTTGCGATAAATCAACACCAAAAGTGGACGGCCAAAGTGTCAAAATAGCATGAATATAATTGTTAAACACAAGATAAATCATCAAAGCTGCGAGCGTAGCACGTGCTTGCGCTTTTTTTGCAAGAGAGATGGGCAAGCCAATCACAAATGCCAGCTCCATATGATTGAAAATCGTCCATCCCCCGCTTTCAATCAGTGCCCAAACCTTATACCACATCGTATCTTCTGCAGCCATTTCCCCCATAATCGCTGGATTCTTACATAAAGTCGCAAGGCCTACAACAATACCAAAAAATGCGAATAAAAGTACAGGAACTACCATAGCACTGCCAAATCGCTTGATTGCATTCATAAGCATAACCCCTTTGTTTGATCCATAAGACCACTGTAAAGGTAGCGCTTTCAAAAACCAATAGGTTTGACGTATTTAGAAATCAAGTTGTAACATTAGATTATATTTTCACAGGAAGAAAATATTTTCATGTTGGAGGGCACATCGCATGATATTGGACAAGTTGGTAAATGAATACTTCGAAGATTTAAATAAGAATGATCTGCACATTATTAAAACGATTCACGATCACCTTGAAGAAATGAAGACAATGAAAATTCAGGATCTTGCTCATTATGCTCATACTTCCATCTCATCCATCCATCGGCTTGCCAAGAAAATAGGCTTCGACGGCTACAGTGACTTAAAGTCTTATGTGAAATTGAATAATCATACTGAAGAAACAACACAAGATTTAATGAAGCTGCTCGATCAAGATATCCAGCAGACAAGGAAATATATGGAACAGCTGGACTTTCATCAATTAAATCAACTGATTGATCGCGCACCGTATATTTATATTTATGGTACAGGAACAGCTCAGCTCGATTTGGCCAATGATGTACAACGACAGTTATGGTCATTGCATAAGAAATCTCAAGTTTTGCGAAGTAAGCGAGACTTAACAGATGGAATCGTTGAATTTGGTGAGGATGACCTTTTATTTATCATTTCTTTATCAGGCGAATCGAAGAATTTAGATGAAATCATTCAATTGGTGAAAACGAGACATATCAAATTTATCAGCATGACCACATTGAGGAATAACCTCCTTGCGCAAAATGCCATGTTTAACATCTATGTAAGCAGCACCCCGTTTCCTTTGTATAACAAAGTGGACAACTCCAGCTTTCTGCCATTTTACATTGTGGTAGATATTATCGTCAGAAAATTTAGTGAGTGGAAAAGGAACCAATTGAATAATAGGACTTAAAAATAACAGGTACAGTTTTGGGGTGAAGTGGTGAAATAATTCATTTTGCTTCATAAAAAAGAGAGACACTTTTGTCTCTCTCAAAAAACACCAAAATATTTTTCTGAAATAAGTGATGACTGCTCAATGTTATTCAGCAGTATAATGCCCAGCAAGCAATTCATCAAACGAATCCGCTAATTTGAAATCCGTCTCATATTCTAGATCAAAGTAATGAATGGGCGGATGCTCCTTTGTTACTCTGTAATCCAATGCAATCCACGTATGACCATCCCCACAAAGCAGCACAAGTCCCTCAGGCAATTCCCATTCTTCTATTAAATAATCACTATCCATAATGCCTTCATTTTTAGCAATTCCTCTTAAATGATCAAATGACACATGATCCTCTGCCCATCCATTCGGCTGGTCCGTTGGAAAAGCATTATGCAAGGTATAACCGCCATTTTGTTCAAGAATAAGTTTCTTATATGTATCAGGCAGGATGACGCCTAGCTTCTTTTCCGCTTTTGCAATTCCTTTCTCATTGATTTTCTTAAATGTCTCTTCACTTTCTCTGTCTTTATCCCAAAATGATTTCAAATAAAATACCTCCAATTGTTATTTCTATCTTATCTTACCATTTGAGACGACTAGTTTAATAGTCCTATTCATAGAAAAAAGAGAAGGGCTTCTCCTCCTCTTTTCAATCGTTATTGTTCTTTATTTCTCGCTTCAAATTCATCCAGCATTGCACGCACTTCATCTGTTGATGATGTGTTCATTAATTGATTTCTTAGGAAACTCGCTCCTCTGAATCCTTTCACATAAATCTTAAAGAAACGGTGCAGTGCCTTGAATGGACGCAAGCCTAGTGATGAATATTGATCATGTAGATCAAGATGCAACCTTAAAAGGCCTAGCAGCTCATCACTCGTATGCTCCTTCTGTTCTTTTTCAAAGGCAAATGGATTATGGAAAATCCCGCGCCCAATCATCACTCCGTCCACTCCATACTGCTCAGCGAGCTTTAAGCCCGTTTGACGATCAGGAATATCACCATTGATGGTCAAAAGAGTATCAGGTGCTACTTCATCACGCAGTTTTATAATCTCAGGAATAAGCTCCCAATGCGCATCCACCTGGCTCATTTCCTTTCTAGTACGAAGATGGATCGATAAGTTCACAATGTCTTGCTCCAATATGTGTCTGAGCCAACCGCGCCATTCATCGACCTCTGTAAAACCAAGTCTCGTTTTCACACTGACAGGTAATCCCCCAGCTTTTGCAGCCTGAATCAGCTCTGCCGCAACGTCTGGGCGAAGAATCAAGCCACTGCCCTTCCCGTTTTGCGTGACATTCGGAACAGGACAGCCCATATTAATATCAAGCCCCTGAAACCCTAACTCCGCCATTCCAATACTCATTTGTCTAAAGTTTTCAGGCTTGTCTCCCCAAATATGAGCAACAATCGGCTGTTCATCCTCTGTAAAGGTTAAACGCCCCTTCACACTTTGAATACCATCCGGATGGCAATAGCTCTCGCTGTTCGTGAACTCTGTAAAAAACACATCAGGTCTCGCCGCCTCACTCACAACATGACGAAACACAACATCTGTCACTTCTTCCATTGGTGCTAATATAAAAAATGGCCGTGGTAAATCACGCCAGAAATTTTTACTCATCTTTCATCCAATTCCTCTCATGACATAGCGCCTTATGGGCATGTCCTTCTGTAAATTCTTTCAGCAATTTTTATCATTATATACTTTAGTTAGGATTCAACGCAAAAGGAGTATAAAATGAACAAAATACTATCAGCACTTTATAAAATATCAAAAATTTGAGGAGACGTAAACGCCGTTCTTACTAAGAAATGTGTTCACGCGATGGGCAGTAAGTAAAGCATCCAGCAAACTAATGAAAAAGATATTCAAATAAAAAAAGCCCTATGCAGGGCTTTTTAAATTGTAATTGCCTTTTCTGTTACATGATAAGTGTTAGAAGTAATAATTTTATCAAGTGACCAACCGGCAGCGAATAACACAGAAAAAATTGTTAAACTGATAAATAACTTTTTCATCATAACGCCTCCGCCATTTTTAGTATTTGTTGTTGAGCTTTAATGGTCTTTTTTAGATATTCTCTATTCATTTCAAAATTCCCTTTTTGATAATGATAATCTGCAAGTTTTTCTGATAACTCTGCAACATCTTGCCATAGATGTTTACTTTCTAAATAACCGAGGCTTTCTTTTACCTCCAATTGATTATATTCTTCAAAAAGTGCATAAATGATTTTTAATTTAGCTATATATTCTTGATCGTCTGCGAGGCTGGCTCTATTTATGCCACAAATAAAATATTGATTTCCTTCATCTTTTTTACCTTGATCGTAGAATACCCATGACAACATATAAAGAGTTCTAATTCCCGAAACCGTTTCGGCGTGTTCTTTAATTTGAATTGAATTTTGAAATTCATTTTCTGCGGTTTCAATTTTCCCCGCCCTCTTTTTGACTAACCCTATATTATGATGTATTACACCAATGATTCTTCGTGCTGTATCCTCTTTAAGCTCTTGAGCCAAACTCAAGGCTTTCCGATAATAAGATTCTGCCTCATCTAAACGGTATAAGTCATACATATTCGCTCCAAATTTGATATTACAACCGACTACTTTCGCTTTGTAAAACTCGCTCGTTGAATACATTTCTTTTGCTTTTTCCAAATGATTTAATGATACGAAATGTTGATCAATACGATAATAAGCATCGGCCAGTTTATAATGAAATTCCGCTCTTTCTATATCATCAGGTACATTCTTTAAATGTTCTTCAGCAATCTTATAAAAATTTATAGCAGCAACATAATTCTTGTGATGGAATTCGTGCATACCTCTAAAGAAGTTTGAATAGTAGTCAAGCGTTCCTTTGACATGAGGTTGTTTGTTCTCTATTTCTTTGAGTAAGTTGGGTAAAGTGGGGCGTTGTTGATTCATTTCAATAGGCTCAAGACTCTCAAGCATGAGTCGATGCCTAAACTCCATTAATTGATAATAAAGTAGTAAATCTTGATCCTCTTCCATGTTCTCTATTTCTCTTTCAATCTGTTCTTTTAAAATCTCTGCATCCGGCACGCTGAATGTTCTTATAAATCTATACCAATCATTTATCAAGATACCAACTTGAGAAGAAAGAATTTTCTCCACTCCTGCCATCCCCTTCCTTGCCATTCCCTATAATGACATATATTATCATTTTCAGAATAATTCCACACCGAAAAGAAACCGCAATTTCCATAAAAATCAAATAGATACACGAATTTATCACATTGCAAAAAATACAGTACAAAGATACCATTTATCCTTAATACGGTTGCTGTTACAATTTTTGTATACATGTAGAAAGGAGTGATTATCCTATATAAAAGACCTATACGGATTTAAGACATATTTCACTGGATTTTCTTAAGATGTATTTTATAATTGAGGCTTAAACAACAAGATTTTTCTAGCTTTATAAGCAGCCTCTTCATTAAATTTTCGGAGGCGAAATTAACATGACTTTTAGAAAAAAATTTGTTCCTGTACTACTAAGCGCAACTTTATTAACTTCCGGTCTTGGTGCGACTACTGCGTTTGCAGCAGATCCGGCTAAATCAACAGGACCATTACATACGAAGGTGTATAAAACTTCTTTACAACAAGCCGCGACAAATAACAGTACCAGCCCTGTCCAATCCAATTCTTTAGCAACTCAAGCTACAACAAATGGAGATGTTTCTACTCAAGGTGTTGTTTCGTGGTCATATAAAGCTTTCAGAGGTGCTTTACGTTCTGGTGGATGGTTACTGTCAAAAGCATTGAAACCCTTTAATCCAAAGGCTGCTGCTTGGATCAGAAAGAATTCTGCCAAAATCGCAAATATAATGGATAAAGGGGAAAAGTGGACGGAAAAACAATTCATAAAAGCTTTTACTAAAATAGGCGCTCCTAAAGATGTTGCTAAAACTTTGGCAAAGTTCATCGTTAATCTTATCTAAATAACAAGTGCTATTAGTTTCTAATAGCGCTTTTTTATGGAGGTATTCATGTCTTTTTCTTACGTGATTTCATTGACTTTTTTAATACTCCTTTTAGTGTCTATCATACTCTATACTTTTTTCAGAAAGAAAAACGTTGTAGATGAAGCCCCTGGCGCTATTGCTGCCGTTCTTCTTATTTTACTAATATTTTTTTCCCTAAGTTTCGTTATTGCCCTTCCAACTGTTATGCTTTATCTAGTCTCATTGGGAGTGAATTTTCTTTTCGGTGAATACATTACTTATGATTCATTTTTCTCTTTGATGACCTTTTCGTTGTTAGTTAGCATTATCGTGATTTTTTGGTCATTTATAGTTTTATTTATAGGGAAGGGAATCATTTTTTTATTGAAGGTCCCAAAATGGATAACTTATATTTTAGAATTTTTTGCTTCGTGGGCTCTTATTTACTTTTCAATTAAATATGTACTAAATATGGAGATAGTTGAAGTTTCTATATGGGGAAATGGTGTATTAATTTTATCTTTCTTTGTTAGCTTTCTATATATCGGACTTGATATCATATCCTCTGCGATTGATCAAAAAAATCAAAAGAACATAGAAGAATAGCCCCCCATCCAATAAAGGACAGGGGGCTATTTACTCATAGATATTATTTTATACCGCTTTTCTAACACTGCTGCTTTAATCTTTGGACCATAGATGCTATCAGCAGAAAGCCTATGCATCATCCTGATATCGATGTTTTTCTCGAAATCGGGATGTCTTTCAATACATTAATGATTAATCACAAGACTTGCCACACACTCCACATGACTCGTATGCGGAAACATATCCACAGGCTGCACTTCCTCTGTCACATACCCGCCTTCTTCAAGAATACGCAAATCACGAGCAAGCGTCCCGGGGTTACAGGAAACATACACAACTCGGTTTGGTTTCATCTTTAAAATGGTGTCAAGCAGTGCTTCGTCACAGCCTTTTCTTGGCGGGTCGACGACGAGGGTATCTGCTTTGATGCCTTCTTTATACCAATTTGGGATGACGGTTTCTGCTTCACCGACTGCGAATTCGACGTTGTTGATTCCGTTTAAGGCAGCGTTGCGTTTTGCGTCTTCAATTGCTTCTGGCACAATTTCTACGCCATATACTCTGCCTGCTTTTTGGGCGAGAAATAAGGAAATCGTACCGATTCCGCAATACGCATCAATCACGGTTTCTTCACCTTGCAGCTCTGCATATTCAAGCGCTTTGTCGTAAAGCACTTTTGTTTGAGCTGGGTTCACTTGATAAAACGAGCGGGCTGAAATGGCAAATTTGATGTCGCCAATCGTGTCATAAATGTATTCTTCTCCCCATAAAACGGTCGTTTCATCTCCGAAAATGACATTTGTTTTCTTTGAATTCACGTTTTGCACAATTGACCGAACATGTGGGAAGCGTGCTATAATCTGCTCAATCACCTCCTGCTTTTGCGGAAAGTCAGCCGTTCTAGTGACAAACACAACCATCATTTCACCTGTTGCAATACCGTAGCGAACCATGACATGACGCAGCCAGCCTTTGTGCCGCTCTTCGTTATATGCTTTAATGCCAAACGCATTGCATATGTCTTTTACCGCCTGTACCACTTCGTCATTTTCTGATTGCTGGATCAAACATTTTTTCATATCGATGATTTCATGGGTACGCTGCTGATAAAATCCTGCAACAAGTCCGCCTTCCCGTTCGCCAACTGGAACTTGTGCTTTGTTTCGGTAATTCCAAGGGTCTTCCATGCCTAGTACAGAATGAACTTTTACACGGCTCATATCAAGCTTGCCGATCCGCTCTAAAACGTCCTTTACTTGTTTCTGTTTAAATAGCAGCTGGCCTTCATAGCTCATATGCTGAATTTGACAGCCTCCGCACTGCTTGTAGATAGGACATGGCGCATCTTGCCTGTGCTGACTTTCCTTTGTCAGCTCCATGAGTCGTCCAAAAGCAAATCCTTTTTTGACACGTGTGACTTTGATTTTCCCTTGTTCGTCAGGAAGGGCATTCGGTACAAAGACAGGGAACCCTTCAATTTTCGCTACACCTGCACCTTCGTGCGTTAAGTCTTCGAAGGTTACATTGTAGTATTCATTCTTTTCAACAGGCGGTTTCATTTTCACCAATTTTATCACCTCATTTGCAAAGAAAAACTTGGCGCCATAAGGAACCAAGTTCAATCTCTACCCTATTTTTTCAGCTGTTGCTTTTGGCACTATAAATTCTATATGACGATACAGGTTTTCAAATTCACCTGGCAGCATGCCGCCGAATTCGCCATCTAAATTTAATTGCATTTTATCTTTTACATCTACCTTCACGCGATTCGCTTTTGCGTAGATGACATTGTTATCATGAATATGCTCGCCTCGTAGTGCAAGGCTGACTACTCGAATGGCTTCTGCTAAATTGACCTTCTTTAAAATAATCAGGTCAAACATTCCATCATCTAAAATGGAATCTGGCGCTAGCTTTTCAAAGCCGCCTACTGAATTTGTGAGTGAAACAAGAAACAGCATGATTTCTCCATGAAACAATTTGCCGTCATATTCAATTTCGACTTCTGTCGGGCGGATAGAAGGAAGCATCTCCATGCCTTTTAAATAATAAGCAAGCTGTCCAAGCATTGTCTTCAGCTTACTAGGCACTTCATAAGTGAGCTCTGTTAACCGGCCGCCGCCTGCAATATTAATAAAATAATGGCCGTTGACTTTACCGATATCAAGCGGCTTCGCTACACCATCAATAATGGCATCTGTCGCTTTTAAAACACCTTCTCGTGGAATGCCAAGTGCTCTTGCGAAGTCATTTGTTGTTCCAACAGGAATGATTCCTAGTTTTGGTCTTTTTTCAAGCGGTGCTAGTCCGTTGACGACTTCATTGATCGTGCCGTCTCCACCTGCTGCTACAATTAAATCAAAGTCTCTCTGTGCAGCTTTTTCAGCTGCTTGTGTCGCATCTCCTGCACATGTGGTTGCATGACAAGATGTTTCATAGCCAGCTTGTTCAAATTTTTGCAAAACCTGCGGCAAATTCTTCTTGAAGAGTTCACGCCCAGATGTCGGATTGTATATAATTCGAGCACGTTTCATTCATCATCATCCTATATTCATTATGCAATCTATTTTCACCACTAACAACCTTTAATTATACTATGAGATTTGAAAATGGCAACAGAACAACCAGCTAATATGAGAAATCTCCTGTCACATTTCACTCAACAAGAAAGCATTCTGATAAGATAAAAGAAAACGCTCTAAAGGATGGTATGCGATGAAAAAGCCTGTCTATTTTAATCATGATGGCGGTGTTGATGACCTCGTCTCGTTATTTCTTCTCCTTCAAATGGAACATCTGAAAGTGATCGGGACGTCTGTGATTCCTGCTGATTGTTATTTAGAGCCTGCTCTCAGTGCGTCTCAAAAAATCATTGATCGATTTAGCCCCTATGAAATTGAAATCGCTGCTTCAAATTCTAGAGGCGTCAATCCTTTTCCGAAAGAGTGGCGCATGCATGCTTTTTATGTAGATGCCTTACCTATTCTAAACGAGAAAGGCATTGTGGATACAAAAGTGTCCAAGCTTCCAGCACACCTTCATTTAATCGAAACCGTTAAAAAGGCAGCAGAACCTGTCACGCTGCTCTTTACAGGTCCGCTCACAGACCTTGCTCGCGCCTTAGAAGAAGATCCTTCAATCTCTAATAAAATTGAAAAATTGGTGTGGATGGGCGGTACGTTTCTTGAAAAAGGCAATGTTGAGGAACCCGAGCATGATGGGACAGCAGAATGGAATGCATTTTGGGATCCTTATGCTGTCAGCACTGTCTTCCAGGAACGCTTTCCTATTGAAATGGTCGCACTTGAAAGCACGAATCAAGTTCCGCTTACACTTGATGTGCGTCAGCGCTGGGCTTCCCTTCGTTCTCACATTGGAATTGATTTTATTGGTCAGTGCTACGCCTTTTGTCCACCGCTCATTCATCATGAAACGAATTCGACCTATTACCTATGGGACGTGCTGACAACGATGACACTTGCTTCTTCATCATTTACCCGTTCAAAGGAAGTGGGCGCGATCGTTTATACCGAGACGCCAAAGCAAGGACGTACAGAAGAACATCCAGATGGAAAGTCAATACAAGTGATTGACCATGTCGATCGTGATGCCTTTTTCCAAGCATTTGAAGAGCTCATGAGAAAAGCTGTTTGTCAGATTTCAACATAAAAAATCCCCGCTAATGAACGGGGATTCCAGATTATTGACAAAGGGCTAAAATGATCTTTATTTTAGTCCTTTGTCTTTTTTCAGCGTGATAGAAAACCTTTGAAGTCTAGGAAGGACGAGCACCGGAGCGGAGCGAATTGAACATTCGTGAGCACCGGAGCACAGGACTGACAAGGAATGAGGGTTTGTCTAGACGCTGAAAGCCCCGCCAATGAGCGGGGCTCCCTCTTATTCTTCTTCAGCGTACTTTTTCTTACGTCTGAACTTGCTTAAAATTTCATACACGATTGGGACGATGACCAATGTGAGAAGTGTAGAACTTGTTAAACCGCCGATCACGGTCACGCCAAGTCCTTTTGATACGATCTGGCTTCCGCCTTCAAATCCTAATGCGAGTGGCAGCAGTGCACCGATCGTCGCAAGTGCAGTCATTAAGATTGGACGTAATCTTATTGTACCTGCTTCAAGTAAAGCTTCTCTTGTTGAAAGACCTTCTTTTTCTTTATGAATGACGCGGTCAATCAGCACAATGGCATTTGTCACAACGATCCCGATCAGCATGAGCAATCCAATCATGGCGTTTAAGCTGATGGTTTCTTTTGCTAAAAACAATCCAACGAGTGCGCCAATAATCGTAAATGGAAGGGAGAACAGAATCGCAAATGGTGCAAGACCTCCGCCAAATGTGATGACGAGAACGAGGTACACAATGGCAATCGCTGCAAGCATTGCAAGTCCAAGCTGTGTAAAGGATTCCTCAATATCCGCACTTACGCCGCCTGTGTCAATCGTTACGCCAGACTTCACATCAAGCTTGTCGACTTTCTTCTGAACATCCTGTGTCACACTTGAGACGTTGTCTGTTGTCATGTCACCAGACACTTCTGCGTAGATTTTTCCATCACGTTTTGTCACCGTATTTGCTGTCGTACCATCTTTTACTTTTACGACATCACCAATCCGGACTTCTTGTCCTGTTGGTGTTGTGATCTTTTTATTTTCTAAATCTTTTTTGCTCTTATATTCGTCTTTTTCGGTTTGAAGCTTCACATCAAGTTCTTTGCCGTCCTCTGTGACTTTCGTCAGTGTTGTTTCACTATTTTGAGGAGCAATCGCTTGAGCGATTTGTGAAGCAGTTAGACCCAGCTTCGCCAGTTTTTCTTGATCTGCATTAAACGTATATTCGTCATATTTCTCAGATAAGCTTGTGCTGACATTTTTCAGGTTTTTCTCATCTTTTAAGATGTTCTCGACATCTTTTACTGTGCCTTCAATATCGCTTACTTTGTCACCGTAGACATAGTACGTTACTGTATTGCTTGCACCAGCAGATGAGAAGTCTTGTGATTTCCATTCCCCTTTAGACGTTTTATCCTGCAGGGCTTTGACCACTTTATCTTTTTCTTTATCAAAGTTTGGCGTGTCTTCATCATATTGTACGAAGAATAACGCACCGTTAGAGTTGCCGCCTACACTTGCTGTAAGCGCATTTGAAGATCCAAGTGAATATTGAACAGTATTGACATGGTCACGTTTGATCAAATATTCTTCTGCTTTTTTCGTTTCATCGATTGCTTGTTCTCTCGTTTGTCCAGGTTCAGGTGTATATGTTACCATCGCCGTCTTATCTGCTTGCTGTGGTAAGAAGCTGACACCGACAAGTGGTGCTAAGAATAAGCTTCCAACAAGCATAAGAATGGCAATTCCTGATGTGATCCATTTATGGTTCAGTGTCCAATTGAGTACACGTCTATAACCGCCAGCAAGCTTGCTTGGTTTATGCTCTTTTACCTTTTTCGCTGTGCCGTACAGGTTCTTTTTAAATAGACTGTGTGCCATCATTGGAACAATCGTAATGGCGACAAGCAGTGAAGCAAGTAAAGCAAACACAATCGTTAGGGCAAATGGGATGAATAGTTCACCAATCATTCCACCTACTAATGCTAACGGTAAGAATACCGCAATGGTCACAATTGTCGAAGACATGATCGGGATAAACATTTCTTTTGTGGCTTCTCTGACGAGTGCTTTGCCTTTTAACGGTTCATCCTTTAACGCCATTCGTCGATAGATATTTTCTATGACCACAATCGAGTCATCGACCACACGTCCAATGGCGACGGTCATGGCACCAAGTGTCATGATATTTAATGTAATATCAAGCTGATTTAATAATAAAACAGCAATCAACAGAGATAACGGAATGGAGATGACCGAAATTAATGTTGATTTGATATCTCGAAGGAACAACATAATGATAATGATCGCAAAGATTGCTCCGATGATTGCCTTGTTTAGCATTGTGCTGACAGACTCTTTAATCGGCTCTGCTTGATCATATGTCGTGCTTACTTTGATTCCTTTGTTGTCTTTTTTGAATTTCTCAAGCTCTTTTGTCACTTCTTCTGCCACACTCACGGTATTGGCATCAGAGCCTTTGACAATTTGCAGACCGATGCTGTCTTTTCCATTCGTTCTAGAGATCGATTCTGCATCTTTTACTACTTTAATATCCGCAATTTCAGAAAGCTTGATCGTCGGCAGCTCTACAGTTTGACCGCTTGCTGCTCCTCCACCAGTTTGCTGCTGAGCTGCTGCTTGCTGCTGACTAGCATTTCCAGCCTGCTGCTCTGCACCTTGCGCACCTGGGTTTTCAGCGCCGCTGGATGGTGCTCCAGCTCCAGCGCTTCCCGCACCGCCGCTTGCACTTGGTGTGACAGGGATTCGCATGTTTTTCAAATCTTTGACGCTTAAAATATTGCCGTCCACGACAACTGATTTTTGTTTGTTGCCGAATGTGTATAGACCTAATGGTACGTTGACATCAGAGCCTTTGATCATGTTTTGGACGGTTTCTTCATCTAAACCGTATTCTTTCAATTTCTTTTGTTTAAAAGAAAATTCTACTTCTTTGATTTGCTGTCCTGAAGCTTCGACAGAAGAGACACCGTTTAATCCTTCAAGAGAAGGAACAAGGTCGTTTTCTACTTTCTGTGTAAGGTCTTCTAGTGATTCTTTATCACCAGAGACGCTGAGTGCTAAGATTGGAATCGCGTTGATGCTAAAGCGTGCAATTTTTGGTTTTTCTGCATTTTCCGGAAAATTGATATTGCTAATCGCATCTTCAATTTCCTTCTTTGCTTCATCCATGTCTTTGTTATAGTCGTACTCGACTTGAATAGATGAGGCATTTTCAAATGAATTGGATGTGACCACATTGACTCCGTTGAGGTTTTGAATAGACTTCTCAATTGGGTCGGTCACCTTATCTGATACTTCGTCCGGCGTTGCGCCAGGATACGTTGTAGAAACCGTAATGACTGGAGTGTTGATATTCGGGATTGATTCTTGTTTCATATTCAATCCGGCATATAGACCAGCAACTGTTACGATAATCGTCATGAGCCATACAGCGAACTTATTCTTTAATACAAAATTGATGATCGAATTCATTATGTCCTCCATTTTCCTTTATGTATTGACTGACTGGTCATTCTATATCATAATAAACGGTGATATACAATGCCGTCAACCATTTCACTTGCGTTTGACGTAACATTCTAAAGCTGAAGGGGCCTTATTTCATGAACGAAAAAAAAGAAAAAATCATTAAAGCAAGCATCCAGTTGTTTGCGAAAAAGGGTTTTTCTTCTACGACCATTCAGGAAATTGCAGATGAGTGCGGAATATCAAAAGGCGCATTTTATTTACATTTCAAATCAAAAGAACAGCTTTTCAATCGAGCCTTTGAATATTATATCGACACTTCTATGCAAAGTATTGAAACGATTCGAAAAGAGAATCAGCATCTCGCGCCGAGAAAGATCTTCCAGAAACAAATCGCTGAACAGTTTCAGCATTTTGCTGAGAACAAGGATTTTATCATTTTGATCCTCAGCGAGAACATTATTCCAGAAAACCAGCAAATTAAAAAGTATTCAAAAACAGTGAAAAAGCAAATGAATGATGAAATTCAAATTTCCATCTTGACCACTTATGGACAGGAGATCGAGCCATATATAACTGACCTGTCAGTCATGATTCAAGGAATCATCCAATCGTATGTGCAGGTCCTGCTTTTACAAGATCAGATGCAATTATCATTTGATGAGCTCTCTTCCTTTATACTCGAACGATTCGATGATTTGGTCCAAGGCTTGCTTCGTTCTCAGACGAAACCGATCCTGAAGCAGACCATTTGGGACGATGAAGCGCCGAGTGCTGCTTCCCTTCAAGAGGAGTTTCGTTTGTTAAAGCTTGAGCATCTGCTTTCTGATGATACCCTTGTATCCATTGAAGTCATTGAAGAAGAACTGGTGAAAACTGAGCCTCGTAAGCCAGTCATTCAAGGGATGCTGACGAATTTAGAAAAGTGTGAGGACCCTGCTGTCTTAAAAGTAGTGGAACAATTGAAGCTGTTTCTTCAATAATATTACGTGCTGTTTTTCCGGTTAGTTCACCTTTATCCCCCTTCGAATGTGCACTTTCGCTTATACTTCATTATAAGAAAAGAATCTCCGAATTGATATACGGCGGTGGTCTGAATCTATGATAAGACCCTGTCCTCTCAAGCAAAAAAACCGCCTCTTCTCATGAGGCGGTTTTTGCTATTTAGCGTTTTTTGATTTCTTCTAGGAGAATCTTGTTGACCATCGGCGGGTTTGCTTGTCCCTTCGATGCTTTCATGATTTGTCCGACTAAGAAACCAATCGCGCGGTCTTTTCCATTTTTAAAGTCTTCGATGGATTGCGGGTTGTTATCAAGTGCTTCTGTGACAAGTTTGAGCAGTGCACCTTCGTCAGAAATTTGGACAAGTCCTTTTTCTTTGACGATTGTTTCTGCGTCTCCTCCATTTTCAATGAGCTCTTTGAATACCTTTTTGGCAATCTTAGAAGAAATCGTTCCTTTTTCGATGAGATTGATCATACCAGCCAGGCCTTGCGGCGTTAGCTTAGTATCTTCCAGCTCTTTTTGAGCTGAGTTTAAGTAGGCAGATACTTCACCCATCAGCCAGTTTGAAGCTTGCTTCGCTTCTGCACCTTCTGAAATGGTTGCTTCAAAGAAATCAGACATTTCTTTTGTCAGCGTCAGCACCATGGCATCATATGCAGGAAGTCCAAGCTCATCGATGTAGCGTTTGCGGCGCTCGTCTGGAAGCTCTGGAATGGATGCTCTTACGCGTTCTTTCCACTCGTCATCAATGTACAGCTCCACCAAATCTGGTTCTGGGAAGTAGCGGTAATCATCTGAGCCCTCTTTGACACGCATAAGGATCGTCTTTTTAGACGCTTCGTCATAGCGGCGCGTTTCCTGTTCGATCAAGCCACCAGATAGCAATACTTGCTCTTGGCGTTTCTCTTCGAATTCAAGACCTTTTTGTACGAAAGCAAACGAGTTCAAGTTCTTGAGCTCTGTTTTCGTTCCAAACTCTTCACGGCCGATCGGACGAAGTGAAATATTGGCATCACAGCGAAGTGAGCCTTCTTCCATCTTACAGTCAGAAACGCCTGTATATTGAATAATGGATTTTAGTTTTTCTAAGTACGCATACGCTTCTTCTGGAGTGCGAATGTCTGGCTCAGATACGATTTCAACAAGCGGTGTGCCTTGACGGTTGAAATCGACTAGTGAATATCCGTCGCCTGTGTGCGTCAGTTTACCTGCATCCTCTTCCAAATGGAGACGCGTAATACCGATTCGTTTTGTTTTGCCTTCTACTTCAATTTCAATCCAGCCGTTTTCACCGATCGGTTTATCAAATTGAGAGATTTGATACGCCTTTGGGTTATCAGGATAGAAGTAGTTTTTACGGTCAAATTTTGTATCTGTTGCGATCTCACAGTTCAGCGCCATGGCCGCTTTCATCGCAAAGTTTACCGCTTCTTTGTTCAATACAGGCAGTACGCCAGGATATCCAAGGTCAATGACACTTGTTTGCGTGTTGGCAGCTGCACCAAAAGGTGTCGGCGAGCTGGAGAAAATTTTCGATTGTGTTTTTAGCTCAACGTGGACTTCAAGTCCAATTACCGTTTCAAAGTTCATTCTGATTCACCCCTTACAGTTCAGGTTTTGCTTTATGATGATCTGTTGCTTGCTCGAAAGCGTGAGCCACGCGGTAAACCGTTCCTTCATCAAAGTGCTTGCCGATGATTTGCAGTCCTAACGGAAGACCATTTGCAAATCCACAAGGCACACTGATTCCTGGAACGCCTGCAAGATTCACAGGGATCGTTAAAATATCGTTCGCGTACATAGTCAGTGGATCGCTTGTCTTTTCTCCAATGTTAAATGCAGGAGTTGGCGTTGTTGGCCCTACAATGACATCATACTTTTCAAAAACATCTTCGAAGTCTTTTTTGATCAATGTACGGACTTTTTGTGCTTTCTTATAGTATGCATCATAATATCCTGAGCTAAGAGCGAATGTCCCAAGCATGATGCGGCGTTTCACTTCGTTTCCAAAGCCTTCTGAACGTGTATTTTTATATAAATCAATCAGGTTGTCGGCATGATCTGTACGGTAGCCATAGCGGATGCCGTCAAAGCGCGCAAGGTTCGCAGATGCTTCTGAAGAAGACAGTAAGTAGTAAGTCGCAAGCGCATATTTAGAATGCGGCAGAGACACTTCTTCCCATGTTGCACCAAGTCCTTCTAATACTTTTAACGCTTTGAGAACAGACTCTTTTGCTTCCTCGCCAACACCTTCTCCAAGGTATTCTTTTGGCACTGCAATTTTCATGCCTTTGATGTCTCCAGTTAATGAAGAAAGAAAATCTGGCACGTCGACATTTGCACTCGTTGCGTCCATTTGATCGACACCAGCAATCGCTTGAAGTACGTATGCGTTGTCCTCTACGTTACGCGTAATCGGCCCAATTTGATCTAATGATGAAGCAAATGCGATTAAACCGTATCTAGATACACGGCCATATGTCGGCTTCAGTCCCACAACTCCGCAGAATGATGCCGGCTGGCGAATCGAACCGCCTGTATCTGATCCAAGTGAGAATGGTACTTCACCTGCTGCAACAGAAGCTGCTGAGCCACCACTTGATCCACCTGGAACAGTGTTTAAATTCCACGGGTTTTTCGTTGCTTTGTAGCCTGAGTTCTCTGTAGAAGATCCCATCGCAAATTCGTCCATATTTAATTTACCGATTGTGACTGCTTCCGCATCTCTCAGACGATTGACAACCGTTGCATCATAAATAGGATCAAAGTTTTGCAGGATTTTACTAGATGCTGTTGTACGTAAATCCTTTGTGACGATGTTATCTTTCACACCGATTGGCATACCGAACAATAGACCAAGCTCGTCCTTTTCACCAACTGCCTCGTCCAATTCCTTTGCATACGCACGAGCTTTCTCTTCGTCCAGTGCAAGGAATGCTTGTACTTTCCCGTCTACTTCATTGATTCGTTTATAAGACTCATCCACTAAATCAGAAACAGACAGTTCCTTTTTATGTAAAAGCTCTTTTAATTCAGAAATTTTGTGATCAAACAGTGACATGTCTCAGGCCTCCTTTAGTCCAAAATTGATGGCACACGAATATAGCCGTCTTTATGATCAGGCGCGTTTTTGATGACTGCCTCAATGGAAAGACCTTTATTCGGAACATCTTCTCTCATGACGTTTTTCATTTTTAATACGTGTGTTGTTGGTTCAACGTTTTCCGTATCTACCTCGTTTAACTGCTCTGCAAATGAAATGATGCTATCAAGCTGTTCAGTAAACATTTCAGCTTCTTCTTCTGTGATTGCAAGCCGTGCCAAATGCGCCACGTGCTTTACTTCTTCTATTGAAATTCTAGACATGCAGGTTCACCTCCAAAAATGATACGTGTTCATGGTCATGATCATAAGTCATATACACTTTATCATATCAAATTTTACTGTTCTAAAGCAACTTTGCGGAGGCTTGAGAAGGTAGCCATTCACCCAATCCCCCTTTAAAACCAGAAAGTATGAAAATGATTTGTATCAGGAATTGATTATTTCTCAGAAAATTTTTTCTTTTAAATATTATTGGTAACGCTTACATATGGATTCTCATCAATAATTCACGCATTTTTTTATGTAAGAAGGAGGTTTAAGAAGGTTGATCAGTCGGGAATACTCTGATAGGTTAAGTAACCATAGCAGTGAGCAGACAGCTATATCAGATGTTCTGTGTTTTATATTTTGAATGAGGTGATGTCAAATTAATACGAAAAAGGTGATATGGAAACATGAGTATTGAGATTGGAATTTCTCTATCTATTTATTTTATTGGAATGCTGGCCATTGGCTGGTATGCATTTAGAAAAACAAATGACTTGAATGATTATATGTTAGGCGGACGCGGGCTGGGTCCTTACGTGACAGCTCTATCTGCTGGTGCTTCAGATATGAGCGGCTGGATGCTTATGGGACTTCCAGGCGCGATGTATACAACAGGACTTTCGTCAGGATGGCTTGCTGTTGGTTTGATTAGTGGAGCTTACTTGAATTATCTATTCTTAGCTCCTCGCTTACGATCGTATACAGAGGTTGCTGATGACGCGATCACCATTCCAGACTTTTTTGACAAACGATTTAAAGATTCTTCTACTTTATTAAAAGCTGTCTCAGCTGTCATTATTATGATTTTCTTTACACTGTACACCTCATCAGGTATGGTATCTGGCGGACGTTTATTCGAATCTGCGTTTGGTGCGAATTATATGTTTGGTTTAATTTTAACCTCTAGTATCGTGATCCTATACACTTTATTCGGCGGCTTTTTGGCAGTTAGTTTAACTGATTTTGTTCAAGGGGCCATTATGTTTTTAGCATTAGTGCTCGTGCCGATCGTTGCCTTTACTCAATTAGGTGGTCCAATTGCCACGTATCAAGATATACAACAAATTGATCCAAAATTGCTTGATATATTCAGAGGAACGAGCGTCATTGGCATTATTTCCTTCTTAGCATGGGGGCTTGGTTACTTTGGACAGCCGCACATCATTGTTCGATTTATGGCCATTACGACCGTAAAAGATTTAAAGCCAGCACGTCGTATCGGTATGAGCTGGATGATTGTGTCTGTCATTGGTTCACTGTCTGTTGGATTAGTCGGTGTAGCTTATGTACATGAGACTAGTACCACTTTAGCAGACCCAGAAACCATCTTTATTGTGTTTTCTAAGGTGTTATTCCATCCGTATATTACTGGATTTTTACTCTCTGCCATTTTAGCTGCGATTATGAGTTCGATTTCTTCACAGCTGCTCGTGACTGCAAGTGCAATGACAGAGGATTTATACCGGACCTTCTTTAGAAGGAAAGCGTCAGACAAAGAACTGGTGATGATTGGACGTATGTCTGTACTAGTCGTTGCCATTATCGCGCTTTGTCTTTCACTTAATCCAAGTGATACCATTCTTGACCTTGTTGGTTATGCTTGGGCAGGCTTTGGATCTTCATTTGGTCCAGTTATCCTTCTATGCCTATATTGGAAGCGTATGAATCATCACGGTGCACTAGCAGGAATGGTTGTGGGAGCAGTTGTTGTCTTAACGTGGATCTCAACTGGCTTGAATAATACAACTGGCTTGTACGAAATGGTTCCCGGATTTATTTTGAGTGGTTTGACTGCCATCATTGTCAGCCTCTTGACCAATAAACCATCTAAAGCTTCTAAGAAGCTTTTTACCAAAATGGAAAATCATCTTGAAGAAGAAACAAAATAAAGAACATGAAGGGTCATCTGCCTTATGCGGATGACTCTCTTTTTAAAAATAAAAAGCTTTTCTTTCTTCCGATTCTGAATAAAATAAGAGTTGTGCAGCCATATGGGCTGTGAGAAGATCATATACATGATGTGAAACGTACATGAAGTGAAGGAGCGATACGCATGTTTTGGACAATTGAATGGGATACGGTCTTAAAATTAGCCGTGGCCACCTTAATCGGTTTGATTATCGGGCTTGAACGAGAGCTGAAGAAAAAGCCCCTCGGCTTAAAAACGTGTATTGTCATTGCTGTCAGCTCCTGCGTATTAACCATCATCAGCATTGATGCAGCCTACAATTTCCCTCGAGTCTCTAAGCTTCAAATGGACCCACTCAGGTTACCGGCGCAAATTATATCTGGTGTTGGTTTTATTGGAGCAGGTGTGATTCTGCGAAAAAGCAATGATGTCATCTCAGGTCTCACGACTTCTGCGATGATCTGGGGAGCAGCAGGACTTGGGGTTGCAACAGGTGCAGGATTTTATAAAGAAGCCTTCCTCAGTCTTTTCTTTATTCTGATCAGTGTCGAATTTCTACCATGGCTCTTCCAGCGGATCGGGCCGATTCGCTTACAGGAAAAAGAAATCCGCATCAGAATGTCTCTTTCTGATCGAAACCGCATGACGGATATTTTAAAAGAAATGAAAGCCCTCAATATTCGCATTCATTCTGTTCGAATTGATGATTTAACAGAAAAGAACTACCCGATTATGGAAGTACGCGTACGCGTGCATAAAGATCGCTATACAACCGATGTGTACTTTGATATTAAAGATCTAGAAGGCGTCGTTGGCGTGAAGTGTGATACGGTATAAAAGGTGGTGAGATAAAAGTCTCATCGCCTTTTTTTATGGGAAAAGGGTTGAACCATCGCCTTCATTCAAATAAAATACAAATTATGAAATAAATGATAAAAGGAGATTTTTCATGGGTTCTATGGATCGTAAAAATCGTATTTTTCTTATGAGTGGGATTCTAGCGGTACTCGTATTAGCTGTTCTATTAACCTCACATGATGTCACTCCCGTATCAACAAATGCGGCAGACAAGAAACAAACGAAAACACCAAAAAATATTATTTTTATCGTTGGCGATGGAATGGGGATGCCCGTGATCAAAGCCTACCGCACATTCAAGCAGGAAAAGCTTGGTTCTACAAAAGCACAAACCGTCTGGGACCCGTATTTAGTCGGGATGCAGACCACACATCCAGATGATCCTCGAGATAATATTACCGACTCAGCAGCCGCAGCCACGGCCATGGCGACTGGGAAAAAGACATACAATGATGCCATCGCCGTCAACCAAGAAAAAGAACCTCTTAGAAGTGTCGTTGAAGCAGCAAAGGAAGCACAAATGAAAACAGCCTTTGTTGTCTCATCTGACATCACCGATGCAACACCTGCCGCTTTTGGCACACATAACGTCTCCCGAAAAAACAAAGAACAAATTGCAGACCACTTTTTTGATGAGAAAATAGGCGGAGAGCACAAAGTTGATATCCTTCTAGGTGGCGGAATGCAATATTTTGACCGAAAAGACCGTAATCTTGTGCAAGAATTTAAGAAGAGCGGGTATTCCATTCTGCGATCAAAAGATGATTTAACCTCTCAATCATCTTCGAAAATGCTCGGCTTATTCCAGGAGGACGAGCTGGATCGAGCCATTGATCGTCCAAAGCATGTGCCTACTTTAAAAGACATGACGCAGGCAGCATTAACCCAATTAAATCAAGACAACCTGCATGGATTTTTTATGCTGCTTGAAGGCAGTACCATTGATTCTGCTGGACATGAAAATGATGTGGTCGGCGCAATGAGTGAGATGGAGGATTTTGAGAAAGCAGTTCATGCGGCTCTTCAATTCGCTAAAAAGGATCAAGAAACCCTCGTCGTCATCACAGCAGATCATGCGACTGGAGGATTTTCCTTTGGCGCAGATGGTATGACAAGTGAGACCGGCTATAAATGGGACCCAGCACCCATTCTAGCTGCTAAGAAAACGCCTGTGTATATGGCAAAGAAAATCGCAGGGGGTCAATCTGTACGTGATGTCCTTCACACCAATATTGATTTCGCGCTCACAAAAGAGGAAATCTCACAGGTAGAGAAAGCGGCACAATCAGGGAAGGCCAGTACGATCCAACTCAGCATTCAACATATCTTTGATCAGCGTTCTTTCTCAGGCTGGACAACCTTTGCCCATACAGGTGAGGATGTCCCTGTCTATGCATATGGACCTGGTAAAGCAGCATTTCAAGGCTGGATCGATAATACAAAGCAAGGAAAGAACCTGTTTCACATTATTGAATCACCGTCCACCTATCGCCCATAAAAAATAACCCCCGCCTCATCATATAGGCGGGGATTTTCATTTTAAGATTGACTTAGTTTTGTAAAGTCAAACGTCGTAATCGGTGCTGCTTGCTCAATGTCGGAGCGGAAGCCAGCGAGCATGGCCTTCTCTTCTTCTCCAATGGTGGCCAAATCAAATGCTTGATGCAGCAAGCCATAGATCAGCATGTGTCGTAAGCGAAGGAAGTCAGGAATGTAGGCAAGCCATTCATCCCCAAGTTCATTCTCTTCACGATAGCCTTTAAGGAATTGCTTCATAAAGTTTCCTGCAAAAGCAGCTTTGTCTTCGTATGGAATGACTGGGTACCACAAGACATTGTATAGCAAAATGCTGATGTCATTTATAAACCAGTTGTACCCGATATCATCGAAATCAAAGGTCGTAATTTTCCCTTGATCCCAGTGGAAGTTTCCGTGATGAAGATCCGCATGAACCAATCCGTACGTATCCTGATTTTTCGGAAGCTTTGCCAGCTTTTCCATCAACCGATCCGCTTGTTCAAACACAAGAGTCTGATCGGCTGGGACATACTTACGCAGTTTAAGCTGCTCCTCTTCATCCCACTCTTGTCTTTTATAACGTGGGTCTGACAGCTGATAGCTTTTTGTCAGTTTATGCATGCGCCCTGTGTACTGTCCAAGGGCATAAAATAATTCATCGTTCCAGTCTGCCTCTTCCACTTTATGGCCTGATGCTTTTTCATAGACTCGAAGCAAAAATGAACCGCCTTGCCCATCGTCTACTTGCTCGATATCACGGCCATTTAATGAAGCAATTGGTTTCGCAACCGAAAGTCCGCCCTTCGCTAAGTGATGGAGCCATTCCATTTCACCTAAAATATAATCAGGTGATCTGCGGATGGTATGGGTAATTTTTAAAATGAAAGACTCTCCGTCTTTTTTAAGTTCATACACATAGTTTTCTGCATCTGCGATAAAGTGGATGTCACTTCGCTGGACTCCGTATAAATGAGTGGCCTCATCTAAAATTTTTGATTCTTCATATATGGCTTTTACATCTTTATGCATGCTGATTCTCCCTCTTCATATATTTTGCTAATTCTCGAATGGTGTGTTTTTCAGCAAAATTCAAATCATCAACATACCAACCCTTCTTTTCAATCTCTACTTCCATTTTGACAGCAAGTAAAGAATTTCCTCCTAAATCGAAAAAGTCGTTGTCAATTCCTACTTTTTCCACATGAAGAATGTCACACCAAATATCAAAAAGCAATGCCTCGCGTTCATTGGTTGGCTGTGCGTAAAGTCCATGATCTTGTGTCAGTTCCGTCTTTAATAATGCACGAAGACCTTCTTGATCATGTACCTTAAGGGCTTTTACATAACCGCTGTGCAGCGTTTGATCTGGTTGAACCGTTTCCCATGTATAACCTTTAGAAGCTGAATGACTTGCTGCCTCCACCCTTTGACCCTCTATTTCTTCTGCCGAGTGCTGACGAGGTGACAGGTGGTCGACGATCTGAATGTGATTGCTCAGTGAATCGATTTCTTCCACTTGTATACGATATGTTTGCTGCCCCTCAACCTCCTGCATCTGGTGCTCTTGCATAAATGACTTGAACAGCTCATTACGTCCAGTCGATGCAAATGTAAATTCAATGGAAGAAAGCTGGTGCTGACGGCTGTATTCAGCGAGCCATGTCAGACATTTTTGCTCAATCCCTTTCCCTAGAGCACGGCAGCTTAGCATCCATGCATCAATTTTCAAGGTGCCGTCTGCATGATGAGCCAAGATAGCCCCTACAATCCCTTCATGACTGAAGCGATCCGCTGCTTCAATGACCCAGCCCTGGACATGCTCATTTTCCATCCGCTCTCTCAGCTGCTGTTCATCAAAGCGCTGATCATTTAAGCGGAATTGGTTAATACGGCTGCTCATTTGCGCCACGCGGGCAAGGTGCTCTTCTCCCCACTCTGTTACACTCATGGTCAAATTTAAATCTTGTAAAAATTGCTCCATTGACGGCGACTCTGCTTTCTCTTTTTGACGAGCCTTTTCAGCCTTGTAGCTCGTTGTTCGTCCTCTATCTTCATCTGTGACATCATAGCGGTCGAATGCCCAAGCATGCTGGGCGAATAATGGAATCGCTTTTTCATTGGCAGGTAACAGCAGCGTCATTACTTCAGGCAGCTCTTCATTCATACGCAAGCACTGAGCTGGATCATCGTCTAAGAAAATAAACTGAGATAATGAAAGGTTCAGAGAATCTGCCATCTCTTTTAGATGTGCCGGTTTACTTTCCCAATTGATGCGCCAGTCGACGATATCGTCTTTTTGCAAGATCATATCTGGGTGGTTTTCAAACACGCGCCACACATCTTCTTCATTGTTCCTGCTGCTTAAGACAAGCAGGAGCCCCTCTTGCTGCTTTTGTTTTAAAAAGCGCTGAAGCATTTGATGTTCTGGCGTAATGTCGATGCCTTCCACACCGTCTTCTGAAACGACACCTCTCCAAAGCGTATGATCACAGTCAATGGCCGCTACCTTAAATGGTGCACCTTGCCATGCAATGATCTCGCGTGCGACTTTTGTACCGATAGCTCCACAAAAGACTTCAGTGAATGGGAGGTGTGCGGCTTGCTCTCCTTTTTCATCAAAGATGTCATCCATCTGATATTGCTGAGCAAGCTGACGACAATCGATCAACTGAACACCGCCTATCTCAGATAACTGAGCAATCCACTCTTGTTCCACGTCTTGCAGGGTGTCTTTAAGAGCAGCACTTATCGGCAGAATCCCAACAAAATATAGGTTATGTTTCGTTTTTGATTTCAGAACGTTAGCAAGTTCTTCAGCATGCTCTGAAGCCAGTTTTTTCTTTTCTTCCAGTGAGAGATGAGCGGGACCAGTGATATCCTCTAAACGAATGAGCAGAAGATTCGCACCGTTTTTCTTCTGTGAGATAAGGCTGCGCTCATTTAGTAATTCCTGATAAACCTGCCCATATGGTGCAAATTGAACATCGAGCTGCACATCAAACTGCTTGGTCCAGTACTGAATATAAGGTGCGACTGGATCTGCTGTAAATGTCGAGCTGACTGTCAGTACGAGCGGTGCTTTTTCCTCTGCGCGCTCCCTTTTTTCTTTTGCTGCTTGTTCTTCTTCCTGTGAAAGAACAGCGAAATCCTTGAGCAGTTGATCAGGTGTTTGAACAGCCTGTTCGACCAAGTGCTGGAAGTGGTTGACGAAAGCTTGCATCGTCTCATGTTTAAACAGAGCTAGATTGTATTGAAGCACGCACTTTAACTCGCCCGTTACCTCTCTGACAACATCCATTTTCATATCGAGTTTGGAAATTCCCTTTGCAAACTCATGAGTTTCAAATGTCAGTCCATCGGCTTCAATTTTAATATTCGGATCGTACTCATTATGATAGATGAGCATCGTATCAAAGAATGGATTGCGATGCGGTCTTGTTTTTGGATTCAGATGCTCAACCATTTGGTCAAATGGGTACTCTTGATGGTCATACGCATCCAGCAGTACTTGCTTTGTCTGCGCCAATTGCTCTGTAAAGGTTGCTTCTTGTACCATGTCTAGTTTAATTGGCAGGAAGTTCGTAAACATGCCAATTGTATGCTCGATATCTGCATGACGTCGTCCAGCCACAAGTGAACCGACAATCAATTCCTCCTGATCCGCATAACGTGAGAGCAGCAGCCCATATAGCTGGAACAAGATGACGTTATTTGTCAGTTGATACCGTTCAGCGAGCTGTTCAATTTTCTCAACGATGTGCGGTTCAATATTAAATTTAATCGCTCTTCCTAAGAAGGATTGTTCCTTCCGTTCAAAATCATATGGCATTGTCAAAGTTGGCACATTTGAGCCAATTTGCTGCTTCCAATAATCCTGCTGCTTTTGAAACATCTCGCTGCGGAAATATTTGTCTTGCCATTCTGCATAATCTTTATATTGAACGGTCAGTTCCGGCAAGGTTTCCCCTCGATAGAGCTCAGTAAATTCTTTAATAAAGATGTTCATGCTCGCTCCATCCGCCACAATATTATGCATATCGACTAATAAGAGATGATCATGTGCTGCGATTTTCACAAAACGCACACGGATCAATGGTGCAGCCTTTAAGTCAAATGGACGAATGAATTCATCGATTTGTGCTTCTAATCCTTCTTCATCAGCCTCTGTCATTTCAACAGCAAAGTGGAAATCATCATGGACCCGCTGAACCGGTTCTCCATCTTTTAATTCAAAGGTCGTTCGCAATGTTTCATGACGATCAATTAATTGCTTGAAGGTCTGCTCAAAGCGCTCGACGTCAATTTCACCTTTACATCTTAGTGCCATCGGCATGTTGTATGAGGTCACTTGACCAATACGCTGATGAATGAGGAATGTCCGTCTTTGAGCAGCAGATAATGGATACGTGTCTTTCTTTTCCACTGGTTCAATCTTGAAATATTGATGCTTCTCTGCCTTTTCGATGAATGCTTGGAGCTTTTCAATCGTCGGATTGTTGAACATGTCTGTGAGCGTAAGTTCTACACCAAACTCTTTGTGAATTTGAGAAATCAGACCGGTCGCATTTAACGAATGTCCGCCAAGCTCAAAGAAGTGGTCGTCTCTTTCCACCTTTTCAATTCCTAAAATGTCTTTCCACATCCGCTGTAACGTTGCCTCAATATCATTCGCTGCGGCGGAATGGACTTGATTGTTTTTTTCTATTCCCTGTGCCTTGTTTTCCTTCGGCACCACCATTTGCACACCTGAGGATGAAGATAATGCGGATGTATCTACCTTTTCAATCCAATATCTTTGTCGTTCAAATGGATAGGTCGGCAAGGATACTTTTTGATTTGATGTCTGATTTCGCCATTTTGTCCAGTCAACCGGCACCCCTTGAAGCCAGATGTCACCAAGCCTGCCCAGCAGGTAGCGGTCGTCTGCTGCCTCTTCTTTCGGGTGACGCATCAATGGAATCGGCTGCTGATGGTGTTCCTTTGAGGCTTGGCGAATAAAGGCACTTAACGTATTCCCCGGCCCGACTTCAACGAAAATAGGATCAAGCTCCGTTAATAATGTCTCCGCTCCATCACGGAAACGGACCGCTTGCCGCAAGTGATCAGCCCAATATGCCGGGTCTTGCACTGCTTCATGGTCAATCCACGTACCTGTGACGTTAGAAATATACGGGATAGACGGTGCATTCAATTGATACTCAGCTACCTTTTCTTTGAATGATGGCAGGATGTCATCCATCATTTTAGAATGGAAGGCATGTGAGGTGTGAAGCTTTCTACACCCATGTCCAGCAGCCTCCAGCTTCTCAGCAAGTGCATCAATGGCTGCGGTCTCCCCTGACACTACACATAACTCAGGACCATTTACTGCTGCAAGTGAAAGATCATCTGTTAAATATGGCAGCACGTTCTGTTCACTCAAAGGAACGCTCAGCATAGAGCCTTTTGAAAGCTTGCTAATGAGCTGTCCGCGATAAGACACAAGATCTACGGCATCTTCAACAGATAGTAAACCAGATACGGCAGCAGCTGTGTATTCTCCAATACTGTGGCCGATCAGTGCCTGCGGTTTGACGCCAAAATGAATCAGCAATTTAGCCAAAGCGTATTCCACACTAAACAGAAGCGGCTGCGTATATTCTGTTTGGTTGATCAGCTGAGGATCATCACTTGCTTCTGTTGAGAATAAAATGCTGAATGGGTCAACTGAGATATGCTGTTTGAATTGATTCAAGCATTGATCCAGCGCTTCCTTAAAGACTGGATATTTGTCATAAAGCTGACGCCCCATGTCTACATACTGAGATCCTTGACCTGGGAAAAGAAAGACGACTGGCCGGCTCGATGTTTGGGAGCTTGCCGTCTTGACCACCTCTTTTGACCTTTGATTCAGCGCCTGTAACATGTCAGCCGTGTTACTTCCAAGAATGACACGTTTATGCGGGAAATGATGGCGCCCTGTTTGCAGCGTATAGGCAACGTCACTTAGACGAACATGCTGCTGATGCTGAAGTAAATAGTCCGCAAGGCGATCGGTCATTTTCTCAAGAGCTGCTGGTGTTTTGGCAGATAATAAAAGGAGTTCACTATCCTCAGGGCTATCTGCGGCGACACGTGTAGCAGGTGCTTCTTCTAAAATGACATGAGCATTTGTTCCACCAATCCCAAATGAGCTTACACCTGCACGGCGAGGAGATTCATGCTTGCTCCATGGCGTCAAGTCTGTGTTTACAACGAAAGGCGAATTGGCAAATTCAATTTTTTCATTCGGCGTTTCAAAATGAATCGTCGGCGGAATCACTTGATGCTTTAAGCTTAAAACGGTTTTAATAAAGCCGGCGACACCTGACGCATCATTCAAATGACCAACATTTGATTTGACAGAACCAATGCGGCAAAAGCCTTTTTTATCTGTATCAAACGCTTGCTTGAGCGCTTCAATTTCGATCGGATCTCCGAGGGTTGTTCCGGTTCCATGTGCTTCAATGTACGAAATGGTTTCAGGTTCCACCTCAGCCATTCGAAGTGCTGTTTTAATCGCTGATAATTGACCTTTCGTACTCGGCGCTGTATATCCTACTTTTCTATTTCCGTCATTATTAATAGATGATCCTTTAATGACAGCATAAATGTGATCGCCGTCTTCAATGGCATCCTCTAAATTTTTTAAAATAACGGCTCCTGCACCATCACCAAAAACGGTTCCATCGGCCTTGTTATCAAAGACGCGGCAATGTCCGTCAGATGAATGGATCATGCCTTCTTGATAAAGATAGCCCGATTTTTGCGGCAGGCGAATGGACACGCCGCCTGCAACAGCCATATGACAGTCACCGCTTAATAAAGCCTGAACGGCTAAATGAATCGACACCATTGAGGTCGAGCAGGCGGTTTGCACCACCATACTCGGTCCCTTCAGATTTAATTTATATGAAATCATCGTCGCTAAATAATCACGCATATTCAGAACGGCAGCTTCCAGTGTTTTCGAATCCTCACCTTGAGCCGCCCCTTGAAGTGCTCTCATGACCCATTCTGTATTGATTCCTGCACCTGTATAAAGACCAATTTGCCCTTTATATTCAAACGGATCGTACCCAGCGTCTTCAAGCGCCGTCCACACACATTCATGAAACAGTCTGAACTGCGGATCCATCATAGCCGCTTCCTTTGGTGTATAGTCAAAGAAATCCGCATCAAATAAATCAACATCATCTAGCATCCCTTTTGCTTTAACAAAACGGGGGTTTTTCAATAAGGCTTCATCTGTACCTTCACGCCGTAATTCTTCCTCTGTAAAAAAAGAGATGGTTTCTTTTCCCTTTTTCAGATTCTCCCAGTACTCTTCTACATTTTTGGCCCCTGGAAAACGACCTGCAAGACCGATAACAGCAATTTCTGCGCCATGATAGTGATTCGTTGTATCATTCATTCTCGATTCCGCCTCTCAATCTTTTATTCCGTTGCTGTTTAAAACGAGCTCTTCGATCACCTGAAGTGACGACGGCTAGTTCTTCTTCCATCGCTTCTTCCTGCGAGTCCTCAGAAGGCTGGATATATTTCGCAAGCTCAGCAACAGATGGGTACGTAAACAAGGTCACAACCGCTTCATTTGTTTGAAGTGCTTGATTTAACCGATTGGTGACTTGAACAATATCCAGCGAGCTTGCGCCGAGATCAAAGAAATTGTCGTGAATGCCCACTTGTTCCATGCCCATAAAATCCTGCCAAACTTGACAGATCGCTTTTTCAGTTTCATTTCGAGGAGCCACATATGGATTGCCGAGCTCTGGTCTTTCGTGCTTAGACACCTCATATGAATCCTCATTCTCTGCTGCCTTCGGCTCTAGTGACAGCCATTGATCCATTCGTTCTTCAAGATTTCCCGTGGACACGAGCATGTGTCGATTCTGCCGGTTAGACAGAACATACTGGAACAGCTCAGCACCCTCTTCTGGTAATATCGCAAGCTCATTTATCGATTCACCAATTGTGGATTCTAGCTCACCCCAGAAATTCCACGCATCCCAGTTCACACACATCCACGGGGTTTGACTATGTTGATTAAGTCTAGCTGCAAATGCATCCATATATAAGTTAGCCGCTGAGTAAGCGGAGAATCCTAAGCCCCCAAGCAATGCACTAATGGAAGAAAAGAGAAGACAAAAATCTGCTTGTTCTTGTTCCAGCAGCTGCTCTAGCACATCGAGCCCTTTCACCTTTGATTGGAATTGATCCTCTCCCTGCGCCAGTGTAGAAGGGATATCTTTGATTGCACGGAAGGATGTACTTCCTGGTAATCCTGCCGCATGGAATACACCATGAACGCCGCCATGCTTTTTGCGAATGGCATCAAATACACGTTTCATCTGATCCAGATCTCCTGCATTCGCCTGCACCGCTTCTACTGTTGCACCTAATCGTTCGAGCTCAAGCACCTTCTCAATTCTCGTACGCTGCGCTTCATCGGCATTTACTTGGTGAACGTATGACGCCCATTCATCTCTCGGCGGCAATGCCGTTCTTCCAGTTAAATAAAGATGTACATTTCCTTCCTTCGCCAGCATCTTTGATAGAACAAATCCGATGCCGCCTAAACCTCCTGTGATCAGATACACACCATTTGGCCTGATCATCTTCGGAAGTCCATCTTCTTTTTGCAGCGGCAAACGTTTGTAGCTCTGCACCCAGCGTTGACGATTGCGATACGCCACAAGCTGGTCCTTTCCAGGCTGCATGATTTCCTGCACAATAAGATCGACAAGTACTTGTTCCTTCCAAGACATGACTTCTGGCACATCTTCCACATCGATATTCCAGCATTTGATATGATGGTATTCCTGTGAAATCACTTTACACGGTCCAAGCATTGCACTTTTCTCTGCACATATCGTCTCATTGCCTGTGACTGGCTGAATTCCGCTAGTGATCGTAAACAGACGGCATTCTCGAATATTTTTTTGGGCAGCAATCGCTTGAGATAAGAAAATTAAGCTGTAATAGCCTTTTTCAATGTGCGCCTGAAAAGCGGATTGACGATTCGAGTTGTCATCTTCTTTCGCAGCTTCCCATAAATGCAGAATCCGATGGATATTGACACCTCTATTAGACAATGAATCTAGCATGTTACGGTAGTGCTGGCCTTCTGCCGGATTGATCGTAAACGACTGATCTTGCTCTTGATAAGCTTCACCCTTTGTGACAGAAATGACCTTGATACCTTGTTGCTTAAATGAATGGGTAAACAGTTCATGAAAAGCATCCTGTTCCCTGAAAATGAGCCACGTTTGTTCTTCTGTTTCTTTTTCGAAAACAGGTTTTAGCGGCTGCTGCTCCCATGAAGGCAGGTAGAACCATTCTTCCATCTCTTTCTTCTTCGTTTCCTTAGGAACGGATAGCTGCGGAGAAGCCGGCTTTCCTGCTTCAATCCAATATCGTTTCCGTTCGAATGGATAGGTCGGCAGCGATACGAGCTGACGTTCCTCTTGATTTGGTTGTTGCTGCGCTTTGACCTCGTAGCCGCCTGCCCATAGCTCTCCTATTCTTTTTAAGAAATATGCATGGTCATCCGCTTGTTCTCTTGCATGCCTCACCATATTCAGAACATCATGATGAGACTCTTTGTTATCATGACGTTTCGCTAATGCCGTCAAGCTGTTTCCAGGTCCAACTTCAATGAGCGCTCGTACTTCATCGGTTAACAGCTGAGATAGACCTTCATGAAAACGAACGGTTCCACGCAGGTGGCTCGTCCAATAAGATGCTGTCATCACCTCTTCACTTGTTGCCCAGGTGCCTGTCACATTCGATATAAACGGAATCGTCGGCTCATGCAATTCTACTTTCTCTACGAATTGTTGAAACGCCTCAAGCATCGGCTCCATCATATAGGAATGAAAGGCATGAGAAGTATGGAGCTGTCTTGTGACAATTCCTTTGTCTTGCAGTTTCTTTTCAAATGCAGTGATATGCTCTTCTCTTCCAGAAACGACACAAAGGTCTTTTGCATTGACAGCAGCAACAGAAAGCGATTCATCAATCATCGAAGTCAGCTCTGCCTCAGGTAATTGCACACTAAGCATGGCGCCTTTTTCCATGTCTTGCATCAATCTTCCTCTTGCCATCACGAGTGTTAATGCAGACTCCAGAGAAAAGACCCCTGACAAGCAAGCGGCAACGTATTCGCCGATACTGTGTCCAATCATTGATTCTGGCTCAACACCGCTATGCTGAAGCAATTTGGCTAATGCATACTCAAATATAAAGAGAAGCGGCTGAGCATTTGACGTTTTTGTGATGTCTTCGTTCGTTTCATTCTTGGAAAAAACAATGCCCTTTAAATCAACTTGCTCCGTTTCCATTACATATTTAAAGCATCTATCTACTTCCCATTTGAACACTGGCTCTGCATCGTATAATCCGCGCATCATACCAGCATACTGAGCGCCTTGACCCGAAAACATAAAGGTCGCTTTACGCCATTTTTTGCTTCGGAACACACTCGTTTCAAGCTGGTTCTGCTGCATCCATTCATCAGCAGACGCGAGCACGATGGCTTTTCGGTATGGAAATTGCTTTCTGCCATACCGCAATGTATAAGCAATATCTTCAAGCGGAACTTGAGGGTGCTGGATCACATACTGCTTTAATTGCTCTGTCATTTTCGCTAAAGCAGTATCCGTTTTTGCTGATAAGACGAGCAGCTGCTTTTGGTTAGAAGCTGGTTTTTGCTTCGCCTGTATGCCCTCTTCTATGATCATATGGGCGTTCGTTCCACCGATACCGAAAGAGCTAACCCCCGCTCTTCTCGGGCCATCTGCTTCCTTCCAATACAACGCCTTTTGATTCACATAAAACGGTGTATCTTTGAAAGGGATCTCCTGATTGGGTGATTCATAATGAATGGTTGGCGGGATCGTTTTATGCTGGAGGGCCAAAATGGCTTTAAACAGACCTGCAATCCCTGCCGCACTATTTAAGTGGCCGACATTACTTTTCACAGAACCGATCGGAATCGTCAGCGGATCTGTCCCTTTGAACACTTGACTAAGGGCAGATACCTCAATTGGATCTCCCATTTTTGTCCCCGTACCATGTGCTTCTACATAACCAATGGATGCGGGATCGATACCTGATTTTTCATACGTTTCTTTTAAAACCTCTGCCTGTCCTTCCACACTCGGAGCGGTAAAACCAGCTTTTCGGCTGCCATCATTGTTCACACCAACCCCTTTGATGACCGCATGAATCGGGTTGCCGTCTCTCATCGCATCTTCATAACGTTTTAGCAGAACAATCCCCGCTCCATCTCCGAAAATGGTTCCGCTCGCCTCTTGGTCAAACGGACGGCAATGTCCATCTTTTGATTGAATCATCCCATCTTGATAGATGTAGCCGATATTTTCTGGAGAACTGACCGTCACACCGCCAGCCAGTGCTGCATCACATTCTTGATTCAATAATGCTTGACAAGCCATGCCAATGTTGACAAGTGAGGTCGAACAAGCTGTCTGCATGGTCACGCTAGGCCCGTGTAAATTCAATTTATAAGAAAGCTGCGTACTAAAGAATTCACGATCATTTAACAGCATTGCGCTGAATTGCTCGGTTGCTTCCATTTGATGTGCAAAGCGCGTCAGCCACTCATGATTTGGACTCGTTCCTGTATAAACGCCAATTTTCCCTGCCATTCGATCAGGGTCACAGCCAGCATCCTCCAGCGCTTCCCAAGCACATTCATGCAAGAGCCTGAACTGCGGATCCATGAGCTCTGCCTCTCTAGCAGAATAGTTGAAGAAGTCTGCATCAAAGCCTTCGATCTCTTGTAAACGGCCTTTTGCTCCAATGAAATTCGGATGCTGATAGACAGACGCATCCAGCCCTGCTTTCTTGAGTTCTTCTTCTGTGAAAAAGTGAATCATTTCCTCGCCATTCACAAGACGCTGCCAAAAGTCTTCTAGCGACGAAGCCCCTGGGAATCTTCCTGCCATTCCGACAATCGCAATATCCGTATGCTCCTGGGACATGTTCTTTATTGGGAGAGAAGCAGATGTTTGATCACGTTCCATCTGTTCTTCAAACAAATATTCAGCAAGGCTTGCCACTGTAGCAAACCGATACAATTGAACAGTGTCAATTTGTTGATCCATTCGCTCAGATATTTTCGCTGCAAGCTGAGATATATCAAGTGATGTCGCACCAAATTCAAAAAATGGCGATTCATCATCTATTTGATCAAATCCAAAATGAGTTTGAACAATGTCGTAAATATCTTTTTGTAAAGAAGCGAGCGAAGTAAAAACACGCTTTACATCCTGCGGCTTTTGTGGCTCAATGGCTGCCATCGTATTTGTTTGTGCAGAAAAATCGGTTTTATGAAATGGATACCCAGGTAGCGGAATGCGCTGCCTGTTCTTCTCCTCTGTTAAAGGAAAGGATAAGCCGACCCCCATTTCCCAAAGAACACCGGCGATTTGAAGAATGTCTCCATCAAGTGGTTCGATTGATTTTTCTGCTCCCTTTTCAACCACAATGCTTTGTTTTATTGAAAGATCAATGATCAAGGCTGTTGATTCTTGCTCAATCAAAGGCGGTTTTACAGGCTGATCCATATCAAGAAAACGCTTTGCAGACGATGGGTGGAAAGTGGTTAGTTCCTCCCCGGTTTGCTGCATGTAAACAGGCTGTTGGAGTGTTCTCTGAGGCAGGGAAGCCAGCCTTTGATTAACCGTCTCGGTGTCATGAAGGTCGTACACAATTGATGCTGCGTCTCTTAGCTCAAGCCCGCCTGCTGCATATAAAGCTGTCCAGACTCCGCTGCCTTCTCCAATCCAACCATCTGGTTCAATTCCGAGTGACCTTAGCTCGTTGGCAAAAGCCGATGTCATGATCAGCATAGCCACTTCTGATTGTCTGCTTTGTTTGGAATGGAACAGCTCGTCTTTTTTGATAGGTACCGCAGATTGGACGAGGCTCATTAATCGATCCACTTCTGTTTTGAAAGAATGATCTTTCTCATACAGCTTGATGTAATCACGTAAACCTGACTCATGATACCCCGTCAGCCTCATGCTGATCCGTTTATAAAGAAGACTTTCTCTCCCTGCTGTATCTTGCACTTGCAGTTGCTCTAATAATTCATCCCGCGACGAACAGACAAACGTTTTTCGATATTTGAAGGCTTTTCTTCCACTTTGTAAGGTGTAAGCTGCTTGGCCAAGTGAGAGTTCATGATGTGAGGAGACATATTCCTTCAAGTTTTTTGTCATGTTCTTCATATCATGCGTTGATCTAGCTGAAAGCACAATTAATTCTTTGGACGAGGCCGTGCCGTTTGCTTTTCTCGGCTTCGCCTCTTCTAAGATGACATGAGCATTTGCTCCCCCTATACCAAAGGCACTGACTCCAGCTCTCCTTGGCAAATGAGACGTCTTCCACTCCGCTTTGTCTGTCCCAACATAAAATGGCGTTTGATCAAACGGAATACGGTGATTCGGCTTGTCAAAGTGCGGCATCGGGGCAAATTGACGATGATGCAGCATCATGACTGTTTTGATAAAACCAGCCACGCCGCTTGCAGCATCTAAATGCCCAATATTGGCTTTGACTGATCCAATCCGGCAATAGCCTTGTTGATCTGTTTGAAAAGCACGGGTAAGCGCCTCAATCTCAATCGGATCTCCAACAGGCGTACCCGTTCCGTGTGCTTCGATATAAGAAATCGTCTCTGGTTCTGTCTCAGCCATTTCTAACGCAGATTCAATGACACTTGCCTGTCCACTCACACTTGGGGCTGTATAGCCGACTTTATTGCTTCCATCATTGTTCGTTGCAGATCCTTTTACGACGGCATAAATAAAATCTCCGTCTTCTATCGCATCTTTCAATCGTTTTAGCGCAACCACGCCTGCACCTTCACCAAAAATGGTTCCTTTTGCTTTTTCATCAAACGGACGGCAATGGCCATCAGGAGAGTAAATCATTCCTTCTTGGTATTGATAGCCTATGATTTGCGGCTGATGGAGTGTGACACCTCCTGCTAACGCAAGGTCGCATTCACCTCCGATTAATCCTTGACAGGCCATATGAATAGCAACAAGCGACGTGGAGCAAGCCGTTTGTACCGATACGCTTGGACCTTTTAGATTTAATTTATAAGCAATCCGAGAAGCAAAGGACGGGTCATTGAGATGCATGATTTGAAATACATCTTCGTTCTTTTCAAGTGACGACATATGCTGCCCCATCCACGATAGATTGCTAGATGCCCCGGCATAAAGACCAATTAATCCTTCGTATTGCTCAGGCTCATAGCCTGCGTCCTCTAGCGCATGCCATGTGCATTCATGCATCAATCGAATTTGCGGGTCCATAATGGATGCCTCTCGCGGAGAGTAGCCAAAAAAGTCTGCATCAAATGATGATGCATTTTGTAAAAATGGTTTTGCCTTCACATAATCAGAACGCTTTAGCAGCGTCTCATCTACACCCGCTGCCTTTAATTCTTCATCAGTGAAAAACGTAACGGATTCTTTCCCTTGCGATACATTTTCCCAAAACGTTTGCACATTCGGTGCTCCGGGAAACGTACCTGCTAATCCTACAACTGCAATTTCAAGTCCAGATTCGGTCCATTGCTCTTGATCAGACATACGCTGCATTTCTCCCATCTATTTTCGTTTTAATCTCTGTTTACGGCGGTTTTTCCCATCTGCCATCGCCTGTTTACGGAGATTAGATGATTCAGTGACAGCTTGCTTTTCTTCCTTTACCCCATGTATCTTCTTCAGTTCGGCAGCCAATGACGCGATGGTCGGGTGGCTATACATCATGACTACCGGAACCTCTATGCCATAAATTGATTTGATATGACCGCTCATCTGCAGCAAATCAAGGGATGTCGCACCCATTTCAAAGAAGTTCTCATTCACATCCGGTTCATGATGAAAAAAGGAGCTGAGTACATCACTCAATGATGCTTCTAGACGATCATCTATGACCTTCGATATTTGTTGAGACGGCTCTTCTTCCTGCTGCATAGGTGTTAATCGATGTTTCATTCTCTCACCCATGTCTCGAACAGAAACAAGAATTTGCGGATAATCTAGACGCAGCACTTCCTGAAAGGCCTTTATCCCTTGTTCTGGCAAAATTCCCGCCTGCTCCTCAAGTGCCATCATGTCATTGACTTTGGCCGCTAATGCTGAGTCGTGTGCCATACCGACTTTTTCCCACCGATCCCAGTTTAAAGAAATCACTGGCTTTCCTTCCTGCCTCTTCGCATGAGCAAAGCTATCCATAAAAGCATTGGAAGCCGCATAAGCCACTTGTCCAGCCGCTCCAAGAAAGGACACAAGGGATGAACAAAGTAAAAAGAAGTCGAGCGTTTCATCCTTGAGTGCTTCATCCAGCACATAGGTCCCGTTGATTTTTGCCTGACACATGCGAATTTCATCGTCTGCTGTTCTTGCTTGGATGATCTTCCCGTCTGCCTCTCCTGCCGCATGAATGACACCATGTAAATCACCAAATGACGTATGAGCCAGCTGGACCGCTTTCTGCACAGCATCTTGATCTGACACATCACCGTGTACAACTTGTACATCAGCTCCTAACCCTTCAAGAGTCATCAGCTTTTTCACGGTTTCAGCTTCTTTCCCCTCCGCATCACGCAGATCAAGCCATGCAGAGCGTTCACGTATTTGTACTCGGCTCATGAACACAAGTTTCACTTGATACGTTTCTGCTAAATGTTTAGCTAATGTGAAGCCAATGCCCCCCATACCGCCGGTCATGAGGTAAACGCCATGAGTCCTGAAAGGCTGCTTGGAAGATTCCTCTTTGTTTAAAGGGGTGCTTGAAGCCTTTCGAACCCACCTGCTGTTCACGCGATACGCCACGACCGCATCTTGATCGTGCATTGCAACCTCGTATGAAAGAAATAGCGGCCAGTCCGCCTTTGTTTCCTGACATAAATCAATGTGCTGACACGCAATATGCTGATATTCTTGAGGAATGGTCAGAGCCAGCCCAGTACATGTTGCTTGAAGAGGATTGACCTTCTCCATCCCGATTACATCATGCGCTTGGTTTGTCACAAGATGAAGACGGATGGCTGTGTTATGATACTGGCTGATCAGCCTGACGAGATCGAGCACAGATAAGTAGTTTGGCTGATCACCTGTATCTTCTGTTAGTTCATCATGCATCCAGATGATCTCTTCCGGTATAAATTCAGATTGCTGCAGTTCAGCCATCACCCACTCTAAATGTGACAGCATATGAACGTCCGCCTTCATCAACTGGTCATTTTCTTTGATCGTATGATCACTTTGACAGACGCTGACAACCTCTGCATGCCGTTCTTTCAAATAAGCGCCAATATGACCATTTTTCTCAAAAACCAAGATACGCTTCCCTTGATGATGCTGCTCTTTTAGTACAGGTGCAGAGCGTTCCCATACCGGAATGTAAAACCAGTCTTGAAAATCAGCTGAGAGTTTCTCCCCCTTTTCTGATGGCGCTAAAGCGGTCATCAGCTGATCCGCTTTAAACTGCGGAGAGGGGAATATTTGATGCTCGAATGGATATGTTGGCAGTGACACTCGATATGGGGCCTTTTCTTTTCTGACAGCGCTCCAATTCGGTTCCACTCCAAAACTCCACAGCTTCCCTATAGCCTTTTTCATATATTCATCATCAGCAGCTTGTTCTTTTGGATGTCTCACCATTGAAACAGCCGCTGCTTTGTTCACATCATAGTCATCATGTCGTCTCACAAATTGAGTTAACGTATGACCTGGCCCCACTTCAATGAAAACCACTTCTCCAAGTCCAAGTAACGTCTCTACTCCTTGACTAAATAAAACAGGCTGCCTGATATGAGATGCCCAGTAATCAGGTGATGCGGCTTGTTCATTTGTTAACCAGCTCCCTGTCACATTCGAAAGGATCGGAATCTCGCCCTGCTGGTAGGTGATTTCCGAGAGAACGTTCTTAAACTGTTCGGACGCTTCATCCATCATACTCGTATGAAAGGCGTGAGAGGTTTTCAGCTTTTGGACAGAAGCTCCTCTTTTTTCAGCTTGTTCGAGATAAATCTGTAACCGTTCTGAAGGACCGGAAACAACAGATAATTGTGAGCTATTCACTGCAGAAAGCTCGACACCTTCTGGAAGATCATGTTCAATCTCTTCGGCAGGGAGTGACACACCGGCCATTTCACCTGGAGGCATTTTTTGCATCAAACTGCCTCTTTTTAAAACGATCCGGATGGCATCTTCAAGGTTGATCATACCGGCCACGCAGGCAGCCGTGATTTCTCCAATACTATGACCAATGAAATAATGCGGACATATGCCTAGTCCCATCAGCTTCGATGCGAGCGCATACTCAAAACTAAACAAGATGATTTGTGTATATGATGTTTGCTGCATGAGTTGTTCTGCTTCTATGAACTCTTCTTCGGTTGTTGGATATAACACGTTCTCGATCTCAACACCTGATAACGATAAAATAATGGCAAAACATTTCTGAAGCGTTTCTTTAAATTCAGGGTCTTTCTCATATAAATCCTTGCCCATATTCACATACTGAGCACCTTGACCAGAAAACATCCAAACGATCGCAGGCTGTTGAAAGGCCTTTTGCGGCTGGCCGGCTGACTGGAATGTGCGGCCCGGACCTGCAAGAAAAGCTTGTCGATAAGGAAAATGCTTTCGTCCCTCTTGCAGGGTAAATGCAGCATCGGATAGTGTGACATGCTTATGTTCTTTTAAATAAGAGGTCATTTGTTCAGCAGACTTTTGAACCGCCTGCTTCGATCTTGCCGAAATCACCATTAGTTCATGATCTCTTTCTACTGACGGTTTGTCGGCGGCGGGTGCCTCTTCCATGATCAGATGTACATTCGTTCCGCCGACTCCAAATGAACTGACACCGGCACGCAGCGGCTGCTCTGATTTCGTCCATGGTACGGGTGTTGTATTTACATAAAATGGGCTTGATTCAAAATCAATTTTCGGATTCGGTTTTTTATAATGAAGGCTAGGCGGCAGCATCTGATGGTACAGACTAAGCGTTGTCTTGATAAAACCTGCAATCCCTGCGGCTGAGTCAAGATGACCAATATTGGTTTTCACAGACCCAATCGCACAAAACTGTTTTTTATCCGTTTGAAAAGCTTGCTTTAGTGACTCAATTTCAACTGGATCTCCAAGAGTTGTACCTGTGCCATGTGCTTCAATATAAGATATACTCTCAGCTTCTACACGACTGATGTTGAGTGCCTTTTTAATGACTTCGCTTTGTCCTTCTATACTTGGTGCTGTGTAGCCAACCTTCCGCCCGCCGTCATTGTTATAGGCTGAACCTTTAATCACGCCATAGATATGGTCCTTATCCTTTAGTGCCTGCTTTAATGATTTGAGCACAACAACTCCACAGCCCTCGCCGCCAACGGTTCCTTCTGCCTGTTCATCAAAAGCCCGGCAGTGCCCATCTGGCGACATGATCATGCCCTCTTGATACATGTATCCTTTTTTGTGAGGGGTCGTAATGGTGACGCCGCCTGCGAGTGCCATTTTACATTCTCCAGTAATCAGGGCGCGCGCCGCCATATGAATGGCAGTCAAAGAGGAAGAACAAGCTGTATCAACAGCTACGCTCGGTCCCTTCAAATTCAATTTGTAGGATACCTTTGTGTTCATGAAATCTTTATCTGTTAATTGAACAGCCGCAAATTGTTCAGATGAGTGATTCGTTCTCATCAGCATGGAAGCAGCTTGCCAATATAAATTAGCAGAAGCAGCTCCAAATAAACCAATCGGTTCCTGATAGGTTTCAGGGTTATAGCCTGCATCTTCAAGGGATTCCCATGCCACCTCATGAAACATGCGGATTTGCGGGTCCATTACTTCTGCTTCACGCTGTGAATAACCAAAGAAATCTGCATCAAAGTGATCATGCTGATCGACTGCTCCTTTAGCACGTACATATTGCTCATGGTCTAATGCTTCTTTCTCAACCCCTGCCTCCAGCAGCTCTTCCCTTGAAAAGAACGTAATGGACTCTCTTCCATTTGCAAGGTTGTCCCAAAAGTGATGAATATTCTTTGCTCCCGGAAAACGGCAGGCCATCCCAACCACTGCAACCTCTAATCCTGTGAACTTACTCATCTATCATCCCGCCTAACAGTTGAGCGGCACTTTCTAAGTCATCCGCTTCATTTTCTCCATCATTTTCGATCTGTTTCTCTTGCCCTGAGACTTTGGTTCTCAATTGAGCGGCTATTTGCGAAACAGTTGTATATTGGAACAGCTCCATCACTGTCAGCTCCTGCTGAAATTCCTCTTTCACTTTATTGGACAGTTCAACGATATTAAAAGAGTTCCCGCCTAAATCGAAAAACGGTTCATCTATACGTATCTGCGCAGCAGGGACTTGTAAAATAGATGCGAAAATGCGAACAAGCTTCTGCTCTGTTTCATTATGTGCTTGAATGGTCAACGGCTCTTGATTGCCTGCCACTTGATCTTCTGGATTCGGCAGTGCTTGGATATCCAATTTCCCTGATAGATTCAAAGGAAATTGTTCTATTTGAATGACATGCCTCGGCACCATATAACCTGGTAACCTTTCACTTAAAGACTGACGAAGCGCACGCTGATCTATCGCTTGTTTTGCCATCATATATGCGCAAATGTATTGGTCCTGATCCTTCGTTTCCTTAGGAATGACAATGACATCTTGAATCAGTCCTTGCATATGCGGGTCATCAAGAATCGCTCTGCGAATCTCCTCGAGCTCAATTCGATACCCTCTGATTTTCACTTGGCCATCGTTTCTTTTAGCAAATTCTATCAACCCATCAAACCGCCATCTTGCAAGGTCTCCCGTACCGTATAACATCCCGCTGCTCAGCTCTGGTTTTTTGATAAATTTCTCCTTGCTCAGATCAGGGTGATTGATGTACCCACGACCTACACCATCGCCTGCTATATATAGTTCGCCAAAGACGCCAATCGGAACTGGCTCCCCTTGCGCGTCACATATGAAAATATGCTCATTCGGCATCGGCTGCCCAATAGGAATGACCTGCTCGTCCCAGTCATGGGGAATCAAAAAGGATGATGACTGAACCGTACATTCAGTCGGCCCATACGCATTAATCATGATCGGTTTTTCACCTGATACATGCTGTAAAAATTGATCCATCAGCTCTTTTGTGAACACCTCTCCGCCCACCAGCAGCATGTTCAAAGCAGGCAGGTCTTGTTTTGATTGCGCTGCTGCCTTGTTCATCAGCTTTAAGTGAGAAGGGGTCACATCTGACAGCTGAATGTGGTTTTCTTGGTAAAACGACCATAACGCATGCCCATCCATACGGACTTCATCTTTGGCAATATGCAGCGTATGCCCGAGGAGCAATGCCGGGAACAATGTTTGCACAGACGCATCAAAAATGTGTGAAGCCAGCATCCCTACTTGCAAAGGATCAGGGAGCAGATCAAAAAAGCGCGTTTTCATTCCATATACCAAATTAATGACATGACGATGTTCAATAACGACCCCTTTTGGATGCCCTGTCGTTCCTGATGTATACAGGACATACGCCATATCCGAAGGCGAAATAGACCAAGTCAGATTCTCTTTTATTGGCGATTCTTGAAGCATGTCTTGAATCACATGAACCTCGACATCCAATCCTTCATATCCTTCTGCATCCGAGACAATAGCTGCAGCACCGCTGTTTTTGAGCATATACCGAATTCTTTCGATCGGCAGATGGACATCAATCGGTAAATAAGCATAGCCAGCCTTTAAAATGCCAAAAATGGCAATGACCAGTTCAGCAGACCGATTCATTCTGAGTCCAACAGGAGTCTCACGTGTCATCTCACTTTGAGACAGTCTAAGTGCAATGCGATTCGATAAATCATCAACCTCTTCATATGTATAGGAGGTGGTGCCAAACACAACAGCCGTTCGTGCTGGATGCAATTGGACTTGTTCTTGAAATAACGACACAATATCACGATCCACTGGATAAGCGAGCGACTCTCCTTGAAACGAATCAAACAGCTGACTTTTCTCCATATCAGATAAAAATGAGTGTGTGCTCATCGCTTGTTCCGGGGTTTTGAGACATTGCTCTGTGAGTGTCATGAAATGTCTGGAGAACTGCTCCATCATTTGATCGTCATAAATGGAAGCATCCCAGTGAACTTCAGCATGAAGGTAATCTTGTTCTTTCTTCCAAACAATGAGCACATCCGCATGCAGCTGCTCTCGGTCAGCATGCCCATGCAATGGCTCAAACGCACATGCCAGATTGACACGCTTCTTGTCTTCTCCTACTGAATGCCAAAGCTCATCCATTAAAATATGAACAGGATAGTTTTGATGACGCACTGCCTCCTGAAACGATTGTTTCACTGCCTCTAGCCCTGCGCTAAAGCTCATATGAGGCTCAATCTCTGCCTTAAGCGGCAGCATATGATTGATGGCTGATTGATTGGCAGACTGTTCCATTGTAGGAACAGTCACCATCAACTCAGTTTTTCCGCTATAACGTTGAAGCAAGCCAAAAGCAGCTGTGGTCAGCACGATAAACAGGCGCAAATCAGAATCTCCACATAATTGCTTTAACGAATGGTTCATAGCCACAGGGAAGGACGAATGAAGCGATCGGTTCATTGCAGCAGAATGGGCTTGTGAAACCGTATGAGGGATCCGGCCATCAAGCTGGACACCTGATAAAATAGATGTCCAGTAGGCTCTTTCCCTCGCCTTTTCCTTCGCCGCTGCTTTCAGTTGAAAATCATCATGTTCAATCACTCTTCCATTCACCTCTTTACTTATATTTTTAAGTCATCTAATTCGAAAAGAGATACGTCGTCTAATTGCTTGAATGAAGAAGTCAGTTCGATCTCTTCTATTCTCATCGCATCTGCTGAAACAGCCCGCATGATGTCTTTCAGCAAGCCTGCAATCCGCTGAATGGTTTCCTCACTGAAAAGCTCAGTATTATATTCAATCGTTGAAGAAAGACCGTCTTCCTGCTCATACGCAATCCAGAGTAAATCAAAGCGCGACGTTCCTGTCTCATACGGATAATCACTAAAGGTTAAACCGCCTACCTTCAGTTCTGGCTGATTCATATTTTGCAAAGCGAACACAGCATCAAACAATAGATTCCGGCTGACACTCCGGCTTAACTGGAGGTCTTGAACCATTTGTTCATATTGATATTCTTGATGTCCGAAATCACCGATGACATGTGCCTTCACATCCTGAAGGAATTGCTGGTACGTCAGCTCTGCTTTAGGATATAAACGAAGTGGCAGCATATTGACAAAGATACCGATGACTTGCTGCAGCTCCTCTTGTTTTCTGCCTGCTACCGGAACCCCGACCGTGATATCTGATTGTCCGCTTAATTTATGAAGCAAAATCTGATACACACTTAACAGACCCATAAACAGAGTGGCGTCTTCTTTTAAAATCATTTGCTTAAACGCGTTCAGCTCCGCTTCTTCTATACGGAATGTATAATGTCCACCGCGGAATTGTCTCACCTCTGGCCGATCGAAATCTGTTGGCAGATCAAGTAGCGGGGCACCCTCTAACCGGTTTTTCCAGTAATCACTCGATTCTTTCAGTGCTTCAGACGCAAGCATGTCATTTTGCCATTCTGAAAAATCTTTATATTGCAGAGCGAGAGGCTCAAGCGTCCTGCCGTCATATAACTGCATAAAGTCGTTGACCAAAATATCTTGAGAAAGACCGTCTGAGATAATGTGATGCATGTCCAGCATGAGCACGAATTCCTCTTCTGCCAGCTTCATCACACCGACTCTCATCAATGGAGCCTCACTTAACGTAAAGGCAGTCAAAAATTGTTCAATCACTTGTTTTTGATCTTCCTCAGATCCTTGTGTCGATCCCTTTGTGAGGTCAAACAATGTGACTGCAAATGGTACCTCTTCTTCAATCTTTTGATAAGGGACGCCATTCTCTAGTACAAACGCTGTCCGCAAACTTTCGTGTCTCTTAATGAGCTGCTGAAATGCCCATTCCAACCTGCTGATATCGAGTTTTCCTTTGATTCGCCCCGCTTTAAACTCGTTGTATCCTGTGCTGTTTACATCCATTTGCTGCATGAGATACAACCGTTTTTGCGCAGACGACAGAGGATAATGCTCCTTCACTTCGGCTTTTTCAATCGCATGATAAGCAGCAGTATCTGCTTGGTCGATATATGCTGCCATTAATCGTATCGTAGGTATTTGGAAAAATTGTGGCAGCGTCAGCTCTACACTAAATGCACGATGAATGATGCCAATGAAGGTAATCGCCTTAAGAGAATCTCCACCCATTTCAAAGAAATGATCATCTATGCCAATGTCATCAATCTTAAAGAATGCTTGCCAATGTTGACTTAATTCCTTCTCCAGCTCTGTTTCAGGTGCCGCATAATTCGTTGAAAGCGCTGGCCGAGAATACAAGTTTCCATCTTGTACATGCTCTCCGCCGCTCTCTTCCTCACGGGATAAACGGTCTACATATCTGTGAATACGATCATGTAAAGATGTTGTCGAAATAACCATTTGTTCCACTTGATCCAGTGAAAGCAATCGTTCAAAGATTATTCTTCCTTCTTTTTCTGTAATTAACGTTTCGGTGACATCATCTCCGATTGGAAGATCGAGCTGCTTCCCCTGCTCAAATTCCCAGCCGTCAAAGCTAATGACAGACCACTGTGTTTCTGAACGTAGATTGCGTTCATACACGTACGCATCGATGAAATGATTCACAGCTGTATAGGCTGTAAAACCGAGTCCGCCCAAGATCGGTGACAAAGATGACAGTACAAAACAGAAATCAAGGGATCGATCACCTAAGGCGGCATCAAGATGAAGTACGCCATTCATCTTCGCTTCAAAATGCGGCTCCGAAAATGTGACATCTGTTTGCTCCATCACCCGGAAAGATTGGTCGCCTGTCACTCCAGCTGCATAGATCACACCGTCGATCTGTCCATATGACGCATCCACTGTGTTGATCAATTGCTGGATATCTTCCCTGTGACGAACGTCTACTTTCTGTATGAGAACGTCTGCGCCTGTCTCTTCCAGTGCCATTACCTTTTGTATTTTTTTCTTTGTTGGATCCTGTTCATCGTGCGTAGACAGCCATTCTTGCCACTTGCTTCTATCAGGGAGTCCAGACCTGCTCGTTAAGATTAAGGTTCCCTTCGTTTGCTCGGCCAAAGTCTGGGCGATATTCAATCCAATAAACCCAAGTCCGCCAATTAAAATGTAGACACCATCTTTTTTAGCCAAATGAGCATGTCCTGTTTCGGGAACTGAACCTTTCGCATACTTTTTCACATATCGCTTATTTCGTCGATAGACCGTGAGAAGCTGTCCATACGCTCGATCTAGCTCATCGCTTATTTGCTTCAGCAATCGCTTTTCTTGAACCCCATTTTCCACCGGGCGATCAATATCAAGAATGCGGTAACGCAAGTTCGGTGTTTCTTGTGATATAACCATGGCAGGTCCTAGATGGATCGCTTTTTCAGGATAAAGTACAGGTTCACCGCCAACAGCATATGTCAATGAGGAAAGAACGGTAATCGATACCTTTTGGTCCAAAACATATTTTTTCAATGCCTGGCCGATATAAAGCAAGGAGTAATAAGCATCTTGCTGCGTTTGCTTCACCCATTCTTCTTCCGTGTGAGATGGCTGTCGTTCTGAAAGCCCCCATAGATGACAAACTTCTGACACGTTCATTTCGTCATCTGCCAGATTTGAAATGAGCCTTTCATAATCAGATGGCTCATGTGACCGAATGGTATAGCTTTTTTCGTCATGCTTCGTAAATTCATTTCCTTTACGAACCACTACGAACTCGTTCCGTTTCGTCAGGAGCTCAGCCGCAATCTTCTCTCCGAGAGCAGATGGCTCTGCAAACAAAAGCAAGGCTCCGCCAGATGTATCTTCTGATGGCACGCAAGGTAAAAGATCCGCTTCCCAATGAGGGGTATAGAACCATTCATCCATTTGCTGCTTTCGTCCAGACTGCTTTGGTTTTTCTTGTTTCACACGATCTGCTGCATCATACCAATAGGAGGTTTGATCAAACGCATACGTTGGCAGCGGCATTTTCCGCGGCTGACGGTTTAGATGGAACCTGTCCCAATCAATAGATAATCCGTTTGTCCATAGACGTCCCATTTGACTAAGTATAAATTCAGTATCCGTCACATCTTGTTTTGCATGTCTTAACACATGACATACATGCTGATTCAGGCCGTTCAATGACCTGTTGACCATCACGCTTAAATCTTGTCCTGGTCCAATCTCAATTAATTGAATATTGTCCTCTTGTAAAATATTTGTGATGCCTTCAGCAAAGCGAACTGTATCGGTCATATGCCTTTTCCAATAAGACATATCTTTCGCACTCGTATCTGTCATCCAATCTCCTGACAAATTCGAAATAAATGGAATACGAAGTGTTTTGGCTTTCATATGCTTTAATTTTTCTCCGAATTGCTCCGCTGCCTCCTTCATGACATGTGAGTGGGCAGCAATGGTTCCACCTAACCGCATACACATCAATCTGTTGCTTTTCAGCTCTTGTTCAAATTCACTTATCGCCTCTTCTAGACCTGACACGATACATGATGAATCATTGACAACCGCGAGAGAAATATTTTTTGGAAGCATCGGTTTTAGCTCTGCCTCAGGTAATGGAACACTCATCATGACGCCAGCTGGTGACGATTGCATCGCATTCGCACGATAGGCGACCATGGACATTGCGTCCTTTAAGCTGAATAGTCCTGATATAGCGGCCGCCGTTAATTCGCCAAAGCTATAGCCGATCATTGCATCAGGACGAATGCCCCATTCAATGAAGAGCATGGATAAGGCATATTCAATGGCAAAAATGGCCGGCTGTGCATATTGAGTACTTGCTAATTTTTCACGCGCCTTTTCTGTTTCAGCCGCTAATGGGTAAAGAATACGGGCAAGACTTCGCCCCGTTGCTTCTTCATATGCTTGAAAACAAGCATCCATTTGCTTCTTAAAGTAAGGCTCTTCCCGGTACAAATCTAATCCCATATTGAGATATTGATTGCCTTGTCCAGAAAACATAAAAATAATCTTTTGTTGCTCCACATGCGAATGCATGAGCTTTCCAATGCCCTTGCCTTGCTTTTCTGTTAATACTCGCAAAGCATCTTCTCTGCTTGCCGCAACAAATGCCTGACGGAAACCAAAGAACTGTCTTCCTGTTTGCAGAGTATAAGCTGCGTCTGCCAAATTGATAGAAGGCGTGTTTTCTATTTGGTTTACGAGTTTGTCTTTCATTCGTTCCAAGCTCGTTTTGCTCTTTGCTGAAAGAACAAGCAGCTCAGCAGAACGAGGCATTTGCTGACGATCTCTTTGTGGTGCTTCTTCTAATATGACATGTGCATTGGTTCCACCCATTCCAAATGAGCTCACCCCAGCCCGCCGCAAATGTGAAGCTGGCTGCTTCCAGTCAGTCAGCTCAGTGTTTACAAAGAAAGGGCTATGCTCAAATGCAATGTTTTCATTGGCTTTTTTGAAGTGAAGACTAGGTACAAATGTGTGATGCTGAAGCGAAAGCACAGCTTTGATCAAGCCAGCTGCTCCTGCCGCTGCATCCAAATGTCCAATATTGGTTTTGACAGACCCAATACGGCAAAATTGTTTTTTCTCTGTGTCGAAAGCCTTTGTTAGCGCCTCTATTTCAATCGGATCACCAAGTGATGTTCCAGTTCCATGTGTTTCTACATATTCAATCGTATCTGGTGAAACATCTGCTTGATGTAAGGCATCCTGAATGACACGTGTCTGTCCTTCAACGCTTGGAGCATTGAAACCAACCTTTTGATCACCATCATTGTTGATGGCAGAGCCCTTAATGACCGCATAAATATGGTCACCATCTTCTATGGCTTCACTCAGTGCTTTTAAAGCAACAAGACCAACACCATCTCCGCCAACCGTTCCATCTGCTTGATCGTCAAAGGCGCGGCAATGGCCATCGCTTGATTTCACCATGTTCTGCTGATAAACGTAGCCTGATTTCACTGGGTGCAGGATCGACACACCTCCCGCAAGTGCTACATCTGAATCACCATTTGCAATGGATTGACAGGCCAAATGCAAAGCGACCAAAGAAGTCGAACAAGCGGTTTGCAGCGTGAGCGCCGGTCCTTTCAAATTCAATTTATGGGCAATTCTTGTACTCACGGTATACGTATCATTGAGTGAACCCACTTCAAACAGCTCTGACATGCTGCTATCAAGGGAAGCTGCAAAACGCTGAATCCATTGAAAGTTCGATGTGGACCCAGTAAACAACCCAACTTTACCCGTATAATCTTCTTGCACATACCCCGCATCTTCCAGCGCCTTATAGGCGTACTCATGCAGGAGGCGTATTTGAGGATCCATCATTTCTGCCTGACCTGGCGAATAGCCGAAGAAGGATGCATCAAATAAATCAGGTCCATCAATCACACCTTTTGCCCTCACATAATCGGGTCGTTCGAAGGTCTGACGGTCAATACCAGCTTCAAGCAGTTCTTCATCGGAAAAGAAGGAAATTGATTCTTCTCCATTCTTCAAGTTTCGCCAAAATGCCTCAACATTTTTCGCACCAGGAAATTTACCAGCCATTCCAATAATGGCAATCGGCTCATTGGATTTTCTTGTCTTTTGTTTCACAGGCTGCGTGCCTGCCGCTACCTGCTCTGAATCGCCGCTTAAATATGCGGCAAGCTCTCTAATCGTTGGACGGCGGAACATTTCGACCATTGGAATGCTTTGATTCAATTGCTTAGCGAGCTGTTGATTGACGTGGATTAAGTTGAGTGAATGCCCGCCAATGTCAAAGAATTTGTCATGAACACTTACCTCATCTAAGCCGAGGACTTTTTTCCAGATGTCTTGAATGACTTTCTCAGTATCAGAAAGATTGGCAGCGCCCGCCTGCTTATTCGTTTGCTGCGCCTGTTTCAAAGCAGGTAATGCCCGTTTATCTAGTTTGCCATTGGCAGTCAGCGGCATATCGTCCAATTGAACAAAGTGAGTTGGGATCATATAATCCGGCAGTTGATCAGCCAACGCTTGTTTTAATGCCGCTTGATCAAGGATGGCTGTCGTGACAACATATGCGGCCAAACATGGTGTACCAGAAACATCTGGCTTTACAACAACAGCTGCTGCTTTTATTTCTGGCTGTTCATTCAACCAAAATTCAATCTCACCAGTTTCAATCCGGTAGCCTCTCAGCTTCACTTGATCATCATTTCGACCTAAAAATTGAATGAGCCCATTAGGGAGAATGCGGGCTGCATCACCTGTTTTATAAATTTTTTCACCTGGCTGGAAAGGGTGATCGACAAACCTTTCTTCGGTGAGTTCCGGTCGATTCAAATACCCTTTTGCGACACCTTTCCCGCCAATATATAATTCACCGACGGCTCCTTCCGGCATGAGATTCATATGTCTGTCAAAAAGAAGAATATCTGTATGCTGTGCAGGCTTTCCAATCGGTACATACACGTCCTGATCAAGGTCCTGGTCATATCGATGAATCATGCAGCCAACGACCGTTTCAGTTGGTCCATATTCATTCACAATTTCAATTGGCTGCGGGAAGGACTGCTGAATGGATTTCGCTAAAGATGTTTCCAGCTGTTCTCCGCCTAAAATGAAACATTTCATTTGGCTGTCTGGGAAAGACAAATGCTTAATAAACTGTAAATGAGATGGTGTCAGTTTCATCACATGTACGCGATTATCTTTTATGATGTCTTCGACAAGCAGCTGCCGGTTTTCATGGTGGTAAATCATGATGGTATTTCCTGAAATGAGCGGCGTGAAAATAGAAGTAACCGTCAGGTCAAAGGACAGTGAAGTATACAAAGCAAAATGCCTTGTTTCTCCTCGAACATATACTTGCTTCGCCCAATCAATATAGTTGGCTAAGCCAAGATGATGAATGAGTACACCTTTAGGTCTTCCGGTCGTACCTGATGTATAAATGCAGTAGGCTGTTTGGTCTGAGGTGATGGCTTCTGCCAAGTTGTCTGATGGTCCGGTGTATAGATCCGGCTGTGTGATATCAATTTTTTCTCCATGATAGGCATAGGTGAGCCCTTTCATTGGATGAGTTAAGAGCCATTCTACTCCGCTGTCTTCTAATAGATATTCTATTCGTTCCTGCGGGTATTCAGGATCAATCGGCACGTATGCACCGCCAGCTTTTAAGATCGCTAAGCATGCTATCACCATTTCAATGGAATGCTCTGCTAAAATGCCGACACGCTGCTCCTGTTTGACTCCTTTGTTTTGTAAATAATGTGCGAGCTGGTTCACTCTCTTATTGAGTTGTTCATATGTAACCGTCGTATCGCCAAACTCAACTGCGGCTGCCGCTGGCGTTCGTTCCACTTGTGCTTCAAAAAGGTCAATCACCGTTGGTTCATTGCTAGATGTTGCCCCGCCATACTGCCGGAAGACCGCTAATTGCTTTTCTTTCTCTTCTTCTGATAGCAGCTGTAGCTGAGCAGCAGATTTGTGCGGATGAACACAGGCATCAGACAGGAGATGAAGAAAATGCTGACACCACTTTTCGATTTGTTCAGCTGAAAAGCTGACGGGGTTATACACCAATGAAAAGTGCAGCTGATCATCAAACGCCTGGACACTAAGCGTGAGATCGAATTCTGTCTGCTCAGTCATCTCAAATCCACGAATACGAATAGGCTGATCGTTTTTCGTGAGCATTTGATCTAGTGGATAGTTTTCAATGACGACGATTGAATCAAATAACGATTGCTCTGCCGTCATTCCTGCATATTTCTTTAAATCAGATAGCGGTGTATGTTCATATTCATTTCTTATAGCTATCTCACGACTCACTTCCTGCATCTGTTCAAGAATCGGCAGCTCTTGTTCGAATGAGACCCGCAGCGGCAATGTGTTAATGAACAGCCCTGTCATCTTTTCAATATGAGGGACATCCGCATTTCTCCCTGATACTGTTGTCCCAAAGACAATATCATCTTGGTTGGCATACTTAGATAGCAAAACTCCCCACAGCGTATACATCACAGATGCGAGCGTCACGTCATATTGATTCGTGAATTTGCTCAGGCTCTCCGCAATGGAAGTATCCACTTGATGTTCATATTGATGAAAAACTTCTGAATTTTCATATGCGCCGCTTGACTTCGGAAGCAGTTCTGCATAACTCCAGCCATTGAAAACATTTTTCCAATAGGCGGCTTGTGCTTCTGTCTGTTGAAGGTTTTTCTGCTGCCATTTGACAAATGATTGGTAGGACGGTCTTTGTTCAAGAAGAGGTTTGTCCCCATTCGATAAGCGCTCATATGCACTCATCCAATCGCTTAATACAATCCCAAGGCTCCATCCGTCCAATAAAATGTGATGGAAGCTAATGAGAACCCAGCTGACTTCATCATTCACTTCACATAACGTCAGGCGAAATGGGACTTCCTGCAGATCAAAGCGTTCTTCTCGGTTCTGTGCCGTCACCTCCTCTTTCAGCACATGAAGAGGCTCCTTCGCTTGTGTCAAATCACGATATCGAATGTCTGGCTGGTGCTGCTTCAGCACAATTTGTACTGGTCTTGCGAGTTCCTGCCATCTGAACAATGTTCTAAGCATTTCATGCTGTTTGGTGACATTCGTCCATGATTGTTCAAAAATGTCTCGATCTATCGGTCCGTCTATTTCGATCAGCAGTTGTTCAAAATAAGCTGTTCCGTTCGGTTCCATTAAATGATGAAACAGCAGTCCCTCTTGGATCGTAGTGATACCTAACATATTTTCAATGTTCTGTTTATCCAGCTTCTGCGGCTGTAAAGCCATGGGATCATCTCCTTTCTCTCTAAGAATGTTTCACGAAATAATGGCGTAAACCATAGTTAGCAATAACCTGCTGCTGAATTTGTGAAGTTCCTTCAATAATTTCAAGTACCTTCGCTTCACGATATAGTCTTGAAGCTGAGTTTTCCCGGCTAAATCCACTTCCGCCATGGATTTGGACATTTGTATTTGTAATGTCAACGGCGATTTTAGAGGTGAAATATTTTGCAATGGATGTTTCTGTGATCGCATCAGGGTGATTCGCTTCTCTCATTTCTCCAGCCTTTAGGCATAAGGCTCTCGCTGCATGGAGCTGGGTAACCGCATCTCCGATCATGCCTTTGATCATTTGATGCTTGTACAATTTTTCATTAAACTGTGTTCTTTTACGTGAATACGTGACAAGAGAATCAACGGCTTCTTGTGCGATGGCAAGCCCTGCCCAAGCGACACTGTATCTTCCATGGTCTAATGCGAGTGACACCACGTGGTTAAATCCACCCCCAACAGGTCCTAAGACACAGTCTTCATGCACCTGGACATGATCTAGAGTGATTTCCGCTAAATATGATGCTCGATTGGCCATCATTCCTGTAATTCTCTCAATCTCTACACCCGGCTGATCTCGATCGACAAGGAATGCCGTGACTTGTTCACCGTCTCTTGCAATCACAATAAAGAAATCTGCAATCGCTCCAAAGGAAATCCACTTTTTCTTCCCATTTAATACATAGGATTGTCCTTCTTTTTGATAGCTTGTTTCAACATGATTGGCATCTGAACCAATATTCGGCTCTGACAAAGCAAAGGCACCGATTTTTTCTCCTTTAGCTAATTCAACAAGCCAGCCTTGTTTTTGGTCTTCTGTTCCATAACGAAGAATGGCTTCTCCTACAAGTGAATTCACTGTCAATAATGTCCGTACATTACAGCAAGCTTTTCCCACTTGTTCCGTGAACTGTCCATATGCTATTGGATCAAGCCCCAGCCCTTGATAGGAAGACGGGATACCTGCTGCCAAGTAGCCTCTTTTCGCCATATCTCGAATGAGCGACTCTGGTAAATGTTCCGTCTCGTCGAATTCATTGGCAAACGGACGGATATGTTCATCGCAATACTGTCGTATTTCTTCAATGGCATCGATCGTTTGTTCAGCTGTTTTCATGAAGAGCGGCCCCCTGTTGTTTTCTCTCAATTAAGGCGACAATGCGATTGACCGTACTAAAATGAGCAATGTCGAGGTCTTCGTTATCTAATTGGAAGTGAAAATCATGTTCGATATAGTTCACTAGTTTCATCGCAAATAGAGAATTGACAAAGCCTTGTTCAAAAATATGATCATCATTTCCAAGCTCAATTTCCTCATCAAATACCACTAGGTTTTGCTCGATATAGGCTCTTACTTGTTCGTGTAGGTTCATGATTTAATCTCCTCGCTTTTCGCTTTTTTATTGTTTGGCTGGATCTTTCTGATTTAATTCAATATTGACATCTACGTATTCTGGGAAAGGCTGAATCATGCTTAAATCATTTTCAAACAAGATATAGCCATCCTCCCCCTTCTCGATTTCTTTGAAATTCGCAAACTTGTATGTGATATACATCATGCGGTTTCGGTCGGTTTGTTTAAAGTCAGCCACAAGCCGCTTTCCTCGCTTTTTCGCTTCTTGCAAAATCGTTGTGAGTAAAATGGTCCCGACACCACGAGACATGACGCGGCAAGACATAAGCAGCAGTTTGACATGCCATGTGTCGCCTGTTTCTTCTATTAATGAGAGTCCAATTTTTCCATAGGAACCGAATTTATCTTCAAGTTCACAGACAAGCAGCAAGTGAGAATCTGATTGACGGAAGAAATCAAGTTCTTCATAATCATAGGTTTTCCCGCTCGCATTTAATTGATTGGTACGGACGGTCAGTTCTTCAGCTCGCTGGAGGTCTTGTTCTCCTGCTTCTGAAATCACGAATTTCATATGTAAAGACGCCAAGAATTTCTCAGGCGGCCCTTCATATTTCTCTTCTTCCTGCTGCCTTTGGTCCGCTTCTAAATACATTCTTCTGCGTCGTCTGGCATCTTCTGTGATAAAGACTGGACGCAGCCGATCATCAGTGAGTAATGACATATAATCCACTGCATCCCAGCACGTAATCTCTGGATGAACAGCCTTCACTTCCTCTCGTTCAAATGGCTGATCATCAATAAAGAGAATGGTATCTTTATGAATATTTAGGCGCTCGCTGATTCTCTCTAAAGAACTAGATTTGGCATTCCAATGAATCTCTGGATAGAGAAAGAAATGCTCGATCCCAAAGGCGGAGAGCTTTTCCCTCACGGCTGCTTCATCATTCCGGCTTGCAATAGAAAGAAGGATACCGCGCTCATCTAATTCTGTTAGCACTTCCTTCATCGAAGGCTTTAACATCACTTCATCTGATTCAAGTAAAATTCCATCCCATAATGTATGATCTAAATCCCAGACAACACACTTGATTTGCTTAGCCATTTGTTTTTCTCCTCTCACATGTCATATTGGAAAAAGCCTTTACCTGATTTTTTGCCGTACTCGCCTGCGTCGACCATTTTGACAAGTAGAGGACATGGACGGAACTTCGGATCTTTGTAGCTCTCGTATAAAACAAGCAATGAATTCAAAATCGTATCAAGTCCAATTAAGTCCCCTGTCGCAAGTGGTCCCATTTTATGGCCGAAACCTCCGCGGAAAATTTTATCGACATCCGCTGGTGTGGCGACTTGATCTTGCACCGCCCAAATCGCTTCGTTGATTGTCAGCATAAGCACACGGTTGGAAACAAATCCCGGAAAATCATGCACCACAACAGGTGTTTTATCAAACGATTTCAAGAAACCTTTTGCGGTTTCAACTGTGTCATCAGAAGTTGCTTTTCCTCTAATCACTTCAACCAACGCTTTAAGAGGAACAGGGTTCATAAAGTGCGCCCCAATGACCTTCTCAGGGTGATGCATAAGGGACCCTACCTTTGTAATCGAAATACAGCTCGTGTTTACAAAATAGATGGTTTCTTTCGCACAAATATCTCGCAGCTCTTCATAAATGGGTTTTTTAATCTCCCAATCTTCCGTCACATTTTCAATGACGATATGCGCGTCATGTAATCCTTCAAGTGAAGTTGACAGTTGGATTTGAGACAATACATCTTCTAAAGACAATGAGATTTTCTTCTTTCTCACAAATTGAACCAATTGATAGGTCTTCTTAATTTTTTCCAGCGCTTCGTTTAACTTTTCTTCTGTGACATCAACTAATGTGACTTGATAGCCATTTGCTGAAAGGTCTAATGCCATATCAGCCCCCATGACACCTGCCCCAATCACTCCTACGTGCTTTGTGTTCATTTCTCCAACACTCCAATTCGCTTTAAAATGACATTGATTTTTTCTACAACTTCATTTGTGAATGAATGAATAAAAAAGTGATCTCCATCGAATTCAAAAAACGCACAATCTTCGCTTGTATATTGATCCCAATCGTCTAAATCGAACAGCACAGAAGGCAAATCACGTGTACCATAAAAAATAGAAATTGGACAAGCAGCTGGAACGACTTCATCACACAGATAGGTCTCCAAAAGCTGAAAGTCTGCTCTTAAAATCGGCAGAAAGAAATCAAGCACTGCATGGTTATCGGCAAGTTCCTCAGGAACGCCTCCCATCGCAATGATCGCCTCTTTTAGTTTGGAATCTGACAGTTGATGATAGACTTTCTTTTCTGGAATATGTGGTGGAAAGCGCCCAGAATAAAAGACATGGACAGGCTCTTTGTTTAACCTTGTTTTCATTCTTTTTTGTAATTCATACGCAAGGACGGCTCCCATGCTATGACCGAAAATGGCATAGGGCTCTCCTTCTTTTAAAGAGGAGGACGCCTGTACATAAAGATCATCTGCGACCTGCTGTAAATCGGTTAGAACAGGCTCTGTCATTCTTGTCCCGTGCCCAGGGAGTTCAAGGGCATGAATTTCTATCGACTGGTCTATATAAGATTTCCACGTACTGAATACGGTACTTGCCCCACCTGCGTACGGTAAGCAAAATAACTTCACGACACGCCACACTCCCTTTTGCATTTGATTGCCAACGCTTCCAGCCAGTGTTTTTCATCAACGATGATTTGTTCTAAAGAAGCTTTGATATTGGCTTGGTACCTACTAGACATCTCACCTGAAAAAAGGAGTTTTGCTGCCTGATGCCTCGCTTTCTCCCATTCTGATACAATACGTTCCATCCATTCCACCAGCTCAGGTAGATCGCCTTTGATGAGATTCAGCCGATACAGCTCCACTTTCTTCGTATTGATGATCTGATTGAAAGACGCCACGAGCTTCTCGATATCATCCAATTGCGGATACTGCTCATAAAATGTTTCAAGAGCTGTGATTCCTTTTTCGATTACGTCTATCTGACCATGCATATTTCTCAGGAAATAAGTCGTTTTTTGATCAAATAATTCAGTCGAGAGCTTGTCCGGTTCAAAGTAGAAGGACGCATAAGAATGAAATTGATCATTCGGCTGAAAATGATCATGAAAGGTGTCATACCCTTTCTGTACATCTTTAAATGACAGCACTTGATGCTCATAAGATAAATTATCTAAATGCCGATTCTCTAACACTTGAAAGGTTTGCTGATTTTCATCGAAACCCGTAATTAAAATTGAATGACGGCTATGGTTTGTCAAATACTCTTTCCTGCCTCTCTGAACGTAAGGGTCTACCCAAACAATCACAGGGCGGTCCCGCATCACATCTTGTTTGACCTTTTCAATGAGATTGACACAATACGTCATTTTTTCGACTTGAATGCCTTGTAAATTCATAATCTTTTCTGGATCGTGTGCCGACATCCAGTCAATCTGCAGCAAGCCGTCATCTGTAAGCCCATAGGCAAATTGATCATTTAATAAGTATGGAGCGACTTCTTGATCATGCAGCTTCACAATTGGAAAAAAGCAATTGAAAAAACAGCTGCGATAAAACAAATCATTATAAGGATGAATGCCCGAAATCTGTTTGACGGTCATCTTTTTTTCCTCTCTTTCCAGCAGGAGATGTCACCATAAATCCTTTGATGAAACCAATCGTACAAAACCAAATGAAAAACAAATAATAAGAAATCGCTAATTCAATGAGAGAGGAAGGTCCCCATACAAAAGTCATTTTCCAAGGCAGCCCATTAAAGGCTAGTTGCGAAAGAATCATTGGCAGGAGCAATATCCCAATTAGCAGCAGCACCCAGCCGATACTTTTCAGCCAGACGCGAAGTGACATGTCCCTGCGAACTAAAGCGCCGTTTCTTACACGCTTCCTCCACTTGATAAAACGAACGATAGACACCATTTGCAGCAAAATAAAAAGACATGTCCCTGCTAAACTCAATTGATCAATGAGCTGAAATGGATCTATTGATGACTCTGCTTCTTCATTTGTACCCGCGATCGTATTGGCAATAAGACGTGCCGTTTGCTCGGTGTAGCTGCTATTCATATTTGCTAACACTCCGATAGCAATATCTTCTTTTGGCTGGATCAGAAAAAATGATGAATAGTTTGGGTTAGAGCCTGCATGAAAAAGTGATGACACCTGCTCATGCGCTTTTTCTATATACCAGCCGGCATTGTAATAGACATGCTTCCCTTCATCTGGGACATTCACAGTTAAATGATCAGGATTTATGACAAAACGAGACCAAGTTGAATCGGTCAATTGATATTGCAGCCAAGTCCCCACATCCTGACTATTCATCACAATATAGCCTGCAGGGGTGTTGCCTCGATATTCTGGTGCTTCATAAGCATGCGGAGCAAGGAATTGCAGTTTAAATCCTTCTGAGACAACACCAGACTTCATGCGTTTTAGCCCAGCCTCCGTTTGGTCAAGGTGATGCCTTTTAAACAGTTCTTTCATATAAGCCTCATACGACGTTCCTGTTACATTTTCAATGATGAGACCAAGGACATCATAGTTGATGGTGGCATATTCAAAGGAGCTGCCTGGCTTGCGATTAAGCTCAATTGATTTCAGCTGATGGACTGTTTTTTTCAGCGCATCCTTTGCATGATCAGGCTGGATAAGCGCAATGGATTGAAAGGGAATGCCGCTTGTGTGATGCATTAATTGCTCCACCGTCAAACGCTGAGGCTTTCCATGGTATGTTGGAAAAAAACCTGGAATATAGCTGCTCACTGGATCTTTTATATGAAGTTTTCCTTGCTTCTCTAACTCCACAATAGCAAGGGCGGTAAACGCCTTTGATGTAGAACCAATTTCAAAGAAAGTACTGGCTGTCACTTGCTCCTTTTTCTTTCGATCCGCATAACCAAAGCCTTTTTGGTACACCACTTCGTCCTTTTTCACAATCACAACGGACATGCCTGGAATGCGCCCAAGCTTCATCTGTTCCTCTATCACTTGATCAATGGCTTTAGGTGTAATCACTGCTTTTGCATGTGTCCCCCCGGCAAAGCTGCTTATCCATAAGACAGCTAATAAACATGACATGTAGATAACATACTGATTTTTCCTCATGTAAATAATGAATCCATTTCTTCAAGAGACATATCCACTGTTTCAAAATCAGACGGTGTAAATTCGATTCCTTCTTTCTCTAAGCAATGCTGTACCAAACGCTCAATTTGCTGCTCTACCGCTTGCAATAGCTGCGTCATGTCTGTTTCACGCAGCTGTTTTTCGCTAAAAGAAAGATGGAATATCAGCTGACCACCCTTGATGGTAGCGACCATATCGATGACGGTTGTTAATGGATTATCCAATGACGAATCAATCCCCGATGTAAAGTAAGTCATCTCATAATCAGATGATTGTTTCAGCACTTGATCAATTTCACCTAGATAGTTAAAGCGTAATTGCGGCGCTGAATGATTAGGAAGCTGCCTATTGATGAGTGAGAGCAGCCCATAGTCTGCACCTTTATTTGGCACTTCGCGTATCGTTTCTTTGACAGCTCGTATGTGATCTGAGAGAGATTCAGACACATGAACATTCACAGGATACATGGTGGTGAACCAGCCGAACGTTCTAGATACATCGATATCGTCCTCTACAGCATCCCTGCCATGACCTTCTAATTCCAAAGAAATCCTCTTTTGATTCGTTTGCTGATAACAGGCTTGCGTTAAGGCTGAAATTAACAGTTCGTGAGGCTGCGTTTGATACGCTTTATTCGCTTGATTGATCAATTGATCCGTGAGCTCCACTGATAATGCCTTGGTTAATTTGACTTCGTCTCTGACATATCCCTCATTTGAAGAAACTGGATACAGAGGCTGAATATCCTGCACCGCTTTTTGCCAATAGCTGAGCGACTCTTTTACCTCCTCTGATACTGCATACTCGTTCACCCGCTCTGTAAATGTTTGATAGGAATGGGTTTTAGGCGGAAGCACTTCAGCTGTGACCTTCTCTGCATGCAATAATTGAATCAAGTCCTCCACAAGAATTTGCCATGACATACCATCAGCTAAAAGATGATGGGCGGCAAAAATGAGATGTGATTGAAAAGCAGTTTGACAAAGCGCTGCCTGAATCAATGGTCCTTGATAAAGATGAGTTCTTTGCTTGACCTGACACCCTACTTCTTGTAGCGCTTCTTCCACATTCTCTTCTGACAATGCCGTAAAATCGTGGATCATCAGCGGAATACCCTGAATGTCTTCATCATAATGAAGCGTGTTTGTTGCCTCATGTACTTTTAACCTTAGTCCGTCGTGATGAATGACGAGCTCTTTTAAAGCATCCTGCACGATTCTTTCATCCATCTTTTTATTTGAATGAACAATGATGGATTGATGCCAAAAATGTTCATCTTTTAACCGCTGGGACCAGAACCATTCGATGATTGGGATCGATTTCACATCGCCCGCAGCCTGCTCTTGTGAAATATGTAAGACAGGTTCCTGCTGAACGACTTGTGCCATTTCTCTAAAAATGGGATACGTAAAAAGATCTTTGGTTTTTAAATAGAGTCCTTTGTCTTTTAACTTCGCAATAAATTGAATCGCCTTAATGGAGTCACCGCCAAGCTGATAAAAATGATCAGCCGGTTCGATCGTTTCATGCCCTAAGATGTCTTTTGCTGTATCTACTATGATCTCTTCAATGTCCGCTGTTTCCTTGGACCATTCAACGGCTGTTTCCACTTGAGACAACAATGGATCAGGCAGTGCTGTCCGATTGATTTTCCCATTTTGAGTAAGCGGAAGCTCATCTAGTAAAACAAAATAGGCAGGTACCATATAAGCTGGAAGCTGATCTGATAATTTCTTTCTAAGTAAAAAGGACGTCAGCTCTTTTTCTTTCAATTCAATATAAGCAGCCAGCTGTTTTTCTCCAGATTCATCGGTTAGATCAATGACAGCTGCTTTATCAACTTCTTCAAGTGCCATAAGTGCAAGTTCAATTTCTCCCAGCTCAATCCGGTAGCCTCGCAGCTTGATTTGATGATCAATCCTGCCAATGTAATCAATCTTTCCATCATTTGCTCGTTTGGCTATATCACCTGTTCGATACATGCGGCGATCGTTTACAAATGGATTGGGCAGAAAGCGCGATTCTTGCAAATCAGGTCTTTGCCAATACCCTCTGCCAACACCCGCACCTGAAATATAGATTTCTCCTACTGTCCCAGGAAGCACGGCTTGCTGATTCTCATCTAAAAGGTAAATCTCTGTATTTGGCATTGGCACACCAATTGACACCGATGTCCCCCCATCATCTTGATGGAATTGATGAATCATACAGCCGACGGTTGCTTCAGTTGGTCCATATTCATTAAAGATGGATATCCTTCCATCACTTGCCTCTGTGATTCTTTTGGCCAAAGCGGTCGATAATTGTTCCCCGCCCACAATCATCCGTTTCACAACTGATTGAGAAAGTGCAGCATCTGTTAACAGTGCCATATGAGCTGGTGTCAGCTTGATGACTTTTGCTTTTTGATCAAACAAAATATGTTCTAATAAAAAGCCTGGCTGATCCTCTTGACGATAGATCACCACTGTACTGCCAATGACCAATGGCGTATAAATGGATGTCACAGTTAAATCAAATGCAATGGATGAATACAAGGCAAAATGATCATCTGGTGAATCAGTATAATGTGTTTTGGCAGACATAATATAGTTTACTAAGCTTCTGTGCTCAATCATGACTCCCTTTGGCTGTCCTGTAGAGCCAGACGTATAAATCATATATGCGACGTCTTCAGCATCCCCAATGAATGGATGTTCCGCATCATACTGAGCCAACTGATCCCACACGTTGTAGATATTGTACGTACCGCCATTAAAATGGTATGCAGATGCGTGATCTGTGAAAAACAGTTTTGCCTGGCTGTCATCCAAAATAAACTGAATGCGTTCCTGCGGATACTCAGGATCAATCGGAACATATGCACCTCCAGCCTTTAAAATCCCCAGCAGCAGCACAATAAGTTCTGGTGAATGATTCATACATACTGCAACAAAGTCATGTCTCTGTAAGCCATGTGTTTGTAGAAAACGCGCCATTTGATTGGTTTTTCTCTCAAGTTCACCGTATGTCATGATATGAGATCCGTCCTGAAGCGCGATTCGATCAGGAGAAGACTTTGACATGTCTGTGATCAATTCATGGATTTTTTGTTTCTGTGGAAATAGTACGCCCGTGTCGTTCCATTGATATAGCTCTCGATGTTCCTCGTCTTCTGTCATGAGAAGTACGTCTTTTAACAGCTGCTTTGGCTGAGCGAGTATGGTTTCGACAAAGAGAAGCATTCTTTCGTGTAGAAAGTCGATGTCTTCATTGCTGTAATCTGAGATCTTGTAGTCATATTGAAGTTCGATTTGCCCTTTTTCATCCCATTCTTTCACAGCAACTTGTAAGCCATATGGCTGGAAGCCATTGTAAAGCTCTATGTATTCAACTTTGTATCCTTCCATCTCCTGCACCATATTTGTGCTGTAGGAGTTGATATAGATTTGAAAAAGCTGATCATATCCTGCTTTGGCAAGCTCTAAATCTTTGACAAGTGCATCATAAGGATAACGCTGATGCAGAAAGTAAGCCTTATAGCTTTTTTGAACGTCTGTCAGACTTTCTAACAAAGATAGATGAGGATCGATCTTCATTCGATATGGCATTGTACTGACGGTCATACCGGACGTGGCTTTTTCCTTTTGTCCGGAACGATTGAGAACTGGCGTCCCAATAATAAAATCTTTTTGCTGGTATCTTTTATGCAAGTAAACGAAGAGTCCTAAAGTAAATAAAGAGTTGATTGAACAATGATGGGTATCTATAAATTCATAGATTCGTTCTGAGAGTTGTCGATCAAGGTAATGGCTGTGCCGATGGCCTTTGATTTGGTCAGTTCCCTGTACCAAATAACTATCAGACACATCAGATAATGTTTCTTTCCAAAATTGCTGATCTTTTTTAAATCTTGGGGAGTTCATATATTTTGATTCTTTATCAATAAATACAGAATGATTGTCTGCTTCTTGTTCGATAGAGGAGCTTTGGGTAAGAGCAGTGTAAAGCTGGCTAATTTTATCGATGATTACTTTCATCGACCATCCATCTGCTACTGTATGATGGCATTTGATGAAATAACCGGATTGTTGTTCACCGACTTTTAATACAGCAAATTCGGCGAGAGGGGTTTCTGTTAATTGAAATGGTGTTTTGAAGGCTTTTTCGGCCCATTCTAGCATGTCTTCATGTGTGGAAAACTCATAGGCAGGAATTGGATTATCGGCGTTTGGATCAACGTATTGAAGCGTCTCACCATCTTTCTCTACTAGCTTGAGACGAAGAGATTCTGTCATCATGATACAAGATGCAATGGCCTGCTTCAGTTTATCAAGCTGCAACGGCCCATTGACGAAAATGATACCGCCAATATGATTGATCGGTGTTTCTGGATAAAATGTTTCCATGTTCATCACGCGCCGCTGCGGATGTGTTAATGGCCAATATACTAAACTACTAGTCAATTACGCCACCTCTACTTTTCATATAGTTAACATTTCTACGAACATATTAAATCATATAACGGTATTTTTGTAAATAATTGAGATAAAATGTCTAAATTTGTTCATTTTTTAATCTAGACGCTAGGAAAGCCGACACAGTAAACAGAGCAACGTTTATAAAAAAGACGACTCTTGCCCCAAAGAGATCGGTCATGGTGCTCATAACAAGGATGGACATTCCGTATATAAAAGTTGATAGTGTATGTTGAGCTGACAGTATTTTGGGCAATTCAATTTCACTCAGTGTATCTTGTACATAGGTACGAATAGAAATGCTGCGAAGCTGAAAAGCTGGCCCTAATAAAAAGACAAACAACAAACTCATCCATGCTGAATGATTCAATCCTAAGCAAAGGGTTAGCACAGCTACGATCACCGAACTGTAAAAAATGTGATCAAACAAACGCTGTTCCACATGCTTTGCGAACCGCAGCACGAGCAGGCCGCCTAGAATGGTTCCGCCAAAATAGCTTGCGTTAATAAATCCCCACCATGTTTCAGGCTGGTGTAAGACTTCTGTGACATACACAAGGATAATGGCTCCAGTCCAGATACTTCTACCGCTCATGGATAGCATTTCTAAAACCGTTAATGTTCGAATAGTTGGCTTTTCATACATGAGCTTCCACCCTGAAAAGACCCTTGTAGCAAATGATTCAGACTGTTGCTCTTGTTTAGCTGCAGCCCCAGTATCAATCATAAAGAGCATAGATATGAGCGACAAACTGTATAAAACAAGTGTCGTCAATAGGAGAAACTGCGGTCCAAGAATACCAATAAACAGCCCTCCTAAAAGCCAGCCTAGTAAAAGAACAATTTGATCAGAAGTTAAGATATAACTATTGGCTTTTAGTAAAAAGTTCTTTTCTACTAAACGCGGGATCATCGAATTTCGAACAGGAATGGTTCCTCCATCTATCAAAGACAGGAAAAATACAATGATAAAAAAGAAAGGAATAGTAAAAGTTGATAGTTGTAGAATATAAATGAAAATCAAGCAACCGAAGAAAGCAATTTGACACATTTGCAAATAGATAATGAGTCTTTTCAGCTTAAATTGATACATAAAGAAAGGAATGAGTACCGCTCCAAGGGCTTGTCCAACAAACTGCGAAACAGCCACCATTGAAGCAATCAGTGTAGAATTTGTTAATTGATATGTCAGGATGGTCAGAACGAGGACATATAGCGAATCCCCAAAATTAGCTAGGGATTGTCCCCCTAATAAAAAGTAAAATGATTTGTTTTTCATATTGATCTCCATTTTCTCTTCATTATCACCCATAATAATACATTTTTTTCTACACTTCTACTTTTTATAACAATATTTTCATAACTTGATACATTTTACCTAATTTAAAAAACCGCCAATAGGCGGTTTTTATTTAGTCATATATATGAACAGTTGGTTCTTTGTCTTCAGCATTTTTCGTGATCAGGGCTTCTTGTTGATCAGAAGATGTGATGTTAATTTCGATATTGGTACTCTTATAGTAATCCATGACTTCACCTGTTAAATATTGCGTGAAGGCTACAACTTCCGTTTTTCCATAGAACTGCATTGGAATTTCGACTTTCATTTTTTGCAGGTTGCCGTTTTTGTAAAAGCCTTTTCCTACGACACCAGTGTAATTCGGGAAGTAGTCTTCGACTTTTGTTTTGAAGCGGTCAAATCGCTCGGAATCATCTTTGTAGTTGCCTTTCGCATTATCTGAAGGGAAGAAGACATTCTCCTCTTTGATCGTATCCCAATTGCCGATATCAGCTGAGCCTGCTTTCACATCCGTTTTGGCGATAAAGTTTCCTGGAACGATAGATGATTTTGGTGCTTGCTTATAAAGTGCAATCATGACAGGCACTTTTTGCAGTCCATCCATTTGACGAATTCGTTTGATCACTTGTTCAGCGATTTTTTCACCTTCTGCCAAAAGTTTCTTTGAACTTTTCGATGAATCGATCGTCACCTCTTGCTGCGGGTCACCGATATTTTCACGGTAATAATAAACAGAGTTCAGTGCAAGACCAATGACAACTCCGCCAAGCTGTAAGCTGTTTTTATCTTTTCGAATTAAGTAATTATGTTCTAGCATCGAAGCTAAGTAAATTGGACTATTTTCATTTTTAGACTTTGTTGAACCTGAGTTTGGAAGAGCTGGGTTTAAGCCGAGATTCTTAAAGTCTTTATCTTCTTTTTCTGCCTTTTTCAGATCACTGCCTGTTTTTTTGCGCGACAGCCAGCTGAGAACGGTGTCCTCATCTAAATGCTGTCCTTCTTGGAAAAGATAGTCGTTTGTATTAAATGACTCTGTTGCAAGGCGCATAAGTCCTGTTTCAAATTCATCGATGTCCAGGCGTGTGTTGAGACGCTCTGCTGTTAACCCTCGCGCAGCCCCTTGTTTAAACGGCAGCACCATTTTGTAATAGGAGTCAGAGATATTGTACATCGGGATGATGGCTGTTTCCTTCGTTTCATCCGTTTTTTGTGTGACCTCTTCCTCTTCCTTTCCCCCAAAAGGTGCACACGCTGACAATACCAGTGTGAGCATTGTCAGCAGCAATAACAACTTTTTCAATAGAAAACACTCCTCTTATTTCTTTAGCTCCTCGAGCATTTTAGCTTCGTCCCAAATTTCAATATTGAGTTCTTCTGCCTTTGTCAGCTTACTTCCCGCTGCTTCTCCGGCAATGACTAAATCTGTTTTTTTACTCACACTACCTGCCAGTTTGCCGCCTAATGCTTCGATCGCTGCTTTTGCATCGTTTCGGGCCATTTCTTCTAATTTCCCTGTCAGTACAATGGTTTTGCCTGCAAAATAGGAATCACTTTCTTCAACCTTCACCGGCTTTGGTCCTGTATAGGTCATATTGACCCCAAGCTCTTTTAGTTCATTTAGCAGGTTGAGAATTTCTTCTTTCTCAAAGTACGTGACGACTGCATCGGCCATTTTTTCACCAATTTCATCTACTTCAAGTAATTGTTCTTTCGTTGCTTGTTTTAACTGATCGATATCCTCAAAGTGCATGGCCAACGTCTTCGCTGCTTTAGAACCAATAAATCGAATACCGAGTCCAAATAATAACCGTTCAAGAGAGTTTTCTTTCGATTGCTCGATCGAACGCAGTAAGTTATCGACTGATTTCTCGCCCATTCGTTCTAGCTGAATCAACTCTTCTTTTGTTAAACGGTAAAGGTCTGATACACGAGAGACAAGCTGTTCTTTGAAAAGTTGTGTAATGACTCGCTCGCCTAGCCCATCAATATTCATCGCATTACGAGACACAAAGTGAATGAGTCCTTCACGTATTTGAGCGGGGCATTGTGGATTGATGCACCGAAGCGCAACTTCTCCTTCAATTCTGACCAGCTCACTTTGACACTCTGGACATTCAGTCGGCATGTGAAACGGCTTTTCTTCTCCTGTTCGCTGATCAACAAGGACCCCTGCAACCTCTGGGATAATATCGCCCGCTTTTTTGACAATCACTTGATCAAAAAGGCGGATATCCTTCTCTTTGATCAAATCTTCATTATGAAGAGAAGCACGCTGCACTGTCGTTCCTGCCACTTTTACAGGCTCAAGAATCGCTGTTGGTGTGATGACGCCAGTACGCCCAACACTTAGTTCAATATCAATCAGCTTCGTCACGACTTCTTCGGCCGGAAATTTGTACGCAACAGCCCAGCGTGGACTTTTTGCTGTAAAGCCGAGCTCTTCCTGCTGAGCTAACGAATCGACTTTGATCACAATTCCATCGATTTCATATGAAAAATCGGCACGCTTCGTTTTCAATGTTTCAATGAGGTCGATCACTTCTTCAATCGTGTGGCACATCCGTCTTTCTTTGTTCGTTTTAAAGCCAAGTTCGTCGAGAAGATCAAGTCCCTCGCTTTGCGATTCAACACCGATTTCATCAAGCTCCGCTATACTGTAGACGAAGATATCAAGGTTTCGTTTCGCCGCAATTTTCGTATCAAGCTGACGAAGCGAGCCTGCAGCCGCATTACGCGGGTTCGCAAACGGCTCTTCTTCGTTTTGTAATCTTTTTTCATTTAATGCTTCAAAAGAAGGTTTTGGCATAAATGCCTCGCCTCTCACTTCAATCGACAGAGGACGTTTGATTTTGAGCGGGATGGAACGAATGGTTTTGAGGTTTTCAGTAATATCCTCACCCGTTGTCCCATCTCCACGCGTGGCACCTCGGACAAACACACCGTTTTCATAACGGAGAGAAACAGCGAGTCCGTCAATTTTCAGCTCGACATTGTATGCGACATCGTCACCAACTGCTTGACGAACCCGTCGGTCAAAATCAAGAAGGTCCTGTTCATTAAACGCATTCCCGAGGCTGAGCATCGGTGTGCCGTGACGCACTTTTTGGAAGGCGTCTAACACAGCGCCTCCTACTCTTTGTGAAGGGGAGTCCGCTGCTTTTAAATCAGGGTGCTCTTCCTCTAAAGAGATCAGCTCACGCATCCGCGCATCATATTCAGCGTCAGGAACACTTGGACGATCAAGTGTATGATATTCGTAGTTGTATTGGTTCAAAATCTGGTGCAGTTCCTCGATCCGGCGTTTCGCTGCTTCTTTATCCATCTGCTTCTTCCTTTCAATTCATCCGTTTTATAAGTGCTATCGGTTTATTGCTTCTCAATTGGCGCAAATGCTGCGAGAAGACGCTTAATGCCTGTAGGGCTTGGGAAGGCAATATCAAGCTCTGTGCTGTCTCCACTGCCTTTTACACTCACAACCGTTCCAACGCCCCATTTTTTATGAGCCGCTTTATCACCCACAGCCCAGCCAATACTTCCGCCGCCTGTGTTTTGAATGGTTTGAGTTTGCGGACGTGAGACAGGTCCCCGTCTTTGCGGTCTTTCTCTTGTTTGGCCAAACGGTGTTTTCGTTTCTTTCTTCTCATTTAGGTTGTCCAATAAATCGGCTGGTATTTCTCGAATGAATCTTGATTCAAGGTTCATGTTTGTCCGGCCGAAGAGTGTTCTCATCTTGGCACTTGATAAATAAAGCTCTTCTTCCGCCCGTGTGATGCCTACATAGGCAAGGCGGCGCTCTTCTTCCATCTCTGCATCTTCCATTAATGAACGGCTGTGCGGGAAAACACCTTCCTCCATGCCCATTAAGAAAACAACAGGGAATTCTAGACCTTTTGCAGCATGAAGAGTCATTAAGATGACGGCATCCTGATCTTCTTCCTCATTCTCATCCAGCTTATCAATGTCTGCGACGAGGGCGAGATCTGTCAGGAAAGTCACGAGAGACTTGTCTTCATTTTGTTCTTCAAAGTTCTTAGTGACGGAGAGAAACTCGTCAATATTTTCTAGACGGCTTTGTGCTTCAATCGTTTTTTCAACCTTCAGTGCTTCACGATAGCCTGTTTTCTCTAGGATTTCTTCTGTTAATTCTGTGACAGATAAATAATCCTGCATGTTCGTCATTTGATCAATGAGCTGTTTGAACTCATCAAGCGCATTGGCTGCCCTTGCACTGAGTCCAATGAAATCTACCTGACCAAGCGCTTCAAACATAGACAGGTCATTCATCTCCGCATATGCTGCGATTTTATCAACAGATGTTGCACCGATTCCACGCTTTGGTACGTTGACAATACGTGCAAAGCTAATGTCGTCATCTGGGTTAGCTACTAGGCGTAAGTATGCCAAAATGTCCTTGATCTCTTTCCTGTCATAGAACTTCGTGCCGCCGACAATGTTGTATTGAATGTTTGACTTCAATAATGTTTCCTCTATGACACGAGACTGGGCATTGGTTCGATAAAGAATCGCAAAATCGGATAATTTACGCTTACCGCTCTGATGAAGCTGATGAATCTTTCCAGCAACAAATTGACCTTCACCGAATTCATTATCTGCACGGTAATAGGCAATCTTCGCTCCTTCATCATTTTCTGTCCAAAGATTTTTCGGCTTACGGTTTGAATTGTTTTGGATCACCGTGTTTGCGGCATTTAGAATACGTTTAGTCGATCTGTAATTTTGCTCAAGCAGAATCACTTCACTGGACGGATAATCTTTTTCAAAGGAGAGAATGTTTGTAATATCCGCTCCGCGCCAGCGGTAAATGGACTGATCCGAGTCACCGACAACACATATATTTTGAAAACGCTGAGCGAGCAGTTTCACAAGCATGTACTGCGCTCTGTTCGTATCCTGATACTCATCGACATGAATGTATTGGAATTTCCGCTGATAGTGTTCTAATACTTCAGGGATGCGCTCAAACAGACGAATCGTCATCATAATTAAATCATCAAAATCGAGTGATTGGTTTTTGAGTAACCGTTTTTGATAATCTGTATAGACGTCGCTGACCACTTGATCATAGAAATCACCAGCTGTTTTGGCGTATTCCTCTGCGTCTATGAGTTCGTTTTTTGCACTGCTGATTGAACCTAAAATGCTGCGTGGATCAAACTTTTTAGGATCGATATTTCGTTCTTTCAGAATATTTTTTATGACTGAAAGCTGATCAGATGTGTCTAATATAGAGAAGTTGCGATTCACACCAATACGGTCAATATCGCGTCGTAAAATGCGCACACACATGCTGTGGAACGTAGAGATCCAAATGTCATCGGCACCAGGCCCTAAAATGGCTTGTACACGCTCACGCATTTCACGTGCTGCTTTATTTGTAAACGTAATCGCTAAAATGTTCCACGGAGCCACATGCTTTTCGGCCATTAAGTAGGCAATTCGATGTGTGAGCACCCGTGTCTTTCCGCTTCCTGCTCCTGCCATCAAGAGGAGGGGACCGTCTGTTGCTTTGACCGCTTCTTTCTGCGCGTCATTCAGCCCTTCTAATAGATGATTCGATATTTCATTCATTCCATTCACCGCCAATTCGAACTTATGTTCTATTTTAACCCGTTTCGTCTTGTTTGACTATGATGACTTTTTGACTGCGCCCACTGTCTTTAATGCTTCTTTGAAATTGTCATAAATGACGTTTCCTACAACAACCACGTCTGCATGCTGCGCAAAGTCTGTTGCCTGCTTCGCGTTTTCAATGCCCCCGCCATAAAAAAGGACCGTTTCATGAAGCACTGCTTTTGTTTCTTTCACAAGCTCTATATCTCCAAGCGTTCCGCTGTATTCTAGATAAAAAATGGGCAGCTTCATCAAATGCTCTGCCACTCTTGCATATGCCCTTACGTCATCGATGTCCAGCGCTGTATTTGCCTCTGTGAGCTTGGCCGCTTTACACTCTTCATTTAAAATAACATAGCCTTCAGGCACAATCTCTTCCATTGACATCAAATCACCGAATTCCTTCATCGCGTCCTTATGAAGCCCAACAATCCAATCAGGATGAGAGCTGTTTAAGACGGTCGGGATGAAATACAGATCGAAGCCCGGCACAATCATCTCATGTGTTGAGATTTCGAGCACACATGGCACAAGAAATCGGCGGACCTTTGACATCAATTGGAGCACATTGTCCTCTGTCACATTGTCACTGCCGCCAATCAATATGGCATCCGTACCAGATTCACAAATCGCCTCCAGCTGTTCATCGGATATTTCTTTATTTGGATCGAGTTTAAAGACATGCTTCCACTCGGTAACATCATACATGAAAAACGTTCCTCCATTCGTTTCATTCCATTTAAATATTATAACAAAATCAGTGACCGCAAAAAATGGGTAACCTCCTTCAGCTAAAAGTTTCATTCTTTTGAAAATGGACGATTTTAACTCTAAATGAGGCTAATGGAGACTATGTGAAAAGATCCACTTCAAGAGGACTAAGGGAGATAAATATATTAATACTGAACTGAAATGCGAGCTGCTTCGTCTCATCACATGATATTATACAATAAAGGAACATTTTACTATCTAATAAGCAGGTGAATGATTTGAAAAGAACCATCACATATGATCAAACGATCGACATCGGATACATTGATCTCATCCCGCCTAGAATCGGAACAATCAAAGAAACCATTGAATTTGACGTAAATGAATGTGTGAATGCAGATATTGATAAAGAGGGCCGAGTGGCTGGGCTGGAGCTATTTGCAGAAGAAGCCGAGGTTTTGAAGCATGCACCCGTTTATGAGGACGAGCTTTCGTTACGTTTTACGGATCAGGAAGTTCTCTCAACCTATCATTTATCGGGCATTGAAATTCAATTCTCGACGCCTGATCACAAAGGGCTGATCGGTTTTACGATTGTCGATCCTCTTCGATATAACGTCAAAAGAAAGACAAGAAAAAACCGTTTTGAATGGTCAAAACGGTTTTTTCAAACTATTGTCTCACTTCATTGAAATAATGGACGGATGTCATGGCCCCTTCATCGACCATCTTGTTGTCTTGAATATCTAATGGATCAGGGTGTCCGGCTTTTTCAGGAATCTTTTCATCTGAGCGGAACATGCTTGCCCATTTTTTGAGATGCTGTTTATTTTTTACCGCTAATAACACAGCACCACCAACCCCTAATCCTGCAAGTACATACGCATTTGGACGCTTATTCATGTATGTTCCCTCCCCTTATGATCTTATTTGTAAGTTACCCCGCCTTTTTATTTCTAAACGTCACAATCTGTTGAAGTGGTTTCTCTTTCAATGAAAAGTGGAATAACAACAGCAATGATAGAGAAAAGAGGGGATCTTCGTGACAACAACTTTCATTGTCATTGGCGCACTATTAGTGATTTGTTTCATCTTACCAATCATTTTATTCATCTGGATTTGGATGCGAGATGAAAAACAGGAAGAGCATTCTGTCCTGCGAAATTATCCGGTCATTGGAAAGCTGCGGTTTATTTTTGAAAAAATAGGACCTGAGCTGCGCCAATATCTTTTTCTGAATGATCGGGAGGAGCTTCCTTTCTCAAGAAGAGAATATGAGCAAGCTGTCATGTCTGGGAAGTACAAAAGCCGGACGATGGGCTTTGGATCAAAACGTGATTTTGACAAGCCTGGTTACTACATTCGCAACGTCCTATTTCCAAAGCAGCGAGATGAATTACGCATCGATCAATCTGAAAAAATATATACAAAAGTGTATCAGATTGATCAAGACAATTTACTGCGAAGAAGTGAACATACCAAAGAGGTCGAAGCAAAACCTTACTATCTCCATCAAGACGATGTACAAGTGATTGGCGAACACACATGTCAAAAGCCTTTCCGTGTAAAAGGCCTGATTGGACAGTCTGCCATGAGCTACGGATCTTTAGGCGACAGGGCCATTACAGCACTATCCTCTGGATTAAAAATGGCTGGCGGTACGTGGATGAACACAGGTGAAGGCGGGCTTTCCCCATATCACCTCAAAGGCGGAGCCGATATCATTTGCCAGATTGGGCCCGGTCTATTTGGTGTCAGAACAGAGGATGGTGCTTTCTCCTTTGAAGAATTTAAGAAAAAAAGTGAGCACGAGGAAGTCAAAGCCTTTGAGCTGAAGCTGGCTCAAGGAGCAAAAACACGCGGCGGACATATTGACGGCGAAAAGGTCACCGAAGAAATTGCGAATATCCGTAAATTGCCGCCCCATCAATCCATTGACAGCCCAAACCGATTTGAGATGTTCCACTCCATTCCTGATATGTTTGATTTCATTGAACAGCTACGAAGTATAGGCGGAAAGCCTGTTGGCATCAAGCTTGTTGTCGGACATAAAGAAAACATTGAAGAGCTTGCAGCGTATATGAAAAAAAGCGGAAAGCATCCTGATTTCATTACAGTGGATGGCGGAGAAGGCGGCACTGGTGCATCCTTTCATGAATTGGCAGATTCCGCAGGGCTGCCCATTTTCACGGCGCTCCCAATGGTTCATCAAATATTGAAAGAATACGGTGTCAGAGATCAGGTAAAACTCTTTGCTTCCGGCAAACTTCTCTCACCTGATAAAATTGCGATTGCCCTTTCCATGGGTGCTGACTTTGTAAATATCGCACGGGGACTCATGTTTTCAGTCGGATGCATTCGCGCACAAGTGTGCCACACGAATAAATGCCCAGTCGGGGTCGCCACAACGGATCCAAAGCTGCAAAAGGGTTTATCAATTGAAGAAAAGAAATACCGAGTCTGCAATTATATCCTTTCTCTAAGAGAAGGTTTGTTTAACTTATCCGCAGCCGCTGGAATTGAATCTCCCATTCATTTTAATGAAAAACATATTATCTACAGACAAGAAAATGGCCAGACAAGTGAAGTGCCGATGTTTTCAGGGACACAGCCATCTGTCTAGTTTGAGAAAAGGTGCGTTTTCGCACCTTTTTTTCGTTGACATTTTGGCTCAATCGCGTATAAAGAACTTAGACAAATGATAGGAGATGGAGGATGCGTGAGGTTATAGGCGAGCTAAAATAAAAAACAGGACCGCTTGATTCAGCCAGTCCTTGCTTGTCTTTTCAGCGCTCTCCATAAAAAAACTGTAAACAACTCCATTCTTGTTGAAAAGGATTGTTTACAGTGAAAGCTGTTTTATTTTGTTTCGTCATTTGCCTGCTGTTCTGCTACGCGGTCAAGTGCCATCGTATAGGCATCATTTCCGTAGTTCAAGCAGCGTTTGACACGTGAGATGGTTGCAGTGCTCGCACCTGTTTCCGTCTCAATTTTATGATACGTGTTCCCCTCGCGAAGCATACGCGCTACTTCAAGACGCTGTGATAAAGATTGGATTTCATTGATGGTACACAAATCATCAAAGAATCGATAGCATTCTTCCAGGTCTTTAAGGGATAAGATGGAGTTGAATAACTGATCTAAGCTTTTGCCCCTTAATTTATCAATTTGCATCTTTATACATCTTCTCCTTTACTATTGGCACACCGCTTCGCACGACATTCTATGAAGAAAAGCGGTATCTTTCCTGACTAATTTTTTTCAACCTCAGCAATGAGCTTTGAACGAATCATGACAGGTTTGGTTCTACGCTGGAAATGCCGTCAGTTCTTTCGTAAGCCGAAGCTTCTTTATCGTATACAAATTCGACAAGTTCTGTCATTTTCCTTGTACGACAATCTGACAAACTTGTTTGCTTTCGATATCAGAATCACTTCTGCTTGATTAGGTATGCCCTAAAATACAGGTTGTGCGGAAAGCTCGGCGAGACCACAAACATGCGCCCCGCCTCGCTCAATTATTCAAAATATGTTGGTCGGCCAGCGTAACCGACAGATTCATTTTTCAATTAGGGCATTTCACTCGTCATGTCAAAGCCCTCTGCTTCAACAACTCCACATAAGCATTTTCACTTACATGGCAGCGAAGAGATCCATTGCTCACTTCTGCCCTATAACAGCTGTCAGAAATGTGGCAAAGATGATACAGCTCCACTCTGTTATATTTTAACGCATTATAGACGGAAAGAGTACAGTTTTTTTCATGACATCAAATATTCCTCTTGGTGTCACTCGAATATACGGCAAATGTGTACTTTGGAAAAAGACAAGTGTATCAATTGGGCAATCAAATGGATAGCCTCGCTCAATGAGCAGCTCGCGTAATGTTTGTATCTGCTGAAGAACAGTCTCAAACGGTTCAGCCGATGCACAGCCTGATAATTGCAGCGGGATTTCGTGCAAAATTTTCCCGTTCTCTGTGAGGACGATCCCCCCGCCGATTTCTTTCATTCTCTTATGTGCCAGCATCATGTCCTCTTTATTTTTCCCAATCACTAAAATGTCACCCGTGAGCGAAAATGAGCTGACAAAGCCTTGCACTTTGTTTGCGAAACCTTTGAGCATCGTATTCACACGCCACTCGCCTTTTCGGTCAATCAAGCTAAAGAAACTTTGATCATGGTCACAGGACAGCTGGTTCACCGAGTTATCAATCTCCACTGTATAAGGCTCCATGATGACAGCATTTCTCATTTTGACACCTAGCGGCATGGAAAATTGCAAATCACTCATCGTCAGATCATAGCATAAATCTAATGGAACAAGCCCGCCATTTTTCCATTTAGTTTCTTGAAATTGATGCTGGTTCTCGCCATCCAATTTGAGAGTAACCCCTTTAGATATCACCGTTTCAGGATTTGGGTTCATCGGATCATCTAAAATATTCAAAGAAGCCAGCCGGCCGGGACCGACAACACCTAATAGGTCATCAATTTGATAGTATTTTGCAATGTTAAATGTCGCCATATTATACGCATCAATGATAGGCACACCTTCTTCAAGGGCAATTGAAATCAAACGATTAATCATACCTTCCTCATAAAAATGAGGCGCAGCTCCGTCTGTTGTATAGAAAAAGTGATCATAGTGTCTAAAATCACGCTCGTGCAGTTCTCTTAAAATGTTCACTAAATCTGGGCGGATGGAAGAATGACGAAGTGAGACATGGTAGCCAAGGGACAAGCGTTTTAGCACATCGTCCGCATTCATCGCTTCATGATCGCTGTCCGCGCCAAACAGCTTCATTTTTGTTAGCGTTTTCTCGGAAGCTCCGGGGAAATGCCCTTCAATTCGTTTTCTCTGCTTCTTCGTTTCTTGCATGCAATATAAAATGAGATCATCACCGTCCATCAATCTTGGCCAGCTTGTTAATTCGCCGCCTTGAAGGACATCAGGATGATCAATCCATTCCTTGCGATAGTTGATAGGAAGCATCTCATCTTCATATCTGACTTCAGTCTGAAGATCGTATCTAGACCACCAGAAATACTGAAATGGCTGCTGTTTTAATTCACACAGAGTGGAAAGCGCTTTCTTTTCATTGCTCTGCAAAAGAAGAAATAAGTTATCGCTGACCATCGTTGTTGTGCCAAATTGAGACACATATTCTGCAAGTGATTGGGGATTATAAATATGGAACGGATGCGCGTGAGGCTCTATATACCCAGGCACAATGTATTTCCCTTCACAATCAATCACACGTTTAGCTGATTTATTTTGAGGAAGCTCTGCTCCGACATAAACAATTCGATCATCATGTATCCAAATATTTGCCTTCACCCATTGTTTCAAAAATGGGTTTAGCACGAGTCCATTCATTAAAAGGAGTGTTGGAACTATTTTTGAGTCGACTACATCGATTTGTGTGCGGATGTCATTGTTTCTCCAATTAAAAGTACGTTCGGACATTCACATACTCTCCTTCATTTGTATTAGCACTATCGTAACATAACGAACCACGTTACGCATTAATGAAACGTTACAATTTCTTGAAATCACACTTAAAATATTTAAAAAAGGAGATTCACCTTCAATGAAACCTAATCTCGGCTTAATGGAAGCGCTCATTCGAATTGCTTGCGGAATGACAATATGTACTGTGGCTGGTTCTTTATATGCTAGAAAACCATGGAGTAAAATGCTGCTTTTCAGCATCATGTGCGGCGGGATGAAACTGGCATCTGGCATTCTTCGTTTTTGTCCAGTGACGTATATGTGTGAGCAGCAGGACACACATAAAGAGAAGGCTGAGTGAGACAGCCTTCTTTTTTTGTAATTATTTTCTGCCTCTTTCATCACTCCGCTGCTTCACACCATTCCACCATCGTACCTGCGATAATTTCTGCTGCTTCAATCACATGCTCAATGTCGATGGATTCATTCGGAAAATGGGCAAGCTCCGTTGTTCCAGGTCCAAACACGATGATCGGAATACCTGCCGCCTGTGACAGTAATCCGCCGTCTGTTCCCCAAGGAGCGGCTTCGATCTTTGGCGGCTCCTTCTTGACTGCTTCATATTGTTCCTTCAATAGACATAAAAGTGGATGATCCGTATCGATTGAGCCTGGAAGCCATCTTGCCCCAAACCATTCGACCTCGACAGGATGATCTTTGAACCATTCATCCTTTTCCCCAAGTCCCGTCATCCAATTTTCTAATTCCTTCTCTGCCTGCTCAACCGTCTCACCTGGCATCACTCCAAGTCTGCCCTCCATTGTGACCAGATCTGCTACAGAGGACGGCCAATCACCGCCTTGAATTTTCCCCATGTTGATGGGGATCGGAATTGGGATATGCTGAAATAACGGCTCGGTGATGCGCTGATTTCGTTCTTCTTCAAGTGCCGCTATATGCGTAAGAACGATCATACTCTTTTCAATAGCGGAAACACCGTGATATCTTGTTCCGCCATGAGCTGCCCTTCCTTTAATATACAGTCTGAACCACTTAGATCCCTGCTGAATCGGAAAGATTTTCATATGACTTGGTTCTGGAATGATGGCCGCATCTGCTGTATACCCTCTCAGTATGGCTGCAAGGGTGCCTGCACCGCCGCTTTCTTCTTCGACGACACTATGAAACACAACATCTCCTTTCAGCGGAATCTGAAGCGCATGCAGTGCCTCTAGTGCGAAGAGTAAAGAAACATTTCCGCCTTTCATATCTGTTGCCCCGCGTCCATAAAGTCTCCCGTTTATGATATGCCCGCTGTAGGGCGGATATGTCCATTGTTTCGTATCTCCTGCTGGAACAACATCCACGTGCCCATTTAATAAAATGGATTTGCCGCCGCCTTTCCCCTTCAATCGTCCGGCGACATTGGGACTTCCTTTAAAGGAACGCCTCGGGGAATAGAAATACGGATGTTCCAGCAGGTCTTCTCCGCCAATGTCCCATACATCTACATCAAAACCAATTGCGGAAAGCTTATTTGCTACAATTTGCTGCACATCTTGTTCATTCCCTTGGGTGCTTTCACATTGCACCATTTGCTGAAGAAGCGCAATCGCTTCATCTTGGTGCTCTCTCATCCAGCTTCTGATCCGTGTAATTGGCTGCAAGTCAGTCATCCTTTCTACACAACAGATTTGACATCAGGCGCTAAAATTAATGGGGCCTCTGTCGCCCTTATGACATCTTCCGGCTGAAACGGCGGCATGACTTCACGTAAAATGAGCAGCTGTGATTTGACCTCAATGACTGCCATATCCGTAATAATCAGATCCACACAAGACTTAGCGGTTAAGGGCAGTGTACAGGCAGATTTCACCTTTGACTCACCGTGTTTATCAAGGTGGCTCATCACCACCACAACCTTTTTCGCCTTTTGCGCAAGCTCAATCGCTCCGCCCATCCCCGGTACTCGTTTGCCCGGCACAATCCAATTCGCAAGATCACCCTGACTGCTTACTTCAAGTGCACCTAAAATGGTCATATCAAGCATACCTTTCCGAATGATGCCAAAAGCTGTCGTGCTGTCCATGTATGAACCGCCTTTTGTTAATGTAATGGGAAAACCGCCTGCATTGCACAAATTCGGATCTTCTTCTCCTTGTGCTGGTGAGGCTCCTGCCCCCATAATGCCGTTTTCTGCATGCAGCCACACCCTGTAATGCGCTGGGATGTATTCAGCTGCAAGTGTCGGGATGCCGATCCCTAGATTGACGATCATACCATCTTCAATTTCCTGCGCCGCGCGTTTGGCTATGCGGTGTCTTAAATCGATGTCTCCCATGCCCATGTCCAGTTCACTCCTTTTGATTGCACGATCTGGTTCACAAATACCCCTGGTGTCACGATTTCTTCTGGATGAAGACTGCCCACAGGCACGATCTCTTCCACTTCCGCAATGGTCCAGTCTCCTGCCATCGCCACAATCGGGTTTGTATTCCGTGCACTTTTATCAAAAATCAGATTTCCTGCTTCGTCTGCTTTGAGGGCATTCACAATGGCAATATCCGCTGTTAGCGCAGGCTCAAGGATATATGTGTTCCCGTTTAGCGGAACGAGCTGCTTCTCATCGAGATTGAGGCTATCCATGCCGACATCTGTCACAATGCCTGCCAAGCCCATCCCGCCTGCTCGAATTTTTTCTGCTAGAATGCCTTGCGGGTAAAAATGAACGTCTAGTGTACCTGCCTGCATTTTCTGTCCGGCTATTGGATTTGAGCCAATATGAGAAGCAATGATCTTCTTGACTCTTCCTTCTGTGATCAGCCGGCCAACACCTATTTGCGGGAAGCCTGCATCGTTTCCGATCAATGTCAGATCTTTGATATTCGCTTCTAGGATGGCGTCGATCAATGATGGCGGGGACCCTACGCCGCCAAACCCGCCAAACATGATGGTCATGCCGTCCCTAAAATGCGTGATCACTTCATCAACATTCGCTGTTTTGTTCATCATCTTTCCTCCCTACATCGCAGATGGGAAAAACCCTCGGTTGATGACTTCTTGTTCGACCTGCGTGATTGTCTGCTCAAATAATTGAATGAGTTCATCCATCTCCTGCTGCGTGATGGAAAGCGGCGGTGCAATCATGACCGCTGCACCTCCCACTCCATCCTCTCCAGCGCTTGCTGGGTAAACGAGCAAGCCATTTTGCTTGGCCGTCTCAACGACTAAATGCGTCATTTGAGCATGGGCAGGAAATGGTGTTTTCGATAAGCGGTCTGCGACAAACTCAATGCCAATGAGCAGTCCCTTTCCTCTCACATCTCCTATGATGAAATGGTTTGTTTGCAAATCCTTTAAAGCATTCATTAAATATCGGCCAGACAGATCCGCTCGTTCAGGAAGCTGATGTTTTTTCATATATCGTATGACAGCTAGTGAGACGGCTGCTGAAAGCGGATTGCCGCTATAGGTGTGACCTGCCATCACAGAACCTGAACCGCTCAGAATCGGTGCGATAACATGATCTGCTGAGACGGCTGCCGCAATCGGTGAATAGCCGGCACTCATGCCTTTGCCGAGAACCATAATATCTGGTACGACGCCCCAATGTTCCATCGCAAACATTTTCCCAGTTCGTCCAAAGCCTGTCATGACTTCGTCTGCAATCATTAAAATATCGTTTTCCTCACAGACACGCTTCATCGCTTCAAAATATCCGTCTGGCGGTACAAGCGCCGCTCCCGATGCTCCAACAATCGGCTCTGCAATAAAAGCGGCAATCCTCTCTTTTCCTATACGCTGAATGACGGTTTTAAATTCCTGGACATACCATTCGACCTGCTTGACCTCTTCCTTTGGCAGCCATGAACGATAGCTATATGGCGGAGACAGCACCGGATGCTTTTCGAGCAATGGTTCAAAGCGCTCTCTCCTTGCAATATGTCCTGACATCGACAGCGCACCGAGTGTGATGCCGTGATAACTCATCCATCTTGAGATAATGTGATTTTTCTCAGCCTTCCCCTGCTCCTGCCAATGCTGAATAGCAATTTTCATAGCAGTTTCCGTTGCCTCTGATCCGCTTCCGACAAAAAAAGACCAGTTCAGGTTACCTGGGCAAAGCGTACTCAATTCATAGGCAAGTTCTTCTGCTGGTTCATTTGTGAATTGCGATCTGTACGTAAAGCTCACTTTTTCCGCTTGCTCTGTCATGGCATCAATGATCTCACGTATGCCATGTCCAATACTTGCCGTGACAGCCCCCGAAGAGCCGTCTAAATATTTTTTCCCGTCCCGATCATATAAATAAATCCCCTCTCCTTTCACAGCCACAGGATAATGCTGATTCAACATCGGTTTGATTAAGTAATCCCGGGTCTCCACTTTGCCATTCCTCCCTCTCTTGTCAGCAGCTGCATCTTTCTTTTTTCATGAATCGCAAGAAAATTTTGTATACTTGTTATAAGATTAGCTTAATCAAGAGGGCAGTCATCCTCCATTCGCCACATGCCCGAATTTCACACGCATTTTTTATACATCGTGTATAAGAGTGTTCAAAAGGAGGTCATGAGTCTATGGCGATTCTCGTCAAAGATGCACTCTCGCTCGATATCATGAAGGGAACAAAGCTGCTTGCTGGAGAAAATGGACTGGACCGCCTCATACAGTGGGTGACCATCGTGGAAATTATCGAGGACACCTCGAGGCTTTCCGAAGGGGAATTACTCGTCACAACCGGATTCGGACTCGCGGACAATCAAGAAAGACGCGACCGGCTTGAGGAATTGATTCAATCTCAAAGGCTATCAGCCATCGCTATTTATAAAGGTGTATACTTAAGCGACATTCCAGCATCACTCATTCAAGCAGCGAAAAATAGCGGCATTCCGCTCATCGAAATTCCGCCGCACATCAATTTCTCAGACATTACAAAAGCCGTCCTAGAACAAATCGTGAGCAGTCAGCTCCATCAGCTTAAATATTCATCAGCGATTCATCAAAGACTGACCCAATTAAATGTAAGGAATAAAAATGTGACGCAAATTACAGATGAACTGGCACATCTCACTGCAGCGAACATTGTCGTGCTTGATGTCTTTTTACATCAAACAGCGGCTCATCTCATCAAAGATGAAGTGACGTACTCTCCTGCCTTTGGCTTTCTGACAGATCGTGAACCAATTGAAACCATGCCCCTTCTTAAGCAGGCAGAGGAGAAAGGCCGGCTCGTCTATGACACGTACGGAGCGTTTGTCCTCGCCGCATGTCCGGTGATTGCGATGGGGGATATTTTCGGGTTTATTGTGTCTTTAAAGAAAAAGGAAGCGTGGCATCATCTAGATGCGATTGCCATCGAGCATGCCGGGGCAGTGTATGCGATTGAATGGCTGAAGCAAAAGGCCATTCAAGATACAGAAAACCAAATGCAGGGACATTTGTTAGATGATATTTTGCAGCAGCAATATACAGAAGAAAGCTACGTGGTCGAACAAGCAACAAAGCTGCAATATGATATGAGCGATGAGCAGGTGGTGATCTACTTTCAATTTCAGCATCAGCACACACAGCTCGATCATCAAATGATGCAGCGCCTCTCTCAATTACTCACCTCGATCTTTGAACGCAGACATATTCCCTTTTTACTAAAGACGAGACTCGATTCCATTTTTGTCCTGACACCCGCAGGAAAAAAAGCGTTTCAAGAAGCGGAGTGGTATCGCGCAGCAGAGGAGTGCCGGAGCACTTGGTCGTATTTTTTTCCCGTCCATCCGATTGTCATTGGCATCGGGAGAGCCTATGACCAGATCAGTCTCTTTGCAAAAAGCGCGAAGGAAGCGCAGTATGCAGCAAGGCTCCTTCCGCTTTTAAAAACAGACGAAAGCATCATTCATTATCAAAAGCTTGGCTTATATGGCATGCTTCTTGAAATGAATGAAGCGGGTATGAATTTGCATGACTTTTACGTGGAGCTGTTAAGTCCTTTGCTTTTTACGAAAAAACAAGGGGCTGACCTGATCCATACACTCGAAGTGTATTTGGCACACAATGAAAATATTCAAAAATCTGCGGGAGAATTGTTTATTCATAGACATACATTAAGCTACCGGCTGAAACAAATTGAAACGAGAACAGGCTGCAGCCTCAAATCCACTGATGATCGGATGAAGCTGCAGCTCAGTATCATGGCGTACCGTCTATCTGGTCTGCTAGATCAGATGAGAACCATTTCATGATTCATTCGGCGTTTTGACCCATAGATTCATATCTTCAATTTTGTCAAAAATATAGCAGTTGTTTTGGAAGCGCCCGGTATACGTATACCCGAGCTGATAAAACACTTGATTCATCCCATAGGACAGTGCACGTGCAAGAGAATAAAAGACATAGATATGCATCGACTGGAGTTCTTTTTCAAGTGCTAGAATCAAATGATGCATGAATCCTAGTTTTCTGTATGATGGAAGGGTCGCACAATCTGTTAATTCCGCATGGCCATATAACGCATTGATTTCAGCGGATGCTGCACTCACAATGTGTCCGTCATGTTCAACAACATAAAAGACAGTCCCTTCCGCCATTACCTTTTGGATATAATCTGGCTCGTTCATTGGCGTAGGATACGTTTCAAAGACCGTATCATAGAGCTTTGCCAGCTTGTGAATATCCTTCGGATCGGCTTTCCTCATCACATACTCATCCTGCCACGTGCCTTGGTCTTTTTTCATCTCCTTCGCTTGAATGGATGCGACGATCTTATCTTCCTCCAGCCAATACGAACTGTTCATTCGATCCTCAGTGAGAAAAAGCGACATGCCGTACGCATCACTTCCGAGGAAATAATGAGAAAACACCCCTTCAAGCCGAAAGCCTTTTTCTAAAAAAAGAGGTACATGCTCACGTCTTACTTTCACAATGACCTTAGAAACCTTACAGTCCGCCGCTTCCTGAAGTACCGACTGAATCACATCCCGCACCCTGCCGCTATAGTCATCCAAACGGATTCGCTCATTAAATGAATCAATACAGATCAAGGCAGAAAAACGCTCGTTTGCAAGTTTCTTCAATTGCACCATATACTCATCCTCTCTTAGCTAATGAAAAACTTCCAAATTAAAAATGAAGAAATAGCAATGCCAGAAACAATTGAAATGATCATATAACTAATGGCTAAGCCTTTTTTCAATTTATTCTGCTTAATGGCAGTCAACATGATGTTATTTATAGTTATGAGATATAAAATAAGCATGACGATTGCAAAGATGATAAATGCTTTGATTTCCATGTTTCCTCCCTATATCTATTCGTGATCCCATACTACTTCTTCATATTCTATCGGCATCCCTTCTCATGAACAAAAAACACCTTTCCATCTCATCAGATAGAAAGGTGTTTTAATTAAACGGATTTCCCCGTAGCCTTCAGTGCACGGGCGCCAATGTCACGGCGGTAAAATAGACCTGGCTGCATGATTTCTTCAACCGCTTCATACACTCTTGATCTTGCCGCTTCAAATGTATCGTCAAATGCCGTCACATTCGCTACACGGCCGCCATTTGTGACGAATTGATCGTTTTCTTTTTTTGTTCCTGCGTGGAAGGTCACGACATCAGACACCGTTGTTTGCAAAGCACCGATTGGTGTGCCTTTTGCGTAGTCCTCCGGGTATCCTTCTGAAGCAAGAACGACACTGATAGCGGCAGTGTCTTTCCACTGTAAGTCCACATCTTTTCCGTCCAGAATGTCGAGGAAGACTTGAACTAGATCTGATTCAAGACGAGGGAGAACCACCTGCGTTTCAGGATCACCAAAGCGTGCGTTGAACTCAATGACTTTTGAGCCTTCTGGTGTCAGCATTAAGCCTGCATATAAAATGCCTGTAAACGGACGCTCTTCCTGCACCATTGCGCGAGCCGCCGGTTTGACGACATCTTCCACCGCTTTTTGGACGACTTCTTCTGAAATTTGCGGAACTGGCGAATAAGCCCCCATCCCGCCGGTATTCGGCCCTTTGTCATCTTCGAATGCCCGTTTGTGATCCTGCGCGATCACCATTGGATACACCTTTTCTCCATTGACAAAGGCCATCAGTGAAAATTCCTCGCCTGTTAAAAATTCCTCGATGACGACAGATGCACTCGCATCGCCAAACTTTTCATCTTCCAAAAAGTCGTGCAGACAGTTGATCGCCTCTTCAAGTGTCATAGCGACTGTCACGCCTTTTCCTGCTGCAAGACCGTCTGCTTTAATGACAATTGGCGCACCCTTTTCTTCCACATAAGCCTTCGCTTCTTCAAACGATGTGAAGGTAGCGTAAGCGGCGGTCGGGATATCATAGTTTTTCATTAAGTCTTTTGCAAATTCCTTTGAGCCCTCAATCACCGCAGCTTTTGCATTTGGTCCAAATACCTTTAGATCTGCCTCTTCAAATGCATCCACTACACCTGCAATTAAAGGAACCTCTGGACCGACAATCGTTAAGCCGATTTCATTATCTTTTGCAAAACGAATTAATGCCTCATGATTACCTTCATCGATTGGGACAAGCTTCGCAGCATCTGTCATTCCATCATTGCCGGGTGCGACAAATACTTGGCTGACAAGTTCACTTTGCTTCACTTTCCATGCGATGGTATGCTCTCTTCCGCCTCTGCCGATAATTAATACGTTCACACTGTCATCCCCTTAATGTTTGAAATGTCTAACGCCAGTGAAGACCATGGCGATGCCGTATTCATCTGCCTTTTGAATCGATTCTTCATCACGAATGGAACCGCCTGGTTGAATGATCGCTGTGACGCCTGCCTTCGCAGCAGCTTCCACTGTATCGCCCATTGGGAAGAATGCATCAGAGCCTAGTGCGCTTCCTTTCGCTTTTTCACCTGCTTGTTCAATCGCAATGTTCGCTGAGCCCACACGGTTCATCTGACCAGCGCCTATACCTGCTGTCATTTGATCCTTCGCGAGGACAATGGCATTTGATTTCACATGCTTGACGACTTTCCATGCAAGCTTTAAATCTTTCCATTCGTCTTCTGTTGGTTCTCTTTTCGTTGGAATAGAGATGGTTGCTTCCTCTAAGCCGTACGTGTCAATATCCTGCACGAGCAGTCCGCCATGGACACTTGTCAGCTGCTTTTCTTTTTTCTCAAGATTCGCTTCTACATCTAGTGTTAATAGACGAAGATTCTTTTTCGTTGTTAACACGTCAAGTGCTTCTTGGCTAAAAGATGGGGCGATGACGATTTCTAAGAAAATCGTATGCAGCACGTCAGCCGTTTGTTTGTCTACTTCACGGTTAAGCGCCACAATGCCGCCAAAAATAGAGGTTTCATCTGCTTTAAATGCACGGTCAAAGGCTTCAGCAATTGTTTCTCCTGTACCAACGCCGCACGGATTCATATGTTTTACAGCCACAGCCGCTGGCTCCGAAAATTCACGTACGATTTGAAGAGCTGCATCTGCATCTTTGATATTGTTATAAGAAAGTTCTTTTCCATGTAATTGCGTTGCAGTAGCCAAAGAGCCTTTGCTTGGAAGAGCATTTTCATAGAAAGTCGCCGCTTGGTGCGGATTTTCTCCATAACGAAGGGATTGTTTTTTCTCAAACGTGACGGTGAACTGCTCTGGCTCTGTTTCGCCAACAAAGTTCGTTAAATAATCTGCAATGAGGGCATCGTAAGCAGCTGTATGACGGAATACCTTCGCCGCAAGCTCACGTTTTTTCTCAAGTGACACGCCGCCTTCTTTGATTTGCTGAACGACTGTACCATAATCACGAGGATCGACAATCACTGTGACGTCTTGGTGGTTTTTCGATGCCGCACGAAGCATTCCCGGTCCGCCAATATCAATGTTTTCAATTGCTTCTTCATACGTTACATCGTCTTTTGAGATCGTCTCTTTGAAAGGATAGAGATTCACGACAACAAGATCAATCGGCTGAATGCCATGCTTTTCAATCTGTGCCATATGCTCATCGTTTTCTCTCACTGCCAATAATCCACCATGAATGTTTGGGTGAAGTGTTTTGAGTCGTCCGTCCATGATTTCAGGGAATCCAGTGACTTCAGAAATCCCAATGACATCAATGCCATTCTCTTGAAGAAGCTTATGTGTACCTCCAGTTGAAATCACTTCAACACCAAGTTCTGTTAATTCTTTCACAAAAGGTACTAGATTCGTTTTATCGGAAACACTGATTAATGCGCGTTTGATCGTCATGCCTTCGTCACCTCATTAAGATAATTCTAAAAGTGATTTGATCACTTTTGGATATAGTGTGTGTTCTAGTTCATGCATTCTTTTTTCAATCGATGCAAGCTCTTCGCCTTGTTCAATATAAATCGCGGCTTGATCAATAATCGGACCTGTATCCATCCCTTCATCGACAAAATGGACAGTGATGCCTGCCACTTTGACACCTGCTTGATAGGCTTGTCCGATGGCATCAAGACCTGGGAAGGCTGGGAGCAAAGATGGGTGAATATTCACGATTTTCCCTCTATACGCTTCAAGTAATGTCGGACCGATCAGTCTCATATACCCAGCAAGGAAAACCCATTCTACTTCATGAAGCCTAAGCTGTTCGATGATCGTTTGTTCAAAAGCGGCTTTATTCGGAAAAGCCTTCGGGGTAAAAGCAAAGGAGGCAATGCCCTCTTTCTCAGCACGCTCCAGCACCTTCGCACCCGGTTTATCACAAATCACAATGGCGGCCTCTGCCTGCCACTGTTCTTCTTTTAACGTATCTATAATGGCTTGAAAGTTCGTCCCGCTTCCAGAGGCGAAGATCGCAAACTTCTTCATGAGAGGCTTCCACCGCCGAATGTGACACCTTCTCCTTTTTGAACACGTCCGATGAGAAATGCTTTCTCTCCATCTTGTTCAAGCTCACTAATCACATCCACAAGATCGTCCTCTTTTACAGCTAGGACAAAGCCGATGCCCATATTAAACACGTTGAACATCTCTTCTGCCTTCAACTGACCCTTTTCTTGAATAAAGGAGAAAATTGGTGGTACTGGCCATGAGCCGTTATCAATCTCAACGCCAAGACCTTCAGGCAGCATACGTGGTAAATTCTCGATAAAGCCACCGCCTGTCACATGTGCCATGCCGTCAACTTTGCCGGCTTTTACTTGTTTGAGAACGGGCTTCACATAAATTTTTGTCGGTTCAAGAAGCTCTTCACCGAGCGGTCTTGTAAAAGGTTCATACGTTTGGTGCAGATCAAGACCAGCGTCTTCCAGCAAAACTTTACGAACGAGAGAGTAGCCATTGCTATGAATTCCGCTTGAGCTCAGTCCAATGAGCAAATGTCCCTCTTTGATGCTGTCTCCTGTCACGATTTCATTCTTTTCAACGACACCTACCGAAAAACCAGCAATATCATATTCTTCTTCTGTGTAAAGACCTGGCATTTCGGCTGTCTCACCGCCGACAAGTGCTGAACCAGACTGCTCACACCCGTCAGCCACACCTTTGACAATGGATTCAATTTTTAGCGGATCTGCTTTTCCAACGGCTAAGTAATCTAAGAAAAAGAGCGGTTCTGCCCCTTGTGCAAGCACATCGTTGACACACATGGCCACGGCATCGACGCCGATCGTATCGTGTTTATCCATTAAAAAGGCAAGCTTTAATTTCGTTCCGACACCATCTGTTCCTGAAACAAGAACAGGCTTTTTATATGGCAGCTCAGATAGATCAAACATACCACCAAATCCACCTAGAGCGCCCATGACACCTGCTCGTTTTGTACGTTCTACGTGTGTTTTCATTCGTTTGACGGCTTCATACCCTGCTTCGATGTCGACACCGGCGTTTTTATATGCTTCTGACATCCCATTCACTCCTTTTAGCTGCTGCTTTCCATGTATTTTCGGCAGAATGAAAGAGCAGCATATCAACTCATCTTGACTGCTGCTCCTTTATTCGATTATTTCGTCAGGACCGTTTCCTTCACATGCGGAAGAACCGTATCTTCATAAATTTCAGTCGGGTATTTCCCAGTAAAGCATGCTAAACACTGACCGCGCTGCGGATCATCATACTTCCTGCCAATCCCGTCCATTAAACCGTCTACAGATAAAAATGCAATGGAGTCTGCACCGATTTCCTGTCTAATCTCTTCCACTGAATGAGAAGAAGCAATCAGCTCTTCGTGTGTGGACGTATCAATTCCATAAAAACATGGATGCGCGATTGGCGGTGAACTAATGCGTACATGGACTTCCGTCGCACCCGCTTCTCTTAGCATCGTGACAATTCTGCGGCTCGTTGTACCGCGTACGATGGAATCATCCACCATCACGACACGTTTTCCTTCGACAACCCCGCGCACAGCAGACAGCTTCATCCGTACGCCCTGCTCACGCAATGCTTGAGACGGCTGGATAAACGTCCGGCCAACATAACGGTTTTTAATCAAACCGAGCTCATACGGAATACCTGTTGCTTCGGCATATCCAATCGCTGCAGAAATACTGGAATCTGGTACACCTGTCACAACATCTGCTTCGACATGCGCTTCTTCGGCAAGCTTTTTGCCTAGATTCTTTCTCGCACTATGCACATTGATGCCGTTGATATTGCTGTCAGGTCTTGAGAAATAAATATATTCCATGCTGCACATGCTGCGGTTAATGTTCATCGAGAAGCGCTCAGATTTCAAGCCTTCATCATTAATGATCAGCATTTCGCCAGGCTCCACATCACGTAAATACGTGGCACCGACAACATCAAATGCGCATGTTTCAGAAGCGACAACATAAGCATCCCCAAGCATACCAAGTGAAAGCGGGCGTAAGCCGTTCGGATCAAGGGCCACGATCATTTCTGTTTCCGTCATAATTAAGAAAGCATATGCTCCCTTAAGCATAGACAACGCATTTTTGATCTGTTCCTTCAATTCCATATGCCCGCTGCGCTTAATTAAATGAGCCAGCACTTCGGTATCAGAAGAGGTCTGAAAAATACTCCCTTGGTTTTCTAGCTGCTGCTTTAACTGCGTTGCATTCACTAAGTTCCCATTATGAGCAAGGGCAAGGCTGCCATTGTTTTGCGAACGGAAGAAGAGAGGCTGCACATTTTCAAAGCCGCCTCCGCCTGCTGTCGCATACCGAACGTGTCCGATCGCCCCTTTTCCTTTCAAATCCTTTAGCTCACCGTTTTGAAAGACTTCCGTAATCAGTCCAAGGCCTTTGTGTGACGTCAGGTTCTCACCATCTGTTGCAATGATTCCCGCACCTTCTTGTCCTCGGTGCTGAAGGCTATGCAATCCGTAATATGTGATTTGCGGGGCTTCTTCGTGTCCCCAAACCCCAAAGACACCACACTCTTCATTTAAGCCTCTGATTTCAGCAAGCATGGGATCGCTCCTTTCCATGCACGTTCAAGCTCGTTGACCGCTGCATGAATCCATTGTTGTCCTTCTTGATTTTTGACGGTAAATACACCATCATTTGTGACCGTTCCGACTTCTTTCGCATCTTTGACAGCCGCAGCAAACGCTTCGCGGTGCTCTGGTCTGACTGTGACAACAAAGCGTGACTGTGTTTCACTGAATAAGGAAGCTTCGCTGTATAAATCGATTTGGATATCAGCGCCAAGACCGTCTGTTCCAAATGTACTTTCAGCAAGTGCTACACCTAGTCCGCCTTCAGATACATCGTGTGCTGATTGAACGAGACCGTTTTGAATCGCGGCTAGCAGAGCTTCTTGACGCGTCAGCTCTACATCCAAATCAATGTCTGGTGCTTTTCCGTAAATACGGCCTTCTGTCATCTTTTGAAGCTCACTGCCTGCGAATTCTTCCTTCGTCTCACCAATGACGAAAATCACATCGCCAGCCTGCTGGAACGATTGAGTCGTAATATGAGCAGTATCTTCAACCAATCCAACCATTCCAATAACTGGAGTTGGGTAAATCGCTGTTCCATTTGATTCGTTATATAAAGAGACGTTCCCACCGATAACCGGTGTGCTTAGCGTGCGGCATGCTTCGCTAATACCGTCAGCTGACTTTTCTATTTGCCAGAAAATTTCTGGTTTCTCCGGGTTACCGAAGTTCAGGTTATCTGTCACTGCTAGCGGACGCGCGCCTGAGCAGACAATGTTACGTGCTGCTTCAGCGACTGCGATTTTCCCGCCAACCTCTGGATCAAGGTAGAGATAGCGTGCGTTACAATCTGTTGTCATCGCTAGGGCTTTTTTCGTTCCGCGGATTCTTAGTACGCCCGCATCAGAGCCTGGTGCAACAACCGTATTTGTCCGAACCATGTAGTCGTATTGATCATAAACCCATTCTTTACTTGCAATTGTTGGCTGCTGAAGGAGCTGCTTTAACGTTTCGGCTGCATCTGTGATGGCTGGAGCTTCAACTTTTGTTTCTAAAAACTCACGATAGTATGCAGGCTCACTTGACGGCTTGTGATAAACCGGTGCTTCTTCTGCAAGAGCGTCAACAGGAAGCTCACATACGACTTCACCTTGATGGAGTAAACGAAGCATTTTATCGTCTGTCACATGACCGACTGATACCGCTTCAAGATCGTATTTTTCGAAAATATCAATGATTTCTTGTTCGCGGCCTTTTTCAATGACCAGCAGCATTCTCTCTTGCGATTCAGACAGCATCATTTCGTATGCCGACATACCTGTTTCACGCTGCGGAATGAGATCTAGATTCATCTCGATTCCAGAACCTGCTTTACTTGCCATTTCCGCGCTTGAGCTTGTTAAGCCAGCCGCTCCCATATCTTGAATCCCAACGAGCGCATCGTTTTTGATGACTTCAAGGCACGCTTCAAGCAGCAGCTTTTCCATGAACGGATCGCCGACTTGAACCGCTGAACGTTTTTCTTCTGATTCATCAGAAAATTCTTCAGACGCAAATGTTGCACCGTGAATACCGTCACGTCCCGTTTTAGCACCAACGTACATCACCGTGTTGCCGACACCTTTGGCCTGCCCTTTTTTGATGTCCTCATGGTTGATTAATCCAACACACATCGCATTTACGAGCGGATTGCCTTCATAGCTTTGATCAAAATGAACCTCTCCGCCGACTGTTGGAATTCCGATACAGTTTCCATAGCCTGCGATCCCTGCCACTACTTCTTCAAACAAGTACTTCACGCGCGGTGAAGTCAGTTCACCAAAACGAAGAGAGTTTAATACAGCAATTGGACGCGCACCCATGGAGAATACATCACGGATAATTCCGCCGACACCTGTAGCCGCTCCTTGATACGGTTCAATCGCAGATGGATGGTTATGTGATTCGATTTTAAATACAACCGCTTGGTTGTCTCCAATATCAACGATTCCAGCGCCTTCCCCAGGACCTTGAAGAACATGCTCTCCTTTTGTCGGGAATTTGCTTAAAACAGGCTTTGAGTTTTTATAACTGCAATGCTCTGACCACATGACAGAAAAAATACCCGTTTCTGTGTAGTTTGGCAGCCTGCCAATAATGGATTCAATTAAAGCGAATTCTTCATCACTCAATCCCATTTGCTGATACAATTTCTCTTCTTTAATTTGCTTGTGACTTGGTTCAAGCAGTAGTGACATGAGTGTCCCTCCAATTTTTCACGATAGATTGAAACAATTTAAGTCCGTCTGCGCTGCCTAGTAATGAATCAACCGCGCGCTCAGGGTGCGGCATCATGCCGAGTACATTGCCCTCTTCATTCGTTATACCTGCAATTCGATTGACACTGCCGTTAATATCGTCTCCGTAAGTGAAAGCGATTTGGCCATTTTGAATGAGCTTCGCTAAAGTGTCTTCATCACAGTAGAAGTTGCCTTCACCGTGCGCTACAGGAATTGTAATGGATTCGCCTTTTTGATAGCCGCTAGTAAATTGCGTTTCGTTGTTCTCTACAATGAGTTCAGCTGGACGACAGATAAATTTCAAGTCTTTATTTCGTCTCATCGCACCTGGAAGAATGCCAAGCTCCTGAAGAATTTGGAACCCGTTACAAACACCAAGAACAGGCTTTCCTTCCGCAGCTGCTTTTTTCACCGCCGGCATGATGTTTGAGAAGCGAGCAATCGCACCACATCTTAAGTAATCCCCATAAGAGAAACCGCCTGGTACGAGTACACCGTCAAATCCGTCTAGACTCGTTTCGTCGTGCCATACATATTCAACTTGTTCACCTAACTCATCTTGAATCGCATGGTACATATCGATATCACAGTTAGAGCCAGGCAAGACGATCACTGCAAACTTCACTGTGCGACAACCTCCTCCACCTCATAGCGGTAATCTTCAATCACCGTGTTGGCCAGTAATTTTTCACACATTTCTTTGACGACTGTGTCTAAATCACGATCTGATTTTTCAATGACAAGCTCCATGTATTTTCCGATACGGACATCCTTTACTTCCTGATAAGACATGCTGTGCAAGGCGTGCTGCACGGCACTTCCTTGTGGATCAAGAACGCTCTCTTTTAAGCTGACAAAAATTTTCACTTTATACATGTTTATGGCCTCCAAGTCTTTTGAAAATTTCTTCGTATGCATTCGTTAAGCCGCCCAGGTTTCGTCTGAACACGTCTTTATCAAGCTTTTCGTTTGTATCTTTGTCCCAAAGCCTGCACGTATCAGGTGAAATCTCATCAGCTAGCAAAATACGATTCTCGTGATCTATTCCGAATTCAAGCTTGAAATCAATTAAATTTACATGGCAGTCTGAGAAGATTTGCTTTAACTCTTCATTCACTTGTCTTGTGATCTGTTTCATTTCCTCGACCTGTTCTGGTGTCGCTGCATGTAAAATGCGAATATGATCTTCTGTAATGAGCGGATCGCCGAGTGCATCATCTTTGTAGTAAAACTCGATTAATGGTGTATCCAGTTTTGTTCCCTCTGGAATGCCAAGGCGCTTTGACATACTGCCTGCCACCACATTTCGTACTACCACTTCAAGCGGAACAATCTGCACCTTTTGAATGAGCTGTTCTGTGTCAGAGAGTCGTTTCACAAAGTGATTGTTGATCCCTTTCTCATGCAGCATTTGAAAGATTAAGCTCGAAATTTCGTTATTCAGTCTGCCCTTGCCTTCGATTTCAGCTTTCTTTTCGCCGTTAAATGCTGTCGCTGAGTCTTTATATTCGACATATAAAATATGCTCGTCATCGGTCTGATAGATTTTTTTCGCTTTGCCTTCGTAGAGAAGTTCTTGTTTCACAGTCATTCAGGTTGGCCTCCTAATTTGAATGTTGGCAATTTTCAGGATTGGGCACCTGACAAGCAGGCGACCCTTTTCTTACGCAAGACCTAGACGTTCGAAAATCATATCGACATTTTTCAAATGATAGTTGTAATCGAAGCAGTCAGCGATTTGTTCAGGTGTTAAGCGTGATGTGATTTTCTCTTCCGCTTCTACTAATGAACGGAATGGTACTTGCTTCTCCCACGCTTCCATTGCCTTTGGCTGAACCGTATCATATGCCTCTTCACGTGCCATGCCTGTATCGATTAATGCAAGAAGAACGCGCTGTGAATAAATCAAGCCAAGTGTGCGGTCCATGTTGCGTTTCATGTTCTCAGGGAAGACCGTCAAGTTTTTCACGATGTTTGAGAAACGGTTCAGCATATAGTTCAGTGCAATCGTTGCATCTGGTAAAATGATGCGTTCAGCAGACGAATGAGAAATATCACGCTCATGCCAAAGCGGTACATTTTCATAAGCTGTCAGCATATATCCACGGATGACGCGGGCAATTCCCGTCATGTTTTCAGAGCCGATTGGGTTCCGTTTATGCGGCATCGCTGATGATCCTTTTTGTCCTTTTGCGAAGAACTCTTCTACTTCACGTGTTTCACTCTTTTGAAGTCCACGAATTTCAACAGCAAATTTCTCAATGCTTGTTGCGACGAGTGCAAGAGTAGCCATGTAATCTGCATGACGATCACGCTGCAAGGTTTGGGTTGAAATTGGTGCAGCTTTGATGCCAAGCTTCTCACATACATATTGCTCAACAAACGGGTCGATGTTCGCATATGTGCCAACAGCACCAGAAATTTTGCCGTATTCGATGCCAGCTTTTGCTTGTTTAAAACGTTCTAGGTTACGCTTCATTTCTTCGTACCACAGACCAAGCTTCAGGCCAAATGTTGTCGGTTCAGCGTGTACACCGTGTGTACGGCCCATCATGACGGTATATTTGTGCTCTTTTGCTTTTTCTTTTAGGATGTCAACAAATCTCTCAATGTCCTTGAGCAAGATATCGTTCGCCTGTTTTAATAGATATGAAAGCGCCGTATCCACTACGTCTGTAGATGTTAACCCGTAATGAACCCACTTTCTTTCTTCTCCTAGAGATTCAGATACAGCACGCGTAAAGGCAACCACGTCATGGCGCGTGTCTTGTTCAATCTCTAGAATACGATCAATATCAAAGCTTGCATTCTTACGCATAGTCACAACGTCTTCTTTCGGAATGACACCAAGCTCTGCCCAAGCTTCACAAGCGAGAATTTCTACTTCAAGCCATGCATTAAATTTGTTTTCCTCTGTCCAGATTGCTGACATTTCTGGTCGTGCGTAACGTTCGATCATTTCCCGTTTCCTCCATCTCTTTCAGTCCATATCTTTGTGATGTTTGTCATCCATTCATCATCAAGCTGTTTCATAAATGTCATATGCCCCATTTTGCGGCCGGCTTTTACTTCATGCTTTCCATATAGATAAAGCTTCGCTTCTTTGAGAAGCTCAGGATGCTCTGTTGGGATGTCCACTTCATCGCCTAATAAGTTCACCATCATGCCCTCTGAGAAAAGGGCTGTACCGCCAAGCGGCAAACCACATATCGCGCGAACGTGCTGTTCAAACTGACTCGTCTCACATAAATCGAGCGTATAATGACCAGAATTATGCGGGCGAGGCGCCAGTTCATTGACGAGCAGCTCTCCCTCGTTTGTCAGGAACAGTTCTACAGCAAGTGTACCGACTAGCCCCAGCTTTTCAGCCAGTGTCGTTGCCAGCTCTTTTGCCTTCTCCTGAATACGTTCCTCTACCCTTGCAGGCACAATGCTTTGGAACAAAATGTTATGCTTATGAATGTTCTCAGCGACTGGGAATACCGCAATCTCCCCATGAATAGAACGAGTGACGATCACCGAGAGCTCCATTTGAAATGGGACCCAGCTTTCTAAAATACAAGTTCCATGTGTGAGCAATGCTGCTGCTTCATGAAGCTGTCCTTTTTCCTTGATCACATACTGCCCTTTTCCGTCGTAGCCGCCTCTGCATGTTTTCAGCACGGCTGGCAAACCAAGCACGGCCACTGCGTCTTCCAGCTCTTTTTCATCATGAATGATGCGATAAGGCGCGACTTCACAGCCTGCGTCTACAATCCCTTTTTTCTCCGTTTCACGATTTTGAGTTAAAAGAAGAAGTTCACTTCCTTGCGGTAAATTGGCTTCTTCCTTCAATTGATTAAGTGCATCATAATCAATATTTTCAAATTCATATGTCACGACATCGCTGATTTCTGCCAGCTGTCGAATCGCTTCGAGGTCACTATATGCACCTGTGATTTCTGTATCAGCAACCTGTCCACAAGGAGATTGTGCGACTGGATCTAACACAGCTGCCCGGTATCCCATTTGTTTTGCGCTGACGGCCATATATCTGCCAAGCTGTCCTCCGCCGATAATACCGATGGTTGCGTTTGGAAAAATGGTCTGCTTAGCCAAGCTGATCACTGCTTTCTAGTACAGTCTGTTTTGTTTGCTCTCTTCTTTCTTCAAGGCGAGCTGCGATTGTTTCATCAAATGCTGAAATCATTTGCGCGGCAAGAAGCCCTGCATTTGTTGCACCGGCTTTGCCAATCGCCACTGTAGCAACCGGTACACCGCCTGGCATTTGAACGATGGATAATAAGGAATCCAGCCCATTTAGTGCTTTTGATTGTACGGGCACACCAATGACCGGCAGTGTCGTTTTTGCTGCGACCATCCCCGGTAAATGTGCTGCGCCTCCAGCACCGGCAATGATGACTTTTAGTCCTTTACCTCTTGCTTCTGTCGCATATTCAAACATCAAGTCAGGTGTCCGATGTGCGGATACCACCTGTTTTTCATACGGAATGTCTAATTCCTCTAAGATATCGCACGCATGTTTCATTGTTTCCCAATCAGATGTACTTCCCATGATGACACCTACAAGCGGCTTCATTTTGTCCCCACCTTTAAGCTGATATTCGATTTTGTATCGTTTGACACGCTTCCCAAACCTAAGCAGCTTGTCAAACGCCGAACAAAAAGGCCCGATTTGCATTGCATTGTTAGGAAGCAACACAAACCGGGCCATGGTAAGCGCTGTTCGCTTTTGAAACGCCATGTCAGTTTTGTTCACTATCCTGCATAGTCCAGTCATTTACGGTAACTGGGTAGAAACTTATGGGCCATATTCCCAAGATTATATGAGGCTCGTGTTTTGATTTCATGTTTATCTTAACAACGGATGTTCATGATGTCAACGGATTTATCGAACAATCTATGAAGTCGTCGTTTTAATGTTCGGATTTAGACTATTTTTCCTTCAAATACGATTTTTTTCCCAATCGGAATGATCTGAATCGACCCATTTTCCTTCTTTTCCTGAAAAATGGGCTCCTCCATTCGTCGGACAGGCGAGTAGCCTTCCGCTGCCATCTGGGACAACACTTGATCGATCGTCATGTTGTCTTCCACATAGAATTTCTTCTTCTTTGGTTTTGCGGTCATTCTTTAATTCTCCTTTTCTTCACAGCCTTCACCCAGAAGCCGCCGTGAATCGATTTGGGCTCATACGAAATGATAAACGCCTTTGAATCCAGCGTTTTAATCGTTTCATATAATTGCAGTTCATATTTTCTCGGTGTTAAAATTTGCAATGCTGTCCGGTCTCCTTCAAGACCGCCTGCTACCCAGCTGGTGACACCATATCCTTTTTCTCTCAATTGTCTTGGGAGATCGACATCCAATTCTTTTGTGATCACGTTAACAGTTGTGTAGCCAAGTGCCAGCTTCTCTTCAATTTTCATCCCGACAATGATTCCCATCCCATAACCTAGCGCATACGCAATGACATTTTGTATCTGATCTAAGTTATCAAGTACGATACTTAACCCAATGACATAAATAAGCATTTCAATCGTACCAGCAAAAGCAGCTGCGTACCGTCTGCCTTTCATTGTTAAAATCAAACGCATAGTGGAAAAAGAAACATAGACAATATTAATCACTAAAATGATCAAAACCATGGTGAACGCATTGGATAAAAGTTGTTGAAGCACGATTCGAACCCCCTGCACTAAAAATCAAATAAAGCACCCCATATTCTACTAGAGAACATACCTTGATACAATCAAATTTGCGCGAGAAAAACACATATATCTTTCGACAACAAAGGTGGTCTTTGTTACCAAGAGTTTACCCGTTTTTTCCTCTTCTCAACATGAAAGCCTCCTTTTTCAAAAAAGGAGGCTTTCAGTGTGTTTATCCAAATCGAACAGGAACAAGTGATGGAATCAAATACTCTCCGACAATGCTCCAGAGCAGCGCGATGATGACAAGCTCAACCAATAAAAAGACCCAGCCCGCATACATCAAATCTCCACGTTCGGCATCATGCTCCGATTGAATCGAGCGAAAGAGTACGACCGCAATCAACTGAAGGCCGACAAACATCATCACGGATAATATGACGGTCACATATGGAATATTCAGCATGGCAAATACAAGCCAAAGGATGGATAAAACTAAAACCGGCACAAGCGCAGCGCCAAACTTCTTGATCACTTCTTTCAGTGATATGTTTCCTTTTAGCATGTACTTTCCGAGTAACCAGACGGTAAGCATCATCAATGTCAACAGGATGAGTGTAAAGACCGCTACCCTCAAAAAGGCGTCACCAAAAGAGTAATGAATGCCAAAGCCTAATAAACGGGTCTTTGACGCCTTTAATTGAACATAGTTGCCTAAAGCAAAAAACACGCTGAATAACACAATCGAGATCCAGGCATACTTCATCCGTAATGTTTCCGCTTGATTGATGGCCCGACTCGGTGATTTTAACATCGCAAGTCCATATGAGCCATAGCGCTTAAACGCGCCTCCTACACCTTGCAGCATACGCTGAATGGCAGAACGCTCATCAGCCGCTGCTGCTTTTGCTTTCGAGGTTCTTCCACGTTTTGCGGCACTTCTGCTGAGGCGGGATTGCCTCGTTTCTTGATCTATTGATGGCTCTTCATTTTTTAAGTCTGATGTACTTTGCTCTTGATCTTTTTCTAACATTCATATCAACTCCTATCCAGCACAATCCAAACAGGCTCATACGAATGTCCTGTTCCGATGACTCCTATTAAAGTAGCGGAGTCTCTCTGTTCAGTCAAGATTCCTTGACGTTCATACGAATAGACGGATAAAGGGCAGCAGAGGTTTTAAAATGGTAAGAAAATTAGACAAAACAAAAAAACAGCAGCTTCCATGAGCTGCTGCTTCAGCGTGTAGACAAACCCTCGCATTCTTTGTCAGTCCTGCGCGCTGGTGCTCACGAATGTCAAATTCGCTCCGCGTCAGTGCTCGTCCTTCCTAGACTGCAAAGGTTTTCTATCACACTGAAAAAAGAAGACAAAGGGTTAAAATAAAGATCATTTTAACCCTTTGTCAACAATTAATGATTTAAGAAAGCAAAGTAGAGAATAAAGATCACAAACAATCCGTACATAATCGGATGTACTTCTTTGGCTTTCCCTTTAAAGATCATCGTAATCGGGTAGAAAATAAAGCCAACCGCAATCCCTGTTGCAATACTGTATGTGAGTGGCATCATAATCATCGTTAAGAAGGCTGGTACTGCAATTTCAAAACGATCCCAGGCAATCTTCGCAAGCGGAGCCACCATCAGTGCACCGACAATGATTAAAGCAGGTGCTGTCACATTCGATGTAACGATGGATAATAGCGGCGAGAAGAACATCGCAAGCAAGAAGAAAATACCCGTTACGACAGCTGCAAATCCAGATCGCGCACCAGCAGCTACACCAGAGCTGGATTCAACATAAGACGTTGTCGTCGATGTTCCAAGGACAGAACCTACAACGATTGAAGATGAATCCGCCAGAAGTGCTCTTCCTGCACGCGGCAGCTCATTATTTTTCATTAAACCAGCTTGTGTTGCAACAGCCACAAGCGTTCCTGCTGTATCAAAGAACCCAACGAATAAGAACGTTAAAATCACGACAAGCATTTGAATCGAGAAGATTTCTGGCAAATGAATCAAGGCTTGTCCAAAGGTTGGAGATAAGCTTGGAATACTTCCCACAATTTGCGTCGGTACTGGGACAAGACCAACAATCATTCCTGCAATAGCTGTCACAAGCATCCCGATGAAGACACCTGCATTCACTCGAAGAACCATTAAAATGACGGTCACAACGATACCAAACACCGTTAATAAGACAGGACCACTGTGAATGTTTCCAATCGAAACGAGCGTATTATCATTATTGGCGATAATGCCAGAGCCTTGCAGACCGACAAACGTAATGAATAGACCAATACCCGCACCAACCGCTAGCTTTAGCTCAGTCGGAATGGCATTGATGATTTTTTCACGGAAACCTGTTAAAGAAAGGGCAACAAAGATCAATCCTGAAACAAACACACCAGAAAGTGCTGCTTCCCATGTGATGCCCATGCCAAGAACAACCGAGAAGGCGAAAAAGGCATTCAATCCCATACCCGGTGCAATCGCAATCGGATACCTGGCAATCAACCCCATCAGAATACACCCTGCGGCAGAGGCTAACGCCGTCGCTGTAAAGACAGCGCCCTGATCAATTCGTAATTTATCTGGAAAATCCGGTACAGACACTAAAGCAAGTGTGATCGGATTGACAAACAAAATGTAAGCCATCGACAAAAATGTGGTTAAACCACCGATGATTTCTCTGCGGTAATTCGTTCCTAACTCATCAAACTGAAAAAACTGTTTCAAAGCCAACTGACTCCCTTCATGTCCTTTTGCTTTAGTCTGTCCCATTCACAAGTCAAATAAAAAACGCCCCAACAGTTTTGGGACGCTTGACTACAAGTGTGAATTCAGACCGTGACATAAAACAAGAACAATGCATGATTTATATCAAACGAGTGTGAATTGACGTAGTCAAGCCATTTACGGTAGCTTGGTAGAAACTTGCGGGCCATATCCCCGCGATTATACGACTTCTATCTATTTGATTTCTGTGTCTATTGTACCAACTTCATTTTTAAAACACAATACGAAAAGCGAACAATTTTCAAAGAAATGTCCGCTTCATTCGTCTTATTACACGAATTTGGAAAATCACATCTAGTTCTTTATACACCCTTCTCTAAATCCTTCTCTTTTACAAAAACCGTTTCGGCTACATGGAAAAACTCTTTCACTGCCGGAGAAGCTTGGGAAAGAGACGGACAGGCAAGCGCAACCTCACGGTGATGAGAGACATTCAACTGACGAATGTGCACAAGCTGCTGCGTTTTTAAAAACAGCTCAGGACCTATCGTGACACCAAGCCCTTCCCCAACCATACGAGCAATGGTCGTACAATCGTGTACTTCAAATAAAGTAGCTGGCTTCAATTGAGCCTCAGCAAAAATATCCTCTACATGTGATTGATACATGCCAGTCGGCATAATAAACGGTTCATCCGCCAAATCTGTGATATCTACAATGGACTGCCGGTGAAATCGATGATTTGGATGATAGGCGACCACCATCTCATCTTTGATCAGCGGCAGCAAGTCGAAGGCTTCATCTGCATGGCCTTTCACAACAAAACCAACATCAATGATGCCAGAGTCCAGCCACTCTAATATTTCTTCATACGTTCCCTCATAAAATTTAAATTCGATTTTCGGATGCTTTTTCTGATAGCTCACAAGCAGCTTAGGCAATAAACAAGCAGATGCACTGGCAAATGTTCCGATACGAATCAAGCCCGTTTCGATATTTTTCGTTAACGCAATTTCCTGCTGAATCTTCTCCACCCTATTTAACACTTCTCTAATATGCGGGAGAAGGGTTTGACCGATGTCTGTCAGCATAATGCCCTTTTTTCGGTCGCGAATGAATAAAGACACACCCCACTCCGTTTCTAAACTCGCCACTGCATGACTCACCGCGGACTGCGTCATATTTAATGCTTCAGCTGCTGCGGTAAAACTGCCAAGCTCGACCACTTTTGCAATAATATCAAAGCGAACAAAGCTCATGAGTATTCACTCATCTCCTTCATGAAAAACATCAATTTTACTTATGTTAGCACGGAATTTAAACTAAATACAACGTATCAAAATGAAGGAAGGGTTCAAAAATGAAAAACACATCTCATCAGCTATTGATTATTCTTTTAGCTGTCGGTTCATTTGTCACAGGCACTTCAGAATTCGTCGTGTCTGGCATTCTAGATATAATTGCAGTTGATTTACACATCTCCATTCCTGCTGCCGGGCAGCTTATCACCGTTTACTCTCTATTTTATGCAGTAGGCGCTCTCTTTTTAGTCATGGCAACATCGAAATTGAACCGAAAAAAGGTTCTGTTATCGGCTATTTTTGTGTTTATTTTAGGCAATGTGGTCGCCTTTTTTAGCCATCACTTTGTGCTGCTCCTGCTATCCCGAATTATCATGGCGATGAGTGGCGGCTTATATATTGTCGTCGCCACGAATTATGCAGCGCAGATCGCCCCTCCAGAAAAAAAGGGAAGCGCGATGGCAACGGTCATTACTGGTTTTACCATTTCACTCGTACTTGGTGTCCCTATTGGCACATTTTTATCAGGTCATGTGGATTGGCACTATATTTTTCTCATCATTGCACTAGGTACTGCTTGTCTTTTATTACTGCTTTATCAATTACTGCCACCCATGGAGGGACATTCACATCTGCCATTGAAGCAACAATTACATCTCCTTCAAGATAGCAGGGTGATCAGCGGCTTAGCCACGACCGTCTTTTGGATCTTAGGCTACACAATGGTATTCGCTTATATCTCGCCTTTATTACGACAGACCGCTGGCTTTTCTCTTGAAATGACAAGTATCGCCTTACTCATTTTAGGAATCGCTGCTTTTATTGGCTCACGATTTGGCGGCTTCGCCGTTGATCAATGGGGACCAAACCGAACCATCTCGATCAGCATCATGATCCAGATGCTCGCTCTCTTCGCCTTATTTTTCACACAATTCTCTACAATTAGCGTCTTGATCACACTAGCCATATGGGGCATCGCAACATGGACGACAACGCCAGCAAAGCAATACTATCTGATCTCCCTTAAACCCCTGGCATCAGAAACCGTGCTGAGCTTTAATACAGCAATAATGAACATCGGCATGATGCTTGGATCGTCCATGGGCGGCGTGATTATACAGTATACAAATGTAACGAATTTAAGTTGGATTGGTGGGATAGCTAGTTTTGCGGCGTTGATGTTGATCAGGTATTCGTTCAACCGTCATCGACTGGCGGAACAACAGACAAAAAGCGAACATGTATAATCATGTTCGCTCTCTTATTTATCGACTAGCTTTTGAAGTTTCTTTTTTGACTGGAATGGTTACCTTTATCGCTTTCTGTGGTGCCAACATGTTCAGTTCAGTCAAATCAAGATAAAGCCCATATTCTTTAAAAGAAAAATGGTTTAATGATAAAGTCTCTAAATTCTTATCATCAAATTCAAAGGTGGATTGCATGGAAGCTGTCTTTAAATTCGTCACATTCGCATGGTTCCCCTTCAAGTAATATCCGCTTTCATAGTCTGCTTGTGGATCGGGCCATGATTTCATCTTTTCAACATCGCCTAATCCAATGAATTCACCTATATTCTCCATCACATCCTGATCTAATTCTTTTTGATCTACTCCAGTAAATTGATAATCAACAATCACAGATCGGTCTTTTTGCTCTATTTTATTGATTTTGATTCCGACCCCATGATGCTTTGTTTTGAACTGAACAGGCAGCTTTGTCTGAAGAGGAATAATGTGGCTGTATTCTCGTTCGTTTCTCACATCCGTGTAAAATGTCAATTCAGTCGCCTTTGGATTAATCGGTTGATTCAAAATCGTCAAATGATCTTTTCTAGTTTTGTCAGAAGTCAGTTGTTTTTTTCTTAAAACGGTTCCAATCTCAAGCTCATACTCATTCCCTAAATTATCCTTCATTCCATCTATACTGACTCTATCATCTTTGGCAAAACCATTATAATCAATGGCATATTGAATAGCAGAGCCTTTCACTCCATTTTCTACCTTTACATTCCTTATTTGATAACGCCCATCTAAAATAGACACGTCTTTTTGTCCCGATAATAAAGTGGTTTTTTGCTTGACCACAGGTAACTTGAAGCGCCAATTCCCTACAATATCCCCTATCTTCGAAATGACAAGTGGCACTTGCTGACCTTGTTTGATCGTTTGTCCATTTGTATAGACTTCCGTCTGTCCAACATAGCGGCCATCTTTTAATTTTTTCAATTCTGTTTTATCATAATTTAGTTGGAAGTTTCCATCGATTTTTTCTGCATTCACTCTGAACGATACAAATTCTTCTTTTGTATGGAAATTCTCCACCGTAAACGTATAAACAAGCCGCCCGGCATCATAGTATACACTGTTTACTTTCACAGTAACCCCTCTTGATTCAGCCCCCTCATTAACATGCTTCACCATATCACTCTGAAAAAGAGACATTCCTACTTTATCGTGAAACATCATATAAAACTGCCCAATAATCGGGACACGTGCCATCGCTGTATTAAGAGAAGGAAAAAGGAAGCCTGATGAAAAGTAAAGGACGATCAGCACAATGACAGAGTATATTGGCGTTCGCCAATTCCATGTGAACCAACGTCTTTTCTTTTCCGCTTTCACATCTCCTATTGCTTGGCGAACCGCAGAAGTTACTTCCACCATCGGTACTTCAATCTCATCATAAAGCTTTTTCATTTCTTTTCGTTCCATCGACACTCTCCTCCTTTTCCAATGTTTGCTTTAATAACTTTCTTGCACGATACAAATGAGTTTTAATTGTTCCTTCAGGCATCCCCATCTGTTCAGAAATCATCGAAATCGAATAATCTTGAAAATAAAATAGCTGAATCACAACCTGATATTGCTCGTCTAACACATCAAGAGCATGCTTTAAATCTAACTTGTCTTCCAAAAAATCATGACGCTCAACGCTTTCATGCTGCTGTTCAAACGGAACAACATCTTGCTGCTTTTTCTTCATCGCAAAAATCGTATGAATCAAAATCCGAGTCAGCCAGCTAGAAAAATAAGCTGGTTCTTTCAAGTCAGATAGATGCTTAAACGCTTTAAATACCGTCTCTTGAACAGCATCTAACGAATCCTCTTTATTTCTTGTGTAGAGAAAAGCGGTTTTATATAAACGCTCCTGATACATCAGCATTAATTTCTCAAATGCCGGGACATTCCCTTTTTGTGCTTTTTTAATTAGACACACTTGCTTCATCTCACTCACACCTCCTACACCTGTTAGAGCAAGCTTTCTCTCAAACGGTTTCAACAAACGGAAATTTCTTTTACTTAGCATATGTCGGACAAAAACAAAAAAAGTGAAGAATGGAGTCGAAAGATCAACTTGAACTTTTGATATAATGGAAGAAATATCTACAAAAAGGAGTATGTCGATTGTTTCGATTCGAAGAACCCACGTGTGCTAGCTGTCAGAAAAAAATAGAAGGAAACGAAGAAGAGTACGTCAAGCTGGTCTATCCAAAGAGAAGAGGTATGACAGAAGTGAAGGCTTGGCTGAGAAATGAAGGGGTTTTTTATTGTAAGGCATGTTATGAAAAAACAACATAAAAACAAGCATTTCAATTGAAATGCTTGTTTTTACTTTCTACTTTTTTATTTCCGCTTACTACGAAGTTCAATGAGTGCTAGTGTATTGTCATTGAAAAAGAACTCCAGAATGAGACCATTTGATTGATCTTGATATTGTATACCTTTGCTATACCCTTCGACAAACCAGAGGTTCTTGAATTGATCTCCATATGTTTGTATCACAGATGAATAATCTTCTCCAATTTTAACTCCCTTAGATGTTTGAAGATTTTTTTGTTTTGACTGATTGTAAATAGATATAACTCGATGATGTTGATCAACTGATACTAAAAAATCTTGATTTTCTTTTTCCATATAGACCGTCTGTTTAGGATGAGAGAATTGAGAATTCTCCACAAAATGATGATCTCCCTTGAATGTTTGACCGATCTTAAAATGACCTATCGATTCATCTGTTAAAGTGATAGAGTGAAAATTAAAAAACATTGCTATCCAAACAACTAGTACGGTTCCTCCTAAAACAGAACCTACTATCACTAACACTTTAGAACGAATGATTCCATTTTTAAATAAATAAATCATTAAAGATACGGTGATCATCATGATACAAATCATGATCAAAAAAATGCCCATTCCTTCTTATCCTCTTTTTCTTTTGTATAATTCGAATGTAAATGATTCCCTCGATAATAAATTCATATTATATCAGAGCATTCCACAAATTGTACCAATACAGGTATAATTTAAATAAAATAAACAATAGGAGATACATATGACTAGACATAAGCTGATATTTCCACAATCATTTCCAACAATACATACCGAAAGACTAATCTTAAAACAAGCGACGATCGAAGATGCTGAAGATATGCACATCTATTTATCCAATGAAACGGTGTGTCGCTACATGGGAATTGATGCTCATAAAACGATTGAAGACACAAAAGGAGAAATCAAGTGGTATGACAACATCTTCAAAGAACAAACAGGCATCCGGTGGGGCATTTCTCTAAAAGAGAATCCAGCCATCATCGGCAGCTGCGGATTTCTCAATCTAGCAAAACAGCACTGCCGCACGGAAATCGGCTATGAATTGCACCATGATCATTGGCGAAAAGGCATTATGAGCGAGGCGATTGCTGCAGTGTTACGATATGGATTTGGGGAGATGAATCTGAACCGGATTGAAGCCATCATTGATCCAGCAAATACGTCTTCTGTTCAATTATTGGAGAACTTTGATTTTGTGAGAGAGGGTTTATTGAGAGAGTATGATCTTGGTCAGAATGGGTTTGATGATGTGTTTATGTATGCGATTTTGAAGAGGGATTACGAACAAAATAAATGAAAACAGATATTCATTTCATTCAAAAGCCGCAAGTAGAGTATGTTTCTTTTCACATTTATGAGCTCAATTCGACGATTGAAAAACTTATCCAGCAAGTGGAGCAATCAGTCCCCTTCTTCCTAGCGAAAGACCCTGAGAAAGAAAGCATGAAAAAGATCTATTATCACGACATCTTGTATATAGAAAGTGTTGATAAAAGATCGTTTTTATATACGACAGATGGGGTGTTTCTCATAAAAGAAAAGTTGTTTGAACTTGAAGAACGGCTTGAAGCATATGATTATGTCAGGATCTCGAAATCGATGATTCTGAATATTGATTCAATTGTCACCATTTCTCCTAAAACGAGTGGCCGTTTCGAGGCAATCCTTACAAATGAAGAAAAAGTAATGATTTCTCGTTTTTATATTAAAGCATTAAAAGAGAAGCTTGGATTACGGAGGAAGTGAATAGTATGGAACGTTACATCAGCAATCTTTTCATCACATTTTGTATCATCTTTACGGCGTTAGTGTTGATTTACTGTTTCACGTTTGGATCAATGCCGATTTACATTTTACAAGCGATCATTTTAAATTCCTTTTTTTCAAGCGCACTGACTTTCCTGCTATACCCAAAACAAACATATAGCCATCACCGGATTCTTTTTCAACAAATCCTGTATGTTGTCCTTGTGATGTGTATGATTATGACAACTATCATTATCGTCAGCGGGGAAATCAGTCTCCTTTCGTTCATCGTGAATTTCCTTGTGGTTATGGCATTATTCTTTTTGATCAAGTACCTCTTGTATAAAAAAGACAAAGCAACCGCTGCGGAAATCAATGAGCTTTTACAGCAGCGAAAAAACGAACAACATCTTAATATGCATCTTAGGGCTAAAAATTGACATGTTAGGAACATTTGATTGAGGCTTCTGCTTGATTCCACTACTCTGAGATTAGAGGAGGAATCAAAACATGAAACCAATCACAATCATTCGAAAAGCTGTGCTTCTACTGCTGTTTTCTTTAATCATTCCAACAAGTGCAGGTGTTTATATATCCATCAAAGAAGTGACCGATCCAATGACCATCTATATCATCAATGGCAGTGCGATGCTGGCTGGGTGTCTTTTACTTCTATTCATTATTCAAAAAAGCCGTTTTCACTTGAAAGAAATAGGTTTTCGAAAAGGGTCTCTTGGTATGTGGGTCATTCCCATCATTTTCATTGAGGCCATCCCGTTTATTGCTGGATTAAACACGTATTTATTCCTTTCTTCCTTTACGGCGCTTTGCTTCTTCATGGTCTGTGTCGGTATTTTTGAAGAAGGTATTTTTCGCGGCATTCTGTTCCAATATTTAAAACGAATCAATCTAAGCACTGCCATATGGGGCTCCGCCGTACTATTCAGTCTTGGTCATGCTGCTAATCTTTTAAGTGGAAAAAGCCTCACCTTAACAGTGGCACAAATCATATTCGCCTTTTTATTTGGATTCGTTGCGGCTGAAATCGTGGCGCTTACTCACAGCCTGCAATGGGTCATCATCTGGCACGCGGTGCATAATATCGTGGATCAAATGACAAATGGGCAAACGCCTATGGCAATGCAAATGCTTTTACTTTCGGTTCAATGTGTCATTTTGCTGGTTCTTGCGCTGATGTTGTGGAGAAGAATTAAAAATCGAATGCTTCATACTGAAAAATGAGTAGAACAGGAGGAAAGATATGAAGGAGTACACTTGGATAACAGAATGGTTTCAAAAGTGCGAAGAACTTGAAATAAAGCCATGGGAATGGGATTTTAAACAAAGTTATATCAAAGAACCGATATCAAAAGATAAATCATCTATTGAGTTAATATTAGATTATAAAAGTCGTAAACTCAAAGAAATTGGAATCTGTAATGTCACCAAAAAAGCTGGTCGCAAAGCTGACTGTGATAAAGAACCTTCTTTTTATATTTATCAATTACTTTGGAGTACTGATTATGAACCAAAGCCAAAACACAGCTTTATTTAGATCGTTACAACTTGCTCCGTGGAGAAACAATGAATACATTCATTACGACTTTCAATCATTCTAAAAAACTAACTTCTGATATTCATATCAACCATAAGTTTGAAAAATTCGCTACTGCCACCCACTGCATTGGGAATTTCACTGTATTATCACATTGGATGAATTCGGGCCGTTATTTATTTATGCATTCACTATTTGAACTCTTTCAACCATTAGGCTGTTGAAAAAAATTCGTCTAAATATATTACCTTCAACCTTATGTGAACAACGATGAAGAATAGACAGTGAATGAATTTTATAAAATTGAGGACTGTGAGTGGGATACGTATTTTGATGAAGAGTAGCTTGGCTGAATGATCGAGATATTTTTATTTAAAATATCGGAAATTTAAAGAATGCTTGTGTGGATGAGCTTGGTTTCTGTATCTACCTACAAATTAACACGGAACTTCACAGTAGACTTCATAATATGCTCCAGATTCAATCCAAAACATAAGGGGTAAGAAACCTCCAATTTCTCTAACTTACTATATCTCCGATAATTGACCTTGCACACCTACCTATGTATAAGACATAAGATACGTTGACAATTAAACAGAAGGAGGACAATCATGTATTCAAATCAAAATTACAATCATTATGGTCTTTATGATAATAACTATGATCGTACAACAAATGACACTCAACTTGTAAATGATATTCAGAAAGCAATTAATGCAGAGTATAGTGCTGTTGCTTGTTATGAAAAGTTAGCCAAACAAGCACCTACACAGGATGAAAGTAACAAAATACTTGAGATACAAAAAGATGAAAGGCGTCATCTTGAAGAGTTCAGCAGAATTTATAGAAATCTAACAGGTAGGCAGCCAACTTTTAAAATCAGTGAGGAATGTCCAGATAAGTATAGAGTAGGAATCGAATTTGCCTTTAAAGATGAACAAGAAGCGGTTGATTTTTATTTAGATATAGCAGATAAGGCACAGGATGTTACTATTAAAGATAGATTTCGGCGTGCAGCAGCAGATGAACAAAATCACGCTGTATGGTTTTTGTTTTTTTTCAACATTCAAAGGTAACACACACTAATCGGCAAGTTGAAAATTACGGTGCTAAAGGAGCGTTAAGTGCTCCCACATTGTCCGTCCCTCAAATGCTGACTTATGCCCTTCAAGACGAATACTTGGCACAAGCAAGATATGACAATATTCTAGGAAATTTTGGATATATTCGTACATTTGCACAAATAAAAGAAGCCGAAATGAGACATATAAATGCGTTGTTACCCCTATTTGAACGTTATCAAGTTCCTTTACCTCTAGATATATCACAATCATTCGTTTCGACTCCAGAAAACATTAAGGCAGCATATGCTGCTGGTGTTCAGGGGGAAATAGACAATATTTCTATGTATGAAAGATTTTTATCACTTGATATCCCTAACGATATGAGAACAGTTTTTTCACAACTTCGTAACGCCTCTTTGAATCATCTTGAAGCATTTGAAAGAGGTCTCGCAGGAGCCTTTTAGATGAAGGTGTAATGATGTCAATTTACATGAATCACTTTTCCAATATAATCCTTTTTTCATTAGTTTTAAATACAGAAAAAGGAGTATGATTATTAATGAAATCATACTCCTTTTGTATTGTTAACTAGTGGAACCTAAAGGTTAAGTAAATCTTTTATCAAAAGGTTTTTTCTCCTCACTATATGCATTTACTCTAATTCTACATATTTTTACTTAGCTGAAGAAGTTTAGATTCTCCTGTCCGTTCCCATTCTTCTACTGTTTCATAAGCATTTTCGGGAGAATACCCTTTCCCTACAAGAACGCCCATTAGAATAAATTCTTGAAGAATGTGTGTAGCATTTATTCCTCTTTTAACATCCTCTAACCCTTCATTTACTAAAAATTCCGTGTGCTTTATCCATTCATCTGGAGTTCTGCCAAAAATAACTGTATTTTTGTTGCCGTGACCGTCACCTTCTTCCGCAGCCACTGCATCTGCCTTTGTTACATGAATAGTACCAAACGGGTGGTTAGGAGGAGCATATATTGAATAAAGTTTAAGCGGAATACTACCTGTATTGGTTACGTTGTGCCATGTTCCAGCAGGTATCAGTATTGCAGTATCATCATAGATATTTCTTCTAAAATTTAATTTATCTTTCTTTTTGCCCATTTGAACAATCCCCTGACCTTGTTCAACACGTAAGAATTGGTCAACGTTAGGGTGCATTTCCAAACCGATATCTTCGCCAGCATTGAGACTCATTAAGGTAACTTGCAAATGAGTTCCTGTCCATAAAGCGGTACGATACGTATTGTTTTTCTTTGTAGCCTCATTGATATTAACGGCAAACGGTTCTGCTCCATAATCTTTTGATAAAATGCTTGCAGCATCACTATTGGAAAAACGAAAAGAACTGTTTGCATGTCCCTCAACGGGCATATTCCAATAAACAGACTGTCTACCATAGTTATTCATTGGTACATTAACATAATAAGGATAATGATATGGATACATATTTGGATAGTAATACATTTTTCTCAATCCCTTCAGAGTTTATCAAATTATCCTATGCACTATGTTAGGTGAATGTACTTAAATGCACTGCACCTGCTCCGAACATGGGAAAACACAAAAAGGTAAGCCACGATCTTGACTCGCGGCTTATCCTAATGATGTTGATCTTTTTCATTTTAAAATCATCTAGTAAGTCTGTAATTTCAGTCATAAAAAAGACTCTCCTTTTTCACAAATAATGTGAATAAAAGAGAGTCTCATTTGCGGATGAATAGTACCCTATCCACACACAAACTGTTCAAATCTTTGATACGACGGCTTTCTCCTCACCTTTAATCATTCAATTCAAAGTGATGATTTCACGTTTTTATATTCAAGCATTAGGATCTATCCTTACCTTCCTTTACTGCACTTTGTTTCTTCATGGTGTTTGTAGGTATTTTTGAAGAAGGTATTTTTCGAGGCATCCTGTTTCCTTCAACCTGATGTGAATAATGATGAAGAATGGACAGTGAGTAAATTTTGGGAAGGACATTTTGATAGCATAGGAATTACAATCAATTAAAACCTCAAAATGAACAAGAATTAAGTGAGTATCTACATAAAGTCAATCTCAGGATTGAAGAACGAGGCAAATGGATCATCAAAAAAGTCTGTGAAGAATTGAAGTTACAACACTTCACATTTTATGATGAACTAAAAGATAGACAAATTCGATTTTCCAACGAAATGATATAAACCATAATGAGCGAGCACAGGCTTCGCTTTTTTATTTTCTAAAAGGAGTTCCCAAATACATAAAAATAAGATCATAACTAAATGCTGATATCCTAAACGCCATATCAGCATCATGTTATCAAGCTTCTTATTCATCATGCATGTAATCCTCTTTCAACATGCTGTATATTTCTAAATCAACAATTCCTTTGCCAGACCATAAAACAGCTTGTCTAAGCAGTCCTTCTTTGATAAAACCATTTTTCAAAAGGACTTTTTTTGATACCTCATTTGCCGGCATGACCTCCGCTTGAATTCTATTGATATCAATCTCTTCAAACAGAAATGTCACAAGTGTAAAGACAGCTTCTGTTGCGATGCCCTTGCCCCAATGTTCTTCTGCCAAGAAATAGCCAATCGTCACCGCATTCACTTTTTGATTGAGGTCCATTGTTTCGATGATGCCGACCAGCGTATGAGGCTTGCCCTTTTGAAAGATTCCCCACTTCACTCTGCTTTTCTTAGTATAATCTCGTTCAAAATGAGCGATCATCTTCTTTACCGTTTGGAGGTTATGTTTGGGAATGATCCCACAATACTGAAAGACTGTGTCATTGTCGTAAATTGAAAATAACTCTGGTAAATGGTGTTCATCCACCTTTTTTAACAATAGATTCTTTGACGCTAATACAGGAAAAGTTCCAAAAAGACTTTCTATTTTCATCTCTTGATCCCCTTTGTTTATTCCTCAATAGGAATATAGATTCTCATTTTGATATCGTTTGGGCCATTCGAATGTAAGACATCTGTTATTTCAAAATCTGGTCCACTCGTTCTTTCATAATTAGAATTTGGAAGCCAGCTACCATAAATATATCTTCTAGTATTTTGCACCATTTCATGCGATCCACTCACTTTAAATTCTGCATATTTCCCCTCAGGAATCACTATTTTTACAAATCCCTCATTTAATTCTATATCGTCGGATTCCTCCACTTCTTCCCCTACAACAAACGAAAAACGGCCATCATCTTGAAAATGAGTAGATACACCATAAGCCATATGAGGTGCTATTTTCTTTGGAATCTGTTGATAATACTTCTTTTTTCCAAAAATCCATATAAAACAAAGGAATGTCCGTGAAATATTCCTCATTCTGAAGATTTGTTTGATATTCGTAACCAATGATATAAAACTTGCCTAATTGAGTCATAACAGGTTTATTCATATTGAGTTCACTGTCTAGCTTATATTGGTACGATAAAAAATCCATTTTGCTTTGTTGCTTTAACACCATTTCCTCTTTTCGAAACCTACCCGGTGTCACCCCAAAGAATTGTACAAAGGCGCGAGTAAATGCTTCTTGAGAACCATACTGGAAAGAAATCGCTATGTGTAAAATGTTCTGCTTTGTTTCTTTCAATAATCTAGCAGCTTCAGTGAGCCTTCTATTTCTAATATACTCTTGCACAGAATAACCTGTAATGGCTTGAAACAAACGCTGAAAATGAAACGCTGAAAAGCAGGATTTCGAGGAAATATCCTTTATACTTATATTGTTTTGGAGATTCTTCTCAATAAACTCAATCGAATGTTGTATTCTCTCGTAGTAATCCATTGTTTCTCCCCCCTCTATCTTTTATTTTATTACTTCCCTCATCTTTTTTTTGATCAATTGTGCTAATTGTTTATTTTTTAATAGCCTTTTACAAATAATCATTAAATTTCTCAAACAGAAAGTTTCCTTATATATTTCTTAAAATGCTTGTCCCTCTATTCTTTGAAATTGCAACATAGCACAAAAAGTCAAGTTTCTAAAAGATGATTTCCGCTATACTAAACTCGTAAGGCAAGGAGGTGGTCGGTTGTCCTATCAAGAACATGAAAAAATGATTCAAGAAACATTAAATTATATTGAACAGCATCTGAAAGATGATTTACCGCTTCAAACTCTAGCGAAACACGCTGGTTATTCTAGGTTTCACTTTCACCGTATGTTCAAAAAAGTGATGAAGAAGTCAGTTGTTGATTATATTAGGGAACGTCGAATGACCCAAGCGGCGAAGGATTTAATTCATACGGACCAAAGGGCGATTGACATCGCATTGCAGTATCGTTTTAGTTCACAGGAATCCTTCACTAGAGCCTTTAAGAAAATATATGACATGTCACCCGCACGTTATCGGAAATTATTAAGGAATGTGATTGATGAGGAGGAAACAATTATGGCTGATAATCAGAACACACCTACTGGCTGGATTATGACAGGGGACACCCCATCTGACTATGAAACAGGTTTGGATAACAGAATTGTACACAGTGGGACTAACTCCGCTTATTTAAAAGCAAAAGATGAAAAAGCTGGAGGTTTCGCAACATTGATGCAGCAAATTAAATCTGAGCGTTACAGAGGGGAACGGCTTCAATTTTCTGCTTTTGTCAAAAGTGAAGATGTGAAAGGTTCAGCTGGTTTATGGATGAGAATCGACCATTCTTCAGGTGAAGTTCTTGCATTTGACAATATGATGAACCGTCCTATTACAGGAACAAACGGATGGAATCACTTTAGTGTAGTACTAGATGTTCCAGTAAAAAGTGAAGTTCTTGCGTTTGGCATTTTACTACAAGGTCCAGGGCAAATTTGGATGGACGAACTTAGTTTTAAAATTGTAGATGAAAGTGTGCCAGTGACAGAACAAAATACTGTGGATCATTTAGAGGATGAACCAGTGAATTTAAATTTTGAAGGCTGACAGACTGAATTTAAGAGGAGGTTAATTGCCATGAAAAAAATTGGTGCAATTTTATTGTTCGCTTTGAATTCACTCACCTTTATTTGTGGCCTTGGATTTTTATTTGGTGAGGAGGATACCACATTAAAACAGAAGTAAAATGAAGATAAGCACCCTTAGGACAAAAAAAATCAATTAAAAAAGATATCCCTATCACTATCTCTTTTTTGTAGACTTGGTATAATAGAAAAAATCAGAAAAATTAGAATGCGTTGATAAGGAATAGTACTTGCCGAAATGTTTTCAGAAAGTTGCTGGTTGATGAGAAGCAATAACAAAAAGGCAGGGAACTCACCTTAGAGTAGCCTTAGTGAAATGAAAAGTATTGATGTAGTTAAGGTCGGTACCCCACCGTTATATGGGAAGGATATAAGATATAACAATCTGTATCCGAATAAGGGCATGATAATGTATGGTTATCATGAAACAGGGGTGGTACCGCGTAAGAAGAAGTCTTTCGTCTCCAAGTTAAATCTTGGAGATGATAGGCTTTTTTTATATTCCAATTACAGGAGGAATCGATTATGTTTAACCACAAAAAATACGAAAAGAAATACTTTTTGCCACCGAACCTTACTTATGATTGGGTAAAGAAAGAAACATTAGAAAGTGCTCCGATATGGTGCAGTGTGGATTTACGGGATGGAAATCAAGCATTACCTATTCCTATGAACTTAGAAGAAAAATTGGAAATGTTTCAGTTACTAGTAGAGATAGGTTTTAAAGAAATTGAAATCGCATTTCCAGCTGCTTCTGATACGGAGTTTAGGCTATTACGGACACTGATTGATCATCATATGATTCCAGACGATGTCACGATTATGGTGATCACGCAAGCGAGAGAGCATATTATCCGCCGAACCTTCGAAGCCATTAAGGGGGTACCGAAAGCGATTGTTCATTTATATAATTCGACTTCAGAAGCGCAGCGCAGACAAGTATTTAAGAAAACAAAAGATGAAGTGAAACAAATGGCAATGGATGGAGCTATTTTAGTCAAGGAACTGGCCGAAAAAACAGAAAGCGATATTTATTTTCAATATAGTCCTGAAAGCTTTCCAGGAACAGAAGTTGATTATGCATTAGATATTTGTAAGAGTGTTTTAGATATTTGGAAACCGACACCAAATCATAAAGCGATCATCAATATTCCGACAACAGTTGAATATTCAATGCCTCATATCTTTGCAAGTCAGATTGAGTATATACACAAAAATCTGTCTTACCGAGACAGTGTGACATTATCTGTTCATCCTCATAATGACCGTGGCTCTGGGGTGAGTGATGCAGAATTTGGCGTGCTAGCTGGCGCAGAAAGAGTCGAAGGTACATTATTTGGTATCGGTGAACGTACAGGGAACGTAGACTTGATTACCTTGGCGATGAATATGTATTCACAAGGTTATGATCCAAAATTGAATTTCAATAACCTAGAAGCTATTCGTAAAAAATATGAAAAACTAACCAAAATTACTGTTCATGAGAGACAGCCATATTCTGGCGAGATGGTTTTCACAGCATTCTCTGGGTCACATCAAGATGCTATATCTAAAGGTATGAAATATAGAAAGGAAAATCATGTTGATAAATGGGACGTTCCGTATATCCCAGTAGATCCAGTTGACTTGGGGAGGAATTATCAAACGGATGTGATTCGAATCAATAGCCAGTCTGGAAAAGGCGGCATAGGCTATATACTAGAAACAAATTATGGCATTCAACTTCCTTATAAAATGAATGAAGCCATGGGATATGAAGCGAAGAAAGTATCTGATCAGACAAATAGGGAATTGTCTGTCGAAGAAATATATCATATTTTTGAAAAGCAGTATGTTGATTTTCACCCTCATTTCCAGCTGCTTGATTATCAATTTCATAAAGGAGAGAAGCAGGAAGTCACCTTAACTTTGCTGAGAGGTCATCAACAAATTGAAATACAAGGAACTGGCACTGGAAGTTTAGATGCAATCAGTAATGCGTTAAAAGCATATTTTCATCTCGAGTATGTTTTGGAAGTCTATGAACAGAATTCTTTGGGCAAGGATTCTCAAGCAAAAGCCTGTGCACAGATTGGAATTTCATATCAAGGAAAAATGCATTGGGGTGCTGGAATTGATAAAGATATTATAGAAGCAACAGTGAAGGCCCTGGTGGTTGCAGTAAATAGACTAGAGGTTTGGATGTAGATGGAAAAAGATAAACTTGAAAAACATGAAGCGATGCAATATTTAAGAGAATATAACGAGCAAGAAATCTTTTATCAACAATACCAACAGAAAAAGCATGACAATCAATCGTTGCAATTATTTTTGAAGGATTATGATAAAAACAATTTCATGCATAAGCAAATATATATAGAAGAATTTTTGCTAAAAGGGCAGAATGAATTTGAAAAAGAGGATACCATGTGGTTAGGTCAGGAGAATGATATCGAAGTGAGAAAGTATAGCCGTTTTATGCCTCAATTGTCGGCTATCCATGATTTCTTTGAGATGATCTATGTTCTGGAAAATGAGATGTATGTAGAAGTGGAAGATAAAAAAATGGCTTTACAATCAGGAGATATTGCCTTTATTCCACCTGACACAATACACAAGCCAATTGTAATGGAGAATACAATCGCAATACAAATCATGATCCGTAAAAGTACTTTTCAAAAAGTGTTTTTTAAAATGTTAAAAGGAAATAATGTCATTTCAGAGTTCTTTTTGAATGCATTGTATATAAAAGAAAATAAAAATATTCTTATTTTCCATAGTCGCTTGGATAAAAATTTGCTAGACTGCTCTCTTCAACTATTTACAGAAAATTATAATCGGTTTCCTAGTTACCAATTGATTATGAATAATTTGTTTGAGATATTATTATGTCTCTTATTAAGATTCAAACCAAGTCATATGAACGTAAATCAGGTCAAACAATATAGTGATATACGTATTATTCAAATGCTCCAATATATTCAGCAATGTTGTGAGCATATAACAATTCAGGAGATGGCAGAGGAATTTAACCTTTCACAATCTTATCTGTCTAAATATATAGCTCGTAAGCTTGGCAAATCATTTAGTGAGATTCGACAAGAAATAAGATTGGAAAAAGCCTGCGAAATGATCACTGGTAGCCATTTACAAATAGATGATATTGCGGCAGCCGTTGGTTATCAGAATGTAGAGCATTTCATTCGTTTATTTAAGAGAAAGTATCACCTAACACCACATCAATATCGTTTAAATAATAGATAATGATCATAATGACTCCATTGTATTAGTATTTGGAGAGACTGTACTTGTTATTTTGAAAAAAAAGATTACTTAAAAATTAACAGAATGAATGACGCTTATCTTAAAAGGACCATTTTAAAATCGAGAAAATGTCAAATCAATACTAATAAAAAGGAGAAATCATCATGTCAATCAAAAAAGTAAAAGATTATTTTAAACAATATGATATGGATACTCGAATTCAAGAATTTTCAGTATCTAGTGCAACCGTAGACTTGGCTGCTTCTGCATTGGGCTGCGAACCTGAAAGAATCGCAAAAACACTCTCCTTTCTAGTAAATGGACAAGCTATTTTAGTTGTTACCTCTGGCGATGCAAAAGTTGATAACAAAAAATTCAAGGAATATTTTAAAACAAAAGCTAAAATGCTTTCTCCTAATGAGGTCGTTGACTTGGTCGGCCATGAAATTGGCGGAGTATGTCCTTTTGCTATAAAGAATGGCGTTTCTGTTTATTTAGATATGTCACTAAAACGTTTTGAGACAGTCTATCCAGCCTGCGGGAGCAGTAAAAGTGCTATTGAACTAACAATAAAACAATTAGAAAAATACTCCGGTTATTCACAATGGATTGATGTGTGTAAGAGATGGAATGATGAATGAACACATTAAAATGGAAGGAAAAAGTGCAGTTAAAAATAAAAAAGAGCTAAAAACCCTTGATACACAAAGGTTTCTAGCTCTATTATAACTATTCCCACTCAATCGTAGCAGGCGGCTTACTCGTAATATCATACACCACACGGTTAATATGCTTCACTTCATTCACGATACGAGTTGAGATCTTTTCAAGCACGTCCCAAGGGATTCTTGCCCAGTCACTCGTCATACCATCAATAGATGTAACAGCACGGATACCGATTGTGTAGTCGTATGTTCTTGCGTCACCCATAACACCTACGCTGCGGATGTCTGGGAGAACCGTGAAGTATTGCCAGATGTCGCGCTCAAGGCCGAAGTTGGCAATTTCTTCGCGTAGAATTGCATCCGATTCACGGACGATTTCTAGTTTTTCTTCAGAAATTTCACCTAGTACACGGATACCTAGTCCTGGACCTGGGAATGGCTGTCTCCAGACGATGTCGTCAGGAATGCCCAGCTCTGAACCTAGGGCACGGACTTCATCCTTGAATAGTGTATTCAAAGGCTCAATCAATTCGAACTGCATGTCTTCTGGAAGACCGCCTACGTTGTGGTGAGATTTGATTGTTTGTGCCGTTGCTGTTCCGCTCTCAATGATATCTGTGTAAAGCGTTCCTTGTGCTAAGTAGTCGATTCCTTTTAGCTTGTCCGATTCATCATCGAATACATAGATGAATTCGTTACCGATGATTTTACGTTTTTGCTCAGGATCAGATACACCTTTTAGCTTATTTAAGAAACGATCTTTCGCATCTACTTTAATCACGTTCATGTTGAAACCTTCGCTAAATGTCTTCATAACCCCTTCTGCTTCGCCTTTGCGAAGAAGACCGTGGTCAACGAAAATACATGTCAGCTGATCGCCGATGGCTTTGTGGATCAATACCGCCACAACAGATGAATCCACACCGCCGCTTAATGCGCACAATACTTGTTTGTCTCCTACTGTTTCACGGATTTTCTGCATTTCGATTTCAATGAAGTTCTCCATTGACCATTTGCCATCGCAGTCACACACGCCAAAGACAAAGTTTTTCAATAGGTCATTTCCATACTCAGAGTGACGAACCTCTGGATGGAACTGAACACCATAGAAATTCTTCTCAGCTAAGCTCATCGCTGAGTTTGGACAATGTGCACTTGTTGCATCAACTGTAAAGCCTTCTGGTACTTCAACAACGAGGTCACCATGGCTCATCCAAACGACTTGATCAGTCGGAAGGTCTTTGAATAAAGCAGGCGTTCCATTAATGTGGATATCTGCTTTTCCATATTCACGCTGGCTTGCCGCTTCTACTTTCCCGCCTAAATAGTGAGTCATGAGCTGCATGCCGTAGCAAATGCCTAGAACCGGAATGTCTAGATCAAAAATCTTTTCATCACAGCGGAAAGATCCTTCATCATAAACACTGTTTGGTCCGCCAGAAAGGATGATTCCTTTAGGCGCCATTTCTTTAATTTCTTCAGCAGTTAAAGTGTGCGGATGAAGCTCACTGTACACACCAAATTCACGAATACGGCGTGTGATCAGCTGATTGTACTGACTGCCGAAATCTAGAACCAAAATCATTTCATTTACTAAATTTGTCATGGTGTCACCTCTATGTCCAATATAGTTTTTTATAAACGCACAGAAAAAATGAGAGGAGAAAACCTGCTCTCAGTGTGAATCACGCTTTTGAAGCGCCCAGACTCACATCCGAACGCTTCAATTTCATGTATTTTAGAAGGTTTTAATATTCACCTATTCTAACAACAGGAAGGTACGGGGTCAAGACTATCTCCTGTTTATTAAATTTTCCCATAACTTTGCCGATTGCCGCCAAAGCACCGACGCATCCTCTCCTCGATAGAGTGCCCGCTCATAGAGCTGCGTCAGCTCAGACATGCGATGATCTCCATGCTTGTCATCGATCAATGAAGCGAATTCTCTTAGCGTCATGCCAGGTTTTTTCTCAATTCCCCTGCGCTTCAGCTGCTTTAATAAAGCAGCATACGCATAGAAGAATGCTTCCTCCTCTGGCAGACGTTTCACCTTTCTCACAATAAAGAATGGCAGCCATCTTGCTCTGAATCGATAAAGCAACCAGCTCATCAACCCTAGAAGGACCATAGATCCTGCCGCAAATCCCAAGATTGAACCAACATGCACCATACTTGGCTTTGCTTGTGCTGTTTGTTTCTTTGGTTCTGCCGGCTGCTCTGTCTCCTGCTGCTGCGGCTGTTCTGCCGGCTGCTCTTCGCGTGCATCAGAGCTAGGCTGATCTTCTTCCTTTTGATCATCCGTTTGATCGCTTGAAACGGCTTCATTCGTAAATGTCTCTGGGTTCGTAAATCCTTTTGTCGGTTCGAAGGTGACCCAGCCTCTGTTTGGAAAATAAACCTCTACCCATGAATGCGCATTGTTATTGGTCACTTCATACACATTGTTTCCATCCATCTGTGTTTCATATAACTGACCTGACGTATATCCTTTCACCCATCTCGCCGGAATCCCGATCGAACGAAGCATCACAATCATAGAGGATGAAAAATTATCACAGTAGCCGATCATCGTATCAAATAAAAATTCGTCTACATAATCTTCATTACGACCAGGCACAGCGACATTTTGCGTTTCATATGAGAACTTCGCAGATCCTAAATAATCCTCGATCGCTTTGGCTTTATCATACATATTATCCTTCGTTTCCGTTAAGCTGTTTGCCAGCGTCTTCACACGCTCTGGCAATGAGGAAGGAAGCTGCAAGTATTCACGGCCAACCTCCTGATTTACCTGCTTCTTTGTTGGCACTTTAATCCTCTGCAAATCCTCAAGGATAAATGTAGGAGATAAGAAGGTGACTTGGTAGTTCCCTAAATTTTTCGGCGGATTTTGACTGGATGGGACAATTTTTTCCGTTTTCCCCATCATTTGCAGCGGAATATTTTCCATTGGCATCAGTGTGATCGTCCCAATTGGATAGACGGCATGATTAAATCGATAGTCAGATTCCATATCGACTCTCGTTTCATGCACCTCTGTTTTCACACGCTCGGTAAACCACCGATTTGGCACATCATCGTCCTTTAGCCGAGTAGGCTTTGTATCATTTGAGGCATCCTTCCAGCCCTTTCCTGTGTAGATGCTTTTTGTTTCGACACGAAAGTAAGACGGCTCCTTTCCGCTCCATTTAAAGACCGGTGTGCGGTCCTCACTAAACGGTCCGCCAAGCGCTGAATCATCTGCACTATATCCCACCTTATTCTGCCCGGCTGCGTTATCTTGATTCGTCACCGCCTTAAAAAACGGGACAGGATCAGGCCATTTCGGATCAGACTTTGGCAAAGAAGCGCCGAGTGCCGCTGATAGAAGAACGAGCGCCAGCATGGGCAAAAACCATTTTAGACGCGCCTTCTGTGACACCCGGATGCCTTCAGCCGAACGCAGTCGATCGAAATACAGCAACCCAAGCAAACAAAAACCAAACACCATAATGCGAACGATCGCAAAGGCAGCATCATATGGCGTAAACGTATCCAGAATCGTGACATACACAATCGTCATGAGTAAAAAGAAAAAGATACGCTGCTGATAGACCACCCAATAATGAAGCAAGTAGACAAGCAGCCACAGCAAAATATAAAACAATAATGTGCGGAAAGAGGGGTACATGTCACTCCACATGCCTGTGCTCATGAAGGTGATATTATCTTTGATATCAGCAAATAATGCAGCCGGATAGCTTGGCTCTGCTTGATAAAAGATCAAATATAAGGCGAGCAAGATCATGCCAGTACAAATAGGAAACGTCACATACCACTTCAAACGAAAGAATGTAAACAAACACGTAAGCCCTATAAAAATGATGAAATAAGACGTATGACTCGTCTCTGTAAAATCTTGAAGCGGACGAAGCCACTCCCAAAGCAGCAGAAATGCTACAGCATAATAGATGAACAACTCAAAACGGCTTTGCCGCTGATGCGTATGCAGCATAAATGTTTGTCACCTCACAGTTCTTTCGTGCAGCCGGTCTTCAAATAAAAGGGTCGTGCGTATTCCAGATGCCTTGAGCCGGTCTACAAGCTGTTTTTCTTTTGGCGTGAATCGATCCAAGGCTCTCTTCACTAAAAGAACAGTGATGTTCTTTCTGTTTCGATTTCCAAGCAGGCTCGCAGCAAGCTCTTCTTGCAGCTGACCCGTGACGACATATTTTCCAGAGTGCTGGTACTCACTCGCTGCTAACGCCTTATATTCTTGTGCGCGAGAAGGTTGATGCTGCACCCTTGTTAAATAATAGAGCATGTCCTGTAAATGAAGTTCTCCTTGATCCACTCGAAAGGCACGCTGATCTCCTAGAGGTACAAAACCTGAAGGCACCCCTTTTTTCACTGCCGTTTGGAGAACAGAAGCTGTAATAGACACGACGGTCTCAAAAACCGCTTCATCTGTAAAATCAGCAAACACGACAAGATCCTTTGTTTGATTCTGTTCAAATTCCTTCGTCATCAGCTGATCCCTTCTAGCCGTCGTCTTCCAGTCCACCCAAGCAAAACGGTCTCCTTGCTGGTATTCCCGCACGCCTGTTGTCACATGGGTCGGTTCATTGAACCACGAGTGAACCGCTTTGCCTCCATTTTCATTCGCTGACTCAGCTGACTCCACCTGAAGATCCAGCATTTTCGGATAGACCAGCAGCTTTTTTTCTAACGGAATGATCACTTCTTTCTCCACAAAACCAAACATATCACCCGTTTTGATTCGAACCGCTGACAAATGATGTTCCCCGCGCTTGACATCATTCAATTGAAAGGAAAAACGCCACGTTTTCCGAAACCATGGAAACAGCATTTGCTTCATTTCAATTTGTTCCTGTAAATGAAAGGTGTCCGGCGGATCATCCTCAATCAAGACGTAAACGTATGGAAATGGATTTGTCCGCTTGATTTCAAGGTCAACGGACAGCACGTCTCCCGCCTTCAAGCGGGTTTGCTGTAATGTCCTTTTGGCTGTCGCTCGCAGCGGAATGAGCGCAAACAGCAAAGCATACAAAGTATATGGTAAAAATGCATAAAAAAGGAACCAACTCACAAACCCCCCCTGAAACATGGCATAACAAAAGACTGCCGCAGTGAGGATGATGAGCATCATTACCCGTAACCATAATGAAACAGCGAAACGATGACGTGACTTCATTGAGTCATCGACTTTTGAACTGGCACGCCAATTTGCTCAAGCATTTGTCGCAGCAGTGTCTCCGTCTTCTTCCCTTCATACGTCGCTTCTGATGTCAAAATCATTCGATGCGGCAATGTATATGGCGCCAAATACTGTACATCATCAGGAATCACATAATCTCGCTGATTCAACAGTGCATACGCCTGAGCCGCTTTCATGAGGGCGATCGATCCCCTTGGACTCACACCTAAATAAACAGATGGATGTTGACGCGTCGCTTGAGCGATTTCCACAATATATTCTTTAATGGATGCATCCACATGAATGGTCTGAACAGCTTGCTGCAACGCATGGATATGATCCTTTGTCATCACTGCTTGGAGCGTATTAATCGGGGACTGCTTTTCCTGCAAATTGAGCACCTCTAGCTCCTCCAGCATGGTCGGATATCCCATCTGCAGCTTGAATAAAAACCGGTCCATTTGCGCTTCTGGCAGCGGATAGGTCCCTTCATATTCCACTGGATTCTGCGTCGCCATGACGAAAAAAGGATCCGCAAGCGGCATTGTTTCTCCGTCCACTGTGACACTGCCTTCCTCCATCGCTTCGAGCAATGCCGACTGTGTTTTAGGAGAGGTCCGGTTGATCTCATCAGCCAAAATAATCTGCCCCATAATCGGTCCTTGCCTAAATTCAAATTCATTTGTCTTTTTATTATAAATCGACACACCTGTTACATCTGAAGGCAAAAGGTCAGGAGTGAATTGGATTCGCTTAAACTCACAGCCAATCGATTTTGCCAAAGCACGAACCATCATCGTCTTCCCAACACCAGGCACATCCTCTAGCAGCACATGCCCCTTCGCCAAAATCGCAACAAGGCTTAATATCGCAATGTCTTTTTTCCCAACCATGACTTTATTGATGTTATCTACGATTTTTTGTAAATCTGAATGCATCGGTTCATCAAATGCCATCCTGATCCTCCTATCACGTTTCCGTTAAATTTCATATAGTCTAACTTTACCATACAACGCGCATTTGCATAAAACATCAGCATGTAGAAAAAAGAAGCCTTCTCACGATGGAAAAGACTTCTTCTCTTCTTTTGTCTCACCTGCTGGCTCCATATGAACATGAGAGTGTAAAATATCATGTTCCTTCTTCATTCTACGTTCGATCTCATCTGCAATATCATGGCTTTCTGCAATGTTCAAGTGCGGCTCGACCTCCACTACTACATCCACATGGACCGTACTTCCGAGATACCGTGCCTTAATATCTTTCAAATCGCCCACTCCAGGTGTTGCTTCAATGGTCTCTTTATATTTGGACATATCTTTTATATGAAAACCGTCCGTTAACGAATGAGAAGCATCTCTGAAAATCTCCCACGCCGTTTTACAAATAATGAGGCCAATGACAAACGCTGCAAGCGTATCAATCCATGCCAGCTGAAATTGAGAGGCGATAATCCCTACAAATGTTCCAATACTCACATACGCATCTGATTTATTATCAGCTGCTGCTGCATGAAGAGCCTGGCTATTGATCCGTTTGGACAGATTGCGGTTGTAAATATACACGCCGTACATCACCACAGCACTTCCTGCTGCCGTCCAAGCTGCGATCATATCAGGCGTTTGATGCTCAGATGAGAAGAGCGACCGGCCCGCACTCAGCAGAACCTGAAGTCCAACAAGCATCATAATAAAGGACGCCACAAGAGACGCAATATTCTCTGCTCTAAAATGACCGTATGGATGATCTTCATCAGGCGGCTTTTGAGAAATACGCAGCCCAATCAACACAGCAAGGGATGCAATAATATCCGTCGTATTATTCAATCCATCTGCCGAAAGAGCCTCTGAATGAAACACATACCCAATTAGAAGTTTCACCGCTGATAAGATCACATAGGCAATGATGCTGACCCAAGCACCTGTTTCACCTTGTCTTAATTCGTTATAGCGCTCCATGTCGAACCGCGCCTCCTCACACATCACTTTTCTATTATTTATCTTACAAAGCAAAGCCCGTGTGGGTCTACAGCAACATGATTCGCTTGTGTCAGCAAAATAGGATACATAGAAATGTGTTGACCTAAGTAAACTTATTTTTATAAGGTCAATTGACCTCAAGACCTACTCCCATCAACCTTTTTCCAATTCACTCTGTGATGAACATCTGGCAATATCACTCTTTCTAGAAAATTGTCAGAATAATTTTATTTTGAGAGCCAACTTCTCCCCATCCTATCTTATGCTATTTTTAAGAATGAACAGAGGAAAAAGAGGGAACATAATCTCTCAAATCCTTTATACTTTTTAACATCATGTTAAGAGGTTTGAAATGTCAGTTTGATAACCTGTCCAATGCTGAATGACAATTCAGTATGATAAAATTTAAAATATTCTAAAAACAATTTCTCTATGAAGAGAAATGTTTGGAGGTAAAGACATGTCCAACATGACAAACGGTCTTCAAAAAAATCTGAAAACAAGACATATTTCAATGATCTCCATTGCTGGGGTTATTGGCGCAGGGCTATTTGTTGGTAGCGGCGCTGTCATTCATTCTGCAGGGCCTGGAGCCATTCTTTCCTATTCTTTTGCCGGACTTCTGGTGATCTTTATTATGAGAATGCTTGGAGAAATGGCATGCGCCTATCCGACAAGCGGTTCCTTCTCACAATATGCGAGTGATGCCATCGGTCCATGGGCCGGGTTTACAATCGGCTGGCTTTACTGGTTCTTCTGGGTGATCGTCATCGCCATCGAAGCCATTGCCGGTGCTGCCATTATTCAGTATTGGTATGGAGATGCACCTGTTTGGCTCACAAGTCTTATCCTCACTATCCTCTTAACATTAACGAATATCTTTTCTGTTAAATCTTTTGGCGAATTTGAATACTGGTTCTCATTAATAAAAGTCGTCAGCATTATTCTCTTTCTACTCATCGGTTTTGCATTTATCTTTGGTTTTGGCGGTCATCATACTGCAGGTCTTGCCAATTTAACGGGGAACGGTGGTTTCCTTCCAAATGGATTCAGCTCTGTTTTACTCGGAATTGTCGTCGTCATCTTTTCCTTCATGGGAACCGAGATTGTGGCAATAGCGGCCGGAGAATCAGCAGACCCAGTCAAGTCTGTGACAACAGCTACCCGCTCTGTTGTATGGCGTATCATCGTGTTCTACGTCGGATCCATCGCTGTCGTTGTGACTTTGCTTCCATGGAATTCAGCGAGTATTTTAACAAGCCCGTTCGTTGCGGTATTAGAATACATCGGCGTTTCATCAGCTGCTCAAGTCATGAACGTCATTGTTTTAACAGCCGTTCTATCTTGCTTAAACTCTGGGTTGTACACAACGTCCAGAATGCTTTATTCATTGGCAGAAAGAGGCGAAGCACCGAAACGCTTTATGAAAATCAGCAAACGTGGTGTTCCTGTAGCGGCTACAGTCGCAGGCACCTTCTTTTCCTACATTGCCGTCATGATGAACTACTTTTATCCTGAAACCATCTTTTTGTTCTTAGTCAATGCATCCGGCGCCATTGCCCTTCTTGTCTACTTGGTCATTGCTGTTTCACAATTAAGAATGCGCCGTAAAATCGAAAAAGAAAATCCAGAGCAGCTCAAAATCAAAATGTGGCTGTTCCCATATCTCACGTACTTTACCATTTTGGTCATTTGCGCCATCTTGGCATCGATGCTGTTTATCGAATCAATGAGACCACAGCTCATTTTGACAAGTATCATTACCTTCGGTGTGCTTGCCGCTTATTTCGTCTTTAAACCGAATAAAAAAGTGCCTGCAAATGCAGCGCTTGAAAATAAACACCCGTAATGCTCCCGCTGAAAAGCGGGTTTTTTTATTTTATTCACCTATTTTCATGTCCGCACTTATACTGTATCAAATTGGATTATAAGTGAGGATTAGACGACATGAACCTAGAAAAATTTGTTGACGAGCTTCCAATTCCAGAAGTCGCGAAGCCCGTCAAAAAGAACCCAAGACAAACGTATTATGAAATTGCTATGGAGGAGGTATTCCTAAAAGTTCATAGAGACCTGCCCCCAACCAAGCTATGGACCTATAATGGCAGTTTGCCTGGTCCAACCATTCAAGCGAATCGAAATGAAAAAGTCAAAGTGAAATGGATGAACAAATTGCCGTTGAAGCATTTCCTGCCGGTCGATCACACCATTCATGCCGGCCATCATGATGAACCAGAAGTCAAAACGGTCGTTCATCTGCATGGCGGCGTCACACCAGCAAGCAGTGACGGCTATCCAGAGGCTTGGTTTTCACGAGACTTTGAAGCAACCGGCCCCTTCTTTGAACGAGAGGTATACGTATACCCAAATCATCAGCAAGCCTGCACATTGTGGTATCACGATCATGCGATGGCATTGACACGATTAAATGTGTACGCCGGCTTAGCTGGGTTTTATTTGATCTCTGATGCGTTTGAAAAGTCCTTAGAGCTGCCGAAAGATGACTATGACATTCCTTTAATGATCATGGACCGTACGTTTCAGGAGGATGGCTCACTGTTTTATCCTAGCAGACCAAACGACACGCCAGAAGACAGTGACCTACCAGACCCATCCATCGTGCCCTTTTTTTGTGGAGAAACGATTTTAGTCAATGGAAAAGTATGGCCTTATTTAGAAGTAGAGCCGCGAAAATACCGCTTTCGTATCTTAAATGCGTCCAATACTAGAACTTACGAGCTGCATCTAGATAACGACGCCACAATCTTGCAAATTGGTTCCGATGGGGGCTTTTTGCCAAGACCTGTTCGCCATCAATCCTTTAGCATCGCACCTGCTGAACGTTTCGATGTCATCATCGACTTTTCAGCTTACGAAAACAAAACGATCACTCTCAAAAATACAGCCGGCTGCGGACAGGATGTGAATCCTGAAACAGATGCGAACATTATGCAATTCAAAGTCACACGTCCGCTAAAAGGGAGAGTACCTAAAACATTACGTCCGATTTTCAAACCGCTGCCAACGCTTCGGCCAAGTCAAGCTGATAGAGAGCGTACACTCACACTTAGCGGCACGCAGGATAAATACGGCCGCCCTATCCTATTGTTGGATAATCAATTTTGGAATGACCCTGTCACCGAAAATCCTCGTCTTGGCAGTCTAGAGGTTTGGTCCATCGTCAATCCAACCAGGGGCACACACCCTATTCATTTGCACCTTGTTCAATTTAGGGTTTTAGACAGAAGACCATTTGATACAGAAGTCTATCAATCGACAGGAGAAATCGTGTATACAGGACCAAACGAAGCGCCTCCTTTACATGAACAAGGCTACAAGGACACCATTCAGGCGCATGCTGGTGAAGTCATTCGGATCGTTGCTCGATTTGTTCCATACAGCGGCCGATATGTGTGGCATTGTCATATTTTAGAGCATGAAGATTATGACATGATGAGGCCGATGGATATCATTTAATAAAAATGAAACCACTCTTCCCGTAAATGCGTAGAAACTTGTATAAAACTTCTGATACACCAAAGGGCTAACGGACATCCATTCATTAGCCCTTTCAAAATGGAATAATAAATCGCATGAATGGTTTCTTTGAGCATTCAACACTTAAAATGTTGACGCAGCAAACCGATAATACTACTATATACCCATTGCATCTATCAAAAGGCACATAAGCCACAATGAACGAACAAATGGAAAATTGCGATAAAAAACGGAGGAGTTCAATTTGAATGAAGAAAAAGAGACTTGCCAGGTCACACAAGAAACAGCGGCAGGTAACATAGAAAAGCTTTCAATTCAGGAAAACGAGAGCATTTGGTCAAATATTGAACAGCTAACAATTGAACTCGGTGAACAAAAAGAATTCAACCACTTCATTTTAGATGAAAAACAAAAGGCCATCAGTACATTATCTGCCCTCATTACAAAAGGCGATTGTGATGAAGAATTAAAGACTCATTTTGAACAAGCATTACATATCGGACTTTCTGTCATAGAGATCATGGAGATTATTAAGCACTGTACAAAAGTTGCTGGATTCCCTCACTCCATTAATGCCCTGTTTATCTTTCAAAATTTATTAGACAATAACACCAAATAAATCAGTGAAAACGAGAAGTCATCTGTCCTCTCGTTTTTTATGTACACTCATATTACTCTCTTTCTTTTCCTCTGTCACATAAGCAAAATACGAAAATACCACACGTTTCCTGCTTAAAAATTGCTTTCCCTTCCATGAATTCCTCAATTTCACCATCATTTCAAGCGGCAAAATAAAAAAACGTCCAGTTATATCAAATAACTGAACGTACCCTTTATCGATTGACAGTGAAATTGTTAACAATTCCGCCATCCTTCTCCCAAGCGGCTTCCACTGTTTTCTTCTTGATATTGTATTCAAATATCGTTCTTACCTTTGCTTTTCGTCCGGTGTCATCCTTTAATTCCTTTGCGTTTTTAGCAACACCTAAGAAATAAACAGAAGATCCGTCCGTAGAAAATTGCGGCTGTGCGGCACTTAAAATATGCACATTCTTACTGTTCTTAACGAGTGTCGCCTGTTTTCCTGTTTCTACATCAAGCATTTTAATAGAGGATACTTCTTTTTCGTTTCGCACCTTCACTTCTGTATAAATCAATGTCTTATGATCTGGTGAAAATGAAATATCATTGATCGTTTGCGAGATACGTGTAATACGCTTCCCCTTCGCACCTGTTTGAAGGGTGATCTTCATGGTCGTTGGTTCAGGGTCTCTTCCCTTTTCATTCGCTTCATCGGTTTTCTTGTAATCTTCTTTTAAGGAATAATGCTGGATTGCCAGAAGGTTTGACGCCGGATCATAAGCAAAAGAACTCACCGTATCATCCTTGCTTTTTTCTGGATATAACACCTTCATTTTTTGTGTGTTCAAATCATAAGAAGCGACATAAAATTGTTCGCCAGAATCCTTATTATACCTGAGATATAACTGCTTCCCGTCCCCAGACAGCCTCATACTGTCGATGGAATCATCACTCGTAAACAGCGTTTTTTCTTCATCTGTTTTCACATTCAATTCTCGAATACTCACTTTTTGCGTGTCTTCATCCGTATACGTGTAATATAAAAGCTGTTTCGTAGAATCATAAGCAATCGAAGGATATGCTGTCAGTTTCTCCGTATGAAGCGCCCGGTCATGCAGGTAATACGTATTGTTTAACTGTTGATCTGTAAATGAAACGAGTAATTCGTCTTTTGCATCTTGATTTGTTTTCACTTTTCCTGCATGCTTTGCCTCTTGCCCCGGCTTCATCATGAAGAAAATGACTGCCGCAATCACTGCGACTCCGATGACCGTGATGATCCACCATGTTGATTTTTTCATTGCCTTTCAGACCCTCTCTACAAGAAAAGAAGCCAGAAAATGAACTTTTCCCGCTTCTCTGCATGCCTATGTATTAATAAGTGTAATGCCCTTTTACGACACCTTTACTTGTTTTATACCCTAGTGCTTTGAATGCTTTTGGACTGACGTCTAATACAGCGTTTGGCATTCTGCCTACATCATATTTATATACTGTAATCACTTTATGTGGTTTCGCTTTTGTTGTCACTCTAAGTTTTGTACCTTTTTTCGGTACGTCAAATCCCATTTTAGTTGCTGCATCCCAATGACCGAGTTTTTTTCCATCTGCGCCCTTTTTACCGACACCATTATACCAAGTAATATTGCCGCTTACTTTTTTTGCACTTGCTCCATGTGAGAAACTAAACGCCAAAAATAAACTAGCTACTGTTACGATTGTCGCGATAAGCTTTTTATTCATTAAAAAATCCTCCGTATTTGGTTTCTGCACTTATTATACATGAAGATGCCCCCAGTTATTTTACAGTCACATTACAATTCGGATACAAGTTGACCACTTTATGACCGATTTTGTTCACAAAAAATACCAAAATCGGCCAAAACAATGTAAGTAGCCCCTCTCTTTCATTTTATATAATAAAAGTGAATCCAATTTAAGGAGGAATTTTTATGAAAAAGTGGTTCATCGTTTTGAGTGTAAGTTTGGCCTTCGTTTTGATGCTATCAAGTATCCCTGCCTCAGCAGCTGGTCCCCGTCACGGTGCGATTGTGACACAAACGGATGAAGCCAAATGGTCAGGTATCTCTGCTGATATTGTGCTGCCGAAAACAGCCACTATTAAAAATGGCTATGCGGACTGGTACCTCGGTCTCGGCTCTGCCGTTGTAGAGAGCGGTATTTCAAAAACGTCTTCTGGCTATAAGGTCTTTCTTGGCAGCGGCTCACAAGGCGGCAGTCAATACTGGAACAGTGAGTACGATAAGAGCATTACGGATGGTGCACGTGTCAACTTAAAGCTCATCAACAATGGTGATGGCACAGTGTCACTATACGTCAATGGGAAATTGCGCTATAAGCAGCCTGTTTTCAACCCTAGTCGTCTGAAAAACCTCGATGTCGTCAAAATGGTTCACGGCGTCCAAGATAATGGAACAAACAGCTACTCACAAGCAAGTTTCTCGAATGTACAGCTTCGTGCGAATACTTCAGGAAGTGTCTATAAAAAATGGGATGGAACAATCAAATCATCGCTTTTACGTAAAAATTTAGAGTCTGGTGCTGCGGCTCCTAAATTCACCGTCATTTCTTCTGTTCCATTAAGTACAAGCCTTTCAGCACAATAAGAAAAAAGCGCCCTATTTTGGGTGCTTTTTATTGTTCACAGCTTATCAACACTTCTCTTTTAATCAAAACTAGGATTCGTGGTAACATAAACATACATACTTCGCAGAAAAAAGGAGAACGAACGTGAGAAAAAGTCTACTTGTTTTCATGAGCCTAGTTGCAAGTCTCTTCATACTAGCAGCTTGCTCGAATACGACAAACGAACAAAAAACAGAAACGAAGACACTTCCAACGATTAATGAACGCATTCAAAAAGAAACGAAAGAAGTCATGGAACAGTCTAAACTTATAAAAGACACGGATATCACTGTTGATCAAAAGAAAAAAGTCATTTCTTTAAATGTAACAGCTTCCTCTGATACCAATAGTGATTACGCTGAAGTCATCGGTTTAAACTTTGCCAAGACGCTGGCTATCGGGGCATCAACTGAAAAAGAAAACAATCTGCACAAACCAGAAAATGACAGCCTTGGCGCCCTCTATTCCTTTTACGACCTAAACATCACCGTAAAACAAGAAAACGGCAAAGTACTGGCAAAAGGAAAGAAAAAAACAAATGAAACAAAAATCACGTGGGAAAGAGCCCAATAATTTATGGTTTTTTACGATGAAAAAAGCTTGTAGAGGACTTCTCTACAAGCCTTTTTTCATGTTTATTCAGTCAAATCGTCTCTCATCGCATCGACTAGTGTGTGAATATCTGAGTGAGTCCTTGATGCTATTCGTACCAACAAATCATCTATACACTCATACAAATGATGTTCCCTCAAAATATACTCCTTATAAAATGGAATGACAAAGAAATAGAGCAAATCAGCCAATTCAAGTGCAACGTTATCGTCATCCTCATCTTCTAACGCCTGTCCAACACTTTCAATCAACCAAATCAAATCTGCTTTCTTTTCAATCGGGACATACATCAGTAAATGAATATCATCCGTATCCTTCGTTTGTAAAATCCGCTCAGCCGCTTCCTTTGACAGCGCCCCAATTTCTGTAGAAGATATATTCACAACAGCTAATTCATCCTCTGATCTCACTCGATTCATTTGCAGCAAGTTTTGGTCCATCTCGACTCACTCCCCATTCTCAGATACTTTTATTATAAGGAATTGATCTGATTTTTTATGGAAATAGTGAATTTTTTTATGTAATTTTAAAGAAAATGTGACATTATAAGCCAAGATATCTCATTTCTCTCAAAACAAAAAAAGCACTCTTGATCATAAGAGTGCTTTTCTCATACATCCTTTACTCTCTTTTTCATCGCATCAGCCATTTCCAGGTCACCCTCTGCTTCCAACTTTTCAATGATGTGAGCATAATCCCTTTCATGGCGATTTTGGCTTAGTTTAAAAGCAGCCTGAACTTCATCAATGATGATTTTAAAGCCCACAATCCCTTTCATTTGTTTCTCTAACAGTTCATCAGACAATGTATCCCATAAAACAGGCTGTTCTCTGTGGCTTTCGTATGTTTCCAGCATCGTGGTTAATTCTTTTACCAGTTCCCCTTTTTCTAACAGCACAGCCTTTCCATATACATGGACTGCCTGATAATTCCATGTCGGTACGGCTTCTTTTTCATACCATGAAGAGGATATATAGGCATGCGGCCCTTGAAAGATGACGAGCACCTTCTCATTTTCTTCAAACGTTTTCCACTGTGGATTTCCAATCGCCATATGCCCTGTAATCACATACGAATCTTCAACTTGATGAAAACTCACTGGAATATGTGTCGCAATGGGTTTTTCATCCGTTGTGGTCACAACTGTTGCAAATGAATTTGATTGAATAAATGATTTGATTTTCTCCATATCTTTCATTTGAAAAAATGATGGAACATGCATGTTCTCTTCCCCCTTTTAGATCAGCTCAGTGTTTTGGTCATAATGAGATCCATTTGCTCTTCGTCCCCCATAAGGAATGCATGCACTCCTGTTTGAACAAACCCTAGCTTTTGATAAAATGCGATGGCCGCTTTGTTGTGCTCCCACACCCCAAGCCAAACATCACGTTTATGATATTTCTTCGCGATCTCAAAGGCTTGATTGATTAAATATCGGCCTAATCCTTGGTTTTGAAAGGACTGCTTAATATAAATTCTTTCAATCTCTAACGCTTCACTTCCCATCTCTTCTGACTGCGCATCATCCATATTGACCTTCAAATAACCAGCAACTTCGCCATTCACTTGAACAAAATAGAACTGTGAAGATGGATGATGTAATTCTTTTAACAGCTGGTTCGGATGAAAGGCTGTCTTTACGTAAGCATCGATATGTTCCGCTTTGTTTTGATTCTGAAAGGTTTCTATAAATGTGTCGATACCGACTTTTTGCAGCTCTTCTATATGCTGTTCATTACATGGAATAAAAGTGACGGTCATTGAAGTCATCACTCCTTATCATTTAGTAGCGTCTCTTATTTCCTTTTTTCACATAATCCCAATCTTTTTCGATATTTTTTCTCACCCTTAGAAGATACTCATATATCTGTTCTGCTTCCTCTTCAGAAAATCCATCCAGCGCTACTTGATTCGAATAATCATTTTCTCGTTTGATCATTGGATATACCGCTTCCCCTTTATCAGTGGGAAACAGCTTTTTGATTTTTTTATTCACTCGATCATCTTTCTTCTCAATAAAACCATGCAGTTCTAATTTTTTGATAGCACGAGCAGCTGTTGTTCGATCCACCTTGATCATTTCCGCCAGCTTTTCCTGAATGATGCCAGGCTCTTCACAGATACGCACAAGATACAAATACTGCCCCTTCGTTAAATCGTACTCTTTAAATTCAATATTACTTATAGAATCAAGCGCCCGAGCGATGACGCCAATCTCTCGCAAAATCTCTCTCATTTATCACGACTCCTTTTGTTGCATTTACAACATAAAACATAACAATATTATAGTTTATTTTTGTTGTAAACACAATAAAAAAACACCTTCATTGAGAAAGTGTTTTTTCATTTTCTTTATTTCGCTCGTTTCTTTAATAGTGGTAATCGTTACAAAAAATAACGATCTCTGATCATCGCGAACGAAGGTGGTTAGGCAATGGGAAAAAGAAGAAGAGAGCTCATAATATGCCACTACATTTTATCATATATATTCGTTGCTAGAAGATAATTTCCCTTTATGCAACCGCCTCTTTTTATAACATAATCTCTCCAGTTTTATTAGCCATTATTCGTAAGAGTCCACATAGATTAAAATTAGAATTTTTACCTTTAACAACCATCATTAAAATGATGAATATAATGGTTTAATTTAGGAACTATAAAAAGGTGACCAATCGTCAAGAAAGGAAGGTCGCTTAATGAATATTTTACAATTAGGGAGGATGACAATGGGAATTTTAAGTGGAAATCCAACGGATGAACCTATGCACTATGGTGAAGTGTTTGGTACATGGTCTTACTTGATGGTAGCTAAAGGTTTAGTTGCTGGTTATCAAACCCACTTAAACCATGCAGGTGACGAAGACTTACAAAAATTAATTGAAGAAGCTATTCAGGGTGGGCAACAAGAAATCAAAGAAATTGAAACTTTATTAAAAGAAAATGGAATCGGCTTACCTCCAACACCTCCTGAACGACCTAAAGCTTGTATAGACGATATTCCAGTAGGGGCACGTTTTCAAGATCCAGAAATAGCCGCTGGTCTTTCGGCGAACATTGCGGCAGGCTTAGTATCGTGTAGCACAATTATGGGGCAATCCATTCGAGAAGACATAGCTATGATGTTTGGACAGTTTCATGTTCAAAAGACAGCACTTGGAGCAAAAGCCCTTAGACTTAACAAAGAAAAAGGATGGTTAATTCCACCACCTCTTCATCATAGCAAAGCAGAAGATTGCTAATAATAAGATGATTAAACATTAAAGAGTAGACTTTTAGGGTTTACTCTTTTCTTGCTAAGCTTTATACTTTCTACAAATTGAAAACTCTCCGTCACTCTCTTTACAGCCATTATATTTTTCCATTCCCATCGATTGCCTCTGAGCCAACATCATCAGCACTAGAAGATCAATTCCTTTAATATACCTAAAAATATCTTCCTCAGATTTAAAAGCTCCTATTACTATAGGTTGTTTAAACATTGATAGCAACTAACCAGTGGTTTAAAAACTTCGAGAGTAGCCTTTCTCTTTTATAGGAATATCTATACTCATATGACTGTTAATATGGAAGAAAAGGCCTCCCAACAGTTTTGCAAACTGATGAAAGGCCTTCTTCTATAGTTAACTTATTTGTCACAGGTTGCCTTGTTTTTAATAACACAAGGACAAATACGACGACAAGAAAAGCATATTATTATTTCAGACGTTGATATAACAAGGTTTTGAAACCCTGATTACATCATGCCGCCCATACCGCCCATGCCGCCCATATCCGGCATTCCGCCGCCTGAGCCGCCTTCTTCTGGTTTGTCAGCAACGACTGCTTCAGTTGTTAGAAGCATTGCTGCAACAGAAGCTGCGTTTTGAAGTGCAGAGCGAGTTACTTTTGTTGGGTCAACGATTCCTTTTTCGATCATGTTTACCCATTCGTTTGTTGCTGCGTTGAAGCCTACGCCAATTTCTTCGTTTTTCAAGCGCTCAACGATGACTGATCCTTCAAGACCTGCGTTGTGAGCGATTTGACGGATTGGCTCTTCAAGAGAACGTAGAACGATGTTTACACCTGTTTGAACGTCACCATCTGCTTCGATTGAAGCGACTTTTTTGTATACATTCACAAGTGCTGTACCACCACCGGATACGATACCTTCTTCAACTGCTGCACGAGTTGAGTTCAGTGCATCCTCGATGCGTAGTTTGCGCTCTTTTAGTTCTGTTTCAGTTGCAGCCCCAACTTTGATGACAGCGACGCCGCCAGCTAGTTTTGCAAGACGTTCTTGTAATTTTTCTTTATCGAATTCAGAAGTTGTTTCTTCTACTTGCGCACGGATTTGGTTGACGCGTGCTGCGATTTGAGCAGAATCTCCTGAGCCTTCTACGATGGTTGTGTTTTCTTTTGTCACAACAACTTTAGACGCGCGACCAAGCTGACCGATTTCAGTTGATTTCAGGTCAAGTCCTAGGTCTTCTGTGATTAACTCTCCGCCAGTTAGAACAGAGATGTCTTCAAGCATTGCTTTACGACGGTCACCGAATCCAGGTGCTTTGACTGCCACTGCGTTGAATGTACCACGAAGTTTGTTCACAACAAGAGTTGCAAGTGCTTCGCCTTCTACATCTTCAGCAATGATCAATAATGGTTTTCCTTGTTGTACAACTTGCTCAAGTACAGGAAGGATTTCTTGAATGTTCGTGATCTTTTTATCAGTGATTAAGATGTAAGGATTTTCAAGAACCGCTTCCATCTTATCAGAATCAGTCACCATGTATGGTGAAGCATATCCGCGGTCAAACTGCATTCCTTCAACCACTTCAAGCTCAGTTGTGAACCCTTTAGATTCTTCGATTGTGATAACGCCGTCGTTACCTACACGCTCCATTGCTTCAGCGATTAGGCTGCCTACTTCTTCATCTGCTGCAGAAATAGACGCAACTTGAGCAATTGATTCTTTGCCTTCGATTGGTTTAGAAATCTCTTGCAAGCCTTCAAGTGCTACTTTCACTGCTTCTTCGATCCCTTTACGAACGCCAACAGGGTTTGCACCAGCTGTTACGTTTTTAAGACCTTCACGGATCATTGCTTGAGCTAAAACTGTTGCAGTAGTTGTACCGTCACCAGCTACGTCATTTGTTTTGCTTGCAACTTCAGCCACAAGTTTTGCACCCATGTTTTCAAATGCATCTTCTAATTCGATTTCTTTTGCAATCGTTACACCATCATTTGTGATAAGTGGAGAACCGAATTTTTTCTCAAGAACCACGTTACGTCCTTTAGGTCCTAAAGTTACTTTTACAGCATCTGCAAGTGCATCTACACCACGTAACATCGCGCGACGTGCTTCTTCACTGAACTTAATATCTTTTGCCATAATAACGAAACCTCCTCAGTCTTTTTAGAAATATATCTCAATGTTTTTTTATGTGATTAACCAATAACAGCTAAAATGTCGCTCTCACGAAGGATTAAATATTCTTTGCCTTCATATTTCACTTCAGTGCCTGCATATTTTGAGAAGATAATGCGGTCGCCTGTGTTTACTTCTAACGCAACGCGCTCACCACTTTCAAGTACACGACCTGAACCTGCTGCAACAATTTTACCTTCTTGCGGTTTTTCTTTTGCAGAATCCGGTAACACAATACCGCTAGCGGTTTTTTCCTCAGATTCAACGAGTTCAATGATTACGCGATCGCCTAATGGCTTTAACATAAGAAACAACCTCCTCAATTTTTATATGTAGTCTTTTTTTAGCACTCATCACCAGTGAGTGCTAACACATTTATTATAATAAAGAATGTCTTCTGTAATTTCAAGTAAAAACCTTTAAAAATTTTTACGCTTTCATGATCTTTTTTCAACTCAGATTCTTTCCTTTTCATCGAAAAAGAAGACTTGTGTTACAATAAATCTAGTTCTTTTAGTAAAGGGGTTTTCGTTACTTGAAAAAACAATATTGGTACATCATCTTAACGTATATATTGGTGCAGGTTTCTGCGATTCCTTATGTGTTCATCATGAAATGGTTAGGATTCATTCAGACACCGATGACACAAACAGAGCTCTCTAAATTGTCAGGAACATGGACAATCATCAGCTTCTGTATCGGATTAATCATTATTCTGCTCATTCTTCGGACTGTGCCAAAAGCTTCACTTCGAAATGAAGCACCGGTTTCAGTCGGGGTAGCTATCGCCTGGATCATTGGCGGTTTCTTTCTTTCCCTCTTTGCACAATCGATTGCAGGAGCGATTGAACAATATGCATTTGGCATTGGCCGTGAATCCGAAAATACTCAAGCCATCTTATCCATTATGGATGCAGTTCCATGGCTTGTAATTGTCATCGCCCTGATTGGACCGATATTAGAGGAAATCATTTTCCGAAAAATCATTTTTGGTGTGATTTATGAAAAAACGAACTTCTTTATTGGAGCGCTTGTCAGTTCAGTGGTATTCGCAGCTGTACACAATGATTTTGCTCATATCTTACTTTATACTGCGATGGGCTTTACCTTTGCCTTTTTATATGCGAAAACAAAACGAATCATTGTTCCAATCGGAGCTCATATGCTGATGAACTCGCTCGTCATTCTTGTGCAGATTGAGCCAGTAAGAAAAATGATTGAAGAACAATCTCAAACAATGCAAATGATTATTGGAGGCTTTTTCTCATGAGAAACCCTGTCGTATGGGGCGTCATTTATTTTGCCGTAGGTGTTGCTTTCACCTATATGGCCATTCAAAATCCAGGTGACATGTGGTCATTTTACAGCATTTTGCTGATGGTGTTTGCGGCCTATAATATCAATATCGCGTTTAAAATGTTTGCCTTCTCTGTCAAACTCAAAAAACAGCAGCAAAAATAAATCAAAAACCATTTTCTAATCTCTGGAAAATGGTTTTTTTATGGAGGACAAGTTTTCATGGAACAAGAAAAACTGAACATCTTAAATGAGCAGCATGAAGCGATTGGAGTTGCACCCCGTTCAGATATCCACGCCCAAGGCCTTTGGCACGAAACCTTTCATTTCTGGCTTCTCAAAAAGGAACATGACACCGTGTATCTCTATTTTCAGCTAAGAAGCCCCGCAAAAAAAGATTTTCCTGCTCTGTTTGATATCACAGCAGCAGGCCACCTTCTTGCAAATGAACAGCCTTCTGACGGTATGAGAGAGGTAAAAGAAGAGCTTGGTCTTTCTATCCCTTTTGAGGATCTGAACTTTGCAGGAGTTATACAGGATGAAATCCATCTGCCAAATTTCATCGATCGTGAATTTAGCCATGTATATCTTTACATTCATCAAGAAGAAGAGATGAACGTTCAATTACAAAAAGAAGAAGTCGCTGGACTTTACAGAGCAAAGCTAATGGATGCACAGCAGCTTTTCATGAGAAAATGTGAAAATATTCATCTGGAGGGCTTTGAAGTGGATGAAGCCGAAGAACAACGTGAGGAAAACAGAGTAGTCTGTGTACAAGATTTTGTCCCGCATGAGCCTGCCTATTATCAACATCTATTTCAAGCGATCAATCAATTCCTTTCACAATAGAAAAAGCATCGTGACCCTTATTTGGATCACGATGCTTTTTTATGAGACATCATAATTTTCTTTCTCCTCTGTCTCTGTTTGCTGCATTTTGCGATAGGTCACTCTCGAAATGACAATACTCACTTCGTACAAAACGAGCATCGGCAAGGTAACCATGAGGTGAGAAACGATCTCTGGCGGTGTAATCAGTGCGGCAATGACAAGGAGGACAAAATAGGCATACTTCCGTATTTTTGATAAAAACATCGGTGTGATGATGCCAAGTCTTGTGAGAAACATCAACACAACGGGCATCTGAAACAAAAAGCCAAATGGAAGTGTTAACTGCATCAGAAATGTAAAATACTCATGAATCCCAATCACTTGCTCTACATTTAAATCATTCGACATCCGCATCAGAAAATCGACGACAAAGGGAAACAAAATAAAATAAGAGAAAGCCACACCGCTCAAAAATAAAAGAAGTGCAATCGGAATGTAAGCAAGTGTCACCTTTCTTTCTTTATCATATAAGCCAGGACTCACAAATGCCCATAGCTGATATAAAATCACGGGACACGTCAAAACCAAAGCAATGACAAATGCGAACTGCATAAACACGTACAGAGGATCTGTGAGCTTAAACGCGTTCAGCGTCAGTGTCGCCGCTTCATCCGTATTTTGTAAATACACAATGACCGGCTTAGCGAGAAAAAAACCTGCCACCATAAAGGAAACAAAAAACATCGCAATGATCACTAAACGTTTTCGCAGTTCCACAATATGCTCCATAAGCGGCATATCTTTGACATTCATGAAGCTCATCCTATTCTACTGATCTTCTTTTTTCTTATTTTCTTCCTGATCATCAGCTAAACCTTTTGTGGCATTTTTAAATTCACGTAATGTATCTCCTGCTGCTCTTCCTAATTGAGGAAGCTTTTTCGGCCCAAAAATAATGAGCGCAACAATCGCAATCAGAACCAAACTTCCAGGACCAATCGGACCCATTTGCTCCACCCCCTTTACCCCTTTTCGTCAATCCTCCTGTGTAACAGAGTAATGCTTTAAGAAATACACAAGAGACTGAAGTTCAACCGCCAAATCTATATGATGAATTCGAATGTGTTCCGGCACATTCAATCGAGCCGGCGTAAAGTTAAGGATTCCTTTGATGCCAAGGGCAATCAAACGATCTGTAATGGATTGAGCTGCTACGGCAGGTACTGTCAAAATGGCAACAGGAATATCTCCTACCTCTTGAACATGCTCTTCAAGCTTATCCAAATCATAGACAGGCACGCCGCCTATCTCACTTCCTATTTTACTCTCATTGACGTCAAAAGCCATTGAAATTTTTGTATTATTATTTTTGATGAAATTATAGTGTAAAAAAGCAGTCCCTAAATTCCCGACACCGATGAGCATGACATTGGTCATTTCATCTTGGTCAAGTGTCTTTCTGAAGAAGGTCAAGAGGTAATCGACATTATAGCCATACCCTTTCTTCCCAAGTGCACCAAAGTACGAAAAATCTCGGCGAATGGTGGCAGAATCCACTTTGACTGCATCACTAAGCTCTGCCGATGACACCCTTTGTTTTCCTGATGCATGCAGATTTTTTAAAAAACGGTAATATAGCGGCAAACGTTTGGCTGTCGCTTGTGGAATTTTTGACTGATCTATATTCATATAAGGTCCTCCAACTTAAATATCAGATGCTCTGTGAAAATCACCGTTTTTCCCGCCTGTCTTTTCAATTAAATAGGTAGGACCGATGATCATGCCTTTATCAATCGCTTTGCACATGTCGTAAACGGTCAGTGCACATACTGAAGCAGAAGTGAGCGCTTCCATCTCCACACCCGTACTTCCTTTTGTTTTCACCTGTACTTGTATGTTCAGAATGTACGCATTTCCGTCTTCCTCCCAATCAAAGGAGATATCCACGCCTTTTAGTGCAAGCGGATGACACATTGGAATGATGGTAGATGTTTGCTTTGCTGCCATGATGCCAGCAACCTGTGCAACAGACAGCACATCCCCTTTTCCAATTTCACGTTGTTGTATTTTATGAAACACTTCTTTTATCATACGAACGCTTGAAGCAGCAACGGCGGTTCTCACTGTAGACGATTTGTCACTAATGTCGACCATCTTTGCTCTTCCCTGTTCGTTAAAGTGGCTAAATTGACTCATCTTTCAACGCTCCCTCACTCAAATGATACACTATTTTTTCCTATCTGTCTTTCATTTGAATATGGCGATTGTATGTAACATTTGCCGGTTTACTGCTGATAAGCTACACTTAACATATTATAGCAGAGGTGAAGTTACATGATGATTCTACAAGTGAATCAGCTGTCCAAATCGTTTGGTGCTGATACCGTTTTAACGAATATAAAATTAGAAGTCAAAGCAAGGGATCGGATTGCCATTGTAGGTCGTAACGGCGCAGGCAAATCCACGCTTTTGAAAATCATTGCCGGTCAATTGTCTTACGAGCAAGGTGAGATCATCAAACCGAAAGACCTATCGATCGGCTATTTAGCACAGCATACCGATGTGACATCTACACGTACGTTAAAAGACGAATTATTATCGGTTTTTGATCATTTAAAAGGGATAGAACAAGAGATGAGAATCATTGAGGAGAAAATGGCTTCCTCCACAGGTTCTGAGCTGGATTCCCTCATGAAAACCTATGACAGACTGCAGCAGGAATTTAAAGATCAAGGCGGCTATCAATACGAAGCAGATGTCCGCTCCATTCTTCATGGGCTGGGCTTTAGTCACTTTGAAGATGAGACAACCGTTCAATCCTTAAGCGGCGGCCAGAAAACCCGTCTAGCGCTTGGAAAGCTCTTATTAATGAAACCAGAACTCTTAATTCTGGACGAGCCGACCAACCATTTAGATATTGATACCTTATCATGGCTGGAGCAATATTTGCAAAATTATACAGGCGCCATTCTGATCGTGTCCCATGACCGCTACTTCTTAGACAAAGTGGTGAACCATGTGTATGAAGTCTCAAGAACTGCCATGAAAAAGTTCGCAGGCAACTATAGTAAGTATCTTGAACTGAAAGCTGAGCAGCTAGAGCGTGATATGAAGCTCTACGAAAAGCAACAAGGAGAAATCTCAAAGCTCCAAGACTTCGTAGATCGCAACCTGGCAAGAGCCTCAACCACAAAGCGCGCTCAGAGCAGACGCAAGCAGCTGGAACGGATGGATCGTTTAGATAAGCCATTAGGTGATGAAAAATCCGCAAACTTTCATTTTGATATTACGAGACAAAGCGGCAATGATGTGCTGAAGGTACATGATCTCGACATTCGTTATGATGAAAAAACACCGCTCCTATCCTCCCTTTCTTTTCAGATCAAACGTGAGGATAGCGTGGCACTCATTGGTCCTAACGGGATCGGGAAATCAACCCTTTTAAAAACGTTAACGAACACATTAACGCCTGTAAAAGGCGACATCACCTTTGGATCTCATGTCACGATCGGCTACTATGACCAAGAACAAGCCAAACTGACATCCTCCAAAAAAGTGCTCAATGAGCTTTGGGATGACTATCCTCATATGAATGAAAAAGAAATTCGGACATGTTTAGGGAATTTCCTTTTTTCTGGTGATGACGTCTTAAAGCCCGTTCATGCATTAAGCGGTGGAGAAAAAGCCCGGCTTGCCCTGGCAAAGCTGATGCTCCAAAAAGCCAATTTCCTAATACTTGATGAGCCTACGAACCATTTGGACTTAGATAGTAAGGAAATTTTAGAGAATGCGCTGATCGATTATCCAGGAACCATCTTATTTGTTTCGCATGACCGTTATTTTATTAATCGACTAGCAACGAAAGTATTCGAGCTGTCGCGAGCGGAAACAAAAGAATACCTTGGTGACTATGACTACTACCTTGAAAAGAAAAATGAACAATTAGAGCTTGAGGCGTTTCAAGAAAATGAACCGCTTAAAAAACAAGCAGCAAAGCCAGTAGAAACAGCAAAGCTTTCTTATGCGGAAGAAAAAGAACTGAAAAAGAAAGAAAGACAAAAGCAGCGCAGAATCGAGGAAATTGAAAAGCGGATTGCTGTCATTGAAGAGAAACTTGGTGAAAATGAAGAGCTTCTATGTGATCCTGCTATTTTCCAAAATCATGAGAAGGTCCAAGACATTCAAACAGAAAATGATACGCTTAATCAAGAGCTTGAATCACTTTTCGCGGAGTGGGAAGAGCTATCCGAATCTTAAAGAGTGCCCAAATGGGTGCTCTTTTTTCTTTCAGTGAAAATTTATTATCCACATTAATATCCACAAAAACTTCTTTGTTATTCTTAAAAATTTTGAACTTATCCACTTTATACACAGGTTTTTAACCACATATCCACACAAAATTTCTTTTTTATACACATTCTCTTCATTTTAAAACAAAATTTTCAAATAATTGTGGATATATAACGTTTACATGTGAATAAATCGCTTTCATTGAAAATGAAAAAAACCTGTGTATCCACAGGAGTTTTCATTCATATGAGACAAGCGGTAAGCCCGGCTGGCCATTCATCGCCATATCGCCTCTTATTCCCTTTTCAAACGCAATGGTTCCAGCAGCAGCGATCATGGCTGCATTGTCTGTGCAAAGAGATAACGGCGGAATAATGACCTTCACGTCAGGTAGCTTTGTGAATGCTGTCGTCAAAGCTTCTCTCAGTCCTTTATTGGCAGCGACTCCACCAGCTAGGACAACCTGCTTTACGCCATAGGCTTCAGCCGCTTTTAATGTTTTCCCAACAAGCACCTCAATGACGCTTGCTTGAAAACTTGCTGCCAAATTCTCTGGAGCAATTGTTTCTCCCTTTTGAGATGCATTGTGTAATGTGTTAATTACAGCTGATTTTAATCCACTAAAGCTAAAGTGATAGGAACCTTCTTCAAGCCATGCACGAGGAAGTTTAATCGTTGGCTCTCCTTCATGTGCTAACCGATCAATATGAGGTCCACCTGGATACGGGAGACCCATCGTTCGAGCCACTTTATCGTAGGCTTCTCCAGCCGCATCATCTAATGTTTCTCCGATGACCTCAAAAGATCCATGCTCCTTCATTAGCACAAGTTCAGTATGTCCACCAGAGACAACAAGAGCCAAACATGGAAACTGTAATTCATCTACAAGCTGGTTTGCATAAATATGCCCAGCAATATGATGTACACCAACAAGAGGAATCTGATGAGCAAAGCTTAGTGCCTTGGCTGCGTTGACACCGATCAGAAGGGCACCGACTAAGCCCGGTCCTTCTGTGACAGCAATGGCATCTAAATCCTGAAAGCTCATATTGGCCTGTGTCATCACTTCTTCCAATACGATGGTAACTTGTTCCACGTGATGTCTTGAAGCGATTTCTGGTACAACACCGCCAAATCGTTTATGACTTTCTATTTGCGAGGCCACAACATTCGCCACAATTTCTTTCCCATTTTTTACAATGGATGCAGCTGTTTCATCACAGCTTGTCTCTATACCTAATATGAATCGATCTGTTTGTTCACTCATTTATATTCACCCACATGACCAATGCATCTTCCCCATTATCCGTATAATAATTCTTTCGAATAGAAGCTGGTCTGAAACCAAGCTTTTCATAAAGGGATTGTGCAGGTGTATTCGAAACCCGCACCTCTAAAGAAAGATGATCTGTCTTTTTTTCTTTGCAAAATTCCATGACATATCGCAGCAATGCTTCCCCGTAGCCCTTTCCTCTATGCTCAGGGAGAATCGCAATGTTCGTAATTTGTGCATCGTCCATGACGATCCAGACCCCGCAATACCCAACAGGCTGTTTATCTTCTTCAATGAGGAAATAATGGCTGTACTGGTTATGGAGAATCTCATAGACAAATGATTCTTTTTTCCAAGGTGCAGTAAATGAATGCACTTCAATCGTATACACCTCTGGAATGTCCGCTACCGTCATTTTTCGAATCTCTGTTATGTTGAGATTATTTTTGTCCTTCAAGCCATTTCACTTCCGCTTCTGCCAAACGAATATAGTTAGGAACAAGCTGATGAACATCTTCAGCAGGACGATCTGTCCCTAAAAACGCAAGCATTGAAGGTCTTGGGTTTTGAAAAGCTCCCTCTGCTATCACAGCAGTTTCTCCTAAAATGGAGCGAATGCTCTCTTCATGAAGATGCACATCCTGCCCAAGAAATAGGACAGGCTTTCCTGTCTGCTTCAGCTCATGAAGCCAATCCGTGAGCAAGATATTTTGGTCTGGTTTGATCTCTTTAATTTTTCCTTCTTCAAACGTATATAGCCCAGTATAAACTTGTCCTCTTCTCGCATCAAATAGTGGCGAGATCCATCCATCAAAGTATTGACCATTTGCCGCAAGTGTTTCTAAACTTGAAACAGCCGATATCGGGATAGACAGCGTCCACGCGAGTGTTTTTGCAATGGTCACACCAATTCGGACACCAGTGTAGGAACCAGGTCCTTTCGCTACAACGATTTTACTTAGTTCACTTGGCGCTACACCACATTCTTTCATTAATGCCTCAACAGTCGGCATCGCTCGGACGGAATGGTTCTTTTTTAAATACGTGATGCTCTCACCAATCACTGTGGAACCTTTTACAAGGGCAATTCCTAGTGTATGGTTAGACGTATCAATTGCCAGTATGGTCAAATTCTTTCATCTCCTTACAAAGGGTCTTATAGCGTTCCCCTTTTGCACTAAACGTGAGATGACGTTCTTCTTCACGTTCTGTTCTCAGCATTTCTATTTTCAAATAGGTGGAAGGCAATTGAGGTCCAATGAGATGTGCCCACTCAACCAAGCATACACCTTCGCCCTCAAAATATTCTTCGAGCCCAATATCTTCTTCCGCATCTTCCATGCGGTACACGTCCATATGATAAAGTGGCAGTCTGCCATCGGTATATTCTTTAATAATCGTAAAGGTAGGGCTGTTGACGATACGGGTAATCCCTAAGCCTTCTGCAAAACCTTTTGAAAAAGTAGTTTTGCCTGCACCTAAATCCCCTTCTAATGTCAAAACATCGCTTGGCATCACAAGTTTGGCCAAAGCAGCGGCAATTCGTTTCGTCTCATCCGCACCTTTTGTCGTCCATGTTAATTTCACAGTTATGTCACCTCATTTCTTAAAATGATTATATCCTTTTTTCATTAACATTGTTTGCTGTTTATTGTCTTTTAATATAACGCTTGCTGATTGATCACCTTTGACTTGTCCAATGCGTTTGACTTGAATGTCTTCTTTTCTACATTGCATTTCAAAGCTTTCCCAATCAGCCTCTGGAATCGTACCAGTTAATACAAAGTCTTCCCCGCCAAATAACACCCATTCCAGCCAGTCTTTACGCAGCACTGGTAAATCTGGATGTGTGGGGAGCTTGTTTGCTTCTATCTCTATCGTCACATGACTCGCTTCGGCTATCTCATTCAGCTCACTCGCTAATCCATCACTCACATCATTCAAGGTGACCCGTGGGAAGCTTGAGCAAATATGTCCAGCAGCAATGTGAGGCTGAGGCTTTTTATGACGATCAAGAAAAAAGGCTTTGTCGACTGCCTTGGTAGGGGTTACTTCGTTCATTAAAAGTGATAAGCCAGCAGCTGATGAACCAAGCTCACCTGTGACAAAGACGACGTCTCCTGTCTGAGCACTGTGACGATAACAAGCTGTTCCCTTGGGAACCTCGCCAATGACCGTCACTGTAATGACAAAGTCACTGCGAGTGGCGACTGTATCTCCACCAATTAAATCCATATGATAGGTGTCAGCCAATGCTTTCATTCCCTCGTAAAGAGCTGAGACGATCGTCTCATCACCATGAGGGGGGATCGCAATCGATACAAGATAATACTTTGGGGTTCCTCCCATTGCGGCGATATCACTGACATTGACCGCTAGTGCTTTAAAGCCAATCTCAAAAGGTGTGGAAAAATCAAAGCGAAAATGAACATACTCCACCATTGTATCAACACAAACGACCTCTTCACAATGTGAATGAGGTTGATAAACACTTGCATCATCACCGATGCCCATAACCAAAGAACGCTGATGTGTTTCTTTTGGTGTAATTCGGCGAATAAGATCAAATTCATCCATAAAAAGCAGCCCCTTCATGCAATCAATTGATTGAGTAGACACGATGTCAGACATAATTAGTATTAGTGTAAGCCAATATGAGTTTCAATTCCAATTAAAAATGATATAAAGAAAGCCTGGTATGAAAAAACCAGGCTGGGTTGAAGTGATCTATCTTTTTCTTTTCACATAACGTGTAGCCAAACACAAACCAATTCATTGCATCTTGGATACGTACGAAAAGAAAAAGACATAAAAAAAAACGAAACTATACGTTTTCGTTTACAAGTCATAAAAATGGCGGTCCGGACGGGACTCGAACCCGCGACCTCCTGCGTGACAGGCAGGCATTCTAACCAACTGAACTACCGGACCATTTTGGTTGCGGGGGCAGGATTTGAACCTGCGACCTTCGGGTTATGAGCCCGACGAGCTACCGAACTGCTCCACCCCGCGATGATATAAATATGACAAGCTTGGCGGCGTCCTACTCTCACAGGGGGAGACCCCCAACTACCATCGGCGCTGAAGAGCTTAACTTCCGTGTTCGGTATGGGAACGGGTGTGACCTCTTCGCTATCGCCACCAAACCTGATGGAGAGAATGTTCTCTCAAAACTAGATAACAATGTTCAAGCTTCACATTAGAATATAGGTTAAGTCCTCGATCTATTAGTATCTGTCAGCTCCACGTGTCACCACGCTTCCACCTCAGACCTATCAACCTGAT
>NZ_PVRH01000007.1:0-107104 GCF_002998735.1 Bacillus sp. NMTD17
TATCTCCCGTGGCTCCTGTTACTCCCGTTGGACCGGTCGCTCCGGTATCTCCTGCGGCTCCTGTTACTCCCGTTGGACCGGTTGCTCCGGTATCTCCTGCGGCACCTGTGACCCCCGTTGGACCGGTCGCTCCGGTATCTCCTGCGGCTCCTGTTACTCCCGTTGGACCGGTTGCTCCGGTATCTCCTGCGGCACCTGTGACCCCCGTTGGACCGGTCGCTCCGGTATCTCCTGCGGCACCTGTGACCCCCGTTGGACCGGTTGCTCCGGTATCTCCTGCGGCACCTGTTACTCCCGCTGGACCAGTCGCTCCGGTATCTCCCGTGGCTCCTGTTACTCCCGTTGGACCGGTCGCTCCGGTATCTCCTGCGGCTCCTGTTACTCCCGTTGGACCGGTTGCTCCGGTATCTCCTGCGGCACCTGTGACCCCCGTTGGACCGGTTGCTCCTGCGGCTCCCGCTGGACCAGTCGCTCCGATATCTCCTGCGGCACCTGTTACTCCCGTTGGACCAGTCGCTCCGGTATCTCCCGTGGCTCCTGTTACTCCCGTTGGACCAGTCGCTCCGATATCTCCTGCGGCACCTGTTACTCCCGTTGGACCGGTTGCTCCTGCGGCTCCCGCTGGACCGGTCGCTCCGGTATCTCCTGTTACTCCCGTTGGACCGATGGCTCCTGCAGCTCCTTGAACCCCTCGTAATCCCCGTGGCCCTCGTCGCCCTACAATTAATTTTGTATGACAAATGATGCAACAGTTTGATTTTGATAGTTTATGTTTACAATAAGGGCATTTTTTATACTTATCACAACCCATCAGTTGTTCATCTCCTTTATCATTATTCATATGTTACATCCGTAAATAGGTGCAGATAAGTAAAACGTACAAAGAATAAAAAGATAATCGTAGAATAAACATAATTTGCTAGAGTCTTCCAAAAGTCTTTTGGTTGTGAAAATTTGATTGTATTTTGCGCTAAATTTGTCTATGGTTTTTTCATGATGACTAGCCAGTCTCAAGAAGCTATTCAAAACCATATAATCTATCATGAAAAAAATCCCCTAGAATTCCAGAGGATTTTTTTGTTCCATGGTTCTCTCAAGTATTATTAAGCGTATAACGATATCTTTTATTTTACCATCCAATTACTAATCAATTGATCTGTTGTCATGACAGTAGCAAATTCATCATGCAGTGTTGCAAGTGATAGCCGATGAATCATTTCGGGATCATAATATGTACCGTTTTGATCTGTTAGTCCAAAGGCGGCAACTGCATCTGAGATAAGGTACGTATCAAAGCCTAGATTGCCGCTCATTCTTGTTGTCGTTGACACGCAGTGAGGGGTTGTCAATCCTGTGATCACGACCGTGTTAATATGGTTTGACCTTAACTGTTCCTCCAAGTTTGTGCCAATAAAGCTGCTGTTGACTTTCTTTCGTATCACCGTTTCTTCCTCTAGCGGTTTGGCGATATCTTTGAAGAGATGCCCTTCATTTGCCGGATGAAATAAGGAGTCCGGCTTGTCAGATGTATGCTGCATATGAATCACTGTCCAGCCTTTTTCTCTCCAAAACGTCAATAAACGACTGATATTTTTCTCTGCATCTAGATTATTTCGTTCTCCCCATTTTTCATGCTCGAACGCCTTCTGTACATCCACAATGATCAAAGCCTTTTGATTCTTTTGCACAAACGCCCACCTCCGTAGATTCTCATTTACTACATGTAGTGTAAGGAATGGTGATCCATTTGTACATGCTTTTAATGATGTTTTGCCTATTTTTGCATCAAAAAAACAAACCACACACTGGCAACGATGTAATAGATACCAATGATCGATGTACAGTTGGACATCACCTCGCCTATTTGAACTGATTTAACAAACTTCATCCAGATGAAATAGATGAGGAGAAATGAGCACGGATAATAAGGGAAATATCCTAAAAAATATTGCTTGAGTTTTTGTGTCATCATTTTACCTCCATTATAACCTTCTTTCATCATCTAGCAGCTGTCATATGTCCGATGACATCAAAAAAAGACAGCACAAGTCGCTGTCTTCTTTCATTTTTTAATTCGTATTCTGTCCCCCGCCATTCAGTCCTTCTTTGATATAGCCTTTGACTTGGCTTGAAGCTAATAGACCGATGTGACCAACCCCGTGAATGAGGACGTTTCTTGCGCCAATTAAACGCGAAAGGCTGTTGACGACGATAAGATCGGCTGAGCTATAGACAGAGGTGTAAAGGATTTTTTGATTTGGATCGGTGCCTGGTAATGCTCTGAGTGAAACGAGTCCATTCGCTCCACCAAGTGTGACGACGTTTTCTATTTTATCGCCGCCGTCTAGATTCTTAATATAGTATAACGTGTTCGCCCCGCCCATACTATGCGCCACAATATCTACTTTTTTGGCACCCGTTTTGTCTAACACATCTTTGACGAATCTGGATAAACGCGGACCATTGTTGCGATTATTACCTGTTTTGTCTATGAAATCGATAGCAAATAATTGGTTTCGATCCCATCCTTGTGATACCAAGTAACTTTTAATCGAAGCAAAGTTATAAGACGCACCGCCCATGCCATGTACCATCACAACCGGATTATGCTCAGCCGCTTTGATCTCTTTTGGCTGGATGAAGGCCATTGAACCTATCACTAATGCAAGTGCAACAAGAATTTGCAAACTCTTTTTCTTAAAACGAATCACTTTCATTCCCCCTTATTCATCTTATTCGAACTCTATTTTATATAAGAAAAATATGTCAGAAAAGTGAACAAGGCACTGTTTGTTCAATCAATTTATAGAAAATAAATAATGAAAAAGCACCTTTGACTTTCTCAACGCCAATGCCAAAAGACTAGACAAAGTCTCTTTGAACAGTCTATTAGACTCTTCAAAGAGCACTCATCTCTCATTTTGCATAAAAAAAGCAGCCGGTTATCGCGGCCGGCTGCCCATCGTTCTTATTTGTAATTCACAAGGAAGTATTTCTTTTTCCCTCTTCTTAAGACGGTAAATTGGTTTTCAATTCGGTCTTCAGCTGAAAGGACGTAGTCTTTATCGGTTTGTCTCTCTCCGTTGATGGAAACTGCACCATTTGTGATGTCTTCACGTGCTTGACGTTTTGATGGAGACAGCTTTGATTCAACAAGGACATCGACAAGTGTTAATTCTTCTGTGCTGCTTTTCTCCATTGATGGAACATCTTTAAAGCCTACTTTGACTTCTTCGGCTGAAAGAGATTTGATCTCGCCTTTGAATAGCGCATTTGAGATGTTGACAGCCTGTTCTAGTGATTCACGGCCATGTACAAGTGTCGTGACTTCCTCTGCTAGACGGCGCTGTGCTTCACGCTTTTCAGGTGCTGTTTGCACTTTTTCTTCGTACGATGCGATCTCTTCTTTCGATAAGAACGTAAAGTATTTTAAGTATTTCACGACGTCACGGTCATCTGTGTTGATCCAGAATTGGTAGAACTCATAAGGAGACGTCTTTTCTTTATCTAACCAGATGGCGCCGCCTTCTGTTTTACCAAACTTCGTGCCATCTGCTTTAGTGACAAGCGGCATCGTTAGACCGAATGCTTTTGCCCCTTCTGCTTCAGACTTACGGATCAGCTCAAGTCCAGATGTGATATTTCCCCACTGGTCGCTTCCACCGATTTGCAGCTTACAGTTTTCATTTCTGTAAAGGTTTACGAAATCTAAAGATTGCAGGATGACGTAGCTGAACTCTGTGTACGAAATCCCTGTCTCAATCCGTGAGCTGACGATATCTTTTGCCAGCATGAAGTTCACACCGAAGTTCTTTCCAATATCACGAAGGAACGTGATGACATTCATTTGGCTGATCCAGTCGTAGTTATTCACGATAACGGCTGGGTTCTCGGCTGCTTCAAAATCAAGAAATTGTGACAGCTGTCCTTTAATTTTCTCTGTCCATTGTTCTACGATTTCTGCAGGGTTTAGTGAACGCTCTGCTTTTTTGAAGCTAGGATCGCCGATTAGTCCAGTCGCGCCGCCAACAAGGGCAATCGGGTGATGGCCCGCTTCCTGGAATCTGCGTAATGTTAAAATTGGCAATAGATGACCAATGTGCAAGCTGTCAGCTGTCGGATCAAAGCCGGAGTAAAGCTTGATTTTTTCTTCTGCTAATAATTTTGTTAAACCTTCTTCATCTGTTTGCTGCTGAATTAATCCTCTGAACGATAACTCTTCCATCAATTGACTCATATCCAATTCTCCTTTTTTTACAATTCAACATAAAAAACGCCCCTTCGAATGAACGAAGGGACGATATATATCGCGGTACCACCCTGCTTAAAAGACAACAAATCACGTCTTTTCACTTACACTGATAACGGACAGATCCGTTCTTTCACTAATCAGGGCAGCATGCATGCTCCTTTTCGTAAAAGCGGTTCGTGAGGGTAATTCGAATATCTCTTTGTACTGACTCGCACCAGCCGTCAGCTCTCTTGGACAGGGAAAGATAATTCTACTGAATCTCAGTCAAAACCTTTACATATTCAACTAATGTCATTTTAAACATACTTTTGGTATCAAGTCAACTGATGAAAAAAATTAATCTTCCATTGTCGATAGGTCGCCAGCCGGTAAATTCAGTTCCCACGCCTTTAGCACACGTCTCATAATTTTTCCGCTTCGCGTTTTAGGTAGTTTGTCTTTAAACTCGATTTCTCTCGGTGCCGCATGTGCAGCGAGTCCTTTTTTCACAAACGTACGAATCTCTTCTTTCAGCTCATCTGTCGGCTCATATCCACTTCTGAGCGCAATGAATGCTTTAATAATTTCACCGCGGACTGGATCTGGTTTTCCAATGACACCAGCCTCTGCAATGGCCGGATGTTCGACCAGCTTGCTTTCCACCTCAAAAGGACCAACCCGTTCTCCTGATGTCATGATCACATCATCGACACGTCCCTGGAACCAAAAGTATCCGTCTTCGTCCATATAAGCTGAATCTCCTGAAACATACCAATCTCCCGGCATAAAGTAAGATTCATATTTTTCAGGATTGTTCCAGATCGTATGCATCATAGACGGCCAGCCTTTTTTGATGGCGAGGTTGCCCATCCGGTATGGCGGAAGTTCATTTCCGGCATTATCGACAATCGCCGCTTCTACGCCTGGAATCGGTTTCCCCATTGAACCTGGTTTGATGTCCATGCATGGATAATTACAAATCAGCTGTGCACCGGTTTCAGTCATCCACCAAGTGTCATGAATTCGTTTGCCAAATACAGCGTCTCCCCATCGGATGACTTCTGGATTTAGAGGCTCACCTACACTTAACACATGACGGAGCGAGCTGAGATCATATTTTTGAATGAGGTCATCTCCTGCTCCCATCAGCATTCTAAAGGCAGTCGGAGCACTGTACCAAACGGTCACACCTAGTGATTCAATGGTTTCATACCACGTATCAGGGTTAAACCTGCCGCCTAAAATGACATTCGTCGCCCCATTTAACCATGGTGAAAAAATGCCGTACACTGTGCCTGTTACCCAGCCTGGGTCAGCTGTACACCAGTAGACATCGTCTTCTTTCAGATCAAGCACCCACTTACCGGTCTGGTCTTGCTGCACCATTGCGCCATGGACATGCAGCACACCTTTTGGCGTACCTGTGGACCCTGACGTGTAATGAAGCAGAAAGCCGTCTTTTTCATCCATCCATTCAATCTCAAGGTTCTTTGCTGCCTGCTCAAACGCCTCTTCGTAATGGATTGTCCGAACGCCATCGACGTCTTCCTTTTCACCGCCGACAATGATGACGGATTCAAGCTTCGGAAGCTCTGCAAACGGAATTCGTTCAAGCAGATCCGGCGTTGTCACAATGACCTTCGCCTCACTATTTTCTAAACGGTCTTTGACCGCTCCTTCCATAAATGCCTCAAATAACGGACCAACGATCGCACCAATTTTGACTGCGCCAAGCAGAAGAAAATAGAGCTCAGGTGATCTTGGCATAAAAATAAATACGCGATCCCCTTTTTGCACATGCGCCTTTTCTCTGAATAGATTTCCCGCTTTATTTGTGTTGATTTTCATATCCCTGAACGTATACTTTTCATCACGCTGTGAATCTTTGTAGTGAAGCGCCACCTTGTTCTTACGAAACGAGTCCGCATGTCTGTCAATCGCTTCATAGGCTGCATTTATGTTTCCTGTTTCATACCACGAGAAGTTTTTTCTTGCTTCCTCCCATGAAAATTCTTTGTATGCCTGCTCATAATCATTTAAATGATAGTCCCCTTTTACTGATGGCAGCGTTTCCAATTTCATCAAACAGTCCCCCTTTGCATACGTTTACAATGACCATTATAGTATAGATGACTTTTTTTCTCAATTTTTAAAAAACTTATGGTGAAACCGTTTTAATTCTTGCAAGTTTTAAGATAAAATAGAGACGACTCACTAGAATTTGAGGCGGTGGATACGTGGAGCATCCTAAAACTTATTATTCAAAAACCATTGAGCAAGAAACAGGTTCCATCCTTATTGAAGGTCCGGTACCTGCACCAGAGCTTGCGAACTATACCTTTCATGAAGGACTGACGGCATTTCGCACGCCTGAGGAACAGAAACAAGCACTTGTTGAAATAGCAGACCTTCCAGAAGGACGTATTATCATTGCAAGAATGGATGAGCTTGTCGTAGGCTATGTCACGTATTTGTATCCTGATCCGCTTGAGCGCTGGTCAGAGGGTAACATGGAAAATTTAATCGAGCTTGGCGCGATTGAGGTCGCTCCTCCATTTAGAGGCTGCTCACTTGGCAAGCATTTACTTGATGTGAGCATGATGGATGAGCAAATGGAGAATTATATCATCATTACAACTGAATATTACTGGCATTGGGATTTAAAGGGGACAAAGAAAAACGTGTGGGAGTACCGCAAAATGATGGAGAAAATGATGAACGCAGGCGGTCTTGTCTGGTTTGCAACAGACGAGCCAGAGATTAGCTCACATCCAGCCAATTGTTTAATGGCCAGAATCGGGAAAAATGTGAGTCCTGATTCGATTGAGCGTTTCGATCGTCTTCGCTTCCATCAACGCTTTATGTATTAACGTTCAATTCGTTTTTTTGGCAAAGGGGATTGGTAAACAATGATGATTGAACAAATTATGGAGCGTGATGTGGTCACGCTGCGAAAAACCGATACGATTGAAGAAGCCATTCAAAAAATGAGTGCACATCACATTCGGCATATTCCGATCGTATCTGATCAAGGTTCTGTCATTGGGATGGTGACAGATCGGGATATTAAAAATGCCAGTCCAAGTATATTTGAAACAGAAAAAAGACAGCTCTTTATTCAGCGTCCTGTTGAAGAGATCATGGTATTAGAGACGATCGCTGCTCATCCGCTTGATTTCGTTGAAGAGATTTCAAGTGTCTTTTTTGAACACGGAATTGGCTGCCTTCCAGTGGTGAGACGAGGCAAGCTCGTAGGCATTATCACAAAGACTGATTTGCTTCGTACGTTTGTCAGACTGACAGGTGCAGATCAGCCTGGGTCACACTTAGAGGTTGAAGTGGACCAGATGACAGAAGGCCTCGCAGACATTACGGCCATTTTAAAGGAGCAGCATATTCAAATGCTGAGTGTGCTCGTGTATCCGCATGCAAATGAAGCTTCTAAAGTGCTCGTATTCCGCCTTCAACTCATTCATGCAGATCATGTGACGAAGCTGATTCGTGCAAAAGGCTATAAGGTGCTGTGGCCAATGGAGCAGACGATCAAATGAAGGAAGCGACCTTTGTTTTTTCACCCTCTTTTCAAACGTACCAATTTCACCAAGACCATCCCTTCAATCAGCTTCGTGTCTACTTAACATATGATCTTCTTCAAAAAATGAAGGCGTTAACAGATGATGAGATCGTCGCACCGCGTATGGCGACACTGGAGGAATTAAAGCTCGTCCATACAGCCGATTATATTCAAGCTGTGCAGCGGGCTAGTGAAGGAAAGCTCTCTACAGCAGAGGGTGAACGCTACGGCCTTGGCACGGAGGATACACCGATGTTTGCAGGTATGCATGAGGCAGCTTCTCTCCTTGTTGGCGGGACATTAACAGCCGTTGACCAAGTAATGATGGGACACTCGCAGCATGCACTCAATCTTGGCGGCGGACTTCACCACGGGTTTAAAGGACGTGCATCTGGCTTTTGTATATATAATGACAGCTCCGTGGCCATTCAATATATTCAAAAGACATATGGTGCAAGAATTTTATATATTGATACAGATGCCCATCATGGAGATGGTGTACAATTCAGCTTCTATGACGACCCAGAGGTCTGTACGGTCTCTATTCATGAAACGGGGCGCTACTTGTTCCCTGGAACTGGACAAGTACAGGAAAGAGGTCACGATAAAGGCTATGGCTACGCTTATAATATTCCGCTTGATGCATTTACAGAAGACGAATCGTTCCTCGAAGCATACCGAACAGCAGTGACTGAAATTGCTGCTTTTTTTAAACCAGATGTGATTTTGACGCAAAACGGCGCGGATGCACACTACTATGATCCGTTAACCCATTTATCTGCCACCATGAAAATATATGAGGAAATTCCTAGACTTGCCCATGAGTTAGCGCATCAATATTGTGATGGCAAATGGATTGCTGTTGGCGGAGGGGGATATGATATTTGGCGTGTCGTTCCAAGGGCATGGAGCCGGATTTGGCTTGAGATGAAAGGCATCACACCGCCGGCTGAACTGCCTCAGGACTGGGTTCAGGCTTGGCATAAACAATCGCCTGTCAGCCTGCCATCGACATGGGGAGACCCTGACGATTTATATCCACCGATCCCAAGAAAAGCAGAAATCACAGAAAAGAATGCTCAAACTGTAGAAAAAGCACTTATGCCTGTAAGAAGAGAAAAGAAAAATGCATAAGAAAAGCAGGCATTCACTAATGTGTAAGCCTGCTTTTTCGTTTTATTTTGTTGATTGTCTTTCTTCAATTCTGTGCGGAAGCTCAACAATTTGATCGTCCACTTGTTCTTTGTTCATCAGCTTTGTCAGCAGTCTCATTGCGACAGCGCCAATATCATAGGTCGGCTGAACAACTGTTGTCAGCTGAGGACGCACCATGAGAGAAAGTCTCGTGTTATCAAAGCCAATCACTTCTAAATCCTCAGGAATCGATACGCCTCTATCTTGTGCTCCGTGAATGACACCTAGCGCCATTTCATCGGTAGCCGCAATAACAGCTGTCGGCTTGTCAGACTGCTCAAGTAAATGAGCAAGTGATTCAATTCCAGAATCATAGGAGTAATCGCCTTCAGCGACGAGCGCATCGTCAAATGCGATGCCCGCTTCTTCAAGCGCACGCTTATAACCTGCAAGCTTTCTCATAGAGTTAATCGGTTCTGACATTGGGCCAGATACGAAGGCAATTCGCTTATGTCCTTTCTCAACTAAAAGCTGGACTGAATCATAAATCGCTTGCTCGTAGTTGATATTGACAGATGGTGTTTGAGCCTGCTCTTCAACAGATGCTGCAAGAACAATTGGCACAGGAGAGCGCTTAAATTCTTCAACAAGCACATCTGTGATGTTTCCGCCCATAAAGACAATCCCATCTACTTGTTTACCTAGCATTGTATTTAATAGATGAAGCTCTTTATCGGTATTTTGATCTGAGTTGCTTAAAATGATGTTGTACTTATACATCGTGGCGATATCTTCAATTCCGCGAGCAAGCTCCGAATAGAAGATACTAGAAATATCAGGGATGATCACCCCAACTGTTGTAGTTTTTTTACTTGCAAGGCCTCGTGCCACAGCATTCGGACGGTAGCCAAGACGATCAATCGCTTCAAGTACCTTTTTTCTTGTTGTTGGTTTTACATTCGGATTACCATTCACTACGCGTGATACCGTTGCCATACTTACATTTGCTTCTCTTGCTACATCATATATTGTAACATTATTCACATAAATCACTCCTTCAAATACACTTCATATCTATAGCATTCACCAATTGGATAGAGACATGTCAGATACGAGGAAAATAATATCCTATTTGTCATTAAAACGATGAAAAGAGACACATAATTTTTCAATCTACATCAAAATGACATTCTTTTATGAAATTATACACGTTTTTTCACCATATGAAAACGTTCCCTTTCTTTTTATAACTAAATTAAACAAACTTTAATGAGCTTGTTACCTGTAAATTGAATCATATTTCATGAAAAATCGCCGAGAACGTCAGCTATGACAATGATCTTAGCAGATTCTATCGAATTTTAAAAATGAAAACATTGTGAACAAGCACTTTTGAGGCTTGTAATGTGCTCTTTTCCTTTCATTCCCAATCTCATCATATTTTATCCATAGAAAAACCGCCGGGCAGTTATCCGGCGGCTTTTCTATCTATGATTACGCGTGAATGTTGACAAGTGGTCTTAACGCATCTAACCATTTTTCGAATTGAGGAATGTCCATTTGCTGCGCTGAGTCAGATAGAGCAACAGATGGATCTGGATGCACTTCTGCCATGACACCGTCTGCTCCAATAGCAAGAGCTGCTTTCGCTGTTGGAAGGAGAAGATCTCTACGTCCAGTTGAGTGCGTCACATCAACGAATACTGGTAAATGTGTCTCTTGTTTCAAGATTGGCACTGCAGAGATATCAAGTGTATTTCTTGTCGCTGTTTCGTATGTGCGGATACCGCGCTCGCAAAGGATGATTTGGTCATTTCCTTGGGCGATGATGTATTCAGCTGCATTGATGAATTCTGAAATAGTCGCTGCAAGACCACGCTTTAAAAGAACTGGTTTCTTCACAGATCCGGCTGCTTTTAATAGCTCAAAGTTTTGCATGTTCCGTGCACCAATTTGGATTACATCGATATGCTCAATCGCTTCTTCAATATGAGCAGGATTGACGATTTCACTAATGACAGCAAGACCGTATTCATCCGCTACACGCTTTAGAATTTTTAGACCGTCTACACCAAGTCCTTGGAAATCGTATGGACTTGTGCGAGGTTTAAATGCACCTCCGCGAAGTAGTTTTAGTCCTTGCTGTTTCGCTGCTGCCGCAACTTCTGCGACTTGCTCGTAGCTTTCAACAGCACATGGTCCAACGATGAAGCGCTGTTTCCCATCACCGATCGCTTCTCCATTGATGTTCACGATTGTATTTTCCGATTTTTTCTTACGAGAAACAAGAAGTGCTTTGCTGTGGTCATCTTCTTGAAGCTCTAGACCTGCTTTGAAAATCTCTTTGAAAATATGCTGAATCGTTGAGTTTTCGAATGGTCCATCATTTGCTTCAAGAATTTGGTTCAGCATTGTGCGCTCTCTGACAGGATCATAACGGTTGACACCTTGCGCTTCTTTCGCCTTTCCAATTTCTTTTACAATGCTTCCTCTTTCATTGATCAGTTTTAAGATTTGAAGATTTAGTTCATCTGCCTGCTGTCTCAATTGTTCTAGTTCATTGTTGCTCATTTTTGTCATCCTTTCCTCTGCCTGTTCTCGCTTTTTATTTTTTCATTCTCTCATGATAGGGTTTATTATAAACAAAGATTTCGGAATTGTCACGAAAATTTTCTTTATTACCCAAACGCTTTTAAGCGATAAAGTATTATGTGTAAGATTATAGCATACTTTTGGTTGAAGTAAACCTTTTTTTATAAAAAAACGTCAGCAATTGCTGACGTTTCTTCTACAGATTATGTTCAAGCGCTTCTTTTGTAATGCTTGAGTGAGATGCATGCCACTTCACTTTTCCACCGCTAAAGACGAGTGCCTGGGGACTTTCATGCTTTACCCCCGACTTTTCAGTCACATAGGATGAAAGCTCTCTTGTGTTTTGGATTTGCAAGAAATAAGTAGGCACGTCTTCATGTGCAGACGCAAATGCTTCAAACTCTTGAAAAGCCGCTTGGCTGATCGGACATGTCAAACTGTGCTTAAAAAAGACAAACGTCCCATCTTGATTCGTTAGTTGATCAAACTGTTCTTCTGTTTCAATGAGTTGTTTTGACATGATGTTCTCCTTCTTCACTCCGTGCAGTGAGAGTTAGCCTTTAGTCGATTGTTCTACTTTTTCTTTGACATCTTTGATGCCATCTTCAATTTCTGATTTCGCTTCTTGTGCTCGTACTTTTGCTTCGTCTGCTACATCTGAAGCTTCATTTGCTAGGTCAGCTGCTGCATCTTCTGCTTCACTTTTCACATGATTAGCTTTTCCAGCTGCACGCTCTTTTATGTCTTTCACTTTGTCTAAAATCTGGTTTGACTGTTCTGCTACCAGTTGGGACAATTCAGACGTTTTATCTTTCGCAATCGTCACATATTCAGTGCCTCTTTCTTTTGCATCTGTTGTGAGGCGATCTGTTTTTTCTTTTAAAACATTCGCTTGGGTGTTCAAATCATCGCGAAGCTCTTTCCCTGACTTCGGTGCTAAAAATAAGGCTGTTGTTGCACCAACAATTCCACCAATAAGTGTTCCGATCAAAAAGTCTTTGCTATTGATTCCGTCTTTGCTCATGATTATTCCTCCTATGCGAAAATGGTTTATTTTTGGTGTTTTCGTTGTTTCCATTTTTTATAAATTTCAAGTGCTGCGTTACTCCAGCTTACCACATCCGTGACTTTTTCTTGATTTCGTTCAACGGATGAAGAAACTGCACCAGCTGCCTGCTTTATGCTTGTATTAAATTGGTTGATCGAGCCGCCAATTCCCTGCACCGCATCCACAACTGTGTTGAGTTTTGCCGATTTGTCTTGAATATCTTCAGCAAGCTGATTCGTCTTATGTAGCAACTGTGTCGTCTCTGTGGTGATCCCTTGCATCTGACCTTCAAGACCTTCTAAAGTTGATGCAACATTCTTTAATGTCAGCTGTAAGGATTTTAATGTTTTGGACAAATAGATGACAAGAATGAGGAAAGCAATTGCGATCAGTGCAACGCTTAGATATAGAATAATAATCATCTGATACCTCCTTTGCTGCGGGCATATGCAATTCATTACCCTCTCGTTGTATCATTCAAACATCGCCTAGAATGACCGATTGAATAATAATTCTACACTTATTCGCTGATTCCTGTCCACAGCGAACGAAAAAAAGCGGAAGATGTTGACACATTTAGCCCCTTTGTCACATTTTATTCAAAATAAAAAAAGTGCCGATCAAAACGGCACTTTTCCTTTAAGCATTTATACAGCGACTTTCTCATAAGCACGCAGATATTTTTGAATGTCTCCTGCTCCCATAAAGATCAGAATCCCATCTTCGTGCGCTTTCAGCACAGATGTATCTTCTTCCGCAATCAATTGGGCCTGCGGGATTTTTTCTCGTAAATCTTCGATACTCAGCTTCCCAATGTTTTCACGGGCTGAACCGAAAATATCGCATAGGTATACATAGTCCGCTTTTTTCAGACTGTCAGCAAATTCACTTAAGAATTGCTGTGTACGTGTGAAGGTATGCGGCTGGAAGACAGCGACAATATCACGGTCTGGATATTTTTGACGTGCTGCTTCAATGGTGACTTCAATCTCCGTTGGGTGATGGGCATAGTCGTCAATTAAGACCTGCTCACCGACCACTTTTTCATTAAAGCGGCGTTTCACCCCGCCAAATGTCATTAGTGCCCCTTTGATGAGCTCTACATCAATGGCTTCATAGTGACATAATGCAATCACAGCTAATGAATTGAGGACATTATGATTTCCGTAGGCAGGAATGTAGAAGGTATCATAAAACGTATTGCGTACAAATACATCAAATGTAGTGCCTTCCGTGTTTTTCACAACATTGCGTGCTTGGAAATCATTTTCTTCATTGAAACCGTAGTACACAACAGGTACCTTCGCTTGAATCTTGGGCAGATGCTCATCATCACCGCAAGCGATAATGGCTTTTTTCACTTGAAGCGCCATGTTTTGAAACGCATCAAACACGTCGTCAATGTCCGAGAAATAATCAGGATGATCAAAATCAATATTGGTCATGATCGCATAGTCTGGATGATAGCTGAGGAAGTGTCTGCGGTATTCGCATGCTTCAAATACAAAATACTCGCTGTTTTCTTTCCCCATACCAGATCCATCACCGATTAAGTATGAAGTTGGTTTCGCTGATTGCATCACATGGGCAAGCAGTCCTGTTGTCGACGTTTTACCATGAGCACCAGTAATCGCAACGTTTGTGAATGAATCCATGTATTCTCCAAGGAATTTATGGTAACGAATGACAGGAATCCCTTCAGAAAGGGCACGTTCAATCTCAGGGTGTGTATCAGGAAATGCATTACCTGCAATCACGGTCATCCCTGGCTGAATATTATCTGGGTCAAATGGAAGAATTTTAATATTTCGTTCTTCTAATGCTTTTTGTGTAAAGATATGTTTTTCGATATCCGATCCTTGGACAGTATACCCAGTATCATGAAGAATTTGGGCCAGTGGACTCATACCTGTCCCTTTTATTCCAACAAAATGATAAACAGTCATAATTGTACCTCCAACAAACGTCTATCTGACTTACAGTATATGACGCTCATTTCAATTTGCAACTTGTGATTTTCGCCTCTAGCGGCTCACAGATCGCAGCTCCAAATAAAGATTTTTTTCCGATCTTCCTATTCTAATCAATATTAACTATGATTAGTATCCGACAACTTTCCTATTTCTAACACCTGCTTTCGCTCATTTTATATAAAAAAGCGTTCTGACAGGCATACGAAAAGCGTCCAATTACAAAATTGCACCTATGTGCTATCATACCATGTTTATAAAAAAAATGAAGTGGTTTGTTTAGATCAGCTGTTCTAAGTCACTCAGTGTCATAAGGACTTCCCTTGGCTTACTGCCTTTTGCACCAGAGATCATGCCCTCGCGTTCCATCATGTCGATCAATCTGGCTGCACGATTGTAGCCAATTCTAAATCTTCGCTGCAAACTCGATGTACTAGCGCTATTCTGCTCAATCGCAAAACGGCAGGCATCCATAAACAATTCGTCTTCATCTGTAATCGCAGAGCCTTGGAGCATTAATTCCTCCTGTTCGAAAAGGAACACTGGCTTACGCTGTTTTCTTACATGTGCCACTACTTGATCAATCTCACGGTCTGATACAAAGTTCCCTTGCAGCCTCGTCGGCTTGCCGGAGCCATTTTCTAAGAAAAGCATGTCTCCTTTTCCGAGAAGCTTTTCTGCACCTGCCATGTCAATGATCGTTCTAGAATCTACCTGACTTGAGACAGAGAAAGCAATTCTTGTTGGGATATTGGCTTTAATGAGACCTGTGATGACATCGACAGAAGGTCTTTGTGTCGCAATCAATAAATGAATGCCGCATGCTCTTGCTTTTTGTGCGATTCGGCAAATGCTTTCTTCGACTTCATTTGGTGCGACCATCATTAAATCAGCGAGCTCATCGATCACAACGACAAGATAAGGTAGTTTTTCACCCATTTGTTTTTCTTTGACAAGCTCATTGAATCGTTTAATTTCTCTCACACCAGAGTGTGCAAACAGTTCGTAGCGCCTTTCCATTTCATCCACTACCCATTTCAGAGCGGCTGTCGCTGTCTTGGCATCGGTGATGACAGGACTCACGAGATGCGGAATGTGATTATATGGCGCTAATTCAACCATTTTAGGGTCGATTAAGAGCATTTTTACTTCATCTGGTGACGCTTTAAACATTAAGCTCACTAAAATGGTATTGATACAGACACTTTTTCCTGACCCTGTTGCTCCAGCAATTAAGCCATGCGGCATTTTTTGCAGATCAACCACAACAGGCTGGCCGGATATATCTAATCCGAGTGCTGCTGTTAAGGGTGATGGATTGTCTCTAAATGCACTGCTTCTGATCATCTCTCGTAAGAAAACCATTTTACTGTGAAGGTTCGGCACTTCGATCCCGATCGTGTTCTTTCCTGGAATCGGTGCTTCGATTCGAATATCTTTTGCGGACAAACTGAGTTTAATATCATCTGATAGGTTCGTGATTTTGTTCACTTTGACACCTGGTTCTGGATGTACTTCAAACCTTGTCACAGAAGGGCCTTGCGTGACATGAACCACACTTGCTCTGACATTGAAATTTTTCAGCGTGGCATTGAGCAGCTCTGCCCGCTCTTTCACCCATGTCCCATCCTCTTCTTTTTGAGCTGGAGGTACGTCTAAAAGGGCGAGACTTGGGAAAACATACCCTTGTGCATCTGCTGCTTTCTTTTGCCCTTGCACACGCTGATCACTTTTTAACATCATGACGTTAAAAGGAACCGTTGAGGTTTGTCCGCTTGTACGTTGCGTCTGCGGAGCTGCTTGTTTCGGTCTTTCTTCCTTGACTTCATGCACTTGTTCTTGCTTTTCTTGCTGCTCTATGACAGGTTCTGCTGGTTCAGTAGCGGTCTCATCGTCTGCTACTTGTTCTATTGGCATCATTTGATCTTCTACTATTTCAGCTTCTTCCAACAATTGGTCTTCTTGCAGATCATGCTTGGCGACTGGCTCAGCTTCTTCAAATGCTGCCGCTGGCACTTCTTCTTGATGATCTTCTATGGAATCAGCTTCTATTTCCGCGACCGGTTCTGCTGGGATGTCTTCTGTTACCTCAACTTCTTCTGCCGGCATGTCTACTTCCATTTCAATTGCGGGATGTGTGTCTTCTGCTGTTTCGAATGTCAACGGTTCTATTTCCTCCGTATGATCTACAAACTGATGTACCGGCTCGCCTTTTATTTCTTCGTCATCGCTTGAGACATCCTGTTCCGGCTCAGCCTCTACCGGCTGTTCTTGATAAGCTTCGGCCTCCTGATTATGTAAGTCAGCTTCAATATGGTCTTGAGGCTCAGAAAAGGCTTGCTCTTTTTCCTCTGTTTGAATGAAAGGCTCGTCATTTAAACGCTCCATCGTCGATTGAACGTGATCCTGATAAGCGAGTTCCTCTTGCAAAGTAAGCGGGGTCACGTCTGTTTGCATGTCCACTCTTTCTTCTGCTGGGGCTGAAACCGTTTCTTCCATACGATTTTCTTTCCGTATTGACGGAATGTTCATTTGCTGTCTGACATTTCGTACACGCTCTGCCTCTTCTGATAACAGGGTGACACGCTGCGCTGTTTCTGCTGCTTTCATTTGAACAGGAGATGATTCTTCTTTCGCTTCTGTTCGTTTTGGACGCATATCCTGATGATAGCCATAGATCGGTGATGGAATTTGCTCTGTTTTGAATGGCTTTTTATTGATGTCAGGCTGCACCGTTTGTTTTGGCTCATAGGTCTTCTGCTTAGCCTTTGGCTTGCTTGGCTTTGCGCGTCTTCTTTCCTGCTTCACTCCGTCACGCAGAGGTTCATCTGGAACGAGCGGAAAGCGGAAGTTGCCTTTCGGATATTCATAATAGACTTTTGTATCTTCAATTTTTTTATATTCTTTATACTGTTCAAAAACTGGCTGCGTTCGTGCAGCTGGACCTTCATTAGGTCTCACAGCTTTTTCTTCTTTCTTTTCTTCTTCTCCTAAAAATACACTAAAAAATTTATCTAACCAACTCATCATTTATCACTCACTTTAACTCCCCTTACGTTTTCTTGGGCGATTTTTAGTATACCATTGCTTTTTCATGCAGAAAAGCGAGAAAAGTGCTGCTCTTTGCTATTTGTGCTGTCTGTAGATGAAAAAAAGTCACTAAGTACGTACTTAGTGACTTTTGGTATAACACATTCTTCGCTCCTATGTGCCCGTTTATGGGAGGTTACGCTTTAAAGGGTTCGCCAGCTTGGTGGCTTCCCTCTAGAACAAGAATCCCTTTTTCAGCAGGCGCGTCTGGAAGATCTAGTTCTTTTGCTGAACAAATCATTCCGCTTGATGGAACACCTCTTAGCTCAGCATCTTTAATGACCAAACCGCTTGGCATCACCGCACCAACCTTCGCAACCACGACATATTGCCCTTGATCAACGTTTGGTGCACCACACACGATTTGTAATGTTTCATCGCCAACATCTACTTGGCAAATGTTTAATTTATCTGCATTCGGATGCTTTTCTTTTTCCTTCACATAACCGACAACAAATTTTGGTGATAGATCCACGGTCAACGTTTCACTTACACCGTTGCGGTTTAAAATTTCGTTGATATCTTGAACAAGTGTTTCAGATAGCGGTACAGATCCGTTTTCTTCAATTTTCATGTAAGTGGATGCGTTGAAGATATTAAAACCTGTTGTTTCTTTTGTTTCTTGATTGAAGATTCTTACGACATCTCCAAACCTCTCATGACCTACTTCTTCTCTCGTCACATCTTTCAATGAAATAAGGAGTGTGTCGCCTACACCTTCTGCATTATAAAAAACGTTCATTCTTCAAAATTCCCTTCTACTGCTGTTTTGGTCTGCTTTTAGCAAGAATAAAGATCGGTTCAAGCTTGCCCTCGTCATATAAAAATGACAATGCGGTAATCGGAACCGTGCCGCTGGCGAAGAAGCTCATCGACATCTGTCCTAAAATATCATAGCCTGATTCATTGCGAACATCTGCAATGATGAATACATCTTGATGGGGAACAGAAATGGCCATCTGTCCTTCTATTTTTTGCGCGTATTCTTGTAAAATCGATTCATTTAAAAGTCTGCTGGCATCATATCCGTCATTCGCACGGAAGAAATAAAACCGATTGCCTGCAACTTCATCCATTTTCACCACAGTTTCAAGTGAGCGGACATTGAAGCTTGCAGTTTCCCTAATTCGCTCTTTTGTCCAGTTTTCCTTTTGAAGCATTTTCTCATCAATTAATCTGTAGGTGCTTCCAAGGTCAAGTGCGTAGAAGATTCTCGTTTCAGCTGTATGCTCATCAAAAACTAGGGGAATGCCATCACTTGATGCCTCAGGAAAGGAAGTGGAACGAATGACAGGATAGATCTGCTTTTCTTTTCCTGAGATGTGCTGCGCTTCGCCTTTCATGGCACTTAGCGCCTCTTTCACATAGTAAACGATCTCATCTAATGTTTCATCAGGCTTTACTTCCCACTTTGCAATGATTGGCGGGAGCTCTAGTGTAATACCTTTATTTGTTTGTTTATCTTCAATACGAAGCGTATCTTTTTCTCGGTCAAACTGGTGTGACCAGCTGTCATTTGTCAGACGGCTTTTAAGTTCGTTCGCAAGCTGTCTTGATGTCATTTTTGCCATGATTTAGACCCTCCTTTCATTATTTAGAAAGAGAATCTGTTAAAAATGCTTCAATCTCTTCCTTCGTCTTACGATCCTTGCTGACAAAGCGGTTAACCTCTTGTCCATTTTTAAAAACTAAAAAGCTTGGAATGCCGTAAATTTCCCACTCTGCGCAAGTGTCAATGAACTGATCTCTATCCACATAGAAGTACTCAAATTCTGGGTAGTTTGCTTCAAGCTCTGGCAAGAATGGTTCGATAAAGGTGCAGTCCGGGCACCAGTCAGCTGAAAATAGCAATACTGTTAAGTCTTCTTGAATCACTTTTTGTAATTCTTCGTTTGATTCAATTTTTTTCATGTTTCATTCCTCCAGTTTGTATGGTTAAATCTCCGAATTGTATATAGCCTTTCTTTCTCATCCATTCTGATACTACCAAACTAATCACTGCCGGGCCAACGATATGCAAAAGAGCGATCGCCAGAAAAACGGATGGATGAAATCCCATAACGGTCAGTGTCATGAGCTGTCCAACGAGGCCGCTCGTTCCCATACCTGCCCCTGCCGCATTATTGACCATCCCAAAGCCAATAATACCAATTGGCGCGAGAATGAGGCCCGCAATCGTCGGCGGAATAAGGATAAGGGGATTTTTCACAATGTTCGGCAGCTGCAATTTTGACGTGCCAATGCCGACAGCAGCAAGACCGCCAAAACGATTTTCTCTAAAGCCTGCAGCGGCAAAGCCGACCATTTGAGCGCAGCAGCCAATCGTTGCAGCACCAGCCGCTGTTCCGCTTAAGTCAAGCATGAGCGCAAGCGCCGCACTTGAAATCGGTGAGCTGAGGGCAAGTCCAACAATGGTCGCTACTAGCATGCCCATGATCAGCGGACTTTGGTCAGTCCCCCACATGATGAGCCTACCAAGCCCTGTCATCATGGCTTCAATCCCAGGACCGATCAAAGCGGCGGTGAAAAAGCCAGTAATAATGGTGACAAGCGGCGTTAAAATAATATCAATTCTTGTCTCACCACTGACCAGCTTGCCGAGTTCCACACCAATTAATGCTGCGACAAAGCTTCCAGCAGGTCCACCAAGCTCTGCTCCTGCAGCACCTGAGACAACACTTGCAAAAATGATCAAAGGAGATGCATGTAAGCGATACGCAACAGCTACGCCAATCGCTGGTCCCATGAGCCCCATTGCGAGTGTTCCCATTTTGATGATGAGCGGAAGTGATAACAGACCGCCTGCTGTTTTTAAAATCAGCCCTACCACTAAGGTAGCAAATAGACCTAAAGCCATATAAGAGAGTGCATCAATGAAATACACTTTTGGCGAAAGGGAGATCCCTTTTCTTTTCAAATAAGTCATCAACGTCGTCTTCCTGCTTTCTCATAGGAAAGACGAAGAGCCTGTCCTTCCCATTATATGTAGTATTCTTACGATGAAAAATAGTCTCTACCATGAATATCATAATCATATTTTTTTTGCTTTATCAAGCACTTCTTGTGTAACATGAAAAGAAACAGGGCAAACCTTTACTAAGTTTGTACAAAAGGAGGAGATCGTTATGCAATTAACCGTCTATTTAGCAGGAGAAATTCATAGCCAGTGGCGTGATGAAATCAAGGAGAAAAGCCAATCGTTGAAACTGCCGGTGACGTTTGTTGGTCCAATGGAGAATCATGACCGCTCAGATCACATTGGTGAGGACATTTTAGGTGAGCAGCCGAATGCCATTTTCAAAGATGATGCGGCTTCTGATTTGAACAATTTCCGTACTGAGATCTTATTAAACAAGGCAGACGTCGTCATTGCCCGCTTTGGTGAGAAATATAAACAGTGGAACACGGCAATGGATGCATCTGCTGCCATCACAAAAGGAAAACCTCTCATTTTGATCCGCCCAAAAGAACTGCACCATCCGTTAAAGGAACTATCAAACAAAGCGAATATCACTGTAGAAACCGTGAACCAAGCGATCAAGGCGTTATCTTACGTGTTTGAACAGCAATAAAAAAGGTGAAACTGCAACCTTTTTTCCTCTTTTCGAAACCTTTGCAGACCTGGCAATGAATGCGAGGTTTTGTCTACATATACACACTAAAGGCTGCTCTCATGAAAGAGGCAGCCTTTTCTATTACATTTACACCTGTTGATAAATAGAATCCACTGTACTTTGATCACAGTTTTTCACCAGGCGGACAATTAATTCTTTTGCCGCTGCGTAATCATCCACATGCAATACTGAATGACTTGTATGAATGTAGCGAGCGCACACCCCAATGACAGCAGAAGGCACACCTTGGTTGGAAATATGCACACGTCCAGCGTCCGTACCACCCGGTGATACGAAGTATTGGTATGGAATGCTGTTTGACTCAGCAGTATCGAGCACAAAGTCTCTCATCCCGCGATGCGTAATCATGGTTCGATCAAAAATACGCAGAAGTGCTCCTTTACCAAGCTGGCCGAATTGGGTTTTGTCACCTGTCACATCGTTTGCAGGGCTTGCATCTAAAGCAAAGAACAGATCTGGCTGAATCATATTCGCAGCTACTTCTGCCCCTCTAAGCCCTACTTCTTCCTGAACCGTTGCACCTGAATACAGATGACATGAAAGAGGTTCGTCTTTTATTTCTTTTAATAATTCAATCGCAAGTCCACAGCCATAGCGGTTATCCCAAGCCTTCGCTAAAATCTTTTTAGGATTCGCCATAGGGGTAAAGACTGTTGCAGGCACGATTTGCTGTCCTGGGCGAATGCCAAGTTCTTTTGCCTCTTCTTCACTGTCTGCCCCAATATCAATGAGCATGTCTGATGGTTTCACAGGTTTGCTTTTTTGTTCTGGTGTTAGAAGATGAGGCGGTGTACTAGAGACGACACCAGGAATTGGTCCGTGAACGGTATGAACGTCGACACGCTGTGCCAGCATGACTTGACTCCACCAGCCGCCGAGTGTTTGGAAGCGTATCATCCCGTTCTTCGTAATGGATGAAACCATGAATCCCACTTCATCCATATGACCAGCCACCATGATTTTAGGTGCGTTCTCTGGTCCCTTGCGTACCCCAAACACACCGCCAAGACGATCCTGAATGAGTTCGTCAGAATATTTCTCAAGTTCCTTTTTCATAAAAGCACGCACATGGTGCTCATTACCTGGAGTTCCCTGTAATTCTGTTAAATTTCGGAAAAGCGACAATGTTTCTTCATTCATTCTACGGTTTACCTCGTTTCTATGTAATGACCATATATATTCCTATAAAAATAACACTCACTTTATACTATAAGAATTCTTTCGGTTTTCCAAGTATCTCTCCAGAAATTTTGAATATGCTTTCAAGTATTCGGATTCCTTAACATCAATGGACAAGTTTTGTATAATGGAAAAAACAGCAATACGGAGGTGCAGCACGTTGAAGTTAAAACATGTTCTGATTGGTGCGAGTATTGGCGTAGCCGCTGCAATTGTTGCAAAGAAAGTATTTTTCCCTACGTATATCTCGTCTGAAAAAGCATTAAAAATTGTGAAATCTGCTTTTAAACAGCGCGGCCCGATTGATGGCTCTTGGATTTATACTGTACCAGAACCGTATACCGTAAATGGTGAAACGATTGATGTGTACAAATCTGGCATTACTCGCTCAGCCTTTGGCGAGCTTGAACAGTACGAAGTTATGATTGATGCCAAAACAGGCATGATCGTTGATGTCATTGATTCTGTGGCTTGATAAAGAAAGCTTCGCAAAGGCGTGTCCTTGCGAAGCTTCTTTTTTATATGGCTTTGATTTTTTTGTACACAGGATGCCACATGGCGTCCTGTACAGCCTGAATGAGATCCTCAGGCGTTTCCTCTGCAATACCTTCATCGATCGCTGCTTGCGCCACACGGACAGCCACTGTCGCTGAAACAGTTCGAAGCTGATCCACACTTGGCAGCATCGCTGCACCCGGCTTTCCGACATTGACCATGCTGGCAATCGCTTCAGCACTCGCAACAAACATGCTGTCTGTTATAAGGCGGGCTTTAGACACAATCGTTCCAAGACCAAGCCCTGGGAACACAAGGGCATTATTCGCCTGACCAATTTCATATGTCACGCCGCCATATTCGACAGGATCAAATGGGCTTCCCGTTGTCACAAGGGCGCGTCCTTCTGTCCACTCGATGAGATCTTCAGGCTTTGCTTCTGAAAGAGGTGTTGGGTTCGACATCGGTAAAATGGCTGGGCGCTCCACGTGTGACGCCATTTCTTTCACAATTTCCTCTGTAAATGCTCCTCCTACCGTCGAGGTGCCAATTAAGATGGTTGGTTTCGCCTGTTTGACGACCTCTAATAAATCAATGGAATGCTTAGGACCGTTACGGGCATAATCCTTTACTTCGTCAGAACGTCTTGCATATGGCTTTTGAAATGGCTGAATGTCAGGCGAATCATCTGTAAGCAATCCTGTTTTATCAATACACCAGAAATGATCATATGATTCCTCTTCTTTGACACCGTCTCTTACGAGAGCATCACGGATCTGCTCCGCTATGCCAATCCCTGCCGTACCCGCTCCGAAAATGACGATTCGGTGATCTTTCAGCGGAACCTTCGAAGCTTTTGCACATGCCAGAACCGCAGCAAGTGAAACAGCTCCAGTACCTTGAATGTCATCATTAAATGTACAAATACGTTCCTTATATTTTTCCAATATGGCTCGGGCATTTTTTGTCCCAAAGTCTTCCCAGTGAAGGAGTGCATTTGGAAAGGTTGCGCGGGCAAGCTCTACATATTGATCAATGAACCGATCATAACGTTCTCCTCGAACGCGAGAATGCTGATTTCCAACATAAAGCGGATCATTCAAGAGACTTTCCTGGTTCGTCCCGGCATCAAGCACAACGGCCAGCACGCGGCTAGGATCAATGCCTGCTGCGGCTGTATAAACAGCAAGTTTCCCGACTGAAATGGCAATACCGCCAACACCCCAGTCTCCAATACCTAAAATGCCTTCTGCATCTGTCGCAACGATTAAGTCAATTGATTCATCAACACCGTAAGAGGCAAAAATCTCTTCCATGCCTTCCAAATCATCAATCGATAAATAAAGCCCCCTTGGCTTTCGATACTCGTGGCTATAACGCTGAATGGCTGTTCCAACAGTCGGCGTGTAGACAATCGGCAGCATCTCCGCCAAGTGCTCATTTAGTAATTTGTAAAAAAGCACTTCGTTTCTGTCATGAAGTGATGTTAAATACACATTTTTCCCCAGTTCATCCGGCTGTGCCTTGAACTGCTCATATGCACGCTTTGCCTGATCCTCTAATGTTAAAACCTTAGGCGGTAGAAATCCCTTTAAACCAAGCTCTTCCCGCTCTTCCTTAGTAAATGCAACCCCTTTGTTTAAATAAGGGACGGACATGACTTCCATCCCTCTTAATGGTGTTTCAATGACATCACCATGTACACGATAAAATTGGTTCACCTGCACTCTTCCTTTCACAAGTTCATTTTGTCGTTATTTTGTGTGAAAGGCGAAAAAACATGCAGATGATCTTTTATCTTCCTGTTTCTCTTTTAACTTCATGTGTGATTTGCCCGTCTTTATCCCACTTTACAGCGCGGTAAATCGCATCATGATAAAACAAGTACCACGCATTTTTTTCTTCTGCAAATGCCTGCCATTTTTGCTTAGCTGGAATCGAAGTCATTGGGTAATCATCATAAGCCAAGACCCATAATGGATTTTTATGAGCGTGTGTTGGCATGATATCAGCCAAATGAATCGCTGTTTCGCCCTGACTTGTGAGCGTTAAGATGCTATGGCCATTGCTATGACCGCCTGTATGATGCAGCCCAATGCCTTTTGTTACTTCGATGCTTTCTTCAAATGGCACCACTTGATCTGCTATAGGCTCCCAGTTTTCTTTCCAATATGTATTTTTTGAGCGGATGTTAGGCGCCCTCATTTCATCCCATTCGATTTTGGATGTGATGATTTTTGCCTGCGGAAAAACAGACACGAGCTCTTCTCCCTCACGTTTTGTCAGCCCGCTTGCATGATCGAAGTGAAGGTGTGTCATTAAAACGTAATCAATATCAGCTGGTTGCAGGCCGAGTGCCGCTAGCGATTGTTCCAATTTCGTCTCTTCTGTTACGCCGTAATTGCGTTTTTGTTTATCTGTCAGCTTCCCTGATCCGATGCCGGAATCCACTAATAAATGAAGACCATTCCACCGAATGAGGATCGGATCACACCGCAGTTTAATTTGATTGCGATCGTTCACCGGATATTTTTTTGACCATAACGGCTTTGGCACTACACCGAACATCGCACCGCCGTCCATGTGTGTATCTCCCCCATTTAACCAGAACAGTTCCATGTCACCTATTTTCATTGTCTCCATTGCTGTCATCCCTCCTTTTTCTATCGTAGCAAATACAGCTGAAAATCGCATGCATCAATCTTTTCATGAAAAAAGCTGACTGCAATTTTTCTTTGCAGCCAGCTTGATGTCACTTGTTAATCTGGAAATTTTACTTCTGATCGATAGATGGGTTGTCCCATAGACGAGAATTTTTCTTCGTATTCAGTCATCACATTTCCTTCTAATCCGTCCTTATGTAAATCTAAGCTTACATACGTTAAAAGAAGGCCATATGCAGAAAAACTCTTTAAGGAATATTCAAATAATCCGCGGTTATCTGTTTTGAAATGCAATTCACCACCTGGACGGAGAATATGTTCATATCGCTCTAAAAAGGCCTTAAACGTTAATCTGCGCTTTTCATGCCTTGCTTTTGGCCACGGATCAGAGAAATTCAAATACACCCGGGCAATTTCATTTTCCGCAAACACATCTGTCAGCGTTTCAGCATTGATGTTCAAAAGCTTTACATTTTCAACATCTGTCTCTTTGATTTTATCTACTGCTGTCACAATGACACTTTTAAATAATTCAATGCCAATATAGTTGATATCAGGATGAAGCTTGCCCATTCCAGCGATAAAGCTCCCTTTTCCTGTCCCAACTTCGATATGGATTGGATGATCATTTCCAAACAGCTCATGCCATTTCCCTTTATATTGCTCGGGGCTAGCTAAGGCAATATGAGCATTTTCAGCTAAGTAATCATCCGCCCATGGTTTATGTCGCATTCTCAATTTGATACACCTCTATTTTCTTTACATTTTATCAAGATACCATGAAACATAAAGACCCGCAAGACAGCATCTTTATGCACATATGAAAAAGACCAGCCCTTCGCTCTGAGCTGGTCTGCCGCATGTATAAATTGGGCGCTGAATGCACAGTTTAACCACATAAATGACACGCAGAAAAGGAGCATACGTATGGGATTAAACCGTCAACATCAGCTTCAATTAATCAAAGATATTTTAACCGATCACCAGTTGGATTGCTGCGGGACTGTTGCAGAATATGAACAGGTGGGACGTGTGATTCAATTAATGCTGGCAAAAGAAGACCTTGATGCCGACATTCGTCAATTATTAACAGATATTTATGATTACAGCCAAAAGGGCACTTCTGTCAGTTCAATTAATGCACATATCGAGGAGCATCAATCGCATTTGTCAGAGTGGGTCGAGAATATTCCTATGTCTTAATAGATGTTTAACCGCTTTAAGAGTGCGCTCAGCTCCGCTTGCACTTCTTGCTGCGCTTTTTCATTTCCTTTTCTTTTATGCCACACGACAAACGATACGGTTTCAGCGAGGACGTACCAATCCATACGTTTTCGCAAATTGTCCGTCAGCGGAGCACCGTACATCGAGAGCCAGCTTTCCCAGTTCTCTTCTTCAACATAATGGTATAAAAGTGGTCCAAGATCAATGGCTGGGTCAGCAATCATCGCCCCATCCCAATCGATCAAGTAAAGCTGATTTTCATCTGTCAGCAGCCAATTATTATGATTGAGGTCACAATGACACACGACCTTGTCCTCAAATTGGACTGCCTCCACATGCTTCTCTAAGTACTGGATGGCACGTGTAATGTCTTGTGAATCGATTTGCTCTTTTAATATGGACTGTTTTAAATGCTTCAAAATGGATTCTGGGTGTAGAGCATGCTTCTCTAATCTTTTCAGCATATCAAGCAATTCTTTAGATGTATGAATTTTTCTTAGCTGCTCTGCTACAGGACGGTCATTCATGTCCTTTGGCTTCAGCTCTCTGCCGCTCAGCCAGTGCTGCGCAGTGATGACATCCCCATTTTCCATCCGTTTTGTCCAGACAAGCTTCGGCACAATGCCTTCAGCTGACAAAACCGCAAGAAACGGTGACGTATTGCGTTTTAAAAATAGCTTTTGGTCATTGTGTGTTGCGAAGTACGCATCTCCCGTAGCGCCTCCAGCAGGAGAGATGTGCCATTCGCTACCTAATATTTGTCCCAACCAGTTCATATCAATTTTCAACCCATCATTTCTTAAAATATTTTAAATCTTGCTTTTTTAGTCGACAAAATTCAGCCGATTGAAGATCAATTGGCTGTTTCTTTTTTATTTATATGATCATAAAAACAAAAAGGACAGCTATTGAGAATGAGATGCTAAACAATAGCCGTCCTATAGATTTTATCGTTACCTTCTTATACTCGTCAAGCAAAACTAGAAAATCAGGACAAGAACCTTATGAAAAGGAAGGCTTTTTTCATGGTTTTTGACTAGGGCATTCACGAGAAGCCATTTAAGCACGTAATTTTAAGGAGCGCTCACTCGCCTTCACAAAGACAGGCGTTGCGCCGATCACTTCTCCATCTGCATGAAATAAGATTTTTGCATCTGCCTCCAAGTACGCTTCCTCGTGCTGATACAGGGTAACGCCCTTCATTACAAGATGCTTTCGAAACACCATCGCACTTAAAAACAAGAGCACTTTGAATGGATTCAAATCTGTGACAACGATCGTTTGAAAGCCTGGCTGCCTCGCGCTCACTTCCGGCGCTGCTTCCAGCCCGCCTCCGTAATAGGGGTGATTGCATACAATCACAAACCACACTTGGCGAAAGACCTTCTTCTCATTTTCAATAAACAGCGCAAGGTCAAACGGCTTAAAGGACCATAAAGAATGGAGAAATGACAGCGGGTAGATGATAAACCCAAGTCCCAGCCGTTTCAGCCACTTTTTTCCTCTGAAATGCACTGTTTTCCTTAGCACATGCGCATCAAACCCAGCACCGATATGATTGAGAAAGAGAACGGATTGCGGGCTTTCTGCATGATCTTGAAAGGAGCCGAGAGAAAATGTTTTGGTGAGCATTCTCTTTTGCTTTCTCACTTCTTTTAGGACATCTTGACGATGGATGCCGAGGCCCTTCGCCGCATCATTCCAATGACCGGCGGGAACAAAGCTTAACTGCACATGATCCATTTCCTTTAAGCCATTCAGGACTTCATGAATGGTGCCGTCACCGCCAATGACAATCAGGCGCTTCAGCCTGTCATCTTGCATGGCGCTAATTTGTCTTGCCAATACTTCTGCATGACCTTCATGCTGGGTGAGAAACGATCGATAAGAGATCTCCACCTTTTGTAATTCTTTCTCTATGCTCCTCCATGTACGAAGTCCTTTTCCATGTCCTGCTGCTGGATTAACGATAAAGTACCATTCATTCATATATTAGCTCCACTCAGGTCTCATTTTTCGTGACCTTCCATTATGCCTTTAATCGAGCCATTCCTGCCTTCTTTTGCTGTCTGATTCACCATAAGCAAGCAATGCCTTTGTCGCCTTAAATTGCTGATGCTTTGTCGGCGCGGTATTTTTCCGCTGCTTTTCAAACCAATCTTCCGCCTTCTTCTTATCGACAACCTCCATCCCGTATGGAACTTCCGGTAAGTCAATATAAGAGGTTCTGCTGATCAGGATTTTTTTCACAGGAAGATCGACACCGCTTTGCTGTAAGATCTTTGACACGACGGTGCCAGAGCGCAGAAGGCTTGCGCAAGGATTCAAAACGGACTGAACAGCTTTCCCATTCGCCCGCTTTTCCCAAAAACGTTCCTTCGTTCCGATATATACGCTGTCAGGCTCTGCCTCTAAGAAGGATAAACAAATCACTTCCAGCGGCGTAATAAGTACTGAACATAATTCCATCTCTGCTTTTTGAATGAGCAGCACCGGCTTATACATCACAAAATATGAATCCGGAAGCTGCCTAGCAAGCATACGCAGCTTTTCATCATACCGAATATGATGGGAGACGGTTGAAATGTGGGAAATCGTCGAGCTCGCCCATTTTAATTGAACATCGTATAGATGATCCTTAAAAAAATGAATGAGTTTCGTTTCATCGGTAGGAACGTTTGTAAAGACACCTTGCTCTATATCTGTCGGCTCGTTAAAAAGACTCAGGTCCCGTTCCTTTTTCATATCGGCTTCTTTTTGCTTTCTTTTTAAGGAGAATTTCTTTCTCTTTTCTTCCTCTTGTTCAGGCACTTGTTCAGAGATTTGGTCAAATGAATGCTGCGCCTCCTGTTTTGAAGCCTTTTTTAACTCGTCCCACCTTTGCTTTTTCAATCGAATGAATTGATTGATGTAGTGATGCGGGTCTTGTTCATATCGTGATATATAATCTTGAATTTTTATAATTTGCGCCATCTGCTGCTCACTCCAACTTTTAGAATCATTTATGTAGTGCAAATTGTTTGATTGCGTGATAACGCGGGGTTTCTTTCGGACGTATTTCAAATAGAGTCATACAAGAAACCTCTATCACGTATGGCTCTTTGCGTAAAGGCGCTTGTTCTGCAAAAGAGTGATCCGCGTTCCATTTTCGCGCAATCGTCATATGCGGATGAAACGGTCTCTTTTCAACAGGATGTCCTGCTGACAATACGGCTTCTTTCACCTTTTCTCTTAATTGCATGAGCGGTTCACTTTCATTAGGTTTTGCAAAAAAGACTCTCGGGCGCTCCTTCATGCCAAACTGTCCTAACTCATTCAGCTCTAGTGAAAATGCAGCGGCTTCATTTGAAAGGATATCAAGCAGCTCGATGATCTTTTTTAAACGCTCATCTGGAATGGCACCTAAAAAGATCAGGGTCACATGATAATCATCTGGTGCTGTCCACTTTTGAAAGGATAGTTCACTCCTTAGATCCATGTCTTTTTTGATTTGATGCGCAAGTTGTTCAGGGATGTGAATCCCTATAAAATAATGACGGTTTTCTGCCACAATATCACCTGTCCTTTTTTAACAAACTTTACGAATCCCCATTGATGATAGTATAACTAAAGAAATGCAGAATGAGAAGAAAGGGTGTCACATGATGAAGGTTGCACAAAATATAGCTGAGCTGATTGGCGATACACCACTTGTTAAATTACAGCGGCTTCAGCCAGACAATGCGGCAGCTGTTTATTTAAAGCTGGAATCATTTAATCCTAGCGGCAGTGTGAAGGACCGCGCTGCTTACAATATGATCGTCGAGGCTGAAAGGCAAGGAAAGCTTACAAAAGGAGCGACCATTATTGAACCAACGAGTGGGAATACAGGGATAGGTTTAGCCATGAACGCAGCAGCAAGAGGCTATAAAGCCATCCTTGTCATGCCAGATACGATGACAAAGGAAAGAATCAATATTTTGAAGGCTTATGGGGCGCAGGTTGTTTTAACCCCAGGAGAAGAAAAAATGCCAGGCTGTATTCGCAAGGCAGAGGAACTGGCGTCTCAAATTCCTCATAGCTTTATCCCGATGCAATTTGATAATGGGGCGAACCCAGATGCACATAGAGGCACAACAGCTGTTGAAATCATGGAAGCTGTAAAACAACTTGGAAAGCCAATTGGAGCCTTTGTCGCAACAGCAGGAACTGGCGGAACCATTACAGGCACCGGAGAGGAATTAAAGAAGGCATTCCCTCATTTGACCATACGTGTGGCAGAGCCGAAGGGATCTCCAGTCTTATCTGGCGGGAAACCTGGCAAACATAAACTTGTTGGCACAAGCCCAGGATTTATTCCCCATATTTTAAACGAGCATGTATATGATGAGATCGTGCAAGTAAGCGATGAGGATGCGTACACCATCACACGTCAGCTTGCCCGGCTTGAAGGAATTTTAGTTGGTCCTTCATCTGGTGCAGCCTGCTATGCTGCGATTGAAACAGCCAAGCAACTGCCGGCAGAACAAATCGTGATCTGTATGACAGCAGATACAGGCGAACGATACTTATCAAGTGATGTTTTTCAAGATTAAAAAAGGAACAGGGTCATGAATCCCTGTTCCTTTTTCTTCGTTTCAAGGTTAGGACGATTTGTCGGACTTCACCTCAGCCTGCTCCCCTGTGATGAGTAAAACCTGCTCATCAGTAAGCGGGCATAAATCGAGCGTCTGCTCAAACTGTTCCATGATTTGCTGCGCAGCCTCGCCTAAATAGGTATTGTACATATGCGGTACCGGATAGTAGCTTATCTCATTGAATCCTTGACATGATGAAAGTTCTGCTGCCTTCTGCCGATCATCCATCACGGAGATATATTCAATGCTTGGTGCCATGATGATACTCCCTGCGGACTCTCCGATGTACAGCTTGCCTTTATTGATTTCTTCTTTCAGCACGTCATCAAGACGATGCTTTCTTAATTCCTGCAGCAAATAGAAGGTGTTGCCTCCTGATACGTACATCACATCATTTTGTTCCATCATCTTTGTGATTTCTTCAGTAGACTGCTCAGCTATCTGAACGGTCTCTAGATGCATACCTAGTTGATGAAAGGCTTCTTTCGCTGCCTCCACATAGTGCGTGACTTCTTCCACAGCACTGGCTGTTGGAAAAAATGTCACGCGTTTTCCTTTTAATGATTCACCCGCAAAGTCAGATAAGAGAGAATAGCTGTCTTTGAATGAAGAGCATAAGAACATTTTTTTCACTGTGAATCCCCTCTTCTCTTTTTCTATTTTGCCAATTCATACATGGCTTGTGCATATAGAGCGGTTGCTCTTAGTAGATCATCGATTTCGATATATTCATCCTTCTGGTGTGCGCAATCTGGTCTGCCAGGGAATAGAGGACCAAAGGCAACGCCCGCTTCTAAAGATCTCGCATACGTTCCTCCACCAATGGCAATCAGATTAGCTGGATCTCCCGTTTGTTCCTCATATACCCGCTGCAATGTTTTCACAAGCGGATGATCTTTTGAGACGTGATGCGGAGTGCTGTCGTCAAATTTCAGAAGGGTGGCCCCTTTGATGCCTTCGATCCCTTTTTTAACGTCCTTGCCGTCTGCTGTCACTGGATAGCGGACATTTAATCCTAGCTTCGCTTCCTCGTTTTGTGTATAGCGGATCGTTCCAACATTTAAAGTCAAATCTCCGCTAATCTCATCTTTACAAGCAATCCCCAGCTTTTTCCCTCTTGTATCCTGATCAAATAAAGCGTTGATTTGGGAGGTAAAAGCAAGCCCGTCTTCATCTAACTCTTGTCCACATAGGAAATTCGCCATATGAATGCCCGCATTGATGCCATGCGCCGGCTCCATGGCATGAACTGATTCACCTTTTAATGTGAGATGCAGTCCGTCCGCTGCATTCTTTACCTCACCTGATAACTGATTGTGAGCAAGATAAGCTTCAAAAGCTGTTTTTAATGATTCAGCATCGTGATCTTGTGCAGCTGTCACAGTGGCAGCTGCCTCATCCGGCACCATATTCAGCCGCATACCCGATGTGAATTGCTTGAGCGTATAGCGCTGATGATTTTCTGTAAGTTGATATGTAAATGACACGATGGCATCAATAATCCCTTTTTCAGCATGAATAATCGGAAAATCGGCATCTGGCGCAAATCCAATTTGCGGCATCGCCTCATGCTTGAAATAATGGTCCACACAGCGCCAATCACTTTCTTCATCCGTTCCAATGATCATTCGAATCTTTTTTGACAGCTTCATCCCTGTATCTTTTATCATCTTTAGCGCGTAGAAAGCCGCCATGGTTGGACCTTTATCATCAATGGCTCCTCGTGCAAACATTTTATTTTCTCTTATGTCCGCTGAAAATGGCGGGGTTGTCCAGCCGTCACCAGCAGGCACAACGTCCACATGGCATAGCACACCTACAATGTCTTCGCCTTCTCCATATTCAATATGACCTGCATAGCCATCCACATTCTTGACTGTGAATCCTTCGTCTTCCCCTTTTTTCAACATATACTGAAGGGCCTGATCGACTTTTTCACCAAATGGCTTTCCTTCTTTTCCACCTTCTTCATCAAGGACACTTTCAATTTGCAAAAAAGATTGTGTGTCCTTAATTAAGTCGTCTTTTTTTCGTATCACTTCAGCTTCCCAATTCATTTTTCCATTCCTCCTTGAAAAAAGGTTGCAATCCACCCTTAAAACGAATATTATATTAATTGTTTTGTAATAATGTTCGTAAATGGAGGATTTTATGTTTCAGTTAAAAGAAAACCAAACCAACATAAAGAAAGAATTAATTGCTGGTATGACGACATTCTTTACCATGGTATATATTGTTGCCGTTAACCCAGGAATTCTTTCAAAAGCAGGCATTCCTTTTGACCAAGTCTTTACTGCAACAATTATCGCTGCTGTCGTCGGTACGCTCTGGATGGCACTATTTGCAAACTATCCGATTGCTATTGCACCAGGCATGGGGCTGAATGTCTATTTCACCTTTACAGTTGTCGGTGGCGGCGGCATCAGCTATCAAACAGCGTTCAGTGCGGTATTTGTTGCTGGTATACTCTTTATTATTTTATCGTTAACATCCCTTAGAAAACAACTGATTCAAGCCATTCCAGATAATTTAAAGTACGGCATTACAGCAGGAATCGGGCTTTTCATTGCATTTATCGGCCTCCGTCAGTCTGGGATTATCGCAGCTGACCCAGAAAATCTAGTGAAGCTTGGCAACTTAAGCTCGCCTGTTGTCATTTTAACGCTTGTCGGCTTAATGATCTCTGTTATTTTAATGGTTCTTCAAATAAATGGCGCTCTGTTTATCGGCATGTTAGCGACGACACTGATTGCGCTCGTAACAGGCCAGCTTCATTTCCCTAAAATGCTGATGGACATCCCTGCACTACCCGAAGGCATGCTGATTACAAATCCATTCGCTGCTTTTAGCGATGTATTCTCTCATCATTTATATGCTGTCGTCTTCTCCTTCTTACTAGTGACGATTTTTGATACAACGGGCACAATGATCGGAGTGGCTGAACAAGCAGGACTCATGAAAAAAGGCCAGCTGCCAAAGGTACGCAGAGCCCTGCTCGCTGACTCTGCTGCAACGACGATAGGTTCTATGTTTGGGACAAGCCCAACAACAGCTTATATTGAATCATCATCTGGGGTTGCTGCTGGCGGAAGAACTGGACTAACGTCTTTAACGGTCGCTGCACTGTTTATTGTGGCATTGTTTTTCGGCCCGCTCGTTCAAGCCATTTCTTCTTTACCATCCATCACATCACCTGTTCTCATCATTGTCGGGTGCTTGATGATGAACTCAGTGTCACGCATTCGCTGGAACGAGCTAGACGAAGCATTCCCTGCTTTTCTTGTGATCCTTTCCATGCCGCTGACATCTAGTATTTCTACAGGAATTTCACTTGGATTTATCTCATATCCCCTTGTGAAACTGGCAAAAGGGAAATGGAGAGAAGTACATGTACTTGTTCTCATCTTTGCCATTTTATTTTTCATTCAGCTCTTTTTCTTAGAAGGATAACAGAAACAAAAAAGGCACATTCTAACAAGGGATGTGTCTTTTTGAGATGAGTGAATTTTTTATTTTGTAAATTTTCTGTGTTTATTTTTTGGATGTTTGAATGTGACGGTATTCTCCATACCCCTTACGCCTATTGGGTTGTAACCGAATTCAAAACATGGTATATACCATGTTTCGATTCATGAAGACAAGTTAAAAAACACGTAAAGTTGACTTTTTGGTGGAACTAGATGCATAATAACGTGTATAATAGAATAAAACATTAAGAAACACGAACATTTACCATTGTTGCATGTCCTTATTTCGCAGTTTTAGTGTAGTAAGTTGTGGTTAGTCAAGTCCATCCGATCTTATTGATAGGGAGTGGTTTTTTGAAACCTTCAACAAACCGTATGATGACTCGAATTAAATCAGTTTATATGTTCATTCAAGAGAAAGGTCTTGTGACGACACAAGAGCTGGTTGATGAATTCGGGATCACACCTAGAACCATTCAAAGAGACTTAAACGTGCTTGCCTATAACGATCTTGTTCATAGTCCAAGCAGAGGCAAATGGGAAACAACGAGAAAAAAAGTGAAAATATCATCTTAAGCGTATAATGAACTGTCCATATAACAAAAAGAACCGGCGATATGCCGGTTCTTTTCTTTTATTCTACATTTATGGTCGATTGATTAAGCTGTCCAACTCTTCATCCGTCAATTCACGGTACTCCCCAGGCGCTAGATCTTCATCTAAAGAGACAGCCCCCATCGAGAGTCTTTTTAAAAAAATGACTTCATTTCCCACTGCTTGCGCCATCAGCTTCACTTGATGGTACTTTCCTTCAGTAATCGTTAAACGGATGCGTGTATCTTCGTTTTCATTCGCATCTACTTCAACCTTCGCCGGCTTCGTGCGGTAATCATCTAAAATGACAACGCCCTCTTCAAGACGCTTGATGTCTTGATCTCCTAATGGGTATTTCAAATGAACTTCGTATGTTTTTGGCACATGCTTTTTTGGAGAAAGTAATTGATGAGCAAGCTGTCCATCATTTGTGAGGAGGAGGAGACCGACTGTGTCCTTATCCAGTCTCCCCACAGGAAATGGCTCCCTTGCGATATCCTCCGGCTCTAGTAAATCGACGACCGTTTCATCCCGCAGATCTTCAGTTGCTGAGATGACCCCGTCCGGTTTGTTCATCATTAAGTAAATGAATTCTTTATACTCTACACGCTCTCCGTGTACGAGCACTTCATCATTCGAGGGATCAACATGATCTTTCACCTGCTTCGCCACTTCTCCATTCACTGTGACCGCCCGTGCCTTGACCAGCTTCTTCACATCTTTTCTTGAACCAAAGCCGCTGCTAGCAAGCAATTTATCAAGCCTCATGAATATCCACCTCTTCTTAACTCTTTTTTCTTAAAAATTTCGGCATACGGCTGCCGAGTACACGCTCAAGTAATCCTACCTTATAAGACAAGAACAGATACACACCGCCGCCAGTGATCATTGAAATCAAAATGACGATACCCGCTTGTACAATTCCACCCTCATACGAAATCACTTGGCTCACAAGCTGACATGTCACATACGCCACAACAGCCATAATCGCCGTTAAAATACCAATGAGAATAAATCGTTTGAAAATCCTGCGGAACGAGTAGCCGGCATGGCGCTTAATCATGATAAACATATACAAGATGGACGCGCTATAGCCTAACGCAGTCGCAAGCACAGAACCATTTCCTTGCAGCCAGCTGATTAGCGGAATGTTCAGAACCGTTTTAATAATGATCCCTAACAACAGACTGACAATGGCGAATTTTTGTTTGTTAATTCCCTGCAAAATTGCTGCATTAATGGTGAATAAGGAAAACAATAACGCAACAGGTGCATACCAGAACAAAATAGACATCCCAATCTCAGGATGAACAGACGGATAGAAAAACCAATAAACCGGTCCAGCCAATGCCGAGATACCAAATGAAGCAGGCAGTACGAAAAATAAAATGACCTGCATCGTCTGATCAATTTGTCTATTGAGAAGCTTGTAGTTACGTGCTGTAAATGATTCCGTAATCGTCGGAATCAAGGTTAAGCCAAACGCTGTTGCAAGTGACACAGGAATCATCACGAGCTTCGGTAAATATAACGTCACAATGGACAATACCGCTGTACTAATATCCTGATGTCCTGATGCAATCATAGCTCTGTTAATGGTGTTTGTATCAATATAAGAATAAATTGGAATCGCAAGTCCAACAAACACATACGGTGCCGCATAGCTAAACAGCTCTGTAAACATTTGTTTATAAGATAAGTCAGAGGAAGCACCTGTATTCGGCTGCATGGATAAGAGCCGGTCCTTGCGCTTCAGCCAATATAAATAAAGCGTGAATAAACCCCCAAATGCGCCGATAAGTGCTGCAAATGTGGCATATCCGACAGCGATGACAAGCCCGCCGTCAAGCACTTTTAAAATAATAAACGTTGCAGTTAATAGGAAGATGATTCTGACAAGCTGCTCAATCACTTGGGAAACAGCTGTCGGTCCCATCATGGAGTGTCCTTGGAAGAACCCCCGCACAAGACTCATAATAGGTACAACCAAAAGACCTAAACTGACCATCCGAATCACATATACCACTTGATCGACAGTCAAACCGCCTGTTTCATTCGATCCGCCAAGCTGAATCTTGGCAAAAATCGGTGCGGTCAAATATAAAATAGAAAAGGCGATAATCCCGGTGACAAGCATGACCGACATACCCGCCCTGAACATTTTCCTTGTTGTCTCATAATCGCCGATTGCATTATATTTAGAAACAAATTTTGATACCGCTGTTGGAAAACCAAGCGTAGCAATACTTAAAAAGATCGTATACTGATTGTATCCATATTGAAATAGCGCTCCACCAGTAGCTCCAACCATTGCGCTAAATGGAATTAAGTAAATCATACCAAGAATACGAGAGAGATAAGTCCCTATCGTTAAAACCAACGTACCACGAAGCAGTTTATTAGACATGCGCTTAACCACCATTTTTCTAATGAATATTCAACTTAACTATTTTACCACATCATTTCGACGCACAGGTAACAAATCCAATACAGAAGGCACAAAACCAATCAATTCATATTTCAGCCTTCCCCAATTTTCGTTATAATAGAGGAATGACTGAAAGTAGAAAGAGGAATGTAACATGAAACATTATGATGTCATTGTCATTGGCGGTGGACCTTCTGGACTGATGGCCGCGATTGCATCAGCAGAGCACGGAGCGACTGTTCTGTTAATTGACAAAGGAAACAAACTTGGCAGGAAGCTCGCCATTTCTGGCGGTGGACGCTGTAACGTCACCAACCGCCTTCCAGTAGAAGAAATCATCAAGCATATTCCCGGAAACGGCCGTTTTTTATATAGTGCATTTTCTGAGTTCAATAACGAGGATATTATTTCGTTTTTTGAAAACCTCGGCATTGAACTTAAAGAAGAAGACCATGGACGTATGTTCCCTGTCTCAAACAAAGCACAATCTGTTGTGGATGCCCTTTTAGACAGGCTCCGCAACCTCAATGTCACCATTCGAACGAATGAAAAGATTAAAACAGTTCTGTATCAAGACGGACAAGCAGCTGGAATTGTTACAAATAATGATGAAAAAATTTCAAGTAACGCCGTTGTCATTGCTGTTGGCGGAAAAAGTGTGCCGCATACTGGTTCTACTGGTGACGGCTATGCATGGGCAGAAGCCGCTGGTCATACGATTACAGAGCTCTTCCCAACAGAAGTACCGGTCACATCAGATGAGCGCTTTATTAAAGAAAAAGTGCTACAAGGTCTTTCTTTAAGAAGTGTGGCTGTCAGTGTTTTAAATAAAAAGGGGAAGCCCGTCGTCACACATGTCATGGATATGATTTTTACTCACTTTGGCTTATCCGGCCCAGCTGTTCTTAGATGCAGCGGATTTGTTGTGAAAGAATTGAAAAAACAGCCGACTGTTCGTCTGCAAATAGACTTATATCCGAAGCTTAATGACGAAGATCTGTTCCAAAAGCTTCATCAAGACCTAAAAGATGAACCAAAAAAAGCCATTAAAAATGTCCTAAAGTCTTGGATGCAAGAACGCTATTTATTGTTTCTGTTAGAACGGAACGGCATAGATCCGCAAGACACATTTTCTGGTCTTGCTAAGGACAAACTGCGCGCATTCGCCCATGATTGCAAACATTTTATCGTTCATGCGAATGGCACTCTTTCCTTGGACAAAGCGTTTGTCACAGGAGGCGGCGTTTCTGTAAAAGAAATTGAACCGAAGAAAATGGCGTCTAAAAAAATGCCCGGTCTTTATTTCTGCGGAGAAATTCTAGACATTCATGGTTATACAGGCGGATACAATATCACGTCAGCACTTGTGACTGGCAGACTTGCCGGTATGAATGCTGCACTCGAAGCAAAGGAGAGATTTTCATGATAAGACGTGCACTTCCGATTATCCTAGCAGTTGTGATTAGTTTGACAGCCGCTGTATTCTTAAAGCTGTCCATTACCCCTTTAAAAGTCGCCATTGTGTTGGCGTTTACCATCTTCGCTGTTTGTTTAAAAGAATACGTCTACCGTCTTCGTAAACGCATTGAAGAAAAATCATCTTCACATATCGATAGTTGATTAATGGAAGCAAAACATGTTACGGTAAAGTAGAGGTCGAGTGAGAAGCTCGACTCTTTTTGTTTGAAAATAGTTGAGATAGGGGATATTAAACAAAATCCTCTGCTTAAACGTGTAGAACAACAGGAGAGTGAGATGGTGTGAAAAACGTATCAAGTGTATTTTGGATTGTGATTGCGATCACATTTGTTGCCGTTATGTGGGGAGCTTTTTCTCCACAAACATTACAAAATGTCACAGATCAGATTCAAACATACATTACAAACGACTTTGGCTGGTATTATTTGATAGTGATTTCACTACTTGTCGGCTTTTGTCTATTCTTTATTTTTAGTCCAATCGGAAAAATTACGTTAGGAAAACCAGGTGAAGAGCCTGAATTTGGCCTTTTTTCTTGGTTTGCGATGCTATTTAGTGCCGGTATGGGAATTGGTCTTGTCTTTTATGGGGCCGCTGAACCAATCAGTCACTATGCAATTCAATCACCAACAGGTGAGACTGAAACTGCACAAGCCTTCCGCGATTCCCTTCGTTATACATTTTTCCACTGGGGACTTCATGCATGGGCCATTTATGCGATTGTCGCGTTATGCATCGCATACTTTAAATTTAGAAAAGATGCGCCTGGATTAATTAGTTCCACCTTATACCCAGTATTCGGAAACAGAATTCATGGATGGATTGGAAAAACGATCGATTGTATCGCAGTGTTTGCAACAGTAGTTGGCGTAGCCACAAGTTTAGGGCTAGGTGCCGCACAAATTAATGGTGGATTAACCTATTTATTCGGCATTCCAAATAACTTTTTGACTCAGCTCATTATTATTGCGATCGTGACTGTTCTGTTCTTGATCTCTGCTTGGAGCGGAATTGGTAAAGGTATTAAATATTTAAGTAATTCAAATATGATATTTGCTGCTATACTCATGATCTTTTTACTCTTTGCTGGACCAACTGTTTTTATTTTAAATTCATTTACAGATTCGATCGGACAATACTTATCGAATATTGTACAAATGAGTTTTAGATTATCACCAAATGATCCAGAAAAGAGAGAATGGATTAATGGCTGGACGATCTTTTATTGGGCATGGTGGATCTCTTGGTCTCCATTCGTCGGCATTTTTATTGCAAGAGTTTCGCGCGGAAGAACCATTCGAGAATTTTTAATTGGTGTCTTAGTGGCTCCTTCAATCCTCGTGTTCCTATGGTTCTCTATCTTCGGAGTATCAGCTATGGATTTACAACAAAAAAATATTATAGATGTAGCTGGTATGCCGACTGAAACGATGCTGTTTGGTGTTTTAAATCAATACCCGCTTGCCATGATTACGTCGATTTTGGCACTTATTTTAATTGCTGTATTCTTTATCACATCAGCAGATTCAGCCACATTTGTTCTAGGAATGCAGACAACCTATGGCTCATTAAATCCTGCGAATAGTGTAAAGATCAGCTGGGGCATCATCCAATCAGCTGTTGCGGCAGTGCTATTATTTTCAGGCGGACTTCAAGCCTTGCAAAATACAGCAAAACTCGCCGCCTTGCCGTTCTCCGTTGTCATTATATTGATGGTTGTGTCACTGTATAAATCATTAAATGATGAACGAAGAGCAATCAAACAGGCCAACAAAGTCAATAAACCAAGAAGTCCAAGAGTAAAAAAAGCATAAACGCTGTTTGAAAAAGCCGTTCCTCATGTGAACGGCTTTTTTCTATACAAACAATTTAAGATTGTCATGCTCTTCCACATTCCTATAAAATAATAGAATGATGTGATTCACAACATGGAGGTTTTTATGACGTTACCTACATTCAAGTACAACCCAGATCCAGTTTCGTTAAACGTGATCAAAAAAGAGCATACGACATGTCCTGTTTGTGAGAAAGAAAGAGATTACGTGTATCATGGTCCATTTTATACTGTTGAAGATGTGGAAGGAATTTGCCCTTGGTGTATTAAAGATGGATCAGCCGCTAAAAAATACGATGGCATCTTTCAAGACGATGCAAGTTGTGATGACGTCGTTCAAGAGGAATATGTAGATGAACTGATCTTCAGAACGCCAGGTTATCGCGGCTGGCAGCAGGAATATTGGTTAAGCCATTGCGGAGATTTTTGCGCAATCGTCCAGTATGTCGGATGGAAAGAGATAGAACATTTAGAGGAAGAACTCACAGAAGATATCGAAGACATTTGCAGCGGCGGGGGATTAACGAAAGAGAACCTAAAACAATGGCTCGTCAACGGAGGAGACTTGCAGGGCTACCTCTTTCAATGTGTTCACTGCAAAAAGCATCGTTTATATATTGACGCTAGCTAATCAAACAAAAAGGGCCCTTCAAACAGGTCCTTTTTTGATGCCGTCTATTTTTTATATAAAATGAGTGCAGAAAAACAGTAGAGCTGTTCTCCTCCCTGCTCACAGATCACCGCTACATCGTACTTGATATCAATAATTTGGTCGTCATCCATTCCTTTTAAAAAAAGATTGATTTCGCTCTGCAAATCTTTTTCGTGTTCTTCATCAAATACAGCTACCTTTAGCACATATGCCACTCTCCCTTCTCTCGCTACTCTATCTTTATGCATATAAGGGCGGGCATATGAACAAAAAAGCCTTTCATCTCAAAGATGAAAGGTCGGACTTCTTTTACAGCTTCGGTTTTGTTTCTCCTGTCCAAGCAAGCATCCCGCCAATGACATTGGTCGCTTGATAGCCTTGGTCTTCTAGGAAATAGCAGACATTTTCACTACGTTTTCCGGAGCGGCAAATAATATAATATTCCTGCGTTTGATCGAATGCATCCAGCTTCTCAGGAATATCTCCCATTCGGATGTGGACAGCTTCTGGAATCATTCCTTCTGCTACTTCCTCGTCCTCTCGCACATCAACAAGCTGAATGGCTTCTTCTTGCTCTAGCTTTTGTTTTAATTCTTCTATTGAGATTTCTTTTACTGACACGACGCTCATCTCTCCTTTTAATCACGGTGACACCATTATAGCAAATGATTCACATCACTGTGTATTCACCCGCTTCGATTGAAGGAAAGACGGCAGACGTTTCTTCACTTCGGCTGTCTGCTGATCACTTTCAAACTCTACCTTTTTGAATACTTGATAGGCCAGCCACATGTGGCCATAGGCGAGTATACTCACACTAAAGAACGGCACGATTCCCGGCAAATAAGCAAAGAGAACAAACAGCAGAGCCGAGAAAACGAGCATACAGAGTGTATATTGCAAATATGAGATACCAAGCAAAAGAGAGAATTTCAGATAGAGACGTTTTTTCCAATCATAATGAGCCAGCAGCGGAAAAATATAAAACAAGCTCACAACAAAGAGAAAACCAAAGATATAAATGGCAAAACGAAGCACATGCAAAAACCAGCTCGTTGGATAAATAAACGCAAGGTCTACATATATAATCGTCCCTATGATCAGCAGCGCCACTCCAATTAAGTTAGAGCGTACAAACTCCTCACGATACACCTTCCAAAAAGTCCGGAAAACGCTGACTTGCTCATGCCCTTGTATCCACTTTCTCATCACTGAAAATAGCGCAGTGGTCGCAGGCATCAATCCAAAGATCCCAAGCCCCAGCATGGTGAACAGCAGCCATAGCAAATTCGTATAGGCAAGTCTCATCACCCACTCACACATTCGAAGCATTCTGCTCATTGAACCATCATGATCCATCTCTTTCCCCTCCTCTCTTTCTCATTACACCGTCTCTTTTTGAAACAATTCTTCTATTTCAATTGGGCGCTTCTCTGCAACAGACCGCCACATGCCTTCCCCAAGCGCAATCGAATAAGCACCAGCCTCTGCTCCTGCTGATATGTCATAGTGAATTAAAGGATCTTTTCCTATAAATAAATCGGCCAGAAGCAGAGGGTCTCCGCCGCCATGTCCCCCTGGCTGTTTCACGACTTCAATTGTCTCTTTTGCCCCAAACATCGGATAATAAGAAATCGTCTGTTCTGGGAATTGAAAAGGAATTCTTGATGGCACATGAAACTCATTTGTTTCAATACGCCCCTTCGTCCCATTAATGGCAAGCCGGTATCCTTCATATGGCGCTGAGAATTGAATTGAATAGCTGAGCAGAGCTCCTTGGTCATATGCCACTGATGCCACATATGTATCCTCAATGTCAATTTCCTGATCAAAAATACAGGCGTCTGGGCGATAATTTGAGTACTGCTGCGTTTGCTCCTTACCGGATTCAATATGGTCGTCCTCTACCTTTGAGCGTTCTACCCGCGGATTCCACCTTGCTTCATAATGACAGGTATCCTTCACATGACATGTTCCGCAATACCTGTTTTCTCCCCCCTGCAAGGGATTCCAAGGACTTTCATTTCCGTAATAGTTCAGCGCCCCATAGGCAAATACTTGCTTCGGCTTTTGATTGATCCACCAATTGACCAAATCAAAATGATGCGTCGATTTATGAATGGATAGTCCGCCAGAGAATTGCCTCGTTCGGTTCCACCTTTTGAAGTAACTAGCGCCATGATACGTATCAATGAGCCAGCTCAGTTCAACAGATGTGACCCTTCCAATCTTTCCTTCTAAAATGAGTTCTTTGATCTTTCGATGAAATGGATTGTAGCGATAATTAAAAGTGACTGTGACCTTTCCTTTACTTTCCTTTTCTTTTTCCATCACTTTTTTGGCGTCTTTTGCTGTTGTGACCATTGGCTTTTCAGTGATGACATCGAGATCATGGTCAAGTGCCTGCAAAATATACGTGACATGTGTGTCATCCCGGCCTGCCACAATGACGATATCTGGCTTTGCTTCCTTCACCATTTGATCAAATGCACCTGCATGAAAGAACGAGATGCCCCGCAGTGATGGAAAACGCTCCTGACAAAGTGTATACCGATGATGATCTATATCTAGGAGCCCTGTAATCTTGTAATGCTCATTGAAATCCTCTGTGAGCGGTTTAATAAACATATTGAACGCACGATGACTGAGTCCGCAAACAACGACCCGTTTCACAGTCCCCACCTCTTTTTCTATCGATTTTCACGAAGCTGTTTCATGAGAGACAGCGCCTCATTGGACTTGTAAGCATACACAGGAATAAAAGCGACCATATCTCGGTGTAATTGAAAGGTATAGCCGTTTAGCTTTTTTGTGCCTTTATTGACTTGAACCGCATAATCGACCGTTTTCCCTGTCTTTTGGTCCTCGACCGTATATGGTCCTGCCGCTTGATCATCTACGCCCATTTCTTCAAGCAGCTGAAAGCTTTCAGGATCATCATATGTTCTAAACATTTCTTCTGGGACAAGCATGATGTCCCCCTCTTTTACGGTAATTTCAACAAGAAGCTTTTCAGGAATCGCCGGAAAGATGTGGACGCTATAAGACTCTTGTTCTGTCTGAAAAGCCTTCTCGACTAATTGATCCTTCATCCCCTTTGACATGTCAGAAAAAATCAGAACATCAATACCGTTTGTTTTCCCTTGGCAGGCTGACAAACAAAGGGCAGCGATGAAGCTGAGGAGCCATACCGCACCCCTTTTTCGCCTCTTCATGCCTTCTGAAAAACAGAAAGCTTCTCTAGCTCAGTTAACGCCATAATAAAAGCGCCTGCCCCGTGCAAGTCATTTGTGCTTCGCTCTCTTTCAACGTAGTAATCATAAAATCCAGCAGATGTTCCGATACAAATATCATTGATGGTAAAATCACCGTTTTCTGTCTCAGCCGTCTTATGATGAATTAAGCCTTGGTATGCTTTCACCACATGATCGACATAACGAAGGCTGACATACCCTTCATTCATGGCTTTTGCCATGGCGTACATGAATAAACACGATCCTGAGCTTTCAAGCCAATTGTCGCTATGAGTACCTTTATCAATGATTTGATGCCAGAGACCTGTGTCTTGATCCTGGTACTTGGATACACTTTCCAGCATGTCTGTCAGCGTTTCCTTCCAAACCTTTCGTCCCTCATGCTCTTCTGGCAGATCCTCGATCATATCTGCTAATGCAAGGACATACCAGCCAAACGATCTTGCCCAAAACTCAGGAGAACAGCCAGTCTTTTGATCAGCCCATGGCATCACTTTTCGTTCGTCCCACGCGTGATAGTACAGACCTGTTTTTTCATCTTTTGTATGCTTTCTCATGAGATACTCTTGATGGATCACCATATCCACCAGTTCCTCTTCACCTCTCAGCTTTGCATACTTTAAGGCAAAAGGTCCTCCCATGTAGAGACCATCCAACCACATTTGATAGGCATAATTGTCTTTATGCCAAAACCCGCCCTCAGATGTGCGATTCAATGTGCGGTAAAGCCCCCGAAGCTTCTCCGCTGCCAGCACATACCGCTTCTCTCCCGTCCGTTCGTAAAGAGGGAATAAAATGAGCCCTGCTTGGATCGCATCAAGCTCATCTCTGCGAAATAACAGGTTTCCATACTCATCAATGAGCGAATCTGCGTAGCTTTTCACATAATTGAAATACGTCTCGTTCTTCGTTGCCTCATATAGCTTCATCACACCGCAAAGAAAAACGCCTTGATGATAATGCCATCTTCCAGCTGGAGGCAGCTCAATTGGTGTATGCGCTTTCATAATTGTTTGTGCTAATTTCTCTGCATGCTCAAGTGGTGATCTCTTTTCAGTCGATAATGTCATTCTTCTTCATCTCCCTTTTTAGTAAATACCTTCTTCCCCGAATTTCTTCGCTAAACGGTTCGCCAACATGACCAAAATGAGTCCAACGGCTGCTTTAAATAGACCAACAGCGGTACTATAGCTGAATTGTCCTTGCTTAAGACCAGCTGTATAGACGTACGTATCAAAGATTTCTGCTACTTCCCGGTTCGTTGCATTGAGTAATAAGTAGACATGCTCAAAGCCAAGCTCTAATGTGTCACCAATTTTCAAAATAAGCAGAACGACAATCACACTTTTAATGGCAGGAAGAGTGATGTGCCACATTTGTCTCAGTCTGCCGGCTCCATCCATTTTTGCTGCTTCATATAGCTGCGGATCTACCGCTGTAATTGCCGCAAGATAAATGATCGTCGACCAGCCTGCTTCCCGCCAGATCACCTGTAAAATGTACATGGGTCTGAACCATTCCTGACTAAGGAGGAAGTTAATCTTTTCCCCTCCAAAGAAAGCAATCAATTCATTGATTAACCCGCCATCTACTGTTAACAAAACAAAAGATAAGGACACGACAATCACCCATGACATGAAGTGAGGAATGTATATCATGGTCTGGACAAATTTCTTAAACAATGCCAATCTGACCTCGTTTAAAAGCAGGGCCAATAAGATCGGAATCGGAAAGAAAATCACGACATTCATGGCAAATAAAATCAGTGTATTTTTTAATAAGATGAAAAATGTTGGTTCTGTAAACAATCGAATAAAGTGTTTGAAGCCAACCCACTCACTCCCAAGAATACCGAGAAACGGCTGGTAATCTTGAAAGGCAATGATAAGCCCCCACATCGGCACATATTTAAAGACAAGAAAATAAATGAGCCCTGGCAAAATCATTACATACAAAAACTTTTGACTAAGCAATTGATTAAGTAAGCGCTTTCTCTTTTCTTTTTTCAAAGCTGCCGCAGGCATACCCTTGGCAGTGACATCCTCTGTTTTCATAGATAAAGCCTCCCCTCATGCTGATGCATGTGTTAACTGTATCTTAAGGATGAAAAATCCGTCTACAATCATATCATCAGATCATATTTACTTAGGGGAAGCTACTCAAAACGTTACATAAAACATAAGAAAATGATCCTAATCTCAGAAAATGATTATTGACAAACCTACCAAATTTTTGGATTAATAAATTAAGGGGAAAAGATTGTTCTGTTTGAAATGGGGGGTTTTATGAAAAGAAGGCAGTATAAATTTTATTACAAGCTTGTGACGTTTTTTTTCGTGCTTAGTACGATTCCTGTCATCATTGTCGGTATTTTTTCTTATCAGCATTCGCAAAAAACCGCACTCGAAAATATCTCAAATGAAAAGCTGGACAGCGTCAAACAAACGCAATCCAATATTGAGCATATTTTAAAAACAGTGGATCATTCTCTCACTCACTATGTCAGTTCGCCGCCTCTCCTTCAAACACTGGCAGAACCTTTAAATCCAGACCAATTCCAGCTTTATAATCAAGTACAGCAGGAACTAAACTACCTGCAAACCTTTGACACCGATCTTTCCAATATTACACTCGTGAGTAAAATGGAAGACTGGTACATGAACAATTCGGGACTTTATCATGTCACAAGCGGAGACCAAGAGAAAGCGCTCACCTCTTACCTCAATATACCGAGTCATTCCAGCTGGGCACTTGAAGAGAATAATCCACTTGTTGCGACAAAAGAAGGAAAGGCCTCCTTTTGCAAATACAATGTGAACTTAATCAAACAACTCCCTATGAACAGTGTCCAGAAAAAAGGGATCGCTGTCGCCAGCATTCCGAGCTGCACGATTGCTGACAATATGCCTGACTTCTCTCAATCTGACAGTATGTTTGTCATTGATACAAACGGAAAAGTGCTGCTACATAACCGCAAAGAACAAATTGGTGAATCCTTGAAGAATCAAGAGCTCGTCAAGCATGTCCTATCACGTGAAGAACGATCAGGTCAATTTAACATGAAGATCGAGGAACTAGCCTATCAAATTACGTTTCAAAAATCAGACTATAACGAATGGACGTACCTATCCTTTGTTTCCATTCCAGAACTCAAGGCACAAACGAAATCAATTGGGTGGATCACCTTTATTATCTGCTTTATTTTGTTAGCGCTTTCATTACTATTTTCATGGTTTGGGTCCAGACATTTTTATAAACCAATCCGCTTGTTATATGAGTCCTTTGCACGCAATGAATCCTTTTTGCAAAAACAGCCTTTTCAAAATGAATTTGAGTTGATTGAGTCGAGTATTAAACAAATGAAGGATCAAAACAATGATTTAGAGGAACGTATTGAGCAGCAAGTCACGCACCTTCAGCAATACTTTATGGTGCGGCTATTGCTCGGAAAGCTGACAGAAGAAGAAATTAACAACCGGTTCCAAAGTTTGGGATTCCCTCAGGGCTGGTCTCATTTATCCATGCTTGTGACCCAAATCGATACGTTAAAAGGAACACCTTATGAAAAAAAGGATGCTGACTTGCTGTTATTTGCCATCAATGGACTGATCGAGCAGATGATTCCGCAAGATGAGCACCTTCAGCCAACGGTTGTCAATCAGCATCAAACGACGATTATCTTGAATCACTCAAAGTCAGATGAAGAGTTTACTGAATATTTAAACCAATTAGCGGAAACTATTCAGCAGCGCATCGAGGAAGAGCTTGGTTTATCGATCAGCATCGGGATCAGCCGCCAGTTTAAGGAGCTCACGATGGCGAAACAGGCTTACATTGAAGGAAAAGAAGCCTTAAAATACAGGCTCAAAGCAGAGAAAAAATCCATTATCTTATATGAACATATTCAGCAAGGAAAAACGTTTAAAACCCATTTTCCAAAACAGCTGCAGCATGATTTATTCGATGCGATGAAAGCAGGTGATCAAGGCAAGGCGGATCATTATTTACATGTGCTTCTGCAATCCATTTTCTCTAAAAATGCTGGACCGCATGAATACCATATCGCTCTCGCCCGTTTTTTAAACAATTTGATTGAGCTGATGCATTTGCTTGGCATTGAATTATTTGAGGTCGAAGACAACAAAATGCTGTATGATACGATTTTTGAATTTAAAACCTTTGAAGATACCGAAGCATGGCTGAAACATGAGATCATTCGGCCGATTATTGACCAGCTAGGTGCACGTGAGGACTCACAATACAAAAACATCTCAGAGAAAATCATTCATATCATTCATCAAGAATTCGACTCAGATCTTACATTGGATGAAATCGCCACACGCCTGCATTACAACCCCAATTATTTAAGCAGTATTTTTAGAAAGGAAATGGATATCTCCTTTAGTGAATATCTCTCGTCCTACAGACACCATGTCGCCAAAAACTGGCTCGTGGAAACCGATATGTCCGTCAAAGAAATTTCGGAAAAACTGAAATATAAAAATCCGCAAAACTTCATCCGTTCCTTCAAAAAACTAGAAGGCACGACCCCTGGCAAATACCGCGACCACAAAAAAGGCACATAAGACAAAAAGTCCCGCTCGCACAGGAAGCGGGACTTTTTTATTTAAATTGTTCATTTAAAATGCTGTCTTCCAGCACTGAAAGCGGCTCTCCGTACACACGTTCAATATGAGCTGCTCCCCAATCACAAAGCGCATTCAGAATTCTTTCGAGCGACTGTCCGTATTCACTTAATTCATATTCCACTTTAGGCGGTACTTGCTCATACACAATTCGGTTAATCACCCCATCACTTTCAAGCTCTCTCAGCTGTTGTGTAAGCATTTTTTGTGTGATGTTTGGCATGAGCCGCTTCAATTCACTCGTGCGTTTTTTTCCATGTGTTAAATGACATAAAATCACGCACTTCCACTTCCCGCCAATGACCTCAAGGGTCGCTTCCACTGAGATATTATATTTTTTCTTTTCCATCAAATCCTCACTCCTCTTTGTGCGAACAGGCACTTTTTAGTACCTATATTACAAAAAAGTACGTACTTTTTTTTTCGTCATCTATGTTAGATAATAACTCTTGCCGATCGGCTTCGTCTATCAAAATGTCATCATAGAAGGATGTGAACACTTATTCATGAAGAAAAAGCAAAACCACTTTGCCCTTCTCGCACTAGCCATTAGTGCTTTTGCTATAGGAACCACTGAGTTCATTAGTGTCGGTCTTTTGCCGATGATTTCAGATGACTTTGGAGTGAGCGTCAGCCAGGCGGGCTGGACCGTCTCTTTATATGCACTTGGTGTGACATTCGGCGCGCCTATTTTGACTTCTCTGACTTCAACGATGAAAAGAAAGACATTGCTATTGCTCATTATGCTCGTCTTTTTGATTGGAAATACACTAGCCACGATTGCTCCGACTTTTTCAGTGCTATTAATCGGACGGGTCATTTCAGCCTTATCCCATGGAATCTTTATGTCCATCGGCTCTACGATTGCTGCAAGCCTTGTAGTGAAAGAAAAACGGGCAAGTGCGATTGCCTTTATGTTCACTGGATTAACAGTTGCTACTGTGACGGGCGTGCCATTTGGGACATTTCTTGGCCATGAGCTCGGCTGGCGGACGTCATTTGGTGTGATTGTCATCATTGGTCTGATCGCACTGATATCCAACTATTTTCTTGTTCCATCTCAATTAAAGCAAGGCGTGAAAACATCATTTAAGGATCAAGCTGTCTTATTAAAAACAAAAAGAATCTTGCTTCTATTTGTCATTACAGCAACAGGATACGGAGGAACCTTTGTCGTCTTTACGTATTTATCCCCTCTCTTACAGCATGTGACAGGTCTTGCGCCTGAGGCGGTGGCCTTGATCCTGCTTTTATACGGGATCACGATCGCAGCCGGAAATGTCATTGGCGGAAAGGCTGCTAATGAGCAGCCAATGAAAGCACTGATTTACATGTTTATCATCCAAAGCATCATTATGTTTACCCTTAGCTTGACTGCTGGATTCACGGTGCTAGGCATTGGAACCGTCATGCTGATGGGACTGTTTGCTTTCATGAATGTGCCTGGATTGCAAGTAGTTGTCGTTGACTTTGCAGAAAGATACACACCAGGAGCAGTCGACGTCGCTTCCGCTATGAATATCGCTGCCTTTAATGCCGGTATCGCCATCGGCTCATTTTTAGGCGGCATCGTGACAGATACTCTTGGGCTTGTGCATACAGGCTGGGTCGGCGGCATCATGGTCCTTATCGCAGCAATTCTCACGATGATTAGTTTTCGAATGGAACAACAAGAACAAAATCAAACCATCTAAAGGAGTTTTCAATATGAACCATTTACAAAGTACAAAAACATTAAACAATGGGATCCACATGCCAGGATTTGGTCTTGGTGTATTCAAGGTTGAAGATGGCGCAGAATTAATAGACGCCGTCAAAACAGCCATTCAATTAGGCTATCGCAGTATTGATACAGCGGCTATTTACGGAAATGAAGAAGGTGTTGGACGAGGCATACAGCTTGGTTTAGCAGAAACAGGACTGCGCCGCGAGGACCTCTTTGTGACATCAAAAGTGTGGAATGCCGATTTAGGATATGAATCTACCCTAAACGCATACGAAGAAAGCTTGAAAAAGCTTCAGCTTGATTACCTTGATCTGTATTTAATCCATTGGCCGGTTGAAGGAAAATATAAAGACGCTTGGCGTGCACTGGAAACCTTGTATCGTGAAGGAAAAGTCAGGGCCATCGGAGTGAGCAACTTCCAGCCGCATCACCTAGACGAACTATTAAAAGATGCAGACATCATACCAGCTATCAATCAAGTGGAGTTTCACCCAAAACTGACGCAGGAAACACTCTTTACGTATTTGAACACACATGGCATTCAAATGGAAGCTTGGTCACCGCTAATGCAGGGGGAACTGCTTCATCATCCGGTGATCAAAGAGCTCTCGGACACATACGGCAAAACACCTGCTCAAATTATTTTGCGCTGGGATGTGCAAAAAGGCGTCATCACCATTCCAAAATCAACGAAAGCCCATCGTTTAAAAGAAAATGCAGACATATTTGATTTTGCCTTATCTGATGAGGATATGAAGCGCCTTTCTGACTTAAATGAAAACAAACGTATCGGTCCAGACCCAGACAACTTTGACTTTTAATAAAAACACCCCCGCTTTTTAACTGTGCGGGGGTGTTTATGTTGATCATTTTGATTTTTTAAAGGAAGCTTCATATTCTTCTATGATTTTATGACCACCGTTTGATTTCCACTTCTCTACATCTTTCTTAAATTGATCTTCACTGATGTCTCCAAGAATGAACTTATAAGTCGCATCATCGATGATTTTTTTCAACTCGTTTCCTCGCTCTGAGGCTGTTTCTGAATACAGGCTTTCAGCAGGATTGGCGACGATGATGTTTTGATTGTCTTCTTCTAGCTCTTCATATTTTGTACGAACCGCATCTCCTTTATTTTTCAAGTAACGTTTATCAATTCCTACTAGACTGACAAGCGGCTGTACGTCTGTCTGCCAGCTTTTCACTTGGCTTTCTTCTCTGACAAATGTATTCCCTTCTTCTTTCTTATAATGCTCGCCATCAATACCGTACGTCATGAGACCATATACATCTTCTTCTGCAATGCGGTCAAAGAAGGCCAAAATCCGTTTTAATTCTGCCTCTGATTTCACGCTTGTTTTAGGGAATGCAAAGATGCCATTATGACCACCTGATGCCCACACACGTTCTTTGCCATCTGGGCCTTTGATTCGGTTGATGATATCTATTTCCATGTTTTTATCTGTCGCGTCATCTCTCAAGTTCACTGCGTCTACCATATTCCCAACATAGATCCCTGCTTTTCCTTGTGAGAATAATTCCTGCTGCTGTGTTTTGCTTGTAACAGGGAAGTCTTTGTTGATATAGCCATTGTCACGCAGTTTCTTCATGTATTTCATTGTATTCATGTACTCATCTGTCATGAAGTCTGGCGTGAATTTGCCGTTTTCTTCTTTCCAGTCTGTCGGCATTCCCTCATATGAACCGAGTGTTTTAAATGCCCCATAAATCAAATCGTTCCGATCCGTAAAGCCAATTGTATCCGCTTTTCCGTTTTGATTCGGATCTTTTTCAGTAAAAGCTTTAGCTACCTCATAAAGATCATCCAATGTTTTTGGTGTATCCAAATTTAAATTTTCAAGCCAATCCTTTCGAATGACAATTCCTTGTCTTGAAAGTGGTCTCTCTCTATAAATGCCATAAAGCTTACCGTCTATAGAGGCGTTTTTATTAATCAGTTCGTTCATCTTACTTAAATTTGGATAATCCTTTAAATACGGACCGACTTCCCAGAACATGCCTGATCTGAACGCATTAATAGCAGACGAATTCTTAATGTCTTGAATCGTGACAATCTGCGGCAGATTCCCTGCGGCAAGTGCGGAATTTAAACGGTCTTCCTTCACGGCATCAGGCACCCATGTAATATCAAGCTCTGTATTTGTGAGCTTCTCAATCTCTTTTATGACGGAATCCTTCGGTGGCTGCTGATGATACAAAATAGCCATCCAGGTCAGCTTTACCTTTTTATCTAAATCAACCTTTTCATCTGATGAACTTGTTCCTTTGCTTGAACATGCGGATAGAATACCGCTTGCTGTAAATAACAGGACAAACGCAATCAACCATAATTTCTTTCTCCCCATAAGATCCCTCCGTTGTTCCATCTTTTTAACCTTTTACAGAACCTAGTAATGCCCCTTTGTTAAAATGCTTTTGAATAAATGGATAGACAAGCAGAACTGGAATGGTCGCTACCACAATGACAGCCATTTTAATCGTTTGGTCTGGCGGTGGTGTGGATGATCCCATATCCGACATATCTCCCTGCATTCCGCTTGAGACAATGACAATCTGCCTTAGCAGCACCTGAATCGGCCATTTCACTGAATCATTTAAATACAGGATGGCGGTCATGTACGTATTCCAATACGTCACGGCATAAAAAAGTGAAATGGTCGCAATAGCTGGCAAAGAAAGTGGCAGCACAATTTTAAAGAAAATCCCTAAATCGTTACAGCCATCCATCTTCGCTGATTCCTCAAGGCTTGCCGGGATGTTTTGAAAGAAGTTTTTCAAAATGATCAAATTGAATGCATTGATCGCAACCGGTAGAATAAGTGACCAATAGGTATCAAGCAGACCAAGTGTTTTCACCACAATAAACGTCGGAATCATACCTCCACTAAACAACATCGTGAAGACAACGAGAAACATCAATGTTCTCCGGCCTTTTAGCTCCTGACGAGACAGCCCATATGCCATGAGTGAGGACAAAAACATGCTGACAGCTGTTCCAACGAGCGTCACAAGAATGGACACAATGAGGCTACGATACACAATATCCGTAGAGAAAATATATTGATAGGCCTCTAAAGAAAACGTGGTCGGGAACAAGATAAACTTCTTCGTGATGACCTCTTCTACTGTAGCAAAAGAGGCTGCAATGACATGGATGAACGGAAGCACACATATTAATGCGAACATGAGTAGAAAAGAGTAATTAAATAAGTTGAACAATCGGCCTTTAATAGAACGATCTATGTTCATCACGCCCTTTCTTTGAAAGCGTTATCATTTCGTCCGAAAATAAGCTGCAGCCTGTGACGATATCGTGATTAAAATGTAACAAACGGGGGAAGAAAGCGTCTATAATCATCTTGACAGACCAACTGGATGGATCCTGTCAATCGTGCTTTTATGCTCATGAAACAAAAGAATAAGATCATCAGCTAATGACATGATTATGCCCTATGCCTGATCATTTTCTTCTAGGATTTCCGTCGTATTTACATCAGGTCTGTAGCCTAACTCCTGCTTTATTTTTTCCGTAGACCAGGGCTTTTCTTCGTTTTCTGATACGGCATAATATGTCCCAAAGGGGACGGTCGTTTCAATCGCTGCCTTTGTCATCCCTATAAGATCTTCATGTGACAGAAGTGTTCGTTTCGTTCTTCGTTTCTTGTGTAATGCCTCCATCTCATCCGTCACAACCGTTCCAATCCGTAAATTAATAACAGACATCCCCGTTTGATCGTGGAACAAACGGCCTAGCTGTTCTGAAGCAAATTTTAAAATACCATAGACATTTTTAGTCGCTGGCACATCGTCTGTTGTAATATTTCGCCCTAGTAAGGAGCGGCCATCCTCTTCATAACGATCGGTCACATGATTGCTGCTTGCAAAAATGACTTTTCGTATGCTGAGACGTGCAGCTGATCGAAACATATAATAGGAGCTCCTCCAAAAAATATCATTCACTTTTTCAAACTCCTCAAGATTCATCACATTATGCGTCATCTCCATGTTTAAAAGGTGCATGATGACATCTGTATCTCTCGGAATCGCCTCATATAATTCCTGTTCATTCGCTGCATCTGCTAAAATGGCTCCTTTTACACAACTCGTTTGATCAATGATGGTGATCTCGTACTCAGAAGAGAGCGCTTTTGTTAATATACGGCCTATCACACCGCATCCGCCAATGATCGTGATCTTTTTCATCTGTTTCCTCCTTTCTATTGACGTAGTATGTCCAAGCCTTTATGGGTTACAGCCATTTTTTCAAAAATCGAGTGGCCTCGTGACGCATAGCGGCTGTTTCAAAATGACCTGCATGAAGACCAACAAGCTGATACCGTTCTTTCAATGAAGCAGTTTGATAGGTTTGACTCAATCCCTTTTGAATGCGTCCGACGCCTTCAGCAGGCGTGAGCGGATCAAGTTTTCCAACTAAGCTTAAATGCGGCCTTGGAAAAATCATTGCCTGAATATCAGCTGCTGTAAAGTACTTTGCTAAGCTTGGTACATAGTAATAAAAGCCATGCCTGTCTAAATTGTTCGTTTCAATTAATGTGTGATGATCGACCTGTGCGCAAAGATCAATACACACACTGACCCTCTCATCAAGCGCAGCAGTCCACCAGGAAAGAAGCCCTCCCATTGACATTCCAAAAACAGCTAACCGGTCCGGCAGCACATCAGATCGAGACAGCACATAATCAATCGCACACATGCTTTCATACAGCATCATGCCCCACATCACTTTTCCTGTTAAAAGCATCTCCTTAAAAATTTCACTTTCTGTTCTTCCTCTTCTCTCACCAAACCCTGCATGATCGATAGCCAGGACACTATAGCCTTTTGATGTGAACTCTTTCGCATATGAAGGCGCTTGCAAATAATGAGCACCTTTGATCAGCTCTTCCTTCCCATCCACGTAGTTCCCGCCATGAGAGTGCTGGAACAGCACAACAGGTCTTTTTTTCACCGTATCCTTTGGCTTTACAAAATAAGCAGGCACTTCCTCTACACCATGAATCGAAAGAATGAGTGTTTCGACTACATACGATTCACGTTCCTCGATCTTTAACGTATATGCCTCCACGCGATGGCGTTCTGGCATTTCTCCTAACAGACTGAGCAGTTGTTCACGTTTGCTTTCCTTTTCCATTGACGTCACTCCTCATTTTCTTGATCACCTGTTAAAATACGAGGTCGATGAAGTAATCACCTTGTTTTCGACAAAATTATGTCCCGGGAAATAAAGAACACCCACCGGTTCATACCGATGGGTGTCATCATTAGTTCGCAACAATATTGACAAGCTTCCCAGGAACCGCAATCACTTTGCGAATGGTTTTCCCTTCAAGCTGTTCTTTTACGCGTGCATCATTTTTCGCAAGCTCTTCTAACTGTTCTTTTGTTGCATCAGCAGGAACGGTTAATTTTGCTTTCACTTTTCCATTCAACTGTACGACAATTTCTACTTCATCGTCGACAAGCTTTGACTCGTCATATTGCGGCCATGCTTCATAAGAAATAGACCCTTCATGACCAAGTTTATTCCAAAGCTCTTCTGCTAAGTGCGGTGCAATTGGAGAAAGAAGTTTCACAAAGCCTTCTGCATATTCTTTCGGCAGTGTATCAGCCTTGTAGGCATCATTGATAAACACCATTAATTGTGAGATCCCTGTATTGAAGCGCAGGCCTTCATAATGGTCCGTTACCTTCATCACGGTTTCATGATAGCTGCGTTCTAATGCGCCTCCAGTTTGCTCCGTCACTTTATCACTGATTGTGCCATCTTCATTTGTGAATAGACGCCATACACGATCAAGGAAACGGCGAGCACCATCAAGTCCTGTTTCAGACCAAGCGATTGATGCATCTAAAGGTCCCATGAACATTTCATAAAGTCGTAATGTATCCGCACCATGAGATTCTACGATATCATCTGGATTGACAACGTTCCCTTTTGATTTACTCATTTTTTCATTATTTTCTCCAAGAATCATTCCTTGGTTGAACAATTTCATGAAAGGTTCTTTTGTAGGAACAACACCGATATCATACAAGAACTTATGCCAGAAGCGCGCATATAGAAGATGCAGTACAGCATGTTCTGCTCCGCCAATATATACATCAACAGGAAGCCATTTCTTTAGCTTCTCAGGAGATGCAAGCTTTTCTGAGTTATGCGGGTCAATATAACGTAAGAAATACCAGCAGCTGCCTGCCCATTGCGGCATTGTATTGGTTTCACGGCGTCCTTTTTTACCTGTTACAGGATCTACAACCTCAACCCACTCTTTGATATTGGCTAAAGGTGATTCACCTGTACCACTTGGCTTAATCTCAGTGGTTTTAGGCAAAATCAGTGGAAGCTCTTCCTCTGAAACGGCTGAAGAAGTTCCGTCCTCCCAATGAATAATTGGAATTGGCTCACCCCAGTAACGCTGGCGGCTAAATAGCCAGTCTCTTAAACGATATGTGACTTTCTTTTCGCCTTTTTGATGTTCTTCAAGCCATGCAATGGCTTTTTCAATCGCTTCTTCTTTTCCTAATCCATTGAGGAAATCAGAGTTAATGTGTTTTCCATCACCTGTGTAAGCTTCTTTTTCAATGTCTCCGCCTTCTACAACTTCCTTGATTGGAAGATCAAATGTTTTGGCGAATTCATAGTCACGCTCATCATGGGCAGGTACCGCCATAATCGCGCCTGTTCCATAAGTAGCCAGCACGTAATCTGCAATCCAGATCGGCATCTTTTCACCATTTAATGGATTGATGGCATAAGCGCCTGTGAAAATACCCGTCTTCGTTTTTGCAAGATCTGTCCGCTCTAAGTCGCTCTTTGATTGAATTTCTTTGATATATGCTTCGACTGCTTCTTTTTGAGCAGCTGTTGTAATTTTTTCAACAAGTGCATGTTCTGGTGCAAGTACCGCATATGTTGCACCAAATAATGTATCCGGACGCGTTGTGAAAACAGTAAACTGTTCGTCATGTCCTTCTACTTCGAAATGAACGTGTGCACCTTCTGAACGTCCGATCCAGTTACGCTGCATATCTTTGATGCTTTCAGGCCAATCAATGTCTTCTAAATCTTCTAACAGCCTGTCCGCATATGCCGTAATCTTCAGCATCCATTGCTTCATCGGACGTCTTTCAACTGGATGCCCTCCGCGTTCACTTTTTCCATCAATGACTTCTTCATTTGCAAGAACTGTACCAAGCGCCGGGCACCAGTTCACTGGTACTTCATCGATATACGCCAATCCCTTTTCGTACAATTTCAAGAAAATCCATTGTGTCCATTTATAATAATTCGGATCAGTCGTGTTGATTTCTCGATCCCAATCATATGAGAATCCTAGTGATTGAATTTGGCGGCGGAAGTTATTGATGTTCTCTTCTGTAAAGACCGCTGGATCATTCCCTGTATCTAGTGCATACTGTTCTGCTGGAAGACCAAATGCGTCCCATCCCATTGGATGAAGAACATCATATCCCTGCATACGTTTCATGCGTGATAAAATATCCGTTGCTGTGTAGCCCTCAGGGTGCCCGACATGAAGCCCTGCTCCTGATGGGTATGGAAACATATCAAGCGCATAGAACTTTGGTTTATCTTCCGAGTCAGATGTGGCGAATGTTTTATGTGTCAGCCAATAATCCTGCCACTTCTTTTCAATTTCCCGATGCTGAAAACTCAATGTGAAAACCTCCTTTAATATGTACGGCTGTATCTGCTCAGATGACCACTGCAAGAATTCAGATTTTTCTAAAATCAACAAAAAACCCTCATCCCTGGAAAGGGACGAGAGATTTTTTGGTTCCCGCGGTACCACCCTTGTTAGCGTCACTTTCTGTTTGTACGCTCACTTAATATCTTTAACGCAGACATGCGACAGAAGCTTTAACGCAACTGCAACTCTGAGGCGAGTTCAGAAGCAGATTTGATTGACTTTCACCAGCCGTCAATTCTCTAAAGACAAATACTGCTTTCCTACTACTCCTCTTCACTGTTCTTATCGTAACCGTCATCTAAGTAGTATTTTATAGAATTATGATCATAAGTGCAAGCAGGTTTGTATACAATGGGAATGTACCCTAGATCAGGGTAAAGTAGAGGATATTATTCGTGTGGAGATCGGTTATGACGGTTGGAGTCTGCATCCTGTGAACGCTGTTCTCTTACAAAATCAAAGCTTCGCAGAACTGCTTCTCCTCCGTAACCTGAAATAATTGATAAGATGACCAAGTGCAGACTAGAATCGGGATTTGAGGATAAGACAAGCAGTGTAGCGGCAATCATCCCAACGAGCCAATCTTCAATAAACCCTAAATAAATAAACTTTTTTGTCATTCTGGGCTTCTCTAGCCTGCCTTTTTTCTTTACGTGACCGAGAATGCCCATGACCCCTCCAATGGCGCAAGCAATAATGACTTGTTGCAGCATTTTCATCACCTTCCTAAAGCCCTTAGAATAGTAAAGCGACTTCAGGCTGTCCAGCCCCCTGTAATGCCATTCTGCTGTTCCGTCATAATCCATGTAAAAGGTCTATTCTCTCTAACGAAGAAAAAAAGCTTGTTTCTTCCATTATATGTGAATGACCCAAAAACAATCTTGATGCATTGGAATCATTTTTACCTAATCCATATTAACTATTTTTGTCATTTTATGAATTATGAGCAATTGATTCCTTCTTTTTCTAAAGAAAAGTCTCCTTACTTAATATATTCTAATGGAGGACAAACTATGATGACAAATTTAACAAAGCCATTGCAATCATTGAAACAGAACATATGTTATGTTACGTTATTAAGGAATACTTTTGGTTGAAAAGACAGCCATTTGATATGTCTGCTAGTAGCAGCAAAGGAGGGTAATATGGTCAGCTCGAACATCTTCGGCTTGCAAAAACAGCTTGAACTCATAAAAAAAGCGCTAGATCATGCGCGGATCGGTGTTGTCATTACAGACCCTTCTTTAGAGGATAACCCTATCGTTTATGTGAACCATGGCTTTACACACATGACTGGATACAAACCAGATGAGATTCTTGGGCGTAATTGTCGATTCCTTCAAGGAAAAGACACAGATCAAGAGCAGCTTGATTTAATACGTCATGGAATACAGAATAAAATACCTATTACCACACAGCTAAAAAATTATAAAAAAGACGGTACTTTTTTTTGGAATGAACTCAATATAGATCCTCTATACATTGAACAAGATGATAAAACATTTTTCATTGGCTTTCAAAAGGATATTACGAAACAGAAAGAATATGAACAACTCCTAGAAGATTCCTTACAGGAAGTCACCTCTCTTTCGACGCCAATCGTCCCAATCAAAAATGGTGTATCTGCTCTACCACTCATTGGAAAACTATCTGAAGAACGCTTTGATGCCATTGTTGCGAAGTTAACTTGTATATTAGATGATTCAAAGGATGATTATTTAATTGTCGATCTTTCTGGCTTAATCGATGTCGATGATTCCGTTGCAGGACGCATTTTCAAGCTGCATCATCTTCTCAGTTTAACTGGAACCGAACTGATCATCACAGGGATCAAACCGCAGCTTGCGATGAAAATGAAAGACTTGGATACAGATTTCCAGGATGCAATCACATATTTGACGGTTAAGGAAGCAATCAAAGGATTACCATTAGCTGAAAACCCTGTGTAAACAGGGCTTTTTTAGTTAAACCGCCCCTAAAAATGGAAAAATGAGGTATGATAGGAGTAAATAGAGATTTAGGGGGGCTTCTAGATGATGATGTTACTCATCATAGGTCTTTTATGTGTTTGTTTCGCCATAGGATATGCCGTCAATTTCTTATTACTCAAACACCAGAACGAGCATATCTTTTCAAAGAAACTATTTTATCCTTTTTTGATCTTGGGTCTCGTCTTTTCCATTATGTCATTACCGTTTGCTGCCACAGATGCACCGAAGGCACAAGCAGATCCATCTTCAGAACAGCTGTTAAAGGATCAAAAGCAGCTCACATCTGACATATCGCGCTTAAAAGCTGATAAAGAGGAGCTTACTGCCTCTTTAGAGGACGCAACTAAGGATAAAGAAAAACTAGCTAAAAAGCTAGAAACCATCACCTCAGAAAAAGAAACAGTCAAAAAGCAAGAAAAGACCATTCAAGCGCTTGAAGAGAAAATAGACAAGCTTGCCTCAAGCAATGAAACACTCAAAAAAGAGAACAAGAAAAGCAGCAGCGATACGAAGTCTTCCACTGTTCAGCGCTCCGCTCCTAAAGATGAAGGAAAAAGTACAGGCGGTCATGAATCGCAGAAGGAAACAAAAAAAGAATCAGCAGCCTGTAACATCAAAGGAAGTGTCAATGGCATTTATCACACACCGAGCAGCAGATACTACTCTAGAACAAAAAATGTAACCGAACTATTCTGCTCCGTAGAAGAGGCAGAACGTGCAGGGTACCGGGCACCTAAGCAATAGCCATGTGTCACAAAAAAAGAACCTCCTGTCAGCCCAATCGGGTGTCTTAGGAGGTTCTTTTTTTAGATTTCTCTTCTTAATGCTGCTAATACATTCGTTTTTGTTGCTTTACGTGCCGGATTAAGCCCTGAAAGGATCGCTACCCCTGCGCTAATCACTGTTGCTGTGATCACAAGGCTGAGCGGAATATAGGAGAAGGTGATCGAGAATTGATCGCTTGACCCTCCCTCTGACATGGACGACAAAATGGCTGGAATGATTAAATTGACGGCGAAACTAATGATATATGAGATGATAATACCGATGATCGACCCAATCACCCCAATATAAGCACTTTCCATGAGGAACATTCGCTTGATAATCGATGGATTCGCACCAATGGCTTTCATAATCCCAATCTCTTGTGTTCGCTCTGTTACTGCCATTGTCATCGTATTAAAAATACCAATTGCAGAAATAATGACTGCGATACAGCCGACAAAAATGAGTCCAATTTTGAAGACAGTAAAGAACATATCCATACCTTCGAGCTGATTCGTCACAGAGATGACTTGGTAGCCCTCATCTGTCAGCTTATTCGTGAGTGCACCGACATTGTCGAATTTATCCGCATAGACAGAGGTCATTTTCTCGACATTTCCTGCTTCAGGAGATAGATCAAGTATTTGACCAAATTCCTTTTCATACGCATTCGGAATGAGAATTTTATGATCCTGCTGCCACTCCAAATTTGGCTTTTTCATGACTCCTACTACACGGAAATCAAATGTTTTTTCTTTGACGACTTCATTTTCTTCGTTGAGTTTTGGTACCTTGATTTGAATCACTTTATTTAAAATATCTTTCGTGTAGCCTTTTGGCTCTTTTGGTTCTTCTTCACCGTTTGACGTTTGATTTAATTCTTTTTCATAGGCTTTGCGCTCTTTATCCGTCCAGAGAAGTTCAGCCATATGATACCCAACCACAATTTCGTTTGCTGATGTTGGGACTTTCCCTCTGTCTAGTTCAAGCCCTGCTTCTTTTTCCTCTTTCATATCGGTCAGAGCAGCCTGCGTTTCACTTGAGCGGTCATCGAGCTCGACGTTTACCGATGGAACGAGAGACGTTCTTGAGACGACAGATTTCACATGGTCATATTTCTTTAAATCATCTACCTTGACGGCACCTTTTTCCTTGCCTAACACTTTCACTTCAGTGATGATTTGCTGTTTCATGATTTCATCTTGCGCCGATTTTTGCAAACCAAAACCGACAGATGCTAGAACGATTAAGAAAGAGCATGCCATTGTCGTCGCAAGAATGGTCATAAACACACGCAATCTATTTTTCTTCATGTTTCTTCTAATGAATTTGACCTGATCTCTAAATTTCAATGGTCTGTTCCCCTTTCTTTAATACACCATCATGAAGCTGGAACGTTGTATCTGCAATTGAAGCGACTTCATCGTCATGTGTAATGATGACAAACGTGATTCCTTTTTCACGATTGAGCTGCTGGATAAAGGCTAGAATTTCTGCTTCGGTTTCTGAATCTAGACTGCCTGTTGGTTCATCCGCTAATATAATAGATGGATTTAAAATCAAGGCTCTTGCAATACTCACACGCTGTTGCTGCCCGCCGGACAACTCATTCGGGTAATGCCCTGTATGATGTTCGAGGCCTACTCGTTTCAGCATTTCTTTTACTTTCGTCTTTCGTTCAGACGGCTTCACACCTTTTAAAGTGAGCGGAAGTTCAACATTTTCATACGTCGTTAAGCTCCCGATCAATTGAAAGCTTTGAAAGATAAAGCCAAAGTGATCTAAGCGGAAGTCCGCCCATTCTTTTTCATTAAAGCCGGTCACATCGGTACCATCAATGACAATTTGTCCGCTCGTTGGCGTAATATATCCTGAAATTAAGTTCAAAAGGGTAGATTTCCCCGAACCACTTCGTCCCACAATACAAGCAATGTCGCCTCTTTTGATGGATAGGTCAATCCCTTTCAGCACAGGAATTTCATTCTCTCTGCCCTTTTTACCAATTTTAAACACATGATCTAACGCTTGAACCTGAATCATCTCTACTCCCTACTCTCTGTTTATCTTTTTCGATATATTAAGAAATAACTTGTTAGTGCACCTACAACGCCGCCTATTAACATGCCAGTGATATAACCAAACATGGAATTATCAGAAGAAAATCCAACCCATCCAAATCCTAGAACACCGAAGACAATGACCATAATCTGAATAGGTCTATCCATTTTTGAGTAAAGGAAGAACCGGCCATTTCGTTCAATCGGATGCTTCATAAAGCTAAGCAAACCAATGAGATAAAATACAATCATCATCACAATGGGTACGATGAATTCTTCACCAGTGAACCAAAGTGGATATTCATGTTGAAAACGTTCAGTGGTGATATAAGTAATTGGAGAAATAGGCGAGATCAAATAATTGAAGATCCGATCCATCCACATTCCACTTGTTTTCATGATAAAATCTAAATGAACGATCGGTAGTCCAATCACTAAAAAGGGTAAAATAGCTGTGCTAAATGCAACGATTGCCTGGGAAATAGCACTTCCTGTTAAAGTACCAGCTGCAAAAAACAAGCTATACATCATCCAAGAGGACAGCAGCGAAAAGAAATAACCGCTGTTAAAGCCAGGTACCTCTAATGGATTAAGGCCTAATATAAGTAAATAAGTGAGAACATATGAGACGGCATGAATAATCGCAATGATTCCAGCGCCTAAGAAGAACTTAGTGTGATAAATCGTACTTCTGCTAAATGGCAAGGATAAGGTAAAATCCATCTGCCCTTTATTTCTCTCAAATCCAAGCTGAATCACAGCAAAGAAAATTCCCATTAACCATGAAAGGGAGAGAAAAGCATCCGTCTTAAAGATATAAGAAAAACGTGGTGAATCCGTAATACAAACTGTATCGTTTATGCACGTTTGAAAAGACGAATATTCCATTAAGAATGCAAAGGGCGTCGCAAGCGCCGCAACCAGCATCACTAAAATAAATGTCAGCTCTGATTGCTTCCACTCCTTATATAATAATTGCCGCTTTACCATCTCCGTTTCCCTCCAAACTTTGCAATGAATACTTCTTCTAAATTCACAGGCAGTTCATGCCATACTTTTGGCTGCAGCGACTTCAAGTACTCTTTAGCCTCTACATCGGTTTTAAGAACAAGCGCTGTATAAAAAATGCCCGCTTGATCTAATATAGCAACGCCATTTTTTCGTATACTCAAGTTCATATCTTCTTCAAAAGCCATCTGAATTTTGACATAATCATTCTTTAATTCATCTAGATCCATGACACTTGTGAGTTCATTTCCTTCTAAAAACCCGATTCGGTTACACATACGCTCAATATCCTCTAATCGGTGCGATGTAATGAGAATCGATGTTTCACGTTCCGCTACCTCGTCAATCATGAGCTGAAGAACATCATTTCTTGTGACGGCATCAATTCCATCTGTCGGTTCATCTAACAAAATCACCGCTGGCTTGATCGCAAAGCTTAAAATTAATGACAGCTGTTTTTTTAACCCTGTCGATAGTTCACGATATTTCACTTTTTCCGGAATTTCATAGCGGTTCACAAGCTCATTGGCATATGTCACGTCAAACTTCGGATAAATATGCTTTAACAGCTGGACAAGCTGTCCGTAATTGTATCTGTCAAAGTAGGGATTGACGACTGGCATATACACAATATTTTGCTTCACTAAAGGATGGTCTTTCACAAGCACGTCTTTAAAATAAATCTCTCCTTCATCTGGAAGAAGAATTTGCTGAATCAAGCGGAGAAGTGTTGTTTTTCCTGAGCCATTCCTGCCTAGCAGACCGAAGATCTCACCTTCGCCTATTTTGAAGGAAACGTTACTGAGTACTTCACGTCCATTTAATGTCTTTGATACATTTCTAACCTCAATCAACTTGTTTTCCTCCCTCAAGACTTGAGCCGATCTCTTCTATCCATTCCTTCAGTTGTTGAATATCAATACCGGCATAATGAGCTTCTATGATGAGTTGTTTTAATTGCTCCTTCATCTCCAACACCTTCCCTTCATTCAGCTTTAACTGAGCCCCTTCTGTTACATACGTACCGCGGCCTCTTAGTGTTTCAATAATCCCTTCCCGCTCAAGCTCTTTATATGCTTTACTGACGGTGTTTGGGTTGGCGATGATAATGGTGGCGAGCTCTCTGACAGAGGGCAGTTTGTCACCAGGTTTCATTACACCTTTTAGACATAAAATTTTCAACTGCTCAATGATTTGTTCATATAATGGCGCAGCGCTTCGTGGATCTATTTGAATCATGATGGCTCCCTCTTTCCTCATTCATGCTTTTGCAGTCCTATCGCTTGTTCATGCCCTTGCATTAAAGGGATTGAATTAGGTATCAAATCTTTTTGAACTTCAAAACCAATGAAAACGAGAACGAAAAAAAATGTACATGCTAACGCAACAGCCAGCACCATCCACTTCAAATTGATTGGTTTTTTTTCTTTTTTCATGGTTGAACACCTTTCTTCACTTTTTAAGTGTCTTTAGTGTATTAGTTGTTGTAGTACACTTAACACAATAAAGACACTCAGCCAAAAAGTCAATAGCCTTTTAAAAAATAAAAAACAGACCCTTAAAAAAAGGATCTGTTCATCATTCGTTGTCGTAAGAAATACCTAAAATCATTTGATTTTGCAAGCTTTGAATTTGAACACGCGCCCTGTCTAATCGCTCTCTTTGCTGGTCATTGGCGACATCTTTTAATTTTTCTAATTCGTTCACCGCATCTTCAAGCATAAGCTGCGCCTTAGAAAATTCGTCCTCATTATAATGCTCTTGGCGTAAGTTCAAATCAAATTGCTCATTTGCAAACTCAAGGGTTTCAGTACTTTTTTGGATAAATTCATCGATCGACTGCCTTGTTGCCATCTTGCATTCCCTCCATTTCATCATTGCTCCCGCCTATTTTGCCCACGTAAAGCTTTTTCACTAAAGAAAATGTTGGACAGATTCAATTGTCCTCCTTCATGATTTTTGTTAAACTTTAAGGATGCCTATTATTACGCAAGGAGGTTACTGACTTGGATCAGCATAACCCTTTTTTATATTCAAACAGCGAAAAACGCTATCACACATGGAACTATCATTTGCGAGAGCACTTTGGTCATAAAGTATTTAAAGTGGCCTTAGACGGCGGCTTTGACTGCCCAAACCGTGATGGTACTGTAGCCCACGGAGGCTGTACATTTTGCAGTGCAGCTGGGTCTGGTGATTTTGCAGGAAACCGGGCTGATGATCTCATCACTCAATTTAACGAAATCAAAGACCGGATGCACACAAAATGGAAAGACGGAAAATATATGGCGTATTTTCAAGCGTATACAAACACACACGCCCCGCTTCCTGTTCTAAAAGAAAAATTTGAAACCGTCATGAATCTGGATGGAGTGGTTGGTTTATCTATTGCGACAAGACCTGACTGCCTGCCAGATGACGTGGTGGAGTATTTAGCCGAATTAAATGAGCGCACTTATCTCTGGGTAGAGCTTGGTCTTCAAACGGTTCATGAACGTACAGCGATGCTCATTAACCGTGCCCATGATTATGAATGCTACGTAGAAGGTGTAGAAAAACTGCGAAAACACGGAATTCGTGTCTGCTCGCATATCATCAACGGACTGCCTCTAGAAAACCGGGACATGATGATGGAAACAGCAAAAGCTGTCGCAGATTTAGATGTGCAAGGAATTAAAATTCATTTACTTCACCTTTTAAAAGGAACCCCAATGGTCAAGCAATACGAAAAAGGCAAATTGGAGTTTCTAAGCCAGGAAGAATATGTTCAGCTTGTTTGTGATCAACTGGAGATCCTGCCGCCAGAAATGATTATTCACCGCATTACAGGGGATGGCCCAATTGAATTAATGGTTGGTCCGATGTGGAGTGTAAACAAGTGGGAAGTACTAAATGCCATTAATGCTGAGCTCGAAAGACGTAACAGCTACCAAGGCAAACGTTTCGTCAGATTGGAAGAAGCAGCCAAATGATTTTGAAACGCATGCTCCCTTTTAGTAAAGAGCTGTTAGAACGGGCTTGTCAAAAAGGCGACATCGTCATTGATGCAACAATGGGAAATGGCCACGATACACGCTATTTAGCTGATCTTGTAGGAAATGATGGACAAGTTTTCGCATTCGACGTACAAGAGGAAGCCCTACAGCAGACGAGAAAAAGGCTTGGCGAGGGATATCCTTACGTTCATCTGATTCACGATGGGCATGAAAAACTGGCTCATCACCTGCCAAAGGATGTTTATGGACATATTTCTGGTGCGGTGTTTAACCTTGGGTACCTGCCCGGAGGCGATAAAGCCGTCACCACTCAGGCTCATACAACCATCGAAGCCATCGAGCAGCTCCTCGACTGGCTTAAACCCGGCGGTCTGATCGTCCTTGTGATTTACCATGGACACTCCGAAGGAAAAAGAGAAAAAGAAGTACTTCTTGACTATTGCAGATCACTTCCTCATGAAGAGGCACAAGTTTTATCATATCAATACATGAATATTCAAAACGACCCGCCTTTTGTGGTCGCCATTGAAAAAAAGCTCAAATCCTAATGATCTGAGCTCAGATTATTGACAAAGGGCTAAAATGATTTTTATTTTAGCCCTTTGTCTTCTTTCAGCGTGATAGAAAACCTTTGCAGTCTAGGAAGAACGAGCACCGGAACGGAGCGAATTTGACATTCGTGAGTACCGGCGCACAGGACTGACAAAGAATGCGAGGGTTTGTCTGCGCGCTGAAGCTCAAATCCTAATGGATTTGAGCTTTTTTATGAGGATTTCATCCAAGGCATTTTCTGATAGGTCCGGTAAGCTCTTCCGTTGATATAGAAAAAGAATGATGTTTTCCCGCTTGATTTGATCAGCCGTTTTGCCAGCTTATTCATCTCTTTTTGGGCTGTCACTTTTTCATCGGACAAATAGACTGCCAGTAACCCTCTGTTAATCAATTTGTGAAAGTTTTCGTGCGGAATGCCTTTCAGCTGCTCATCCGCTTTTTCAATAAAATGCTGAAGTCTATCCATCATCTCATGATGAGAAGCATAGTAGGAGCAAAAGTTCAGATCTCCCCCAAGCCGGTCTTCTTCTTGGTCAATTAAATAATCAAGTAAAATGTGCAGACCTTGGATATAAGGGAAATAGCTTTCGTAAATTTGCTTCGCCTGCTTTTCTGTAAAATCCGGCTGCAGCGCATACGCCACAAGACAGAAAATCCCTAACGTTGATCCTGCACAAGCTGAAAATTCATACCATTCCATCTTAGGCAAATCCTTTTCATACTGGCGAAACCACGATTCTAGCCGCGGGACCCGCTCATGAGGAACGACGTGTTTATGTACTTGCAAATCACTGTAGTAATCACACAGCGTGTGTAAATATGGCTGAATGATTGGATAATGCTCAAGGCGCGTAAGCACGTCTTGACATGTGCGGACAAGCGCATGTAAATACCCATGATCCTCTTGATCATCACGGAATTGATAGTAAGGCTTGAGCTCAGCATGAATATCAAGCGCATCTCTCATCGCTTGATGCAGCATATGAAAATCTTTTGGATCCAGCGACGTGCTGCGGTCACATAGGTTATCTAAGTAATCACTGATGGTTTGATACGCCACAATGAATTCAATACACGTTTCTTTCGCCTCACCTGCTAGAAGAGATAAAATGCCTCCGCCTTCACAGTGAAAGGTTTTACTGGATATGCTCGCTAGTGCCTGCGTTCGCAGTTCTTCATTTTCAATCATTTCTGCATGAGCCCGCCACTTTTTCAGCTCCTGATGAACAAGCGGAAAAATATCTTTATACACCTTTGTCATCAGTGCAAAAGGACGCTCTGGTACTGACAAATCAATCCACCCCCAACTTAAAGCTCACCATCAAATATATTGATCTGTAAAGGCTCTTGCTGCCTTAAACACATCTTCTCTTTCCGGTTCATTAAAAATTTCGTGATACAGTTCTTCCCATTCACGGTATGATTTATTGGTTGATTCAATGCCATTGAACCATTTGATCACCCTCGTTTTATCCACGATCTTATCATCGCCCGCCTGCATTAAAAGGAGCGGAATCGATTTAAAGACATTCGTTGGCTGCATGGCCGCATCAATATTTTTGATCAGCTCTCGGTACCAGCGAACCGACACCTTTGTTACGTAAAGAGAATCATTTGAGTCTGCCTCAATCACAGCCTGATTCCGTGTGGCTAGTTCAATCGACAGCCCTGACTCGACTTTAAAGGACGGTGCCAGCACATTTAGACCTTTTGATGCAAAATCCATTAGCTTCTTCGGTTTAAATTGCAGACCTAAACAAGGTGATGATAAAATAAGGCCATCAATCTTCGTATGGGTATACTGCTTGATCCACTCAATTGAAATGAGTCCACCCATACTGTGTCCAAGTAAAAAAGTAGGAAGCCTGAATGATTTCGCATGTTCGATCCATTCATCTATTGTATCAATGTATTCCTGAAACGAGCGAATGTGGCCGCGCGCACGTGTCGATGTCCCTTGCCCAGGGAGGTCACCCATAACGACGTGATAGCCTGCATTTCGCCACATTTCGATCAGCCATTTATATCGGCCGTGATATTCACTCGCACCATGTACAATTACAATTGTACCAACTGGTCTTTCAGCATGCCAAGTCCACAAAGTAAACACCTCACAAATGTTGTATTAAGAAAGGAAGTCGAAAAAGTGATTTATCCATATCATCAGTTTACACCTGAGATTCATGAATCGGTCTTTGTCGCAGATAACGTCACCATTACTGGTGATGTCACGATTGGAGAATATTCGAGCGTGTGGTTTCAAACCGTCATCAGAGGCGATGTCGCTCCTGTGAGAATTGGAAAAAACGTCAATATTCAAGATTTATCCTGTCTGCATCAAAGTCCTGGAAAAACACTTCTTATAGAAGATGGTGCTACCATTGGACACCAAGTCACATTACATAGCTCAATCATTCGAAAAAATGCCCTCATTGGTATGGGGTCCATCATTCTCGATGGTGCAGAAATTGGCGAAGGTGCCTTTATCGGTGCAGGTAGTCTTGTCCCTCAAGGAAAGGTTATTCCAAAAGGATCACTCGCTTTTGGCCGTCCAGCCAAGGTCGTCCGTCAGTTAACAGATGAAGATATCCAAGACATGGACAGAATCCGTAGAGAATATGTAGAAAAAGGACAATACTATCGTTCCCTTTTATCCCGTTAACATCATACGTGTATCTTCACTTTATCATGTTTTTTTCAGGATATTAAGCAATAACTATGAACCGCTTGTTATTTTACCCTTTTCCACTGCTTTCTATCATGACAAAAAAGGTTTTCAGCACAAAGCTGAAAACCTTTTTTCATTAACTAAAGATGACTTCTTTCGGTTGATGATTCAACTGCTCTGGATCAATGCTGCGCTCCACATAAATGCTGTGCCAAATCATAAAGATGAGGACGGTCCAAATCTTACGGCTATGATCTGCTTTGCCAGCACAATGCTCATTTAATAAATCAAGCACATATTGCTTGTTAATGTATTCATCTGTTTGACTGTTTTTGATGATGTCTTTCGCCCAAGCATTCATCTCATTTTTCAGCCAATGACGAATTGGCACAGGGAAACCAAGCTTTTTACGGTTTAACACATGGTCAGGCACAATGCCCTCTGCTGCTTTACGCAATAAATATTTCGTTGTGCCATCTTTTGTTTTCAGCTCTTCTGGAATTTTAGAAGCCGCTTCAAAAACGACCTTATCAAGGAATGGAACACGAAGCTCAAGAGAATTCGCCATCGTCATCTTGTCTGCTTTCAGTAAGATGTCTCCGCGCATCCACGTATGAATATCAACATATTGCATTTTGTTAATATCACTGTAGCCTGCGCTTTCCTCGAAGTATGTCTTCGTTACGTCACGATACGTGATGCTTGGATCATAATGTTTTAAGAGATTTTTCTTCACTGGCTCTTCAAAGATTTTCGCATTACCGATATAACGTTCCTCTAATGGCGTACAGCCGCGAACGATAAAGCTCTTCCCTTTCATTCCTTCTGGCATTAATCGCGCCAGACGAAGAAGAAGCTTTTTCAGCATAGATGGTACAGATTCAAATGGTTTAAGAGAAAGAGGCTCACGGTAAATATTATATCCGCCGAACAGCTCGTCCGCTCCCTCACCTGAAAGAACAACCGTCACTTGTTTCTTCGCTTCTTTTGCCACAAAATACAATGGAATCGCCGCCGGATCAGCTAAAGGATCGTCTAAATGCCAGACAATCTTCGGAAGCTCGTTCATATATTCCTCTGGAGAAATGACGGCACTGAAGTTTTGTAAGCCTAGCTTATCAGCTGTTTCCTTCGCGACATCGACTTCACTAAAGCCATCCTGCTGGAAGCCAACAGAGAATGTCTTCAGCTCAGGGTGTAATTCCTTTGCGACAGACACGATGAAGGAAGAATCAATACCACCTGATAGGAATGAACCAACAGGTACATCACTTCTCATGTGAACTTTCACAGAATCATAGATTGCATCGCGTACTTCTTCTATTAATTTCTCTTCTTGTGTTTGTTCAGGCTTGAATTGAACCTTCCAGTATGTCTTAAATTCGATCTCCTGTCCTGGGCGTAAAATAAACTGATGACCAGGCTCAACTTTGTGCACCTTTTGATCAAGTGTATTTGGCTCAGGAACGAACTGGAACGACATGTACTGCTGCAATGAAGTCTCATCAAATAAGATGTTCTCGTTCACAGCCATCAAGCTTTTGCGTTCAGACGCAAAGTACACTTGCTCATCCATTTGTGTAAAATAAAGCGGTTTGATGCCAAAAGGATCTCTCGCGCCATATAATTGCTGCGCTTCTTTATCCCAAATTAAAAATGCAAACATGCCGCGAAGTTTAGAAGCCGCCTCTTCTTTATAATGACGGTATGTGGCAAGCAGTACTTCCGTATCAGAATCTGTGCTGAACGTATAGCCCTTTTTCACAAGCTCTTCCTTCAGCTCCACATAGTTATAAATTTCTCCGTTGAAAATAATCCAATACTTTTCATCTTCATAAGAAAGCGGCTGCTTTCCGTGCTCAACATCTATAATACTTAAACGTCTAAATCCAAATCCTACATGCTCGTCATGAAAGTAACCCTCATCATCGGGACCACGGTGAACGATGAGACGATTCATTTGTTTAATTAACTCTTCCTGCTCAGTAGTTTCGGACAATGGACGGTGATTAAATACACCAACAAACCCACACATATTATTGCCTCCACGTTATGTTATTTCTTAAAAGTAGACCTATAATTAGACAGTATTTTGTCCGATTTTGTTTCACATTTTTTCACTTTTTGTAGAATTTTTTTAATCAAAAGGAAAACCGCTTAAAATAAGCGGTTTTCTATGTTGTTATTGTCCTAATGCTTCTTTACGAAGCGTATCGGCTTTATCCGTTTTTTCCCACGGAAGATCTAAATCATGACGGCCGAAATGTCCGTATGCAGCTGTTTGTTTATAGATCGGACGACGCAGGTCAAGCATTTTAATAATGCCAGCTGGACGAAGATCAAAGTTCGCACGAACCACTTCAATTAATTTTTCTTCAGAAGCTTTTCCTGTTCCGAATGTATCAATTGAAATCGATACAGGCTGTGCAACACCAATTGCATAAGCAAGTTGTACTTCACAAGAATCTGCAAGACCGGCAGCTACGATGTTTTTCGCTACGTAACGAGCGGCGTATGCCGCAGAACGGTCAACCTTTGTTGCGTCCTTCCCAGAGAAAGCACCGCCGCCATGACGAGCGTACCCGCCATACGTATCAACGATGATTTTACGTCCAGTTAAACCAGCATCTCCTTGAGGTCCACCGATGACGAAACGGCCTGTTGGGTTAATAAAGTATTTTGTCTCTTCGTCAATGAGTTCGCTTGGAACCACAGGGCGGATGACATGCTCTTTTAAGTCGCTTTGAATTTGTTCAAGCGTCACTTCTGGTGCATGCTGCGTAGAAATAACCACTGTGTCAATACGAACAGGTTTATTTTGCTCATCATATTCTACTGTTACTTGTGTTTTTCCGTCTGGACGAAGATAGGCAAGTGTTTGATCCTTGCGCACTTCTGTTAAACGCAGAGATAATTTATGCGCTAGTGAAATCGGCAGCGGCATGAGCTCTTCGGTTTCGTTGTTGGCAAAACCAAACATCAATCCTTGGTCACCTGCACCGATCGCATCAATTTCTTCTTCAGTCATTGTTCCTTCACGTGCTTCAAGCGCTTTGTCTACACCTTGCGCAATATCAGCAGACTGTTCATCAATGGATGTGAGCACTGCACATGTTTCCGCATCAAAACCATATTTCGCACGTGTGTAGCCAATTTCCTTAATCGTGTCACGCACCGTCTTTGGAATATCGACATAAGTAGACGTTGTAATTTCACCGCTTACTAATACGAGACCCGTTGTAACAGAAGTTTCACAGGCAACACGTGCATTTGGATCTTTCTTTAAAATTTCATCCAAAATGCTGTCTGAAATTTGATCACAGATTTTATCCGGATGTCCTTCTGTTACTGATTCTGAAGTAAATAAACGACGATTTTGACTCATAATGGCTATTTCCTCCTGTACAAGACCACATCATCCCAAGATGAGGCCTCCAATATGATACGGAACTCGTTCCCTCTTATATTTGAAAACGTTTCTATTAGAGATGTTATTGGCAATTTGTTCATATGATATCCCAAAAATAAAAAAACCATTTCCTTCATTGCGAGGAAAGGGTCTGAGATCGCATGCCTTTCACTCTTATCGCTCAAGGTGTTCTTGTACCTTGCATCAGGTTAGCACCTTGGTTTCTCAGCATATTCATGCCTTTTTCACAAGAAACCGGTTGCTGGGCTTCATCGGGCCTGTCCCTCCACCAACTCGGGATAAGAGTATCCGTTCAATAAGATATCTTATCTCAAACCCTTGCATCATGTCAATGCTTCATCAGAATTATCTCCCCTCTTTTTTACCTCACCCTTAGCATCACCAAAAAGCATATTTTCATAGCAGAAATGAAAAAACACACACAAAAATATTTAAATAGTATAGACTATTATTATCAATGTGTTATACTAATCGAAACAAACAAATTCAACGGTAAAGGAAGGGTTTTTTTATGAACTCAGTGGATTTAAAAGAAGATTTGCAGTCATTGTTCTCATTAGAAAATACGCACCAAAATTTATCTGTTCCGAAACTTGTTGAAAAGATTTTGGCACGTGATGAAGGCGTCTTAACATCAACAGGAGCTGTCCGCGCTACAACTGGTGCCTACACAGGACGTTCGCCTAAAGATAAATTTATCGTCAAAGAAGAAAGCTCTGAACATAAAATTGATTGGGGTCAAGTCAACCAGCCGATCTCTAAAGAAGCATTTGACCGTTTATATACAAAGGTTGTGTCATACTTAAAAGAACGTGATGAACTATTCGTCTTTGAAGGATTTGCCGGCGCTGATGAAAGATACCGTATGCCAATTACAGTGGTAAACGAATTTGCATGGCACAATCTCTTTGCAAAGCAGCTGTTCATCAGACCTGACGGATCCACACCTTCTTCAAACGAAAAACCGTTCACCATCTTATCTGCACCGCACTTTAAAGCAGATCCTGAAACAGATGGCACAAACTCTGAAACGTTTATTATCGTTTCTTTTGAAAAACGCACCATTCTGATCGGTGGTACAGAATATGCAGGAGAGATGAAAAAGTCCATTTTCTCTGTCATGAATTACCTGCTTCCTGAGCAAGATATTTTATCCATGCACTGCTCAGCAAACGTCGGTCAAGAAGGCGATGTCGCATTATTCTTCGGCCTTTCAGGTACTGGGAAAACGACGCTTTCTGCAAGTGCAAGCCGCAAGCTGATCGGTGACGATGAACACGGCTGGTCTGGCTCAGGAGTCTTCAATATTGAGGGCGGATGCTATGCGAAATGTGTGAACTTAAGCGAAGAAAAAGAACCGCAAATCTACAAAGCCATCAGCTTCGGATCAGTTCTTGAAAATGTTGTGCTTGATGAAGAAACACGTGAAGCGGATTATGATGACACATTCTTCACTGAAAACACACGCGCTGCTTACCCAATCGAAATGATTGATAACATCGTGAAGCCAAGTATCGCAGGACATCCTTCTGCCATTGTCTTCTTAACAGCTGATGCATTTGGCGTTTTACCTCCAATCAGCCGTTTAACAAAAGAACAGGCGATGTACCATTTCTTGAGCGGTTACACAAGTAAATTAGCAGGAACTGAACGCGGTGTCACATCACCAGAAACGACATTCTCTACTTGCTTCGGTTCACCGTTCTTGCCGCTTCCAGCTCACGTCTATGCTGAAATGCTTGGCAAAAAAATTGATGAGCACGGCGCAAAAGTATTCCTTGTGAATACAGGCTGGACTGGCGGAGGCTATGGTACAGGCAAACGTATGAACCTAGCGCATACAAGAGCAATGGTGCAGGCAGCGATCGAAGGTGACCTCGACAACGCCGAAATGATCACTGATGACATCTTTGGATTACACATCCCGCTTCATATTCCTGGCGTACCAGATGAAGTGCTTCAACCTTCTAAAACATGGGATGACCAAGAGGCTTATCAAGAAAAAGCACACTTCCTTGCCAATGAATTTAAAAAGAACTTCCAAAAATTCAGCCACGCAGCAAGTGACATTGAAGCCAAAGGCGGACCACGCGTATAATCAAATGGCAAAAGCTGAGGGGAATCATTCCCTCAGCTTTTTTTGTTAGTTCGTTGAATGTAATGACACGAGACGGTAAGTAACCTTTGTCACATTGTCTGTCAGCTCCAGCTTTTCAACGTGTGCTGTCCCTGTTTTTTCTCCGTCTTTCGTTTTACGCACCTCAAGCGGAATATTTAATGGATAAATGCGGTACCCTTCCTTCATGAGCTCAAATACATTTTCTTCAATTCTTGTCTCTTTTCCCTTCGTGACAATCATTGTATTAAATTCAACAGGCATTCCCATATTGAAAATCCCCCTACTTTCTAAATTTCGTTATACTGCTTATTTTACCACATTTCCGCTTTTCCGGCTGTGCATCCATGTCGTCAGCCTTCTGACAATTTCCCGATTATGCTGCGGTGGGAAATAATGGTTGTATCCGTGAAAATACCAAGTCTCCACTGACTTTCCGTGCTGGCGCAGCGCATCTTCTAATAAATACGCATGCTCAATCGATACATTCTGATCCTCTTCTCCGTGGATGATGAGAACAGGCGCTTCAATTTTGTCCACATCATTTAAAGGCGTTCTGTCCTCATAGGCCTCTGGCACCTTGTGCGGGGGACCGCCAATCACACGCTTCATCATTCTTCTCATATCCACACGCTCTTCGTAGGTGAGCTTCATATCACTGACGCCTCCCCATGTCACAAAGGAAGCCGCCTCTTGTTTCATTTCAACAGCGGTCCAAATGCCCATAATCCCTCCGCGCGAAAAACCAAAGATATGAATACGATCCTGCTTCACCTTTTTGTGGTGCTTTAACAATTGAAAGGCAGCAAAAGCATCTTTCCGGTCCTCACCGGCAAAATCTTCGTTCCCTTCGCCTCCCTGATTTCCTCGGTAAAAGGGAGCAAATACGACAAAGCCCTGCGCTGCAAATTGCACAATCCGGCCTGGTCTCACCATCCCCACATTTTTAATGCCGCCTCGTAAATACAAAAAGCCGTCATAGAAACCTTCTCCGGCCGGTTCAGCGAGCAGCCCTTTGATCCGAAGCCCATCTGCCTCATAGGTCACTGTAAATAAGTGAATATGCGGATGGGGGGACGGAAACCTTCTTTTTTCCACAATCACTTGATTTCTCTCCTTTTCATCTGTTCTTACGTCAAGTGCTTAAAATGATCGCTTCTGCGACGAGCTGGCCTGATTTTGTCACCATCGGCGTGCCGCCGCCTGGATGAGTTGTTCCTCCAACAAACCAAAGCCCTTCAATGTCCTTTGACTGATTATTGATTCGGAAGAACGCCTGCTTGAACGAGTTGGAAGACATGCCATAAATGGCGCCATGATATGCTCCTGTTTTCTGCTGCAGATCAAGCGGAGTTTGAACCGCTTCATATTCGGCAACCTCATCCATATCAAAGAGACCCTTTTCCTTTAATTTTGTTTTCAAATGCTGCCGATACGTCTCCTTTAGCATGCCCCAATCTTGCTCTTTTGTCACATAAGGCGCATTCGTCAGTACAAAAAGGTTGCTTCTTCCCTGTCCTCCGCTTAAAGCTGGTTCTGAATGACCTGAATAACATATGTAAAGCGTTGGATCCTGAGGCAGTTGTTTTTTCTGAAAAATATCTTTGAATTCTTGCTCATAATTCTCTGGGAAAAACACATTGTGATGGGACAGCTGTTCATAGACTTTAGGTACACCTAATAAGAGAACAAAGCCAGATAATGACGGTTCAATATTAGCCAGCTTTTGATTTAAAAAGCTTGGGCGGTCTTTTTCATCAATCAGATGGCGGTAAACAGTCAGCGCGTCCGCCCCTGCAATGACTTGATCTGCTTCATACATCTGCTGAGCCGTCTCTACTCCTTTGATTCGCCGGTCCTTCACATGAATCTTGTTGACTTGTTCATTGAGGTGAATCTGTACGCCTAATTCCTTTGCCAAAGTCTCAAATGCTTCAACTAAACGATATGTACCGCCCTTTATTCCATAAATCCCTTTCTCCCCTTCTAAATACGCCATCATATTAAAAATAGCCGGTGCCTCATAGGGAGAAGAGCCGATGTATGTAGCATACCGTCCAAACATCGCCAATGTATGCGGATGACGGAAATATTGACGCAGCAGGCGTTGAACGGTTGTAAACGGTTTGACAGAGAGAAGTGCTTTCATGAGCTTTACATCCGCCTTATCCTTCCACGTCAATAACAAACGATTTAAAAACTGCTCCTCAGCCTTTTGAAAAAGCATCTTTGATTCCTGTAAAAATGCACGGTATTGCTTCGCATCTTCAGGACTGAATGCTGCAATTTGAGATTCCATTTGCTCAAAATTGGGCGTAAATTCGACCGTATGTCCATCTGAAAAAACGTTTTTGGTCAGAGGAGAAATCGGATAAAATGTGACATAATCCTCCATCCGTCTATGACAGGAAGCAAACACTTCCTCAAAGTATGACTTCATTGTAATGGTACTCGGTCCTAGATCAAAAGAGTAGCCAGCTCCCTGATGGCGCTGCAATTTCCCGCCTAAAGCCGCTTCTTTTTCTAATATGGTGACCTGAACCCCGCGTGACTGTAAGCGGATCGCTGCTGATAATCCGCCAAGCCCGCCTCCAATGATGATCACTTTTTTCATTCGTACCTTCTCCCTTTCCATTCATACCCTTCTTTTTTCAGCCCGATTTTCATAGAAGCAAAGCCTATGGCGATCAAACTTAATATGCTGACCGGCAATAAAAAGGCCATTGCAGATGTTCTCCCGTTCTCGATATCAATTGCCGCTTTGATCGACACACCCAGCCCGTAGCAAAGAATGGCTATGCATATACTCAGCACATCTAGCTGCAGCAAAGCAATCATCACACAAATGACAGGAGCCAAATAAAGCATGGTGTATAAACAAAAGACGCTGCTTAACAAAGCAATGCTTCGATTGACACCTGGGAATAAATTTTTCCGGTAGCCTTTCCAAACCTCTTGTCCACTCTCATACATTCTCATATACACAAATGGATGAATGCTTGCAAGTGTGAACGGAAAGCCTTTTTCCTTCACTCGTCAAGCCAAGGCCATATCATCCACTAGCGAATTCTTAATCGCTTCATGCCCGCCGATGTCGTGATAGCAATTCTTTTCAATGGCAATAAAGCCTCCATGTGCTGCGGCAAAAGCGGGGTTCCTTGAATTCCTTACCCACTTCACTGGCAGATGACAGCCTATGATAAACATCATCATGGGAACCACAAGATGCTCAAAGAATGTACCTGTTTTTTGTTCTGGGAAGCCTGACAGCATGCCCGTATTTTGCGTGCATACCTGCTGATACACTGCTTCAATTGCCCCTCTTTTTAACCGGACATCCGCATCTAAAAATAGCAGCCAATCAGAAGCTGCTGCCTCAGCGAGCTGAGAACAGGCAAATGATTTACCTAGCCAGCCTTGCTTTAACGCTTGGCCTGACTGGACACGAATCCACGGATACGCTTCTGCAAAGCGCTCCACAATCGCTCTTGTCTGATCTGTCGAATGATCATCAAGAACAATGAGCTCTTTCGGATAAAGACGTTGATCAACGATCGACTGAAGACAGGCTTCTATCCGCTTCTCCTCATTTCTAGCCGGAATCAGTATCGATAACGAAATGGGTTCATCTGGCGAAAAAGAAGCGGGCTTTATCACGGGAAACTGCTTCATATTCCATATGGTGAACATAAACTGACAAAGCAGCAGCACACTGATCACGGTTAAGAAGAGCGCCATGTTTTCACCCACTTTTTAAAAGAATCAAACGCATCACTTGTTGACTGACTTGTCCTTGTCATCTGTTTAAATTCTTCGTTTAATGAAAGATTAGGATCAGCGATGACCTGCGCTTGATGTCGGTTTAACTGCGTTTCAAGCAGATCTCCAAGCATACGCGTCACGTCCTTGCTTCGTAGTGCCCCGCCAGATACTAAGGCATCTTCGCCGAACACAACAGAAACTGTCGGCTTTTGAAATTGATTAAATGTATACTGCAAGGTCACAGGCTTCACCACGACCTGCTCAAATTGCTTCACTAAAAAAGAAGCCCCTCCTTCCAGTTCAAGCGGCCGCATATCCTGATGCATAATTTTCCCCTGTGGAAAAAGCCATACAGCCCCGCCAGCCTGCATGTTCTCTCTTGCTGTCATCAATGCTTGTTTGACACTTTTCAGGTTCTCTTTATGAACCGGAAACGCTCCAAGCTTACGGAAAAAAGCATATTGCTTCAGCTGCTTCTCTTCCATCATCATGTAGTGATCAAGTTCAGACGCTTTTTCTGTTAAAAGAAAAATGATCAGTCCATCCCACCATGAGCTATGATTGGCGAGATAAAGAACAGGCAGCTTCTCCTTCGGGTCCACCGAGCCTTTCATCATCACACAGCGGAAATGCTTATGGAGTAAATACCGCTCAAGATAAAGTAAAAATATACGTCTAAACGATCGGCTTTTGTCGCTTTCTTTCAAATCGAACCCTTCCTTCACACAAAATGACAATGATCAGTGCTAAATAAAAAATGACATCGAGTCCGCCCTTTAATGCCAAAAGACCAAAAAAGAACACCATCGCCTGATAAATACGGCTCGTCCAGCTGAGTGCCTTTTGATCAATTGAAACAAGCGGGAAAAGAAATGAAAGTCCTGCTCCAATCATACCCCAGCTCATAAAATTCTCAAAAGGAATACCATAAAACCCACCGCCGTCATACCACACCCAAAACTTCCGCTCAGCTGCTACTGGATCTAATATGAGGTCAAGCAAGACAATCCATATCCCCGTTTCGACGGCTCGTCTCCACTTTGACTGCTGACTGGATAAAAAAAGGCTGTTTAAAAACACGCCAACCCATGCAAACGCAATGGTTAAGGGCACCCCTGCCACTAGAAAACCTAATGTCGGATAATAGTCATAGGCCCCGAATGGAAACCCCGTTGTGATACCTACCCACTCAACCGTAAATGTAAGCACCCCGACAATGGCTGCCCTTTTGATCACAAGCCCCCATGAGCCATAAATATGTCGCCCAATCTCTATGACGCAGCAGGCATACAGTACAAGAAAGATTCCGTTTGCAAACTGAAGCCACGCTGGCACTTCAAAAAAGACCATTAAGATAAGACCTACTAAATACCATCCAACAAATACCCAACTCACTTTATACACGAAACCGCTCCTTTATTTCTGCCAAATTCAAGAAAGCATTCATTCCCCTAGTATAGAAAAAAAGACGCGTTCTATAAATAAACAATGCGCTTCTTATTTTCATCTAGGCACTCACCAAAAATCCCTTTTCACATACTTTAATAGTGATCTAGAACAAAGGAGGCGAATTACTCTTGAATCGTTCCATCAAAGTCAGACTGGCATTCATCGTCGTGGTCCTGCTCTTTATTCCATTTGTCGCCTGTAAAAAAGAACAAGAGCAGACCGTACAAGTAGCCGAGGTGACCCATTCGGTCTTTTATGCTCCGCTATATGTCGCCTTATCAGAGGATTTCTTCAAAGAAGAAGGCTTGGAGGTTGAACTGAAAACCACTTGGGGCGGTGATAAAACGATGACAGCTCTCTTATCAGGCGGTGCTGATATCGCCCTGACCGGGTCTGAATCCTCTATCTATGTAGAGGCTCAAGACACAAAGGACTCTGTCATGAACTTTGCACAGCTGACACAAACAGACGGCACATTTCTTGTTTCAAGGGAGGAAATAAACCAATTCTCTTGGGATCAATTAAAAGGGAAAGACTTCTTAGGACAGCGGAAAGGCGGCATGCCGCAAATGGTCGGTGAATATGTCTTGAAAAAGGAAGGCATTGATTTAAAAAAGGATCTTCGCATGATTCAAAATATTGATTTTGCCAATATTTCAGGTGCGTTCTCCTCTGGAACTGGCGATTTTGTGCAGTTATTCGAACCGACCGCTTCCTTACTTGAAAAAGAAGGTAAAGGGTACATTACCGCCTCCTTTGGAGAAGCTTCTGGCAAAGTGCCATATACTACCTTCATGGCAAAGAAGAGTTACTTAGAGGAAAACAAAGAGACAGCTGAAGCCTTCACCCGAGCCATTTACAAAGCGCAGAAATGGGTAGAAGCCAAGCAGCCTGAGGAGATCGCAAAGGCCATTCAATCTCATTTTCCTGATACAGATCTTGATGTCTTATCAACTGCCATCAAACGCTACAAACAGCAAGATTCCTATGCAACAGATCCCCTTCTGAATGAAGAGGAATGGAACAAATTGCAGGAAATCATGAAGGAGAGCGGTGAATTGCCGGAATTTATCCCGTACAAACAACTTGTCGATTCATCCATTGCAAAGAAGGTCACAGATCACAAATAGAATAGGAGGTAGCACATGTCTTTCCTTCAAATTGACCATGTGACCCACACGTACTTCTCTTTAAAAGAAAAAACAACGGCTATACAGCACATCAATATGGAGATAGACCAAGGTGAATTCATCTCATTTATTGGTCCCAGCGGCTGCGGAAAAACCACCTTGCTGTCTATCATCGCAGGCATTACGCCGCCCTCTGAAGGTCGAATTTTAATCGAAGGAAAAGAACCAAATCAAAAGGAGCATCAAATCGGCTATATGCTCCAGCAAGATTATTTGTTTCCTTGGAAAACCATCAAGGAAAATGTGATTCTCGGGTTAAAAATTGCGAAACAAGATTCACATGAGGCCACCTCAGCTGCCCTTGATTTACTGCCAAAGTTTGGACTGCATGAAGTAGAGGAAAAATATCCGAAGGAGCTGTCTGGCGGAATGAGGCAGCGTGCGGCTCTCGCCCGAACGCTTGCAGTTGATCCCGGTCTGCTTTTACTAGATGAGCCATTTTCAGCGCTAGACTACCAAACCAAACTGACATTAGAAGATCTCGTCTTTCACACATTAAAAAACTATCAAAAAACAGCAGTCCTTGTGACACATGACATCGGCGAAGCCATTGCGATGAGTGACCGCATTTTCTTATTCTCAAAGCATCCAGGCTCTATCCAGCGAATCTTTACCGTACCAGACGATATAAGGGCTCTCTCTCCTTTCGAAGCGAGACAGACCCCGCGTTTCCAAGAGCTCTTTCAAACGATTTGGAAGGAGCTGAAAACAGTTGAAACACAGTGACCTTTTACATGAAGCCTATCGCAAAAAATACCGAATGGAAAAACGTATCACACGTATCTATCAGTTCATCATATTCGCCAGCTTCTTTTCGCTTTGGGAGCTTGCCAGTCATTTCAGGCTCATCGATCCGCTGATTTTCAGTTCACCATCTGCGGTCTGCCAATTATTTGTGCAAAAAATATCAGATGGTTCTTTAGTAAATCATATGAGTATTACGTTATTTGAAACGGTGCTCGGTTTTCTACTTGGTACCTTTTGCGGCATTTTGCTCGCTGCCGCCTTATGGTGGTCCACCCGATTAGCAAACGTTCTTGATCCTTATTTAGTCATTTTAAATGCCATGCCAAAAGTTGCCCTCGCCCCCATTTTAATTGTTGCCCTTGGTCCTGGCATGATCAGCATCGTCGCGATGGGTGCGATCATTAGTGTGATTATTACAACGATCGTCATTTACACTGCCTTTCAAGAGGTCGATGAGAATTATTTAAAGGTGATGAAAACCTTTGGCGCGAAAAAAGGCGTCGTCTTTCGTGAGGTCATGTTGCCAGCCAGTATTCCAACGATGATTTCTGCCATTAAAGTCAATGTCGGTCTTTCTTGGGTTGGGGTCATTGTAGGGGAATTTCTTGTATCCTCAAAAGGGCTCGGCTACATGATTATTTACGGCTTTCAAGTCTTCAACTTTACACTCGTGTTCTTAAGTCTTTTCATTATTGCTGTGTTTGCTACCATCATGTACCAGCTTGTGGAATGGCTCGAACGCCGTTTTCTCCAAAAATAAAAAAAGCACAGGGATGGTCTCCCTGCGCTTTTTTTAACGAATCAAACCGTTCTTTTCTAAATAAGCAAGACTTTGTCTTAGCACATCATCTTTCATAATAAAACTGAAATTCTTATTTTTTGCGATAGATCTTGGCAAGTCTGCGAAAAGAACAGGTCCTTTCGTTTCAAAATACGTGTCCTGCTTCACTAGCCTTTCAATATCAGCGAAATAAATATTCTTTACGATGACCTTTTCTCTGCCTAGCACCTGATATTGGCCAATATACGTTAATTCACGAACAACAGCACCCGTCTCTTCTTGAATCTCACGTATAGCGGCTTGGTCTGCTTCTTCATTTGGCTCAACTTTCCCTCCTGGAAACTCATAGCCCCGATCCTCATGTTCAGTGAGCAGCCATTTTCCCTGGTAGCGGCAGATGGCCCAAACATGCTTTGGATGACTTGAAAAAGGCTTCTCTTCAAAGGAGAGCTTGACCGTATTATGATAATAGTCTTTAAATACATGCATGTGAAATCCCTCATATCCTGTCCTTGCTTCTTGTAAAACATCATACCACAGATCACATTTCTCTGAAGAATTTTTATCAAAAGTGAAACAAACGAGTGGTTTCATCTCGTCTGTATTTAAAATGAGGTTATTGTTGCTAAAACCTTTTTATCATCTCCAACTTCATCCAATTTTAATCATGAAACCTTTTATCCCTTGATGACGTAAATCAATAAGGGTTTGTCCTATCACGACGAGGAGGAAAACAGCATGAGTATAACAAATGGGTCAAAACAAGAGAAAGATCAAGCGCTTCCGCTCAGGAAAAATGAGAAAGAAGACGCACCTCATGAGGTGATCAAGAAACACCTCATCAAAGGACAAAAGCTAGATTTAACAAAAGACAATCCAAATATCGACCAAATTCATATCGGGCTTGGCTGGGATCTGGCTGGCCAGCCAATTGATTTAGATACGCAAGTGTTTCTCTTAAATGAAGAGGACAAGCTGTTGTCTCCAAGCCATCTGATCTATTATCATCAGCAGCAAAGCTTAGACGGGGCTGTTCGTCATCTTGGTGATCATCAATTTGGCGGCGGGTATCGAGACAATGAAATGATCATTATGCAATTAAGCAGAGTCTCACCTGATATTCATAAAATCGTCGTAACAGCCACAATACATGATGCACACGAGCGCAAGCATCATTTTGGACAAGTGACCAACGCCTACGTGCATCTTACTGATCAAATCTCGCAACAAGAGATTTGTACCTTTCAATTAACAGAAGATTATTCGTATTGTACCTCCATCATTTGCGCTGAACTCATAAGAGATGAGGACGAATGGGAAATTATCGCGACTGGGCAAGGAACTACGTTAGATTTAAATGACTTATGCCGCATCTACGGATTCACATCTTGACGCAGGAAAGGAGCCGGCACCAATGGGATTTCATTTCAACACGATAGAAGAACTCACTTTACAAGCAGAAGGCAGCGGAATCTTTTTTGCGAAAAAAGGCGCAATGATTGCCGATCAAGGAACGTTTCAATACCGCAAACGACTACTCGGGACAAATAAAGGAAATATGGTCAGTCAAGTATTTAACCACATCAGCAGAAAATTGACAGGTGAAAACCTTGAGGTGATGGAAGTGAGTGGACAAGGTACTTGTTATTTAGCTGATTCCAGCGAGCACGTGACAGTGATTAATCTTGAGCCGAGCGGTCCTTGGCAGCATGTAAGTGTAGAAAGTGAAGATCTACTTGCCTTTACTGAGGAGTGTCATTACGGCGTGACACCAGTAGGCGTTGGTATTTTATCACAGAAAGGACTGTTTACATCAAAGCTCTCCTATCAAGGCCACGGAGCGCAGGTCGCCATTAAAACGAATGGAAACCCGCTCATTTTAAAAGCCCCCTGCCGTGTAGATCCTGACGCCATTGTCGCTTGGACAGGCAAAGCACCGAAGGTCAAATTAGATGTGAACTGGAAAACCTTCATTGGACAAACATCTGGTGAATCCTACTTATTTGAGTTTCAAGAACAAGACCAAATTGTCATTATCCAGCCATCTGAGCGCACATCTGGCTTACGGGTTGGTTTAGATGATAACCGCTACAAGCCTCAAAGCCAGAGCTCTTCTCATGATTTCACTAATTCACAGACATCACAGCAAGAGAATAAAGGCGGGCTTAGTGACCTGATCGGAGGCATCTTACAACCGCGAAAATAAAGCATGTAGAAAATCTCTACATGCTTTTTCAATTCATTAATCCATTTGTTTCAATAAAGTTCTTTGTCTCTTCATTCCCGAGCTCATAAATCATTGAGTAAATCTCTTGTCTTTTTCGATCCATTTCATCATTCGGACTGTCATAATGATATTCTAGAAACGGAACATGCGCTCGAAAGAAGCCTTTCCAATCTGTCATATACTGTTCATCGAAATAGTCTCTCAGCTGCAAAATTTGATCATCATCTGCTTCTATTTGAAATTGCCAAGCCGCCGCATCTCTATGCTGCGATATCGACCCATCCTGTACAGATACATAATATGTGTGTCTCGCCATCTGATTCATCCTTTTTCCTTTAGTATGACCAGATATGAAGAAATTACGGCTTTTTGCGTAATTTATTTTTCAACATGTCCAACACATCAATAAACAACTGTGGAATGGGAATTCCGAGGGCATTGGCTGTCGAGACGATTTGGTAAGATTCATAAATAATATAAAAGATGATCGCTAAATCCTTAATCATCCCATTTGTCTTCAGCATGACATCGAAGAAATGCGCCATCGATATTAAGGAGACCGTCACAATCTTTCGAACAAGCCGTGTAAAAAAACGTTTCATTGTGAGCTGCCCAGTCAAAGATTCTCTTAGGCTTGAACAAATTAATTCGATGGCCATGAGTGTCACTAATATCATCAGTAAATATCCTGCTCCACCAAACAGAAAGCCCATCGCTGACAAACTGACTGTAAACAACGAAAAGATGCCTAAATCCTTGCTCACATGGCATCAACATCCTTTCAAAGTGGAACTCCTTACCTCAATAGTATATGCCGGATCCTCGCAATAGCTTGGACGACAAAAAATAAAGGCGTCGTCTTTTAAATCAGACAGAGTGATGACAAGAAAAAAAGCCGCCTTGTGCGGCGGCTTCCATTCTTAGACTCTGACATCAATAAAGCGAGCGTCTGAATCCTTTGGCTGAACAGCTTGAGGCTGCTGCTGAACTTGATCCAGCATGACCATGGCTTGTGCTGTATTCGTAGCAAGCTGTGAATTCAACAAACTAATATTGAGTGTTCTTTGAATGCTCGCGACTTGCTGACTCATCATTCCTGCAATGGAAGACATCTTCTCCCCTCCCTTCTCTTTTCTCTTCGGCTGAAAGCCCTATGATTTCAATGGGCTGTCTGTCACAAATCCATCAAAAAAGAATGCCGATCTTATGATCGACATTCCTTTCACATTCGTATTATCCTAAAAATGCTTTAAGCATCCAGTTGTGTTTCTCAATAGATTGATGTATCGCAAGCAGCATATCACCTGTTGTTTCATCGCCAACTTCTCCAGCCAGCTCCATTCCTTGCTTTAATTCCTCTGCGATATTGGAGAAATCATCATATAGATTTTTCACCATTTGCTCCGCTGATTCATTGCCTTCAGCTTCTTGAATGCTAGAAATTTCTAAGCATTCTTTCATTGTCGCAACAGGCTGTCCATTTAACGCAAGCATACGCTCAGCCAAATCATCAATGTATGTCGCTGTTTCTGTATAAAGTTCCTCAAATTTCTCATGGAGTGTAAAGAAGTCTTTTCCCTTTACGTACCAATGATAGTTATGTAATTTCACGTAAAGCACAGTCCAATCAGCTACTTGTTTATTGACGACGTTTAATAATTTTTCAGACATGTTCATTCCTCCTTATGTAATTGCGTTTATAGTATGAGAATACCCTTTTCCTATTATACTGAAACCTACCATGAATTTCTTCTATTTTGACTGCATGAAATATATGTTAATATGGAAATAAGGAGGGAGTTAGATGCTGTTACTTGGGATTATCAGCTTTATCATTATCTCAATCGTTGTCTTTTTATCACTGTGGACAACATCGAAGGCTTATGAATATAAGCATAAAATCGATTCACCACAGGATGCTGAACCAAACCAACGTCCTAACCCTAAATAAATCGCACTTAATGATGTGAGGTTTCTGCTTCAGTAGATGAACTCTCTTTTTTCACATCACCTACGTGGATGTTCGTCTTCGGCATATTATGCTGCTGTTTAGCTGTCACATGGACTTGTATGATATAAAGGCCATCTTTTTTAAAGGCTGTATGCAATTCATATACACCTTTGTTCTCTTTCTTTGGCTGAATCATCTTGCTGTTATCTTTGTCACCATCTTTCCACACTTCAAATTGAACATCGTCTGCATCATCAACAGGGGTATCACCATATGTGACAGCTGCTTTTACTATAACGCTTTCATTTTTTTCCACTTGCTCAGGTCCTGTAATCTTCACTTCTAATAGCTCAGGCACCTCCCCTTTGCCGCTATTTGCTGCAGAGTTCCCACATGCACTTAGTAACATGAGCATCAAAATCATTCCCAACATTTTTCGCATCCCGAGTTTCCCCCTTCTTTTACTGACATGTCCATTTTAACAAATATCCCCTATTTTGACATCTCATAATCGAATTCAAAAAACCGGACATCAACATGTCCGGTTTATGATCTATTAACCAAATACTTTTAGGAGCTCTTCTTGATCTTGAGAAAGCCAGAAACGCATCAAACGTTTTGCCCCTTCAAGGTCATGAAGCTTCGCTTGGCCGCATTGCTCTTCGTTTGCAGCAGGAATCTCTGTTACCTCAACTGCATCCTTGAATGTTGCATCAAGAAGTTCAACGATCTCTTTTGGAGTAGGTGCACCACTGACCACTAAATAGTAGCCTGTCTGGCAGCCCATTGGAGAAATATCAATGATATCAAAATGATCGTATTTCTCTGAGTGTGTTCTAATGTTAAACGCAAGTAAATGCTCTAATGTATGAATCGTATCAGGTTTCATCGCCTGCTTGTTAGGCTGACAAAAACGAATATCAAATTTATTTACTTCCCCATCTGATCCCACTTTATGAACGCCGCAATGACGAACGTATGGCGCTTTTACAGCATTATGATCAAGTTCAAAGCTTTCAACTGAAGGCATAATCACCACTCCTATAATTGCAATTTCCTATATTATAACATATTTCTCCGACCAGCTTAGTTTATAAAACTTTCCTTCCTTGTCCTTTTTTCTTATACTGTGAAAGACAGACAAGGAGGAACCTCTATGAAACAAATTTTTATCGGCATCATACGCTTTTATCAAAAATGTATTTCCCCTCTTACACCGCCTAGCTGCCGGTTTTACCCAACATGCTCAAACTATGGGCTAGAGGCGATCAAAACGCATGGCGCTTTAAAAGGCGGCTGGCTCACCATCAAACGGATTTTAAAATGTCATCCGCTCCACCCTGGCGGCATCGATCCTGTCCCGCCGAAAAAGGAAAAATAACTTATTTTTCTTCATATCCGTTGACGACTAAGTCAAGCTTGCCTGTTCCAGGATCAATGACAAGACCGTGCACAGGCACATCTGATGGAAGAAGCGGGTGATTTTTTACAACGGACACACTGTCCTTCACGCTCTCTTCAACAGAACTAAAGCTTTTGAGCCACTGTTTAAAGTCGATTCCTGAGTATTCCAGTACTTCAATACGCTTTTCTGGAATACCACGCTCAATGGCTTTGTTTAAAAGTGTTTGACTGTCTATTTTGCTCATACCGCAATCATGGTGCCCAATGACATAAACCTCGTCAGCATTTAATTCGTAAACAGCCACTAAAATGCTTCGCATAATACTTCCAAATGGATGAGAAACAAGAGCACCAGCACTTTTAACGATCTTGATATCTCCATTTTTCATGTTCATTGCACGCGGAAGCAGCTCGACAAGTCTTGTATCCATACATGACAGAATGACAGCTTTTTTCTGTGGAAACTTCGTTGTTGTAAATTCTTCGTATTTCTTTTCTTCAATAAACTGTTGATTATATTCGATGATTTCATCTAAAAGTTTCATACGTTTGCCCATTCCTTTATCTTTTTTAAAAATAAATATAGCACAATGTGAGAAATTTCGTCACGTTTTGCAGCGCATTTTTTTAAAGGAAACATCTGCTGATGAAATTTTTTTATTTTCCTCTTTTCAAATCGTAATTATTACGATACAATAACTCAGGACATTAAATCGTAATCATTTCTATCTAATAGATTGAGAGGAGACATTTCTACATGAAAAAAATCTTTTATATTTTAACAGCTGCTTTATTTGCGATCGGTCTTGCCGCTTGTTCAAGCAGTACGGGGACAAATGCTTCAAAAGGAAAGGCAGACGGGAAACTAACCATTTACACCACGATCTTCCCGATCCAAGATTTCACTGAAAAAATTGGCGGTTCTCACGTTCATGCACAAAGTGTGTACCCTGCCAATGCAGATGCACACAGCTTTGAACCAAGTTCAAAAACGATGGTTGAAATGGCTGAAGGTGACGCCTTCATCTACAGCGGTACAGGAGCTGAAGCATTCGCTGACAAAACCGCTTCTACGTTAAAAGACCAAGGCGTGAAAACAGTCAAAGCAGCCGAAGGCATCAAATTGTTATCGACAAAAGAAGAGCATGCACATGAAGAAGGCGAAGACCATGATCACGACCATGAAAGTGAAGCTCATGACCATGATGAACACGACCATGGAGATAAAGATCCTCACGCATGGTTAGACCCAGTTTATGCACAGCAAATGGCGAAAAACATTAAGGACACTCTCGTTTCATTAGATCCAGATCATAAAGACGAATACACAAAAAACTATGAAAAACTAAAAAAGGATTTGCAATCGCTAGATCAAGAGTTCAACACAACGTTATCTAAAGCAAAACATAAAGAAATCCTTGTTTCTCACGCAGCTTACGGTTATTGGGAAAAGCGCTATGGCATTGAGCAAATCAGTGTATTAGGATTATCCGCTTCTGAAGAGCCTTCACAAAAGCAGCTCGAAAGCATTGTACAAAAAGCTGAAAAGCATCACATTCAATATGTGATTTTTGAAAACAACGTCAGCAGCAAAGTATCAGATACAATCCGCAGTGAAATTGGGGCAAAAAGCCTCACACTTAAAAATCTAGAATCTATTACTGAAGATGATGCCAAAAATGGCGAAAGCTACATCAGCTTAATGAAACAAAATCTAAAGACCTTAAAAACCGCTTTAAATGATTAATTACTAGAACCTCGGGTGATCATCCGGGGTTTTTTGCTGCAAAAAAGCACACCATTGTAGGTGTGCTTTTTATTACATTTGATATTTTTTCTTAAACAACTCGGCTCTTCCGCCTTTTTCTCCGAATTTTTGTCGTCCTGTATAAAAAGGATGCGTATCAGAGCTTGTTTCTACTTTAATCACAGGATACGTTTTCCCATCTTCCCATTCTACTGTCTCATTGGATGTCTTTGTCGATTTACTCAAGAAGCGGTAACCGCTGTTTACGTCCATAAATACAACTTCATGTGAGGTTGGATGAATATCTCTTTTCAATGTCAAAACTCCTTTCGTTATCAAAACGTAATGATTACGCTTTATATTTATATTTTACTCCCTCTTTTACAACTTGTCAAAAATCAAGCTTTCTTAGTCAGGAAGAATAATCTAAAAATGGTGGAGAATAATAACATCATGAAAAAGAGAAGCGATAAGAAAGGCGGAGAAAAAATTGACTGATCTCGTTTTAGCTAGAAGCCTGTTCGGCACAACCATGGGCTTTCATATTATTTATGCCTCGCTTGGCGTCGGCATCCCGCTAATGATTTTGTTAGCTGAACTCATCTTCCAAAAAACGAAGGATCCTCACTATGCTGTCATGGCCAAACGGTGGACGAAAGCGCAGGCTGTCTTGTTAGGTGTCGCCATTCCAACAGGCACGATTGCTGGTACCCAGCTCGCTCTTCTATGGCCAGGTTTTATGGAGGTCATCGGAAAGGTCATGTCACTGCCATTTCAGATTGAAATTTATGCGTTCTTTATTGAAGCATTATTTATGTCTATTTATGTGTACGCAGCGGATCGCCTATCACCTGCTATGCGCATCATTACCGTTATTTTTGTCGTGATTGGCGCAGCCGCTTCAGCGATTCTGATCACAAACGTACATGCGTTTGAAGGAACACCTGCTGGCTTTCAAATGGTCAATGGAGAGATTACAAATATCGAGCCTTGGAAGGCCTTTTTCAATCCAAGCTTTGTGGTGACTGCGACACATGTCGTGCTGTCTGCTTTTACAACAGGTGCTTTTGTAATTGCTTCGGTGGCCGCTTTTAAAATGCTCAAAACAAGAAAGAATGAGAAACTCTATACTTTTCATCGAAAAGCCCTTTTTCTTGGACTTATTGTAGGAGGCCTTTTCTCATTTCTTACGGCCTTAAATGGTCATGAGTCTGCTCAGCTTCTGTATAAATATCAGCCTGAAAAGTTAGCCGGTGCTGAAGGTTTATTTGAAACACAATCACATGCGCCTCTTGCAATAGGTGGTTTTACTGATGCCGATTCACAGGAAATTAAAGGAGCAATTGAAATCCCTTGGGCGCTTAGTTTTCTGGCAGGAAATAGCTTTGATACGGTGGTCAAAGGCTTAAATGATTTCCCTCGTGACGAGTGGCCGCCTTTATTTATTCACACATTATTTAACGGCATGGTTATCATTGGCTCAGTCCTCATTTTGTTTGCAGTGTTAGCACTGCTTTACCGTAAAATTTTAAAACGCGAACATTATCCGAAGTGGCTCCTTTTTCTTTACTTATTCGGCGGGCCCCTTAGTCTTTTGGCCATTGAGTTCGGCTGGATCTTTGCATGTACAGGCCGTCAGCCATGGGTCATTTATCGAATGCTCAAAACCTCAGAGGTCGTCACATCATCCGGTTCAATCGGTACGCTCTTTATCCTTTTTGCCATTGTCTATCTCATCTTAGGCATAGCAACCGTTATTGTACTGACGTACTACTTTAGAAAACATTCGATTGAAGAAGACCTACGGTTAACAGAATCTTAAAAAGGAGCGATCTAGATGCAAATGGATGTTACAACTGATGCGCTCATTGCAATCACCATCTTATGGGGATTCGTTTTTATCTATGCAGTGATGGCATCAATGGATTTCGGCGCAGGATTTTGGTCGATGATTTATATGAATAGAGAACAAACAAAGGCCGCTAATATTGCAAATAAATATCTTTCTCCAACATGGGAAGTGACAAACGTCTTCATTGTGGCGATTGTTGTCGCATTGTTTAGCTTGTTTCCAGGTGCGACCTTTGTACTTGGTACCGTTTTATTAATACCCGGCAGCATCATATTGTTACTTCTTGCACTGCGAAGCGGGTTTCTCGTGTTTTCTCATTCACTCCCTAAAAAATACCGAAAAGCGGTTACTTACATTTCAGGGATAAGCGGCTTTATCATTCCGTCCATCCTGATCATGGTTCTTCCGATTACTCATGGTGGATTTATCTTTCAGGAGAACAACGTCTACTCATTAGATCTTGGACTGGTCTTTACGAGTGCAAATGTCTATTCTTTTGTCGGCTTTGCCATTTTCAGCACCCTTTTTCTTTCGTCTTTGCTTTTAGCTGATTTCTCGAATGTGGCTGATGAAGATGAAGCTTACAGCATTTATAGAAGAGGGGCTCTCATTACGGGTCCGCTTTCACTCTTGATGGCCTTTTTTATCATGCTGACATTAAGAAGCGAGGCCAATTGGCTGTTCACAAAAATGATGCAGAACATTCCTATTCTTCTTGTATCACTCCTGATGTTTTTGCTAGCAGGACTGGCTCTATTTTTACCAAACAGCCGGTTTAAGCAGCGGAAAGGCCGGCCCCGTTTAGCTGTCATTGCGATTACCATTCAATATTTTTTAGCAAGCTACGTGTACGGACGTGCCCATTTGCCTTATATGGCCTATCCAGATATTACAATCATGTCTGGATTTACAGACCCTGTCACATTTAGAGCATTGTTTATCACCTATATAGTAGGTTTTATCATCTTATTCCCTGGGTTCTATTTCTTCTGGAAATTGTTTATGAAGGATAAGCGCTATATTCGTCAGGAAGATTAACATGAATGGACGAGGTTCATTTCGGTTACATTATAGAAGAAAGACATACTCAAAAGGAGGTCATCTGTATGAGTCAAAAAATCCTTTGTGAAGTCAATAACTGTTCCTATTGGAATGCTGGAAACCGCTGTGGGGCAGATGCAATCTATGTCGTCAGCCACACAGGAAATACGGCTGAAAAAAGTGAAGAAACGGATTGTAAAACGTTTAAACCACAAGATCTTTAAGTCTCATTAAAGGAGGCGCTTCACATTGAAACACGATCGGCTGCTTCAAACGTTTTTTGACGAAATTCATGACGCGGACGAAGCCGCATTTTATCAGGCTGCTCACTCCTTTTTAAACCTTTGGGATTATGAATATGGCCATGCAGCAGACATGCCCAATGAAATGAATCACTATATCGGACAGCTTGCTTACGACAGCGAGCTTGTAGAAGAGTAAGAAAGAGCGGATCACCGCTCTTTCTTTCTTGATGAGACAGGAAGGAAAAACTTTCTCTCACTATACATAGATTTTATTGGATGTGCAAAAGGTGATTCACTCGTTTTCACATCACAAAATCATGTTTTGTAAACACGTCAATTTTATCTGAAAAAGAACGAAGCGCTTGATAATCCACTTCTACGCCCATTCCTGGGGAACAAGGTACCTCAATAAAACCATTCTCAACCTTGATTTCAGGAAAAATGATATCTTGCTCCCAATATTTTGATGAAGCTGAAATATCACCTGGGATTGTAAATTGAGGAAGGGAAGCAAGTGCCACGTTCTGCGCGCGGGAAATGCCTGTTTCAATCATCCCTCCGCACCATAATGGAATTTGATGCTCCTTACTGAATGTATGGATTTTAAGGGCTTCTGTCAGCCCCCCAACTCGTGAAGGCTTCACATTAATAATTTGACAGCTGCCAAGCTCTACAGCTTTTCTAGCATCATCTAAAGAACAAATACTTTCATCCAAACATATCGGTGTTTTTAAATGCTTTTGCAAATGGCGATGATCCACGATATCATCTGCAGCTAATGGTTGTTCAATCATTAATAAACGAAAGTCATCGAGCTGCTTGAGCTTGCTAATATCCTTTAATTCATAAGCAGAGTTTGCATCCGCCATTAATGGAAGGTTAGGGAAAGACTCTCTAATTTTTTTAAGAAGTCCAATATCCTGTCCCGGCTTAATTTTCACCTTCACACGCTGATAGCCTTGGTCAACATATTGCTGAATTTGCTTCAGCATGTCGTCAATGGGTCCTAACCCCGCCACAACACCAGAAGGTATTCTCTCTTTGGTGCCGCCTAATACATCGCGTAACGACTTATTCTCACGCTTCGCATAAATATCCCAAACAGCCGCTTCGATTCCCGCTTTCGCCATCCTATTACCTTTAAATTGGTACAGGCTGTCTGGTATTTCTGAAGGGTGTGTAAAGGTGCGTGTCAGTACATTCGGTATAAAGAAAGCTCTCAGCATATGATAGCAAGTCTCAATGGTTTCTTCTGTATACCATGGAGAAGAAAAGGCTGACACCTCTCCCCATCCAGTCAATCCTGTTTGATCTTTTACCTCGACAATAATAAACTCACGCTCTGAGATGGTTCCAAGACTTGTTGTAAATGGCTGCTTGAGCTTCATCGTGACATGATATAAAATCACTCGTTCAATTTGAATCATCTAAAAACCCCTTTGATTTGAGTCTGTGCCTCTGCAATTTATTCGACGCATTTCTTGGCAGCTCGTCCACAAAGTGAAAAGCGGCGGGCCATTTATATTTTGCTAAATGCGACTCACATAAAGCATAGAGCTCATTCTCCGGTATCTTATGGTCTGTGACAAGAAAGGCAGCCGGTACCTCTCCCCATCTATCATCATACATACCCGTCACTCCGGCTTCTTTTACATGCGGATGTGTTAACAGAACCGCTTCAATTTCAGCAGGATAAATATTCTCACCGCCAGAAATAATTAAATCTGAACGGCGGTCAAGCACAAATAAGAACCCTTCCTCATCCACATAGCCAATATCACCCGTTTTCAGCCAGCCTTGATCAAAGGCAGCTGTGGTTGCTTCTTCACGGTAAAGGTACCCTTTCATGACATTTGCCCCTTTCACCATAATTTCGCCATGCTCAAAAGGACGACAAGTGCGTGTACCATCTTGAATTTTCAGCTCACACCCAAAAAGGGGTTTTCCCGCTGATCCAAGCTTCTCTACACTAAATTCAGGCGCAAGGGTCACAATTTGTGAACAGGTTTCCGTCATACCGTACGATTGAAACACAGGGAAGCCTTTCTCTTTGCTTTCTTGAAGTATCGCAAAAGGCGCAGGTCCTCCGCCTAATAAAAGACAGCGCAAAGAAGACGGGCATTCTTCCAGTCTGCTTAATAAACGGGATAACATCGTTTGAACAACAGATATCATCGTCACACGATGCTGTTCAATAGAATCCTTTACTTCATCGACATCAAACTTCTCATGAAGTACGACAGTCATCCCATAGATCACAGACTTAAATAAAGCGGATAACCCGCTAATATGAAAAAGAGGCAGTGCAATAAGCCAGCGGTCATCCTCTCTGATGCCCATATTTAGTGCAGAGGAAATGGCACTATGAAAATGATTGCCAAACGTTTGCTCCACGCCTTTTGGGCGTCCTGTTGTGCCAGATGTATACATGATGGTCGCTGTTTCATTCAAATCAAATTCGCTCTCGATTTTCTTTTCATTATCTTGACCTGCTTCAGGTAAAGTCTCCATTGTATAAACGGGGAGATCACCTTTATGATCACTGGCATAAACAGGTTCAGTTAATAAAGCGGCTGCTTTTGCATCTTCAAGCTGATAGCGCCTCTCAGCTTTTGTTAACTTATTGTTCAATAGCACGATTTTTAATCCTAATGAAAAACAAGCATGAACAAGCATCACCATTTGAGGCTGATTGTTCATCAAAAGCCCAACCGTTTCCCCTTTTTTCAATGATGCATCTGCAAGTCTATTAGAAAGCTCATTTACTTCATCAGCTAAATCGCGAAATGTCCACTTTTTATCCTGATAAATGAGCGCGACTCTTTCTGGCGTTAAATAAGCACGGTACAGCAGCCAATTAGGTTGCTTCATCATGACACCTCCTCTTCTTAAAAGAAAACAGCTTAGTCTGATGCACTAAGCTGTTTTTCATCGATATGATTGAATCAAGGGAAACGCGGGAACTGACCGAAGTCCGGCTTGCGTTTTTCCTTAAAGGAATCGCGTCCTTCTTTTGCTTCATCTGTTGTGTAATAAAGAAGTGTCGCATCTCCTGCAAATTGTTGAATTCCAGCTAATCCATCCGTATCTGCATTAAATGCAGCCTTCAAGAATCGTAAAGCAGTCGGGCTCTTTTCTAGCATCTCCTCACACCACTTCACAGTTTCTTCTTCAAGCTGCTCTAATGGTACAACTGTATTGACAAGTCCCATATCAAGCGCTTCTTGTGCATTGTATTGACGGCATAAGTACCAGATTTCTCTCGCTTTCTTATGACCAACAATACGTGCAAGGTAGCCTGAACCATAACCAGCATCAAAGCTGCCTACTTTTGGACCAGTTTGTCCAAAAATCGCATTATCTGCTGCAATTGTCAGGTCACATACAACGTGAAGAACGTGCCCGCCGCCGATTGCATAACCAGCAACCATTGCAATCACCGGTTTTGGAATCACACGAATCAAACGCTGTAAGTCTAATACATTTAGACGCGGAATTTGATCGTCTCCTACATAGCCGCCATGGCCGCGTACTTTTTGATCTCCACCAGAACAGAATGCTTTGCCGCCAGCTCCTGCAAGTACGATTACACCAACATTTGAATTATCACGAGCACGTGAAAATGCATCAATTAATTCACTCACAGTCTTTGGTGTAAACGCGTTATGTACATGTGGACGATTAATCGTGATCTTTGCGATCCCATTGTACGTTTCATATAAAATTTCGTCATACTGACGCTCAGTTTGCCATTCAATAGCCATCAATAGTTCCTCCTCTAATCTTGCGTAATAAACTCACTTACTATTTTACCAAAAAAATGTGGTTGTTCCACATGAACTGTATGCCCAGCCTGCTCAGCCAATATGAATTGACTGCCTTCAAGCTCCTGCTGCATACGTTTGGCGATATTGCAGAACTTTTCATCAAGCGCTCCGCAAATCAACAAAACAGGTAAATTCATATGCTTTAAAGCCTTCCAAACAGAGGGCTGCGAACCTGTTCCTAGGCCTTCTAAGCTGCGAGCCAGTCCAAGTGGATTGGCTTTCAGCCTTCCCTCTCTCAGTTGAGCCTGCGTTTCAGCTGATAAAGTTTTCTGCGAAGCAAACAGTGGAATACTCTCCCAAAAATCCACAAACTTCACTAAACCTTCATGTCTAAGTTTCTGAGCGAGCTGATGATCGTGTTTGAGTCTTGCCATCCGCTCTTTAAAAGTGCGAAGCCCTGGAGAGGTACTCTCAAGGACCAATTTGTTGACTTGATCTGGATAACGAGAGGCAAATGATAAAGCAATACGTCCTCCCATAGAATATCCGAGAATATTCACTTTGTGAAGCTTTAATTGGTTTAAAATCTCTGCAAGATCTGCCAGCTGATGCGACATCGCATATCTTCTCATACTTTCTGGTGAGTCCGTGCGGCCATGTCCAAGCAAGCTGACTTGAATCAATCTTGTATTCACCATATAACCATTCAAGAACGTCCAAGAAGCCGCGCTTCCAGTGAAGCCATGTAAGCATAGCGTGGCATTCTCAGCCAATGGATTCTGATCCACCACCTCGTACGCCACACCATCACGCATCCGTATTATGAAAGAAGACATTCTTTTTTCACTTCTTCCAATATGTCATCCATCATTTGACGATGCTTGCCTACACGGGAATGCCGATCAGTTTCAATTTCAATTAAATGAAGTCCAGGCTCTTCTATATGCGCCATGTAGACATCATGTAATTCTTGTTTCGTTGACGGTTTCGAATAGGTTCCCCCATACAGCTTCGAAGCATACTCAAAATTCAGTCCAGTCGGCGTTCCGAAGAGTTTTTCATAATACGGTTCATCAGACGCCTGTGGAAGGAAAGAAAAGATGCCTCCCCCATCATTGTTTAACAACACAACCGTCAGCGGAATGTCCAGCAGCTTAGCTGCAAGCAAACCGTTCATATCATGATAAAATGATAAATCTCCAATCACTAAGGTGACTGGCTGTTTCAAAGCCGCATACGTGCCAAGTGCTGTAGACACAACGCCATCAATGCCATTGGCTCCTCGATTCGCCATCATCCGAAAAGGCTTCGATTGCGTTTCAAAAAATGTATCCACATCACGAATCGGCATACTGTTTCCGATAAAAAGGACACTCTCCTTCGGCAAGAGATGCTGAAGCTGACGGTACACATTCCCCTCAAATGACAGATTCTCATCAGAATAATGGGATGCATGCGTTCTGAATGAAGAATTAACATTCTGCCAGCGTTTTAGAAAACTTGTATCCTCACGTTGATCCGCTCTCTTGAATACTTCATCTACAAAAGTTGCCACATCACTTTCAATGACGTATGAAGCACTCAATCCAGGATCTCGAAAACCTCCGGCAGCATCAACGACAATCTGATTCACTTCCAAATGTTTTTCCAGCCACTTGAATAAAGGTTTGGACACAGGCATCGGTCCAAAACGAATGACCATATCCGGCAATAGATGCTGCTGCAATGCTTCATCTTTCAATAATGAATCATACGCATCAATAATAAGATCTGCATGTTCATGACCATTTCGCAAATGAGAAAGCGGGTCCGCTAAAATCGGAATATGCAAGGCTTTCGAAAGACGTAACACTGCCTCTTTCTCTTCCTGCGTATGAAGTTCACCACACACAATCAGTCCCTTTTTGGAATGGTTCATGACCGTCACGATTTCAGACATCACATCATCATTTGGGAAAGCCTGTCCTGCAGCTATGACCTTTTTTCGGCCTGTTTCTTCTCGCTCAAAAGGATCAATAGACAAATCAGGAAGCAATGGTTCTCTCAGAGGGACATTGATCTGAACAGGTCCCTTCGGCTCTTGCATTGACATATGATTTGCTCTTGCCGCAGCCGTCTGAACATAGCGTAACATCGTCTGACTTTCTTCCGGCAATGCTAAGTCTGTGAACCATTTAACAAACTTACCGAATAAGAATTGCTGATCAATCGCTTGAGGTGCCCCAACTTCCCTCAATTCGTGCGGCCGATCAGCAGTTAAAACAATAAGTGGTACACGGGAATAATGTGCCTCTACAATGGCTGGGTAAAAGTTAGCAGCTGCCGTACCTGATGTACAAATAAGCAGCACCGGTGCTTGACTTGCTTTTGCAAGACCAAGCGCATAAAAAGCAGCAGACCGTTCATCCACTAATACATGAACATTGATGTCTTGATGGGCAAGAGCCAGCATCGCAAGCGGGGTTGAACGGGAACCAGGACAGACAACCGCTTCCTTCACACCACCTTGTACAAATTCATCCATCAATCTGCCAATATATGTTGTCATGATTTGATTATTCAATCGGACGACCTCCAAGAGCAGATAGCATTGGTCTTAATTTCACTTGCGTTTCCTCGTACTCCTGCTTTGCAAGGGAATCCTCTACAATGCCGCAGCCAGCGAATAAACGAACATGGTCTTCCTCAATAAGACCTGACCGAATGGCGACAGCAAATTCTCCATTATCCTGAGAGTCAATCCAGCCCACCGGCGCCGCGTACCAGCCACGCTTCAACGGTTCGATTTCACGAATGACCTCAACCGCTTTTTCCTTCGGATATCCGCCTAATGCTGGCGTCGGATGGAGCTGTTCAATTAATGAAAAGAGGGAACAGCTGCTTTTAATTTCTCCCACAATCGGTGTAAACAAATGCTGAATGTTTTTTGTTTTATAAAGACTAGGTTGATTTGGTTTGTGCACGTGAAGGCAATTGGCCTCAAATGCTTGCTGAATCATATTGACGACAATTTGATGTTCAATCAAATTCTTCTCATCATGCAGCAGTTCCTCGCCTAATGCTCGATCTTCCGCTTCATCTTTTCCTCGAACAATCGAACCTGCTAAACAAGATGAAAAGACCTCGCCGCCGCTTTTTTTTACTAAGCGTTCCGGCGTAGCTCCAACGAATGCTTGTCTTCCTTGTTCAACCGCAAATACATAACTCGTTGTTTGATGCTTTAATAATTCTGCTAACAGTGGAGCAAGTTCAATTTGATTTTTATAGTGAAGCAAGACTTCTCTTGCTAAAACAACCTTTTCATATTCGTTTGCACGAATGCGGTCTGTCGCTTCTTGGATCGCCTTCATCCATTCCTTCACATCTAGTTCTTCCATATGAACAAGTTCAGCTTGTCCATCATGTCTGAGCGGTAATGTTTCGAAATGAGAGGCTTTTTGTTCTAATTCTTGAATGAGCTGATGAACATTCCCGTCCACCTGCTTCCATTCATTGATCGTAAGAAACGTGCCTTCTTTCGAGACAGTGAGCATCATCGATGGCACAAAAAAATGAGCCTCGCCAAAAGCTTCCCAGTGACGCGCCTTCTCTTCATACGGATCAAATGAGAATCCTCCAAATAAAAGCGGACCAACAGCCGCTTGCCTTAAATCCTTCTCATCATGAAAATGGAACATGTGCTGCTTCAGCTGTTCCCATTCTTGATGGACTATATCAAATCGTTCCTTGCCTTGCTCAGTTGATTTAATGACGGCCGCTCTGCCAAGTCCAGAAAATATCATTTGGCTTTCTGGATCAGACCAAAAAAACCGCTCGCCTAAAAAATCCGCTTCGCCGCTTTGGAAAAAGGCAAGAGGATCCAGATCGTCAACTCTTCTGGAGTAGCTTATCAAAACAGCATGGTTGACGTTATTCGCTTCTTCTAATGTCGCAAGCGCTTCCTGCCGGAAAGTACTTTGCACTGTTGTCACCATGATACATTCCTCCAAAATCCATGAAATAACATAAAAAAATAAAACCATAATGAAAAAATACATGAACATTCGAGTATGTCGAATGGCCTGCTTTTCTATTATAAACCTTAACAGATGAACTTAGTAAAGAAAACAGCTTTTAAAACCTCGAATCCTTATTATATCACGCTTTCTAGATTTTTTCGCTCCTGCTTCTTGAAACGAGAGCATCTAAAGGAAAAATGGCAAGTCCTGTTCTAAGATCAAGCTTTCTCTCGATATGGCAACGATTAGCAAACATCTTTTTCCGGTTTCATCGCATCAATATATTGACACCTTTTTGAACTTTGCTAAACTGGAATTTGGACGTGTACGTATTTTTTTATTTAAAGGAGTATATTTTATGCAGCATCAATCGATATCAGATCAGCTTTCACCGATTAAGCCTGATAAGAACTGGCGGATTTGGTGGAATTTACTACGACCGCATACATTAACAGCGGCATTTATTCCCGTTACTTTAGGAACTGTTCTAGCACTTCCAAGTGGTCAAATACATGTTGGGCTATTTTTAGCTATGCTGTTGGCATCTATGTTTATCCAAATCGCAACGAACATGTTTAATGAGTACTTTGATTATGTTCGCGGATTGGACAATGAGAAATCTGTTGGCATCGGTGGAGCCATTGTAAGAAACGGTGTGAAGCCAAAAACAGTCCTCGGCCTCGCTTATGCACTATTTGCGCTTTCTTTACTACTAGGGGTGTATATTTGCATGATGTCTAGCTGGTGGATTGCACTGATAGGACTCATTTGTATGGCAGCAGGCTATTTCTATACCGGCGGCCCTGTACCCATTGCATATACGCCGTTTGGAGAACTTGTGTCAGGTGCTTTTATGGGACTAGGAATCATCTTGATTAGTTTCTATATCCAAACAGGCACACTGACATCTAAAGCTTTTCTCGTTTCACTACCAATTTCTATTTTAGTTGGTGCCATCTTACTATCGAACAATATCCGCGATTTAGACGGCGATAAAGAAAATGGACGAAAAACACTTGCAATCCTTGCTGGGCGAAAAGCTGCAGTGAACATTTTACTTTCCATGTTTTTGGTCTCATATGTACTTATTTTTGTTTATATCTTCACAGATATTGTCGGCCTTTGGAGTCTTCTTGTTTTACTCAGTGTGCCAAAAGCATATACAGCTATCAAAGAATTTAAGCAAAAAGAAAAACCAATTGAATTAATGAATGCCATGAAATCTACAGCTCAAACCAATACATTTTTCGGTTTCCTGCTGACAATCGCTTTGATCTTACAATACTATATTGCGTAACAAAGAACGCCTGCAGCCGCAGGCGTTTTTTCATGAGGAATTGCTTCAAATTGGAACTAGTCTTGCAGACAAAATTGCTCATACTAACATTATGTTTGATATGAAAGGATGATCGCTTTGTTGTCTAAAGACGAATTACATCATTTGAAGCAGCGACTTCTCGATGAAAAGCAAGAACTCGAAGCTAAAAGCCATGACGATGAACAAAAAGTATCATTTCCTTATGATTCGCTCGGAGAACTGTCAGCCTATGATAACCACCCAGGTGATCAAGGGACAGAGCTATTCGAACGCGGGAAAGATATTGCGTTAAACAGTTTGGAACATGAACATTTGTTAGACATCAATGAGGCACTTCAAGCCATCACAGACGGCTCTTATGGCCTGTGCAAGGTCTGTAAGGCCCCTATTCCAAAGGAACGCTTAGAAGCCTTGCCTAGTGCCGTCACATGCACAGAGCATTCAAAAGAACAAACCGTTTCACAAAACCGTCCGATTGAAGAGGATTTATTAAGTCCGCCATCAGGTCAATTTGAAAATGAAGAAAGCGCAGCCTACGATGGAGAGGATGCATATCAAGACGTAGAACGCTATGGAAACTCTGATACCCCGTCCGATATGGAATTCCCTCCATTGACATACGATGATGTGTATACGCAATCAGAAGATGAAGATTATGTGGAGGACTATGAAGGATTCGCAGCAGCTGATATTGAGGGCAAGGCAAGCAAGGTATATCCAAATAAAGCCCACGAAGCCTATGAAGAGGCATTAGACGAAGAAGGTGTCATGACGGTATTTGGTGACTTGAAGCCGTACGAAGAAGAACCTTATACAGAAGAAAATCATTAGTCCCCTCATATTGGGGGCTTTATGTTTATATCATGTAATGATTGGGAAATCACTTTAAGAGTGAATTTGATTGGAGGAGATTCTTAATGGCAAGAAAAAGTATCATTTGGGCAGTGGTTGTCTTCTTTATTACATATGCATTATTCTCTATTGCCGGATTCTTGTTTCCGATTGACAGAGAGTGGTATGATGCACTGAATAAACCGGAATGGACACCAAGTGGTGGTGTAATTGGTGCTGTGTGGGCTGTCTTGTTTGCTCTGATCTCGTTGTCTGCAGCGATCATTTATGGAAAGTACGGATTTCAAAAAATCACTTTACCATTTTGGATTCTTTTTCTTTTAAATTACGTATTTAATCAAGCCTTTAGCTTTTTTCAATTTACACAAAAAGATTTATTTGCCGCTACGATCGACTGCCTGCTTGTAGCACTGACAGCACTTGCACTTGTCATCGTCTCGCGTAAACTAAGCAAAGTCGTTCCAATTTTACTGATCCCTTATGTCTTATGGGGCTTCTTTGCGACATACTTGTCTTATACGATCTATTCCATGAATATGTAAAAAAAGACCGCTATGATGGCGGTCTTTCCTTTTGAAGAAAATAAAAAAGAGATCTTTGACAAGACCTCTTTTAAACATGACCCGTACGGGATTCGAACCCGTGTTACCGCCGTGAAAGGGCGGTGTCTTAACCGCTTGACCAACGGGCCAGATAAATGGCGGAGAAGGAGGGATTTGAACCCTCGCGCCGCTTGCGCGACCTACACCCTTAGCAGGGGCGCCTCTTCAGCCACTTGAGTACTTCTCCATTTGGCTCCGCAGGTAGGACTCGAACCTACGACCGATCGGTTAACAGCCGATAGCTCTACCACTGAGCTACTGCGGAATATCATGGTGGGCCTGAGTGGACTCGAACCACCGACCTCACGCTTATCAGGCGTGCGCTCTAACCAGCTGAGCTACAGGCCCATGAACGGATATACAAATGGAGCGGGTGATGGGAATCGAACCCACGACATCAGCTTGGAAGGCTGAGGTTTTACCACTAAACTACACCCGCAAAAATATGTATGGGGCGATTGATGGGAATCGAACCCACGAGTGCCAGAGCCACAATCTGGTGCGTTAACCACTTCGCCACAACCGCCATACTGTCAATATTTTTTTATAAAAGTGGCTCGGGACGGAATCGAACCGCCGACACACGGATTTTCAGTCCGTTGCTCTACCAACTGAGCTACCGAGCCAAGTATTCTTTTTGAAAATGGCGGTCCGGACGGGACTCGAACCCGCGACCTCCTGCGTGACAGGCAGGCATTCTAACCAACTGAACTACCGGACCATTTTGGTTGCGGGGGCAGGATTTGAACCTGCGACCTTCGGGTTATGAGCCCGACGAGCTACCGAACTGCTCCACCCCGCGATGATATGGGTATTAAAAAATATGGCGGAGGAAGAGGGATTCGAACCCCCGCGGGCTTTGACACCCCTGTCGGTTTTCAAGACCGATCCCTTCAGCCGGACTTGGGTATTCCTCCGTATAGATGGTGGACCTTGTAGGACTCGAACCTACGACCGGACGGTTATGAGCCGTCTGCTCTAACCAACTGAGCTAAAGGTCCTTTATAGCGGCGGAGGGGATCGAACCCCCGACCTCACGGGTATGAACCGTACGCTCTAGCCAGCTGAGCTACACCGCCATGATCAAAATAATCTTTTAAAAAGTGGAGCCTAGCGGGATCGAACCGCTGACCTCCTGCGTGCAAGGCAGGCGCTCTCCCAGCTGAGCTAAGGCCCCATAAAGATGGTCGGGAAGACAGGATTCGAACCTGCGACCCCTTGGTCCCAAACCAAGTGCTCTACCAAGCTGAGCTACTTCCCGATCTTAATGGCGCGCCCGAGAGGAGTCGAACCCCTAACCTTTTGA
>NZ_PVRH01000008.1:0-61892 GCF_002998735.1 Bacillus sp. NMTD17
ATCAGGTTGATAGGTCTGAGGTGGAAGCGTGGTGACACGTGGAGCTGACAGATACTAATAGATCGAGGACTTAACCTATATTCTAATGTGAAGCTTGAACATTGTTATCTAGTTTTGAGAGAACATTCTCTCCATCAGGTTTGGTGGCGATAGCGAAGAGGTCACACCCGTTCCCATACCGAACACGGAAGTTAAGCTCTTCAGCGCCGATGGTAGTTGGGGGTTTCCCCCTGTGAGAGTAGGACGCCGCCAAGCTTTTCTAAGGATCAGTTCCATACGGAACTGGTCTTTTTTGTGTTTTTGAGAGGTTTGACACCATATAAATGTGGAAATAATATTCTTAGTTGAGCGATTATCTTGAAAAATCGATCGAAAAAATTTATAGTAAGGTTAAAGTCAAATATAGTCAAAGTCAATGGAGGAGGAGGCGGAGTGGCACAAAATATTTCTGATATCATCGAGCAGTATTTGAAGGAAGTCTTGGATCAGAATGGTCGAGAAATATTAGAAATTAAGCGCAATGAAATTGCAGATAAGTTTCAATGCGTACCTTCACAAATTAACTATGTTATCAATACACGCTTTACGAGCGAGAGAGGCTATATCGTTGAAAGTAAGCGTGGCGGCGGTGGCTATATCCGCATCATTAAAGTCAAAATGAATGATGAAGTCGACTTATTGAACAACATTATTTCCCAAATATATCATCGTTTATCACAGGCTGCCTCTGATCATATCATCATGCGTCTTGTAGAAAATAACATTTTATCTGAAAGAGAAGCTAAGATGATGATCAGTGTCATGGACCGTTCTGTTTTGCACATTGATTTACCTGAACGAGATGAATTGCGGGCTCGGATGATGAAAGCGATGTTAAATGCTTTGAAATTAAAGTAAAGCGGGTGAAAAGATTGATTTGTCAAGAATGCAATGAGAGACCAGCCACTTTTCACTTTACGAAAGTTATAAATGGAGAAAAACAAGAAATGCACATATGTGAACAATGTGCAAAAGAAAACAGTGATTCATATGCTATGAGTGGAAACCAGGGTTTCTCGATTCACAACTTATTATCAGGCTTATTGAATATTGATCCTAGCTTCACCACAAGTGCTAATAAGGGATCATCCATTTTTCAAGAAGCGAGAGAAGTGGATCAATGTCCTAAGTGTGGCTTAACCTTTCAACAATTCAGAAAAACAGGCCGTTTTGGCTGTGCAGAATGCTATCGTTCATTTGATCAGTATCTGAACCCTGTTTTACGGAAAGTCCATAGTGGAAATACAGTCCATAATGGAAAAGTGCCTAAACGGATTGCCGGCAGTCTTCATGTCCGCCGGAAACTTGAGATGATGCAGCAAGAGCTGAAACAGTTAATTGAACAAGAAGAGTTCGAAAAGGCAGCGGAAGTTCGAGATCAAATTCGTGCATTAGAGCATGAACAATCTCAGCAGAGGGAGGGAGATTAACAACATGTCGCTCCAGCATTTTATTCAAGACGCTTTAAGTCAATGGATGAAACAAAAAGGACCAGAAAGTGACATTGTTCTAAGCAGTCGAATCCGGCTAGCACGCAACCTAGAGCATGTTCGTTTCCCAACTCAGTTTTCTCAAGAAGAGGCTGAAGCTGTCCTCCAGCAATTCGAGCAAAAGTTTGCTAGCCAGGAAGTGAAGGACATCGGAAACTTTGTTCTGATTCGTATGAATGAAACGCAGCCTTTAGCCAAGAGAGTACTTGTTGAAAAGCATTTGATCAGCCCAAACTTAGCAGAATCAAGATTTGGCGGTTGTTTGCTTTCTGAAAATGAGGAAATCAGTGTGATGCTGAATGAAGAAGACCATATTCGAATCCAATGCTTATTCCCAGGTTTCCAACTAGCCAATGCATTAAAAGCGGCTAATCAGATAGATGACTGGATTGAAGAGCAAGTGGATTATGCGTTTTCGGAAAAGCGGGGATACTTAACAAGCTGTCCAACGAATGTAGGTACAGGTATTAGGGCATCGGTTATGATGCATTTACCAGCTTTAGCCCTCACAAGACAAATGAATCGGATTATTCCGGCCATTAATCAATTAGGTCTTGTAGTCAGAGGAATTTATGGTGAAGGTAGCGAAGCAATAGGGAACATCTTTCAAATTTCAAATCAAATGACACTTGGTCAATCAGAAGAAGATATTGTAGACGACTTAAATAGTGTGACCGCTCAGCTCATTGAACAAGAGCGATCTGCACGAAAGGCGTTATATCAAACATCTCAAATTGAACTTGAGGACAGAGTGTACCGTTCCTTAGGGATATTGTCCAATTGTCGTATGATTGAATCAAAGGAAACAGCAAAGTGTTTGTCAGATGTGCGGCTTGGAATTGATTTAGGTATCATTAAGGGGCTTTCAAGTAATATACTGAATGAACTCATGATTTTGACTCAGCCAGGCTTTCTTCAACAGTACTCAGGAGGAGCTTTGGAGCCAAATGAACGAGATATAAAACGAGCAGCGATTATTAGAGAAAGGCTGCGTTTAGAAATGCATAGGAATGGACAGGAGGATGAAACGATATGATGTTTGGAAGATTCACTGAAAGAGCTCAAAAGGTATTAGCACTTGCACAAGAAGAAGCCATTCGCCTAGGCCATAAGAACATTGGTACTGAGCACATTTTACTTGGTCTAGTACGTGAGGGTGAGGGCATCGCCGCAAAAGCGTTAGAAGCACTGGGCCTTGTTTCAGATAAAATCCAAAAAGAAGTCGAAAGCTTGATTGGAAGAGGGCAAGAGGTGTCTCAAGCTATTCCTCATTATACGCCTAGAGCGAAGAAGGTCACTGAGCTTTCAATGGATGAAGCAAGAAAGCTAGGTCATTCCTATGTAGGGACAGAACATATTCTATTAGGTCTTATTCGCGAGGGAGAGGGTGTAGCTGCCCGCGTTTTAAATAACCTCGGAGTGAGCTTAAATAAAGCACGTCAGCAAGTTCTGCAGCTGCTTGGCAGCAATGAAACAGGTGCATCTGCCGCTGGCTCTAACAGCAATGCAAATACACCAACATTAGATAGCTTGGCAAGGGATTTAACAGCTATTGCGAAAGAAGACAGTTTGGACCCTGTCATTGGACGAAGCAAAGAAATTCAGCGTGTCATTGAGGTCCTAAGCAGAAGAACAAAAAATAACCCTGTGCTGATTGGTGAGCCTGGTGTTGGTAAAACAGCCATCGCTGAAGGTCTTGCGCAGCAAATTATTCATAATGAAGTGCCTGAAATCCTGCGCGATAAACGAGTGATGACACTTGATATGGGAACCGTTGTAGCGGGAACGAAATATCGTGGTGAATTTGAGGATCGTTTGAAAAAAGTCATGGACGAAATTCGTCAGGCAGGAAATATCATTCTCTTCATTGATGAGCTTCATACACTCATTGGTGCTGGTGGAGCAGAGGGTGCGATTGACGCATCTAATATTCTCAAACCATCCTTAGCACGTGGAGAGCTTCAATGTATCGGGGCGACAACGTTAGATGAGTACCGTAAATATATTGAAAAGGATGCTGCGCTTGAACGACGTTTCCAGCCAATTCAAGTGGATCAGCCATCTGTTGATGAAAGTATTCAAATCTTAAGAGGACTTAGAGATCGTTATGAGGCACATCACCGTGTGTCCATTACGGATGAAGCGATTGAGGCGGCGGTGAAGCTGTCTGACCGTTATATTTCTGATCGTTTCCTTCCAGATAAGGCGATTGATTTAATTGATGAGGCAGGTTCGAAAGTCCGCTTACGTTCTTTCACAACACCGCCTAACCTAAAAGAACTAGAGCAAAAGCTCGATGAAGTACGCAAGGAAAAGGATGCTGCTGTTCAAAGTCAGGAATTTGAAAAAGCAGCTTCTCTTCGCGATACGGAACAGCGTTTGCGTGAAAAAGTAGAAGTCACAAAGAAATCTTGGAAAGAAAAGCAAGGACAGGAGAATTCAGAGGTATCAGTGGATGATATCGCAATGGTTGTCTCTAGCTGGACGGGAGTGCCTGTTTCAAAAATTGCACAAACAGAAACAGATAAGCTTCTCAATATGGAACAATTGCTCCACTCTCGTGTGATCGGGCAGGATGAAGCGGTTGTCGCTGTAGCAAAAGCTGTGAGACGTGCGCGTGCTGGCCTAAAAGATCCAAAACGTCCAATCGGCTCCTTTATCTTCTTAGGCCCAACAGGGGTTGGTAAAACGGAGCTTGCAAGAGCACTCGCAGAGTCTATTTTCGGTGATGAAGAAGCGATGATCCGTATTGATATGTCTGAATACATGGAAAAACACTCTACATCTAGACTTGTTGGGTCACCTCCAGGCTATGTTGGCTATGAAGAAGGCGGTCAACTGACTGAAAAAGTGAGAAGAAAACCTTATTCTGTTGTGCTTTTAGACGAGATTGAAAAGGCACATCCAGATGTATTCAACATTTTGCTACAAGTGTTAGAAGATGGCCGTCTGACTGATTCTAAAGGGCGTACCGTTGACTTTAGAAATACGATTTTGATCATGACATCCAACGTTGGAGCTAGTGAATTGAAGCGAAATAAATATGTTGGCTTTAATGTGCAGGATGAAGGACAAAATTACAAGGATATGAAAGGCAAAGTGATGGGCGAGTTGAAGCGTGCATTTAGACCAGAATTCATCAACCGTATTGATGAAATCATTGTCTTCCATTCACTTGAAAAGAAACATCTAAAAGAGATCGTGTCTCTCATGTCTGATCAATTGACGAAACGATTAAAAGAACAAGACCTTTCAATCGAATTGACGGAAGCAGCAAAAGCGAAGATTGCCGACGAAGGTGTAGATCTTGAGTACGGTGCGCGCCCGTTAAGAAGAGCGATTCAAAAGCATGTGGAGGATCGACTTTCTGAGGAGCTTCTGAAGGGTAATATTGAAAAAGGTCAACATATCGTATTAGATGTGGAAGATGGAGAAATTGTCGTAAAAACGACGGCTGCTACGAACTAATATAGTAAGAAAAAAGTGTGAGGCATACCAGTAAAGTGTATGCCTCCCTTTACTTATTTTCTGATCAGTATAAGGAGTTGTATTCTTCAATCTATGGCTAAGACAAAATCAAAATTTATATGCCAATCGTGCGGTTATGAGTCAGCCAAATGGATGGGGAAATGTCCAGGCTGCGGCACGTGGAACAGTATGACAGAAGAGGTCGTTCGCAAAGAGCCGGCAAACCGTCGAAGCGCTTTTAATCATTCTGTTCAAACCATTCAAAAACCTTCACCTATATCTGCAATTGAAACATCAGATGAACCCCGAATCAAAACGAATTTAGAAGAATTTAACCGAGTATTAGGAAGTGGAATTGTCAAAGGCTCTCTTGTTCTCATTGGCGGAGATCCTGGGATTGGGAAGTCCACATTATTATTACAAGTATCAGCACAGCTCTCAGACAAAAATCAGAATGTATTATACATATCTGGTGAGGAGTCCATTAAACAAACGAAGCTAAGAGCGGACCGCCTCGGCATAAAAAGCACCTCTTTACATGTTTTGGCTGAAACCGATATGGAGTATATAACGTCTGCTATACAAGAGATGAAACCCGCTTTTGTCGTGGTGGATTCGATTCAAACCGTTTATCAAAGCGATATTACGTCAGCTCCTGGGTCTGTATCTCAAGTGAGAGAATGTACAGCACAGCTGATGAAAATTGCCAAGACAAATGGTATTCCAATATTTATCGTTGGTCACGTGACCAAAGAAGGCTCGATCGCAGGTCCACGCCTTTTAGAGCATATGGTGGACACGGTTCTTTATTTTGAAGGCGAGCGTCATCATACGTTTCGTATCTTACGTGCGGTGAAAAACCGATTTGGCTCGACGAATGAACTAGGGATTTTTGAAATGAGAGAGGAAGGACTCACGGAAGTATTAAACCCATCCGAAATTTTCTTAGAAGAACGTTCGGCAGGTGTATCTGGATCGTGTGTTGTTGCCTCAATGGAAGGAACAAGACCTGTTCTTGTCGAGATACAAGCATTAATTTCACCGACAAGCTTTGGAAATCCACGGAGAATGGCTACAGGCCTTGATCATAATCGTGTGTCATTGCTCATGGCGGTTTTAGAAAAACGTGTCGGACTGCTGCTGCAAAACCAAGATGCGTATTTAAAGGTCGCAGGCGGTGTGAAGCTTGACGAACCAGCGATTGACTTGGCCATTGCCGTCAGTATTGCTTCAAGCTTTAAAGACGCAGCGCCGCATCAAGCGGATTGCTTTATAGGAGAGGTCGGTCTGACGGGAGAAGTCAGAAGAGTATCAAGAATTGAACAGCGTGTGCAGGAAGCTGCGAAACTAGGATTTAAGCGAATGTTTATTCCTCAGGCGAATATAGATGGATGGAAAAAGCCGAGAGGGATTGAGTTAGTCGGTGTAGAAAATGTAGCGGAGGCACTTCGAATTTCACTAGGGGGATCATAGAAATGGAAAAAGAGAAAAAAGGAGCGAGAGAACTCGATCTCTTAGATATCGTACAGTTTGTGGCACCAGGGACACCTCTTCGGGCTGGGATCGAAAATGTCCTGAGGGCCAATACTGGCGGGCTCATTGTTGTTGGTTATAACGACAAAGTCAAGAGTGTTGTAGATGGAGGGTTTCATATTAACTCTGCCTTCTCCCCAGCACACTTATATGAATTGGCTAAGATGGATGGAGCCATTATTTTAAGCGATTCTGGTCAAAAGATCTTGTATGCGAATACACAGCTGATGCCAGATGCAACCATCCATTCATCGGAAACGGGCATGAGGCACCGTACTGCTGAACGTGTAGCGAAGCAGACAGGCTGCTTAATCATTGCGATTTCTGAACGGAGGAACGTCATTACCTTATACCAAGGGAATCGTCGTTATACGCTGAAAGATATTGGCTTTATTTTAACGAAGGCCAACCAAGCCATACAAACACTTGAGAAATATAAAACCATTTTAGATCACGCCATTTCTGCGCTAAGCGCCCTAGAATTTGAAGAGCTTGTGACCTTTGGTGATGTATTATCCGTGCTGCATCGTTACGAGATGGTGCTTAGAATCAAAAATGAAATCAATATGTATATCAAAGAGCTCGGAACAGAAGGACATTTGATCCGTCTGCAAGTCAATGAACTGATTACAGATATGGAGCAGGAAGCGGCTTTATTTATTAAAGATTACGTGAAAGAAAAGATTAAAGATCCATATGTTCTGCTTAAACAGCTCCAAGATATGTCTAGCTTTGAGCTTTTAGATGACTCCATTCTGTACAAGTTACTTGGCTATCCAGCTTCTACAAATATTGACGAATATGTGTACACAAGAGGCTACAGATTGCTTCACAAAATCCCTAGACTGCCTATGCCAATCGTCGAAAACGTGGTTGAAGCGTTCGGTGTGTTAGATCGAATTATGGAAGCGGATGTACAAGATTTGGATGAAGTAGAAGGAATTGGAGAAGTAAGAGCGAAAAAGATAAAAAAAGGATTAAAAAGACTGCAAGAAAAACATTATATCGACCGCCAGCTATAAGGAGAGAAATTTTTCTTAAACACGGTTAAAAATGGATGAATATGGGTATATTAATGATGCTTTTGTTTTCTGTTGATTATGATAGGAAACTTAAACATATATCAATGTCAGGTGAGGGTGGATTGACAGATGAAAAATAAAGGAGGTGAAGGTATGTTAAAAAGAATCGTTCAGGCGTTTTTTATCATTTTTGGTGCAGTTGTAGGGATTTTTATCATTCCAGAGTTATTTCTGCTGTTAAATGTAAAGGACATACCTTTCATAACAAATGCTTACTCTTCAGCACTAATAGGAGCCGCTGTGTTCTTTATCATCGGCAAATGGTGCACAGGCTATGTGGTTAATTGGGTGAAATGGATCGAGGATTCTCTATTAAAGGCGCCTCTTCCTGATCTTATATCTGGAAGTTTCGGATTAGTATTTGGACTTATTCTAGCATATCTTATTGTAAACGTGATCCCGCTAAACAATATCCCATATCATATTTTTGGTACCATTATTCCGATTTTCCTGGCTTTCTTTTTAGGATACCTTGGATTTCAGGTAGGGTTTAAGAAGAAGGATGAAATGATGGGGCTGTTCTCCCGATCTGCAAAGGTCACCAAGAAAAAAGGAGCAGCTGATGATGAACCTGAAATAGAAGATAAAAAGCTGAAAATTTTAGACACAAGTGTTATCATTGATGGAAGAATCGCAGATATTTGTCAAACTGGATTCTTAGAAGGTGTCATGGTCATTCCTCAATTTGTGCTCGAGGAATTACAGCATATTGCAGACTCTTCTGATGTATTAAAGAGAAATAGAGGCCGAAGAGGTCTTGATATTTTAAATCGTATTCAAAAAGAATTAGATATCAAAGTTGAAATTTACGAAGGTGACTTTGAAGACATTCAAGAGGTTGATAGCAAGCTTGTGAAGCTCGCTAAATTAACTTCAGGTGTTGTTGTGACAAATGATTTTAATTTAAATAAAGTATGCGAACTTCAAAAAGTAGCAGTGTTAAACATCAATGATCTAGCCAATGCGGTGAAACCGGTTGTGCTACCTGGGGAAGAAATGAAGGTACAGGTCATTAAAGATGGGAAAGAGCATAACCAAGGTGTTGCTTACTTAGATGACGGTACGATGATTGTGGTCGAAGAAGGACGCAATTACATTGGAAAAGACATCGATGTGCTCGTCACAAGTGTGCTGCAGACTGCTGCTGGAAGAATGATTTTTGCGAAGCCAAAACTTCTGGAGAAGGCGCTCTAAAGGGAGAACGAACATGTATTATGAAGTAGTTATTCCGGCTGCGGGGCAGGGGAAACGAATGAAGGCCGGCCGCAATAAGCTTTTTATTGAGCTGAAAAGAATGCCGGTCATTATTCATACACTAAAGGTGTTTGACGCTCATTCGCAATGCAAACGCATGATCCTAGCGATCAATGAAGAGGAGCGTCAAGACTTTGAAAGGCTACTCAAGGTACACGCTTTTCAAACGCCTGTTTCACTTGTCACTGGCGGTGAAGAACGTCAGCAAAGTGTATACGAAGGATTAAAGGCTGTGAAAGATGCAGACATCGTGCTTGTTCATGATGGGGCAAGGCCTTTTATTAAGCATACACAGATTGACTTGCTCGTTAAAGCGGCGATTGAAAAAGGCTCCGCAGTTGTAGCGGTACCAGTGAAAGACACAATCAAGCGCGTTCAAGAAGGCAAAGTGGAACAAACCATTGAACGTCAGAGCTTGTGGGCAGTCCAGACCCCACAAGCTTTTCGTCATTCTATTTTAAAAGAGGCGCATGAATATGCGGAGCGGACCGGCTTTCTTGGAACAGACGACGCCAGTCTTGTGGAACAATTACATGGTGAAAACGTGTATATTGTCCAAGGAGATTACACCAATATTAAGCTGACGACACCGGATGATTTATTGGTTGCCAAGGCAATTATGGATGCGGAAAGAGGGTACTAGATCATGTTGAGAATAGGACAAGGCTTTGATGTACATCAATTAACAGAGGGAAGACCTTTGATTATCGGCGGGGTCACCATCCCATATGAAAAGGGGCTGCTTGGGCATTCAGACGCTGATGTACTGCTTCACACAGTGGCAGATGCCTGCCTAGGTGCGATTGCTGAAGGAGATATCGGCAGACATTTCCCAGACACAGATCCTGAGTTTAAGGATGCGGATTCTTTTAAATTACTGCAGCATGTGTGGGCACTAGTAAAGGAAAAAGGCTACACACTTGTGAATATTGATTGCACCATCATGGCGCAAAAGCCCAAAATGGCACCTTACATTCAACCAATGTGTGAGAAGATTGCAGAAGCGCTTGAGGCAGATGTCACACAGGTGAATGTGAAAGCAACAACGACAGAGAAACTTGGATTTACAGGAAGAGGCGAAGGAATTGCCTCTCAGGCAACAGTGCTTCTTCAGAAAAAGTGAAATCCATTTTGATGAGAATGGGATTTGATGATAAAATACGTTTATAAAAAATTGGTGTCAGACAACATGATGCAGATGAAAGGAAGTTAAACTCATGGGAAATGAAGTGCGTGTTCGTTATGCACCGAGTCCAACTGGTCATTTACATATTGGGAATGCTAGAACGGCTCTTTTCAACTATTTGTTCGCACGCAGCCAAGGCGGCAAATTTATTATTCGAATCGAAGATACGGATCAAAAGCGTAATGTAGAAGGCGGAGAAGAAAGCCAGCTTCGCCACCTGCAATGGCTCGGTATTGATTGGGATGAGAGCATTGATAAAGATGGCGGCTATGGTCCTTACAGACAATCAGAGCGTAATGAGATTTACAAAAAATATTATGATGAGCTGCTAGAGAAAGACTTGGCGTATAAGTGCTATTGTACGGCTGAAGAGCTAGAGGAAGAGCGTGAAGCACAAATCGCCCGCAGTGAAATGCCTCGATATTCTGGTAAATGCAGCCATTTATCAAAAGAAGAAGAGGACAAGCTGATCGCTGAAGGAAGAGAGCCAAGTATCCGCTTCCGAGTGCCAAAAGGAGAAATCATCAAATTTGACGACATGGTCAAAGGCGATATTTCATTTGAGACAGACGGCATCGGTGATTTTGTCATTGTGAAGAAAGACGGCACGCCAACTTATAACTTCGCTGTAGCAGTGGATGATCATTTGATGAAAATGACTCACATTCTCCGCGGAGAGGATCACATTTCGAATACGCCTAAACAAATCATGATCTTCAACGCATTTGGCTGGGATGTTCCGCTATTCGGACATATGACGCTGATTGTGAACGAGAACCGCAAAAAATTAAGTAAGCGTGATGAATCCATTATTCAATTCATCGAGCAATATAAAAACTTGGGCTATTTACCAGAAGCCCTGTTCAACTTCATTGCACTACTTGGATGGTCTCCGGTGGGCGAAGAAGAACTGTTTACAAAAGAGCAATTCATCGACATTTTCGATGTAAACCGACTTTCTAAGTCACCAGCTCTATTCGATATGCATAAACTAAAATGGGTAAATAACCAATACGTGAAGGCACTTGATCTTGATCAGGTTGTTGCGTTAACACTTCCGCATCTTCAAAAGGCAGGCAAGGTAAGCGAGCAGCTGACAGAAGAAGAAAACACGTGGGTGCGCAAGCTTATTTCTCTGTATCACGAACAATTAAGCTATGGAGCAGAAATTGTTGAGTTAACAGAGTTGTTCTTTAAGGAGCAAATTGAGTATAATCAAGAGGCAAAGGAAGTTTTAGCAGAGGAGCAAGTACCAGAAGTCATGGCATCTTTTGCTGGTCAGCTTGAACGGCTTGAGTCTTTCACACCTGATGAAATCAAGGCTGCTATTAAAGCGGTACAAAAAGAAACAGGGCATAAAGGCAAGAAACTATTCATGCCAATTCGTGTGGCTGTCACAGGACAAACGCATGGCCCAGAACTTCCGCAAAGTATTGAACTACTAGGTAAAGAAACGGTATTAAACCGCATTAAACAAATATAAGGAAATCGTTGCGAGGGAGAAGTACAATGTTTTCGTCCATCACAGAAAGAGTCTTCACCGGCTGAAAGAGACTTATGGGCAGACGTTGGAAATGCACCCTCAAGACCCTTGAGGAACACGAGTACGTTAGTATGCAAGGGCGGTACCCTCCGTTATGGGATTAAGTTGAGAAGGCTGCAAAATGAGGGCTTTCTAAACAGAGTGGAACCGCGTTTTCAAAACGTCTCTGTCATTTGGCAGAGGCGTTTTTTATTTGTCCAAAAAAGAGAGCAAGTCCTAAGAGAGATTGATGGGGAAGAACGGGGGGAGCATGTGTTTTTCAAAATGCTGAAAGAAGATATTGATACTGTGTTTGATCAAGATCCTGCTGCTAGAAGCTATATTGAAGTAGTGCTAACCTATTCAGGGCTTCATGCGATTTGGGCTCATCGTATCGCGCACGCATTTTATAAGCGTAAGCTGTACTTTCTTGCGCGGATCATTTCTCAGGTCAGCCGGTTTTTCACAGGGGTGGAAATTCACCCTGCGGCAACCATTGGCAGGCGCTTCTTCATTGACCACGGCATGGGAGTGGTGATTGGGGAAACATGTGAAATTGGAGACAACGTCACTGTTTTCCAAGGCGTGACACTAGGGGGAACAGGGAAAGAAAAGGGAAAGCGGCACCCGACCATTTTAGACGATGCCCTCATTGCGACAGGTGCAAAGGTGCTTGGTTCCATTACAGTCGGAAAAGGGGCCAAGATTGGTGCGGGGTCAGTCGTGTTAAAGGACGTACCAGACCATTCCACCGTTGTCGGTATACCTGGGCGAGTCGTCGTTCAAAATGGAAAGAAAATCAATCGTGATCTCAATCATCAAGATTTGCCAGATCCAATTTCCGATCGTTTCAAAGAATTGGAACGAGAAATGGAAAAGCTAAAAGGTGAGCTGGCTTCATTGAGCAGAAAGGAAGAACAATCATGACAATCAATATTTATAATACATTGACACGTAAGAAAGAAGAATTTGTCCCGCTTGAACCAGGAAAGGTCAAGATGTATGTGTGCGGACCAACCGTTTATAACTACATTCATATCGGGAATGCCAGACCTGCTATTGTTTATGACACTGTACGTAAGTATTTAGAATACAGCGGCTATGATGTGAACTTTGTATCAAACTTTACAGATGTGGATGATAAACTCATCAAAGCAGCCAATGAACTCGGAGAAGATGTTCCGACGATTGCTGACCGCTTTATCCAAGCCTACTTTGAAGACGTCAGTGCACTAGGCTGCAAAAAAGCTGACCTTCACCCGCGAGTGACGGAAAATATGGATGATATCATTGCATTTATTGCGACATTGATTGAAAAAGGCTACGCCTATGAAGCGGATGGCGACGTGTATTACAGCACACGCTCATTTGAAGGCTACGGAAAGCTTTCTCACCAGTCGATTGATGAACTGAAGACAGGTGCTCGTATTCGTGTAGGTGAGAAGAAACGAGATGCACTGGACTTTGCTTTATGGAAGGCTGCAAAGGATCAAGAAATCTCATGGGATAGCCCGTGGGGCGAAGGACGCCCAGGCTGGCACATCGAATGCTCGGCCATGGTTAAAAAATATTTAGGTGATACGATCGACATTCATGCTGGCGGACAGGATTTAACCTTCCCTCACCATGAAAATGAAATCGCTCAATCCGAGGCTTTGACAGGGAAACCTTTTGCGAAGTATTGGATGCATAACGGATATATTAATATTGAGAATGAAAAAATGTCAAAATCACTTGGCAACTTTGTGCTCGTGCATGACATTGTGAAAGAACAAGATCCTGATGTGCTACGCTTCTTTATGTTGTCGGTTCACTACCGTCATCCAATTAACTACTCAATGGATTTACTAGAGAGTACAAAGAGTGCGTTTAACCGACTCAAAACGTCGTATGCTAATTTACATCATCGCCTTGAGAGCAGCACGAATATCACAGAAGACAATGCTGAATGGCTGGCGAAGATTGAAGAGCAGCGTGCGACATTTATTTCTGAAATGAATGATGACTTTAATACGGCAAATGCAATTTCTGTTTTATTCGAACTTGCGAAACAGGCGAATTATTATATGGAAAATGATCATACTTCGGAGGAAGTGATCAAGGCATTTATCGGCTTATTCCAAGAAATCACGTCTGTTCTTGGCTTCTCATTAGAAGAAAAGCACACGCTTGACGAAGAAGTAGAAGCGTTAATTGAAAAACGCAATGAGGCTAGAAGAAATCGTGACTTTGCGCTATCTGATCAAATTCGTGACCAGTTAAAGAGCATGAATATTGTATTGGAGGACACTCCTCAAGGTACTCGCTGGAAAAGAGGAGAATAGGTCATGTTGAATTTTGAAAAGCTGAAAGACGGTAAACAGTTGAACGGACTTGCGCTTGCTTATATGGGTGATGCCATTTTTGAAGTCTATGTGAGGCATCACCTCCTCCAAACGGGGGCGACAAAACCAAATGAGCTGCACAAACGAGCAAGCAAGATTGTTTCAGCTAAATCTCAGGCAGCTATTTTATTTACGCTTCAGCAGCAAGGCTTTTTCACTGAAGCAGAAGAAGCAGTGCTGAAAAGAGGAAGAAATGCAAAATCAGGCACAGTGCCTAAAAACACAGACGTTCAAACGTATCGTTATAGTACGGCGCTTGAAGCGCTCATGGGTTATTTATTTATTGAAAAGCAGGACGAACGCTTAGAAGAGCTGATTAGTCAGGCGATTGAAATCGGAACGTCAGGGAGGAAGACAAATGAGTCAGCAACATGATTATGTGATTGGGAAAAATGCAGTGATTGAAACACTGAAGTCAGATCGGGAGTTATACAAGCTCTGGATGGCAGAAAACACTGTAAAAGGACAAGCCCAGCAGGTCATTGAACTCGCTAAAAAACAAAATATCACCATTCAGTATGTTCCGAGGAAAAAGCTTGATCAAATGGTAACAGGTCAGCACCAGGGAATCGTTGCACAAGTAGCAGCATATGAATATGCGGAATTGGACGACCTGTATCAAATCGCCGAAAAGCGGAATGAACAGCCGTTTTTTCTTATTTTAGATGAAATTGAAGATCCTCATAATTTAGGATCCATTATGCGTACAGCAGATGCTGTAGGTGCACACGGGATTGTCATTCCGAAAAGGAGAGCGGTCGGCTTAACGACAACCGTTGCCAAAGCATCTACTGGGGCAATTGAACATATTCCTGTTGCCAAGGTCACCAATCTTTCAAGAGCTCTTGATGAGATGAAAGAAAGAGGAATCTGGGTCGCGGGAACAGATGCGTCTGCCAAACAGGATTATAGACAATTTGATGGCACGATGCCGCTTGCTCTTGTGATTGGCAGTGAAGGAAAAGGGATTGGCCGATTGATCAAGGAAAAGTGTGATTTTCTGATTAAGCTGCCTATGGCCGGGAAGGTCACTTCGTTAAACGCATCAGTTGCCGCTAGTCTATTGATGTATGAAGTGTATCGAAAACGTTATCCGTTAGGAGAATAGAGATGGAGATCCTCTTAGTCGATGGATACAACATGATAGGTGCATGGCCTCGGCTGCAGCACTTAAAGGAAAACAGCTTTGAAGAAGCCAGAGACGTGCTGATTCAAAATTTAGCAGAATATCAAGCATACACAGGGTATCGAGTCATTGTCGTATTCGATGCCCATATGGTCAAAGGGATCGAAAAAAAGCGGATCAACCACCGAGTAGAGGTCATCTTTACGAGAGAGAATGAAACAGCTGATGAGCGGATTGAAAAGCTGGCCCAGGATTTGAATAATGTTCGGACGCAAATTCATGTGGCGACCTCAGACTTCACAGAACAATGGGCAATTTTTGGACAAGGAGCTCTTCGGAAGTCGGCTCGAGAGCTTTTGAGAGAGATTGAAGTGATCGAACGAAAGATAGAGACGAGAGTCAAAAAGATTACTTCTGATAAACCAGTATCCAAGATTGAATTGTCAGAAGATGTATTGAAAACGTTTGAAAAATGGCGGCGTGGGAATCTGGAATAGCTTGACGATATTTCAACCATTAATGTATAATATTTCTATCTAGGTGCGGTCGGGGGGATCGAAGTGAATCTAAACAACAGCAAGGATAAATCCATCAGAGAGCAATTTTGCCAGTTGGAAGATGAACAAGTCATTGAAAGGGTTCATGTCGGAGATAGTGATGCGCTAGATTACTTAATAACGAAATACCGCAATTTTGTACGTGCAAAAGCAAGATCTTATTTCTTGATTGGAGCGGATCGAGAGGACATTGTCCAAGAGGGGATGATCGGACTTTATAAGTCTATCCGCGATTTCAGAGAGGACAAGCTTACTTCATTTAAGGCTTTTGCAGAATTATGTATTACCCGCCAAATTATCACCGCAATTAAAACAGCTACTCGCCAAAAACATATCCCGTTAAATTCCTATGTATCATTAGACAAGCCAATATATGATGAAGAATCAGACAGAACATTGTTGGACGTCATTTCCGGTGCTAAAGCGCTTAACCCAGAAGATTTAATCATTAGCAAAGAAGAATTTGATGATATTGAAATGAAAATGGGGGAACTACTAAGTGAGCTGGAAAGAAAGGTACTTGTGCTTTACCTTGATGGCAGATCCTATCAAGAGATTTCTGAAGATTTAAACCGTCATGTGAAATCAATTGATAACGCACTCCAAAGAGTAAAGAGAAAATTAGAGAAATATTTAGAGCTTCGCGAGATTAGTCTCTAATCAAACCTATATTGACAGCTTTTTCGACACTGTGATAAGGTACTAAGGAAATGATGTCGAGAAAATAGGTGTAAATATGAGGAAAAAGATTACTCTAGCCTGTAAAGACTGCGGAAGCCGCAATTATACGACAATGAAAAGTGATGCTTCAGCAGCTGAAAGATTAGAAGTTAAGAAATATTGCAAGACTTGTAATTCACATAAAACACATTTAGAAACGAAGTAAGATTTGCGTTCTTTAATCTGTGGAGGTCTTTTACATGCGTATTATCAGTTTCTTAAAAAGTGTCGGGAAAGAAATGAAAAAGGTCAGCTGGCCAAAGAAAAACGAAATGATTCGCTACACAATCACGGTTATTTTAACAGTCGTATTCTTTGCAATCTTTTTCTCTTTTCTTGATATAGGAATCTCACAATTAATCGAATTAATTCATTAATACTTGAATAATGGTCTGCTGAACGTGCTATAATAGATCATAATATGACTTGCCAAAAAACCCGTTTTACGGGTTTTTTCAATTGCTTGAAAATATTTACCGGTACTCGAGATTCGTCAAATAGACATTACGAAATGTGGGGAGGGAAGGACTGAATAGTCCTGAACGAAATGGAAAAGAATTGGTATGTTGTGCATACGTACTCTGGCTATGAAAACAAAGTAAAAGCGAATTTGGAAAAGCGTGTTGAATCAATGGGCATGCAGGATAAAATCTTCCGCGTTGTCGTACCAGAAGAAGAAGAAACAGATATTAAAAATGGTAAGAAAAAAGTCGTCAAAAAGAAAGTATTCCCTGGCTATGTCCTAGTGGAAATCGTGATGACTGACGACTCTTGGTATGTTGTTCGTAATACACCAGGTGTCACAGGATTCGTTGGATCAGCTGGATCAGGCTCAAAGCCGACAGCGCTGCTGCCAGGCGAAGCCGAAACCATTCTGAAGAGAATGGGTCTTGAAGAACGCAAAACAGAAATCGACTTTGAATTAAAAGAAACAGTCAAGGTAATCGACGGACCATTTGCTAACTTCACAGGCTCTATCGAAGAGATTGATTACGATAAAAGCAAAGTCAAAGTATTCGTTAATATGTTTGGTAGAGAAACACCCGTGGAACTTGAGTTCACGCAGATCGATAAATTGTAATTCAAAAGAGCTTGAAATGAGTGTATAGAAGTGGTAATATAGCAAAGGTACGTCTTGAGTTCGCTCAAGATCGCTAGCTAGTTATTTCGTCATTCATATAAAGAATGAAGTTGTTGAGTGGGAGGGGGATTCCCCTATTACCACATCACGGACTTTAAGGAGGTGTGTCTCGTGGCTAAAAAAGTAGTTAAAGTTGTTAAATTGCAAATTCCTGCTGGAAAAGCTAACCCAGCTCCACCAGTTGGACCTGCACTAGGTCAAGCCGGTGTTAATATCATGGGATTCTGTAAGGAGTTTAATGCTCGTACAGCTGACCAAGCTGGTCTTATCATTCCTGTTGAAATTTCGGTTTTTGAAGACCGTTCATTTACATTTATTACTAAAACTCCACCTGCTGCAGTTTTACTTAAAAAAGCAGCTGGTATTGAGTCTGGTTCTGGTGAACCTAACCGTAATAAAGTGGCAACTGTTAAGCGTGATAAAGTACGCGAAATCGCGGAAACAAAAATGCCTGACTTAAACGCTGCTAGCGTTGAATCAGCTATGCGCATGGTTGAAGGTACTGCACGCAGTATGGGTATTGTCATCGAAGATTAATTTATTGTCTTGTTGGGTTGCGAGTTTGGTTTTGACAAGTTCGCAACCCTTATTCGTGGGAGGTTATTCCGCTAAAACCACATAAGGAGGATTTTTATAATGGCTAAAAAAGGTAAAAAGTATGTAGAAGCTGCTAAGCTGATCGAACGTACTAAAGCGTATGATGTAGCTGAAGCTGTTTCTCTTACAAAAAAAGCAAATACAGCGAAATTTGATGCGACTGTAGAAGTTGCTTTTCGTTTGGGCGTAGACCCTCGTAAAAACGATCAACAAATCCGCGGTGCAGTTGTACTTCCTAACGGAACTGGTAAAACTCAACGCGTTCTTGTGTTCGCTAAAGGCGAAAAAGCAAAAGAAGCAGAAGCTGCTGGAGCAGACTACGTTGGAGATTCTGATTACATCACTAAAATCCAACAAGGCTGGTTCGAATTCGATGTAATCGTTGCAACACCTGACATGATGGGTGAAGTTGGTAAGATCGGTCGTGTACTTGGACCAAAAGGTCTTATGCCAAACCCTAAAACAGGAACTGTTACATTCGAAGTAGAAAAAGCAATCAATGAAATCAAAGCTGGTAAAGTAGAATACCGCGTTGATAAAGCTGGTAACATCCACGCGCCAATCGGAAAGGTTTCTTTCGAGGACGAAAAGCTTGTTGAGAACTTTGCAACAATCTATGATACAATCCTTAAAGCAAAACCTGCAGCGGCTAAAGGTGTATACGTGAAAAACGTTTCTGTTACAACTACTATGGGCCCTGGCGTGAAAGTGGATCCATCTTCTTTCTCTGCAAAATAAATCTTGACTTATCACAATCGTTTTGATAATATCAAAATGTTGTAAAATAGAATATGTCCATTTATACCGTAGACAGCAGGGGCCTTATGGCTTAATTAACCCGCCGAGGTGTATATGTCACAGTCTTACGTTAACGTATGCTTGTATATACAGCCTCCATGTCTTAATGGAGGCTTTTTATATGGAGAACCGTTCGTTAGGAACGTGATGGCCTGATCGGTATAAGTGTTACACAAAGAATGTACAGGAGGTGTAACCATGAGCAATGCAATCGATACTAAAAAAGTTGTCGTTGATGAAATTACTTCTAAATTTAAAGACAGTATGTCTACTGTAATTGTAGATTACCGTGGTCTTTCAGTTTCTGAAGTGACTGAACTTCGTAAACAGCTTCGTGATGCTGGCGTAGAATTCAAAGTTTACAAAAATACTTTGACTCGCCGTGCAGTTGAACAAGTTGAACTAACGGGTTTAAACGATTTCTTAACAGGTCCAAACGCTATCGCATTCAGTAACGAAGATGTTATCGCACCTGCGAAAATCATCAACGAATTTGCGAAAAGCCACGAAGCTTTAGAAATCAAAGCTGGTGTCATCGAAGGAAACGTAGCGACTGTAGAAGAAGTGAAGGCTCTTGCGGAACTTCCGTCTCGCGAAGGCTTACTTTCTATGTTGCTTAGCGTTCTTCAAGCTCCAGTTCGTAACCTTGCTCTTGCTACTAAAGCAGTTGCAGAACAAAAAGAAGAACAAGGCGCTTAATGCGTACTTAACGTAAAAAACTTAAAATGGAGGAATTACAAATGGCTTTAAATATCGAAGAAATCATTGCTTCAGTTAAAGAAGCAACTGTACTTGAGTTAAACGACTTAGTAAAAGCAATCGAAGAAGAATTTGGCGTAACTGCTGCTGCTCCTGTAGCTGTAGCTGCAGCTGGTGGTGCCGCTGCTGAAGAGAAAACTGATTTTGATCTAGTACTTGCTGGTGCTGGAGACCAAAAAATCAAAGTTATCAAAGTGGTTCGTGAAATCACTGGTCTTGGCTTGAAAGAAGCTAAAGAACTTGTTGACAACACTCCAAAACCACTTAAAGAAGGTATTGCTAAAGAAGAAGCTGAAGAACTTAAAGCTAAGCTTGAAGAAGTTGGCGCTTCTGTAGAAGTTAAGTAATCTTCGCCTAATCTTTTGGGAAAGCTCGCTTTTACTGGCGGGCTTTTTCTTTTCTATTCTCCTGAAACGATTGAATCCAGAGGAGGTCCATTCATCATGAGTGACCACTATTATACGGAAAAGCCATCAGTGAAAAGCAATAAACAGACATGGGACTTCACCTTGAGAAACCGTACCTTTACTTTTACAAGTGACAGTGGAGTGTTTTCTAAGAAAGAAGTCGACTTTGGTTCAAGGCTTTTAATTGAAGCTTTTGAAGAACCTGACGTGGATGGCGATGTCTTAGATGTCGGTTGCGGTTATGGACCGATTGGCTTATCGTTAGCAAACGAAATGACGAGCCGCACCATTCATATGATTGATGTGAACGAAAGAGCAGTCGAACTTTCAAAGGAAAACGCTAAACATAATCGCATTGATAATGTCCGCATCTATCAAAGCGATTTGTTCTCGAATGTTCATTCATCAGCTGCTTTTGCCTCTATACTGACCAATCCCCCAATACGGGCAGGGAAGAAAGTTGTACATGCGATCTTTGAAAAAAGTGCTGATCATTTATTGCCGGAAGGTGAGTTGTGGGTGGTTATTCAGAAAAAGCAGGGCGGACCATCTGCGATTGAAAAATTAGAACAGCTCTTTGGAGAAGTCGAGGTTGTATTGAAAAAAAAGGGCTACTATATTATCAAAGCTAAAAAAGTTTGACGCAGTTTCCTAGCTGTGTTAACATTATAAAATGCCAATGTGTATATTTTGCTTGATAGGCTTAAAAAACAACTATTTTGTATAAATTATGCATACTTGGGAAAACTAATAAAATCGGTATTTGTTTTTGGATGTGGTTTTCTTATTTTAGAAACCCTTTTTTCTTTTGTCTTGTAAAAGTATTTCTTTACTGACATTTGAAAGGCTGAAATACTTTTTACACATATAATACGCATGATTTGAGGGGTGAATCAGTTGACAGGTCAACTAGTTCAGTATGGACGACACCGCCAGCGCAGAAGCTACGCACGCATAAGCGAAGTGTTAGAATTACCAAATCTCATTGAAATTCAAACCTCTTCTTATCAGTGGTTTCTTGATGAGGGTCTTAGAGAGATGTTTCAAGATATATCCCCAATTGAGGATTTTACTGGTAACCTTTCTCTTGAATTCATTGATTACAGCCTAGGGGATCCTAAGTATCCTGTAGCAGAATCAAAAGAACGTGATGTAACTTACTCTGCTCCACTAAGAGTAAAAGTTCGTTTAATTAACAAAGAAACTGGAGAAGTAAAAGACCAAGATGTGTTCATGGGTGATTTCCCAATCATGACAGACACAGGTACTTTTATCATTAACGGTGCGGAACGTGTAATCGTTTCTCAGTTAGTGCGTTCTCCAAGTGTATATTTCAGTGGTAAAGTAGACAAAAACGGTAAAAAAGGTTTTACTGCGACTGTCATTCCAAACCGTGGCGCATGGTTAGAATACGAAACTGATGCGAAGGATGTAGTCTATGTACGCATCGATCGCACACGTAAGTTGCCGGTTACGGTTCTTTTGCGTGCTCTCGGCTTCAGCTCTGATCAAGAGATTCTTGACCTCATTGGCGAGAATGAATACTTACGCAACACGCTGGAAAAAGACAATACAGAGAATGCGGATAAAGCACTTCTCGAAATCTACGAGCGCCTCCGTCCTGGAGAGCCGCCAACTGTTGAAAATGCGAAAAGCCTGCTAGACTCTCGCTTCTTCGATCCGAAGAGATATGACCTAGCTAATGTTGGACGCTACAAGATTAATAAAAAGCTTCATATTAAAAATAGACTGTTCAATCAAAAATTGGCTGAAACGTTAGTTGACCCTGAAACAGGTGAAATTCTAGCAGAAAAAGGTCAAATTTTAGACAGAAGAGTTCTTGATAAAGTTCTTCCATACTTAGAAAACGGCATCGGATTTAGAAAGCTTTATCCAAATGGTGGCGTAGTAGAAGATGAAGTAGAACTTCAATCTATTAAGATTTATGCACCGTCTGATCAAGAAGGCGAGCAAGTGATCAACGTGATCGGGAATGCATACGTAGAGGAAGCTGTGAAAAACATCACGCCTTCTGACATCATTGCATCGATCAGTTACTTCTTCAACCTTCTTCATGGTGTAGGTGACACAGATGATATCGATCACCTTGGTAACCGTCGCCTGCGTTCTGTAGGTGAGCTTCTGCAAAACCAATTCCGTATTGGTTTAAGCAGAATGGAGCGTGTTGTTCGTGAAAGAATGTCGATCCAAGACACAAACACGATCACACCTCAGCAACTGATCAACATCCGTCCTGTGATCGCTTCTATCAAAGAGTTCTTTGGTAGCTCTCAGCTTTCTCAGTTCATGGATCAAACAAACCCGCTTGCTGAATTGACGCACAAACGTCGTCTGTCGGCGCTTGGACCGGGTGGTTTGACACGTGAGCGTGCAGGAATGGAAGTTCGTGACGTTCACTACTCTCACTATGGCCGTATGTGTCCGATTGAAACACCAGAGGGTCCAAACATCGGTTTGATCAACTCTCTATCTTCATTTGCAAAAGTGAATCGCTTCGGCTTTATTGAAACACCTTACCGCCGGGTTGACCCTGAAACAGGTAAAGTGACACCGAGAATCGATTACTTAACTGCTGATGAAGAGGATAACTACGTTGTAGCACAAGCGAATGCTATATTAGGTGAAGATGGTTCGTTTATCGATGATAATATCATTGCTCGTTTCAGAGGGGAAAACACAGTTGTTCCTCGAAACCGCGTTGACTACATGGACGTTTCGCCAAAGCAGGTTGTTTCTGCAGCGACAGCATGTATCCCATTCTTAGAAAACGATGACTCTAACCGTGCTCTAATGGGAGCGAACATGCAACGTCAGGCTGTGCCTTTGATGCAGCCGGAATCACCGATTGTTGGTACAGGTATGGAGTATGTATCAGGGAAAGACTCTGGTGCTGCTGTTATCTGCCGCTACCCTGGTGTTGTAGAACGTGTTGAAGCGAAAAATATTTGGGTTCGTCGCTATGAAGACGTTGATGGACAACAAGTCAAAGGGAATCTAGACAAATACAGCTTGCTGAAATTTGTCCGCTCTAACCAAGGGACTTGCTACAACCAGCGTCCAATCGTAAGTGTTGGAGATGAAGTCGTAAAAGGAGAAATCCTTGCAGACGGTCCTTCAATGGAAAAAGGTGAATTGGCTCTAGGACGTAACGTCATGGTCGGCTTCATGACTTGGGACGGTTATAACTACGAGGATGCGATCATCATGAGTGAGCGCCTTGTAAAAGATGACGTCTACACGTCTATTCATATTGAAGAATATGAATCAGAAGCTCGTGATACAAAGCTTGGACCGGAAGAAATCACTCGTGATATTCCAAACGTTGGGGAAGATGCTTTACGCAACCTTGACGAGCGCGGAATCATCCGTATTGGTGCAGAAGTAAAAGACGGAGACCTTCTTGTAGGGAAAGTAACGCCTAAAGGTGTAACAGAACTAACAGCTGAAGAACGTCTATTACATGCAATCTTCGGTGAAAAGGCTCGTGAAGTGCGTGATACGTCTCTACGTGTTCCACACGGCGGCGGCGGAATTATCCACGACGTCAAAGTCTTTAACCGTGAAGATGGAGATGAATTACCTCCAGGTGTAAACCAGTTAGTCCGCGTATACATCGTTCAGAAGCGTAAAATTTCTGAAGGTGACAAAATGGCCGGACGACATGGTAACAAAGGGGTTATCTCTAAAATCCTTCCAGAAGAAGATATGCCGTATCTTCCAGATGGAACACCGATTGATATCATGTTAAACCCTCTAGGGGTACCATCTCGTATGAACATCGGTCAGGTACTTGAGCTTCATATGGGTATGGCTGCACGTTACCTTGGCATCCACATTGCGTCACCAGTATTTGATGGTGCGCGCGAGGAAGATGTTTGGGAAACGCTTGAAGAAGCAGGTATGTCCCGTGATGCGAAAACAGTCCTTTATGACGGTCGAACTGGTGAACCATTCGATAACCGTGTATCAGTCGGAATCATGTACATGATCAAACTGGCTCACATGGTTGACGATAAACTTCACGCTCGTTCAACTGGACCATACTCACTTGTTACGCAGCAGCCACTTGGCGGTAAAGCACAGTTTGGTGGTCAGCGTTTCGGAGAGATGGAAGTATGGGCGCTTGAAGCTTACGGTGCAGCATACACACTTCAAGAGATCTTAACAGTTAAATCGGATGACGTTGTAGGTCGTGTGAAAACATACGAGGCCATCGTCAAAGGGGATAACGTCCCTGAACCAGGTGTCCCTGAATCATTCAAAGTGTTAATTAAAGAACTTCAAAGTTTAGGTATGGATGTCAAAATCCTATCTGGCGATGAAGAAGAGATAGAAATGAGAGATTTAGAAGACGATGAGGAAACGAAGAAAGCAGACGGATTAGCGTTATCTAATGACGAAGATGCTGCAGACCTCGCACCTGTCGATCTTGAACGTGACGCAGTCACAAAAGAATAGCAGAAACGATTAGAGCAAGTGACTAGGGTATAACCCGAAGATTAAAAGGGAGGTAGGCCCCTTGCTAGATGTGAACAATTTTGAGTATATGAACATCGGTCTCGCATCACCTGATAAAATCCGTTCTTGGTCTTTTGGTGAAGTGAAAAAGCCTGAAACGATTAACTATCGTACACTGAAACCTGAAAAAGATGGTCTCTTTTGTGAACGTATCTTCGGACCGCAAAAAGACTGGGAATGTCATTGTGGAAAGTATAAACGCGTTCGTTATAAGGGTGTTGTATGTGACCGTTGTGGTGTAGAAGTAACACGGGCAAAAGTCCGTCGTGAGAGAATGGGGCATATCGAACTGGCTGCCCCAGTTTCCCACATTTGGTATTTCAAAGGTATCCCAAGCCGTATGGGTCTTGTTCTTGATATGTCACCACGTGCGTTAGAAGAAGTGATTTACTTCGCTTCTTACGTTGTGACAGATCCGGGCAACACACCGCTTGAGAAGAAACAACTTCTTTCTGAGAAGGAATTCCGTGCGTATTTAGATAAATACGGTAATACGTTCCAAGCAGCTATGGGTGCAGAAGCAATCAATAAACTTCTTCAAGATATCGATCTTGTAAAAGAAGTAGATACACTGAAAGAAGAGCTGAAAACTGCTCAAGGACAGCGTCGTACACGTGCGATTAAACGCCTTGAAGTGCTAGAAGCATTCCGTAACTCAGGAAACAAACCATCATGGATGATTCTTGATGTACTTCCGGTTATTCCGCCAGAATTACGTCCAATGGTTCAGCTTGATGGTGGACGTTTTGCTACTTCTGACTTAAACGACCTTTATCGTCGTGTCATCAACCGTAACAATCGTCTGAAACGTTTATTAGATCTTGGCGCGCCAAGCATCATCGTTCAGAACGAGAAGCGTATGCTTCAAGAAGCTGTCGATGCGTTGATTGATAATGGACGTAGAGGCCGACCGGTAACAGGACCAGGAAATAGACCATTGAAATCTCTTTCTCATATGCTGAAAGGGAAACAAGGACGTTTCCGTCAAAACTTGCTTGGTAAACGTGTTGACTATTCTGGACGTTCCGTTATCGTCGTAGGACCACATTTGAAAATGTATCAGTGTGGACTTCCAAAAGAAATGGCTCTTGAATTATTCAAACCATTCGTGATGAAGGAGCTTGTTGAAAAAGGTTTAGCTCACAACATCAAGAGTGCGAAGCGTAAAATTGAGCGCGTGCAGCCGGAAGTATGGGATGTTTTAGAATCAGTTATTCGTGAGCACCCAGTCTTACTAAACCGTGCACCGACTCTTCACAGACTTGGTATTCAAGCGTTTGAACCTACACTTGTGGAAGGACGCGCAATTCGTCTGCATCCACTTGTATGTACAGCCTACAACGCTGACTTTGACGGTGACCAAATGGCGGTTCACGTACCATTATCTGCTGAGGCTCAAGCTGAAGCTCGTATCTTAATGCTTGCTGCTCAAAACATTTTGAACCCGAAAGATGGAAAACCTGTTGTTACGCCATCTCAGGATATGGTGCTTGGTAACTACTACCTTACACTTGAGCGTAAAGGTGCTATCGGAGAAGGTATGGTCTTCAAAGATACTGACGAAGCCCTTCTAGCTTATCAAAATGGGTATGTGCATCTTCATACACGTGTAGCTGTTGCAGCTAGCTCGTTGAAGAATGTGACATTCACTGATGAACAGCGTTCTAAATTGTTGATTACAACAGTCGGAAAACTGATCTTTAACGAAATCTTACCGGAATCATTCCCTTACATGAATGAGCCGACAAAGAGCAATATTGAAGAAAAAACGCCTGACCGCTTCTTCCTTGAAAAAGGTGAGGATGTCAAAGCTGCGATCGAGAAACAAGAAATCAATGCGCCGTTCAAAAAAGGTATTTTAGGTAAAATCATTGCGGAAATCTTTAAGAGATTCCATATCACTGAGACATCTAAAATGCTTGATCGCATGAAAAATCTTGGTTTCAAATACTCTACTAAAGCGGGTATTACGGTTGGTGTGTCTGACATCGTCGTATTAGATGATAAGCAGAAGATCCTCGAAGAAGCACAAGCAAAAGTAGATAACGTCTTGAAGCAATTCAGACGTGGTTTGATTACTGAAGAAGAGCGTTACGAGAGAGTCATTTCGATCTGGAGTTCTTCTAAAGATGTCATCCAAGGTAAACTGATGAAGTCCCTTGATGAAGTCAACCCAATCTACATGATGAGTGACTCTGGAGCGCGTGGTAACGCATCTAACTTCACTCAGCTGGCTGGGATGCGTGGTCTGATGGCCAACCCGGCTGGACGTATCATTGAACTTCCGATTAAATCTAGTTTCCGTGAAGGTTTAACCGTATTGGAATACTTTATTTCCACTCACGGAGCGCGTAAAGGTCTTGCCGATACAGCCCTTAAAACAGCTGACTCAGGTTACCTCACGCGTCGTCTCGTCGATGTTGCACAGGATGTTATCATCCGTGAAACAGATTGCGGTACAGACCGTGGTATCTTGGCGAAGTCCATTAGAGAAGGAAATGAAATTATTGAGAAGCTTGAAGAACGTCTGATCGGACGTTTTGCAAGAAAACCAATTGTTCATCCTGAAACGGGCGAAGTCATTGTGGACGAAAACGAACTAATTGATGAAGATAAAGCACTTGAAGTAGTTGAAGCAGGAATTGAGGAAGTATGGATCCGTTCTGCATTTACATGTAACACGCCTCATGGTGTATGTAAACGATGCTACGGCCGTAACCTTGCAACTGGTACTGACGTTGAAGTCGGTGAAGCAGTTGGAATCATCGCTGCTCAATCAATCGGTGAGCCAGGAACACAGCTTACAATGCGTACGTTCCACACCGGTGGGGTAGCAGGAGACGATATCACACAAGGTTTACCTCGTATCCAAGAGCTATTTGAAGCGCGTAATCCGAAAGGGCAAGCGACCATTTCTGAAATTGATGGTGTCGTTGCTGAAATTAACGATGTTCGTGACAAGCAGCAGGAAATTGTGGTTCAAGGCGACGTTGAAACTCGTTCTTACACAGCTCCTTACAATGCGCGTCTGAAAGTTGTTGAAGGTGACAAAGTCACTCGTGGTCAAGTACTGACAGAAGGTTCGATCGATCCGAAAGAACTTCTTAAAGTGACTGACATGACAGCTGTTCAAGAATATCTGCTTCATGAAGTACAAAAAGTATACCGTATGCAAGGGGTAGAAATCGGAGATAAGCACGTTGAGGTAATGGTTCGCCAAATGCTTCGTAAAGTGCGTGTCGCTGATGCAGGGGATACAGATGTATTACCAGGCACACTTCTTGATGTACATCAATTCACTGAAGCGAACAAAAAAGTACTATTCGAAGGCAAACGTCCTGCAACAGGCCGTCCAGTTCTTCTTGGTATTACAAAAGCATCGCTTGAAACAGACTCATTCTTGTCTGCGGCATCCTTCCAAGAAACGACTCGTGTCCTAACAGATGCGGCGATCAAAGGAAAACGTGATGAACTGCTTGGCTTGAAAGAGAATGTTATCATCGGTAAACTTGTTCCAGCTGGAACAGGAATGCCAAACTACCGTAAAGTTAAGCCGGTTTCACAAGTGCAGCCGTCTGACGATATGGTTCCTGTAGAGTAATCTTTCTCGTGAGATTCCTATAAAATCATCAAAAAATGGTGAAGGATGTCAAGATAATCTGTCATATGATATTGACATCCTTCTGCCATGATGATAATATAACCAAGGTGCTCAAAATAAAACCTGTTACTTTGGAGGATATTCGATGTCTTATGATAAAGTATCACAGGCTCAATCCATTATTATTGGTACGAAGCAAACAGTAAAAGCTCTGAAACGAGATTCAGTAAAGGAAATCGTCGTAGCGAAAGATGCTGATCCTGCTTTAACAGCTAGTGTAATAAAACTAGCGCAAGAGAAGGGTGTAGACATTTTAGTGGTAGATTCCATGAAAAAGCTCGGCAAAGCCTGCGGAATTGAAGTTGGGGCAGCAGCTGTTGCCATTATGTTATAGCGTACTTGTTTTGTTTTTGCATGTGTAAATGCAAAAGCATTGTTTTTTGCCTTTTGATGAACCACCTGGGTATGTGGGTTATAAAAAAAGCAACGAAGGGAGGAATAACAACATGCCTACAATTAATCAGCTAATACGCAAAGGACGCGTGAGTAAAGTTGAAAACTCAAAGTCTCCTGCACTTAACAAAGGATACAACAGTTTCAAAAAAGAGCACACTAACGTAACATCTCCACAGAAGCGCGGGGTTTGTACTCGTGTCGGTACAATGACACCGAAAAAACCAAACTCAGCACTACGTAAATATGCTCGTGTACGTTTGTCTAACCTGATTGAGGTAACAGCTTACATTCCTGGTATCGGACATAATCTACAAGAGCACAGTGTAGTACTTATCCGTGGCGGACGTGTAAAAGACTTACCGGGTGTACGTTACCACATCGTTCGTGGTGCGCTTGATACTGCCGGAGTTGACGGTCGTATGCAAGGACGTTCTAAATACGGAACAAAACGCCCTAAACAAAGCAAATAATACAAACAAACATAAGGGTTTTTAGAAGTTGATATCAGATCAGTGGAGTCAGGCAACTGACAATGATATTGAGATGAGAGACAGATAGAAATCCTTTTAAATGAGAAGGGAGGCTATCAGATGCCACGTAAAGGTCCTGTAGCAAAAAGAGACGTATTGCCAGATCCAATTTACAATTCTAAACTTGTATCTCGTTTGATCAACAAAATGATGATCGACGGTAAAAGAGGAAAGTCACAAACAATTCTCTACAAGTCATTTGATATCATCAAAGAACGTACTGGTAATGAAGCGATGGAGGTTTTCGAACAAGCCTTGAAAAACATCATGCCAGTTCTTGAAGTTAAAGCACGTCGTGTAGGTGGAGCCAACTACCAAGTTCCTGTAGAAGTTCGCCCAGACCGTCGTACTACTTTAGGTCTTCGCTGGTTAGTAAACTACGCTCGTCTTCGTGGAGAAAAAACGATGGAAGAGCGTCTTGCTAACGAAATCCTTGACGCAGCTAACAACACTGGTGCTGCTGTTAAGAAACGTGAAGATACACACAAAATGGCAGAAGCGAACAAAGCATTCGCTCACTACCGCTGGTAGGATTTATACCAAACTAAAAAACTATTCCCTAATAAGGAAGGAGAAATTACCCAATGGCAAGAGAGTTCTCCTTAGACAAAACTCGTAATATTGGTATCATGGCTCACATCGATGCCGGTAAAACGACAACGACTGAGCGTATCTTATACTACACTGGTCGTATCCATAAAATTGGCGAAACTCACGAAGGAGCTTCCCAAATGGACTGGATGGAGCAGGAGCAAGAACGTGGTATTACAATCACTTCTGCTGCTACTACAGCACAATGGAAAGGTTACCGTGTAAACATCATCGATACACCAGGACACGTAGACTTCACAGTTGAAGTTGAACGTTCTTTACGTGTACTTGATGGTGCGGTTACTGTTCTAGATGCACAATCAGGTGTAGAGCCACAAACTGAAACGGTTTGGCGCCAAGCAACAACTTACGGAGTACCTCGTATCGTATTCATTAACAAAATGGATAAAACAGGTGCGGACTTCCTTTACTCTGTAGGCACATTAAGAGATCGTCTTCAAGCGAACGCTCATGCAATTCAATTGCCGATCGGCGCTGAAGATCAATTCGAAGGAATCATCGACCTTGTAGAAAACGTAGCATACTTCTACGAAGATGACCTTGGAACTCGCTCTGATGCACAAGAAATCCCTGCTGAGTATAAAGACAAAGCTGAAGAGCTTCGCAACAGCCTAATTGAAGCTGTCGCTGAGCTTGACGAAGAGCTTATGGAAAAATACCTTGAGGGTGAAGAAATTACAATTCCTGAATTGAAAGCTGCAATCCGTAAAGGAACGTTGAATGTTGAATTCTATCCAGTTCTTGTTGGATCTGCTTTCAAAAACAAAGGTGTTCAGCTTGTACTTGACGCTGTGCTTGATTACCTTCCTGCACCAACTGATGTTGCTGCAATCAAAGGTACCTTGCCAGATTCAAATGAAGAGGTTGTGCGTGAGTCTACTGATGACGCACCATTCGCAGCCCTTGCTTTTAAAGTAATGACTGACCCTTATGTTGGGAAACTAACTTTCTTCCGTGTATACTCTGGAACACTTGATTCTGGTTCTTACGTGAAGAACTCTTCTAAGAACAAGCGTGAACGTGTTGGACGTATCCTTCAAATGCACGCAAACAGCCGTGAAGAAATCTCTACTGTATATGCAGGGGATATCGCAGCAGCTGTAGGTCTTAAAGATACATCAACTGGTGACACTCTTTGTGACGAGAAAAGTCTTGTTATCCTTGAGTCTATGGAATTCCCAGAGCCAGTTATCGATGTAGCAATCGAGCCTAAGTCTAAGGCTGACCAAGATAAAATGGGTATCGCTTTAGCTAAACTAGCTGAAGAGGATCCAACATTCCGTACACAAACAAACACTGAAACTGGTCAAACGATCATCTCTGGTATGGGTGAGCTTCACCTTGATATCATTGTTGACCGTATGAAGCGTGAGTTCAAGGTTGAAGCTAACGTAGGAGCTCCTCAAGTTGCGTACCGTGAAACATTCCGTTCTGGTGCAAAAGTTGAAGGTAAATTCGTACGTCAGTCTGGTGGACGTGGTCAGTTCGGACACGTTTGGATCGAATTCGAACCAAACGAAGAAGGCGCAGGCTTCGAATTCCAAAATGCAATCGTCGGTGGGGTTGTTCCTCGTGAATACATTCCAGCTATTCAAGCAGGTCTTGAAGATTCACTTGAAAATGGTGTATTAGCTGGATTCCCATTAATCGACATCAAAGCAAAATTATTTGATGGATCTTACCACGATGTTGACTCTAACGAAATGGCGTTTAAAATTGCTGCATCTATGGCATTGAAAAATGCTGTCAGCAAATGTAACCCAGTTCTACTTGAGCCAATGATGAAAGTGGAAGTCGTTATCCCTGAAGAATACATGGGAGACATCATGGGTGATATCACATCTCGTCGTGGACGTGTAGAAGGTATGGAAGCTCGCGGTAACGCTCAAGTTGTTCGCGCAATGGTTCCACTTTCTGAAATGTTCGGATATGCAACTGCACTCCGTTCTAATACACAAGGACGCGGTACTTTCACTATGCACATGGATCACTACGAAGAAGTGCCTAAGAGCATCAGTGAAGAAATCATCAAAAAAAATAAAGGTGAATAATTGATTTTGCCTTTAAACTAAAGTATAACTACTATTGAAGATCAGAAAGTGAGAGGTAACTCTTCACTTTCTATCACTCTATACCAAATACAATGAACCTTTAAGGAGGATTTTTAGAATGGCTAAAGAAAAATTCGACCGTTCCAAATCGCATGCTAACATTGGTACAATTGGACACGTTGACCATGGTAAAACAACTCTAACTGCTGCTATCTCAACAGTTCTTCATAAGAAATCTGGTAAAGGTACGGCTATGGCTTATGACCAAATCGATGGTGCTCCAGAAGAGCGCGAGCGTGGAATCACAATCTCAACAGCACACGTTGAGTATGAAACTGAAACTCGTCACTATGCACACGTAGACTGCCCAGGACACGCTGACTATGTTAAAAACATGATCACTGGTGCTGCTCAAATGGACGGCGCGATCTTAGTAGTATCTGCTGCTGATGGTCCAATGCCACAAACACGTGAGCACATCCTACTTTCTCGTAACGTAGGTGTACCATACATCGTAGTATTCCTTAACAAATGTGACATGGTTGACGATGAAGAGTTACTTGAACTTGTTGAAATGGAAGTTCGTGACCTTCTTTCTGACTATGACTTCCCTGGTGACGATGTACCTGTTATCAAAGGTTCTGCTCTTAAAGCTCTTGAAGGTGATGCTGATTACGAAGCAAAAATCTTCGAACTTATGGATGCGGTTGATGAGTACATCCCAACTCCAGAGCGTGACACTGAGAAGCCATTCATGATGCCAGTTGAGGACGTATTCTCAATCACTGGTCGTGGAACAGTTGCTACTGGTCGTGTTGAGCGTGGACAAGTTAAAGTCGGTGACGAAGTTGAAATCATCGGTCTTCAAGAAGAAAACGGTAAAACAACTGTTACAGGTGTTGAAATGTTCCGTAAGCTTCTTGACTATGCTGAAGCTGGTGACAACATCGGTGCACTACTTCGTGGTGTATCTCGTGAAGATATCCAACGTGGTCAAGTACTTGCTAAACCAGGTACAATCACTCCACATAGCCGTTTCAAAGCTGAAGTTTATGTACTTTCTAAAGAAGAGGGTGGACGTCATACTCCATTCTTCGCTAACTACCGTCCGCAGTTCTACTTCCGTACAACTGACGTAACTGGTATCGTACATCTTCCAGAAGGTACTGAAATGGTAATGCCTGGCGATAACACTGAGATGGAAGTTGAACTTATCTCTACTATCGCTATCGAAGAAGGAACTCGTTTCTCTATCCGTGAGGGTGGACGTACTGTAGGTTCTGGCGTCGTTTCAACTATCATTAAGTAATAAAACATATAAAAGAGACTCCTTGCAAAAGGGTCTCTTTTTTTGCTTTTCCAGATCAGAACGGCTACTATAAGCTATAGAATCTAATTGGAACCGAGAGGATCACTGGAATGGCGAAGATATATTTGAAGAAATGGTTAATCGGCGGGGTTGACCAATGGATTATGATCAAAGAAGATCACACAAATGAAGCGAAACCTGTTCTTTTATTTTTACACGGTGGGCCCGGCTCCGCTCAAATCAGCTATATCGACTCGTTTCATGAGGAACTTAATCAAGATTTTACAGTAGTTCATTGGGATCAGCGAGGCGCGGGACTTTCCTATCAAAAGAATCTCCCCGATACTTCCATGACCATTCAGCAATTTATTGAAGATACGATTGAACTGACAGAGAAAGTCCTTTCATATCTAGGTCAATCAAAATTGTACATCGCAGGATATTCATGGGGATCACTAATCGCCATACAAGCAGTACATAAGCGTCCAGATCTATATCATGCTTATTATGGAATTAGTCAGGTAGTAGATGTATTAAAAGAAGATATTATGTCGTACGAGCTCCTTTTGGAGAAATACCATCGGAATCGGTTGTTTACTTGGTGCCTGCGATTACTGACGCCTCCTCCGTGGAAACGAATATCAGCTCATGCTCTGTTCTCTCTATATAAAGAGCTCGGCAGCGTAGGTCTCACACATAGGTGGAGGCCGCTTATTCAAATGCTGCGCGGATTTCTTTTTAGTAAGGAATATCAGCTGAAAGATAAGTGGAAGTTCCTTAAAGGACAGAAGTTTAGTCAGGACATGCTATGGGATGAATTGATGAATGAGAGCATTGAATACCGAGTTTCTACTATATTAATACCTTGCTACTTTATCATTGGCGCATATGACATGATTACACCAGCTGCTGTATCAAAACCATATGTTGACCAATTAACAGCACCAATCAAAGAATGGTTCACCTTTAAAGAATCTGCACATTCCCCGCATCTAGAAGAACCAGAAGAATTTATCCGTACCATAAAAAAGACTGCTGTACATCATCTTCAGGGAAAGCTTGATTTATAGGCTGAACCCCTGTATAATATGAAAAGTGTGCAAATCATAAATTTATCCGATTTATTATTGCAACACGCAGGCCAATTTGGTACAATAGTGCATGTTGGTCTTTGACTGCGATGAAGTGAGAGGTTGCTGACACACCCGGCCGCTTTGCCATGGCAAGGTGATCAGGTTTTTCTCACGGAGAACTGTCTAACGTAAGTAGGCGAAAAGGAGGGAAAATAATGGCAAAACAAAAAATTCGTATTCGTTTAAAAGCATATGATCATAGAATTCTTGATCAATCTGCTGAGAAGATTGTTGAAACGGCTAAGCGTTCTGGTGCTAGTGTATCTGGTCCAATCCCGCTTCCAACTGAAAAATCAGTTTACACAATCCTTCGTGCGGTGCATAAGTACAAAGATTCTCGTGAGCAATTTGAGATGCGTACTCACAAACGTCTAATCGACATCGTGAATCCAACTCCACAAACAGTTGATGCACTTATGCGTTTAGATTTACCATCTGGTGTAGATATCGAAATCAAACTTTAATTCAAATAGAAAACACATATTATAGGAGGTGTGACTAATGACCAAAGGAATCTTAGGTAGAAAAATTGGTATGACGCAAGTATTCGCAGAAAACGGTGATCTTATCCCTGTAACTGTTGTTGAGGCTGCTGCTAACGTTGTTCTTCAAAAGAAGACTACTGACACGGATGGCTATGAAGCAATCCAAATCGGTTTTGACGACAAACGTGAAAAGCTTTCTAACAAACCAGAGAAGGGCCACGTTGCTAAAGCGGAAACTGCTCCTAAGCGCTTCGTAAAAGAATTACGCGGTGCGGAGTTAGATGCGTATGAAGTTGGTCAGGAAGTCAAAGTTGATATTTTCGCAAATGGAGATATCGTAGATGTAACAGGAACATCAAAAGGTAAAGGATTCCAAGGGGCTATCAAGCGCCACGGACAATCACGCGGACCAATGACTCACGGTTCACGTTACCACCGTCGTCCTGGTTCAATGGGACCTGTTGATCCAAACCGAGTGTTCAAAGGTAAACTTCTTCCAGGTCGTATGGGCGGAGAGCAAATCACTGTCCAAAACCTTGAGATCGTTAAAGTTGATGCAGAACGCAATCTACTATTGATCAAAGGAAATGTACCAGGAGCTAAAAAATCTCTAGTAACTGTAAAGAGTGCAGTTAAATCTAAATAACTCTCTTAGGAAAGGAGGAAACAAGTCATGCCAAAAGTAGCATTATTTAACCAAAACGGTTCTACTAACGGTGAAATCGAATTAAACGCTTCTGTGTTTGGAATCGAGCCAAACGAAAGCGTAGTATTCGATGCTATTCTTATGCAAAGAGCTTCCTTACGTCAAGGAACTCATAAAGTAAAAACTCGTTCTGAAGTACGTGGCGGAGGTCGTAAGCCTTGGAGACAGAAGGGTACAGGTCGTGCTCGTCAAGGTTCTATTCGTTCACCACAATGGCGCGGAGGCGGTATCGTATTCGGTCCAACACCACGCAGTTATTCATATAAATTACCTAAAAAAGTTCGCCGCTTGGCTATCAAGTCAGTATTGTCTTCTAAAGTAATCGACAACAACATCATCGTTCTTGAAGATTTGACTCTTGATGCAGTGAAAACGAAAGAATTCGCAGGCATCCTTAAAGGATTATCTGTTGAGAAGAAAGCGTTGATCGTCACTGCGGATGCAAACGAAACAGTTGCTTTATCTGCTCGTAACATCCCTGGAGTAACAGTTGTTGAAGCTAACGGTATCAACGTTCTTGACGTTGTCAACCACGACAAACTTCTGATCACTAAAGCAGCGGTTGAAAAAGTAGAGGAGGGACTTGCATAATGAAAGATCCTCGTGATGTTCTAAAGCGCCCTATCATTACTGAACGTTCTGCTGATCTAATGACAGAGAAGAAGTACACGTTCGAAGTTGATGTCAGAGCTAACAAAACAGAAGTGAAAGACGCTGTTGAAGAAATCTTTGGAGTGAAAGTTGAGAAAGTCAACGTTCAAAACTACAAAGGGAAATCTAAACGCGTTGGACGCTACACTGGTATGACTAGCCGTCGCAGAAAAGCGATCGTGAAATTAACTGCTGACAGCAAAGAAATCGAAATTTTTGAAGCGTAAATCTTAAAAAGAAGGAGGGAAATTCAAAATGGCGATTAAAAAGTATAAACCAACCAGTAATGGTCGTCGTGGCATGACTACTTCAGATTTTGCTGAAATCACGACTGACAAACCAGAAAAATCGTTGCTTGCACCGCTTCACAGAAAAGGCGGACGTAACAACCAAGGTAGATTGACTGTTCGTCATCAAGGTGGCGGTCATAAACGTCAATACCGTATCATCGACTTTAAGCGTGATAAAGACGGTATACCTGGACGCGTTGCTACAATCGAGTATGATCCAAACCGTTCAGCGAACATCGCTCTTGTAAACTATGCAGATGGTGAGAAACGTTACATTCTTGCTCCGAAAGGAATCCAAGTTGGTACTGAAGTTACTTCTGGACCAGAAGCTGACATCAAACCAGGTAATGCTCTTCCACTTATCAACATCCCAGTTGGTACAGTTGTGCATAACATTGAATTAAAACCAGGTAAAGGTGGACAATTAGTTCGTTCTGCTGGTACTTCTGCTCAAGTTCTTGGTAAAGAAGGTAAATACGTTCTTGTACGTTTGAACTCAGGAGAAGTTCGCATGATTCTTTCTGCTTGCCGTGCGACTATCGGTCAAGTTGGAAACGAGCAACACGAATTAATTAACATCGGTAAAGCTGGACGTTCTCGCTGGAAAGGCGTACGCCCAACAGTTCGTGGTTCTGTAATGAACCCTAACGATCACCCACACGGTGGTGGTGAAGGACGCGCTCCAATCGGACGTAAATCACCAATGTCTCCATGGGGTAAACCGACTCTTGGATTCAAGACTCGTAAGAAAACCAACAAGTCTGATAAATTCATTGTACGTCGTCGTAAAAACAAGTAACGGGGTTGTCTACGGTTCATTTAGGACCGTAGTTCAATCACGAAGGGAGGTTCCACAATGGCTCGCAGCTTAAAAAAAGGACCATTTGTTGATGATCATTTGATGGCTAAAGTCGAGAAATTGAATGAAACTGACAAAAAGCAAGTCGTAAAAACTTGGTCTCGTCGTTCTACAATTTTCCCACAATTCATCGGTCACACAATCGCTGTCTATGACGGACGCAAACATGTACCTGTTTTCATTTCTGAAGATATGGTAGGTCACAAATTGGGCGAATTCGCACCAAGCCGTACTTACAAAGGTCATGCTAGTGACGATAAAAAAACAAGACGCTAATGAGAGGAGGCTTTTAAATGCAAGCTAAAGCTGTCGCAAGAACAGTCCGTATTGCTCCTCGTAAAGCACGTCTAGTAATGGACCTGATCCGAGGTAAGCAAGTAGGAGAAGCAGTTTCTATCTTAAACCTTACACCTAAGGCTGCTTCACCAATTATTGAAAAAGTATTAAAATCTGCTATCGCAAACGCTGAGCACAACTACGAGTTGGACGCTAACAGCCTAGTGATTACTCAAGCATTCGTTGACGAAGGTCCAACACTTAAGAGATTCCGTCCACGTGCTATGGGTCGTGCGAGCGCAATTAACAAACGTACTAGCCACATTACAATCGTTGTATCAGAAAAGAAGGAGGGATAATCCGTGGGTCAAAAGGTAAATCCAGTAGGTCTTCGTATTGGCGTCATTCGTGATTGGGAATCTAAATGGTTCGCAGGAAAAGATTACGCTGACTTCTTACATGAAGACTTGAAAATCCGTGAATTCATCAGCAAGCGTTTGTCTGACGCGTCTGTTTCTAAAGTAGAAATCGAACGTGCTGCAAACCGCGTAAATATCACAATCCACACGGCTAAACCAGGTATGGTAATTGGTAAAGGCGGATCTGAAGTTGAAGCACTTCGTAAAGCTCTTAACAGCCTAACTGGCAAACGTGTACACATCAACATTCTTGAAATCAAGAGAGCAGATCTTGATGCTCAGCTAGTTGCTGAAAACATCGCTCGTCAACTTGAAAATCGTATTTCATTCCGTCGTGCACAAAAACAAACAATCCAACGCACAATGCGTGCTGGAGCACAAGGAATCAAAACAATGGTTTCTGGTCGTCTTGGCGGTGCAGATATTGCTCGTTCTGAATATTACAGTGAAGGTACTGTTCCGTTGCACACACTTCGTGCTGACATCGACTATGCTACTGCTGAAGCTGACACTACTTATGGTAAGCTTGGCGTAAAAGTATGGATCTATCGTGGAGAAGTCCTTCCAACTAAGAAGAATACTGCGGAAGGAGGAAAATAATATGTTATTGCCAAAACGCGTGAAGTATCGCAGAGAACATCGTGGGAAAATGCGTGGTCGTGCAAAAGGTGGCACTGAAGTACATTTCGGTGAGTACGGTATCCAAGCTCTTGAAGCTTCTTGGATCACGAACCGTCAAATCGAAGCTGCTCGTATTGCTATGACTCGTTACATGAAACGTGGCGGTAAAGTTTGGATTAAAATTTTCCCTTCTAAGCCATACACAGCTAAACCTCTAGAAGTCCGCATGGGTTCCGGTAAAGGTGCTCCAGAAGGATGGGTAGCTGTAGTAAAACCGGGCAAAGTTTTATTTGAAATTTCTGGTGTGTCTGAAGAAGTTGCTCGTGAAGCTCTTCGTCTTGCATCTCACAAATTGCCAATTAAAACGAAGTTCGTAAAACGTGAAGAAATTGGTGGTGAATCAAATGAAAGCTAATGAAATTCGTGACCTTACCACTGCTGAAATTGAACAAAAAGTAAAGTCTCTTAAAGAAGAACTTTTCAATCTTCGTTTCCAATTAGCGACTGGGCAGCTTGAAAACACTGCTCGCATTCGTGAAGTGCGTAAATCAATCGCACGCATGAAAACTGTGATTCGTCAAAGAGAAATCGCTGCTAATAAATAATAATTAGAGGGGAGGCCCCGCAAACATGAGCGAACGTAACCAACGTAAAGTGTATCAAGGTCGTGTTGTTTCTGACAAAATGGATAAAACCATCACTGTTGTAGTTGAAACATACAAAAAGCATTCACTTTATGGCAAACGTGTAAGATACTCTAAGAAGTTCAAAGCACATGATGAAAACAACCAAGCAAAAATCGGAGACATCGTAAAGGTCATGGAAACTCGTCCTTTATCTGCGACTAAACGCTTTCGTCTAGTTGAAGTTGTCGAAGAAGCCGTTATTATCTAATAAAGTTCGGATTTCTTTTTCCGAAAGGAGGTAACATTAATGATTCAACAGGAGACTCGTTTAAAAGTAGCTGACAACTCTGGCGCACGCGAAGTACTAACGATTAAAGTTCTTGGTGGCTCTGGACGTAAGACGGCTAACATCGGTGATGTCATTGTTTGTACGGTTAAACAAGCAACACCAGGAGGCGTTGTCAAAAAAGGTGAAGTTGTGAAAGCAGTTATCGTTCGTACAAAGAGCGGAGCTCGCAGAAACGATGGATCTTACATCAGTTTCGATGAAAATGCATGTGTCATTATCCGTGACGACAAGAGCCCGCGTGGAACTCGTATCTTCGGACCAGTAGCACGTGAACTTCGTGAAAACAACTATATGAAAATTGTTTCTCTAGCACCAGAAGTACTTTAATGAATACAATCCGCGACTCAAGGAGGTGCGATTAAATGCATGTTAAAAAGGGCGATAAAGTAGTGGTTATCTCTGGTAAAGATAAAGGTAAACAAGGAGTCATCCTTGCTGCTTTCCCTAAGAATGACCGTGTTTTAGTAGAAGGTATTAACCTTGTGAAAAAACACTCTAAACCAACCCAAGCTAACCCTCAGGGCGGAATTTCTGAACAAGAAGCGCCGATCCACGTATCAAACGTAATGCCGCTTGATCCTAAAACGGGTGAAGTGACACGTGTTGGGTATAAAGTTGAGGACGGAAAGAAAGTCCGTGTAGCGAAAAAATCTGGGCAAGTTCTAGATAAATAGTAAATAAGGAAGGGAGGTCTTTCTCATGAACCGCCTTAAAGAAAAGTATGTAAAAGAAATTACACCTGCATTAGTTTCTAAGTTTGAATACAAATCAGTAATGCAAGTGCCAAAAATCGAAAAAATCGTGATCAACATGGGTGTTGGTGACGCTGTTCAAAACGCTAAAGCAATCGATACTGCTGTTGAAGAATTAACGTTTATCGCTGGTCAAAAACCTGTCGTTACTCGTGCGAAGAAGTCTATTGCTGGATTCCGTCTACGTGAAGGAATGCCAATCGGTGCGAAAGTAACACTTCGCGGAGAGCGCATGTACGATTTCCTTGATAAACTTATTTCTGTATCTTTACCACGTGTACGTGACTTCCGCGGGATTTCTAAGAAATCTTTCGACGGTCGTGGAAACTACACGCTTGGTATTAAAGAACAGTTAATCTTCCCAGAAATTGATTACGATAAAGTAACAAAAGTCCGCGGTATGGATATCGTTATCGTTACGACTGCCAATACGGACGAAGAAGCACGTGAGTTATTAACTCAAGTAGGTATGCCGTTCCAGAAATAATCAATGAAAGGGAGGCGAAATCGTGGCTAAAAAGTCTATGATTGCGAAACAACAACGCAAACAAAAGTTTAAAGTTCAAGAGTATACGCGCTGCGAACGTTGTGGACGTCCACATTCAGTAATTCGCAAGTTTAAACTTTGCCGTATTTGTTTCCGCGAACTTGCATATAAAGGACAAATTCCTGGCGTTAAAAAAGCCAGCTGGTAATCCCCATAAATGGGAAGGAGGTTATTAAATAATGGTTATGACAGATCCGATTGCAGATTTGCTGACTCGTATTCGCAATGCGAACATGGTACGTCATGAGAAGCTAGAAGTACCGGCTTCAAAAATCAAAAGAGAAATTGCTGAAATCTTAAAGCGTGAAGGTTTTATCCGTGACGTTGAATATGTTGAAGACAGCAAACAAGGAATTATCCGTATGTTCCTTAAATATGGCCAAAACAACGAGCGTGTTATCACTGGTCTAAAAAGAATCAGTAAACCTGGTTTACGTGTATATGCGAAATCAAATGAAGTACCACGTGTACTTAACGGACTTGGAATCGCAATTATTTCTACATCACAAGGTGTTTTATCGGACAAAGAAGCCCGTGCTAAACAAGCTGGTGGAGAAGTACTTGCTTACGTATGGTAAAAAAAGTTTAAGATGAATGGAGGTGCTTGGTATGTCTCGTATAGGTAAAAAACTAATCGAGATCCCTTCAGGAGTTACTGTGACAAACAACGATAACACAGTGACAGTAAAGGGACCAAAAGGTGAACTAACTCGTACATTTCACCCTGATATGGAAATTAAAATTGAGGACAGCGTCTTAACTGTAAGCCGTCCGTCTGATCATAAAGAACACCGTGCTTTACATGGTACAACACGTAGCTTAATTGCAAACATGGTTGAAGGTGTATCTAAAGGTTTCGAAAGAGGTTTAGAACTTATCGGTGTCGGTTACCGTGCAGCTAAATCTGGAAACAAACTTGTTCTTAACGTTGGATACTCTCATCCAGTTGAAATCGTTCCGGAGGCTGGAGTTGAAGTCGAAGTTCCATCTCAAACGAAAGTAGTCATTAAAGGTATTGATAAAGAGCGTGTGGGAGCTCTAGCTTCTAACATCCGCGCTGTCCGTTCTCCAGAGCCTTACAAAGGTAAAGGAATTCGTTACGAAGGTGAATTCGTTCGCCGTAAAGAAGGAAAAACTGGTAAGTAAGATCGCTTAATGTGAAGAAAGGAGTGACTCGGATGATTACGAAAACTAGCAAAAACGCTACTCGTCTTAAAAGACACGCTCGTGTTCGTGCGAAACTTTCAGGTACTGCTGAAAGACCTCGCCTTAACGTTTTCCGTTCTAACAAGAACATCTACGCTCAAGTAATTGATGATGTTAACGGTGTAACACTTGTAAGTGCTTCTACTCTTGATAAAGAGTTAAAGATCGAGAATAGTTCTGACGCTGCAGCTGCTACTAAAGTTGGCGAACTTGTTGCAAAACGTGCTGTTGAAAAAGGAATCTCTAACGTGGTATTTGACCGCGGAGGATACTTATATCATGGACGTGTAAAAGCTCTAGCTGAAGCTGCTCGTGAGGCTGGACTTAAATTTTAATAAAAGAAGGAGGGACACATCCGAATGAGTCGTATTGACCAAAGCAAATTAGAGTTAGAAGAACGCTTAGTTACGGTTAACCGCGTAGCGAAAGTTGTTAAAGGTGGACGTCGTTTCCGTTTTGCAGCTTTAGTTGTTGTCGGTGACAAAAACGGTCATGTAGGTTTCGGTACTGGTAAAGCACAAGAAGTACCAGAAGCGATCCGCAAAGCTGTTGAAGATGCGAAAAAGAATTTAATTGAAGTACCAATGGTTGGAACTACAATTCCACATGAAATCATCGGTCGATTCGGTGCAGGAAACGTTCTATTGAAGCCTGCTTCAGAAGGTACAGGAGTTATCGCTGGAGGCCCAGTGCGTGCGGTTCTTGAGCTTGCTGGTCTAGCTGATATCCTTTCTAAATCTCTAGGTTCTAATACACCGATCAACATGATCCGCGCAACACTTCAGGGTTTAAGTGAACTTAAACGTGCTGAAGACGTTGCGAAGCTTCGTGGAAAATCTGTAGAAGACCTGTTAGGATAAGGAGGGAACATTAATGGCAAATAAATTAGAAATTACCCTCAAACGCAGTGTAATCGGTCGCCCAGAAGATCAGCGTGTCACTGTTCGTACTCTTGGTCTTAAGAAAACAAACCAAACAGTCGTACATGAAGACAATGCAGCGATCCGCGGCATGATTAACAAGGTGTCTCATTTAGTTTCTGTTAAAGAACAATAAAACATTTTTAATCGATAAGGAGGTGCCCAAATGAAACTTCATGAATTGAAGCCTTCAGAAGGTTCACGTAAAGTACGCAACCGTGTTGGTCGTGGTATTGGATCAGGTAACGGTAAAACTTCTGGTAAAGGTCATAAAGGTCAAAACGCTCGTTCTGGCGGCGGTGTACGCCCTGGTTTCGAAGGTGGTCAAATGCCTTTATTCCAACGTCTTCCAAAACGTGGTTTTACAAACATCAACCGTAAAGATTACGCGGTTATCAACTTAGACAGATTAAACAGTTTTGACGAAGGAACGGAAGTAACTCCTGAACTTCTTCTAGAGACTGGTGCAATAAGCAAGTTAAAAGCAGGAGTAAAAATTCTTGGCAACGGTAAATTAGAAAAAAAATTAACTGTAAAAGCCAATAAATTCTCTGCTTCTGCTAAAGAAGCGATTGAAGCTGCTGGCGGTACAGCCGAGGTGATCTAACTTGTTTAAGACAATCTCCAATTTTATGCGCGTGAAAGATATACGGAATAAGATTATATTCACTCTTTTAATGTTAATCGTCTTTCGTATAGGTGCTTTCATCCCTGTGCCTAATGTGAACGCCGAAGTTCTCCAGGCACAGGATCAAATGAGTGTTTTCGGGATCCTCAACACGTTTGGGGGCGGGGCACTTTTCCAATTCTCCATTCTTGCAATGGGGATTATGCCGTATATCACTGCTTCGATCATCATTCAGCTCTTGCAGATGGATGTTGTTCCGAAGTTCACTGAGTGGTCAAAGCAAGGAGAGGTTGGCCGCCGAAAATTAGCACAATTCACAAGGTATTTTACAATTGTTCTAGGTTTTATCCAGGCGTTAGGAATGTCATATGGATTCAACAATATGGCAGGAGGCATGCTGATTGAAAACCCAGGTGTTTCAACGTACCTCTTAATTGCGGTCGTACTCACTGCGGGAACAGCATTTTTAATGTGGCTAGGAGAGCAGATTACTGCTCACGGTGTTGGTAACGGTATTTCGATTATTATCTTTGCCGGTATCATCGCAGGTATCCCTCAAACATTAAAACAAGTGTACGCTCAGCAATTTGTGGGTGGAGATGGACAGCTGTTCATGCAAATCCTGAAAATAGCCCTTATTGTTATTGCTATCCTTGTCATTGTTATCGGTGTTATTTACATTCAAATGGCAGTGAGAAAGATTGCGATTCAATATTCAAAAGGAACTGGCCGTGCACAAATGTCTGCTAGTCAAGCAACGCACCTTCCATTGAAAGTGAATCCAGCAGGGGTGATTCCAGTCATCTTTGCCGTTTCTTTCATTATTACTCCGCAGACGGTTGCATCGTTCTTCGGAACCAATAATGTGACAACTTGGATAACCAACAACTTTGACTATACTAAGCCAATCGGTATGACGATTTATGTAGCACTGATTGTTGCTTTCACATATTTTTATGCCTTTGTCCAAGTGAATCCTGAACAAATGGCTGAAAATCTGCAAAAGCAGGGTGGCTATATCCCGGGAGTTCGTCCAGGGAAAATGACTCAAGATAGAATTACGAGCATTTTGTACCGACTCACGTTTGTGGGCGCCATTTTCTTAGCCGTGATTTCAATACTTCCTATCTTTTTCATTCAATTCGCTGGATTACCTTCCGCTGCACAAATTGGCGGCACAAGTCTTCTCATTGTTGTAGGTGTTGCACTTGAAACAATGAAACAACTTGAAAGCCAATTAGTGAAACGAAACTACCGTGGATTTATGAAATAAAATAGAGGGCTGGGCTCCTGCCCAACCTCTCTAAGTAAGGAAGGGGAAATCCGAAATGAACTTAGTCTTAATGGGGCTTCCGGGTGCCGGTAAAGGCACTCAGGCAGAACGAATTGTTGATGATTATGGGATACCTCATATATCAACAGGAGATATGTTCCGCGCTGCTATGAAAGAGGAGACACAACTTGGGCTCGAAGCAAAATCCTTTATCGATAAAGGAGAGCTTGTTCCTGATGAGGTCACAATCGGTATTGTTAGAGAAAGACTTGGCAAAAATGATTGTGAACAAGGTTTTCTTCTGGACGGATTTCCGCGAACAGTCGCTCAGGCTGAAGCTTTAGAAGACATTCTAAAGGATCTTGGCAGAACGATTGATTATGTCATTAATATTAAAGTCGATAAAGATGCTTTGATGGAGCGTCTGACTGGCCGAAGAATTTGCAAAAATTGCGGAGCAACATATCATTTAGTATTCAATCCACCTGCGAAAGAAAATGTTTGCGATAAGTGTGGAGGCGAGCTTTATCAACGTGCAGATGATAATGCAGAAACCGTTTCGACTAGACTTGAAGTAAACTTAAAGCAGACTGAACCTTTACTGAACTTCTATTCAGAAAAAGGATATCTTGCAAATATTGATGGTGCAAAACACATTAACGATGTATATGCAGATATCAAGGACCTGCTTGGGGGATTAAATAAATGATTATCTGTAAAACTCCTCGCGAGCTTGAGATTATGAGAGAAGCTGGACGCATTGTCGCACTGACTCATGAAGAGCTGAAGAAACATATAAAACCAGGTATTTCGACAAAAGAATTGGATCAAATTGCCGAACGTTTTATTACAAAGCAGGGTGCAATCCCATCTTTTAAAGGGTATAATGGTTTTCGCGGGAGCATTTGCGTTTCGGTGAATGAAGAACTCGTTCACGGTATTCCTGGTAAACGGGTTTTACGTGATGGTGACATCATTAGTATCGATATTGGCGCAAAGTTAAATGGCTATCATGGTGACTCTGCTTGGACTTATCCAGTTGGGGTAATCAGTGATGAAGACCGCAAACTACTGGAAGTCACAGAGGAATCTCTATATAAAGGCTTACAGGAAGCAAAGCCAGGCGAACGTCTGTCGAACATTTCCCATGCTATACAAACGTATGTAGAAAACGAGAATTTCTCAGTTGTTAGAGAATATGTTGGACATGGGGTCGGACAGGATCTTCATGAGGACCCTCAAATTCCTCATTATGGTCCGCCCAACAAAGGCCCGCGGCTAAAACCTGGAATGGTGTTGGCCATCGAACCGATGGTGAACGCAGGCAGCCGATATGTGAAAACATTGGTTGATAACTGGACGGTTGTAACGGTTGATGGGAAAAAGTGTGCTCACTTTGAGCATACGATTGCGATTACAGATACAGGTTTTGATATACTGACTAAGATTTAGGTCTTCACTGAAGCCTTTCAGGCCCAAATCGGGCAGGTTGTCTGTATAGTCCAAAGGAAAGAACAAGATCAGTATACAGGTGTCATCGGCATGTTCGGTGGCTGCCATCTACTAATCGCAGACGGAGAAAAGCGTAAATTTCATTCTCCTAAGAAAAAATATCAATCATATAACCTTTTATGGTTGCGTATCTCCGGAAGTTCAGAACAGTATATTCAAAACAGGTCGGGTGATGGATGGACAATTGAGATGAACTCATTTGGACATTTGTCAGAGAGCAAGTTACTGATTTGAAGAAGGGAGAACACTTGAATGGCGAAAGACGATGTAATTGAAGTGGAAGGTACTGTAGCAGAAACTTTGCCAAATGCAATGTTCAAAGTTGAACTAGAGAATGGTCATACAGTTTTGGCTCATGTATCAGGAAAAATCCGTATGCACTTCATTCGCATTTTACCTGGAGACAAAGTTACGGTAGAATTATCTCCATATGACTTAACTCGTGGTAGAATTACGTACCGTTACAAATAAAGCAACTCCGGAAGAAGGAGGTTGGAAACACATGAAAGTGAGACCATCTGTTAAACCTATCTGTGAAAAATGTAAAGTTATTCGCAGAAAAGGAAAAGTAATGGTGATCTGTGAAAACCCAAAACATAAACAAAAACAAGGCTAATAACAAGGAGGTGCCCAAATCATGGCTCGTATTGCTGGTGTAGATATTCCACGTGATAAACGTGTTGTCATTTCTTTAACATATGTTTTTGGAATTGGTCGTACGACTGCGCAACAAGTCCTTAAAGAAGCAGGTGTTTCTGAAGACACTCGCGTTCGCGATCTAACTGAAGACGAACTTGGTAAAATCCGTGATATCATTGACAAACTTAAAGTAGAAGGTGACCTTCGTCGTGAAGTTTCACTTAACATTAAGCGTCTAATTGAAATCGGAAGCTACCGCGGAATCCGTCATCGTAGAGGACTTCCTGTTCGTGGACAAAACACAAAAAACAACGCGCGTACTCGTAAAGGTCCGCGTCGTACTGTAGCTAACAAGAAAAAATAAGTAAAGGAGGTAGTTAAAGAATGGCTGCTGCTCGTAAACAAAATACGCGTAAACGTCGCGTGAAAAAGAATATTGAAGCTGGAATCGCTCATATCCGTTCCACTTTCAACAACACGATTGTAACGATTACTGATGTTCATGGAAACGCAATTTCTTGGTCAAGTGCTGGTGCATTAGGATTCAGAGGTTCTCGTAAATCTACTCCTTTCGCTGCACAAATGGCTGCTGAAACTGCTGCTAAAGGTTCTATCGAACATGGTCTTAAAACACTTGAAGTAACTGTTAAAGGTCCTGGTTCTGGTCGTGAAGCTGCAATTCGTGCGCTTCAAGCTGCAGGTCTTGAAGTTACTGCAATCAGAGACGTAACTCCAGTTCCTCATAACGGATGCCGTCCACCAAAACGTCGCCGCGTGTAATTTGTTTGTATAGATTTTGTGTCCCTGTCAATAATGGGTTATGATACAGTTATTTATGAGACGAATACACGACTCGTTGCCTGAGCACATACGGGACTAAACAATGAGGAATTTCGGATGGAATCTCATATGATTCTATTCGAGGTTTCGACGTTTTGAAGGAGGGTTTTATTAGATGATCGAAATTGAAAAACCAAAAATCGAAACGGTTGAAATCAGCGACGATGCCAAGTATGGCAAGTTTGTCGTAGAGCCACTTGAGCGTGGATATGGTACCACTTTAGGGAACTCCCTTCGTCGTATCCTTTTATCCTCACTTCCTGGTGCAGCTGTAACATCGATCCAGATAGATGGTGTCTTACACGAATTCTCAACGATCGAAGGCGTGGTTGAAGATGTTACAACGATTATCTTAAACATTAAAAAGCTTGCACTCAAAATCTACTCTGAAGAAGAGAAGACGCTTGAAATTGATGTACAAGATGAAGGTACTGTAACAGCTGCTGATATTACACACGACAGCGATATTGAAATCTTAAATCCAGATCTTCACATCGCAACTCTTGGCAAGAATGCGAGCTTCCGTGTTCGCTTAACTGCACAAAGAGGTCGCGGGTATAATCCTGCTGATGCAAACAAAAGAGACGATCAGCCAATCGGTGTGATTCCGATCGACTCAATCTATACACCTGTATCTCGTGTGACTTATCAAGTGGAGAACACCCGTGTCGGGCAAATCACAAACTATGATAAATTAACACTAGATGTATGGACTGATGGAAGCACAGGACCGAAAGAAGCGATCGCTCTAGGTTCTAAGATTTTAACTGAACACCTGAATATTTTCGTTGGGTTAACTGACGAAGCTCAGCATGCTGAAATCATGGTTGAGAAAGAAGAAGACCAAAAAGAAAAAGTGCTTGAAATGACAATTGAAGAGCTTGATCTTTCTGTTCGTTCTTACAACTGTTTGAAGCGTGCGGGTATTAACACTGTTCAAGAGCTTGCTAACAAGACAGAAGAGGATATGATGAAAGTTCGTAACCTTGGACGTAAATCTCTTGAAGAAGTGAAAGCGAAACTAGAAGAACTTGGACTGGGTCTTCGTAAAGACGATTGACTAGTTTCATTGTGAACTAGGATTTTCGTGTGTTTTTTATTCATACAGCATTCTCTAACTAAGGAGGGGACATCACATGGCATACAGAAAGCTAGGACGCACTAGTGCACAACGTAAAGCAATGCTTCGTGACCTAACGACTGATTTGATCATCAACGAACGCATCGAAACAACTGAAACACGTGCGAAAGAACTTCGCTCTGTAGTTGAAAAAATGATCACTCTTGGCAAACGCGGAGATCTTCATGCTCGCCGTCAAGCTGCAGCTTACATTCGTAATGAAGTAGCTAACGCTGAAACAAACCAAGATGCACTTCAAAAATTATTCGCTGACGTTGCAACTCGCTACGAAGATCGCCAAGGTGGATACACTCGTATCATGAAGCTTGGACCTCGTCGCGGCGATGGCGCACCAATGGCTGTCATTGAATTAGTTTAATCACATAGCGTGTATCTAAGAAAGGGCGGGACAGTTCATAACTGGATCTATGCCCTTTTTTAGATACTACGGCTTTTTAACAATAAGCAAAGAAGAGGTTGAGCTGAGAGGAGGTCCGGTAGAGATGGGGAAGACATTAGTTGACGTAAAGGACATTGTATTTCGTTATCACAAGGATGCGGACAAGCCCGCTTTAGATCAAGTGTCATTGCATGTGAATCAAAATGAATGGCTCGCCATTGTTGGTCATAACGGTTCAGGTAAATCCACACTTGCCCGTGTACTGAATGGGCTCATTTTACCGGATGCTGGAACGGTCAAGGTTGGAGAGATTGAGCTGAAAGAAGAGAGTGTCTGGGATATTCGCAAAAAGGTCGGAATGGTCTTTCAAAACCCAGATAACCAATTCGTTGGCTCAACGGTTCGTGATGATGTGGCTTTTGGTTTAGAAAATAACGGGGTTGAGCGGGAATTGATGATAGAACGTGTAGATTGGGCTGTCAAACAGGTCAATATGCAGGAGTTTCTTGATCAAGAGCCGCACCATCTATCAGGCGGGCAAAAGCAGAGAGTCGCCATTGCAGGTGTACTTGCCGCAAGCCCTGACATCATGATCTTAGATGAAGCAACATCGATGCTTGATCCGATTGGCCGTGAAGAAGTGTTAGAGACTGTTAGACTATTGAAGGAACAAGGAACGGTCACAGTCATTTCCATCACACATGATTTAGACGAGGCCGCCAAGGCAGACCGGGTCATTGTCATGAATGGCGGGAAAAAATTTGCCGAGGGAACCCCAGAGGAAGTATTTGAACTAGACGAACAGCTGGTTCAAATTGGACTTGATCTGCCATTCTCCTATCGGTTGAGCAAACAATTGAAGCAGCAAGGTGTACCGCTTGCAAATGCCCATTTGACACAAGAAGGATTGGTGAAAGAGCTATGGACATTACGATCAAAGAACTAGAGCATCGTTATCAAATGAAAACGCCGTTTGAGCGTCTCGCTTTGTATGATGTCAATGCTTCCATCCAAGAGGGCAGCTATGTCGCTGTCATTGGTCATACGGGCTCTGGCAAGTCTACATTGCTGCAGCATTTAAATGGCTTGCTCAAACCAACGAAGGGGAGCATTGCGCTTGGAGATACCGTCTTACAAGCCAATAAAAAGCAGAAGGATTTAAAGTCCCTCCGGAAAAAAGTAGGCATCGTGTTTCAGTTTCCTGAGCATCAGCTCTTTGAAGAAACGATCCTTAAGGATATCTGCTTTGGTCCGATGAATTTCGGTGTTCCTCAGGAAAAGGCAGAAGCAAAGGCGAAGGAAATGCTGAAGCTAGTCGGTCTTCCTGAATCCCTATTATCTCGATCTCCCTTTGAACTAAGCGGCGGTCAAATGAGACGTGTGGCGATTGCAGGTGTTCTAGCGATGGAGCCAGAAGTGCTTGTGCTGGATGAGCCGACTGCAGGGTTAGATCCACGCGGACGGAAGGAAATCATGGACATGTTCTATGAGCTTCATCAAAAGGCAAACCTTACCACGATTCTGGTTACACACAGTATGGAGGACGCCGCTCATTATGCGGATCAAATGATTGTGATGCATAAAGGAACGGTAAAGGCGACAGGTACGCCGAGAGAATTGTTTGCCAATCGTACAGACATGTCTTCGTTTGGTCTCGACCTCCCAGAAACGATTAAATTCCAGCAGACTGTAGAAGAAAAGCTGGGTATTACGTTTCCAAGGCCGCTTCTGACCATGGATGAAATGGCAGAAGCCTTAACAGCTCTTTATCAGGAGGACACGACATCATGATGGATAGTATGATTATCGGCAAATATGTGCCAGGTTCATCCTTTGTCCATCGTCTTGATCCAAGGACAAAGCTGTTATCAATTTTCTTTTTTGTCTTTATTGTCTTTTTTGCTAATAATTACATCACTTACGGGCTTTTAGGTGTCTTTACCCTCCTTGTGGTGATGGTTTCTCAGGTGCCGCTATACTTTATTCTCAAGGGAATGAAGCCGATCCTATGGATTGTCCTGTTTACCTTCATTCTGCATATATTCATGACAAAGGATGGCGCCTTGCTATTTCACTTTGGTTTTTTAAATATTTATGAAGAAGGTCTAAAGCAGGGGATTTTCATTTCACTCCGTTTTGTCTATCTCATCATGATGACGACACTTCTGACGTTAACCACAACGCCTATAGAAGTGACAGACGGTATGGAAAAGCTGCTTCATCCATTCCGTAAAATCAAACTGCCTGTTCACGAGCTTGCTCTCATGATGTCCATCTCTCTTCGGTTTATTCCAACTTTACTAGAAGAGACGGACAAAATCATGAAGGCACAAATGGCAAGAGGTGTTGATTTTACAAGCGGACCTCTAAAGGACCGCATGAAAGCAATTGTTCCTTTGCTTGTTCCGCTTTTCGTCAGTGCGTTTAAGCGTGCAGAGGAACTGGCGACCGCTATGGAAGCGAGAGGCTACCGCGGGGGAGAAGGGCGGACGAAATACCGTCAGCTTGTCTGGGGCATGAAAGACACGTTCACGCTGCTCCTATTCATCCTGTTAACAGCACTCCTTGTGCTTCTGAGAAATTAGGTGATTCCTAGATGAAGGTCAAATGTACCGTCTCCTACGATGGGACACATTTTAAAGGCTATCAGGTGCAGCCTGGGCAGCGGACTGTTCAGACGGAGATCGAGTCGGCTCTTGCAAGAATGCATAAACAGGATGAACTGATTCCGATTGTGGCTTCTGGTCGGACGGACAGCGGCGTCCATGCGAAGGGGCAGATCATCCATTTCGACACGCCGCTCTCGATTCCGATGGAAAGATGGCCTTTTGCCCTCAATAGTCTCCTGCCGGATGACATCAGGGTTCTAAAGGCTGAGGAAGTGGATGAGTCGTTTCATGCACGTTTTAGTGTCGTTTCGAAGGAGTACCGTTATAAGGTCTCAACGGAAACGCACCAAAATGTGTTCACGAGACAGTATGCCTGCCACTTTCCTTACCGGCTGGATGCAGACAAAATGAGAGAAGCTGCTGGACACCTCATTGGCACACACGACTTCACAAGCTTTTGTGCGGCCAATACAGAGGTTCAGGACAAGGTAAGGGAGATTTACACCCTCGAGTGGAAAAACGTCTCAGACGGGCTTGAAATGCGTGTGAGAGGAAATGGCTTTTTATACAACATGGTGCGAATTATCGCTGGAACGTTACTTGAAATCGGATCTGGTAAATTTCACCCTGATGAGATAAAAGCCATGCTTGCCGCCCGAAATCGCGAAGCGGCAGGCAAGACTGCGCCTAGTCACGGACTGTATTTATGGGAAGTTTTCTATGACAACTAAACCAGGTGTAACATGTTCTTGACACAGGAAGCAGAAAGTTATAAGATATCATATGGTATGTATTTCAACCCCACAAATAAGCCCCGGAAGACTTATCTTGTGTTTTGAAATAGAACGTAGCATTTGATTCAAGGAAAAATCATTGATTTATTTAGGAGGGAAACTCATGCGTACAACACCAATGGCGAACGCAAGCACAATTGAGCGCAAATGGCTAGTTGTTGATGCGGCAGGCAAGACTCTAGGTCGTCTTTCTACTGAAGTAGCATCACTTTTGCGCGGTAAGCACAAACCAACTTATACACCACACGTTGATACAGGTGATCACGTCATCATCATCAATGCTGAGAAAATCGAATTAACAGGTAAGAAATTGACGGACAAAATTTACTACCGTCACACGATGCACCCAGGTGGTTTGAAACAAAGAACTGCTCTTGAGATGCGTACAAACTACCCTGAAAAAATGTTGGAGCTTGCTATCAAAGGTATGCTTCCAAAGGGTCCATTAGGCCGTCAAATGTTCAAAAAATTAAATGTGTACCGTGGTTCTGAGCATCCACATCAAGCACAACAACCTGAAGTTTACGAACTTCGCGGTTAATTATAAGGGAGGTTAACAATTTGGCACAGGTTCAATATTACGGTACAGGTCGTCGTAAAAGTTCTGTAGCGCGCGTTCGCTTAGTTCCAGGTGAAGGCCGTATCGTCGTTAATAATCGTGAAATTACTGAATACATTCCATTCGCTGCTTTAATCGAAGACGTGAAACAGCCTTTGAACATCACAGAAACAGCTAACAGCTACGATGTTCTTGTAACTGTTCACGGTGGTGGATTCTCTGGTCAAGCTGGAGCAATTCGTCACGGTATCTCTCGTGCTCTTCTAGAAGTAGATCCTGAGTACCGTACATCACTTAAACGTGCTGGACTTCTTACTCGTGACCCTCGTATGAAAGAGCGTAAGAAATACGGTCTTAAAGGCGCACGTAGAGCTCCTCAGTTCTCAAAACGTTAATCAATTTTATATTGTATGGACGTTTTACAAAGGTTTGTTACAGACAAACCATATATTAAAAGCATCAGCATCCTGCTGGTGCTTTTTTTTGTGCTTTTTATTTAATAAATAATGACTGGTCACTTCCTTTTGGATACGTATAAAATATGAGTATAGAAAGTTTTCTGTTTAAAAGAAGATTATTTATGGAGGTTGTCCTATGAATCTAACGACAGAAAGGTGTCTCATTCGACCATTTACTGATGATGATTGGCAGGATGTTTATGCATATACATCTGATCCGACAGTGATGAAGTATATTCCGGAAGATGTATTTTCTAAAGAAGATGCGAAGGAATTTATCAAAAATAATCGTCATGAAAATGCTAAGTATGTCGCTGTCCTATTAAAAGAAGATCATACATGCATTGGGCATATCGCGTTTCATCCGTACTTTGGTGAGCACACATATGAAATTGGGTGGGTCTTCAATCCTGCATATCAAAACAAAGGCTATGCATCAGAAGCTGCTTATGCTGTACTACATTATGGCTTTCACACAATGAATTTACATCGAATCATTGCCACTTGTCAGCCTGAAAATGTGCCATCGTGGAGAGTGATGGAGAAAATGGGGATGAGAAGAGAAGGGTATTTTAAAAAGTGTATACCTCAAGGAAATGAGTGGTGGGATGAATTTTACTATGCCATCTTACGAGAGGAATGGAAAACTTGATAAGTTTTCATGATATGAAGTGATTCGTCATTTCAAATATCTCTTGGCTTTCGCTATTGATATAATCAGATCAAATAAGCAGAAGAGGGGCGCGCGCATGAGGATCTTTGATGCACATTTTCATATCATTGATTTTGATTTTCCCATTCAAGAAAACCAAGGATATACACCGCATAGTTATGTGGTGAATGACTATAGGAGAGAGACGGCTGATTTTGGGATTTTAGGTGGAGCAATCGTGTCAGGGTCATTTCAAGGCTTTGACCAAGGCTATTTGTTGAAGGCGCTGGATGAAATGGGGCCGTCTTTTTGCGGTGTGACTCAATTACCTTTTACAGCAACTGATGATGAGATTGTTCATTTGGATCAACACGGGGTAAAAGCTTTACGTTTTAACGTGAAGCGGGGTGGTTCGGAGAATATTTCGAAGCTCGATTATTTTGCGAAAAGGGTGTATGAGCTGGCGGGATGGCATAGTGAGATTTACATAGACGCTAAGCATCTCCCTGACATCTCATCAACACTTGAAAAGCTGCCGGCCGTTTCAATTGATCATTTAGGCTTATCGGAAGAAGGCTTGCCGCATTTGCTAAAGCTGGTTGAAAAAGGGGTTCGTGTGAAAGCAACAGGTTTTGGACGTGTTGATTTAAACGTCGAACATGCGTTGACGTCTATTTATCAAACGAATCCTAATGCACTAATGTTTGGTACAGACCTTCCATCCACAAGGGCAAAGCGTCCGTTTGAATACGGTGATGTTGAATTAATTCAACAGATTTTTGATGAAAAAGCTGCTGATCACATCTTATATGAGAACGCACGTCATTGGTATTTTGGTCAATGATGAAATTGTTCCACTTCATTTCATAGGAGGTGTTTTCTTTGGATTTAAGTCAACTGACGTGCAGAGAAGCCACGCTGGAAGATCTCGACAAGATCGTCTTCATGCTCGCTGATGATATGTTAGGTCAAAAAAGAGAGCGCTACACTCAACCATTATTAGAAAGCTATATCAAAGCCTTTCACTCAATAGATGCTGATCCAAATATTGAACTCATGGTTGCGTGTGATCAGGAAGAAGCTGTAGGTGTTCTCCAATTGACCATGACGCCTTTTCTTACACATCAAGGAGGATGGAGAGCTTCAATAGAAGGAGTTCGTACAGCCTCGACTCATAGAGGAAAAGGAATTGGCACGATGTTGATAAAAAGGGCTATTCAACACGCAAGCGACCGCGGCTGTCATATGATTCAGCTAACAACAGACAAACAGAGGCCAGAAGCACGCCGTTTTTACGAAAAGTTGGGATTTGAAGCTACGCATGATGGGATGAAGCTGCATCTGCCCCATCAATAAGAACATCAAGAAGTGGAGGGATTCACGAACCTCTGCTTTTTTGCGCCTTTATTTGAAATATTTGTTATATTGAATATGTAAATCCTCTGTTATTTGGAAAGGAGAAACATTGAAGACGGAAACAGATCAATATCTTTGGTATAAAGGCGGAGCAACATTGTTTGTTTTCACAGCTGCTTTATATCGAAGAACAGATACATCATCAATATCCATTTCTCTTTTTATCAATGATCCGAAAGCGAATCATTCTCACTGGATTGGAGAATATTCAATGAATTTATGCTTACTGCAGCAGTAGATCAAAACTTTCGACAACGATTGATTCAAGCTTTTACTACATAATTATCAATAAAACAGAGGGAGACACCCCTCTGTTTTATTAATTCTGCATGGGAAACTTGTTGTATACATCTTGGCGTTTCTCTTTTGACTTCACAACTCCATCAACCAGTTCCTTCTGCCAAAGCGCTGCATCGTCCTGGTACTCTTTAAATGAGTGAGGCAGCTTTTTTTCTAGCTCTTTTCTTTGAAACGTGACGGATGATTTGTCGTTAGAGTTCATTTTGAGTGTCACTTGCTCTACGTTATCGACAAGGATAAAAAGTGCGAGTGCGTTGTATAAATACGTTTTCTCAATTGTCTCCTTTTGATCAAACCAGTATGCGTCAAATTGTTCTTCTGTGTATCCGGCATTTTCTTTTACGCCGTACGTGACGTCTAATGCTTTCCCATCAACGATTTCAAATTCTCGAATCATGCCTCCAGGAAGCTCTGATAAGATGTCACGAATGCTGAGTTGTTACCTAGATACGTGCTTTTATGCTTGGAAAGCTGTTTTAAGGATATGTCTTCTATTCCTTTCATGTCGCTCTTCTGCTCGGTCGCTTGACTGCCGCATCCAGATAAGACGACTGTTAGTAGCAACAGGATATACATCCACTTCTTCATGAATTTTGCCCCTTTTCTATTCTTTCTATATATAAATGTTCATTTTATCACAATTTTCCAATCCGTTAGCTCATTGATTTCCATTTACTGAACTGCATGTTTTGTTCAAACCAACGAACAATACAAAGAAAAAAGGAGTTCAGTCCATGGCAGAGGTTCTTTCATTTTATCAATTGAAAACAAAACGAGATGTCACGCTTGAAAAGAAGCTGTTGCGTACATTGTCTCTTCAACAGGTCACGGTTGCTTCCGAGAAATTCACGAAGAAGCTGTTCCCATTTGCAGATGATCCAGCTGGGATTATGAGTGATGGCTGTATCGATTTCGCCATTGAAGCTTTTTTAGCTGGCGGGAGATACGGTGAGTCGAGTAAATACGGCGAATCGTTCGACCATATCAAGAAGCGGTCCTCCCAGGAGGAAGATGAGCTGGTTGAGGAGCTAGCAGGATGTTTGCAATCGTGGGGGAATATGTTCCGAATGGAGAGGAAGATGTCGTGTCTGTATCCATTTGCGAAGGATTTTTTAAGCATGTGGTGGCAGGAAGGCTTTCGAGAATCAGAAAAAAGGCATAAGCTTCGGCTGCACTAAGCATATTTCCAGCCCTTGTCCCATATCTATAAAATAATGGTGTATGGGAGGGACAGGGATGAAAAGAAAGCTGAAATGGACAGGGTTTTTAATCGGGTTTATTGTCCTCTTATTCTTATTCAGGTTTCAGTTTCTAAATGATGATTCGTGGAAATCGTGGAACTTGCCTTTGAGCGGCAAGATCATCTATTTAGATCCGGGTCATGGCGGTCCAGATGGCGGGGCTGTAGGAGGAGAGCTGCTTGAAAAAGAGATTGCACTGGATGTATCCATGAAGATACGTGACTATTTACAGGAGCAGGGTGCCCTTGTTCTTATGACCCGCGAGGATGATTCTGATTTATCATCAAAGAATACAAAGGGATATGCCCGAAAGAAAGCGGAGGATCTAAGAAACCGTGTAAAAGCCATCAATGAGTCTGAAGCCGATCTCTATTTAAGTATTCATTTAAATGCGATCCCATCGAACAAATGGAGCGGCGCACAGACGTTTTTTTACGGGAAATATGAAGAGAATGAAAAGGCAGCGAAGTTCATACAAGATGAATTACGCAATAATCTTGAAAACACAGATCGAAAGGCGAAGCGGATCAATGGCATTTATTTAATGCAAAACGTGACGAAGCCAGGAGCTCTTGTGGAAATTGGATTTCTCTCCAACCCGAAAGAGGCCAGTCAGCTGGCAACACCTAAATATCAAGATCAAATTGCTGCCTCCATTTATAAAGGCATTTTAAGATATTTGACAGAGCAAAAAGAGCCGCCTGAATAAGGGGCTTTTTCCTTTTGTACGCAGGCAAACAGGACAGACATTGTAAGGATATGTATGATATACTTGGATTGTAAACGAATTCAATAAAGGGTGAGGTTCTGCTATGATCGGACAAGATGATGTGAGAAAACTAGTTGGGAAGATGGACGAACCTTTCCTTCATATACCGCTTGGTGAGCTGGATGCCATCAAGGAAATCAGCCTAAAGCCTGAGAAAGAACATGTGAGCTTAAAGGTGGCTATTGCCAAAACGGGCACTGCTGAGCAGATGAAGCTTCAGCAAGACATCGTACAAGCCTTGAAAGCAGAGGGTGCTAACACAGTAGGACTTCGTTTTGAAGAGCTGCCTCAGGAAACACTTGAAAGGTTTATGCCTTCGCAAGATGAGGAAGAAAACCTGCTCAACTCTAAAAATCCGCCTGAGTTCCTTGCGATTGCGAGTGGAAAGGGCGGCGTTGGTAAATCCACCGTGTCTGTTAACCTTGCTGTAGCACTGGCTCGTCTAGGGAAAAAAGTCGGACTGATTGATGCAGATATTTATGGCTTTAGTGTACCGGATATGATGGGAATCACCGTCAGACCAACTGTTAAAGGGGAAAAAATTATTCCTGTGGAACGCTTTGGTGTCAAAGTGATTTCAATGGGCTTTTTTGTTGAAGAAAATGCACCGGTCATTTGGAGAGGACCGATGCTTGGTAAAATGCTGAATAACTTCTTCCACGAAGTCGAGTGGGGAGAATTAGATTACTTACTATTAGACCTTCCGCCTGGAACGGGAGATGTGGCGCTTGATATTCATACAATGCTTCCAAGCTGTAAAGAAATCATTGTCACAACACCGCATCCTACAGCTGCCTTCGTTGCTGCTAGAGCAGGCGCAATGGCACTGCAAACAGATCACGAGGTGCTGGGTGTCGTTGAGAATATGAGCTATTATGAAAGCAAAAAAACAGGTGAGAAAGAATATGTCTTTGGAAAAGGAGGCGGGGATAAGCTGGCGGAAGAGCTGCGAGTATCGGTCCTTGGTCAAATTCCTCTAAGGCAGCCTGATTGGAATGAAGATGATTTTGCTCCATCTGTCTATGATGCGAGTCATCCGACGGGAGAAGTGTATCAACACATTGCGAATAAAGTTATTGAACAATTAGCAGTAAAAGCATAATGAAAGCCCGAGTGGATGAATGTCCCCTCGGGTGATGTTTAACTGCCGCTTTCTTCGCTGCCTTTTGATCCGGAATCACTGCTTTCAGATGCTGCTTTTTTAAGCTCATCTTCGAATTTCTTCTTATAAAGAGGACTGCTTAATGTTTCTGTAATGACTTTTTCTAAGTGCTTTCTGAACTCTTTGCTTTTCACCAGTTCACCGTATTTCTTTTCCATTTCGGGATCCTTGAGAATATCCATCATCAATTGCTGATAGTCAGGGTCCTTCATTAACTGTTTTAACATCTTTTCATGCTGTTGCTGCATGGATTTTGCGAAAGTCTCGGCAAATTTAGAATCCTCAAAGACCTTCTTCCAGAACTCTTTGCCTTTATCAGAAGTCAGTGTTTTCTCTATCGTTTTTTTCACAGTTTGTTCATCCATTACCAAAGCTTCATTCATTGCCTCGTCATTTAATAACTGTTGAATGGCCTTTTTACCGTCATCTGTCTTCAATATATCGACGACCATTTTCTTTGTTTCGTCATAGTCCATATTAGATGAGGATTGGGTTTTGGGAGCACAAGCTGTTAGAGATAAAAGGAGAAAACAGCTCATTATACGCAAGATGCCTTTTGACATACTGTGGCTCCTTTCGTTACATGTCTTACTTTTAATATGAATGTTTCACGTAAATTTATACATAACAAAAATAGGGGTTGGATCAATTCAATGAAAAGTCGGGATTTAGTTCGTTTTTTCTTCTCTGTGCTAGCTGTTGGAGCGGTCATTACAAGCGTGGTTGGCTTTGCGCTGGAGTGGGGGAAATATCAGAAGCTTTTTATATCGTTTGAAATACTAGAAATCGCATCTGTGTTGTTTTGGTTCATTGGTGTGGGGATGATTTTTAGTGTCATTAGTCAGATGGGGTTTGTTGTCTTTTTAACGGTGCACCGGTTTGCGTTAGAGATATTCCGATCACATTCTCTATGGAATACCATTCAGCTGTTTCTGGTGATCTTTGTGCTGTTTGATTTAGCTTACTTGCGGTTTTTGTTTTTCGGGGAGAATGAATCATTTCTTCCATACCTATGGCTGCCTGTCTTTATCGGTGTGTTCGCATTGATCGTGGCTTACTTTAAACAGCAGCAGTCCTCTAAGAAAACTTTTGTTTCCGCAATGTTTCTCATGGTTGTCATCACGTCGCTAGAATGGTTCCCGGCGCTCAGAGTCAACGAAGAGGACTGGCTGTATTTAATGCTATTTCCGCTATTAGGCTGTAATGCGTTTCAGTTGTTAGCTATGCCGCGGTTTTCAAAGGCGAAAGCTACTTAACTTCCGATGACCTTGTTTTGGTATTGGAGATCAGTTCGCCAACCGTCACATTTTTTAAATTCTTTTCTTTGATTTGTTTCAAAATAGCTGGTAAGGCTTGAGCGGTTTGGGTTGCTGAATCTGAGGCATGTAGGAGAACAATATCTCCGCTTTTCATTCGATCATTTACATTCTGAACAATCTGATCGACGCCCGGATTCAGCCAATCTTGTGAGTTGACGCTGTAATGGACAACGGTATAACCGTACTGTGTGGCAATTTTCAATGCTTTTTCGTTAAATTGCCCAGTTGGCGGTCTTAATAGTTGAATGTCATCTAGTCCAAGCTTTTGAAATGAATTTTGTGCCCGGACAAGATCTTGCTTGATTTCACTATCTTCAAGCTGGCTATAATTTTTATAAGCATAGCCAAGGCTGCCGATTTGGTGACCGTCCTCTCTAATTTGTTTGACGATATCAGGATGACGCTCAGCCCAAGAAGCAGACAGAAAGAAAGTAGCGTTCTTTATATCGTACTCTCGAAGGACATTTAAAATAGGAACAGCCTTCTCATCTCCCCAGCCGATATTAAAAGTAAGGGAGACATGTTTTGAGGAAGTCTCGCCTTTATAAATGGCTCGGGGTCCGTGTTCTGTTTTAAATACCGACAGCGGCGGTGCCTTTTGTACATAAAAAAAGGTTGCAGCTGCAAGGGCTGCTACAAGAATAATGACAATTTGCTTCAGTCGTTTAATAGGCAACACATATAATCGACTCAATTCAAACACTCCTGCCTTGTCCGAGATTGTTACTTGATTGTATGCAGGACAAGGGTTTGAGATGCACAATAAAACTATTTTAAAAAAAGTTTTGAAAAGGCGTTGACCGATAGAATATTTTCGTGATATATTATTAATCGTCGCTGACACACAGTGACAAACACAAAACGCTTCGGGAAATAAACTTGAAAAAAGTTGTTGACATAAGATGAAGCGAAATGTTATATTATTAAAGCCGCTAAGAACGGCGAAGATGATCTTTGAAAACTAAACAAGACAAAACGTACCTGTTAATTCGAGTTTTTATAAAAAAATCCTATGAAACATCATAGGTAGTCAGTCAAACTGGCGAAAAACAAAACTTCGGTTTTGTACTTTTTCGGAGAGTTTGATCCTGGCTCAGGACGAACGCTGGCGGCGTGCCTAATACATGCAAGTCGAGCGGACAGAAGGGAGCTTGCTCCCGGATGTTAGCGGCGGACGGGTGAGTAACACGTGGGTAACCT
>NZ_PVRH01000009.1:0-55625 GCF_002998735.1 Bacillus sp. NMTD17
ATCAGGTTGATAGGTCTGAGGTGGAAGCGTGGTGACACGTGGAGCTGACAGATACTAATAGATCGAGGACTTAACCTATATTCTAATGTGAAGCATGAACATTGTTATCTAGTTTTGAGAGAACATTCTCTCCATCAGGTTTGGTGGCGATAGCGAAGAGGTCACACCCGTTCCCATACCGAACACGGAAGTTAAGCTCTTCAGCGCCGATGGTAGTTGGGGGTCTCCCCCTGTGAGAGTAGGACGCCGCCAAGCTTTTCTAAGGATCAGTTCCATACGGAACTGGTCTTTTTTGTTTTTTAAGAAAAGGAACAAACACCCGATCTGACATGGATACATATACTAAACTACCATCTAAAACATTCTTAATTTTGTATACAATTGAAAGCGCTAGGGCATACTGAAGCTATAAGTGGAGGTGTCACAATGAGCAAAAAAGAGCGAGAAGCGATTTGTTTGATTTGTGAAGAGAAAAAGACAAAGGGAATTTATTTATATCATCAGTTTTTGTGCCGAGACTGTGAGCGAAAGTTAATTTCTACATCGACCTCGGATCCTAGCTATTCCGATTATGTGAGAAAGCTTAAAAATCTTCATACGCCGCCTTTGTATTCATAGACCACTAGATGGTCTTTTTTTATGAGCTATAAAGGATTGGTCTTGTTTTTTGGAACTTAGTTTGGACATCATCCGTAATTCATAATAAGATAAACAGAGAGCCTGATTATTCATAGGAGTCGATAAACATGAAATCAATCTTTTATACATTTATATGGGCCATCCTCTCTACTTTTTTTTCGCTTGTGATTTTAACCGTTAGTATTGGGGTTTTCCATCATCATGCTGGATTATCGATACTGTATGCGATGATTGGATGGGGTGTGATGTTTGTAGGGAGCAGATGGACTGCTTTCCAATTGTTTTTAAAGAAACACGGACTGTCTCGTAGTGATTATGTATATATCAAACAGCATTTAAAAGAAGCAGGGCAAAAGCTCGTGCGTTTAAAAAAAGCTTTATTTGCTGTGAAAAACGTACAAACGATCAAACATAATTATGAAGTTCTTCGGCTTGCACGACGAATCTATACAATAACAAAAAAAGAGCCAAATCGATTTTATGATGCACAGCGTTTTTATTTCGAAAGCTTGGATTCTGTCGTTGAACTAACTGAGAAATATGCACTATTGTATAATCAGCCTAATCGTAGTCATGAGCTGGAAATGACATTGAGCCAAACCCGAGTGACATTGACAGAGCTGCAAAAGCAATTGACCAATGATTTGCAGCAAGTTTTAGGAAGAGACATAGAAGCTCTTCATATTGAGCTTGAAGTAGCAGATAAAATGATGAAGAAATAGATGAAAGGAGTCAAACTCGATGAAACCGGAAGATCACGCCACACCATCACCTGCCTCCACTACAGATCTTCAGTTTCGGGTGTTTGATACCTTATCTGATGAGGAGAAAAAAGAAGCCGTGCAGCGTGCTAAGCAGATCCCTGACAATCCGCAAAAACTGCTTTTCTATGGTACACGTGTGCAGGAACGACTATTGGAACAATCACAACAGATGATGAAATATGTTGAGAAAAAAGATATTGATCAAATAGGAGACGTGCTTGAGACCTTTTTGCAGCAGCTGCATGTAGTGGAGCCTGAGGATTTACTGCCAAAGAAACAAGGTTTTTTTTTAAAATGGTTTCAACGGGATAAACGATCTACTCAGGAGATCATATCGCGTTTTCAACATGCAAAATCACAGATCGAGAGATTGTCAGCAAGGCTTCGTTATGCAAGAGGCGTATTAATCTCGGACCATATGTTATTAGAGCGTTTATTTGAAGAAAATCAAACTTATTTTCAAGAGATGACGCTGCAGGTCGCAGCAGTTGAAGCGAAAATGACAACGTTAGAGCAGCGGCCTATTTCAGAAACGCAACTTTCTGTTGACCGGACAATAGAGGAGCAATTGATGAGTCAAGAAGTCAATGAGGAAGAGTATGTGGAGAGACTAAAGGAACGAAAGTATGATTTGCTGTTAAGCCGGCAAATTGCATTGCAATGTAATGCTCAAATTCGGATGATCCAGCATACGAATCATACTTTGGCCAATCATATTCAATCAACTGTTTCTGCGTCTATTCCACTATGGATCAACCAAATGTCGATTGCGTTAACGCATATTCAGCAGCGGGCCAACTCAGCTCTTGAGAACCGAATCCAAAAAACATATGAAAAGGTATCGAAGCAGCAGGGACAGCTTCTTGAAGAGGCATCTTTTGCTCCTATAGATACGTTGAAAAAGGTCCAACGTCAATTAGCTGAAACATTACAGGAAACGTTACAGGTGAAAGAGCATGGAAGCCAAGAGCGAGCTCAATTGAAAAGCAGTATGTATGAGGCAGAGCAGCAGCTGGCGAATCCAATAAAGGAATGAGAAACCATCTTTCGGTTCACTTGTTTGAACGTTATAATAGACTTAAGATATCGTTAAAGTGAAAAGGGTCGATTTGTTTGAGAACACCTTTATATACAACATTAGCACAGCATGCGGAAAAGAAGCCTTATTCTTTTCACGTTCCAGGACATCACAATGGAGATGTCTTTTTTGATGAGGCACGGTCCCACTATGCTTCAATCCTTCAGCTGGATGTGACGGAGCTTGAAGGTCTAGATGACCTCCATCACCCGACTGGTGTGATTCAAGAGGCAGAAAATTTATTGACTAAGCTATATGGTTCAGATCAAAGCTTTTTCCTTGTAAATGGCACAACAGTCGGAAATTTGGCGATGGTGATGGCGGCATGCCGCACGGGAGACGAGATTTTTGTCCAGCGTAATTGCCATAAGTCTGTCTTCCATGCGATCGAGCTTGCAGGGGCAACGCCTATTCTGGTAGACGCTGAGATAGACCCACACTTGCATGTTCCAACACATGTGACGGATGATACAGTCAGAAAAGCCATCGCAAGACATCCTAATTGCCGAGCAATCGTTTTGACTTATCCGAACTACTATGGACATGCAGCTGATTTATCAAAGCTGATTCACATGTGTCATGAAGCAGGTGTGGTTGTTTTGGTTGATGAGGCTCATGGCGCGCATTTTGTATTAGGCGGCGCATTTCCTCCATCTGCTCTTTCCTATGGAGCGGACGTGGTGGTACAATCAGCACATAAAACCCTTCCGGCAATGACGATGGGTTCCTATCTTCATCTTCAAGGGGACCGAATCGATGCGAAGCGTTTGAAAACATTGCTCACGATGCTTCAAAGCAGTTCGCCGTCTTATCCAATTATGGCCTCATTAGATGTGGCGAGGGCTTATGTCGAGGAGATCAAAGGAAAAGGGACATTGGATGTAATCATGAAAGAACTGACAGAGCTGAAAGATCAGTTCAACCGTCTGACTCATCTTGAAGTGGTTGAGCCTGACTCGCTGCTTTCCGATCCATTAAAATGCGTCATTCGATCAACAAAAGGACTGACTGGTTACGAACTAAAACGGGTGCTTGAATCAGTGGATGTTCATCCAGAGCTTGCGGACGAACATCAGGTTTTACTTATTCTTAGCTTAGAACAGAGGAAGGACGTTCCTTTCAAGCGGATCGAGCAGGCTCTTAAGCAAAGTGATTCATTGCTCAAAGGAAAAAAACATATCCAAAATGAGACGTTATCTATTGAGACTGATGAGCAAAATCAAGACATAGAGGCTGTCCCATTTGAACATGCAGCAGGCCGGATGAGTGCAGAATCAATTATTCCCTATCCGCCTGGTATTCCTTTGATGATTAAGGGAGAGCGTATTGAGATAGATCAAATTAAGGCGTTAAGCCGTTTGCTTGGACATCAGGTTCATGTTCAAGCAAGTCAGGTCATTCATCAGAGAAAATTATATGTTTATATAGAAGAGGAGACACTATGAGCGGTATGTTTATTACGTTTGAAGGGCCAGAGGGCGCCGGAAAAACGACAGTGATTCGAAAAGTGTACGAAGAAATGGAACGTCAAGGATATGCAGTCATGGCAACACGTGAGCCGGGAGGCATTGAGATTGCTGAGCAGATTCGTGAAGTCATTTTAAATGAAAAAAACACGAAAATGGATGCGAAAACAGAGGCATTGCTGTATGCAGCAGCGAGAAGGCAGCATTTGGCTGAAAAGGTAGAACCGGCATTGCAGCGCGGAGACACAGTCTTATGTGATCGTTTTGTTGATAGCTCTCTCGCTTATCAAGGCTATGCGAGAGGGCTTGGAATTGATCAAGTCAGATCAATTAACGACTTTGCTATTGATGGCACGATGCCGCAAATGACCATTTATTTTTCCATTACACCTGAAGAAGGGTTAAAACGAATTCACGCCAATCAAGGAAGAGAAAAAAACAGATTAGACATGGAGACGCTGAATTTCCACCAGTTGGTCAGAGAAGGCTATGAACTGCTTATTGCGCAATCGCCAGAACGATTCCGTGTAGTAGATGCGTCTCAGCCGATACAGGATGTCTATGAAGAAGTACTTCGGGTGATTCAGGACACATTAAAGAAAAATCAAATATGACCTCATTCCCAATCGTTGTTATAATATAGAGGAAGACATCGGCATGTCACCTGTGCCTAAAACAAAGGAGGCCAATCAAATGAAATTAATTGTTGCCGTTGTACAGGACCAAGATAGCAGCAAGTTGTTGAAAATATTGACTGAACATCATTTCGGCGTGACAAAATTAGCTTCAACTGGTGGGTTTTTAAAGTCTGGGAATACGACTTTTATCATTGGTTGTGATGATGTCCGAGTGGATAAAGCATTACAGCTTATAAAAGAAAATTGCCGCAAACGTGATCAAATGATTGCACCTGTATCTCCAATGGGTGGTAACGCAGATTCATATGTACCATACCCTGTTGAGGTTGAAGTTGGTGGAGCTACTGTCTTTATTCTGCCAGTTGAACAATTTCATCAATTCTAAGGATGGGTTGCTGTGAAAATTAATCAAGATATGCGGCTGCTTTTAGAAAAGCGTGAACTCCAAGGCATTAAAGGAAGCCAAACATCTGCCTCCTTTAAAGCATCGATGGAGACGCAAAGCGGCAAAATGCGCTTAGAGCAGCTGACGGTCATGCTGAGTGATATCGAAGTGTTCGGTAAAAAGCTGACAAAGTCACGAAACCTAAAGGACTTGGCTAGGTTTAAAGGGCTTGTGAAGCGCTTTGTGAAAGAGACAGTCGATAATGGATTAAATATAGAAACATCAAGAAGCTTTGACATTTATGGCAACACGCGTACACTCGCTTTAGTCAAAGCATTAGATGAAAAGCTGATTGAATTAACAGAGGATATGATGGACCAAGAGAAACCTTCTATTGATTTGCTTGAACGTATTGGAGAAATAAAAGGTTTATTGATTAACCTTTACACATAGAGAGTGATAACATGGCAATTAGCTGGGATGACATGAATGATTTGCAGCCGCGCGTCATGCGGCTGATTTTTAATAGTATTGATAAAGACCGACTTGCGCATGCCTACTTATTTGAAGGAAAAAAAGGGACGGGAAAGCTGGATGCTGCGATGCTTTTGGCTAAGAGCTTTTTTTGCTTGAAAGCAGGAGTGAAACCATGTGAATCCTGCCAAAACTGCAAAAGGATTGAGTCAGGAAACCATCCCGATTTACATCTCGTGCAGCCTGATGGTCAATCGATTAAGAAAGCGCAAGTGCAGGCATTGCAAGAGGAATTTACAAAAGCAGGTGTGGAATCTCACCGAAAAATGTATATCATTCTTCATGCGGACAAAATGACGGTCAATGCCGCGAACAGTTTATTGAAGTTCCTAGAGGAGCCTAACCGGGAAACGATGGCAATTTTAATCACTGAGCAATCGCATAAAATGCTGGATACGATTATTTCAAGATGTCAGATGCTTAGCTTTCAGCCGCTGCAGCCGCAATCCTTGGAGCAGCAGCTATTACAAGAAGGCGTATCTCAGCATCTTGCAAGGCTTTTGTCGAATTTAACCAATAATTTAGCAGAAGCACTCGAATTAAGTCGAAATGATCAGTTTGCAGAGTCTAGAGCGAAAGTGATAAAATTGTATGAAGTCTTACACCAGCGAAAAGAACATGCATTTTTTTATATACAAGATCAATGGATGCCTTTTTTCAAAGAGAAAGACCTTCAAGAAACAGGTCTGGATATGCTTTTATTTATATATCGTGATGTATTGTCGATTCAAATAGGAAATGAAGATAAAGTCATTTATCAAGACTTATTCCAGACAATGAAGCAGCACGCGCTGCATTCCACACAGCAGATGGTGACGAACCAGATCCTTGCTGTATTAGAAGCGAAAAAGAGACTTCAATCCAACGTGAATGCCCAAGGGCTGATGGAGCAATTGGTGTTGATGTTGCAGGAGGGATAAGTTTGTACAACGTAATTGGTGTTCGTTTTAAAAAAGCGGGCAAAATCTATTATTTCGATCCTAATGGATTTCATATAGAAAATGATAGTTGTGTCATTGTAGAGACGGTCAGAGGAGTTGAGTACGGACAAGTGGTCATCGCTAATAAAAAAGTAGATGAACACGATGTCGTTCTTCCTCTGCGTAAGGTGATTCGTGTAGCAGACGAACGAGACCGGCTCATCGTTGAGGAAAACAAAGAAGCAGCGATGACAGCCTTTGATACATGTCTTCAGAAGGTAAGTGAACACGGGCTAGAAATGAAGCTGGTCGATGTTGAATTTACATTTGACCGAAACAAGGTCATCTTCTACTTCACAGCGGATGGCAGAGTAGATTTCCGCGAGCTAGTGAAAGATCTTGCTTCAATTTTCAAGACGAGAATTGAACTTCGCCAGATTGGTGTAAGAGACGAGGCAAAAATGCTGGGCGGCATAGGTCCTTGCGGGCGAATGCTTTGCTGTTCGACATTCTTAGGAGACTTTGAACCAGTATCCATTAAGATGGCAAAAGACCAAAACCTGTCGCTAAATCCTACAAAAATTTCAGGGCTTTGCGGCCGTTTGATGTGCTGCTTGAAATATGAGAATGATGAGTATGAAACAGCGAAAGAACAATTGCCCGATATCGGTGAAACGATTCAGACATCTAGTGGCTCTGCAAAGGTAGTAGGGCTCAACATTTTAGAACGAATTTTGCAAGTTGAATTAACCGGGCAAGAAAAAGTGATAGAATATACGTGGGAAGAATTATTACAAGAAGGCGTTGTATCTGCACAAACAACTGAGTAACGAGGTGTGCCACCTTGGATAAAAAGGAACTATTTGATACGGTGATCAATTTAGAAGAACAAATCGGTTCTCTTTATCGCCAGTTAGGTGATTTGAAAAATCATATCGGTGAAGTGATTGAAGAAAATCATCAGCTGCAGATGGAGAATCAGCACTTGCGTGAACGTCTGGATCAGTCTGATCGGGACAAATCGTCTGAGACAGAGAATGATTCTGCTCAGAAGCCAGGTCATTCTGATATAGGAGAAGGTCATGATAACCTGGCTCGGTTATATCAGGAGGGCTTCCATATTTGTAATGTACATTATGGGAGCATTCGTAAAGAGGGAGACTGTTTGTTCTGTCTGTCATTTTTAAATAAAAAATGAGAAAAGGCTTCCGCTGAATCGGAAGCCTTTTTCACAGGAAAAGAAAGGATACATCATGGTTTCGTTAAGAGAAGATGAACGATTAGATTACTTGCTCGCCGAAGATATGAAGATTATTCAAAGTAAAACGGTTTTCGCCTTTTCATTGGACGCAGTATTATTAGCGAAATTTGCGTATGTGCCAATCCAAAAAGGAGAGATCATTGATCTTTGTACGGGAAATGGCATTGTGCCATTGCTGCTTTCGACTCGATCTAAGGCCTCCATTACTGGGGTCGAAATTCAAGAACGGCTGTTTGATATGGCAAAAAGAAGTGTGGCGTATAATCAACTTGAAAAGCAGATTAAATTGATTCATGGTGATTTGAATGATATGCCAGCACGCTACGGCAACCACAAAGTAGATGTCATCACATGTAATCCGCCATATTTTAAGACACCTTCTAAGGAAGAAATCAATGAAAATGAATACTTGGCAATTGCTCGGCATGAAATCCATTGTACATTAGAAGATGTCATTCGCGTTTCTTCCACGCTGCTGAAGCAAGGGGGTAAACTGGCGATGGTTCATCGGCCGGGTCGGCTGCTTGAGATTGTGGAATTGATGAAGAAATACCGAATTGAGCCAAAACGAATTCAATTTGTTTATCCCAAACAGGGGAAAGAAGCCAATACCATCTTAGTAGAAGGTATAAAAGATGGAAAACCAGATCTGAAAATCCTCCCGCCTCTTTTTGTTTATGGAGATGATCAAGAGTATACAGAGGAAATCAGGACGATACTGTATGGAGAAGCATAATCATTATTTCTATGTATTGAAATGTGCAGACGGCAGCCTATATGCAGGTTATACAAATGATTTACAAAAAAGACTGACGACCCACAATAGTGGAAAGGGAGCAAAGTATACAAGAGCAAGACGGCCGGTTGAGCTGTATTATCATGAATGTTTTGCAACCAAAAGAGAAGCCATGCAGCAAGAATATCGTTTTAAAACGTGGACGCGGAAAAAGAAAGACCTTTATATAGAAGAAATGCGAATAGAAAAGGAGGCGGCACATGAAAACACAGAAAAGCTTTGATGGTCAATCAGATATGGGTATTCTATATCTCGTCCCAACCCCAATTGGCAATTTAGAAGATATGACGTTTCGAGCCATACAAACATTAAAAGATGTAGACTATATTGCCGCAGAAGATACAAGACAAACGAAAAAACTTTGTCATGTCTATGAAATTGATACGCCATTAACGAGTTATCATGAGCATAACAAAGACAGCAGCGGCCACAAGTTAATCGAATGGTTAAAAGAAGGAAAAAACATCGCACTCGTGAGCGATGCTGGTTTACCGACGATCTCAGATCCAGGTGCTGAAGTGGTTCGAGACTTTACTAATATCGGCGGCTATGTCGTTCCGTTACCTGGAGCAAATGCTGCACTTACAGCACTCATTGCATCAGGGATTACACCTCAGCCATTTTTCTTTTATGGTTTTCTTGACCGACAAAAAAAGGAAAAGAAAAAACAGCTCGAAGCTTTGAAGAAGCGTCAAGAAACAATCATTTTCTATGAAGCGCCCCATCGATTAAAAGAAACGCTGACTTTGATGAAGGAAGTGTGGGGCAACCGGAATATCGCCATTACGAGAGAACTAACGAAAAAATTTGAAGAGTTTATTCGTGGAGATTTAGAGTCTGTGCTGACATGGGCCGCAGAGCATCAAATCCGGGGTGAATTCTGTCTTGTTGTACAAGGTAATGATCAAGATGAAGAAGAGCTAAATGAAGATGTCTGGTGGAAGTCCTTATCTGAAAAGGAACACGTGATCCATTACATAGAAGAGGGATTAACGTCGAAGGAAGCCATTAAACGTACAGCCGTCGAACGTGGTATACCAAAGCGCATGATATACGATGCCTATCATATTGAACAATAAAGAAAGGTTCTTGCAAACGGTGCAAGAACCTTTTTTATATCAAACTTATTTTTGTGATTGAAGTTGGTTTTGGATTTCGTTAATAATTTGCTCTGCACCTTCACGGCTAAGAACTAATTTACCATTAGCAAGTTTAAGGTTATCGTCTGATACTTCACCTGTAACTTGGCAAGTCATGTTTGGTTTATATTTTTTTAGGATAATTTTTTCATCATCAACATAAATTTCCAAAGCGTCTTTTTCAGCGATTCCTAGAGTACGGCGAAGTTCGATTGGAATCACCACGCGTCCTAATTCGTCAACTTTACGTACAATACCTGTAGATTTCATCTTCATTCTCCTCCCAAAGAGTTCTTATTCTTAATATAATATTATCTTCGTCATTATTCGACAAATTCCTTACATTCATAGCATAACAAGGTTTCCATAAATCGTCAATCATTTTGTTTACTATTGTTTGTAAAATATGACTCTTAAAGTCAAAAGACCTTGAAACTATTGATTTATAAGGATTTCTCGGGTTTTTTCTATGAAAATATGAGAAATGACGAGTTCAGATTAACAAGACTTTTGCCCTAAATTAGACAATTGTAAATCTGGAAATAGATTTCATACGACAATATTCGACAAAATGTCGACAGGTTTGTCGTTTTTTTCGAAAAACTCATCTTTTTCGATCATTTCATCTTGTTCTATGTATATATGCTTGATCTTAAAGGCTAAGATGGTATCATAGAGAAAGCACAAGTGCAAAATTTAATGAATTGATCTAACACATTTTCATGTAATGATGATAACCGCTCTCGTCCATTGGGCGGGAGTTTTTGACATTTACACACACGCAGGAGGTTCCGACATGCCGGAAAAGAAAAAAACGTTTTATCTGACAACACCTATTTACTATCCGAGCGGAAAATTACATATTGGACATGCTTATACGACAGTAGCAGGGGATGCTATGGCTCGTTATAAACGTCTTCAAGGCTATGATGTGATGTATTTAACGGGTACAGATGAGCACGGACAAAAAATTCAGCAAAAAGCTGAAGAACAAAATATTACACCGATCGAGTATTTAGATCCGGTCGTAGCAGACATTCAATCATTATGGAAGAAACTCGACATTTCGAATGATGATTTCATCCGTACAACAGAAAAAAGACATACGAAAATCATTGAGCAAGTGTTTCAAAAGCTGCTTGATCAAGGTGATATTTATTTAGATCAATATGAAGGCTGGTACAGTATTCCTGATGAGACATTCTATACGGAAACACAGCTTGTGGATGTTGAGCGGAATGAAAAAGGAGAAGTCATTGGCGGGAAAAGCCCTGACAGCGGACATCCTGTCGAATTAATTAAAGAGGAATCATATTTCTTCCGTATGAGTAAGTACGCGGATCGTTTACTAGACTATTATGAGAAGAATCCAACGTTCATTCAGCCTGAATCAAGGAAAAATGAAATGATCAATAACTTCATTAAACCAGGTTTAGAGGATTTGGCTGTATCAAGAACAACCTTTGATTGGGGAATTAAAGTTCCTAACAATCCAAAACACGTCATCTATGTATGGATTGATGCGTTATTCAACTATTTAACTGCGATTGGCTACGGAACTGATCAGGATGAAAAATATAAAAAATATTGGCCTGCTAACGTGCATCTCGTAGGGAAAGAAATTGTACGCTTCCATACGATTTATTGGCCAATTATGCTGATGGCACTAGATCTGCCGCTGCCGAAACAAATTTTCGCACACGGCTGGCTGCTGATGAAAGATGGGAAGATGTCTAAATCAAAAGGGAACGTAGTAGATCCCGTCACATTAATTGATCGCTATGGCCTTGATGCCCTTCGTTATTACCTCCTTCGTGAAGTACCATTTGGTGCGGATGGTGTGTTTACACCAGAAGGATTCGTGGAACGTGTAAACTATGACCTTGCCAATGATTTAGGTAACTTGCTTAACCGTACAGTTGCGATGGTACAAAAATATTTTGACGGGACATTAAGCAGCTATAAGGGTCCAGTTAATGAGTTTGATGAGGAACTTAAAGCGGTAGCTGAGCAAACAGTCAAAGCCTATGAAGAAGCGATGGAAAACCTTGAATTCTCGGTGGCTCTTTCAAATGTTTGGACATTAATCAGCAGAACCAATAAATATATTGACCAGACAGCTCCATGGGTGTTGGCAAAGGATGAAACAAAACGAAAAGAGCTGCATTCTGTCATGTATCATTTAGCAGAATCACTGCGCATCACAGCGGTGCTCTTAACGCCATTCCTAACGAAAACACCTGAGAAAATCTTCTTCCAGCTTGGCATTGAAGAAGAGAAGCTTAAAAGCTGGGATAGCATTCTATCTTTTGGTGCCATTCAACAAGCGACGGTACAAAAAGGAGAGCCTTTGTTCCCTCGTTTAGAGGTTGAAGAAGAAGTAGCGTATATTAAAGAGAAAATGCAGGGAAGTGCACCAAAGGAAGAAGAGAAAGTTGAAATAGAAGAAACGGAATTACCTGAGCTTGGAGCAGAAATTGCATTTGATGATTTCTCAAAAGTTGATCTTCGAGTAGCACAGGTACTGGAAGCAGCCCCAGTGAAAAAAGCGGATCGTCTCTTAAAGCTTCAGCTTGATTTTGGATTTGAAAAAAGACAAATTGTTTCAGGGATTGCCAAGCATTATCAACCTGAGGAATTAGTAGGGAAAAAGCTCGTTTGCGTAGCGAATCTCACACCAGTCAAACTCAGAGGGGAAATTTCCCAGGGAATGATTTTAACTGGAGAAACTGATGGGAACTTGCAGGTTCTTGAAGTAGATCGATCTCTAGCAAATGGAACAAAAATTTTATAAATCAACAAAAGGTGTTCCACGTGTAACATTTCGTCGAACACCTTTTGTTTTTTAGAAGAATTGTCGAAAGGAGCAATCAACGATGTTATTTGATACACATGCCCATTTAAATGCTGAACAATATAATGAAGACTTAGAGCAGGTGATCGAAAGAGCGAAAAGTGAAAAAGTCGAAAAAATCGTGGTGGTAGGGTTTGACCGCCCGACAATTACGAGAGCAATGGAATTAATTGAAGAGTATGATTTCATCTATGCAGCCATTGGCTGGCATCCAGTCGATGCCATTGATATGACAGATGAGGATTTGCTGTGGATCAAAGAATTATCTCAACATGAAAAAGTCGTTGCGATTGGAGAAATGGGTCTGGATTACTATTGGGACAAGTCGCCAAAAGATGTACAAAAGGAAGTCTTTAGACGTCAAATTGCTCTTGCGAAGGAAGTGAATCTTCCAATCATTATTCATAATCGTGACGCAACGGAAGATGTCGTGACGATCTTAAAGGAAGAGGGAGCGGCTGATGTTGGAGGGATTATGCATTGCTTTACGGGCAGCCTAGAAATCGCAAAAGCGTGTATGGATATGAACTTTTATATTTCATTCGGTGGACCCGTGACATTTAAAAATGCCAAAAAACCGAAGGAAGTTGTCAAGGACATACCAAGTGACCGGCTTTTAATTGAAACAGACTGCCCTTACTTAACGCCAGCGCCATTTAGAGGGAAACGTAACGAGCCAAGTTATGTGAAATATATCGCAGAACAGATCGCGGAGTTACGAGAAACAAGCTTTGAAGAGCTTGCTGAATTGACCACAAAAAATGCGAAAAAAGTTTTCGGTATAAACTGACAGTATATGATGTCAATCCTTGTTTAAGCTTGTCCAATTGTGAAACATAACGAAAATGTTCTACACGTTTGCGCCTCCTCATAGGATAAGTTGTCGATAAGTCTTTCTTCCCTTCCTTCCATCAATCTCCCATAATAGGGTTACAATCGAGCATTTTTGTACAGTGGGAGGAAGGGTTGACAGGTTTTGAGATACTCTATATAATCTCTCCGAGGAGAAGGAGGCGTTTTTCATCGTACAAAAAATGAAAAATCTGTTTTCTGTTAAGCTAGGAAAAGGCAAGGTTTTATTACTAGTTGTTTGCTTGCTTTTAGCTGGAACTGGGACGGCTTACGGTGCGCATGAGCTCACTAAGCAGTCTATTACCATTTCAATCAATGGTAAAGAGAAGACAATTCGTACACATGAAGAGACAGTAGCACAGCTGCTTTCAGACCTTGGAATAAAGACCAGGGCGGAGGATCATATCTCTCCAAGTCTAAATACAAAAATTGAAGACAACATGAACATTGTGTATGATGCGGCTATACCGGTTCATCTGACCCTAGATGGGAAAGAGAAAACGATATGGACAACAGATCAGACGGTTGGAGCATTATTGAAGAATGAGAAGATAGATATTGGGAAGCACGATCAAGTAACTCCAGGAAAGAATGACAAGATTAAAAAGGATATGAATCTTGTGGTTCAGCAGGCCTTCCAGGTCAGCGTAAATGATGGAGGAAAAGATAAAAAGGTGTGGACCACTTCGACTACGGTCGCTGACTTTTTAAAGCAACAAGAGCTGAGGCTCAAGAAGCACGATAAGATCAAGCCTGCGTTACATAGTAACCTTTCTAAAAAGAGCGCAGATATAAAGATCACTCGGGTGGAAAAAGTCACCGATGTAGTGGAAGAGAAAATTGCTTTTGATACCAAACATAAAAAGGATCGTTCTCTTGAAAAAGGAAAAGAGAAGGTGCTTAAAAAAGGTGAAGAAGGTAAATTGAAGAAGCACTATGCCATTGTGAAAGAAAACGGCAAAGTGGTGTCTAAAGAATTGATTAAAGAAGTGACTGAAAAAGATAGCAAGGATCGTTTAGTGGCTATTGGTACACAAGTGTCCAATAAAGAGCCTAAAGCGACACCTGCCGTTTCAAGAAGCAATGAATCGTCTGGAAAAGAATTTTATGTGGCGTCGACAGCCTATACAGCGAGCTGTGCTGGATGTACGGGCAGAACGTCAACAGGCTTTGATTTAAAAGCAAATCCGGGTGCAAAGGTTATAGCAGTAGATCCGAGTGTCATTCCGCTAGGCTCTAAAGTGTATGTGGAAGGCTATGGATATGCCGTTGCATCAGACACTGGATCTGCTATAAAAGGGAATAAAATCGATGTGTTCGTCCCAAATAAGTCGGCAGCTTATCAATGGGGAAATAAACGAGTGAAAATTAGAGTACTCAAATAAACACATCAAATCATTTATATGAACAGAGGGCTTTGCGCACCCTCTGTTTTTTTGGTTATAATAGAAGCACTGTTTTCTAATTAATTAGACGCAAAAACAGCATGAAAGGTTTCATTTTTTAACCAAAAATTGTTTATTGTTTTTGCAAGCGGAGGAATACATGAAAATCAAAGAAATCATTGTGGTGGAAGGTCGTGATGACACTGCCAGAGTGAAGATGGCAGTTGATGCAGATACGATCGAAACAAACGGATCAGCTATTGGTGATACAGTTATTCAACAAGTGCGTCTTGCTCAGGAGACGAGAGGGGTCATTATTTTAACTGATCCTGATTTCCCTGGTGAGAAGATCCGGAAAACCATCGCAGAAGCGGTTCCTGGCTGTAAGCACGCATTTTTGCCAAAACATCTTGCGAAGGCGAAGCGAGACAAAGGAATTGGTGTCGAGCATGCTTCCTTGGACAGTATTCGAGAATGCCTAGCCCATGTCCATGAGGAAATGGAAGAATCGGAAAGTGACATTACATTAGATGACTTATTTGACGCAGGCCTTATCGGAGGAGAAGCATCGAAACGCCGCCGCGAACGACTAGGTATGCTTTTAAATATAGGATATACCAATGCGAAGCAGCTGCAAAAGCGCCTTCACATGTTCCAAATAACCAAACATGATTTTATTGCGGCCTTAAAGACCGTCATGCAGGAGGAAGCCGATGAATAAAGATATTGCGACACCCATCAGAACGAAGGAAATACTGAAGAAATACGGTTTCTCTTTTAAAAAGAGCTTAGGGCAGAACTTTTTAATTGATACAAATATACTCGATCGTATTGTCGATCACGCAGAGGTGACGGATGAGACCGGCGTGATTGAGATTGGGCCTGGTATCGGTGCATTGACCGAGCAGCTCGCTAAGCGTGCAAAGAAAGTCACCGCTTTTGAAATCGATCAGCGTTTATTGCCCATTTTAAACGATACACTCTCTCCATATGATAATGTCACGATCATTCATCAAGACGTATTAAAGGCGGATGTGAGGAAGGTCATCGAGGAAAATTTTGCTGACTGTAAAGAAGTGATGGTTGTCGCCAACCTTCCATATTACGTGACGACACCGATTATTATGAAGCTGCTTGAAGAAAACCTTCCATTGAAAGGGATTGTCGTCATGCTGCAAAAAGAAGTAGCAGATCGTATGGCAGCAGTCCCTTCATCAAAGGAATACAATTCGCTGTCTATCGCAGTTCAATACTATACGGAAGCGAAAACAGTAATGGTTGTGCCTAAAACGGTTTTTGTTCCACAGCCTAATGTGGATTCGGCTGTGATTAAACTAACCGTTCGTGAAACGCCTGCTGTCTCAGTAGAAAATGATGCGTTTTTCTTTCAATTGATCCGTGCGAGCTTTGGTCAGCGCCGAAAAACATTGATGAATAATCTCATGAACAATTTACCTGATGGAAAAAAACATAAAGCCATCATCGAAGAAGCACTTCAAACAGCAGACATTGATGGAAAGCGCCGCGGTGAGTCATTATCCATTGAGGAATTTGCCTGTTTGTCGAACGTTTTACAAAAAGCTCTGTCTTAAGGGCTTTTTTCTTTTGTTTTTCACCACTTTGTTCGTTCGGGCATAGGCTAGAAAGAACAGCACACATGAAAGAAGAACATATTTTAGCGTAAGACGATACCAACAGGATATGAGCCTGATTGTGGAGTGAAAAGCATGCAATTTCAAATAGGAGATATGGTGACAAGGGCATCCTATCAAATGGATATTTTGTTTCGAATCATTCGAATTGATGAGACCGATCAGCACGAAGCTACCGCCATATTGCATGGGAATGAAGTGAGGCTGATTGCTGATGCCAAGTTGTCAGATCTCGTCAAGGTTCAAAAAGAGGAACAGCTGACTAGAGAGAAAAATGACGAACGAAAAATCAATGAATCGCTTGACTTACTTAGACAGGATTATCAGCTGCTGCGGGAAAAACAAGAGTATTATACTTCTGGACAATATCAGCATCAAGAGCAGTATTTTCACATGCCTGGAAAGGTCCTTCATTTAGATGGAGATGCTTCATACTTAAAGAAATGCTTGGATGTATATGAACGAATTGGTGTACCTGTGTACGGTGTGCATTGCCATGAGAAGAAAATGCCAAGCATGATTGACTCGTTAATTGATCAATATCGACCAGATATTTTGGTCATCACAGGACATGATGCGTATTCCAAGCAAAAGGGCGGCGTACATGATATCAGTGCCTATCGCCATTCTCGTCATTTCGTTGAAACGGTTCAAAAAGCAAGACGGAAAATTCCTCATTTAGATCAGCTTGTGATCTTTGCAGGTGCCTGTCAATCTCATTTCGAATCATTGATCCAAGCAGGTGCCAATTTTGCGAGCTCGCCTTCCCGTGTGAATATCCATGCGCTCGACCCCGTCTATATCGTTGCGAAGATCAGCTTCACTCCATTTGTAGATCGAATCAACGTGTGGGATGTGCTCCGAAATACATTAACAAGAGAAAAAGGCCTCGGAGGCATCGAGACGAAGGGCGTTCTAAGGGTAGGTATGCCATATAAAAGAGACCATGAATCGACATAACCCGACTGATTTCAGTCTGGTTTTTTTTATGTTCAAAAAGAAATTGCAAAAGGATACATAATTCACCGGAATTTGAGAAAAATAGGGAGAAGAAAAGGTAGAAGTTTGTCAAAATTATTTTGTTGACAATGGCTCGTGTTCGTTGATATAATTTAATTTTTATTTGACAAAAACGAGCCGTTGTTGTATAATTATCTCAGTGAGGTGGATGCAATGGCGAAGACTTTGTCCGACATCAAAAGATCGCTTGATGGTAACTTAGGTAAACGTTTGACGTTAAAGGCTAACGGGGGCCGCCGTAAAACAATTGAGCGTTCGGGCATTTTAGCTGAAACGTACCCTTCTGTATTTGTGATTCAATTAGATCAAGATGAGAATTCGTTTGAAAGAGTTTCTTATAGTTATGCAGATATACTGACTGAGACGGTCGAATTAACGTTCGATGATACCGCTAGCTCAGTCGCCTATTAATGGGCAGTGAACTTCTTGTTTACTGCTTTTTGTTTTGCCTTTTTTTCTGAATGGGAGTCTGTCCATTTTTTGAAAGGGGTAAAAGAAAGGATTCGATACAAAATAAGAAAGCCACACAAGCAGTGGCACTGATTCGAATTCTCGACTAAAGGGGCTGTTTCGTTTGGGTAGACGCCGAGGTATTATGTCAGATGAGTTCAAATACGAGCTGGCGAAGGATCTTGGATTTTATGATACCGTCAAAAATGGAGGCTGGGGAGAGATACGTGCGCGTGACGCAGGTAATATGGTCAAACGTGCCATTGAATTAGCTCAACAGCACATGGCTCAGGATGAGAATCAACGATAGAAAAACGGTCAGGGATACCTCGGGTGTCTCTGGCTTTTTTTGATGAAAAAGTCAGTGTGCTCGGCGTAAAAGCCTATATTCATCAGATCCATCAAATGTGATACAATATTGATACTTATGTTTAGATGGAGAAGTAGGTGAAATGTTTGCGTATTTTAGAAAAAGCACCGGCAAAAATTAATCTCTCACTTGATGTTCATGGAAAAAGACCGGATGGATATCACGAAGTGGAGATGGTGATGACAACAATAGACCTTGCAGATCGACTAGAGCTGACGGAGCTGGACAAGGATGAAATCCGTGTATCATCTCATAATCGATTCGTGCCAGATGATCAGCGTAATTTGGCTTATCAGGCGGCTAAATTGCTCAAAACAAGGTTCGGTATTCAAAAAGGTGTATCCATTGTCATCACGAAAACAATTCCAGTCGCAGCAGGTTTAGCTGGAGGCAGCAGTGATGCGGCAGCAGCTCTTCGCGGCTTAAATCGTTTGTGGAAGTTGAACCTCACGTTAGATGAACTAGCTGAGCTTGGAGCGGAGATCGGCTCAGATGTGTCCTTTTGTGTACACGGAGGCACAGCACTAGCGACAGGACGTGGAGAAAAGCTGAAGCATATTGCGACACCGCCGCATTGCTGGGTGATTTTAGCGAAGCCGGTGATTGGGGTATCTACAGCTGAAGTCTATAGACAATATGACGCAAGCAAAGTAGAACACCCGAATGTAAAGCGTATGATTGAAGCGATTGAAGCGAAAGATTATAAAGAGATGTGCGGCTCACTCGGCAACGTTCTAGAGTCTGTGACATTAAAGATGTACCCAGAAGTAGATATGATCAAAAGACAGATGAAGCGTTTCGGTGCTGACGCTGTTTTAATGAGTGGAAGCGGCCCTACAGTATTTGGCTTGATTCAATATGAATCGAAGGTACAAAGAATATATAACGGACTGAGAGGATTTTGTGATCAAGTATACGCTGTCCGCATGATCGGCGAACAAAATGCCCTTGATTAAATCCGTATATTAAGTTATATTTATCATAAATTATTCGGGTTCTGGGGGTAAGTTCATGAAGTTTCGTCGAAGCGGCAGATTGGTGGACTTAACAAATTATTTGTTAGCCCACCCGCACGTACTAGTACCGTTAACTTTTTTTGCAGAAAGATATCAATCTGCGAAGTCCTCTATTAGTGAAGACTTAACGATTATCAAACAGACCTTCGAACAGCAGGGAATAGGCACATTGCTTACTGTACCTGGTGCTGCTGGCGGAGTGAAATATATTCCAAAGATTCACCTAAAAGAAGCAGACGACGTAGTAAACGATATCGGAGAGGCTCTATCGACTCCTGAACGTGTACTTCCTGGCGGTTATTTATATTTAACCGATGTTTTAGGTAATCCATCAATTCTTGCGAAAATCGGTAAGCTGTTTGCGACCATCTTTGCAGACCGTGCGATTGATGTCGTCATGACCGTTGCGACAAAGGGTATTCCAATTGCCTATTCTGTTGCGGGTTATTTAAATGTGCCTGTTGTGATCGTTAGAAAAGATAATAAGGTAACCGAAGGATCAACTGTAAGTATTAACTACGCGTCAGGTTCGTCTAACCGAATTCAAACCATGTCACTTGCAAAGCGGAGTTTAGATAAAGGATCCAATGTCCTAATCATTGATGACTTTATGAAAGCGGGCGGAACCATTAACGGCATGATGAATTTGCTTGAGGAATTTAATGCAAATGTTGCAGGGATCGGTGTTCTTTTAGAAGATGAAGGCGTAAATGAACGTCTCGTTGATGAATATGTATCGCTTTTAAAGCTTTCAACCATTGATATGAAGCAGAAGATCATTGAGATCAATGAAGGCAATTTCCACGAGTTTTTTCATTCGAAAGCTTAAGCTTTGATCAAACATGTAGTTGAATGGGAGAGATTGATATGACAAAAGTTGTTCAAACCAAACATGCACCAGCAGCCATTGGACCTTACTCTCAAGGGATTATTGTCAATAACATGTTTTACAGCTCAGGGCAGATTCCATTAACGCCAGCTGGAGACTTTGTAAATGGAGATATTAAAGAACAAACACATCAAGTGTTCCGTAATCTTAAGGCCGTACTTGAAGCAGCAGGTGCTTCCTTTGAGACAGTCGTGAAAGCAACAGTTTTTATCAAAGATATGGAACAATTCGCAGAAGTAAATGAAGTGTACGGTGAGTATTTCCATACACATAAGCCAGCTCGTTCATGTGTGGAAGTAGCAAGACTTCCTAAGGATGCACTCGTAGAAATTGAAGTAATTGCATTAGTAAAGTAAACAGGCAGTCTCAACGAAAGCCGTTTGGTTTCATCATATGCAGGAAAAGACATCATCATGATGTCTTTTTTTCACGCAAAGAATGTAAGCGTCGTCACCAAAATGACAAATAATGTATAAATATCCCGATATTTCAAAAAAAGTTTAAAAAAAGAGCAGGAGAATCACCACAATCGTTGAATACCTAAGTAATGCTTTTATATTGGGAAAAGGTGGTGAACTACTGTGGAAGTTACTGACGTAAGATTACGCCGCGTGAATACCGATGGTCGCATGAGGGCGATTGCATCCATCACGCTGGACCACGAATTTGTTGTTCATGATATTCGTGTGATTGATGGAAACAATGGGTTGTTTGTGGCAATGCCTAGCAAACGCACGCCTGATGGAGAGTTTCGCGATATTGCACACCCAATTAATTCAGGTACTCGGGGTAAAATCCAAGATGCTGTATTAAATGAATATCATCGCTTAGGCGAAGAGGAAGAAACAATTGAATATGAAGAAGCTGGAGCTTCTTAATCATATGTGAATCCAAAAAGACAGCTTTAAGAGAAAATGGAATGTTTTCTTTTAAATGCTGTCTTTTTTGCGTTTTTTCTCTTGTTTCTTATGTCTTTCATCCATTAGAAAATTATTGCACTTCCTCTTGTATCCTTGAAATCAGTCCTTATTTAGGATATATTTTTCTATGGATAATAGGGATATTGGAGGCCAATCAATGGATAAGCGGTTCGCAGTGATTTTAGCAGCGGGAAAAGGAACGAGAATGAAGTCAAAGCTATACAAAGTACTTCATCCAGTTTGCGGAAAGCCAATGGTCGAGCATGTGGCAGATGAAGCGTTAAAGCTTTCTTTAGCCAAGCTAGTGACGATCGTCGGTCATGGAGCAGAGAACGTCAAAGAGCAGCTTGGAGACAGAAGTGAGTATGCACTTCAAGAAGAACAGCTGGGAACAGCACATGCCGTCAAACAAGCAAAGTCGTTCCTTGCGCAGGAAAAGGGAACAACCATTGTCATTTGTGGTGATACGCCATTATTGACAGCGGAAACAATGGAAGCTATGTTGAGCGAGCATCAAAAACATCAAGCGAAAGTCACTATTTTAACTGCACATGCGGATGACCCGACAGGTTATGGTCGTATTATTCGTGACGAAACCGGTGCTGTCGTGAAAATTGTGGAGCATAAAGATGCGAATGATGCGGAACGTCAAGTGAATGAAATTAATACAGGGACCTATTGTTTTTCAAATGAAGATCTCTTCCGTGTGATTGAGCAAGTATCGAATGAAAATGCACAGGGTGAATACTATTTGCCAGACGTCATTGAAATTTTAAAGAATGAAGGGCAAACGGTTGCAGCATATCAAACACCGCATTTTGAAGAAACACTTGGAGTCAATGATCGTATCGCTCTATCACAAGCAGAGCAATTCATGAAGCGACGTATTAATCATCAGCATATGAAGAATGGTGTGACCTTGATTGATCCTGAGAACACGTATATTTCACCAGATGCTGTCATCGGTGAAGATACAATCATTTATCCTGGGACGGTCATCAAAGGGAATGTAAAAATCGGTGCAGACGCTACTATTGGGCCAAACACTGAAATTGTTGACAGCATCGTCGGAGATCGCACAGTGATTAAGCAATCTGTCGTCTGCGATAGTGAGGTTGGAGTCGATGTGACAATTGGGCCGTTTGCTCATATTCGCCCGTTGTCGAAAATTGGCGATGAAGTGAAGATCGGGAATTTTGTCGAAATCAAGAAAACGGTTTTCGGTGACCGCAGCAAAGCATCTCATCTAAGCTATATTGGAGATGCAGAGGTCGGAACTGATGTAAACCTTGGCTGTGGATCTATTACAGTCAACTATGATGGGAAGAACAAATTCTTAACGAAGATTGAAGATGGCGCTTTTATTGGCTGTAATTCAAATCTCGTAGCACCAGTCACTGTCGGAAAAGGGGCATATGTTGCAGCTGGTTCAACGGTTACAGAAGATGTACCGCAGGATGCATTGTCTATTGCTAGAGCAAGACAAGTCAATAAAGAAGATTATGTGAAAAATATTCATAAAAAATAATCCAAATACCCGGAGGTTTACCATGTCTAATCGTTATGCTGATGCGAATTTAAAGATATTCTCTTTGAATTCAAACCCTGAACTTGCTAAAGAAATTGCCGATCGTATCGGAGTTGATGTAGGAAAGAGCTCTGTTAAACGCTTTAGTGACGGTGAAGTCCAAATCAATATTGAAGAAAGTATTCGCGGCTGTGATTGTTATGTCATTCAATCAACGAGTGCGCCAGTCAATGAGCACATTATGGAACTGCTCATTATGGTGGATGCACTAAAACGCGCTTCTGCGAAAACGGTCAATATCGTGATCCCTTATTACGGATATGCACGTCAAGATCGTAAGGCAAAACCTCGTGAGCCAATCACTGCGAAGCTTTTTGCGAACTTACTTGAGACAGCAGGTGCTACTCGTGTCATTGCACTTGATCTTCATGCGCCGCAGATCCAAGGTTTCTTTGATATTCCAATCGATAACTTAATGGCTGTGCCAATCTTAACTAACTATTTCGAACAGAAAAACTTGAAGGATATCGTCGTTGTGTCTCCAGACCACGGTGGTGTGACACGTGCGCGTAAAATGGCAGACCGCCTGAAAGCGCCAATCGCTATTATCGACAAACGTCGTCCGAAGCCAAATGTTGCTGAAGTGATGAACATCATTGGTAACATTGAAGGCAAAACGGCGATTCTCATCGATGATATCATTGATACGGCTGGTACCATTACACTTGCTGCAAATGCACTTGTGGAAAATGGAGCGGCTGAAGTATATGCTTGCTGTACTCACCCAGTATTGTCTGGACCAGCAGTAGAACGTATCACAAATTCTAAAATAAAAGAATTGGTTGTGACAAACAGTATTCATTTAACAGATGACAAGAAAGTTGAAAAATTCATTCCGCTTTCAGTTGGGCCTTTGCTTGCAGAAGCCATCATCCGTGTACATGAAGAAGAATCTGTGAGCTACCTTTTTAGCTAATTTTCTGATTAAAAAAGGCCCTAGGCATCAGCTTGGGGTCTTTTTGCTGTCATCATTCAGAGCAAATAGGTTTAAAATGATTCGCTTATGGGTAATTATGAGAGTAGTGACAAAAATGAAATAGGATGGTGCTGAATATGGCAACTTTAAAAGCAAATAAAAGAACTGATTTCAAACGTTCCACACTGCAAAAAATCCGTCATTCAGGACACGTTCCTGGTGTCATATACGGAAAAAATACAGACAACCTGGCTGTTTCACTAGACAGCATCGATTTATTAAAGACCTTACGTGATGAAGGAAAGAATACAATCATCACATTAGACGTGAACGGTGAAACAAAATCCGTGATGGTCACAGAATTACAAACAGATCCGCTGAAAAATGAGCTTGTCCATGCAGATTTCCAAGTGGTCGACTTACAGCGTGAAATTGAAGCAGATGTACCTGTCCAGCTGATTGGCGAATCTAAAGGGGTAAAAGATGGCGGTGTGCTTCAGCAGCCACTATTTGAACTATCCATTACAGCGAAACCAAAAGATATCCCGCAGCATATTGAAGCAGATATTACAAACTTAGAAGTAAATGATGTCCTAACAGTCGCTGATTTGTCTGTTCAGTCATCATATCAAGTGAATAACGATCCAGAAGAAGTCGTTGCATCCATTTTGCCGCCTCAGCAATCAGAGGTTCCTGAGCCAGATAGCGAAGAGGAATTAAAAGAACCTGAGGCCATTAAAGAAAAGGATAACGATGGAGAATAACTGGTCATTTAGAGACGTAACCCTCCCGCGGTTGCGTCTTTTGTGCTAGAATGAAAAGAATTCATACGTTTTTACATGAGGCAATCCTATTGGCTCATTTTTTAGGCGTGTGCTTTGTGACAAAGGAGGTTATTGGTTTCATGATTGCATTCGTTGGATTAGGTAATCCAGGAAAAGAATATGAAAAAACAAGACATAATGTCGGGTTTATGACAATAGATGAATTATCGAAAAAATGGGACATCCCCTTAAATCAATCAAAATTCCATGGACAATTTGGAACAGGGTTTGTTTCAGGGCAAAAGGTTCTACTTGTAAAGCCGCTTACATATATGAACTTATCAGGAGAATGCGTGCGTCCGCTAATGGATTACTATGATATTCCACTTGAACATTTGAAAGTCATCTATGATGATCTTGATTTGCCAACTGGGCGGATTCGTTTGCGTACAAAAGGAAGTGCAGGCGGACATAATGGAATCAAATCGTTGATTCAGCATTTAGGGTCACCTGAGTTTGACCGATTCCGTATCGGCATTGGACGTCCTCAAAATGGCATGAAGGTCGTCGATTACGTGCTAGGACGCTTTTCTGAAGAGGAGCAGCCTGACATTGCATCAGCCATTCAGGCGTCTGTCGAAGCTTGCGAGGCGGCTTTAACAAAGCCATTTTTAGAAGTGATGAATGATTTTAACAAGAAGGTATAAGAATGATAAGCAAAGCACATACTGATTATAAAATCTCAGCATGGGAGGATCACGTATGGCTTTGCATTATTACTGCCGGCACTGTGGTGTAAAGGTTGGCAGTCTAGATGAATCCGCTGTTCAAAGTGAAGCACTTGGATTTCATCACTTAACAAATGAGGAAAGAAACGATATGATTTCTTATAGGGAAAATGGTGATTTACATGTACAAACCATTTGTGAGGATTGCCAAGAGGCGCTCGAAAGAAATCCTGATTACCATCAGTATCATACCTTTATTCAATAAAAAGCTTTGGTGTAGATAATAGACCAAAGCGTTTTTCTGTTTTAAACAAGCAGGGAGGAGGAGCCAAATGAAAAATATACAATCATTTATCAAACAAAGTGATGATTTTCAGTCCATTTTTAATGGGCTAAAGGAAGGGTTAAAAGAACAGCTGCTCGCCGGACTATCAGGCTCCGTCAGATCTTTATTTACAGCCGCTATATCAGACGAACTTAAGCGGCCGATGTTTATTGTGACTCACAACTTGTATCAAGCGCAGAAGGTAACAGATGATCTTGCCAGTGTGATTTCAGATCGCTCGGTCCTTCTTTATCCTGTTAATGAACTCATTGCTTCAGAAATTGCCGTTGCCAGCCCTGAGCTCAGAGCACAGCGTCTAGATGTTCTGAACCGGCTGGCGAATGGAGAAAACCCCATTATCGTCACACCGGCTGCAGCGGTGCGCAGAATGCTTCCGCCAGTTGAGCTCTGGAAGGAGAGTCAGATCCATTTAAAGCTCGGTGAAGAAATTGATTTGGAGGCGTTTTCAAAACAACTTGTACAAATCGGTTATGACCGGACGTCGATGGTTGCTGCGCCCGGAGATTTTAGTGTGCGCGGAGGAATCATTGATATTTATTCGTTAACGGAAGATCATCCGATCCGTATTGAGCTGTTTGATACAGAAGTAGACTCGATTCGAACGTTCCACTCAGATACACAGCGTTCATTAGAAACACTTCAAGAGATTAAAATCGGTCCCGCAAAAGAGCTGATTGTGAGAGGTTCTGAACGAGTGAGAGCCATTGAACAGCTTGATCAAGGACTTGCGAAGAGCTTAAAGAAATTTAACTCAGACCAGCAAAAAGAACTGCTTCATCAACATATTTCTGCTGATCGAGAGAAGCTGCTAGAAGGTATCGTGACACAGGAAATGACGAAGTACCTGTCCTATTTCTATGAAAAGCCTGCTAGTTTGCTAGATTACACATCACAGGATACGATTATTATTTTAGATGAAATTAGCAGAATTCAGGAGATGGAAGAACAGCTTGAACAGGAAGAAGCTGATTGGACAATTAGCCTGCTTGAAGAAGGTAATATCCTTCATGATTTATCCCTTTCTTTCCCGTTCCAACAACTGATCAATCAGCAATCGCGGTCTATTCTGTACTACTCCTTGTTTCTGAGACATGTCCAGCAGACAAATCCGCAAAATATCGTCAATGTATCTAGTAAGCAAATGCAGAATTTCCACGGGCAGATGAATGTGCTTGCGAGTGAAATTGAACGCTACAAAAAACAACAATACACAGTTGTCTTCTTAGGTGCGGATGAAGAGCGGACAGATAAACTATCTTCTGTCTTACATGATTATGACATTGAAGCCGCTCTTGCCAAGCCGGACGCCGAGCTTGTAAGCGGACAGGTGTATATTTTACAAGGTGAGCTGCAAACAGGCTTTGAACTGCCGTTATCGAAAATTGCCGTGATCACAGAAGGCGAGCTCTTCAAGAAACGTGTGAAGAAGCAGGCACGTAAGCAAAAGCTGACCAATGCAGAGCGAATTAAGAGCTATTCAGAGCTTCAAGTCGGCGATTATGTGGTGCACATTAACCACGGAATCGGTAAGTATTTAGGAATTGAAACGCTTGAAATCGGCGGCATTCATAAAGATTATTTAAATATTCATTATCAAGGAAGCGATAAGCTTTATGTACCGGTTGAACAAATTGATCAGGTGCAGAAGTATGTCGGATCAGAAGGTAAAGAACCAAAGCTGTACAAACTAGGCGGCAGCGATTGGAAACGTGTGAAGAAAAAAGTGGAAACATCTGTACAGGACATCGCAGATGATCTCATTAAGCTGTATGCGGAACGTGAGGCAAGCAAAGGGTATGCCTTCTCGCCTGATCATGAGATGCAGCGCCAGTTTGAATCAGCGTTCCCTTACCAGGAAACAGATGATCAAATCCGTTCGATTCACGAAATCAAACAAGACATGGAGCGGGAGCGTCCAATGGACCGCCTACTTTGTGGAGATGTGGGATATGGAAAAACAGAAGTGGCGATTCGAGCGGCCTTCAAAGCCATTGCTGACGGAAAACAGGTTGCTCTGCTTGTACCGACAACCATCTTAGCGCAGCAGCATTTTGACACGATTATGGACCGATTCCAAGACTACCCTGTCAAAATCGCTCAGCTGAGTCGTTTCCGTACAAGAAAAGAAACAACCGAAACGTTAAAAGGGCTGAAAAACGGAACGATTGATATGGTCATCGGCACACACCGTTTGCTTTCTAAAGATATTGTCTATAAAGACTTAGGTTTGTTGATCATTGACGAAGAGCAGCGTTTTGGTGTGACGCATAAAGAGAAAATTAAACAGATGAAAGCCAATATCGATGTACTGACATTAACGGCTACGCCAATTCCGCGTACGCTGCATATGTCTATGCTTGGCGTACGGGATTTATCGGTTATTGAGACACCGCCTGAAAACCGTTTCCCTGTTCAAACCTATGTGGTCGAGTACAATGGCGCTTTAGTCAGAGAAGCGATTGAGCGAGAACTAGCACGCGGCGGTCAAGTGTACTTTCTTTACAACCGTGTTGAAGATATTGAACGCAAAGCAGATGAAATCTCTATGCTAGTCCCAGACGCGAAAGTCAGCTATGCACATGGGAAAATGAGTGAGAACGAGCTGGAATCAGTGATGATCAATTTCCTTGAAGGTGAATCAGATGTATTGGTCAGTACCACCATCATTGAAACGGGAGTCGACATTCCAAATGTGAACACGCTCATCGTCCACGATGCGGATAAAATGGGGCTTTCTCAGCTGTACCAGCTAAGAGGACGAGTAGGACGCTCGAATCGTGTCGCATATGCTTATTTCACGTATCGAAAAGATAAAGTTCTGTCTGAAGTAGCAGAGAAGAGACTTCAAGCTATTAAAGAATTCACAGAGCTCGGATCAGGATTTAAAATTGCGATGCGTGATTTAACGATTCGAGGAGCAGGAAATTTACTTGGTGCACAGCAGCATGGATTCATTGATTCTGTTGGATTCGACCTCTATTCTCAAATGCTGAAAGAAGCCATTGAGGAAAGAAGAGGCGATACAACGGCTCAAGATAAATTCGAACCGGAAATCGATCTGCAAATCGATGCCTACATCCCGGACACTTACATTTCGGATGGGAAGCAAAAGATCGAGATGTATAAACAGTTCAGAGCGATTGGATCAATCGAAGAGCGAAAAGAGCTTCAAGATGAAATGATCGACCGATTTGGTGAATATCCGCAAGAAGTGGCGGACTTGTTCACGATTGCGACGATGAAAGTATACGCAGTGCAGGAACGTGTCGAACTGATCAAGATGGAGAAAGGCATTGTCAGGCTTACTCTTGAAGAGCAAGCAAGCAGTGAAATCGACGGTCAAAAATTATTTGCGCTCAGCAGTAAATATGGTCGTGATATAGGCTTGGGAATGGAAGGCAGCAAGCTGATTATTTCTGTTCAAACGAAAGGCAAGAAGACTGAGGAATGGCTTGAGATCGTTCTGAATATGCTTCGAGGCCTTCAAGAAGTGAAAAAAGAAACCATTCCATCTTCATAAAATTTTGTTTGTCTCTCGTGTATATTACGTTTGATGTGACGGATACTAAACTCAGGGTCAAGTGGTGAATGTTGCATAAAGTGGACGCTTTTGTTCCATTCACCCAACACATCATCAAACGAAAGAGAGGCAGCAGTGAATGAAAGCAACTGGAATTGTACGCCGCATCGATGATCTAGGTAGAGTGGTTATTCCGAAGGAGATTCGCAGAACATTGCGCATCCGGGAAGGAGATCCGCTTGAGATTTTCGTCGACCGCGATGGAGAAGTGATTTTGAAGAAATATTCGCCGATTAGTGAGCTAGGAGACTTTGCGAAGGAATATGCTGATGCATTATTCGACAGTTTGGGTCATTCCATCCTGATCTGTGATCGAGATACGTATATTGCTGTATCCGGCAGTTCGAAAAAAGAGTACTTAAACAAATCCATCAGTGATTTACTTGAACGAACAATGGACCAGCGTAATTCTGTATTAGAAGAAAGCAAAAAAGAAATTCAACTTGTCGATGGTATTGATGATGACGTATCTGCTTATACCATTGCACCTATTGTTGCAAACGGAGATCCGATTGGCGCCGTCGTCTTATTTTCTAAAGAGCGTTCAATGGGAGAAGTGGAGCATAAAGCGGCAGAAACGGCAGCTGGCTTCTTAGCCCGTCAAATGGAACATTAGGTCTAATAATTCTATATCATATAGATAAAATGAAAGAATGCCGATGAAATCATTTGATTTTGTCGGCGTTTTTTATATGGGATGAAACAAAACGAGGAATGTGCCGTCTACTCCTTAGAAAGAAACGGCTTTTCATTCACGTATGATATAATGAGTGCGTTTAACTGTAGATCTATTTTTAAAGGAGTCATCCATGAAAAATGCTGTGAATCAGCCGCATTGGCTTTTCCAGGGTGCGGTGATTTTGACCATCGCAGGCTTGTTATCAAAGGTACTAAGTGCCGTTTATCGTGTTCCGTTCCAGAACATCGTAGGAGACACAGGGTTTTATATTTATCAGCAAGTGTATCCCTTCCTTGGCATTGCCATCATGCTCGGCACCACAGGGTTTCCTGTCATGGTGTCCAAGCTTCTGAGTGAGCATGGGGAAGAGAATCGAAGGATCATTACAAGGGTATCCTTGGTCTATATCACTTTACTGAGCTTGGTCTTATTTCTTTGTCTTTACATAGGAGCAGGCAGAATTGCGAGCCTTATGGCGGACAGTCAATTAATCCTGCTCATCCAAATGAGTGCTTTCGTGTTTTTATTTCTTCCGCTTACCGTGATGCTGAGGGGAGTTTTTCAGAGTGACGGTATGATGCTTCCAACGGCTATTTCTCAATTGGTGGAGCAACTCATCAGGGTAGGCGTCCTGCTTGTTTTATCCTTCTATTTCGTGAGGCGCGGCTATTCGCTTTATGAAACAGGGGCGGGTGCGGTCTTCTCCTCCATAGCGGGGAGTGCGGCCTCGCTTATACTGCTTCTTTTTCTTTGGCTGACATACCGGAAACAGCCTGCTGCAAGTATGACAAGCAAACAGGCGACACTTCGGAAAAAGGATGTTTTGAAGAGTTTGGTGCTGTATACATTCACGATTTGTGTCAGCGGATTGCTCATTTTATGGATGCAAATGGTTGATGCCTTTCATCTGTATGCGTTGCTGCGCAGTGAGGGTCTGAGTGAAGCCGCGGCAAAAGCGGCAAAAGGTGTGTATGACCGAGGACAGCCGTTCTTACAGCTAGGGACGGTGTTTGCCATTAGCATCGGAACCTCTCTTGTGCCATTTTTATCGGCGGCCATGAGGAATGGAGAGCATGAAGCGATAAGGCAAAAAGTGCGTACATCGTTTAAGACCACGTCGGTTTTAGGGATTGGTTCAGCAGTTGGGCTGATTTGTATTCTAGCGTCAGTCAACACCATGCTTTTTCGTAATGACTTAGGCACCGATGCGCTGCAAATATTCTGTATTTCCATCGCATTTACATCGATTGCGATTACGCAAGCAGCTTTACTTCAAGGGCTCGGGCATACTGTGTATCCGGCTGTTGTGGTGATTCTCAGTGTGCTGGTGAAATGGATACTAACGCTTGCACTTGTCCCGCTATTTGGCATCTACGGTGCCGCATGGTCAACCGTATGTGGTTTTCTCGCTGCGGCTCTGCTCAATGCCGTTTATTTGAGGCATAAAGGATGGATTTCGTTGAGAGAGCTGTTCCCAGTGAAAATTCTTTTATCGGCTGCTTTCATGGCCATTGTCTTAATAGGGTATCAGGCACTGTTTTCTTGGGTCATTCCCTTTGAAAAACGTCCTTTTTTCGTTTTAGAGAGCCTGACGTCAGTTTTTATTGGTGGTTTCGCCTTTTTATATAGTATTCTTAAGCTAGAAGTATTTACGGACGAGGAATGGAGACTCATTCCATTAGGAGAAAAGATTTTATATTTTAAACAGATGAGAGGGAATCGAAATGGCAGGTAAGATTACCGTCGTCGGTCTCGGGGCAGGCGACATGGATCAGCTGACGCTCGGTGTATACAAGCAGCTGAAGCAGGCGAAAGAAGTATTTATGAGAACGCAGGATCATCCGCTTACCGCAGAGTTGATGCAGGAGGTCTCATCGCTGACCTTTTTTGATGAAATTTATGAAAAGCACGATCAGTTTGATTCGGTATATCAGGAAATCACTGAAATTTTATTTACAGAGGCTGCGGAAAAGGATATTGTGTACGCAGTACCAGGACACCCATTTGTCGCAGAAAAGACCGTCCAGCTATTAGTTTCTCAGCAGCAAGAGCGCGGGATTGAGGTGTCTGTTGCTGGTGGACAAAGCTTTTTGGATGCGACGTTTAACTCCTTGCAGATTGACCCAATCGAGGGATTACAATTCGTTGATGCAGGAGATATGAGAGCGGACGATCTGAAATTGACCCAGCATGTCCTCATTTGTCAGGTATATGATCAGCTGACCGCTTCGAATGTGAAACTCACGCTGATGGAAAAGCTTCCTGACGATTATGAAGTCTATATTGTGACTGCGGCTGGAAGCAGTCAGGAACAGATTACTGCCGTTCCTTTATTTGAACTTGATCGAGATGTGTCGATAAATAACTTAACGAGTGTTTATGTACCTCCGATTCAAGATGAAAAGCTGCTTTTTCAACAATTTGACACTTTCCGTGACGTCATACGTACATTAAGAGGTCCGGGCGGCTGTCCATGGGATCAAAAACAAACCAATGAGTCACTTAAACCATATTTAATTGAAGAATGCTATGAACTGCTTGAAGCGATCGATGAAGATGATCCAGACCATATGGTGGAAGAGCTCGGAGATGTGCTGCTGCAGGTGTTACTTCACGCCCAAATTGGTGAAGATGACGGCTTTTTCTCAATTGATGACGTCATCCAGCATGTCACAGAAAAAATGATTCGTAGACATCCCCATGTGTTTGGTGACACAAATGTTTCTGAAGCAGCAGATGTGGTCGCCAACTGGGAAAAAATCAAGCAGCAGGAGAAGCCGGAGCGGGCAGCCTCCATTTTGCAATCCATCCCGGCGACGCTTCCAGCACTAACAAAGGCATATAAGCTCCAAAAGAAAGCCGCCAAAGTAGGCTTTGATTGGACAGATGTGAAAGATATTTGGAACAAATACGAAGAAGAGAAGCAGGAATTTCTCGTTGAAGTGGCAGAGAAGCCGGACGAAAGTGCAACGAAGCAGATGAAAGATGAATTTGGAGATCTTTTGTTTGTTCTCGTCAACATTGGAAGGTTCTATCAGCTAGAGCCTGAAACGGCACTCGCTTCCGCCAACACAAAATTCATGCGTCGCTTTCAGCATATCGAACAAAAAGCAAAGGACATGGGACGTTCATTAGATGACTTAACGCTAGAGGAAATGGACGATCTATGGAACGATGCCAAACGTATAGAAAGAGGTGAGCATACATGAGACTAGATAAATTTTTAAAAGTGTCCCGTTTAATTAAAAGAAGAACATTGGCAAAAGAAGTAGCTGATCAAGGCAGAATTTCTATTAACGGCACACAGGCGAAAGCCAGCTCTGACGTGAAAGAAGGAGACGAGCTTCAAATCCGTTTTGGTCAAAAACTTGTGACGGTTCAAGTCAACGAGTTAAAGGACACGACGAAAAAAGAAGAAGCCGCTGGCATGTATACTGTGCTAAAAGAAGAAAAAACAGCAGAATAGGGCTTGTTCTAAATGATCCTCCTGTCACATACAATGCAGTAACAATGCAAGTATGAGATATGGGGGATGTATAAATGAATCAATATTATAATCAACCTCAAGGCACGAAGCTGTCATCAGAAGCGGAGCACAATGTCACAATGCGAAACAGAAAGCATTTAGATATTACCGGTGTCAAACAGGTGGAAAGCTTTGATAATGAAGAATTTCTGCTTGAGACGGTCATGGGGATTCTCGCTATCCGTGGAGAAAATCTGCAAATGAAAAACCTAGACGTCGAAAAAGGCGTTGTATCGATCAAAGGGCGTGTCTTTGACTTAATTTATGTAGATGAGCAGCACGGGGAGAAAGCTAAAGGATTTTTTAGCAAGCTGTTTAAATGACGCTGACAGTCCAGTTTTATACGATGCTTTCGATGGTAGCGATGGGCATCTGGCTGGGCGCATCGCTTGATACGTACAAGCTGTTTGTGAATCGGGAAAAGACAGCAAAATGGCTTTTGGTTATACACGATCTCCTTTTTTGGCTGGTACAGGGCCTCTTATTCTTTTATGTCCTGCTGCTGACAAATGAAGGAGAATTCAGGCTTTATATCTTTCTAGCCGTTGCACTAGGTTTTTCGATGTATCAGGCATTGATGAAACAGCTGTATATGAACATTCTCAAGTTTATGATGATGTGTGTGTATCAGACCGCTCTCGTCCTTAAACGGCTGGTCATGTCCATCGTCTTCCAGCCAATTCGCTGGCTGCTGACATTGATTATAAGTGCTATTATGTTCTTGCTCCACTTGCTCTTACGTCTTGTTCATTTTACGTTTCGGCTCGTGTGGAAGGTGCTGTCCATAGTTTGTTATCCGCTCATCTGGTTACTTAATGTGACCATTATTCATCGGATTCCCGAAAAATGGCGAACATCAATGAGATTGTTTTTCTCTAAAGGAGCAGGAATTTTACAAGGGACCAAGAAATTATCTGGTACCATCAAAACGAAATGGAAACAATTCTGGACAAAGTAAGAGAGGAGGCCTTCAACCTTGAACAAGAGAAAAAGAAATATCGCACAAATTCAAAATGATTACCAAAAACAAATGGAACAGCAAGCACAGCGCTTAAAACGCAAACGCCGTGGACTCCTTAGAAGGCTTACCGTGTTTGGTGTGATTGTGCTCATGTTTGCTGTCTTGGTGACAAGTGCCCTCTGGTCGCAATCGTCCTCATTAAAGGAAAAAGAAGAGAAGAAGGTTGCGCTTGAAAAAGAATTGAAGCAATTACAAACAAAGCAGGAAGATATTTCTGATGAAATTAAAAAGCTGAAAAGCAAAGAATACGTACTCGAACTGGCACGACGAGACTATTATATGTCCAAAAAAGGCGAAAAAATCTTTGATGTGGGCAATAAGAGCGATTAGCCTTGTTGACACTTAAAATTCAGTTTATGTATAATTGAACAAATGAGATTTTTTTATAAGTCTAAGGAGGAGCACTTTTTTTATGTCGATTGAAGTTGGCAGCAAGTTACAAGGGAAAGTTACGGGCATTACAAATTTTGGAGCTTTTGTGGAGTTGCCAGGCGGTTCAACTGGTCTCGTTCATATCAGTGAGGTAGCCGATAACTATGTAAAAGATATTAATGAGCATTTAAAAGTCGGTGAACAAGTTGAAGTGAAAGTGATTAACGTTGAAAAAGACGGTAAAATCGGCTTGTCCATTAAAAAAGCAAAAGATCGTCCTCAACAACAACAATCAAGACCGAGCAGAAATGATTTCCGTCCGAAGGAATCGTTTGAGCAAAAAATGAACAAATTCTTAAAAGATAGTGAAGACCGCTTAACATCTTTAAAACGTAACACGGAATCAAAACGTGGGGGACGCGGAGCAAGAAGAGGTTAACTTGTTGCTGCTTTCTATATATCTTTCACAACAAAGCACCTGCTGTCCGCAGGTGCTTTTTTTCTTGATCCATACGACATTTTTTGAGATTTCTTCATTTAATTTAGAACTTCCTATTGACGGACAAGCGATTCCTTTGTATTATAGATCTTGTGCTTCTTAGCGCATTTTTATTATGGCGGTGTAGCTCAGCTGGCTAGAGCGTACGGTTCATACCCGTGAGGTCGGGGGTTCGATCCCCTCCGCCGCTATCCTTTTTAGTAGAACATAAAAGCAAGGCCCGTTGGTCAAGCGGTTAAGACACCGCCCTTTCACGGCGGTAACACGGGTTCGAATCCCGTACGGGTCATCTTCAAAACAGCTTTCTTTAGGAAGGCTGTTTTTTTGTGTCTTCGTAAAATTCTGATGAAAGACATCGACTTTCATGAAAGTATGCCTCTTTGACGAATAAAGCGTCGAACGTTTTATGGAAACGACAACTTCTTTTGACAAAATTTCTTTTTCACCTTCGCTATAATGACAAGCAACGAATATCAGGTGGGGGATGAAAAGATGGAAAAACTAGAAAGAAGAACTGATTTAACAGGAGCGGGGTTTGAAAGAATCAGTGCAGGGTTAAAAAAGATGAAAAACTTGTTTCTTCATCACACGCATTCTCTTTTTTTCTATAAAGGGTTTATTTATGTTGTACTTGGTTTTTTATTAGGACGAGCCTTTATTTTATCTGAAATTATGCCGTTTGCTCTGCCTTTCTTCGGCTCCATGCTGCTTATCAAAAGAGATAAGGCCATGCTTGCTTGTCTCGCTTTACTCGCTGGAGCCATGACGATATCACCTCAAAACGCATTGTTTGTGTTTGCGTCGTTGATCGTGTTTCTCCTTATGTCCAAGGTGGTTTCTTTCATCATCAAAGACCCAGTGAAAACATTGCCGGTTGTCATTGTGCTGTCAATGCTGATCACCCGAGGAGCATTTGTTTACCTAGAGCAAGGTGCTGTGCAAAGCTACGATTACGTCATGGCGGGTGTTGAAGCAGGACTTGCCTTCATTTTGACACTGATTTTCCTTCAAAGCCTGCCGATTTTTACAGTCAGGAAAATCAAACACTCCTTAAAGGTTGAAGAAATTATTTGCTTTATGATTTTAATTGCCTCAGTTTTAACAGGTCTGGCTGGTATCACATTTCAAGGGATGCAGGCAGAGCATATTTTGTCACGTTATGTAGTGCTGAGCTTTGCCTTTATTGGAGGAGCCAGTATTGGTTGTACGGTGGGTGTCGTGACAGGATTAATTCTCGGTCTCGCTAACATCGGAAACCTTTATCAGATGAGTCTTCTTGCCTTTTCAGGCTTATTAGGGGGATTGCTGAAAGAGGGGAAGAAAGCAGGCGCAGCCATTGGCTTAATTGTGGGTTCCTTACTTATTTCCCTATACGGAGAAGGATCAGCAGGTCTCGTGACCACGCTGTATGAATCACTTATTGCAGTTGCGCTCTTCTTACTCACGCCACAATCAGTGACCTCTAAGGTAGCGAAATATATTCCTGGTACGGTAGAGCATGTACAGGAACAGCAGCAATACGCCCGGAAAGTACGAGATGTGACTGCAAAAAAGGTAGACCAATTTTCTAATGTATTTCATGCGCTGTCTGAGAGTTTTGCGACATTTTACGAATCCATTCCTGAAGAAAAGAAGCAGGAAGAGGATGTAGATCTTTTTTTAAGTACGATCACAGAACGATCCTGTCAAACGTGCTATAAGAAAAATAAATGCTGGGTGCAGAACTTTGATACAACCTATGAACTGATGAAACAAGTTATGCATGAATCTGATGAAAAAACCTACGAGCATAACCGAAAATTGAAGAAGAAATTTAGCCAGCACTGCTCAAAATCAAAACATGTCGAGGAATTGATTGAAGAGGAGATCGCTTACTATAAAGCCAACCAGACTCTGAAGAAAAAGGTCCAAGACAGCAGACGACTTGTAGCTGAACAGCTGATGGGGGTCTCACAAGTGATGGAGGATTTTTCCCGGGAAATAAAACGAGAAAGAGAACAGCATTTTATTCAAGAAGAGCAGATGATAGAAGCACTTCAGCACTTTGGGATTGAAATTCAGCAAGTAGAAATTTATAGCTTGGAGCAGGGGAATGTCGATATTGAAATGAGAATCCCATATTGCCAAGGACATGGTGAATGTGAAAAAATCATCGCTCCCATGCTCTCAGATATTTTAGAAGAACAGATTTTAGTCAAAGCAGAGCAGTGTGCAGAGCACCCAACAGGCTATTGCCACGTTGTATTCGGCTCTGCAAAATCATATCGAGTGGCTACAGGCGTAGCGCATGCAGCGAAAGGCGGAGGGTTAGTGTCTGGGGATAGCTACAGCATGATGGAGCTGGGTGCGGGCAAATATGCCGCAGCTATTAGTGATGGAATGGGCAATGGAGCAAGGGCTCATTTTGAAAGCAATGAAACGATTAAGCTGTTAGAAAAAATATTGGCGTCAGGTATCAATGAAAAAGTGGCAATCAAAACCATTAATAGTATTTTATCTTTACGAACGACGGATGAAATCTATTCTACATTAGATTTATCAATTATTGATTTACAGGATGCGAGCTGTAAGTTCCTCAAGATTGGTTCAACACCCAGCTTTATTAAACGGGGTGATCAGGTGATGAAGGTACAAGCGAGCAACTTACCAATTGGGATTATTGATGAATTTGAAGTGGAGGTAGTGAGTGAACAGATGAAGGCAGGAGATCTGCTGATTATGATGAGTGATGGCATTTTCGAAGGACCAAAGCATATTGAAAATCATGATCTGTGGGTGAAGCGCAAAATGAAAAGCTTTAAAACAGAAGATCCGCAAGAGATTGCTGATTTATTAATGGAAGAGGTCATTCGAACAAGAGCGGGTCAAATTGACGACGATATGACGGTTGTTGTCATCAGGCTTGATCACAACACACCAAAATGGGCATCCATTCCGACTGGTACATTCTATCTTGAGAAACAAGAGATTTCTTAAAATATCGTATAATATGAATTTCTTCTGGCGATGATGGGGATATAAAGCATTCAGTTACGATCCCAGGAGGAATGAAGATGCGAAAAGGTCACGTAAACCAAATCTTATTGATTACAGATGGCTGCTCAAATCACGGGGAAGATCCACTTGCGATTGCCTCATTGGCAAGGGAACAAGGGATTACAGTCAATGTCATTGGCATTATGGAGGAAAACAGACACGATCATGAAGCGATGAAAGAAGTTGAGGGGATTGCCCTCGCAGGCGGAGGCATCCATCAGGTTGTCTACGTCCAGCAGTTATCTCAAACGGTACAAATGGTCACAAAAAAAGCGATGACACAAACCTTACAAGGTGTTGTGAATAAAGAATTGCAGCAAATACTTGGCAAAGACACTGAAATTGAAGAGCTTCCGCCTGATAAGCGTGGGGAAGTGATGGAAGTAGTCGATGAGTTAGGAGAGACGGTTCATCTTCAAGTACTTGTGCTTGTTGATACAAGTGCAAGTATGAAACCGAAGCTGCCGACCGTTAAAGAAGCGCTCATCGATCTTTCTATTAGCTTAAATTCAAGGATTGGTGAAAATCAGTTTGGGATGTGTATATTTCCCGGGAAAAACTCAGATGCTGAAATTGTGTTGAATTGGACGCCTCGATTCGATTCGTTATCATCTATTTTCCCGAAACTGACCACGGGAGGAATTACTCCAACTGGACCAGCGCTTCGAGAAGCACTCCAGCATTTCAAATCAGTTCGTTCGCGTAAAGGGCTGCTTGAAGCAAAGGAAGAGCATGATAATGAATTCGGCTTCTAACATTCCGTTAGGCACGGTGATTCAAGGGAAATGGCATCACCATCATTACCGCATTGTAAAAGAGCTGGGAAAAGGGGCGAACGGTATTGTCTATCTAGCCGAATCGCCAAATGGTCAAGTAGCCCTTAAAGTGAGTGATGACAGTATGCTCATTGCATCTGAAGTCAATGTATTAAAATCCTTTTCTAAGGCTCCTGTGAAAACCATGGGGCCTTCTTTTTATGATATGGATGATGCGATTTATCCCGGTATGCTTCAAAAGCGTTCCTTTTATGTGATGGAGTATGTCAGAGGCCCGTTACTGCTTGAATTTGTAAAACAAAAAGGTGATGAGTGGATCGTCGTTTTAATGGTTCAGCTTTTATCTAACCTAGCTCATTTACATCAGGAAGGCTGGATTTTTGGTGACTTGAAGCCAGATAATCTCATCGTTTCAGGTCCCCCAGCCGCGATCCGGTGCATTGATGTAGGGGGAACGACAAAAGCAGGCAGGGCAATCAAGGAGTATACAGAGTTTTTTGATCGCGGCTATTGGGGATTCGGCACAAGAAAGGCAGAGCCATCCTATGATCTGTTTGCCTTAAGTATGGTGATGGTGAATTGTGCGTATAAGAAAGAATTCAAAAAAGGAGCAGAACCGGAAAAGCAGCTTTACAGAGCGATTGAAGGACATCCTTTATTAAAGCGTTATGAAAGGGTGTTAAAGGCTGCTCTACAAGGTAAATATCAATCAGCGGCGGCTATGAAGAGTGCGATGCTGAAAGAAGGACAGCTGATCGCTTCAAGAAAAGCGAGTCAAAAGAAGCAGCAGCAAAAAAACGGGCAAAAGCCCGCTGTTCAACAAAATCAACAGGTGACTTCACGATCGAGAGTTGCAGCAGCAAAAAGAACACCAGTACGTAAAAAATCAGGCGGGCTTTTTGAAACTATTCTGATCGTGTGCAGTGTACTTGCTCTTTACTGTGCATATGTAGTTTTGTTCCTGCTATAGACCTGTAAAAAAGCAGGCTTCATCTTTGCTTGGAGCTACTGAAAGTGATAGGATATGTATATCTTTAAATTACCTGCTCTTTGTGAGGAGGAAGTTGTGAATAGAATTGAATCATTTTTGAAAAAACATGATGTTTACCTTGAAAATACGACAGTCATTGTCGGGGTTTCTGGCGGACCAGATTCCATGCTTTTACTGCACGAACTAAACAAACGTCGAAAAGGTTCCTATCAGCTGATTGCAGCCCATGTAGATCACATGTTCAGAGGAGAAGAATCCTTTGCTGATTTGGCATTTGTTGAGGCTTACTGCAAGGAGCAAGAGATTCCTTTTGAATCGGCCCGCATACAGGTCACCCAATATGCAAAAGAAAACCACTTAAACAAACAGGCAGCTGCAAGGGAGTGCAGATATGCTTTCTTTCGTCAATTGATGGAGCAATACAACGCTCAATTTATAGCGCTTGCACATCATGGAGACGACCAAGTAGAAACAATGATGATGAGACTTGCGAGAGGGACTGTTGGAATAGGACTCGCCGGTATCCAAGCAAAACGTCCTTTTCAAGATGGATGGCTGATTCGGCCGCTCATTGGATATTCCAAGGACGACGTGCTGACCGCTTGTGAAAAAGAACATATTCCCTATGTCATTGATCAAAGCAATCACACTGATGACTACTTGAGAAACCGGATAAGAAGACACATTCTTCCCGTGTTAAAAGAAGAGGCACCTCATGTACATGAAAGCTTTCAGTTTGTAAGTGACATGCTGACTGAGGATGAGCAATACTTGCAGGCATTAACAAAGGAACAAATGAACCAAGTGATAACGAATCAATCGCCTAAGCAAATTAAGATCAAAACGAAGCCTTTGCTTGACCTGCCTTTGCCTTTACAAAGAAGAGGCATTCAACTAATATTAAACTATCTTTATGAAAACACTCAATCAGCGTTTTCAAACCAGCATATTCTAGGGACTTTGGACTGGTTATCTCATACCGAACAACCGTCTGGATCATTAGATTTGCCAAAAGGTTTACAAGCTGTCAAGTCTTATGATTACTGTATGTTTACCTTTGAACGATCGCTTGTACTAGACCAGTCTTATGCTCTTCACTTAAAGGGTGAGCTTGGAGAGGAGCTTTTCCTTCCGAATGGGCAGTCTATCGTGGTATCAAATCATGTTCCGAAGGATGCACGGAACGGAAACCATTTTTTCTTGCTTCAAAAAGATCATGTTCGTCTCCCTTTGATCATTCGCTCACGAAAAAATGGTGATCGAATCAAACTTAAAGGGATGAATGGATCAAAAAAGGTGAAGGATATATTTATTGATAAAAAAGTGCCTCTTGCAGAAAGAGACAGCTGGCCGATCGTCACTGACTCGGATCATCAAATCATCTGGATCCCAGGTCTGAAAAAATCCGTTTTTGAAGAAATTGATATGACAAACAGCGATCTCATTGTATTACAATATAGACAGCATGAAAATTTGTAGGGGGCAAGCAAAAGCATGAAACAAGATATTGAAAAGGTTTTGATCTCAGAAGAAGAGATCCAGCAAAAAGTGAAGGAACTGGGTGCAACATTAACCAGCGATTATGATGGTAAATTTCCCCTGGCTATTGGTGTTTTGAAAGGGGCTCTTCCATTCATGGCAGACCTGATCAAACACATTGATACATATTTAGAACTTGATTTTATGGATGTATCTAGCTACGGAAAATCTACCGTATCTTCAGGAGAAGTAAAGATCATTAAGGATCTTGATACTTCTGTTGAAGGAAGAGATATTTTAATTATGGAAGATATCATCGACAGTGGGTTAACTTTGAGCTATCTGGTAGAGCTTTTCCGATACCGTAAAGCAAATTCCATAAAAATTGTGACATTGCTTGATAAACCAAGCGGTCGTAAAGCAGACATCAAAGCAGATTATGTTGGATTTGAAGTGCCAGATGCATTTGTTGTCGGCTATGGATTGGATTTCGCTGAACGTTACCGAAACCTCCCGTATATTGGAGTGTTAAAACCATCTGTTTACGAAGGCTAATCAGCATACGTATACATGAGGTTATTGGTTGTATTGGAATGATTTTCTATGATACTATTGAACATAGTTGTGCTTACTGTGGGAGGAGGTAAGGAATGAATCGGGTTTTTCGTAATACGATTTTTTATATACTTATTTTATTACTTGTGATAGGGGTAGTCAGTTGGTTAGGATCCCCTAATCAAAAGCCTGAGAACATGTCTTACAGCAAATTTTCGCAAAATCTAAGTGCGGGAAAAGTGGAGAGTATCTCCATTCAGCCTGTAAGAGGGGTTTATGAAATTCGTGGTCAATTAGATGGCGCGAAGAAAGATCAATACTTCATTACCCATGTTCCAGATGGTCAAGGTGTTGACCAGATTTACAGTGCACTGAAGAATACAGATGTAAAAGTAGAACCAGCACCTGAAACAAATGGATGGCTGCAAGTTCTGACCACCATCATTCCGTTTATCATCATCTTTATCCTGTTCTTCTTCTTATTGAACCAAGCTCAGGGCGGTGGAAGCCGTGTTATGAACTTTGGTAAGAGTAAGGCGAAGCTTTACACAGAAGAGAAGAAACGTGTGAAATTTAAAGATGTTGCCGGTGCAGATGAAGAAAAGCAAGAGCTTGTAGAAGTGGTTGAATTCCTAAAGGACCCACGTAAATTTGCGGAGCTTGGCGCAAGAATACCTAAAGGGGTTTTACTAGTAGGACCTCCAGGTACAGGTAAAACATTGCTTGCGAGAGCATCTGCAGGAGAAGCAGGCGTTCCTTTCTTCAGCATCAGTGGTTCTGACTTCGTCGAGATGTTCGTCGGTGTCGGTGCATCACGTGTACGTGATTTATTCGAAAATGCGAAAAAGAATGCACCTTGCTTAATCTTTATTGATGAGATTGATGCAGTGGGTCGTCAGCGTGGAGCCGGTCTTGGCGGTGGTCATGACGAGCGTGAACAAACGCTTAACCAGCTTCTTGTTGAAATGGATGGTTTTAGTGCGAACGAAGGTATTATTATCATTGCTGCGACGAACCGTGCAGATATCCTAGATCCTGCATTGCTGCGTCCGGGACGTTTTGACCGTCAAATTACGGTTGACCGACCAGATGTCATTGGCCGTGAAGAAGTACTGAAGGTTCATGCGAAAAACAAACCGCTTGATGATACAGTGAACTTGAAAGCCATTGCAAGCAGAACACCTGGGTTCTCTGGAGCAGATCTTGAGAACTTACTAAACGAAGCAGCACTTGTTGCTGCCCGTCATAACAAAAAGAAAATCGATATGCGTGATATCGACGAAGCGACTGACCGTGTCATCGCTGGACCGGCGAAGAAAAGCCGCGTCATTTCGAAGAAAGAACGTAATATCGTGGCTTACCATGAAGCAGGTCATACTGTGATTGGACTTATCCTAGACGAAGCGGACATGGTGCATAAAGTAACGATCGTTCCTCGTGGTCAGGCAGGCGGATATGCGGTCATGCTTCCAAGAGAAGACCGTTATTTCCAAACGAAGCCAGAGCTTCTTGATAAAATTGTCGGCTTGCTCGGCGGTCGTGTTGCAGAGGAAATTACGTTTGGTGAAGTAAGCACAGGCGCTCACAACGACTTCCAGCGTGCAACAGGCATTGCAAGAAAAATGGTTACTGAGTTCGGTATGTCTGATAAGCTTGGTCCACTTCAGTTCGGTCAAGCACAAGGTGGTCAAGTGTTCCTAGGCCGTGATTTTAACAACGAGCCGAATTATAGTGAAGCCATTGCTTACGAGATTGACCAAGAAATTCAGCGTTTCATCAAGGACAGCTACGAACGTGCGAAACAAATTCTCACTGAGAACAAAGATAAGCTAGAAATCATCGCACAGGCCCTTTTAGAAGTTGAAACATTAGATGCTGAGCAAATTAAATCTCTTTACGAAACTGGAAAGCTTCCAGAGCGTGTATACGCAGATGACGAAGAGAAAAACGATGATGTGAAAGTGAACATCAAGAAAAAAGAAGATGAGGAGATCTAATCTCCTTCTGTGAAAGCTGCCGGGATCACCGGCAGCTTTTTTTATTTCGATTCCTAAATGGATCGGTTTCGAATTGTTTACAAATGGAACTCAATTCGTGTATGGTATGATAGAAAGTCGAAAAATGCTCTTTTTGAGAAACTATTCAAAGTGGTGATGAAGTTGTTACTCGTGATAGATGTAGGAAACACAAATACCGTTTTAGGTGTTTATCATAACGGCGATCTAAACTACCATTGGCGAATTGAAACAAGCCGTCATAAAACAGAAGACGAATTTGGTATGGCCATCAGGTCTTTATTTGATTATGTGGGGCTGATGTTTGATCAAATAGAAGGAATTATCATCTCGTCTGTTGTCCCGCCAATGATGTTTGCACTAGAAAGAATGTGCGAGAAGTACTTTCACTTAACACCCCAAATTGTAGGGCCTGGAATGAAGACTGGATTAAACATTATGTGTGACAATCCAAAGGAAGTCGGGGCTGATCGAATTGTGAATGCAGTAGCGGCGATTCACCTATATGGGGCACCTCTCATTGTGGTAGACTTTGGCACAGCGACAACCTACTGCTATATCAATGAACAAAAACAATACATGGGTGGGGCAATTGCACCTGGTATTACCATTTCAACAGAGGCTTTATATACAAGAGCGGCGAAGCTGCCGAGAATTGAAATTGTCCGTCCAGATCACATTGTTGGAAAAAACACCATTAGTGCGATGCAATCCGGCATCCTTTATGGATATGTTGGGCAAGTCGAGGGAATAGTGAAACGGATGAAGCAGCAAGCGAAACAAACACCGAAAGTCATTGCAACAGGCGGTTTGTCAACATTGATTGGAAATGAATCAGACTGCATTGATATTGTCGATCCGTTCTTAACATTAAAAGGACTTCAACTTATTTATGAACGTAATCGTGTCGGTGTACTATAGGAGGTTTAAAATCGAATGGATCACTTAGTTAAAGCGTTAGCATATGACGGAAAAGTCCGAGCATATGCTGCAAACACAACAGATACAATCAACGAAGCACAAAGAAGGCACCATACATGGCCAACAGCATCAGCAGCGATTGGCAGAACAATGACAGCTACAGTCATGATGGGTGCTATGCTGAAAGGCGAAAATAAGCTAACGGTCAAAATTGAAGGCGGTGGACCAATCGGTGCCATCATTGCTGATGGAAACGCAAAAGGTCAGGTGCGCGGATATGTCTCAAACCCACAAGTCCACTTTGACTTAAATGAACATGGCAAGCTGGATGTCAGACGTGCAGTCGGGACATCTGGAACGTTGAGTGTTGTCAAAGATATCGGACTGAAAGATCACTTTACAGGACAAACGGAGATCGTCTCAGGTGAAATTGGAGATGACTTCACTTATTATCTTGTCTCTTCTGAGCAAGTGCCTTCCTCTGTAGGCGTAGGGGTTCTGGTCAATCCAGATAACTCGATCCTTGCAGCAGGCGGTTTCATCATTCAATTGCTGCCTGGAACAGAAGATGCTGTCATCGAAAGACTAGAAAAGCGGCTCTCAACCATTGAACCTATTTCTAAACTCATTGAAAAAGGGATGACACCAGAAGAAATTTTAGAAGAAGTACTCGGAGAAAAACCTCAAATTTTAGAAACTGTACCTGTCGAATTCTCTTGTAACTGCTCAAAAGAACGTTTTGCTAATGGCATTATCAGCCTAGGGAAAGCCGAAATTGACGACATGATTGAACAAGACGGACAAGCAGAAGCTCAATGCCATTTTTGTAACGAAACGTATGTATTTACAAAAGAAGAGCTAGAAGAGCTACGTGAAGAAATAACCCGCTAAGCTCTAAGCAGCGGGTTTTCTTTTTAGAATGGAAAGGAGACGAAAAATGAGACTAAAAGCAAGAGTGGTATGGACATTTATCCTCGTGTTGCTTATGATCAATGCCGTTGTCATTGCATATGTATTAACAAAGTCGCAAATGTCACAGGCTTCTTCAAATGGGAAGAGCGGTGAAGAAATTGCGTCGATTGGAAAAGAGAAGGTGACGCGTCAAGAATGGTTAAAGAAGATGGAAGACCGCTATGGCAAGGCAACACTTGAGCAAATGATTAATCAGAAGGTGGTCAATCAGCTTGCGAAAGAAAACAAGCTTGAGGTGTCTTCAAAAGAGATCAATCGTGAATTGCTCATGCTTAAAGCGGTATCTAATAATTTCTACGAAGATGGACATACGAGTGAAAAGGAATGGAAAGAACAGATTCGTTATCAAATTTTATTAGAGCAGCTTTTAACGAGAGATGCTGTCGTTTCTGAAAAAGAAGCGAAATCCTTTTATGAAAAAAACAAGGACTTATATCAATATGATGATTCATACCGTATTCGTCATATCGTCGTGAAGACAAAAGGCGAAGCTGAAAATGTATTGAAGGATCTGAAAGGCGGATCTAGCTTCGAAGCGGTGGCAGCTGAACGCTCCATTGACCGCTACACCTCTCCATATGGCGGAGATCTTGGGTTTGTGACAGAAGAACAAGAAAGTATACCAGCCCTATACATACAGGAAGCTCAAAAGCTTCAGCCAGACGAATGGACAAAAGAACCGATCGAGACCAAGAACGGGTATGCCATTATTCAACTAAAAGAAAAATTAGATGGCCGCTCCTTCTCTTATGAAGAAGTCAAAGATCAGATCAAAAGGCAGATTGCCATGGAAGACCTAGGTGAAAAGGCGAATGTCAAAACCCTGTGGAAAGAAGCAAAAGTCACATGGTTTTACGATGGCGAGCAGGACTAAAAGCATTGACAAAATTTTTTGAAATTGATAATTTAATATTAATACAATAAAATTACTCGGAGATAGAGGTGTTAGTGATGGCTCGTATTGCAAATTCAGTTTTTGAACTAATAGGAAATACACCAGTCGTTAAATTAAACCGTTTAGTAGATGAAGACAGTGCGGATGTCTACTTGAAACTTGAATATATGAACCCGGGCAGCAGTGTAAAAGATCGTATTGCGTTAGCGATGATCGAAGATGCTGAAGCGAAAGGTACTTTAAAAGCCGGCGACACGCTCATCGAACCAACAAGCGGAAACACAGGGATCGGTCTTGCGATGGTAGCGGCAGCTAAAGGAATTAACGCAATTCTAGTGATGCCAGACACAATGAGTCAGGAGCGCCGCAACCTTTTACGCGCTTATGGTGCAGAGCTTGTATTAACACCAGGTGCAGAAGGAATGAAAGGTGCCATTAAAAAGGCAGAAGAATTGGCAGAAGAGCATGGTTACTTCATGCCTCAGCAATTTAGCAACGAAGCCAATGCGGAGATTCACCGTCGTACTACAGGAAAAGAAATTCTTGAACAGTTTGACGGCGAGCTTGATGCATTTATTGCAGGTGTTGGTACGGGCGGCACGATTACGGGTGCTGGTGAAGTCCTAAAAGAAGCCATCCCATCGATTCAGCTTTATGCGGTAGAGCCGACAGATTCTCCTGTATTATCAGGCGGAAAGCCAGGTCCGCATAAAATCCAAGGGATAGGAGCAGGTTTTATCCCTTCAATCTTGAACACGGAAGTATATGACGGTATTATCCAAGTGAAAAACGAAGATGCATTTGAGCTTGCAAGAAAAGCAGCGAAAGAGGAAGGGATCCTTGGCGGTATTTCTTCTGGAGCAGCTATTTACGCAGCACTTCAAACAGCGAAGAAGCTTGGTAAAGGGAAAAAGGTTCTGGCTATCATCCCAAGTAATGGGGAGCGTTATCTCAGTACACCTCTTTATCAATTCGATTAAACCAATTACCCCAGCATTTGCTGGGGTTTTTTTATGAAATCTGTAGATGGAAAGCAAATACTATTTTCTAAATAAATTGGATTGCATTACAATAAGATTAATGAAAATGAAAAAGGATGATAACATGACACAACGCAGGCCGATGGGCATCCAAATTCCTTTTACGAAAGATGCTTTCCTGAAAAGATACGAACAATTAACTGCTGGCGAAACACACCATGTTCTTCTTGAAAGTGCTCGCGGCGGTTCATACAGCATTGCTGGCATTGACCCGGTTGCTAAAGCGAAGGGGAAAGACGGGATGACAACCATCCATTATCAAGATGAGGTGCTGTTCAAAGAAGGCGATCCATTCAGAGCGTTTACGGATTGGTTCCAAACCCTTCAAACCGAAATGAATGAGGAATATCCTGATTTTCAAGGCGGGGCGATTGGATTTTTAAGCTATGATTATGCAAGATATATCGAGCATTTTAAAATGCTGTCCATTGATGACCTGAAAACACCTGATCTTTATTTTCTCGTATTTAATGATGTTGCGGTCTTTGATCATGAAGAAAACGTGCTGTGGCTGATCACTCACACAGAAGGAACGGAACCTGTGAGTGACACTCATCAAAGACTCGAAGATTTGAAGCGAAAGTGGACAAGCTCTTCAGAAGAATCAGCGCAATCTCCTGTTCATGAATCTTCTGCAGAATTTGTACCAGCAGCACCGTTTACCGAAGAAACCTTTGGAGAAGCAGTAGAGAAAATTAAACAATATATCGCAAGCGGTGATGTGTTCCAAGTGAATTTATCCATCAGACAAGATGAACAGCTCCACACACATCCGTATGATTTATACAAAACGTTACGTCAAGTCAATCCATCTCCGTATATGTCTTATCTGCACACGCCTGATTTCCAGATTGTTTGTGGATCTCCAGAGCTGCTTATTAAGAAAAAGGGGAATCAATTAGAAACAAGACCGATTGCGGGTACAAGATCAAGAGGCAAAGACGACGCTGAGGATCAAGCGCTGGCAAAAGAGCTCATTGAAAATGAAAAAGAACGCGCAGAGCATGTGATGCTCGTGGATCTTGAGCGGAATGACCTTGGACGCGTGTCTACTTATGGCTCAGTAAAAGTGAACGAATTTATGGCGATTGAGAAATATTCACACGTGATGCACATTGTATCCAACGTACAAGGGGAACTGCGTGATGATTGTGATGCAGTAGATGTCATGAGAGCTGTATTCCCAGGCGGAACAATTACAGGTGCTCCAAAGGTGAGAACAATGGAAATCATAGAAGAGCTTGAGCCGACAAGGCGTGGGCTTTATACTGGATCTATAGGCTGGTTTGGATTCAATCAAGATATGCACTTTAACATCGTCATTCGTACGGCGTACTGTACTGAAGGCAAAGCCTTTATGCAGTCGGGTGCTGGGATCGTCATCGATTCTGTACCAAAGCACGAATACAAAGAATCGATTAAAAAAGCCTATGCAGTGAAAAAAGCATTACAGTTGAGCAAAGAAGAGACTATTTTGAGTTAGAGGTGAGCAGAGCATGATATTAATGATTGATAATTATGATTCATTTACGTACAACTTGGTCCAGTATTTAGGTGAGCTTGGAGAAGAATTGATCGTGAAACGGAATGATCAAGTAACCATTCAAGAAATCGAAGAACTCAAGCCGGATTTTCTCATGATTTCCCCGGGGCCATGCAGTCCAGATGAAGCGGGAATTAGTATGGAGGCGATCAAGCACTTTGCGGGAAGTATTCCGATCTTCGGTGTGTGTCTAGGTCATCAATCCATCGCGCAAGTTTTTGGCGGGGATGTCATTCGTGCAGAACGCTTAATGCATGGTAAAACGTCAGAGATTGCTCATGACGGAAAAGGTGTCTTCACTGGACTCCAAAATCCGCTTGTCGCAACGAGATATCATTCATTAATTGTCAAAAACGAGACGCTGCCGGAGTGTTTTGACGCAACAGCCAGCACAAAGGAAGGTGAGCTCATGGCCATTCGCCATAAAGAGCTGCCGATTGAAAGTGTACAGTTTCATCCTGAATCGATTATGACGTCCTTCGGAAAAGAAATGCTTAAAAATTTCATTGAAACCTATCGTAAAAAGGGGCATGAAGTAAACGCATGATCATTTATCTGAACGGTCAGTATATAGAGGAGAAAGACGCGACTCTTTCTCCTTTTGATCATGGTTTTCTATATGGCATCGGTGTATTCGAAACATTTACCAGCCTGGCAGGACAAGTCTTTCTGTTAGATTGGCACCTTGAAAGGCTCAATCAATCATTGCGTGACCTTTGCATCGAATCCACAATAGAGAAACCATTTGTACTCGACATTATTCATACCTTACTAAATAAAAACGAAATAGCCGGTGGACACGCGAGAATTCGCTTCAATGTTTCTGCGGGCAGGGGCAATGGATTTTCTGCAGATCCTTATGAAGAGCCTGTCGTGTTTGTCATGATCTCTCCATTCCGGCCCGAATCTGTTTTAGATGAGAAACAGGGAGTCATTCTTCAAACGAGGAGAAATACCCCGGAAGGTCCGAGGCGCCTTAAGTCTCACCATTATATGAACAACCTGCTGGCTAAAAGAGAAGTGGGAAATGATCCGAAATTAGAAGGTATCTTTTTAACAAAAGAAAATGATGTGGCAGAAGGAATTACTTCCAATGTATTTTGGCGAAAAGGCGATGTGATTTATACACCGTCACTTGATACAGGCATTTTAAATGGAGTCACTCGTCGATATTGTATCGAAACACTCCAAGCGATGGAGGCTTCACTAAAAGTAGGGCGATATACAGTCTCCCATTTGCTATCAGCTGATGAGGCATGGATGACCAATTCTGTTCAAGGGATTGTGCCTTTCAGAAGTATAGGGGAAATCTCCTTTCCTCAAAACAGCCGGATCTTCTCAACAAAATTGAGAACACAATATACAAAAGAACGTCTAGATTATAAAGAGTAGGTGGACACAATGACACAACAAGTGATAAAACAGCCTAAAATCATACAAGCCAAGCACCACACCCTTAGTTATGAAGAAAAGACATTGGTCATGGGCATTTTAAATGTCACACCTGACTCTTTTTCAGATGGAGGAAAGTTTAATCAAGTGGATAAAGCGCTGGCTCATGCAGCCCAGCTGATAGAGGACGGGGCACATATCATTGATATAGGCGGAGAATCGACTCGCCCAGGAGCGGCATTTGTCTCAGAACAAGAGGAGCTTTCAAGAGTGATTCCCGTCATTGAAAAGATCACAAAACAATTGGATGTACCGATTTCCATTGATACGTATAAAGCCCATGTTGCAGATGAAGCGGTGAAAGCTGGAGCTTCCATCATTAATGATGTATGGGGAGCGAAGGCAGATCCTCAAATGGCGCATGTGGCAGCGAAGCACAATGTGCCGATTATTTTAATGCACAATCGGCCAGAGCGAAACTACACACATCTGATTTCAGATATGATCGCAGATTTGAAAGAAAGTGTTCAAATTGCAAAACAAGCGGGTGTCCGTGATGACATGATCATATTAGACCCAGGTGTAGGATTTGCGAAAAATAAAGAGGACAATCTCATGGTCTTGAATGAGCTCGAACATTTTTGTCACCTTGGGTATCCACTGCTCTTAGCTACATCTCGAAAGCGATTCATCGGAGCTGTCTTAGACCTGCCGCCGGAAGAACGTACTGAAGGAACGGGAGCCACGGTCTGCCTTGGGATTCAAAAAGGCAGTGCGATGGTTCGTGTACATGATGTAAAAGAAATCGCAAGAATGGCAAAAATGATGGATGCCATGTTGAATAAGGGAGGCGCTTATCATCGATAAAGTATATGTAAATGGAATGGAATTTTACGGCTATCATGGCGTATTTGCAGAAGAAAATAAATTAGGACAGCGATTCCGTGTGGATTTAACAGCTTCACTTGATTTAAGTAAAGCCGGACAAACTGATGACCTCAATGAGACCATTAATTATGCAGAGCTCTACCAAATCTGCAAAAGCATTGTAGAAGGTGAATCAGTCAACCTCGTTGAAACACTGACAGAAAGAATTGCGAACCAAGTGTTAAAGGACTTTCCGACAGTTCAGGAATGTACAGTAAAGGTAATCAAACCAGATCCGCCAATTCCAGGACACTATCAGTCCGTTGCAATTGAAATGACGAGATCACGCACATGAACAATACCGCATACATCGCTTTAGGTTCGAACATAGGTAAAAAGGAAACCTATTTAAAAGAAGCTGTCAAAAAACTGCACGAACATCCAGAGGTTCAAGTAGAATTGATCTCCTCTATATATGAAACAACACCTGTAGGTTACGAAAACCAAGATGACTTTTTAAATATGGCTGTGAAAATTTCCACTTCGCTTCGTCCAAATGAACTACTGGTACTTACTCAGAAAATCGAGCAAGAGTTAGGCAGAACAAGAGAAGTGAGATGGGGACCGCGAACGGCTGACCTTGACATTTTACTTTATAATCGTGAAAATATTGAAACAGAACAGCTTGTAGTACCACATCCTAGAATGTACGAACGTTTATTCGTTCTTGTTCCGATGAGTGAGATTTGCCCAGAAATCGGCGAAGTACAAATAAATGCCGTAACAGACCAAGAAGGTGTAAGTATATGGAAAAAGACATGTGGGGTAGAAGAATTCGTGCATACCGAAAGCTAAAAGGGTATACTCAGGAAGGGTTCGCGAAAAGACTAGGCATCTCTGTCTCTGTCTTAGGAGAAATTGAGCGAGGCAATCGATTACCAACAAACCAATTGGTTGGTCAAATAGCAGATGCTTTAAATATAACGGTGGAAGAACTTTCGCCAATTCTTGAAGAAGGAAGGAGTGGAAATGATGTTTAAAATCGGAGATATCGACATTAAAAACAAAGTGGTGCTCGCGCCTATGGCTGGTGTGTGCAACTCTGCCTTCAGACTGACAGTTAAAGAGTTTGGAGCGGGTTTAGTCTGCGCTGAAATGGTCAGTGACAAAGCGATCCTGATCAACAATGCAAGAACAATGGGTATGCTATACATTGATGAACGTGAAAAACCTTTGAGCCTTCAGATATTTGGAGGTGAAAAAGACACACTCGTTGAAGCAGCAAAGTTTGTAGACCAGAACACAACAGCGGACATTATTGATATTAACATGGGCTGTCCTGTACCGAAGATTACGAAATGTGATGCAGGAGCGAAATGGCTGCTTGATCCAAACAAGATTTATGAAATGGTCTCTGCTGTTGTAGATGCTGTAGATAAACCTGTTACGGTGAAAATGAGAATGGGCTGGGACGAAGATCATATCTTCGCTATCGACAATGCCCGTGCTGTTGAACGAGCAGGTGGACAAGCGGTTGCGCTTCACGGACGGACACGTGTGCAGATGTACGAAGGAACAGCGAATTGGGATATTATAAAAGAGGTCAAACAATCTGTTTCCATCCCTGTCATCGGCAATGGAGATGTCAAAACCCCTCAAGATGCAAAACGTATGCTTGATGAAACAGGTGTAGATGCTGTCATGATCGGAAGAGCCGCACTAGGAAACCCGTGGATGATCTATCGAACGGTTCATTATTTAGAAACGGGTGAACTAAAAGAAGAGCCAAATGTACGTGAGAAGATGTCAGTGTGCAAACTTCACTTAGACAGACTCATTGACCTAAAAGGCGAACACGTGGCTGTCAGAGAAATGAGAAAGCACGCAGCATGGTACTTAAAAGGTGTCCGAGGCAATGCGGACGTAAGAAATCAAATCAATCAAAGTGAAACGAGAGCGGAGCTGGTACAAGTTCTTGATGACTTTACGATCGAAGCCGAGGCAAAAGAGCTTCAAAGTATAAAAGTAGGATAAGACTATCTTTCTTTTTGTAGCTCACTGCTAGTGCATGTACTGGCAGTTTTTCTGCTTTTCTCTGCAAAATACATTATTGGAGTGATATAAATGAGTAATGAAGGGCTTAATAACGAAGAATTAAATGACCAATTCCAGGTCAGACGTGACAAAATGAATAAAATGAGAGAAGAGGGTATCGATCCATTCGGCGAACGATATGACCGCTCTCATCAATCCGCACAAATTATCGCAGAATATGATGAGTTTTCTAAAGAAGACTTAGAAGAAAAGTCTACCCAAGTGACAATCGCTGGACGTATGATGACAAAGCGAGGAAAAGGGAAAGCTGGCTTTGCGCATATACAAGACTTAGAAGGACAAATTCAAATATACGTTCGTAAAGATAGTGTAGGAGAAGAAGCTTACGAGTTATTCAAAAGCTCAGACCTAGGCGATATCATCGGTGTAACAGGAATGGTATTTAAAACGAACGTTGGAGAACTTTCAATTAAAGCGACTAGCTTTGAGGTTCTCACAAAAGCACTTCGCCCGCTTCCTGATAAATATCATGGACTCAAAGATGTTGAACAACGTTATCGTCAGCGCTACCTTGACCTGATTGTAAATCCAGAAAGTAAGCAGACGTTCATCATGCGAAGCAAGATTATTCAATCCATGAGAAGATACTTAGATTCTAAAGGGTACCTAGAAGTTGAAACACCAACAATGCACAGCATCCCTGGTGGTGCATCAGCACGTCCTTTCATTACTCATCACAATGCACTGGATATGCCGCTTTATATGCGTATTGCGATTGAACTGCACTTAAAACGCCTGATTGTCGGTGGCCTAGAGAAAGTATACGAGATTGGCCGTGTATTCCGTAACGAAGGTGTATCAACTCGTCATAACCCAGAATTCACTATGATCGAGCTGTACGAAGCTTACGCAGATTACAAAGACATCATGAACCTAACTGAAAACCTGATTGCTCATATTGCCGAAGAGGTACTAGGAACAACCACTATTCAATATGGAGAAGATGAAATTGATCTCAAGCCTGAATGGAAGAGACTCCATATGGTTGAAGCGGTCAAAGAAGCAACTGGTGTGGACTTTTGGCAGGAGATGTCTGTAGAAGAAGCGAAGCAGCATGCCGCTGATCACGGAATTGAAATCACGAAAAACATGACAGTAGGTCATATCATCAATGAGTTCTTCGAGCAAAAAGTAGAAGAAACATTGGTTCAGCCTACATTTATTTACGGACACCCAGTGGAGATTTCTCCATTAGCTAAGAAAAATCCTGAAGACCCTCGCTTCACTGATCGCTTTGAACTATTTATCGTACGCCGCGAGCATGCTAATGCATTCACAGAGCTAAACGATCCAATCGATCAAAGAGAACGATTCGAAGCTCAATTAAAAGAACGTGAAGAAGGGAATGACGAAGCGCATCTAATGGATGACGATTTTGTTGAAGCATTAGAATATGGTATGCCTCCAACAGGCGGACTAGGAATCGGTATCGACCGGTTAATCATGCTATTAACAAATTCTCCATCAATCAGAGATGTACTGCTTTTCCCACAAATGAGAAACCGTTAATACATCAATCAAAGCGCCATTTTAACTATGGCGCTTTTTATTTTTCATAAAATGAAACTTTTTTTAAAAAAACTATTGCAAGGAAAGAATCAAGATGGTATATTATTATTCGTTGCCGCAAAACAGCAACGAGGTTAAAAAAGAAATTGAAAAAATTCTTGACTTTAACCGATACGAAATGTTAAGATATTAAAGTCGCTTACGAGCGATAATGAAAATGATCTTTGAAAACTAAACAAGACAAAACGTACCTGTTAATTCGAGTTTTTATAAAAAAATCCTATGAAACATCATAGGTAGTCAGTCAAACGCTGACGAAAAACAAAACTTCGGTTTTGTACTTTTTCGGAGAGTTTGATCCTGGCTCAGGACGAACGCTGGCGGCGTGCCTAATACATGCAAGTCGAGCGGACAGAAGGGAGCTTGCTCCCGGATGTTAGCGGCGGACGGGTGAGTAACACGTGGGTAACCT